>JBDRKJ010000001.1:0-52759 GCA_043814035.1 Candidatus Peregrinibacteria bacterium
AGCGTCACGCATGTACAAGTTGCTTTCGCCGTCGATCTCATCAACAATCGTCCCCGTCGATCCCTGAAATACCAGACTCCGAATGAGATCTTCCAGAAGTACATTACACAACATTATGCGTTTCAAGTCTTAATGTAGGCCTTTGGTCCTCCTGTATGTGATTCCCCTGCTTTCTACGAACCCGGACGATCCACAAACGTGAGTGTACAGGCTTGTTCTCATGTGTTTCAGGAACTCGGTTATTCCTTTGCCATATGCCAAAAACGCGGATAATTTGGATGCATGTCTACCGAAGGAGAGCCACTGTGGGATTCACTTCCCGATCACCTTAAAACCTCAAAGTTGGCACATGCAATTTGTCCTGAGCAGGCAGAGGAGGCTGCACACGATTTGCAGGAGATATTGTTTATGGGGGCATGGAAATTCAACATGCTCTCGCGCGCGGAGCTGGGAACGTACCTCTGGAGGGGGTTCGGTGATCAGATGGCGGCAATGTCTGATGGAGAATTGCTCGCTTGGATGAGACACATGGATTTTTGTGATCATAGTGCATTTGAAGGCATGCGAGATGACGAAATCATCCAGTTCATCCGACAGAACGAAGCGATTGTTGCCGGACTCATTGAGCAGTATCCGAGCAGGGGAGATTTTCGTGCGACAATTAACGAGCCCAGCACTGATCCGGAGGCGTTGCGGCGGCAGGTGAGGAAATTATTTTCTGAAGATCAAGAGCTTCAATGTATTCTCGTAGCTGTGTTAGAGCATCCGGAAGCCGTTCCAGGTCGTTAGAATTCCTTCAGAATCTGGGGGATGCACTCGATTACCCTGCGCGTACCAAAAGCATACCCATACTCCGCAAAAAGTTCCTCGGCCGCGCGCTTCATGATTGTCCCTGCTGTCTTGGCTGCATCGAGCGGCTCCATTCCCTGTGCCATGAGCCCCGCAATGAGACCGGCGAGTGCATCGCCTGTGCCGCCCACGGTCAGGCCCGCGTTGCCGCCTTTGAGTTCCGTTATCGATCCGTCGGGTCCTGCAATGGTATCGATGGGACCTTTCAAAAAAATCACCGCGCCGGCATTGCTGGCTTGAGTGGCGAGATCAGCAGGAGTCAGATTCATTCGTTCCAGCTCCGCGAGGTGCGGTGTTAAGACGGCAGCCTTGCCGCGCACGAGTTCGAGAGTTTCTGGCTGGAGTGCGGTGGCGTCGAGAATGAGGCGGCAGGGTGACTCCGCCGCAATGGCAAGCAGAGCTTTGAGGCTCTTTGTATTTCCGTGGGCAATGCCCGGCCCTACGACCGCGCAGTCCATCGTGGCAAGCAGTTCCATGATGGATGTCGTGTCACTCGCTGCGAGGTCATCGCCCTCAAAGGGATGCACCTGAAAATTGAGGGAGGTTGCCTTGGCACTCTCGGCATGACATTTGGGTAGACTCACGAACATCAGATCTGCGCCGCTAGCCTCGACCGCCAGTGCCGCAAAGAGTGGTGCGCCGTGAATTTGGGCGGAGCCACCGATGACTGCCACTTTTCCATTTTCGCCCTTATGAGAGTCTTTCAGTCGATCCACAGTACCAAGTATAGCAAATCCCCTCATGTCTGCTTCGTTCGGCGCGCAACGGCATCATTCACTGCCTGTGTGATTTTCTCTCTGAAGTGGCTGCTCGAAAACTGTCGGGCATGCTCCCGGATTGCCGTGTGATCGAATGTCGCACGCTCAAATTGTTGCAGGGCTCCCTGGAGCGCGGGCACGGTTTGCGTATCGAAGAAGATGCCCGTCACATTTTCGCGTACGGTATCGAGCACGCCGCCACGCTTGAGGGCGATCACGGGTGTTCCACACGCCTGTGCCTCGAGTGACACCACGCCGGCATCCTCAATCTGCGGAAGCAGGAGGGCGCGTGCCTGCGCGTAGAGGGCGGGCAATTCGGCATCGGGCACGAAGCCGAGCATATCTACCGTGGGTCCGGCCAGTGCCTTGAGCCGTGCAATGTCCCGTCCGGTTCCGGCAATCGTGAGTGGAATGCTGAGCTGGTTTGCCGCTTCGATGAGCAGGTCGAAGCGCTTGTACGGCACGAGACGCCCGATGGCGAGAAATCCTTTTCGTTCCTCTTTGGTGGGGAGGGTCTGCGCGAAAAATCGCTCATCAACTGGTGGAGGAATCACTACGCTCTCGCGGCCGTACACACGGCTGATGCGTTCCTGTGTGGTCGTGGAGTTGGCGATGAAATTGTCCACTCTCTTGGCAGTTGCAAGATCCCAGCGCCGTATGCGTTTGAGCAGGCACTTGATCGCACGTCGCAACAGTCGTGGCACCCGAAAGTCACGCAGATACTCCTCTTCCATTTCCCACGCGTAGCGCATCGGTGTGTGGCAGTAGCACACGTGCACAGCGGAGGATGGAGGAATAACACCTTTCGCCACGGCGTGCGAGGAACTCACCACCACGTCGAATTCTCTCAGGTCGATTTTCTCGATGACGCGTGGCATCCACGGTAACAGTACTTCGTGTCGACCGAGTAGGCGGTACCATCGTTGCAGGTTGCTACTTCGAATATCCGCCTGGTTCAGGGGGCCGAGGTGACCATAGCGCGCAACAGTGGTGAAGATGGGGGCCTGTGGCCAGAGCGCATGAAGTTCCGCGATCACGTGTTCCGCGCCTCCGAATGTTGGGAGCCAGTCGGCGATGATTGCTAGTCGCATTACAGGGTGCAGTATTCAGTATGCCGTATGTAGGAACAAGGAATCTCTTTGCTGCATACTGCACGATTCGTGCTGTTCGACTACAATGGGCGCCATGCCCCTGCGTCCTGCCCGCCGGCTACCCCGGCGGTTCGTACGTTCTGTCAGTCGCCGCACGAAGCGCCTTGTAGCGCGTAAACACACTTCATCCCTGAAGAGTCGTCTCGCCGTGCGCTGGCGACGCTGGGTGCATTCAACACGCAGAAGTGCGGTGAGCTGGCGCAGAGCGATCATACAGTGGTCTGCTGTTACGCTTGTGGCACTCGCCTTTCTCACCGCGGGTATTATTGCATTCTCCCCTATCGGACAAGTAGAAGAAATTCGCGTCACACGTACCGATCCACGATTGGATATTGAAGAGGTGCAGCAGGTGCTCTCTTCGCTCTTTGGACGTTCGCTCGTCACGGTTTCGAGCCGCGAAATTCGAGGGCTCCTCGATCAGCGCATCATGGATATTCGCAGTGTCGTGATAAACAAGCGCTATCCTTCACAGCTCTTCGTGCGCGTAGAGCTGGTCCCGCTCGTGGCCCGTGCGCGCGTGCTCGCACCGGGTGAAGAGAATCTCCCCGTGCAGGGATCAGGATCGATGCTGACATTCATCACTGATCGTGGAACATTTGCCATAGTTCCTCCTGGTTTCACCGATGGAGCGTCATTACCGATCGTCGATCTTGTGGATTGGGGTGTGCGTCCTCAGCCGGGATCACCGATTCTCTCGCAAGAATTTCTCACACGCATGGAGCAGGTGATCGAAACACTTCGCACACAGTTCGGGCAGGAAGTGCAGCGGCGGGTCGCCTTCATTCGCGCGCAGGAATTTCATCTGACAGTCGACAAAGTAAGTTTGTGGTTTGACGTACGCAGTTCCCTCGAGGAACAACTCGTGCGTTACCGAATCTTCCTGCGGTCTGTGGGCTTGCCTGAGGCAAAGTCGTACGTGGACTTGCGGCTCGCTGATCGCGTTATCTACCGCTGAGTGCGACACGGCGAATACGCAGAATCGTCCATCGTTTCTCGCAGAGACCGGCCTTGATTTTTGCTATGAAAGTTCCCAATAAAATCCTCACGGCTCCTTCCGGTGATTACCGCATTGGGCTATGCTGAAGCTGATGTTCATGAGCTCGGTGCTGTCTGCGCTCCTCTTGGGGTTGTTCCCTGTGACGGCAGACATCCCACCTCCTTCACCACCGCTTGCTTCCCTTGTGGGAGTGTCCATTGCTCCGCCTGCGGAACGCATTTTGATTGGGCGACGGTTATCTGCTTCGGGAGTGATTGTTGTTGATCTTGCGTCTGGCCAGACCGTGTACGGATCGCAGGCTGACATCGAGCGGCCCATGGCGAGCCTCACCAAACTCATGACAGCACTCCTCATTGTCGAGAATCATGATCTGCAGGAGTGGGTAACTATACCGAAAGATATTGTCGATACGCCCGGCAGTGTGGCGTACCTTTCGACAGGTGAGCAGTTCACGGTGGGCGATCTGCTCTCGGCACTGCTCATTGCCTCTGCGAATGATGCAGCTGTGACACTGGCGCGCTTTCATAGCGGATCCACCGAGATGTTCGCCAAAGAAATGAATGCACGTGCGACATCTCTGGGCCTTACAGGAACGCAGTATGCCAATGCATCGGGTATGGATGATCCGCGTCAGTGGTCCACACCGCGCGATATTGCCAGGCTGACGATGTTCATTCAGAAAGAAGCTGAAATTCGAAAGCGGTTGGCGCTCAAAGGAACAGTGATCCGCAGCAAGAGTGGCAAAGAAATTCCCCTCACGCACACGCATGCCCTTCTGCGTGCACGCAATCCACTTGTTGAGGAGGGTAAGACCGGCACGACGAATGCCGCTGGGCAATGTTTGGTTTCGGTGGTGGGAAAAAACGGGCATGAGTACGTTGTGGTGCTCCTGCGTTCACAAAAGCGCTATGACGATATGCAGGCTATTTTGCTCAGTCTCTTCGGCGCATCAGAAGCCACCGAGACTCCTGTGCAAGACACAGAATGTGCACAGGGGGGAGGTTGCTCTGTCGTTGATACACTGCATCCCAATCCTGTTCCGTGATGTAGCACGCGATGTCTCAAGAATCCGTCATGCACTGGCTCTCTCTACGGGTGCGTCTGGCCTGCGGGGTTGCGCTGCTCGTCTCGTTGCTGGTGCCGCCCTACGCTCCAAAGTACGCAATGGCTTTCGAAGATGTTGGCTCCGTCGATCAACAATTCCTCCTCGTCGAAGAAGGCTTTCTCATGAAGTCCTCCTCACTGACACAGCAGGGTGGTCGGCGAGCGTACTCCGAAGCAATCGTGCATATGGTGAAAGATGGCGACAGTCTGGAGCGGCTTTCGCAGCGCTACAAAATTTCGAAAGCAACTATCGCATGGACGAATAATCTACCTGAAGGGGCAACCATCCATCCTGGTGACGAACTCGTTATCCTCCCCGTGGATGGCGTTCTGCACACCGTAAAGGCCGGGCAGACGCTGCTGGGCATTGCAGAGCTCTACGATGTGTCTTCAGAAAAAATAGCGCAGCAGAATAAGATTAAAGGGAGTTTCCTCATGGCGGGACAGGAGCTCATCGTTCCCGGGGGTGAACCCATTGTAATCAAGCCGGTGCAAGTGGCCGCCGTCGCATCATCTTCCAAGGCTCCAGCGCAGAAAGAAAACGGCCGTACACCGCCCCCCACGAAGAAGGACGAAATGACAGAAATGACGACAGCTCCCACATCTGGATTACTCCAGAAGCCATGTGGTGGGTCCTGTTTCATTACGCAGTATTTCCATGCAGGTCACTATGCTCTCGATCTACAAGAGAAAGGCGGAGGGCCGATCTACGCGGCCGAAGCGGGCACGGTTATACGAGCTGACTACGGGTGGAATGGGGGATTTGGAAACGTCATCGAAATCGATCACGGTAACGAGCTCATTACACTTTACGGTCACAACAAGGAGCTCTACGTGAAGGTGGGCGATCAGGTCGGGCGCGGGCAGCTCATTGCCGCAATGGGCAATACGGGCTTGGTCTACGGCTCCACGGGCATTCACATACACTTCGAAGTCCGCGTGAAGGGCATTAAGAAAAATCCACTGCTGTACATCGACGAATAAGCGCTACGCCTTTTCGTCCCGAATGAGATGCACGGTTTGCGTGGGGAACGCCATGCGGATGTCCTCGCGCTCAAAAGCTTCGGTAATGGTGAGATTCATACGCTCGCGGATATCCATGTGCACGTTGTATTCGCTGGAATGCACGTAGTACACCACTTCGAAGAGGAGCGCGGAATCGCCGAATTCTTTGAAGTGCACGCGATCCAATGACACCTCTTTGATTTCCTTAATGACCTGCGTGACGATTTCTTTCGCGCGCTTGAGTTTGGCAGTTGGTGTTCCGTACTCCAGGCCGAATGCGAAGAGTATGCGACGATCGCGCATCTTCTTGAAGTTCTGGATGCGCGCTGCGGTGAGCTCACTGTTCGAGACCACCAGTTCTTCTCCGCTCAGTGCGAGAATGCGCGTTGTCTTGAGCCCCACGCGTTGCACGGTGCCCTTGTGTTCTCCGATGACGATGAAGTCACCTGTCTCGAAGGGGCGATCGACGTAGAGCGAAATAGAGTTAAAGAGATCACCGAGAATATTCTGCATGGCCAATGCCACGGCAATGCCACCCACTCCAAGGCTGGCGATGAGTGCCGTCACTTCGATACCGAGGTTCGAAAGAATGAGCAGGAGTGCCAGTGCCCAGAGCACGATTTTCGTCGAGATCTTGAGTAGGGCGAGAATGCCTTCATTAGGCCGCTCACCTAGAGGCACCAGTCGTCGCTCGAGCAGAAACTGCACAATGCGCTGCGTGATTCGTGTTGCTTCAATGATCAGAATCACAAGGATGACGTTGTGCAGGATTGTCGTTGCCTTAGGCGGCAGAGAAGCAAACGTGAGGGTGATAGCTGCAGCGACCGCACCGTAGAAGAGTGGCCCAATTTGCTCCACTGTGTGAACGACCGTATCACCAACGCTGCCTCCAATTTTGTGGACAATTTTTTTAAAGCGAGAGAGCGCAATGCGCTTAATGGCCCACAGGACAGTGAGTGTCACTGCAAATATGGCTAGTGCTGTAAGTGTCTCTGGAGAGAGAAATACGAGGAGTCGATCGAGGATGTTTTGCCATGTCATAGAGTGCTGCGGGAAAAATAAGTGAAGAAATCCATTTACATAATAATATCAATGCCTGTTTCATGTTCGGCGCACAAGAAAATTACATTAAAAACTCTTGCTTCAACATGGCAATGTTCTATAGGGTTAGGGCACGTACTTCTTTCCCCATGTCACTATGTTCATCAGTGATGGTGAGAATGGCGGTACCCCGGGCCCGGCAATGCCGGCTCCGACGCCAGCAGAACCTTCTGCACCGACGCCTGAAACGCCTGCGTCCTAATAGAAGATCTGCGAGGGGAGGGCAGAATCACTTGAGACTGTTCTCCTCTCACACCTTAATCGCTTCTTTTTCGTGTAGCTCTTCTCAGAAGAGCTCGCGTTTCCAGAGTGTGCGCTCCAGGCTGAGTCGGCCTGCACCCTGCGCAAAGAGCACGGCAAAGGCAGCGACGTAGAGCAGGGCTAACTCTCCGCGATTCTGAAGGGGGAGTAGGCCGTTATCCATATGCACCGTGACGTAGGCACCGAGCATCAGAATGGCACCCAGAAGGGCAACGAGCCGCGTGAAGACGCCGAACACGAGGGCGATGCCACCAGCGAGCTCACAGAGCCCGACAAATCCTGTGAATCCGTTCACGGCGAACTGGCCTTCGAGCAAACCGAGCTTCTGTAGCCCGTGCTGCAGAAAGAGGAGCCCGACTAAAATACGGAAGAGGACGTAGAGCACATTGGCACTTCGTAATGAGATGGAGGAGAAGAACATGAAAACGTGGGGAAAGAACCTCCAGCGTAGCGAATATTCTCCCAACCAACCAATACGTGGTAGGAGTGCAAGATTTTGTGTGAATGGCGGGGCTGACGAGACTCGAACTCGCGACCTTCCGCGTGACAGGCGGACGCTCTAACCAACTGAGCTACAACCCCTTATAGAACGCCGAAACGCTACCGCAAGAACTGAAAGCTGACAATCAGAAGCACGCTTTTAGAGTGCCCCATACAAACGCTACATTCCTCAGCGAGGTGCCAGAGCCGAGAGTGGCATGCTCTCCGCCTTTTCCAAAGCGGCCGCTACAATTCTTCGGGTTTGCCTACGCTGCTCTTCGGTTTCGGGGGTAGGGTGAATCTTCTCTTCGCGAAGATCATCAGCAGTAATGAGACGCCTCAAGAGAAATTTGGTTGGAAGAGAGGCGAGTTCATCGGGAGTGAGCTGCTTCTGAAAGTACTGACTTTTGTCACCTCCTGTGTCACCGTTCCCACTCCAATACAGTATTCCTTCATGATCGAACCAACTGAAGTGTATCCATGCGGGTTGCGCGGCTTCTAACGCCTCATCGTATTGCTCTCTTGCAATGGATACACCGCCGCTTGCGGAAAGCCCTCGAAGCGTGCGATCGATATTGCTCGACAATTCCTTTTCCCTTTCTGAGAAGAGCTCTTGCATACCGATAGTGGACTACTGTGGCCATGGCCTGTCAATGATTCTTGCTATCAGTCGTTACTAACCTGTGACGACCGAAACGCAGTCCGCAATGCTCTTGGCTTTCTTGCGCAGATCCTCAATGGAACCTGTCTGCAGGTCATCGTAGGCTAGGGCAACGCCCATGCGCCTGTGCACGCGGGTGAAGGGCTTGCCGAAGATCCTCACGTCGCTCTTGGGGGTTTCCAGTGCCTTCTTAAGGCCTTCGTAGTCCTTGATCACCTTGCTCTCTGTCGTTGCGAGAATCACGGAGCTCACACCCATGCGTTCCTGCGTGATTCCCGGAATCGGCAGGCCGAGCACCGCACGCGCATGGAGCTCGAACTCCGAGAGATTCTGGGTCCCTGCCAGTGTCACCATTCCGGTGTCGTGCGGACGCGGAGAGAGCTCAGAGAAGTACACACCCTTCTCGTTCGAGAGAAAGAATTCCACACCCCAGATCCCTGCCCCGGTGAGTGCTCTGGTCACGGCGTCAGCCATTTTCTGGGCCTCTGCGAGGTGTTCTGCACTGATAGCAGCCGGCTGCCAGCTTTCCATGTAGTCGCCACGCTCCTGTCGGTGACCGATGGGCGGGCAGAAGAGTGTCTTGCCATTCTTCTGCGTCACGGTGAGCAGCGTGATTTCGGTCTCGAAGCGGATGAATTCCTCCACAATAACTTCCTGCGCACCTCCACGACCCTTCGTCACCGCGTACTCCCACGCCTTGTCGATGTCGCCTTCGGATTTAACGGTCGATTGCCCTTTACCTGAAGAAGACATGATCGGCTTCACGACGCAGGGAATACCGATCTCTTTCACGGCTGCCCGAAACTCCTCGGACGTGGTTGCGTACGCGTACTTCGCGGTCTTGAGTTTAAGTTCCTTGGCCGCGAGCTCCCGGATCGCCTTGCGGTTCATGGTGAAGTTCACGGCCCGTGCACTGGGCACCACGTGGACGCCGTTCTTCTCATGCTCGTAGAGGCGCTCGGTGCGGATCGCCTCGATCTCGGGGATGATGATATCGGGTTTGTGCTTTGCCACGATGCGATCGAGGGCGTCTCCGTCCAGCATACTGATCACTTCCCGCCCATCAGCTACTTGCATCGCCGGCGCATCATCGTAACTATCGACTGCAATGACACGCTGCCCGAGGCGCTTGAGGGAGATGACCAGTTCTTTTCCCAGTTCACCGGAGCCAAGCAGGAGGATGGTTTTCAACATAGGATGCGGAGAAATGAGGCAAAATATGCAGAGAACGACATGCAAATAGCACCTTACACTGTGCATTTTACAAATTCAAAATTCCGGGAGCATGTCGATGGTTTGTGCCTCTCTCAGCACTTTCTTGCTCTCGCTATTCCCCAATCACTTCTTGCATCCGATGTGCAAAAAGTCCCCTTCGCGCGTGGTGGTCACACGCGGGTCAAACGTTGTGGCGTGGCCGCTTTCTTCTTTCACGATGCGCCGAAGCTCCGCAGTATTGCCGAGAGGGGGCAGACCGGCTTTCTGTCTTTCATCATCCATCCAAAGTAACAATCGGGCATCTGCAACATCACCCGGATGTACGCCATCCAAAAACTCGCAATCCGAGGAGTCGAAGATCGCTGGGTTCGTCGCATCGAATACAGCGAGTCCAGCGGCGCCTAACTGCATCGGCACGTCCGTGAGAATGCCGTAGTGATCCTGTTCCTGATTAAGCGCATCGGCAACGGACTGTGCGAATGGAGGGAGGAGCACGATCACCTCAATGCCCTCTCTGCGCAGCTGCTCAACGAGATGCAAGAATCTCTGTATGTGTCGGGGATCCGCATGGGTTGCGTAGGTGTACCGATCCTGCCCCGTTCTGATCTGCTGAATCTCGCCGAAGGGCCCTCCTTCGGGCGCCTCTCCAGAATCTGGATACGGATCGATGAACAGGTACTGCGATCCATCGGGTGCGAAGCCGCTGCGACGCTTGAGGGCCTGAATACCAATGTTGCATGGTCCTTCGCGGGTAGGGTGGAGGATAGTGCCGACGTAATCACTAAGAGTTATTTTTCTTTCTTTGAGCCAGAGGAAAGGCTTGAAGAGGAAGTAACCCTCGAACTGGTGTAGGGGCTCCGCTCTGGGACGGTACGGAACGGGAGGGATGTAAGAGCTGTTGAACCACCAGAAGTCCACGCCAAAAATCACGATCTTGGGTTTGTGCGGGCTTTGCAGAATTCCTTTTACGACATCCTGTCCTTCATTCAGGTTTGAGACAGTGTTACTGAGGTTGTAGAAGGGACGATTAAAGAATCGCTCACGAAACTGCATCATGCGTGACGATCCGATCGTCACGACGTCCGGCTTCTTCAGTGCCAATGCGTCGAGCTTGTAGCGGAACGTGTCTCCGTACAGGGCGGTGCCGTAGAGACAGAAGCTCTTGGGATCCTGTTGGAGGGCGAGGATCTGCGGGATCGGCATGAGCTCTCCTGCGTTTTGTAAGAAGAGATAGTTTAAACACAGGAGTACGAGGATCGGTGTGCTGAACAGAGCCACGAAGAACAGGTAGCGCCGCTCCTTAGAACTGGAAGTAGATGAAGACATGCTCCTGAGCAAGGAAGAGAGTAGTGACAGCCGCCATGGCGATTGTCGTGAAAAAAAGTGCGTACAGAACATTCGGTTTCCAGAGGATTGCCGGAACAAACGGGTCTCGTTTATCTTCGGACTTGGGGTCGGGCAGAAGGTCTGTTACGAATGCCTGCGTGGTGGGAGCGAACCAGATGATGAACGAGAGTATCGCCAGAAGTTGCAGGCACCGTTTCCAGGCGAAGGCAGTGGCGAGCAAGCTCGTCTCGGGTGAGAACGCGAGACCGCGCAATCCCATCATGCTCTGCAGGAGTGACAGGGCGGTAGAAAGATCCGCGGCGCGGAAGAATACCCATCCCACCGTGATCATCAGAAAGGTGAGTGGTACAGCGAACAGGCGCACCACCGAAGCCACGGGGCGAAGCCATCGGAATGCCGCTGCTTTCAGCCATACGCGATGTAGAGCCAGCCATCCTCCGTGCCAGGCGCCCCAAATAATGAAGGTCCATCCCGCGCCATGCCACACACCTGCGATCAGCATGGTGAGGAACAGGTTGAGCAGCGTGCGCGCCTCGCCGCGGCGACTCCCGCCCAAGGGAATGTACAAGTTTTCCATCAGAAACCGCGAGAGCGTGATATGCCAACGCCGCCAGAATTCGCGGATAGACCCCGATCGATACGGAGCATTGAAATTGAGCGGCAGGCGCACACCCATCATCTGCGCGATGCCGATGGCTATGTCGGTGTAACCCGAGAAGTCGAAGTACAATTGAAACGAGTAGGCGATTGCCCCCATCCACGCATCGGCAAAGCCGAGAGATGTACCGGATGCCGTCGCATTGAAGATCAAATTCGCGTAGGCGCCCACAGAGTCGGCGAGTATGACTTTCTTAAAAAGACCGATGCTCAGCACCGTCAGCCCGACGGCGAGGTTCCGACTGATAATTTTTTTTGGAGGGTTCTTGAGTTGTGGCGAAAGATCCGCATGGTGTGCGATGGGGCCGGCAAGCAGGTTAGGAAAGAAAGTAACGAAGAGCAGGTAATGCAGTATGTTGCGTTCTTTCGTCGCACCTCTGTAGACATCAATAAGATAGGCGATTTGTGTGAACGTGAAGAACGAAATACCAAGTGGCAGGATGATCGCTATGGGCTGGAGAGGCGTCCCGAATGTTCTGAGTGTCTCGACGAGAAACCCCAGATACTTGAAGTACCCGAGGAGCAACACGTTGCCCGCGATTCCCACGGCAAGTAGAGCCCTGTTGCGGTGTCGGATGAGCAGGAGCCCGCAAAAGTAGTTGAAGAATACCGATCCCAGCAGCACAAGGAGGTAGATCGGTTTCCACCAGCTGTAGAAAACAAGCGAAGCGCTGATGAGGAAAAACATGGCCAAGCGCAGTCGGCCTGTTCTCTGTAACAGGAGAACGAGCAGCAATACGACTGGGAGAAAGCCAAACAGGAAAGCGGGTGAATCGAATGCCATGGGCGTTTGTACGCTGCTCGATCATCTCTCCTCCCTTCGTCGAAAACAAGTTTCCTTCGGGTAATAGGTGAAAAGTGACCACTCTTCCAGCCTTTACCGTGGGTAACAGATTTACTTCTGCTTACTTACTGGATGCTCCTGAAGATATCTCGCGCGATCCTCGCGAACCTTCGCGAGGTGCTCCTCGATATTCTCTGGCGTGAGACGCACACCAAAATCTTCTGGGATCGCACATGGTTCTGTGCATGTGCCAAAAATACGATCCAGGATCATCTCTCCTGTTATTTCCTTGAAATGTGAAATATCCCAGAACCAACGCGTATTAGATATATTGCCACTGGCTGGCATCTCCTCAAGAGTGACCGTGTTATAACCAGAAAAATCCCATAGAGCGAATGTTTTTCCGCTCTTGCGTTCCTCCTCCTCAAAAAGAGTGACCAGATCACGCTTCCATTGTTCCAGCGTATCAAAGCCGAAGCGGGATACCTCACTTTCTTCTTTCGGGGCCCATAGGGGAGTAATAAAGAAAAATGTCTCGATGTCGTGTGCGGCACTGAATTCGAGCATTTTTCTCAACTCATCCATCGGATGATCCTGTTTCTGTGGGATTCCATTTGTTGCAATCTTGAATATCTTCTTGAAAGAGCTAATACGTTCATAGTAACGAACATGCTCTTCAAAGGAGACACGGAGAAACTCGAGCACTCCTTCCTGAATCGTATCCGCCGAGAAGAGCGCTCTTGCGATATCTGTCACGATACTCAAGTTGTAGCGGAATTGGTTAGTCGGTTCCGTAATATGGAGAAGGCGATCGGGATTGAATTGTGCGGGAATCTGCTGGTCGATATTTGAATAACTCATCTCCACTGTGACTTTTTTAAGAGGATGAACCGCTTGAGCATGCTCAAGATATTGACGTTCCTCGGTGTAGGTTGCTGCAGGCAACACGATCTTCATGACGCGCATTCCATCCCATCCATTGTGTGTTGAGGGGATGTTTGCATTCCGGGATGAACCCATCGACAATGCCTCCCCTTTCACTTTTCGTGTGACGAATGCGATGGAGATGCGCGGTTGTTTCCACCACCAAAAACTTCCCTCTCTTCGGCCAAAAATATAGATGGGGTCAACGAACCACTGAAAAGCGACCACAATAACGAAGGGGAGGATCAGGCCGACGAAGAAGAACCCTTTTTTCATCAGAAGTTTCCGTAAATAAAAGCGGCTCCCTGTGACATAAAGGCCATTGCACTCACCGCAAGACAACCGATGATGAGGCCGCGCCCGAAGAGACGCAACGAAGCAAATCGTTTGACTGGAGCGATGCTCGTGTTGGGGGGTTGTGTATTGGCTTGTGGGGGAGTGGCTTCTGACTCAGGCTCAGGATTGCCCGCGTATCCCAGCCACTGTTGTGTTGTGGGCAGGAACCAGACGATGATCAGCGGGACGATGAGTGTGATTGCTGCAGGAAGGAATTCAGAGGCGGTAGGATATCGCAGAGGCATGCTGAACATGACGCGCAGCATTTTGAGCGCGGAAGAGAGGCTTTCTGCACGGAAGAACACCCACAAGGCGGTGACAGTGACAAAGGTAAGTGCTCGTCCGAGAAAGCGTCCCGCACTACCACCCATATTCTCCGTTCCCCCCAGTTTTTTACGGAGCGTCACCCATGCACTGTGGATGCACAGACAGAGGCCGTGTAGACCTCCCCAAATTGCAAATGTCAGCCCGGATCCGTGCCACATTCCCACCAGAACCATAACGATGAAGAGGTTGATGAGCTTTCGGACGAAACCATGGCGATTTCCTCCAAGGGGGATGTACAGGTAATCGCGAAAGAATGATGCGAGAGAGATGTGCCACTTGCGCCAAAAATCCGAAATATTCACGGCAGTGTAGGGGCTCTGGAAGTTGAGAGGAAGGGCGATGCCGAACAGTAAGGCAATGCCAATCGCCATGTCGGTGTATCCCGAAAAATCGAAGTAGAGCTGCAGGCCGTAGGCGGTAGATCCGAACCATGCTCTGTAGAAGGTCGGTGCGGATTGTAAGGCTGATGTAAACACAGGTGTCACGACTCGTGCGAGTTGGTCGGCGATGACTATTTTTTTAAACAGTCCGATGATGAGGAATGAGAGCCCCTGGAGGAAGCCACTTCCAATCCGTATTCGCAGATTCTCCGGAGAGAGCTGCGGAAGAATTGCAGAAGCGCGGGCTATGGGACCGGCAACTAACTTGGGGAAAAAGAGAACGTACGTGCAGTAGCGCAACAGATTCGGTTGAACAATGCTTCCATTGGCGAGCTCGATTAAATAGGAGATTTGAGAGAAGGTGAAAAAGGAAATTGCGAAAGGCAGTATCAGTGTCGCTGCTGATGCTGGCAGTACTTCTGCGGGAAGGAGCGAGGCGTATTTGTAAAACGCGAGAAGCAAGACGTTGCCGGTAATGCCCACTGCGAGGAGAAATTTTGCTCTTATGGGGTGGCTTTCTGTGCAATTCAGATCGAGAAAGAATCCACATGCATAGTTCCACACGAGTGACCCAATGAGGATGGGCAGAGCACTCACATCTTGAAACACAAAGAACGAGACAGAGGCAATGATGAGTACAATCAATGCACTTGTGCCATGGAGACGTTTTGCAATGGTAAACACCAAGAGCGTCAGTGGCAGAAACCCGAAGAGGAAGCCAAAAGAATGCAGAGGCATCTCACTATTTTACCATATTTTACTAAGCATTTCTATGCCGCGATTAGCTGCTTAATTGCGGCTTCTTCGTATGCCACTCCGTTGCTTTTTCGTAGGCGTTGCCTGCCTGCAAGATCGCCTCTTCGCCCCACTGTGGACCCAGAATCTGCATGCCAATGGGAAGATTGTCTTTCGAGAATCCACACGGCAACGAGAGGCCAGGAATGCCGGCAAGATTGATGGTTACCGTGAAGATATCCTCGAGGTACATTGCGAGAGGGTCATTGGTGTGTGCACCAATAGTGAAGGCGGGTGTCGGAGCCACGGGTGTGAGCAGGCAATCAACCTTTTTGAAAGCCTCTTCGAAGTCACGCTTAATCAAGGTGCGCACTTTCTGTGCCTGACGGTAGTACGCGTCGTAGTACCCTGCTGAGAGCGCATAGGTACCGATCATGATGCGACGCTTCACTTCGTCACCAAATCCACTGCTCCGCACGCGCTCGTAGTACTCGATGAGAGTATCGCGTTCGGGCACCGTATGACCGAAGCGAATACCGTCGTAGCGCGCCATATTCGAGCTCACTTCGGATGGCACCAATACGTAGTAGGTTGCGATGGCGTAGGGAGAGTGCGGCAGGCTCACATCCACTATTTTTGCACCCAGCGAGGTGAACATCTTGGCGGCCTCGCGCACGGCCGTCTCCACCTGCGGATCCATTCCCTCGATGAAGTACTCTTTGGGCAAACCGATTTTCATCCCTTTCACGCCTTTCTGTAGCACCTGCGTGTAGTCGGGAACGGGCATATCACCCGTCGTCGCATCGAGAGGATCTTTACCGGCAATGGCTCCGAGCACGATGGCCGCGTCTTCCACAGTCTTCACAAGTGTGCCAATCGAATCGAGCGAGCTGGCCATGCTCAAGACCCCGTAGCGACTCGTACGGCCATAGGTGACTTTCAGCCCTACACATCCGCAAAAAGCCGCAGGCTGGCGGATCGATCCTCCTGTATCGGTACCGATGGCGAACAAACACTCATCCGCGGCAACGGCCGCCGCCGATCCACCAGAGGATCCTCCGGGAACCCGCGTCTGATCCCATGGGTTCTTCGTCACGCCGTAGCAGCTCGTCTCGGTCGAGGCACCCATGGTGAACTCATCCGTATTTGTTTTACCCAAACTGAGGGCGTTCTTCTCTTTGAGTCGCTTGGTCGTGGTGGAATCGAAAGGTGGAACGAAATCCTTACTTGCCCCGCGAAGCCCAGAGGGCGTAGTGGGGTTGCGCAGGATGTTACTGCAGGCGGTGGTGGGAACTCCCTCCTCACAGAAGACGTCTTTGGCCAGGTAGGGGATGCCGACAAGTGGGTGATCGAACGCCCCTTTCTTATCGATTTTTTTGGCTTCGTCTAGGGCTCGATCGAAATTGCGGTGCACCACTGCGTTGAGAGATTTATCGACAGATTCAATGCGTTCGATGCATGCGCGGGCGAGATCCACGGCCGAGAGTTTCTTACTCTTCAGTCGTTCGTGTGCCTGTGCAATGGTGAGGGAGGATGTCATCTAAAGAGCGGAGGGGGTTTCGATCTGCTGATCGACAATGGGCAGAGGGCTCACATTCAGAAGTGCCTCGGTTGTCGTGGGGCACTCGGTAATAGC
This sequence comes from Candidatus Peregrinibacteria bacterium, assembly GCA_043814035.1. GTDB lineage: Bacteria > Patescibacteriota > Gracilibacteria > Peribacterales > Peribacteraceae > Peribacter. The sequence goes on from JBDRKJ010000001.1 coordinate 16,709, forward strand.
GTCTGTGCGGGTGATGTTGTGTAAGCCGGTGACTTGCGCAGTCGCCTCTACATTCTTCGTGTCCACTTCTTTGAGTTTTTCAATGTAGTCGAGAATCGCCGTGAGTTCACGACTGAATTTTGTTACCTCTTTCTCAGACAGCGTGAGCCGCGCGAGCTTGGCAATGTGCCGGACTTGGTCAGGAGAAAGCGACATAGGAACGCAGTATACAGGGATCAGTATTCAGGAATCGGAGGTTTCAGAAAAGCCAAAACGATGTTAGACATCTCTGTTCCCTCCATCCTGCATGTTGCATACTGCTTGTTGTCATGAAGCTTCTCCATCTCTGCGGGCGCAAGACCAACCAGCGTGTGCTTACCAAAGGCACGCTGTGGCGAGGCAAAACCATGAATGTGCGATGGATGCCGGGCGTTCCACAGAGTACGCGGCTCCGTCTCAAGGAGCGTTCTCCGCAGGGGCTCTACATTGGGACATTCGCCCCTCTGTCTCTCAGTAAGCGTGCAGTAGACCGCAACCGCATGCGTCGTCGCTGCCGTGAGGCCATGCGCATCACTATGCAGAAAGAAACGGCATTTCCGGCCTTTCAATTGTTAGTCTCACCGCGTTCCTCTAGTCTCTCTTGCGACTTTCAAGCGGTCCTTGCCGATGTCCGCTCCTTCTTCACTCTTCTTCGCTCATGCCCCAAGCCACCCGCAAACGCAGCGCCCTCGTCGAGTTTGCGCTGATCTTCGCCATCGTCTACATCGTCACACAGTTGGTGTTCCGGATGTTCTTTCCGCAGACGAACGGGCCTAATGGGCTCGCCGATGTCGTGTTGAAGCCGGTGTCAGCAACGGTGAAGGGGGGGCATACCATCGAGCTCTCGCTGCGCAACAATACGGAGGGAACACTCCTTTTGCCTAGCCGCTGCCCTATGCCGCCGGTGGAGGTATTTTCGGTTGCAGGGGAAGGAACAGGAGCCACGCTCATGCCACTCATGGCAACCGAGACGGCGCTCCCGTGCATCCCGCTCACCGAAGTCGCACCGAAATCTGATGTAAAAATCGATCTGGGTCCGTGGAAGTATTCGCTCTTCTCGCAGTTTGGAACCTACGAAGTGCGTCTGCCTGCCGAGGCACAATTCCGTACGGCGAGTGGCACAATTGTCCCTATAGAGAATGGCACGCTCAGCGGTCGCGTTACGCTACGCGAAGAGGGTTCCATGACCAAGCTCTTTCGGGCATTCATCACCAAGCCGTTCCTGAATTTTCTCATTTTCATCGCCTCTCTCCTACCCGGTCACAGCTTGGGAGTGGCGATCATCATTCTTACGCTCGTCGTAAAATTTCTGCTGTTTATCCCCACACAACACTCATTAGAGGGGCAGAAGAAAATGCAAAAGGCTCAGCCGATTCTCGATGAGATCCGACGCCGGCACAAAGACGATCCCAAGCGTATGCAGGAGGAGACAATGAAGATATGGAAGGAGCACGGCATCAATCCGTTCCAGGCGTGCCTGCCGCTCTTGATTCAGATGCCAGTGCTCATCGGCGTGTTCTACGTTGTGCGTGATGGCTCAATACTCGCGCTCTCGCAGCACCTTATCTATCCCTTCTACCAAAACCTCGATTGGACGTTTGGCACCACGTTTCTTGGGCTGGATTTGCTCAAATCAAATGCTTTTCTCTTTGCGCCATTTCTCGTGATTGCGCAGTTCATTCAGATGAAGCTTTCGTTCGCAGCAGCGAAGAAGAAGCGCGAAAAGAGCGGCGAAAAAGCGAAGGGTGAAGGCGACAAGAATCAGCAGCTTCAGCAGAAGATGATGCTCTACGGGCTTCCGCTTATGATCGGTGTCTTCGCCTTCCAGTTTCCGGCAGCCGTGTCGCTGTACTGGGGCGTTTCAACACTCTTCGCTATCGGTCAGCAGATCATCGTGAACCGCGAGAAGATCACGCTGTGAAGATTGGTTTCACTCCCTGCCAGCTCTTTCTCTTTTTTGTACTATCCTCCATCCTCCTTCGCTCCTTTGGAGCTACGGACGGACAGGCAAGAGGAAGGGGAGATGCCTAGGAATGGAAACAACTACAAACAACAAACATTCCCCCTCTCTTGTGGAGAGGGGGGTAGGGGGAGAGGTTGGAAGCCCGTCATGCTACCGTCACCTCCTCGCACAGGTACACATCCTGAATCGCGTGCAGGAGTTCGATGCCCTCATCCATAGGCTTCTGGAATGCTTTGCGACCCGAGATCAGGCCCGTACCACCGGCGCGCTTGTTGATGACCGCGGTCTTCACGGCTTGCGCCAGATCGTCCTTGCCGCTGGCACCGCCACTGTTGATGAGACCGATGCGGCCCATGTAACAGTTGGCCACTTGGTAGCGACAGAGATCGATGGGGTGATCGGTGCAGAGGGTCGTGTACATGCGCTCGTCGCTTTTTCCATATTTCCCTTCCGGGCTTAAGCTCAAGTACCCGCCATTACACTCGGGGAGCTTCTGCTTGATGATGTCGGCCTGCAGCGTGACCCCGAGGTGGTTGGCCTGCCCCGTGAGGTCGGCAGCGACGTGGTAGTCCTTTCCATCCTTCTTGAAATCCTTATTCCTGAGGTAGCACCAGAGCACCGTGAACATGCCAAGGTCATGCGCGCGCGAGAAGGCTTTTCCCACTTCCACGATCTGACGTCGTGACTCCGGCGATCCGAAGTAGATGGTGGCCCCCACACCGAGTGCCCCCATGTTGTGCGCCTCTTCAATCGTGCCGAACATCACCTGATCGAACGCGTTGGGGTAGGTGAGGAGTTCGTTGTGATTAACCTTCACAATGAAGGGGATCTTATCGGCATACTTCTTGGCGACGATGCCCAGCACGCCGAAGGTCGAGGCGACCGCATTGCAGCCTCCATCAATCGCCAGCTTGACGATATTCTCAGGATCGAAGTAGTCGGGATTCGGCGCGAAGCTCGCCCCAGCCGAATGCTCGATACCCTGATCCACAGGCAGAATGCTTAAGTAGCCCGTCCCGCCCAGCCTGCCGTGCTCGTGGAGCTCCTGTAGGTGCTTCACGGTTTCTTTGGGCCTATCAGAGATCCCGAAGATATCCTTCACGTGCGAGCCGCTGGGCAGGTGCAGGCGCTCCTTGGGGATGCCTTTGCACGCGTGGTTAAGCAGTGTGTCGGCGTCGGCACCGAGAGCCTTCTTGATATCAGCAGTACTGAGCATTGCAGGAGTGGGGAAAACAGACGTTGAGCGAAGGCTAGCACGGGAAGGGCGTAGGGTGTAGGGCGTAGGGTTTGGAGTGCGGAGAAGAGTATTTGACAGTAATATATAATGTTTCTTGATATCCATATCATGTTCGGGCATACTCATCGCTGAGCCACACGATCCCAGGGTTCCTTAACTATGGATAGTTCCTGGGTGGTTCCGGTGGCTTACGTCTTTGTTTCTTTGGAAGGAGACAAGACAATGCTCGTTCGAAGCGCAGCAGTTGCGGATGGAGTCGTGTTCCGCGGTGAACACCCAGGTCTCGTGCTTGTAGTGAAGAACGCAGGAAAAGCGCGTCTCGGGTTCGAATTTGGACTCGGCGTGCCGATCCTGGGCTTCAGCACCCTCAAGAAGGAGTTAGACGCAGAACTCTCTGTGCCGATTCCTACTCCTGAGGAGGTACAGGCCAATGGCTTCACCTCCAAAGAAGTCGAGGCCTTCATCGCGCAATACCTCCAGTTCCAGGAGGTCTACCGTCGGATGCAGGAGCTGCTCCAGAATCCTCCGGCGAACGCTGCTGCAATTGTGGAACTGCTCCACGATCCGGCGTTCGAAGACATCTTCATCATCCGCGAAGAAGATGCGCAGAACGATGAATAGCGACGGATCGCACTGATCCTCGCACACTCAGGCCCCGCGCCTGAATCATGACCCCGGCCCGCTTGCGTCGCCGGGGTCTTTTTTGCCTACTCGCGGGAGCACAGTCTTCGCTATGCTTGCGTCATGCCGACGAAGCAGACTGCCGGCCTCCATCTGCATAACACTCTCACCAAGAAGAAGGAGCCTTTCATTTCTATTGATGAAGAGAAGAAAAAGACCCTTCGACTCACTCCTCGCTCACACTCGGAGCTCGCTCAGGGTGAGAACAGTTCCCGAGGAATCGTTCTCATGTATACCTGTGGCCCCACCGTGTACGGCCGGCCGCACATCGGCAACTACGCTTCGTTCCTCATGGCTGACCTGCTCCGGCGTTGGCTGGAGGTCAGTGGCTATGAAGTAATCCATGCCAAGAACATCACCGATGTAGGACATTTGCTCCACGATGCCGATCAAGGTGATGACAAAGTGCAGAAGCAGGCGGAACGCGAAAAGCTCCATCCACTGGAGATCGCACGCCGCTACGAGACAGAGTTCCTCGACGATGAACGCGCACTCAATATGCTCGAGCCGGCCTATCGCCCGCGTGCTAGTGAATACGTGAAGCAGATGCTCACTCTCGTCAAAAAGCTCCTCGAAAATGGCCACGCGTACGAGGCCAACGATGGCATCTACTTCTCCGTCGAATCCTTTCCTGCGTACGGTGCTCTCTCGGGTAACACGCTCGAGAATCTCTCGGCCGGTGCGCGCGTCGAAGTAAAAGAAGAGAAAAAACACCCTGCCGATTTCGCTCTCTGGAAGAAGTGTGTGGGTGGCAATGGTGCACACATTCTGCGGTGGTCGTATGCCACAGGCGAAGTGTCTAACACAGAGGGTGAAGATTCGGATTCAGGGTTCCCGGGTTGGCATATCGAATGCTCGGCCATGAGCTCGAGTCTCTTAGGTGAGCAGATCGACATCCACACGGGGGGCGAAGACAACATCTTTCCGCATCATGAATGTGAGATTGCGCAGAGTGAGGCTAGCAGTGGCCAAAAACCCTTCGTGAAGTACTGGGTCCATCGCCGTCGCATCCAGATGGGGGAGGAGAAAATGAGTAAGAGCCTTGGCAACGTGTTAAGTTTGCCTGACGTGATTCACGAGGGATTCAGTCCCCTCGACCTGCGGTACTACCTCCTCTCCGTTCATTATCGCACCAATTTAAAGTTCGCAATAAAGGGATTGGAGGATGCAAAGAAGGCGCGTCGCAAAATTGTGGAGTGGATGGAGGAGATGGGAGGTAAGGAAAGTAAGGAAGGTAAGGAAAGTGAGGAAGGTAAGGAAAGTGAGGAAGGGGTAATCGCAGGCTGGCACGAGAAATTTTTTGATGCGATGAACAATGATCTCAATACGTCATCCGCACTCGCTGTTGTTTTCGATTTCATGACATGGTCACGCAATCAAACTGGATGGAGTCAGAATGCGCTGAAAGCCTTGCATCAATTGATCGACGATATTCGTCGCACCTTCGGCTGCTTCGAATCAGAAGAGATGGATGTGTCGGCGAAAGTTTTGCAACTGCTGACAAAACGGAAAGAAGCACGACAGGCGAAGGATTATCACTTGTCCGATAAGTTGAGAGAAGAGATTCGTAAAGAGGGGTATGAAGTTCGTGATGTTGGCGATGAGCAGGAATTAATACCGTTATAAGAAATAATTCATCGCGAACCCCGCACTTGCTGCGGGGTGGAGCGATACCACTTAAGGGAAAGGAGAGCTCATGAGGGGAAAACCGTAGGTGTTCCCTTCATGCAAAAGCGTGAGGAGGCACGCAAGGCAAAGGACTTCCATCGCAGTGATGAGTTACGAGACGAAATTTTAAAGAAGGGATATGAAGTGAAAGATACGGCGGAGGGGCAGAAACTACGGAAGGCGTAGTGTATTCAATTGGTCATCCGGTCGGCCTCTGTATTCTCGCGCATTATTGGGAGGATATGTTTACCACCTTTGTCTAAGCGACAAAGGTGGAGCCAAAACGCCGGCGCGCCAATCCCCACTCCACCCGGCCCTGTACCTCCTCGTCAGTTCCTACATCAGCCTTCGCCAAGGCTACGGCCGACAAGAGGATTCGGAACTGACTCGTCGGCGTCCCGCATGTGCGGGACAACAGGGCCTTCCCCTTCACCCCCCGCCTGCCCGTCCGAAGCTTAAGAAGGAGCGAAGGAGGGTGGCGCGCCACCTCCCGAAGGTTTTCTAAAGATGCTGTGTTGCGAATGGAGTCGAAAATAAAGAGAAATGTCAGGACGATAAAACGTGGTGTTAAGGCGATTGAACGGAAAACGAGTTTTACTAACATATATTTCCCATTGATCAAGTGGGTTTTTTCTTCCTTTTCCGGAGCCAGAAAGAGGGGTTTCTCTAAGCTATTGTTAAGAGAAAGCGCCAATAAGTGCCTTCTAAAGCCGGCATTCTCGTCCCTGTTGGCACAGGAGCCACTGTAACACTCCTCCCCCTGCTGCGTTTCACGCTATGCACGGATCCATGCGAGATCTTGCAGTCTACTGCAGATTTCCATAGGATCTCCGCGATCTGCCTTCCTCGAGGAAAGGAAAGTGAGATCCGTGTATACGCCCTTTGACAAGTCGGCGCCTTGCCTTTGTCTCACGTATGCGAGACAAGACAAGTTTCACACTTCGCTTTCCGTATGCCGGAAAGGGGAGTCGTGCTCCCTTCAGTGGCCACCTAACCCTGGAAAGGATCTCTCTGGCCTCGTGACACCTCTTTATATATAAGGAGAAGAGTCTCGCATTGATGAGGCTCGCTCTCGCGCACAAGAGCGCAGAGGGACAGGCGGCGAGTCACTGCTCACACACTATCTATCACTCCATTATCGCATTTCCTCATTTCCTCATTTTCATTCGGTCTTTATTTCCTCTCTACTCCATACATATGGATATTTCCCGCTTTAAAAGAGCCTGCGCGGGTCTGTCTGTTGCAGCGATCATGCTGACTCAGGTCAGCACAGCGTTTGCGGCTTACAGCGATGTCCCGTCAGGCGTGTGGTACGGAGATGCCGTTTCAGCTTTTACTGATGCTGGCTATCTCGATGCTACACAGCCGCGCTTCCGTGGTGGTGACACTGCCACGCGTGCGGAATTCACGAAGCTGATCGTCATGTTGAATGGCGGTCTGCTCTCCACTCCTCCGGCCGTGCCGAGCTTTAACGACGTGCCGACTGGTGCGTGGTTCTACGCTTACATGGAAGAGGCAGCCAAAGAGGGCTGGGTACGTGGTGATGGCAACTGCTACGGCAGCAAGCCATGCTACGGACGACCCATCGCGAACATCAATCGCGCTGAGGCCGCTGCCCTCATCGTCCGTGCCTTCGGCCTGGATTCGACCGGCGCTGCTGCGCAGTTCGTCGATAATCCATCCGGCCAGTGGTACACGGAGGCCATCCAGACTGCTGCAGATCACTGTGTCTTGCAGGGTGACGATTCCACGAGTCGTGTTCGCCCCTCTGACAACATGAACCGCGCAGAAATGGTGGTCATGCTCTACCGCGTCGACCAGGGTCTCACCTTTGGTGTCGACTGCGGCCAGGGCCAGGTGACTGTTCCGGCAGTCAAGTCTGTCACGGCAACATCCGCAGTGACCGTCGAGGTCGAATTCACGGTGGCCATGGATAAGGTATCGGCCGAGACCAAGGGCAATTACACGGTGTCCGGGTCCCCGACTGTACCGATCAATGCTGCCAAGCTCATCGCCAAAGATACTGTCGAGCTCACGCTCGGCGAGGACATGGTGGCTGAGCATGAGTACACCCTTCAGGTAAAGGACGTCGAATCGGCGGCCGGAGACATGGTCTCGGGCACCAAGACCTTCGCTGGCTACACAGCCATTGTGAAGGGCGACGGCGAACTCGAGGTCTCTCTTTCCTCCAAGAATCCCCGCGGTGACACCCTCCCGAAGGGTGCCGTGGGCGTCGTCTTGCTCTCCGTTGACTTCACCGCGTCCTGCAAGGACAAGGTGGAAATGGAGAACCTGACCCTCCTTCACGAGGGCTTCGGTGAATCCGTCGATGTCGATGGTGTGTACGGTGCCGTAAATGGCGCGCGTGTCACACGCAAGCGCACGATCGACGCGCAGGATCAGACCGCAGATCTGCGGTTCTCTTCCGCACTCGTGATCGATCCATGTGAGACCGTGACGGTTGACCTCGTCGCGGACTTTAACTCCACGGCCGTCACGTCCGGGGAGCACAACTTTGTGGTTGAACTGCCGTCTGACGTCACGAGCAATGCTCAGTCCGTCACCGGTAACTTCCCGCTCCGCGGCCAGACCTTCAGGGTCGCTGCCGTGACCAGCGGTATCATCACCATCACCTATCGTTCGGTGAACCCGAGCAAGGTGCAGGTGGGTGATAAGGGCAAGGTGATCGGCAAATTCGAAGTCGATGCCGACTCCACCGAGGATCAGACGCTCTACTCGATGACATTCGAGAACAACAGCTCCGCCTCTGATGGTGACTACGTCAACATTGCGGTCCGCCGCTCAGATGGCACGATCCTCACCAACACCGTTGCACAATCAGTGGGTGACTTCGTCACGGTGGTCTTCGATCCTCCATTCACAGTGTTGGAGGGCGACAAGATCACGCTCGAAATCATCGCCGATATCATGAACGGTGCTGACAAGTCCATCCAGATGCACTTCGAAGAGAGCTCCGACCTCTTCGCAGTTGGTTCACTTTACGGATACGGCGTGAACGGACAGCTCTACGGTTCGCAGGTGAGTATCCCAACGGATAACGCCACGACCGTCGCCATCGATGCTGGTGAATTCACCATCGGTATCAATGGTCCGTCCACCACGCAGTACACGAGTGACAGCAATGATGCAGTCTTCGCCAATATCACGTTCAATACTGGTGGCGAGGATATCGATATCAAGAACATGTACATGCTCGTCCTCGGTCAGACCGCTACGGGCGCCTACATGTGTGAAAGCAACGGCGCGCGCAGCACGGCCTGCAACGCCACCGAAGGCGCAGACGAGATCTCTGACATGATGGAAGGTGCGGAAATCCGCAACAAGGCCACAGGTCGCACGGTCTCGGCCGTTCGCCTGACGACCACCGGAACTTCCGGTGACGGATCCACAGCCGTCCCGGGACAGTTCCAGATCTACCGCTTCGACGACTTCATCGTGAAGGGCAAACAGACCTGGCAGTTCCGTGCGGACTTCACTTCCAATTCAGGTGCTCACCCCGGCAATGGAGACAAGTTCCGCATCTACATCTGTGGCGAGCCCACACATGTGCTCGATTCGAGCAACAACCTGACGACCAACTCAACGGGTTGTGACTTCGGCGGCGTCTTCGGCGCAGGCGGCACAGTGGCCGCTTCGTCGACGACCTACCAGATGACGGTCGAAGGTCTCTCTTCGGGTGACAAGGTCGGTGATGTGCGCCCACGTGGCAGCATTGCCGGTAACTTCCAGGAGGTGGTTGATGCCGCTCTCACGGTAGAGGTAAAAGCACTCGCCTCGACGGATTCTGCCGTCGAGAACGCGGATGACATTAACCTTCTCCGCTTCGAGGCCAAGGCCAGCTCTGCAGAAGACCTTCTTCTCACGAAGGCTGTCTTCGAAGACTCAACCGGTGGTACGACAGACGATAATGCCACCGACTATTCCCTCTGGGTAGATTCCGATGGCGACCGCGTGGTCGACATGGTTCTCGAGAACGGTGTCTCGGCTCAGTCGGATCAGATCACGTTCACTGAGCTCGCAACTGGCGGCTACATCCTGCCGAAGGAGCAGACTGTCGTCTTCGAGGTTCACGGAAAAGTTGCCTCCTCTCTGCAGACCGTGACGACGCTGCAACTGCGCTTCGATACGGGAACTTCGGTGACGTACCTTGAGGCCGAGAAACTTGCCGATGGCACCAGTCTCTCTGGCATCAAGACGAACGGCACCTGTTCCACGACCTGTGACATCACGGTGACGACGGTGGCCTCCACGATCTTCTCATTGAGAAATCAAGGAGACCTGTTCGTTTCGCTCGATTCACAGACGATCGGTGCACGCCAGCTCCTCGCTGGAACGCTGGGCGAGCCGGTTCTGCGTGTCAAACTGCATGCCGAGTACGAAGACATTGACGTGACGGATTTCGTCGTCAACTCTTCAGGAAGTACGGCTGCATCTGTTGACTCGCTCGAGCTCTGGCTCGACGGTGGTACCCAGGCCCTCGCAGTGAGCGGCGGCTGTGGTAGCGCAGATGTACTGAATAAGAACTACTTGCCAGGCTCCGGCTCCGGTACAACCGCTTTCTGCTTCACGATGGATAATAAGCAACTCGTGGTGCCGAGGGGTACAGACGTCAAGGTTCTCGTTCGTCCCCGCATCAAGACCGATGTGACCGGCGCGACGAGCAACAACTTGTTCGCTCTGTTCATCGATCACACGCCGGCATCGAACGATGCAACCGGTACGGGTTCCGTTCGCGCACGTGGTGTTGCCTCGAGCAATAACCTGGCCAAGAACGACGAAGACGGAACCGCAGAAGGTGAGGTCTTCATTGGTGTCACCTCTGCTGCTGCAAACGTCCGTGTCATCGGTAATGCCAACTTCACGGTTCTCTCGAAGCTCGCTTCGATCACGAACGGCGGAGCCGCCACAGGCACAGTGCCGAGCGGTGCTGACCGCGAGATCGGTGCCTTCACCTTCACCGCTGCTACAAACAGCAACACGAAGGACGGCACGAACCAGTGGGTCCTTTCGGGCGCGATCTTCACGGTGAACGGTACGAACGTGAACATGGCTACGACCGGATTCAAGATCTACAACAAGGCTGCTTCGCAGTCGCAGAACGTTGCTTGTACGTCCAGGACCACAGCTGGTACGGCAATTGTCGGTACAGCTTCTGGCGTCTTCCTCGTTGACTGCCGTGGCCTCATTGCGGCAACGACCTTGAATACCGCAGTCGATTCCGGCCAGTCCATTACGCTCGTGCTTCTCGCAAACGTGACGAATTCCAACTCGGCAGCCGGTGTCGGCGGTTCGAGTATCCTGCAGGCGTCCCTGAACGACTTCACGAACGTCACGAAGCGGATCTTCGGACAAGCTTCGGGCGAGAGCCGCCTCCAGTGGAGGGATACAGACAACACTGTAACCCAGAAGTTCGAATGGGTTGAGTATCCTGACACAGCGATCAACTCGACGACCTACCGTGGTTAATTGCATTCCAACGATTTGTAGTATTTGACGCGTGCAAACCAATTCACCCCGCCCATTCTGCGCAGAATGGGCGGGGTTTTTGGATATGCGCGGTTTTCTGCTTCTTGTTCTGCCTCACCCCCTATCCCCCTCTCCATCCCACCTACGATTCCTTCATGGAGAGGGGGCATACCTTTCCTTTTTTTGCAGAGTTACATAAGTAGACAAAGTGCGCCCCTCTCTTGCCTGCCCGTCCGAAGTCCCGTCCCGCACATGCGGGAGGACGAAGGAGGGTGGAGAGGGGCTGAGGGGGAGAGGAAAGTAAAGATTGGGGGGATATAAGCTGTTCTGTGGTTGTTCCACGCTAGCCGAGCAGTTTCCTCTTCAGTCGAAGCAGTCGGCTCGTCACCGGCCGCAAAACGATCTGTTGTTCTGGCTGGTAGGTCACCACAGAACCGCCAAATTTCTCTTTGAACATACTCACGCCCTGCCAGGGATGATCCAAAGCAGCGTCAGCAGGAGCAATGCCCAGCAGATCGTAGGCCGTGCATCCAGTGGCCTTGGCGTGGCGCATGGCAGCCCACTGAAGAACATACGGGGCCATAAAGGCCCTGTGATCGTAATCGGAGGCGCCGTAGTAGTAGATGGCCTTAGGTCCCCATATCACGCCCAGAAGTCCTGCAATGGGCTCGCCATCCGACATTGTTGCCAGAAACAGGAAACTCCCCGGTAATTTCGACAAAAACACTTCGTAGTGCTGCCTAGGATGAATAGTAAAGTTGTCACGATGTCCAGTTTTCTTTAGCAGACGCATCAAGGGAGAAATATCCGTCGAACGCTGCACCTGAATGCTGCGTTTTTCAGCAACGGAAATATTGTACCGACCCTTGGACTTCATTTGCTTGAGGATGTCTTCTGCCGACGGTGCGAGATCGATGATGCGTGTTGCGGCAGGTTGTTCGTGACGGGGGCTAGAACTCAGGGAATAGGGATTCGGGATTCGGACTTGGGGCAGGGGATCAGGGAGAGGGATTTGAGGAGAAAGGTAGAGGCAGAAACAGCGATCATGCCTCGCATCATTCACGATAGTATTCAAGAAGAGTCCTAAGTCCGAATCCCTATTCCCGAATTCCCAAATCGGTCCGCGCGGAATATCCCATGTCGAAAATCCAAATGCCGTCCGATCAATGATAACAAGTGCGGAGGCAAGGATCTGTGTTCCTTCCGTCAGAGCGTAGATCCTCGTTTCTCGGCCGAGTGCTTCTTGGAACTTCTGCCATTCCAGTGACTGCCAGAGTGTGCCATGAGAGTGCGTACGTACCCAGGCGTCATACTGTTGTCCTTCTGCCGCAGTGATTCTGACGACCTCCATATAGAAGAATCGTAGCAGCTTATTCGGGCATGGGCTCACGCTTGTTGTCCAGTGCGAAAAACAGGTACCATCCACAATTCCTCCCCTTTTCTCATGGCCTATACCCTCCCCAAGCTTCCCTACGCGTTCGACGCACTCGAGCCACACATCGATGCCAAGACGATGGAGATCCACTATGGCAAACACCATCAGGCGTACTGCGACAACGCCAACAAGGCACTCGCAGGAACACCGTTCGCAGAGAATCCTATTGAAGAAGCGCTCAAGAACCTTGAGGCGATTCCAGCCGACAAACGTACGGCGGTACGCAATCACGGTGGAGGATTCGCCAATCACAATTTTTTCTGGACATGTCTGAGCCCAAAAAGCGCAGAACCTTCTGAAAATCTTGCCGAAGAACTAAAAGCGTCCTTCGGGAGTCTGGATGCATTTCGCTCCACATTTGAGGCATCCGCACTCGGTCAGTTCGGCTCTGGTTGGGCGTGGCTTATCACAAGCGGCGGACAGCTCGAAGTCATAAATCTTCCCAATCAGGATTCACCACTCTCTATTGGTAAAACGCCGCTTCTCTGTCTTGATGTCTGGGAGCATGCATACTATTTGAAGTACCAGAATCGGCGGGCCGAGTACGTGAAGGCGTTCTGGAGTGTAGTGAACTGGACTGAAGTCGATAGACGTTTTTCACTGGTCCAGTGACACGCTCCTGACACCTCCAAATCTACGCAATTTGTTTTGACAGGCGCTTTTGAGAGCATAGAATGCCTCCGTACGCAGCAGTGACGATTGTGTTGTGAGTGCTGCCCCCGTTTTCTGCCATCGAAACCAGGCCATCCGGTCTATGGCTTTCGCTGCGCGCATTCCATTTTTCTCCTCCCTGCTATGGCAAAGAAGGTAGCTAAGAAAGTTCAGAAAAAGAATCAGAAGAAGAAAGTTGCATCCAAATCTGCACCAAAAAAGGTGGCTCGTCGCTCGAGCACCCAGAGTCGATCACAGAAGAGCAAGGTTGTTCCTCGTGGCAAAAAGCCGGTTGCTGCAGCGGAAAAGTCTGCGCCACCTGCTCCTACGAAGAAGCCAGCGCTCCCGCCCAAGCGCACCTACCGCGTGCACGTAGAAGAGAAGATTCTTCCACAGATTGAACCGCCGATTGTTCCCCCTGCCGGGCGGATATCAGCATCTGTACGCAATCTTCCCACGAACCTCACACCGAAGCGTTTTTTTGAAGGTCGCGTCTACCTCACGGAGGAGGAGAATATTTCTGAGATCCTGCCGTCGCTCATTGAGATGCAGGTCTTAAGCTACCGCTGGTTCCTCACAGAAGGCATTAAGGAGCTTTTGCAGGAGATTAGTCCCATTACTGATTTCTCGAGCCGTAAGATGGAGCTTCGTGTCCTTGGTCATGCCTTCGATCCTCCAAAATACGACCCCGATACCTGCCGACGGCGCAACCTGACGTACGAAGCAGCCATGAAGGGTCATGTACAACTCATCAACAAAGAGACAGGTGAAATTAAAGAACAAGATGTGTTCTTAGGATCAATCCCGCTTATGACTAATACGGGAACATTCATTGTCGGTGGTATTGAGCGCGTGGTAGTGCATCAGCTTGTTCGCTCTCCGGGTGTGTTCTTTTCGAAGATGCCCGATTATCCCAAGCATCACGCAGCCAAAATCATCCCCAAGCGCGGCGTGTGGCTCGAGATCGAAACGGATCGCCGTGGCATTGTCACGTGTAAAATTGACCGCAAGCGCAAGATTCCCATCACGCAGCTTCTGCGCGTGTTCGGCTATACCACAGATCAGAAGATTCTCGATCTCTTTCAGTCAGTCAAAGGGAAGGATGCCGATTACATTCAAGCGACAATCGACAAAGATCCCGTGCGCACAGTCGAGGAGTCGTATCAAAGTATCTACCGCAAGATTCGTCCTGGTGATTTAGCCACACCCGAGAATGCCAAACAGCTCATCGATTCGTTGTTCTTCGATTTTAAGAAGTATGACATGGGCCAGATTGCCCGCTATAAGCTCAATCGTCGCTTCGGTTTCAAGACTGATAACGATGAATCGCACCGCGTGTTCCAGGTGGCGGATTTTGTAGCGATTCTCAAGGAACTCGTCAATCTCAATAACGGAGTCGGCGTTCCTGATGACATCGATCATCTTGCGAACCGTCGTATTCGGTCGGTGGGCGAGCTCGTGCAGAACAAGTATCGCGTGGGCCTGGTGCGAACAGAGCGCATCATCAAGGACCGTATGACGGTTCTCGATATGGAGACTGTTACTCCAACACAGCTCATCAACTGCCGTCCGATTACCGCTGCCATGCGTGAATTTTTCGCGAGTTCGCAGCTCAGTCAGTTCATGGATCAGACCAATCCGCTCGCCGAGCTTTCGCACAAGCGTCGTCTGTCGGCCATGGGTCCGGGAGGCCTGTCGCGTGAGCGTGCCAGCTTCGATGTGCGTGATGTGCATCCCAGTCACTACGGTCGCATCTGCCCGATTGCCACACCGGAGGGTCCGAACATCGGTCTTGTGGTGCACCTTGCCGCGCTTGCGCGCGTCAATCTGTACGGATTCCTCGAGACGCCATATCGCGAGGTAAAGAACACGGTGCCCCTGGATCCCGATAAGCTTCACGGCCGCATAATGGGCGATACAATCCGCGAGGATCGTAAGGTTATTGTTCGGGAGGGTGAGGTTGTCGCGACCAAGGAAATTGCCCGCAAGGTCGTTTCTCTCTGTCGTCAGGAGAAGAAGTCTGGTGTTCCGGTACGCCCCTATATCACCAGCAAATTCAATTACATTGATGCAGAGCAGGAACGCCATCTCACCATTGCGCAGGCACAGACGAAGTATTCTGAAATGGGGGAGTTTCTTTCAACAATCATTTCCGCTCGTCGTAGCGGAGAGCCGGTACTTGTCGATTCACGCGACATTACACACGTGGATATGACGCCGAAGCAAATTCTCTCAGAGTCTACGTCGCTCATTCCATTCCTAGAGCACGATGACAACACGCGTGCATCCATGGGTACCAACATGCAACGTCAGGCTGTACCGCTCATTCGTCCCGCTGCGCCACTCGTCGGTACCGGTATTGAGGGGCTGACAGCTCGCGCCTCCGGTCAGGCGATGCTCGCAGAAGAGGACGGTGAAGTTGTGAGCGTGGACGCATCACACATTTCTGTGGTGTACCGCTCCGGACGCAAAGAGCAGTTGTCGCTGTTGACGTTCGCCCGCAGTAATCAGGGAACGTGTTTTCTCATGCGGCCGCGTGTGCACGTGGGGGACAAGGTCCATCGCGGCTCTGTGCTCGCAGATGGTTCGGCTGTCGAAAATGGAGAGCTGGCACTTGGGCAGAACCTGCTCGTTGCCTATCTCTCTTGGGAGGGAGCAAACTTCGAAGACGCTGTGATTATTTCTGCTCGTGTGGTGCGTGACGGCTGGTTTGATTCCATTCATATTGAGTCGTATGTGACGGATGTGCGCGACACCAAACTGGGTTCCGAAACAGTCACACGTGATATTCCGAATGTGGGCGAGGCTAAGCTCAAAGATCTTGATGCCGATGGTATCGTGCGGATCGGGGCTACGGTGCATGAAGGCGATATTCTCGTCGGCAAGATCACTCCTAAAGGTGAGACAGAGCTCACACCTGAAGAGCGTCTGCTGCAGGCAATCTTCGGCGATAAAGCTAAGGATGTAAAAGACTCCTCGCTCCGCCTGCCGGGTGGCGCGGGAGGCAAAGTGGTCGATGTGCATATCTTCGATCGCGCCGAAGGCGATGAACTCCCGACTGGCGTGATCCGCCAGATCAAGGTGTTCGTTGCGCAGACGCGCAAGATTCAAGTTGGCGACAAGATGGCCGGACGGCATGGAAACAAAGGTGTTGTCTCGCGCATTGTGCCAGTCGAAGACATGCCGTATCTCGAAGATGGCACGTCAGTGGATATCATCTTGAACCCTCTCGGTGTCACATCCCGCATGAACATCGGACAGATTCTTGAAACACATTTGGGATGGGCATGCGAACGACTAGGAATCAAGGTGGCGACGCCAGCGCTCAATGGAATCTCTGTCGATCAAATTGAGGAATTCCTGAAGGCGGCAGATCTTCCTGCCGATGGCAAAGTGCAGCTCTTTGATGGGCGCACGGGCGAAGCCTTCGCGCACAGGACGACGGTCGGTATCGTGTACATGCTCAAGCTTCTCCATCTTGTCGAAGACAAGATCCACGCACGCAGCGTCGGTCCGTACTCTCTCGTCACGCAACAGCCGCTCGGCGGCAAGGCACAGCACGGAGGTCAGCGCTTCGGAGAAATGGAAGTGTGGGCACTGGAGGCTTACGGTGCGGCCTACACGCTGCAAGAAATGCTCACGATCAAGTCTGACGACGTGATCGGACGCAGCAAGGCCTACGAGGCCATTGTGAAGGGTGAGACGATCCGTCGCCCCTCCATCCCTGAGTCCTTCAACGTTCTCGTGAAGGAATTGCAGGCACTGGGGCTTAAAGTGGAACTCCTGAAGTTCAAGGATGAAGTGCAACCCGAAGAGCGAACGACGCTGGAAGTGGCAGAAGTGGAGCAAGTGGAATTGCGCTCACGTGTCGAAGCCGAAGTCGAGGCAGAAGAGATCCTCAACGCCACTGAGAAGATCTCGGAGCTCGAGGTCCCAGGCAGCGAGACCACGGAAGAAGTCGTAGGAGGTATTGAGGAGGGTGAAGCCGTTGAAGCTTCGGGAATCACTGCCAAAGAAGAAATGAAAGAGGCAGTCAGTGAAGAGTCGATGGAAGACGCGTAATTTCATGAGGGGGGTTAACCTACCCTTCGACTCCGCTCAGGACAGGCGGTTTCCCCCCTCACAGACACCCCCCTTCCCTTAAAAGGTATCGCTCCCCGCCCGTACCGAACGTCGGTACGTTCGGGCGGGCAGCGATGGGTTGTTGGTTGCGCTTTGCGCGAACGAAAAATGGAAAGTCGGGTGGCTGCCGGAAGTCACTGTCCTTTTCTGGCTCCGTTCTACGCTCTTTCAGAACGCCATTGATCCCTTCTGCAAGCCAAAATGTACGTTCCATCCATCCATAGAACGTCCCTCGCTGCGAGGAAATGACACCGGAAGATCTGATTGCGAATGTGGAAATAAATTCCAGTGCCCAACACTACATAGCATTACTTTTGACATATAAGTTATTGCTGAGTATTGTAGCCGGTTACTGAGGTTGCTCAATTTTTGCTCTTTCACATCACCAGTTATGTGGATGAGCACGCGAGTCGTTGCCGGAACGTACTATTACGTTCCTCCTGCCAGCTTTCCCACCCGCTTTTTGCCCCACGCCATGCGCGCCAGCGCTTAGGTGTAAGGCAAACCCACCCCCCTTCTCCAAAGGAGAATCCGATGAAGTCCAGCTTAAAACTCTTTGGTCTTTTGGTTGTCGTTCTGAGCTTGAGCTTTACCAAGCGAGGAGATGCTCAAACGGTTGAGCAGCTCAATGCTCAAGCAAACTGGCAGATCGCGCTTTCAAACTTGGCAACTGCCGCAGGCAAGAACAGCATCCGGGTTCAGATGGTTGAGGCTGAGGCAAAACTGATTGCTGCTCAGGCAACAATGGTTACGGCCAAGGCCGGTGCCAACAAAACCAATGCCGAAGCTCTCCAGGCTCTGGAGCAGGCTCGTAGCCTAGAGCTGGATAACAGCTTGAAAAAGGCCGTGACCTTTTACGAAAAAAGGGCTCGCCACGACGCCTACATGGCATTAGCTAAGCCACAAAAAACACTAACCCCCGAGTACTTGCTCCGCCGCAATGAGGCCGCGACGCCAATGCGATTAACCAAGCTGCAGATTGACTCTGCGCGGGGCATAATCAATTGGCCTCCGCTTCTGTTGGGAGAGAATTTCTCTGATGTCCGGATTCAGCTTGATGAGCTCTATGTCAGCCATCTGGACTACCCAAATGGCAGCTTAGAGGCCAAGACGCTCACCACAAATATGAGCGCCAAGCTTCGATCTATGGTTCGAAAGGTACCCGGGTACGAATATGCGAATGCAAAGAACTTCATTCGCGGTCTGGAACTCGAGTTCCAGCCTAAGCGCCAAGAACCGGGGCAGACTCAAAGAGCTGGTGTTAATCAGCTAGCATCATTCGAGCGATGATCGGGCTTAGAGACACAGCCGCGGGCAGAACACATGAGCAAAACCTCAGTTTTGGCCCTGTCCCCCCGTGGGATAGGGCCTTGCTTTTACGTTTTTAAGCTTTCACTAATCTTGAATTTAAAATTGAAATAATTCTGCCGCTCGGCTGTGAGCTCGGGCCGAACCGGAATTTTGAATTCTGAATTAAATCTCAGGCACTACCTTGGAACACTTTAAATTACCCTTACCACCCTCCCCACCACTCTTCACCCCTCTCCCTACCTTCCAGCGCCACCCCTCCTTTGCCATTCGTTTCACTTCGGGCTATGGACGGGCAGGCGAGAGAGGGGCGCACTTCCTCTACGTTCATGTCTTTTGGAATGACAACGTATGCCCCCTCTCCATGCAGGAATTGTGCGCGGGATGAGGGAGATAGGGGGTGAGGCAGGCACTGTTCCGTCCGTTCGCAGAACGCCATTGATCCCTTCTGCAAGCCAAAAAGTTACACCTGCAGGATTCTTCTCCAAAAAAGGGTCTGCCAAATGACTGTGGCCATCCGTAGCCTTGGGGGTCCTGTATTTCTTCCCCCTATTTTTTATGTTCAATGTGAATCGCGTCACGCTGCTCGGTAACGTCACGCACGATCCTGAACTCCGTGCCACCAAGGTGGGGCACTCGGTCTCGACGATTGGCTTTGCCACGAATCGCGCGTGGCGTAATGACGAAGGCGCGCTTCAGCGCGAGCCGGAGTTCCATCGTTTGGTTTGCTTCGGCACGCTTGCCGACTTCACCGAAAAGAGCGTGAAGAAAGGCGCGCCCCTCTACGTGGAAGGTCGGCTGCACACCAGTCGCTACGAGGATAAGAAAGGTGCGAAGCAGAGCCGCACCGAAGTCATAGTAGATCGACTGGTACTGCTGTCGACACACAAGAAGGGAACAGTAGAAGCCGCAGAGGCCGTTGAAGCGTGATGCTCTTTGGTGCATCGAGAGGTGACGGCGCAAGTCGTCACCTTTTTCTTAAAGACTTTCTGGTCTGGTTCGTGTCTCATCCCTACACTATTGTATGTACTCTTTCATGCTATGAAATCTGTGAACAAGGCCATCTTGCTCGGTAATGTCACCAGGGATCCAGAGCTCAAGGCTACGACTGGAGGACAGTCTATATGTACCTTTGGTCTCGCGACCAATCGTGTCTGGAAAGATCCGAAGGGAGAGAAGCAGAGTCTGCCCGAGTTTCACAATGTCGTGGCGTGGGGGTCGTTGGCGGAGTTCTGCAACCAGTACATACGCAAAGGTAAGCCTCTCTACATCGAAGGATATTTGAAGACTCGCAGTTGGGATGGGCCAGAGGGCGCCAAAATTTTTCGCACCGAAATTGTTGCGGAGAATGTCATTCTCATTGGTCCCAGAGAAGACAGCGAAAATGGCCAAAAGACTGAAGTTTCTGCACGGGAAGAAGTGGCTGCAGGAGCGGAGTGAAGGAGGCTCTGCTGATGTGCTTTTCAGGTTGTATGCTTTCTCCTTGACTCGCACTTTCTCCACAGTAAACTGCGGAAGCTTTATGTTTCCTCGTGCCCACCCGTAGGATTCGTTCCCCGCGTTTGCGGGGAGTTCTCGGATTCTGCGGGTGTGCAAGAGCCACCCGCTCTTTTTTATCCCGCGTGTGCGGGAGAAAAAAAGGCTCTCGGTGCGTCTTCGTTTTACGGGGACGCGTCAGAGAGTTTCAGAGACAGAATGGAGGGGGGCGGATGATCTTCACATCGCGTTCCTTCACATCATCGGTCGTGAAGAGAACATGAATGAATTACTAATCACGTGTGCAGCACACCTTCGTCACGCATATGCGTGACTATGGCGTGTAAACGTGCGGGCACATCCTGCCCGCTCCTTAGAGCCCCGCATCGTTAGAGGTGTTGGGATCCTGCGACACGTGAACAGCATAAGAAAAACGTTACTCATCGCATCACATGAATGCCTCGACTCTGTACTCCGACGAAGGACGTAGCCAGCTGCGATAAGCCTCGGCAAGCCGCTAGGCAGGCGCTATAGCCGGGGATTTCCGAATGGGGAAACCCCATGGAAGTTATATTCCATGACCCCGCGTAAGCGGGGAGGTCACTCTGCGAACTGAAACATCTCAGTAGCAGAGGAAAAGAAATCAAATCGAGATTCTCCGAGTAGTGGCGAGCGAAAGGGGAATAGCCCAAACCTCGTGCTTGCACGAGGGGTTGTAGGACCTCTTGTACCGATTCTGCTGTCATAGACGAACGTCCCTGGAACGGGCGGCCATAGCGGGTGAGAGCCCCGTAGTCGAAATGACAAAAGACGGGTGAGGATTCCTGAGTAAGGTCGGACACGTGAAATCCGGCCCGAATCCGGGTGGACCACCATCCAAGGCTAAACAGGTACAGAGTTCAATAGCGGATAGTACCGTGAGGGAACGGTGAAAAGCACCCCGGAAGGGGGATGAAATAGTCTCTGAAATGTGATGCGTCCAAGGAGTCGGAGCCCCTACCACCATGCTCCGCATGGTGGAAGATTCAAACTTCAACTATCAAGTATCAGTGAATCTTGAAACTTGATTCTTGGATTTTCCGCCTTACGAAGTAAGGTGGTGGGGGTGACGGCGTGCCTTTTGCATAATGAGCCAACGAGTTTGTTGTCAGTGGCAAGGCTAAGGCAGTATCTAGCCGGAGCCGGAGCGAAAGCGAGTCTGAATAGGGCGATTCAGTCGCTGGCACAAGACCCGAAACCGGGTGAGCTAACCATGGGCAGGGTGAAGGGCGCCGAAAGGCGTCTGGAGGCCCGCACCATAACTTGTCACAAGAAGTTGGGATGACCTGTGGTTTGGAGCGAAAAACTTATCGAACCCGGAGATAGCTGGTTCTCCTCGAAATGCCTTTAGGGGCAGCCTCGTCACGCACGGCGGGGGGTAGAGCGACTGTTTGGGTGCGGGGGTCTTTTTGACCTACCAAATCCTGATAAACTCCGAATACCCGCCTTTTGGTGACGGGAGTGAGACGGTGACGGCAAAGCGCCATCGTCGAAAGGGAAAGAGCCCAGATCATTTGCTAAGGTCCCTAATCGATCGCTCAGTGGTTAAGGAAGTGCAGGTGCATAAACAGCCAGGAGGTTGGCTTAGAAGCAGCCATCCTTTAAAGAAAGCGTAACAGCTCACTGGTCTATGTTCCTGTGCGCCGAAAATTATCGGGGCGAAGCGATCAACCGAAGCAGTGAGTGTGCAGTTCCCTCGGGAGCTGTACGCAGTAGAGGAGCGTTCCGTTCAGCAGCGAAGCAGTACTGTGAGGTATTGTGGAGCGGACGGAAGCGAGAATGTTGGCATGAGTAACTACTAGGCAGGTGAAAACCCTGCCCACCGAATCCCCAAGGTTTCCCACGCAACGTCAATCGGCGTGGGGTTAGTCGGTCCTAAGGCGAGGCCGAAAGGCGTAGCCGATGGAGAGCAGGTCAATATTCCTGCACCTCCTGAGGATCGTCCAAGGGTATCGTGTGAACGTTTCTGCGACCTCTGGTCCGCACCATTCTGGACTTATTGTTTATGGAGTTCAGAGTGGTGTGGATCATGCCTCAGGAAAAGGATCACGGTAACCTAGGAGCGGTGTGACGGAGGGGGACGTCCAGAGCGTCTCATTGACTTGACGTGGAAGACATAAAGCGTTGACGCTCGAAGGGAAATCCTCGAGCTGAGCTGAGTGTCGATCCCGATTATTCGCCGCAAGGCGGACGAGTCTGACACGTTCCACTCCCAAGAAAACCGTCGCTCCGAGAGTCTCAGGAGACCGTACCGCAAACCGACTCCGGTGGGGTGGTCGAGTAGACCAAGGTGAACGAGAGAACTCGCGTTAAGGAACTCGGCAATGAAGCGTCCGTAACTTCGGGATAAGGACTGCCCTTCTCCGCAAGGAGTTGGGCCGCAGCGAAAGAGCCCAGGCGACTGTTTATCAAAAACACAGGTCCCTGCGAAGCCGTAAGGCAATGTATAGGGGCTGATGCCTGCCCAGTGTCAGAAGGTCACGTGAGAGGGTGTATGCCTTCAAACTAAGCCCTGATGAACGGCGGCCGTAACTATAAAACGGATCAGTTGTAGTTACGTTAATAAATTTGGCTATATGCTGGAATATCTGAGTATCTGACGGTACTTGTGTCAGTAGGTGTACGAGTGTACACTCGTGACATGAGTGATAATCCGATCAGTGCAGACAATCAGCAGGAAAGACTTTTGGCGACACTCACTCCATCAGAACTAGGCAATTATATTGCAGGGTTCTCGGATGGAGAAGGCAGCTTCAATATTTCTTTTCGGAATCGAAAGGATTATAAGTTGCCATGGAAAGTGTCAGCATGTTTCAATGTTTCTCAGAAGGAAAAATCAATTCTAGAATTGATCAGACAACATCTTCAATGTGGGACATTACGTTCCCGCACAGATGGTGTTTGGTACTATGAAGTGAATAACTTGGAAGATTTGTGTGGTCATATTATTCCATTCTTCCAAAGACATTCGTTTCTCTCGAAAAAGAAGCAAAGAGATTTTCTACTTTTTCAAAAGATTGTTGTCTTGATGAGGTCTAAACATCATTTGTCTGAGAAGGGCATTGCAACAATTTTGAAACTCAGGAGAGAAATGAACGATGGTGGAAAGAGAAAATATTCTGAATTAGAAATATTGAATGTATTCCAAAAGAATCCTCAGAGACTACACGCCAAACTCAATCCATTGAAAGGTGGATCTGAGATGATATAGTCCGATCTCATAGGCGACTATGAGCACTCATAATCAGCTACTAAGATTATGAGGACTTCATTCTTTGAATGAGGGAACATGTGAACGGTCCTAAGGTAGCGAAATTCCTTGTCGGGTGGTCGGTTAATCCACTTGCCCGAATGATCCAAAAAGGATCAGCACTAAGGAATGAGTTGTGTTTTGAAAACAGATCACTGAAATCTTGAGTTCCTATAAAAATGAATCAGCGTTGTACAAAAGCCCCGCCTTCGCCCTTTGGGCTACGGCGGGCAAGTAGTGAAAAACGTGGCCATATGCTGGAACATCCCATGCATCCCCTATGCCGCAAGGTACGGGGTGGGGACAATCAGCAGGAAACCGCAAGCCCAAGGGCTCGCGGGCTCCTCAGAGACTAGACGCCACGCTCCATTTCAAATGGATGATGATATAGTCCGATCCCTGTGGCGACACAGGGTGTGGGAAATCGTTCCACAGATAAAAAACAAGCGTGACTCGAAAGAGTTGGTATGTGCGCCCCGATTTTGATCGGGGTCCCAGCTCACCACTGGGGGAAATTCACGTGCTTTCCAATCCAATAAGCCGTGCCGAAGTCGGGCTCTGCCCGACTGCCCGCCCGTACCGAACGACAGTACGTTCGGGCGAGGGAGGCACACCACTTAGGGAAAAGAGAGCTCGTGAGAGGAAAACCGTAGGTTTTCCTTTCGCGCCTCTGAAGTTCCGACCCGCACGAATGGTACAACGGTCTGGGCACTGTCTCGACGCGAGACTCGGTGAAATTGCAATCCCGGTGCAAATGCCGGGTAGATCACGGAAGGACGAAAAGACCCTATGAAGCTTTACTATAAGCTGGCATTGCATTGTTAGTTTGCTTGCGCAGTATAGGTGGGACCCTCTGAAGCGGTGACCTTGGTCGTCGTGGAGGGGCCAGTGAGATACCACCCTTGCGTTCTGACGATGCTCACCCTTCGGCATATACTCCGAATGGGACAGTGCTTGCCGGGTAGTTTAACTGGGGCGGTTGCCTCCTAAAGCGTAACGGAGGCGCGCAAAGGTCCACTAGCACCGGATGGAAATCGGTGTCGTCGTGTAATCGCACACGTGGGCCTGACTGTGAGGCTTACAGGCCGAGCAGAGACGAAAGTCGGCGATAGTGATCCGGCACCCGAGCGTTTAATTACGCTCTTACCACGTGGGTGGGGTGTCGCTCAACGGATAAAAGTTACTCTAGGGATAACAGGCTGATCGCTCCCAAGCGCCCACAGCGACGGAGCGGTTTGGCACCTCGATGTCGGCTCATCACATCCTGGGGCTGGAGAAGGTCCCAAGGGTTTGGCTGTTCGCCAATTAAAGTGGTACGCGAGCTGGGTTCAGAACGTCGTGAGACAGTTTGGCCTCTATCCTCCGTGATCATTTGGGGACGTGAAAGAAGCTGCTCCTAGTACGAGAGGACCGGAGTGGACGAACCTCTGGTGAACCTGTTGTCGCGTCAGCGGCACCGCAGGATAGCTATGTTCGGAAGGGATAACCGCTGAAAGCATCTAAGCGGGAAGCCCCTCTTGAGATGGCGTCCCCCCATAAGCCCGCCGGAAGATGACCGGCTAGATCGGCCGCAAGTGTACGTGCAGTAATGTACTTAGCTGAGCGGTACGAACGGGCAATTGAACGTTTTTCTTCCGTTTACGTTTTGTAGACGGTCGCTGTTTACGTGTTGCGGTCCCTCACCTTCATGGTGGTGGGCCGAGGAGCGTGCAGGATGTGCGCACACTTCTGCGCATATCCTTGTTCTTTTCATTTTAAAAGCCCACTGTCCTGGTGCCTTTAGCGGTGGGGTCACACCTGTTCCCATCCCGAACACAGCAGTTAAGCCCACCAGCGCCGATGGTAGTAATCCTCGTGGTTGCAAGAGTAGGACGGTGCCAGGACAGTGGGCTTTTTTAATACGCGGAAGAGCCACCCAGCGCTTCGGCACGCTTGTTTCAAATTGTTTTGTTTTTTGTATATTTCCCCTACCCACCGCTTCGTCGCGGTTTTTTGATGCTCCGCAATTCTTGCGTTGAGTGCCAGCCAATATTTTCGGCTACCTGCAAGAAGCCGCACAATCGGTTGTCTGCAGAGCGTGGTACATTACGTCTAATGCTTACGGGTATGCAGTTTCCACGACTCACATCGATGGCACTCGGCGTTGGAATTATTGCCCTGAGTGCAATGGGAACAATCGCCTGGAAGAGTTCAGGAAATTTATGGAGGGCACAGATACAATCTTGTCCAACTACTGTCATTATTGTCTGTGGAGGCTTGGCGCAGGATGTGCAGATGGCCGGCCCAAATTGTGACATCATTCCCCCTTGCCCCGAATCCTGCGGAAACGGGGTTCTCGATGAACGAGAGCAATGCGGTGAGCCGGGCCTCACATGTGCTGCAGGCCAAACTTGCGATCGCTGCGTGTGTAGTACTACAACGGGTAACCCCTCCTCTCCGGACTGTGCTCAGGATGGCCAGCCAATCTATCATTCCGCGCAGCATGGCCCCACCACCTGCTGTAGCAAGAATGCTGGAATAAAACCCAACAGTTATCTTGCCGGGGAAATATGCGTTTCGACGACTGACGGCGCGAAGGGAACCTGTATCGACAACTGGTGGCAGACCTGCGGAGATGGCACTTGTGGCAGTGGTGAGGATCTCTGTAGTTGTCTGAAGGATTGCACACCCAGCTGTGGTAACTGGGTACTGGATCCCGGCGAAACCTGTGAAGTAGGGGTGTGTTGCCCGGGCCCTCTTCCTCAGTACTGCAATGTGAAGACGTGCAAATGTGAATACCCCACTCTATAGCACATGAGTCCTTCTCTTCACTATCGGCTGATTCCATTGAATCAACGCTGGGCACGCGTGGTGGTGGGATGCGGCATCCTCTGCTCGGTGGTTGCTGTTCCATTCTTTACGTCTGTCCTCCCTACATGGCGCACACTCAGCGGTTCGACCATATGTATCGGCGGGATCGATAGCGATGGCAATGGAATTGTTGATGGATCTGGCGTGAGCGGAAACAAGAGCGTTAATGCTTCAAATTCCCCTCCGTACAACAATCCAAAGCCCTATACGGGCAACGAATCAAAGAGCCAAGTGGATTATACATGTATAGGGCCCGTATCGACGAATAGCCCCGGTATTTATTCTTCGTTGATCGCGAGTGGGAATTTTCAGGCAGGAGCTATTCTTAAAATCACGAATCCATCCGGCTCGATTTGTATACGCTCGAGTGGCTGGGGGTATTGCAAATTTTGCTGCTTCCGAGGAGAGGGTTGTGATATTGCAATTCCTTTCTCGGGGACGAGTCTCACATCCTATAACTCTTGGTTAAAAGTCGGATTCTACGCAAGCAACTCTATGACCAGTGGGAATAATCCACTCAAGGAGGTAGCATTTTCATCAATTGTAACAAGTGGTACGAGTATTCCGAGCGGAACGCACTACATCTACGCGTACTTCACGGATTCGGAATACTACGACAACAATCCGCAGTACAAGGTGAACTTTCACTATGAGGCAGGATCGGTTTGTGTGCCTGCAGCCCAGTGTCAGGATGGTCTGGATAACGATGGTGATGGTGCCACGGACCTCGGTGACTTCTCGTGCGCTTCAGCAACGGACAATGACGAAAGAAATGCCAAATCGCAGTGTCAGGATGGCGTAGACAATGATGGGGATGGTGTGGCGGATCTCAGTGATCCAGGATGTAGTGGCAAGCAAGATAACAGCGAGCTTAACATCTGCCCCACTGCGACTCAGACAAGTACCTGCCGCTGTGCCAATGCATCTGGCTGCACTTCGCCCAATATCTGCCAGAGCGGATATTGTAGGCCGGTGCCAGTGTGTGGTGACGGCACCCGCAACGGCAGTGAACAGTGTGATAGCGGTTCCCAGAACGGTCAGACCTGCACTCCTGCCTACGGTAGCAGCTGCACGTACTGCTCCTCAAGCTGCACCACGGTCACCCTCCAAGGTGGATCATGCGGCGATGGAACACGGAACGGCAGTGAGCAGTGCGACAACGGTGCCCAGAATGGCCAAGTCTGCTCTCCCGCCTACGGTGGCAATTGCACCTACTGTTCCTCCACCTGCACCAAAACCACCCTCCAAGGTGGTACGTGTGGCGATGGCACCAAACAGGGCAGTGAACAGTGTGACAACGGTGCGCAAAATAACCAAGCCTGTACTCCCGTCTACGGCAGCAGTTGCACGTTCTGTTCTCCGTACTGCGACACGATCACTCTTCAAGGTGGTACGTGTGGCGATGGCACCAAACAGGGCAATGAACAGTGTGACGGACCGGGTAATCCTTGTGTCTCTGGGCAGACCTGCGACGGTTCGTGCCAGTGCATTGTTCAAGCGACATACGAGTGTTCCGATGGCATCGACAACGACGGTGATGGTGAAACTGACTACCCGGAGGATCGTGGATGCGAGAGTCTGCAAGATAATGATGAAGCCGCTGTATATCTCAGCATAAATAAGACGGGCCCAGCTCAGATTGAAGCTGGGGACGTAGTTATCTACACAATCACTGTTCGCAATATCTCTCCCAATACATTGAAAAATGTAAAAACAATAGATGTTCTGCCCTATTCGGATACTGACTACGGCTTTATATTCCTGCCAGCACAGAGCTCCCCTAATTGTAACCTAGATCCGATCCCTAACGATCTGCAGCGTGTAAGGTGCGGAACAATTTCATCACTGGCACCTAATCAGCAAATCACCTTTACTGTTGCTTTCCAAACACCTGCAAACCAGAACTGCAACGCAAGTATAAGGAATGACGGACGCACGTGGGCAGACGGCGCGGATGTTGCAAGACTGCATATTGTCAGCAACGTTAAATGTCCCCAATTCGAGTGTTCCGATGGCATCGACAACGATGGCGATACGAAAACAGATCATCCTGCTGATCCGGATTGCACTGGGCCAACGGATGAAAGTGAGGGCTCTTCCACACAATTGTGCTTTTCTGAAGGGAAGAGTGTGGAATGGCCGCTTGCCACTGACTCGCCCTGCTGTGCCGGTTTGGATGCCATACCGGATTCTGGATTGGTCGTACCCGGAGAGTGCGGTCCAATTCCGGAGAATACATTTGTCTGTGCGCAGTGTGGAAACGGCACATGCGGACCGGGAGAGAACGAGTGCAATTGCAATCAAGACTGTCCATCTGCGGCATGTCTTTCTGAAGGTGATACAGGAACGGTCTTCATGCCTGGTACGTCGCCATACCCACCGTGCTGTAGCGGTTTGGATTTCGTTCCAAACTCCGCAAAGGTTGGAGGTACATGCATGCCCATTCAGGAGGAAACATACATCTGTACACAATGTGGAAACGGCACATGTGGAGTGGGGGAAAACGAATGCAATTGTCCGGAGGATTGCCCATCGATACCGGCTCAATCATCAGCCAGCTCGCAGCAGTGGACAGAGTGCCAAGCTGGTTTATTTTGCACGGCAAGAATATTAGATAATCAATGTACGCATCATGATGTGAGTTGTAAGGCAGGGATGCAAGCGCAGTGTGATTCCTCGTGCGGTAATGCCTCCTGCGTTGGTGAATGTTGCACGTGCGTGGAAGTGCCAGCATCCTCCTCTTCCGCTCAGTCCTCCTCTTCCGCTCAATCGTTCATTTGCGGCAATGGCACTGCTGAAACAGGCGAGCAGTGCGGTGAACCGGGTCGCTCGTGTATTGCACAGCAGCAATGTCTGAACTGCCGTTGTGTGGAACAGTGTGAGAGTTGCACCATCGAGTACGGCACAAAAGTTTCATTCCATGACTCGAAGGTTGCACAGCTCGCTTCTGCGGAATTGAGTGATACCACGGCGCTGTTGGCCTATGGAGAGACCGATACAGCGTTGTTCGAGTCCAGCTCAAATTTCGCAGTACGCGGGAAGCTCCTTGTGACGACGATTAATGGCAAAACTGTATCCTACGGCTCTCCAGTACAGTTCACATCGTTCAATGGGAAAAATGGGATTGCTCTGGCAGGCCTTGATGATACGCACGGTGTGTTGGTCTATCGCACCTCGATGGGAGAGTGCAAGGCATCTGTGGTGACCGTAAACGGGACAACAGCGGATTTGGGGACTGCTATTAGTTTCCCAGTGGCCGGCCCCGGGATCAGCCCGACATGTAATGAAGCATCAGTGGTCGCGCTCTCTCCAACAAAAATCATAGTGATTGCGACAAGGAGTTCGTCTGCTGGCGCGGGAGGAACCCTGTACGCATATGCAGGAGTGGTTGATGCTGCCGCGAAGACAATTTCCTTCGGATCTCCCGCGGAGGTCGGGGGATCGGGATGGAATACAGGCTCAATTTCGGCACTGGAGGATAGGCATGATCTTGTGGCTATTGATGGCGAACGTTTTGCAGTGAGTATGGTGAGCGGTTCGGCGATCGTGCAGAAGCCGTGGTGGCACTTCTTTGCGCGACTGATCGCCTATGATCCAGGGCAAGCGCTCAATGCGGCTACCGTGCGGATCGGGCGCGCGAACGGCACGAAGATCACGCTGGGAAATTTCATTAAGGTGACGGACTACATTCCGACCCATCTGGATCTTGCATATAACGGAAGTACTCTCATTGCCGGACCAACGATCAATTCAGGGAACAAGGTCGGCATGAAGCGCGCTGTGGTTTCCAATCTTGCCCTTGGTCCTCTGCAGGAGGTATCGCTTGCATCGAACGTACCGATAACCACCTTGCACGCTGCAGTCCAAACTCTCGGTGATGCCTCGTTCATTGCCGCGACAGCGAATTACGGAGGGGCTCAACCCCATCTCTGGCGCATTCTCTCCAGTGGCGTTGTACAGGAGCTGCCCACATCATTCCTCTCGAGCAGTGATAAGGATGACTTTGAAATTAGTAAGTTCACTCCCATTGGAACGAACAAGCTCTTCATTTCATATGTCGGGGGGAGAAGTGGTGGCGGTGTCCTCATCACGCCTAAGGGTACGAAAGGATTGATTGGCGAATTCGACTGCAACTGCAGTCAGACTCCTGTGTGCAGCAACGGTATTGCTGAAACAGGCGAGCAGTGCGGTGAACCGGGATTGGCTTCCTGCACATCCGGCAAGTCCTGCCAGAGCTGCCAGTGTGTTACAACGGAGAATTGCGCGTACCGCATTACCGGTAATCCGACTCCTAATGTCACTGGACCGTACATGAGTCTGAGTTCTACGAAATTCCGGAATGGTTCATGGTATTTGCTAAAAGATGGCATGTGGCTGATCACCGACGGGCCGTTCGCAGGAGCATCCCTTTACTTCACGAATGTTTCGCCCGACCCCACCCAGGGGCAGTGGGTGGCGCATGGCACTGCCGGTGGCTCTTTCTCGGTTGAAGTATGCCCCACTGTTTCATTTTCATCCTCATCCTCAGATGCAGTCTGTGTATCTGAAGGAGAACTACGGAGTACGGTTTCGGGCTCTCCGCTTTGTTGTGCCGGTTTGCAGAGTGTACCCAATGCCATTGTTGGCTCTCCTCCTTCTTATCTTTGTGCCGTAATGGCAGGCAATATCTGCATACAATGTGGAAACGGCGCGTGCGGACTGGGGGAGAATCGTTGTAACTGCCCCAGCGATTGTCCTTCTGCGGCCTCGAGTTCATCAGCCAGCTCACAACAGTGGACGGAGTGCCAGGCTGGCTCATTCTGCAACGCAAGTTTACTGGCGAATCAGTGCACCCATCTTGATGTGAATTGCGGGCCGGGTACGCAGGTGCAGTGCGATGCCTCGTGTGGTACTACTTCCTGTACTGGTGAGTGTTGCAAGTGCGAGGCGATTGTCTGCGGAAACGGTCAGTTCCAGACAGGCAAGCAGTGCGACACACCGGGAATGATCAAGACAATGGCTGCTGGCCCGACACCGAGTAACGTTGTGCACGGGGATTTCAATGGCGATGGAAGAGAGGATTTCGCATCGCTGAATCGCGGCCCGAACAACACGAACTCCATCTCTGTGTTCCTCAATAAGGGCGACGGCAGTTTCTACCCGAAGGTGGATTACGCGCTCGATGCACAGCAGGCACTGGCGCTGAAGGCAGCGGATGCTAATGGCGATGCCCAGAGTGACCTTATCGTCATGATCGACGGACATCTGCGGATACTGCTTGGCAACGGTAACGGTACATTCCAGCCGGCGGTCACCCTCCTGCCGGGGGACCCGTACCTAGGTACTCCAGACATCGTTGTGCGAGATTTCAATGAGGATGGACGGCCCGATGTCTTAGCGAGCACATATGTCAATTTGGAGGCAGCCAAGCTGCGACTCTTTGCAGGCCAAGCAGGAGGTGTGCTCGCCGCTCCTGTCGATATCTCAGCATTCCCACATCCTAGGAACATGATTGCCGCAGCCGATTTTGATGCTGACGGGCATGTGGATGTCGCGTTCCTGCCCAATCGCAGTTCCAATGATCCTCCTGGATCCACCTTCAGTGATGCCATTGAAGTTCTGTACGGAAACGGCGCAGGTGGATTCACATCTGTGCCAATCCCACCGGCAAGTTGGGCGATTGCGAATACCAGCTTGCTGGTTCGCGACTTCAACGCAGATGGGCGCCCTGATCTCGTACAATTCGGCAATGGGTCCATTGGAACAGTGTGGCTCAGCAACGGAGACCGATCATTCCAAGAGAGAACCTCTGAAGGAGGTGCGATCGAATCTGCGGTGAATTTCTCTGATGTGGATGGCGATGGCAAGAGTGATGCAGTTACCTATCCGTATGCCGTAGGTGTTGCCAATACCATGGAGGCTCACCGGGGGAGAGGTGATGGAACATTCTCGAACGCCGTAGCTCTCTCAGTATCACTGCCAAGTATTGGCACATTCTGCATGGCGGGCGGCATCATCGATGCAGATTTCAATGCTGACGGTAAACAAGACATGGTCTTTGCCCATGGCAATGCCTGCAACACTACCGACGCAAATACCGATGCCCTTTCTGTCTTTATCAGCCCGTGTGCGCCGGGACAGATGTGCGCGAGCTGCCAATGCGTCGCAGGCGGAAGTTCCTCTTCCATCGCTCGTTCTGCGTCATCCATTGCGTTCTCTGCTTCTGCCTCTTCGCAGAGCAGCCTAGGAAGTATCTGGACGAATTGTTCGCCGGGGTGGAGCTGTTCCACAATACGCGATGCTGATTCTGAATGTCTGACCCTGACTCCTAATCAGCCTCTTCCTCCGTGTTTTATGGAGTCGGCTCTGTCTTGCGGAGACGCCGGCTGCACCGGAACGTGCATGCGCACAGTGTGCCCTGGATCCTCTGCCAGCAGCAGTATCTCTATTGGCTTCGGAACATGCCCCAATGGCGCTTTAGATGCAGGTGAGACGTGCGAGATCGGTGTGTGCTGTCCCACAGGACAAACCTGCGATCGATCGTGCCACTGCGTTTCCGTTCAAACCTCTTCCGCCTCCTTTGCCTCATCGATTGGTATAGCCATCTCTTCTTCGTCTGCTTTCAGTGCACCTGCTCTGTGCGGGAATAGTTACCTAGAAGATGAAGAAGAGTGTGAGATAAACATTCCCTGTGCAGATGGCACATCGTGCAACAATTGTCTGTGTGGTGCGGTTGGATTCTGTGGAGACGACATTGTGAACCCTCTGCGAGGGGAAGAATGTGAGCAGAATGCAGACTGCCCCGGCGGATTCGTGTGTTCCCTTCAGTGTCTGTGTGAGTATACGCAAGCGATATGTGGCGACGGTGCTCTGGAGGGTCAGGAGCAGTGTGAGAGCGGACACGCCTGCCCGTATGCCGGACAGATATGCAATAACTGTCTCTGCTCCGAGGCTCCACGTTGCGGAAATCATCAACTGGAATATCTAGAGGAATGTGAAATTGGCGACCCCTGTCCTACGGGTCAGAGTTGTGTGAACTGCATTTGCCGCTCGCCGGGCGTCTGTGGCAATGGCACCCTCGAGCCTAACGAGCAGTGTGAAAACGATGGACAGTGCATTGCCGGTCAGACGTGCGATACGAACACGTGCCGATGTCAGGGGAATATCTATGACTACTGCGGGGATGCCGAGATCAAAGGGAATGAAGAATGCGAAGTCAATGCGCCCTGTTCGGATCCCTCAAAGAACTGCGATTTGAATAGTTGCCGGTGCGTCAAACAGCCAGTGGTTCAGGATTGCGGAGACGCGGTCGTGGATCCGGGGGAGGATTGCGATATTGGCATCGCCTGTCCTGCCGGCATGTACTGCGCATTCCCCAGCTGTCACTGTACTGGCGAATTACCACGTTGTGGAAACGGCAAATTAGAAGGAGCAGAACGGTGTGAAATTGGCGCTCAGTGTACACAGCTAGGAGAAGTGTGCAACATGATGACTTGCCAGTGCACGCCTCCTGACCTCTCTGGAAGTTGCGGCAATGGAGAGATGACGGCGGGCGAAGAATGCGAAGTGGGTGTTCCGTGTCCATTTGGATGGGCCTGTGATTTCCCGCGTTGTGTCTGTCTCAATCAGCCCGTATGCGGCGACGGTTCGCTGGATCCGGGAGAACAGTGCGAAGTGAATTCGGCATGTGTAGGCGATAAACTCACATGTGACTTTTCGCGATGTCGTTGCATTGGACGCATCTATGAGTGCGGGAATGGCGTGCGTGATCCCGGAGAGGAGTGTGACGATAGCAACACGCGTGGCGATGATGGATGTTCCAGTAAGTGTCAGCGTGAAACGATCTACTCGTACGTGGGGGGTGGTGCTCTCTGCGGGAATGGGATTGTGGAGAATACGGAAGAGTGTGACGACGGCAACGTATTCTCTGATGATGGCTGCTCGGCGTTCTGCTATAGAGAGGAGAATCTCTTCTCGACTATTGTGCCGTCAGATTCCATTAATTTTACGTCTTCGGCTGGCATTGTCGGATCGCAGTATGGGGCTGCTGGTGGGCAGAATGCCTCTTCTACCTTAGGCGAATCAGGAATGTTGGCACCGGGGGCCGGACAATCGACTTCTTTGCGCCCTGGATCGCTATCCGCTGTGACAATTACCTTCCCTCAAACCTTTGGGCTACAGGCCCCCTCAGCTTCGGTACCGGTTCCCGTGGTCGTTCCCTACAGCTACGGCATGCCCACACCACCAATCGCACGTACGGGTCCGGAGGTAGTGATTCTCGTCTCAACCGGAGCAGCTCTGGGATTGGCGTGGATTCGAAGAAAGAAACGACTGCGATAGAAGAGATCTTAGAAGAGTAGGAAGAGCAGGATCCCAATAGTGATGAGAGGCGTTTCGGGTTGAATCGGAGGAGCATTGGGCACGGGAATGCCGTTGACCGAGTACAGATGTAGATCTCCCACCCACTCAGCAATTGTGTAGAACGTGTTGCGGTATTTACAGGTGGTCTTACAGCTGCCTGTAACCGTATCACTGTTTAATTCGCCATCATCGCAGGTTTCCTTCTCTCGCCCAGAGGGCGCATCATCGACGATGCCGTCTCCGCAGCGTGCGTAAGAGCAATCTGTGCGACAAGTGGCGTTGGGTTCGTCGCTATTCTGGTCGCCCTCATCACACTGCTCACCGATTGTCGTTTGAGTGATGGTATTACCACATTCACCTGCAGAGCTGCTTTCTTGCGAAGATGAGAAGTCGCCTGCAGAGCTGCTTCCCGATTCTGACGGGCCACAGTTCGCATTAGTTGCCGGTGACTCGATACACTGCGAGTTTCCGAGGTATCTGCCTCCAATGAGGCCATTTTCACAGACGTCACGTCGCATTTGTGCAAAACAGAAACCGAAGGTGTCTCCTTCGACGCAACAGTTTCCGAGTACTGCCGAAGAAGAGCTGCTCTCACCTGCGCTACTGGATAGCGTCTGCGTTCCGATGCTACTTGCCTCCTCAGAACTACTCGCTTCCTCCGAAGAAGCAGCCCTGGACGAAGCGGATCCGCCACACCCCGCCTGCGCACAGGTGGCATCCTGGTAGAAGTCTCCCCAGTTACAATCTGTACGTGTCATGCTCTCTCCGATGCAACTATTATCGATTGGATTGCAGCAGGCACCCGTTGGCGTGAAGATGATGGGGCATCCCTCTCGCGCGCATGTGGAGCCCCGATGGAAATAGGTTCCCTTCGGAGTATTCGCGCAGTCTCCAGCTGTCATGTCATCTCCGATGCAGGACCCATCCCATGCGCTGCAGCAGGCGCCTGTCGGTGTGCTACTCGCCGCCGTACTGCTCGCCTGCTCACTACTCACTCCTTCTGAGCTTCTCTCTACCGATGCACTGCTCTCTTCAGATGATTCTGCGCTGGATTCCCCCTGGCTGCTGGCAGCAGAAGAGCTCGAGCAATTCTTGCAGCACCAGTACTCGCCTGCGTAGGAGACCGTACAGGGATCAGGGCAGGGGCTCTTTGCCGAACCACCTGTTTCGTTACAGGCCTTTTCCAGGCATTCCTTGCACGCGTCGAGTTCCGCACAGGTCTGGTTTTCCTTGCAGTCCGGACACTGATTATCCGAATCCTTAAAGATGTCAGATCCACACATCCACTGCGCCTTGCGTCGGCAACAGCCCTTACAGTTCTTCGGGCAATTCACTTCGTTGGTGTTGCACATATTTGCTTCGAGCTCGTCGCAATCAGCTGTGTTGCAACTAATGACAGAAATTGCCGTATTTCCATTAACTTCCGTAAGATAGAGATCACTGCACTTCTTCACCGAAAACACAGCGCAGTCGGCAAGTCTTCTGCCATCGGAATTGCGACGCCAAACAACGCAGCAGCCGTCTTC
>JBDRKJ010000002.1:0-256471 GCA_043814035.1 Candidatus Peregrinibacteria bacterium
AGGACAAGGTGATAGACACAGTGATAGAGACAATTGGATTGGCGTTTGCACTCCATGACTCCATCCTAAGCCAACCGGGAGAATGCCGGAACCTCTTCATCCGCCAGCTTACGCAGGCGGTGTTTCGGCGGAATCATAAAACGCCGCCATATATCTGCAGAACAAGGGCAGAAAACAAATGAAAGATAGCGTAATATTCACTACAATTGCCTTACGTTGAGCATCATTTCCTCCGTACTCCCTAGCATGTCCGTCCTCCCCATCCAGAAAGGCGCCGACAATCCCATCCTCCGTAAGAAGGGGGCAAAGGTGCCAGAGGTAACCAAAGCTCTACGCAAACTTATCAAAAATATGCGTGAGACCATGAAGGAGGAGGATGGAGCCGGTTTGGCTGCACCACAGATCGGCGAGTCTCTACAGCTCTGTCTCGCACTCATCGAAGGCAAAATGACTGTGCTTATCAATCCGGAAATTGTCTGGAAGAGTAACGAGACGCATGTTGAAGAAGAAGGGTGTCTGAGTCTGCCAGGGCTGCAGGTTCCCGTTGCGCGCCCCGTTTCGATCACCGTGAAATTCTTAAACGAAAAGGGTGCATCGCAGGAGCTCAAGCTCACCGATTTCTCCGCACGCACCGTGCAACACGAGTTGGATCATCTGAATGGCATTCTGCTCGTAGATTACCTCTCCGCTGATCAAATGCTCCCGAAAATGGAGCAAAACGCGTGAAGCGATTGCGGAGGGAATCACGCTCCCGCTACTCTGCTCGCATGCCTGAACTGGAAGCTGTCATCGGCCTCGAAGTCCATGCGCAGATGAACACGAAGACGAAGATGTTCTGCGGATGCGATAATGACGCCTTTGGTAAGGCACCCAACACGACCGTGTGCCCTATCTGCATGGGCTTTCCGGGCACGCTCCCTGTGCCGAACAAGGAGGCAATCACAAAGGCTGTGCGTGCTTCTCTGGCGATTGGATGCATAGTGGCAGATG
Organism: Candidatus Peregrinibacteria bacterium; assembly: GCA_043814035.1. Lineage (GTDB taxonomy): Bacteria > Patescibacteriota > Gracilibacteria > Peribacterales > Peribacteraceae > Peribacter. The sequence goes on from JBDRKJ010000002.1 coordinate 991, forward strand.
AGTGCCACTTCGATCGCAAGCATTACTTCTACCCAGATCTTCCGGCGGGTTTTCAGATTTCGCAGTACGACTTTCCACTGGCAAAGGGTGGCAGCGTGCACTACGACCTCATCGATACGAGCGGCAATGCAATCGGGGAACGCTCCTGCCGCATTACACGTCTGCACATGGAGAACGATGCAGGCAAACTGAGTCACTACGGCAATAACACACTCTGTGATTACAACCGCTCAGGAACTCCACTCATGGAAATCGTCACGGAGCCGGATCTTACATCAGCCGAAGACGCCGTCGCTTTCGCGCAGGAACTGCGACGCATACTGATCTCGGTGGGAGCGAGCGATGCCGACATGTTCAAGGGCATGATGCGGTTCGATGCTTCGATCTCATTGAAGGAGAAAGGAACGAAAAAGCTCAATCCGCGCAGTGAGATCAAGAACCTTAACTCATTCAAAGCCCTTGAGAAAGCCCTGCAGTATGAGGAGAAACGGCTACGCGATCTGTGGGAGAAAGATGGCGGACCGATGAAGAATGACATCACCGTCGGCTGGCTGGATGAGGAGGAGAAAACACGCATGCTCCGCAACAAAGAAACTGCCGACGACTACCGCTACTTCCCCGAGCCGGACTTGCCGCCGCTGCGATTCGACGCAAAGGAACTCGAAAAAGTACGTGCCGATTTGCCTCCGTTGCCGCGCGAAGAGAAGAAGAAGCTCTCCTCTCTAGGATTAACCGAGGCTGAGGCACAGCAGCTCAATGCGGACCACGACCTCAAGGAGATTTACGAGGCCGTGCTAGTAAGACTCAAGGACCCCAAACGTGCATCCGGCATCGTCATCACGCAGCTCACAGGATTTCTGAACGCAGCAGGCAAGACAGTGCGGCAGGGTCCCGGCGTGCAGGCCATCTTCGATCTCGTCGAAGCCATCGAGAACGGCAAGATTTCGGGCAGTAAGGGGAAAGAGGTACTCGAAAAAATGGTGGAGACCGGAAAATCCGCACCCGAGATCATCGCAGAAGAAGGGCTCGAACAGATTTCGGACGAAGGAGCCCTCGAAACACTGGTCGACAAGGCTATTGCCGCAAACCCCAAAGCTGTTGAGTCCTACAAGAAAGGGAAAACCCAAGCCCTCGGTGCGATAGTAGGCTGGGTGATGAAAGAGACCAAAGGTCAGGCCAATCCGGAAAAGGTGAATGTGATCCTCCACAAAAAGATAGGGTAACTCCCGTAGCATGACGTGACGAAGAGAGGATTTTTCACTCTTCTTTAGGGGAGTAATGTGCACGCCATCCCTTCAAGACGGCATCCTGCAACAGGCCACATTCCTCCAGGGGATCCTCGAACTGCAAGCCGCGGTCGGAATCGCCACCCATAAGGATAGCGATGTACGCGCGGACGACGAGAATTTGGATCCATCCCTGGCAGACGTATTCCTGAAGATCTTCCGTGATGATATCGCAGACTTTCCTGCGGACAGACTGGCTCACCCCTTCCGTCGTCAGGATGATCTCACTCACTGTCTCGGAAGGAAGCTGCCAAGTCAGTTGTTCGGCAATATCTGGATCATCGTTGTCCGCTTGTATGAGACGCGTCGCAAGTCGAGAGAAAAAAAACTCCTTCATGGTTCCCATAGAAGACAGGGGAAAACGATGTGGAAGTTTTTTTGAGCTTTCCAATCTCAAGAAAACGATACTCTGCTCTATGGATTTGTCAAGTTCGTATACATATTTGCAATTAACCGATTTTCTATTATAATTGCCAACTTTGGAGACTCCTTCCTCTTTCGCCGGGCAAACCGTGAGCGTCTTTGGCGCAGCAATGAAGGATGTGAGAGTTCCAACATGGGGAAGTAAGCTGGCGGATCGCATCGAGCCGCACGCAGAACGGCTCCTTCGGGTAGACCCGAAATTGGGGACACAGGGATACGATCCAAAGCAAGCCATTCGAGAGTCGGATACCATCCTCTTCGCCGTAACACCCGACGAGCAGATCAATGCCATTGCCACGGATCACGCACATGAGTTCCACGAGGGCCAAGTTTGTATGGAATGCTCCACAACCAAATTGCAAATTGCCCAAACACTGCACAACCTTGACCAGCAAGGCTTGAGCGTCTGCTCTATTCATCCCGGAGCACGTGCGGACCTCCCTGCCCGTGGACAGAAAATGCTCATCATGCCGGTTGGACTGCATGGGGAACCAGCCCAGGAACAAGCAAGAGAAATCGCGGCATTGCTCGAAATGATCCCTATAGAGTTTATTCGCTTCGAGCAACACGTGCAGGCGATGGCCATCGCACAGGTATTGGATCATGCACTTCAGCGCACAAAGATCCATACACTCAGCAAATTGCTGCCACTCTTCGGCTTCACGCTTGAGCAAGTGGAAGCTATGGCCTTTGCGAATACTCGCATCAACATGCTCGGCACAGGCCGGGTCGGCATTCAGCAACCCGCTGTTTCAGCAAAAATAATCCAAGAGGCTCAGAGCCATCCTGAAACGACAGCAGTCCTTGAAACACTTATCGCATCGCTGGAAGGCATGAAAAATGCCGATGCAGCATCGCTCGCAACAGCATTCCAGGGCGATATCGATGCAATAGATTCCGACGGATCGTGGCGACAGAAAATGTTGCCTCTCACAAGCAGCATCCTTGAACAGATGGCAAACCTGGATATCAAGGGAATGCGCTTGTACTCTTCGAAAAATGAAAAGGGGGTTTTGGAAAAAATCACCCATGTTCTCTGTGCCAATGGAATCAACATCACAGGCATCACCTCTCACAATCTCGAACCTGAAGAAGGCAGACCGGGCGTAACGTTCTGTTTCGGAATTGATGAAAAAAGCACATTTGACATGCAGAAACTTACGGCAGACCTCCTGGCAATAGGTGTAACGATTGAAGCGTAATCTGGACGCCTTCTTTGTTGGCTGTCACTCTAAGCCTTCTTCATATATGCCCCTGTTTCAGTATTTACCTTCACGGTATCGCCTTCGCTCAAGAAGAGCGGCACGTTGACCGTGAGTCCGCTCTCGAGCTTGGCGGGCTTGGTGCCGCCCGTGGCGGTATCACCACGTACACCGGGCATCGTCTCGACAATTTTTAAATCCACCGTAGGCAGCAGCTGGATGCTGATGGGATGCTCCTCGAACATGAGCGCATCAACTTCTCCGCCATCCACGAGGTACTGGATAGTGTCACCCAGTGTCTCTTTGTTCAGAAAAAACTGGTCGTAACTCTGCAGATCCATGAACGTGTACTGCTCGCCATCGTTGTAGAGGTACTGCACACGACGGTAGCCCACATCGGCCGGCTCCACCTGTTCGCTCCCCTGAAAATTCTGCTGAATCACCGCCCCCGTCTTCAGGTTCTTGAGCTTGCACTGCATGTTCGCCTTGCTCTGGCTCTTGCGTCCGAACTGCGAAGTGACGATGAGGTAGGGCACCCCATTCAGTTGGATAGCGCGGCCGGGCTTGAGTTCTGTAATCACGTACATGGTTTCTGCAGTGTGTCCGACGAGGCGTGAGTTCGTCAAGAAAGGAGGGAGGAAAGCGATACTATAAACTGCTAGCTATAAGCAAAAAACGGCCAAATAGTTCGCACCAATCGCGCTTAAAGCTTATGTCTTATGGCTTACAGCTTCGTCTCAGACGCCCTCTTCCAGCCGAGCTGAATGATGGCCTGACGCACGCGCTCGGGGAAATTCTCAGGCCCACCGGGGAGCGCGAAGTACAGTCGTCGCAGAATACGTCCCTGATCAGGATGACCTTCGACCATCTTAAGTTCCTGAATGAACTGGTTGAGGCGTGCCTGCGTAAGGTGATAGGCAAAGATGCGCTGTCGGATACCAGCCACAAGTTGCTGCACCTCAACCTCTGAAAGTGACGGCGCCTTTTCGACCGGCAGGTACGCCGTGATCTGCTGCAGTAGGATCGGATCCACCTTCTGCGTCTGGCCAAGCTCTTCCTGCTTCTTGAGCGCGAGTGCAAGCATTTCGAGCGCCGCCGAGGACTCTCTGCGCACATCAGGCGTCAATGCGGAAACATCCTGACTCCTCAGAATTTGCATCTCGGGCTGGAGCTGTGCCCACATCTCGGGCAGGCCACGGAGGTTGCCTGTCTCAATTGTCTGTGTCAGCACACTCAGTGCATCGAGCAGCAGACTACCACGGGCATCCGCCACATTGTTCACACCATCAGCCAGCTCTGAACTGGCCTCGAGCACAGCTTTCTTCAACATATATCCCTGATCGCCAGGCAGTGCTGCCGCAATGTCACTCACATTCTGCGACACCACCTGCTTCAACAGGAATTGTGCAAGTGTTGCATCACCGGACCCGGTCGCCAGCGCGACGAGTGTGGACCGGTACTCCTCGAGCGGTAAAGCCACGGCACCAGTGTGACCCTGTGCCAGAAGTGCGGCGGCCTCGGTCAATCGTGCATCCGCATGCTGAAGCTGCTTCTGCATTTTTGCTTCACCACCAATGGTCAGGAACAAATCGACCGCCTCCACCGCACGCTTAACCGGATAGAGCGTGGAGGTGGGCAGAATGCGTGCCCGCCCCGCAAGACGTGCCTGCTGTAGAGCAGCAATCTCTTGTCGATGTACAGCATCCAGAGTGAGATTGCCCTGTGGCCACGGTGCCTGGTACGAACTCGTCGGAAGTTTCTGTGCATACGGTGCGCCCGTATCCCGCAGCATGGCCCACTGGCCAGCAACGAGAGGAATGTTCTTGCCCTCACGCGTGACCTGCGCGCTGCGGTCATACACTTCGATGCGCACGTCTCGCTCACCTTCAATAGAAACACTGCCGCCATTTACTGTCACAAGCCCAACCGGCGTGAACACTGTAAGCCCACGAAGGTTCACAGGAACAAGCCCCTGTATCCAGAGACGGCCGGTGTAGATCGAAAGGGTAGGAACGAGTTCCGTAGCAGGCTCCATACGATCCGAAATATCCACCAGATCGATCATCGTCGCATTGTCGAGGCGCACCACACCATCATCACCCAGCACAATACTCGCCTGACCATCTTCCCCTGTTTGAATACGCATACCCGCGCGCAGAGCAACCTCCTCCGTCACTGGCTGCCATACCTCGTCAATGAGAATGGAAACCGATCCATGCGGAAGGAGCGTTGCCTCTGATTCTGCAGAAGAATGAGGCGCCCAGAACATGCGCGGCGTCATCTGCCCCACAAATACGAGCAACACGGCTGCCGCCACCCACTTCACTCCCCAGAACATGTGCCGCGTCTGTCGCATAGGCTGAAGTTCTGGCGAGAAACGCTGCCAGAGCACATGACCGAAACCCTCAGGTGCAACGAACCACCCACGCAGCTCCAAGAGGAACCCGTGAGCGCGTTGTGCGAGTAAGGCGGAAGAAATGCGCTCCCAGATTGCGTGCTTCGTTGCAGGTGTGGGTGTGAGTATGGCTTTGGTCGCACGCAACGCCTCTGGAGCAGAGACCCTCGCCTGCAGGCGGGTACGAATACGGCCCTGTGCGCCCTCATCGGGCGTCAGGTCACGTTGGAGCCTTAAGAGGAGGTCCTCTACTGACATATCACTAGGTAAAACGGGGGGAAAGCGCTTTTGTTACAGCATTCCATGGGCTTCTGGAGGAAGGAGAGCCTCAAGTTTTTCTAAAGCACGGAACTTGAGTACACGTACCGCCCCCTCGCGCATCTTGAGCGTGCGGGCGATTTCGCTATGGGGAAGATCGGCCATATACGAGAGCAGCAGAATTTCACGGTAACGGCGCGGCAATTTATCCATGGCTGCACGGACCATCGCGAGCGTCTCAGAACGTTTGACACGATGGTCGGCGTGATTCATCTCATCGGGATCGCGAATCTCTTCGGGCATCTCGGTGGTATCGCGTCGCGAACGGTAGGCATCAATTACTTCGTATCGCGCAATGCGAAAGAGCCATGCCGCGAAAGGTACGCTCTTGCGCTCCTGATAGGTGTGGAGCTTCTGCCACACTTTGAGAAACACATCAGCAACCAGATCTTCGGCCATCTCTCTATCGAAGCGAAACGCCGCATAGCGGTACACTTGCGGAAAGAAGTGGTCGTACAGACGCTCGAACGCCTGCGTGTCACCCTCCTTGGCCTGACGGACGAAAGAGAGGATTTCTTGCTCGGTGAGAGAAACGTTCTCTGCCATGGGAGGTGCCAAGTATACAAGACGAATGAAAGAATACGGCAAAAAAGCTGAGGAGAAAGGGCTCCTAAACATCGGCTCCTTTTGGTTGACAACTCAGACAGGAACGACGAGCATCTCCCCTCTTTTTCCCACACTACACAATGGAACTATCCGCTCAAGAGAAACTGGCCGCATGCATGAGTCAAGATACCCAAGATGGTCGCGTTGATAGGGCTCAGGAACTCTGTCAGACGCCAGAAGAAATCACTGCACTGCTCACTGCTATCGACTGCGAGTCGAAAAGTTTGGAACGCCTAGAGGAGAGAGTGGAAAGAACCGCTCATGCAAGAACTGCAGAAGAAATTGACCGCTCTTCCACGAAACCCACGGATGATGATGAGGCCTTGAAAAACATAACCTTACAAGGTCGAACCCTGCGACAAATATCTGAAGCGCTCCGTACAAGGCTTGCTGGTCTTACAAGCGCCGCGGTCTAAAATGGTTGAGTGAGTATCTCATCCTCACTCCCACTCGATTGTCGCAGGGGGTTTACTCGTGAGATCGTAGAAGACGAAGTCGATGCCGGGTAGCTCCATGATCCGCTGTGTCATTCGCTTCAGTACATCCTCCGGAAGTGCCGCCGCACGCGCCGTCATTGCTTCTTGTGATTCCACAGGCCGCAGCACAATAGATTGACCACCAGATGTTTCGCCGAACGGCAACAGCACCACGGGGAACTGCCAGATCGCTTCGTAGAGATCGGCACGATGCATCTCTTCGGTGACGATGGCATCGGCCTCGCGCAGTAGATCCGCACGTTCTTTGGTGATGGCTCCCGGTGAGAAGATAAAGGAGCGCGGTTCTGTGGAGGACGTGCAGAACAGAACACGGTTGAACTCGCGGCGACGGTTGGGGATCTCAGTGGCAAAGCGCCAGAGCTGCTCAGTGAGTGCGCACGGCTCCTTCGCAAAGAGCGCCAGTGCATGACGATACGTGCGTCCGTCGCCCTGCACTCCTACACTTTTCACGGGCAGCACCGCCCAGCTCCCCGCCCACCGCTTGATACCGACATCATCGACCGTGAGCGCATCGGGTTTGTTGGCGCAGAGAATGCGTACCCCGAGCCCAGGACCCGGGAACGGGTGTCGCCATACAAGCTCATGTGCGAGCCCCAGCTCCTCGCCGAGTGCACGGACCTCATCTTTATAGAGCTCCTTGAGCGGCTCCACGACGAGACCCTTCTTGAGCATCTCCTGAATCGCCGGCACGCGGTTGTGATGCGTCTTGATGTGATCGGCATGCTTGGTGCCTTTGGTTTCGATGGTATCAGGGTAAATCGTCCCCTGCCCCAGCATCCATCCGTCGGAAACCGTGAGACCAAGTTCCTCACTCACACGCCTCTGCACAGAGAGAAACGTATCGCCGATGACGCGTCGCTTCTCTTCGGGATCCATGACCCCCTCAAGAGCAGCAAAGAACTCCGCCGATGCATCTTCGATGCGCACATTCGTCACCCCCAGTCGCTCGAAGGCAGCGCGAATCTCGGTAATTTCATTTTTGCGCATGAGGCCGGTATCAATCAGGAGCCCTTGCACCCGGTGTGCCCCCAACACTTCATTGAGCAGTACGAACGCCACGGTGGAATCCACCCCGCCCGATACCAACATGAAGACACGACGATCCTTCACTTGTTCCGCGATTTCATCGCCGATGCGCTTGGCATAGCCTTCAACAGACCATGGCGTGGCGGGGCAGAGCTCGACGAAGCGGCGGAGCATCTCGGTACCGTGCTCGGTATGTGTGACTTCGGGATGGAACTGCACGGCGAAGAATTTGCGACGCGGATCTTCGAACCCCGCATGCGTGCAGCTCTCGGATGTCGCAGTAAGCTGGAACCCTTCAGGGAGAATAGAGGCTTCATCTCCATGAGACATCCACACAGTGCACCGCTCGCCAATATCTTTGAGCAGAATGCCTCCCCCGTTCACCGGCCGAATCTCGGTGTGGCCGTACTCCTTCACCTTGCCGGCCGTCACCGTGCCCTTCAGTGTCTTGGTCATCCACTGTAATCCGTAGCAAATCCCCAGCACTGGCACCCCGAGTGAGAATATCTTGGCATCGGCCGAAGGGCTTGCCTTGTCATACACACTCTGTGGCCCACCCGAGAGAATAATGCCGGCAGCCGCCTTCAATTCCTTCGCTGGAGTGGAGGGATCGCGAATCTCGGAGTATGCCCCCAAACTGCGTACACGACGCGCGATGAGATGTGCATACTGTCCGCCAAAATCGAGGATGATGATGGGCCGTCTGGTAGACGTTTCTGTCATGCAAACAGGATAGCCCGAGATGGCATATTGACAAAAGCCGAAGCGGGAGAGAACATGCGCCTCCTATGCCCACCCCTTCCGCCATCGATCTTCTAAAAAAAGAACTCACAAACGCACCCAAACTCGCCGACAGAGCGCTGAGGGAACGTACTGAGCAATACAAACCAGAAGACGGCGATTCGCCTGAGAAAATCGCAAGACGTCTTGGTCACATCAGAGCTGAAACGGGAAGATTCTGCGAGGGTATGCGCGATCTATTGCATAGCAGCGCACATATGCGGACGACGACCCCTCTCGAGCAGATCGAAGGATCCGAAGCAGGTGTTCAGAGTGCCCTCGATGTTCTCCAAGCTACCTTTGATTCTATCGAACCCGGAAGCACCGCTGAGTCCACTCTCGTAGATATCGCACACGCGCACGCAAAATTCCGCGCGCAAATGGCCGCCATGCTTGTAGCGGTAGAGCTGATCGAAGCAGCTGCTACCCCACGAACGGTTCAACCTCTTGAGCCCGATCCGGATGATACGCCCACCGATCCCATCCAGCCTCCCGTTGTTGTTGAAGGCGCAGAAGGTCCAGCCGATGTAGAAATCACCTGGGCAGAAAAAGTGACTCCCGGTGAAGACGGCGGAGGATCACCCAGCCAGCGAGCGGGGTGATGACAATCGCGTTCCGAGCAGTAACCAGACGGTGTACGCCACGGCACTGTCTTCCCATGCATGAAGCACAAGGGCGGCAATGCTGATACCCAGAAAGAGGATGAAGACAGGCGAAGAAATGGTGGCACGAGTAAGTGAGAGTAACAGCATGATCGTGAGAGCAACAAAGAGGATGAATCCCAACATGCCTAGTTCCACGCCAATCTGCAGGTACCAGTTCTCGGGCAGGAACGGGCAGCGACAAACATGATCAACCGGCTGCACCTGTGTCGTACCGAGAAAGACGCAGAGCATCGGGGTCGTCTTCGCCCACGAGGGATCATCCTGCGGGCGTAAAAAGACACACGTCTCACTCACGCGATTGCTGGCTGGCCCAGCCGCACCCAGCCCTTCGCCTAGCGGAGAATGGATCATACGCCCCATCGCCTGCAGCGGCCGCACCAGATGCCCGCGCGATGAAGAGAGACGGAAGAATATTGAAGGAAAGAGCAACGTTGCGATGACGCCAACTGTCACACAAGTGAAGACAGCACCAACGATGACCCTCTTGAGTAGTGGGCGCGGCACCGACCGGCAGAGTGCTGTGATCGTCATGACGGATGCAGCAATCCACGCCGCACGGGAGAACGTGAGAAAGAGTGCAACGAGAATGAACGCCCCCATCACGGCCTGAGCAAGTGTGATCGCCTTGCGCGAGGCCACCGTCATCAGCAGCACACTGAAGGGAACCAGCAACCACAATCCAAATTGATTCGGCCCGCTCATGGTGCTCTGCACACGGCGCAGCGCCGTCTCACTCACCTGTTGGAATGCTGCCAACGGCCCATCGGCAAAGTAGAGCGAGTGCGCGGGGGAGTAGCCAAGCCAGAGAAAGAACTTCATCGGCAGGAATACAGTGAGAATGCCATAGAGCGCAATGATGGCACTCACGCCGAGCAGAACCTGCATCGCCATTTTCTGAAACGCTTCGGACCATGTCACGCGCCGTACGAACAGGAACGTAACGAGTGGCACGAAATCGTACTTGAATCCGAGGAGTGCGAGCTTCAGATCACCGTGGGTGAGAACCGTCACGAACACGCTGAGGATGATGAGCGCCACGATCAATCCATCAATCACATCCCACCGCAATCGGCGAGGCTGTGCCTTCACCCACTCGATGACCACTAGAAGAAGAATGATCCCCAACAGTGCCTCCTTCCACAGAGCAAGAACGGCAAGCGGCGCGTGGCCCTTGCCCATGAGGAGCTTGGTGCCCACCGTCACCAGCAACGCATGCAGCGGCAGGAGTGCGAGCAAGACGAGCGTGAGCCGTTCGCGGAGATATTGGAACATACGGAAAGAATGGCAAGTGTCACACTGAGCGTAGTCGAAGTGCGGCAGGAGTGAAACAATGTCACAAGCTAAAGTGGTTCGACTGCGCTCACCATGACATTGTTTCACATCTTTAGCCTCTCATCATCGGATCGGAATACTTCGCCCGTCTTGAGCACCTTTTCTACGGCATCAATACACTTCGCACTTACATTCTCCCCATAGATTTTGGGTGCTTTGCGCATCTCTGCATTGTCCCATACGTACTCGACGATCTTTTTGATGAGTACTGAATCGGTCGGAGGAGCGATGAGGTTACCGCCCGCCATGGCGGATTCGCTGCGGTCGGATCCGAATCGCAACGTCACGCACGGAATACCCATGGCATTCATCTCTTCCTGCATGGAACCGGAATCAGTGGCGCACACCGCGGCCTTGTTCATGGCGGCCATCACGTCGACGTATTCCGCCCACACAGGTGAATAGACGAAGTTTGTGTGCTTCTTCGCGAGTGCCTCCACCTCTTTCTTCAGCCCCATCCGCTCGAACGCACGCTCCGTCTGCGTCATGGTGATGAGCAGAACCTTTCGACCATCCTGAATGAGCGACACCATGGCGTCGTAGATTGCACGGAAACGGTGATCGGATCCGCAGTTTTCGCGTCGATGGATACAGAAGCGTACAAAATCGCCATCAGCGAGGAGTGGAAAACGCTCGAACACGGTAGATTGATTTATGCGCTCCTGCGCTTCGGCAACTGCATCCACCACAGAGTTGCCCACGACGAAGATACGATCTTCTGGAAATCCCTCCCCCTGCAAAAACTCCCGATCCAACTCCACGGGAGCAAGGTGCACACCCGTCGCGGCCTCACTGCAGCGCGTATTGAACTGTTCGGGGCACGGCTCCAGGCTCCCTCGCTCCCAGTTCTTACGATCCATCAGAAATTCTCTCCACGCAGCGATATCCCACGTTCCCGGAGTATCAAGACCGAACGCCGACGCACGATAATTTGGCGTGAGCGTACGAATGCCCGCCTCGACGTGTACCGATGCAAAACCATGAGAGAACCCTGCATTACTCGCGGCCATGGCCGTAGTCGTATCACCGTGCACGTAAGGGATAACGATCTTCCCCTTCTCCTTCAGTTCTCCGATAACGAATCCGAGCCTCCCAATGATCTGGCTCACCACCTCGTGCATCGCTCCCCGTACATTCAGGTTGAAATCGGGCTCAGCGCCGTACTCCTTGAGCATCCCTCCGCTTAAGTTTTCACTGTAGTGCTGCCCGGTGTGCCCCAAAAGAACAAGATGCCCGCGCTTCTTGAGCTCAAAATACAGCGGCAGCTGCTTAATAATATCGGGCTTGGTAGCGATCATGATCAGATGAACATGCTTCGACGGGTGAGCGGCCACTTCATCGAAGAATCGCTTGGTGCGGTAGGTGATTTCCTTCATACAAAACCAGCATAGCGGCCAAAAGCCGTTCGTACTATACCTGTCCCTCTTTGACGCTCTTCTCGGTAAGTGAGGCACCTTTCGTGACGATACCTTCGACAGATATAACCTCCTTCTTGATGAGTTTCTCGCCCTCGAAGGTGTAGATATACGGTGTGCAAAGGCCGATTTCGAGTGCAGCAGTCGCATCGGGTTCCAAGTGATCCAAATACTTGATAATGGGTCGCAGACTGTTGCCGTGTGCCTCAACGAGTACCGTCTCGCCCTGTACAACGTGCGGAAAAATCTTCTCGAGAAAGTACGGAAGCGTGCGCTTTTCACAATCTTCCATACTCTCGCCGTTGGGTGGTCGTGTGAAGAAGCTCCGTCGCCAGAGCTGCACCTGTTCTTTGCCGTACTTCTCTGCCGTCTCGGCTTTATTGAGACCCTGTAAATCGCCGTAGTGCCGCTCATTGAGCGCCGTATCGGCCTCAACGGGGATCTTGGTTTGCTTGAGTGTTTTGAGCATAATGTCGAGCGTCTCGGATGCCCGAATCAGCTTGGATGTGAATGCGCGATCGAATTGGAATGTGGAGAGTGCTTCGCCAGACCTGGCCGCATCTGCGCGCCCCCGATCTGTAAGAGGGACATCGGTCCAGCCTGTGAAGCGATTTTCAAGGTTCCACTGCGATTGGCCGTGACGGACGAGGATGAGAATGCCCATGCTCTAAGCCTAGCAGAGACACTTGCGCTCTGCATGGCAAGACAGTGTACAATCCCTCTCACATGGACTGGCATCGCGTTTCTAACCTCCGTTTCTTCCACACCATTGGGTGGGCTGTGCTGCTGTGTGCACTTATCGTCGCAGTAGCAGCCACACTGGGCCGTGCCACGCTCAACCTGAATGCCGCCCTCACCGACAAGCCCGACATTGCGATCTACCTACTTTTGCCCGAGGAGGAAATCGGACGCACCGTGCTTCTGCGGGAAAAGGACAACGAGCGCGACTACTTAGCCGAAACAAAAGACGGTCCCAAGCTTGTGCGCTTAAAGAGAGGCGAGAACCAGTGGTACGTGGAAGAGGTACAGCAATTGAGAGAGTGATGTGAATAGTGAAAGTAACACTCGTTTTGAAGAAGCTATACGCTGTAAACTTCACGCGTATGTCTTCCCCACGTGTTTCCCTCCTCGGCGTACCTATAGACCCCGTCACGCAGACGGAGGCTGTAACCATGATTCGAGAATTTCTGCAGGAAGAAAAGCAGAGACATGTCATGACACCGAATAATGAAATGCTGGTCGAAACAGTGCACTCCACGCCATTTCGGGAACTTTTGAATAAAGCAGACCTGAATATCCCTGATTCGGTGGGCCTGCTCTGGATGGCGCGTCTCACGAGACAACGCCTCCCCGAACGTGTGACAGGCGTCGATACGGTCACCGCACTGTGTCGCACACTCACAGAAGACACACCCATTTTCCTGCTCGGCGCACAAGAGGGCATCGCAGAAGCTGCCGCGCAGTCACTGATGAATGAGAATCCGCACCTCAAAGTGGCGGGCTGCTTTGCAGGAACTCCGCGGGAAGAAGATGCGCCAACGATTCTCAACATGATTCGCGCCGCCGCACCACATCTGCTGCTTGTGGCTTACGGCGCTCCAGCCCAGGATTTCTGGATTGCGAAGTATTTGAAGGAACTGCCTTCCGTACGTGTCGCCATGGGCATCGGCGGTACGTTCGATTTTCTCGCCGACAAGCGCAAGCGTGCCCCTGCATGGATGCGAGGCATAGGGCTTGAATGGTTCTGGCGACTGATCCAGGAACCCACCAGAATCGGCAGAATCTGGAGAGCTGTTGTGGTGTTCCCTCTCTTGGTTCTGCGCTACGGCAAAAATGTCCCGAAGAAATAGAAAACAAAACAAGAAACATAAACAGGAACAAAAAAAGACACTCACTTCCGCGAAGAAGAATTAAGGCGTCTTGCAGAAAATATTTGTATGACGGAATGGGGTTTACTGTTAGGAGGGTAAGGGAGGTGTCGGGGGGCCTAGGGAACCGAACAAGGTTCCCTGGTCCCCTGACAAAGAAAGGACAGAAAAACTCATTCGCCTCCCCCCTTTCCCTCTGATAGAGTGGCCACCCATGCGCAAAACTCCTCTTCTCATTCTTGGTTGTGGATTGCTATTCACGGCCTGCACACTTCCCACTCCACCAGTTCAGGAGAATGAGGATGCCTCTGCATCTTCATCGAGTACGAGCGCAGAAGTGGAATTGCAGGCAGAAGAAATCGGTGAAGGAATGCCACTCACCGAAGAACGAACCGAAACAGGATCACTGACCGAGAATATGCTCGCAACAGGTGTGCTCGAGGTAGGGAATCCCCAAGCTCCTCTCACACTTCTCGTCTTCACCGAGCATCACTGCAGTTACTGCCGCCAGTTCCTCTTCGAGATCTTTCCACGGCTCAAGACTGATTTTCTTGAAGCAGGAAAAGTAAAGCTGCAGATTGCTATGCTCCCGCTACAGAAGTACCAGAAGAGCACAGAGGCATCGCTCGGTTTCATCTGCAGCGCCAAGCAACAAGGCGGCCTCGCCATGCACGACGCACTCTTTCGCAATCCCAATAAATCCAAAGAGGCCATTCATTCCTATGCCGTGGATCTCAAGCTCGACACAGCGGCACTCAGTGAATGTATGAAGAGTGAGCAGGCCGTCGCACTTCTTGAAGCACAGAAATCCTGGGCACAGAGCCTGGGAATCGATGTGGTGCCGACGTTTTTCCTCAATGGCGAGAAATTCATCGGGCTGCCGTACTACCCCGATTTACGCGGTAGAATCGAGGATGCGCTCAAGAAATCGTCAGATCAATAGTTCGCTTGCACAGCTCAACAGGTAGGGGTAGCGTCGCGGGCTATGGAAAGGACAGGAGCAACACAAGAAACTGGCATCTCTACGCCACAATCATCCCCGAATGGAACAGGGGGATTTCGACGTCTCTGCGCTAACGTCGCTACCCGCGCACGTAACTTACTGGGCATGAATGGTGAGGCAAAGGAAGAGGAATCGAAGCCAGACCCATTTCTCCACAAGCTCTATACCATTCATCAGGCGCATGCCCGGAAGCCCTACGAGAACTTTGAGGAGTTTCTTGCATGGTGGCAGGACCTGCCACGTGACGGACAAACCGCACTCACAGCGGAGTACTTGAGAAAATCCTAGCTCATCCAGTAATACGCACAGTCTTGGTTCGCCCGGTTTGCCCACGCACGATTTCAACGTGTGAAAGCGGCACCGAAAATTCCTGTGCCAGAAAACGAATGAGCTGCGCATTGGCCTTACCATCTTCAGGTGCAGCAGTAATGTCGATTTTGATCGTTCCATCCGCCATCACACCTTTGAGGGCAGTACGCCGGGCTCCGGGATGCACGCGAACCTTCAGGGAGACTGAACCCTTCTCCTTCAGCCGCTGATGGAGTGCAGACAACACTGGAAAAGTATAAACCAAAAGCTACTGCACATGATCCTTCCTCCACTTTTCGATTTCCTTGTGATTCCCCGAAAGGAGCACATCCGGAACTCTGAGTCCTTTGAATTCCTCCGGCCGCGTGTAGTGCGGGTACTCCTTCTTGCGATTCAGAGAAGCCGAAAAACTCTCTTCCACAGCTGATTCTTCTTTGCCCAACACGCCGGGTATCTGACGTGCCACAGCATCGACGAGCACCATGGCAGGAAGCTCACCTCCCGTGAGTACATAGTCCCCAATCGAAACCTCTTCGTCGATCCATCCTCCATCGATCACGCGCTGGTCGATCCCCTCATAGTGCCCGCAGAGCAGAATGAGCCAGCCACGCTTTGCCAGTCGCTCCACCTTCGTCTGCGTGAGTTTTTTACCGCGCGGGGAAAAATGCACGCGATGAGGTTTTTTCATTCCCGATTCCTCCCCTTCACTGACAACAGCTTCGATCGCCGGAACAATGACATCGGGCCGCATGACCATCCCCGCTCCACCACCGTACGGTGAATCATCCACCTGATGGTATGTACCAAGGCCGAACTGTCGCAAATCGTGAAAATGGATTTCAAGAAACTTTTCCTCCTGTGCACGCGCGAGGATGCTCTCGGTGAGAGGCCCCTGAAACATGCCCGGAAACAACGTCAGAATATCTATACGCATAATGGATGAAAGTGTAGCACCAGTATGGCGATGTACTCACTGCTTTCGCGCGATGAATGTGGATCCTCCCCGTGAAGTTTCCGCGCCTTTGACGCGTTCACTCCTCGGGAACGGACGCCCACACACCTCTTTTCGTGGTACTTCACCAAGAACAAGTTTGAATCGGGCAAACAGTTCCATATCACCATCTCCATCGCCGAGTGCCTCGTTGTACTGGTCTCGCAAATCATATAAAAGCTCGCGCATCGCCTCAGGAATCTCTCCCTTCTCCTGCATCTCAATCTGGGAAACTGCAAGGAGGGCGAGACAGTGTTGCTCGATGTATCCCACCAGCGTTGAGTGGACGCACATGCCTGTTTCGAGGACGGCCGCAACGCCCGGCTTCGTGCCGAAGATAATCACACGATGATCCGATTCTAGCTGCATGGAGGTACAGAAAAGGAGACCGACAGTCTAAAGCGAGTAATGGCTCCGTCAAGCCAAATCCTCACTCAAACGCCTTGAGCCATTGTGCAGTGTCGATGATTCTCACTTCCTCAATGGGGGTCGTCGATACTCCCTCGCGGGACTTGAGCCGCTCGTGGAATGAGGGCACATCTTCGGTCTGATAGAGAATGCCCGTAGCCACGCGCTTTTGCGTATCGATGGCGAGTGCTCGGGCTTTCGCAAAATCCTTGGGATCATGTCCCTCCGTAGCAGCATCGTAGCAGTGTGCAAGCAACCACTCATGCGTGGCGAATTTGTTGTAAGTGGGACACGCCTGCAGTATATCGACATAGGCAAATCCACGATGGCGGATGGCCGCCGTGAGAATGCGCGTCATCTGTGCGATATCGCCGCTCCATCCACGGGCAACAAATGTCGGCTGGAGGGAGAAGACAAAATCCATGCTATTGAGCGTCGCTTCGGGTATGCCGTTGGGCGAGGTATTCATGGTCTGCTGCTGCCACGTAAGCGCACTCGCCTGCCCCGTGGTCAGCCCATAGTTGGCGTTGTTGTGCATGATGAATGTCATGCGGTAATTGCTCCGAATCGCGTGCACCAGGTGCCCTACGCCCTCCGAGAAACTCGCGCCATCGCCGCCAAAGGCGATCACCGGAATCGCAGGGTTCGCCAGTGCAGCACCGGCAGCCAGCGGGATCACACGACCGTGGAGCCCGTGCATGCGGTAGCCAAGGAGCTTGTCAGACATGTTGCCGTGGCAGCCCACGTCGTAGCACAGCAGCACCTGCGAAGGCACAATCTTGAGCTCCACGAGCGCACGCTTCGCGGCCGTCCAGATGCCATAATCGCCGCATCCGTCACACCACGTGCAGGGATTCAATGATGCGTAATTATGCATCGATGCGCCGCTGGAAGAAGTAGGCTTCTTCATGATTGCAGAATGGAGAGAAGACGATCGCGTAGCTCTTCGTAGAAGAACGGACGGCCATCGTACTTGAGAATCCTGTGCGTTGTATCGCGACCGCACGAGAGCTTGAGTAGTGAGGCCAGTTGTCCTTCATGATTACACTCAACAAAGATTGTCCGCTTCGCCGTACGCGAGAGCATCTCGATACTCTCTGTCTTCAGTGGCCAGAGATACTGATAGTGCAGGTATCCGATGCTGTACTTCTTGAGCATGACATCTTCAAGAATATCTAAAATGACGCCACGGTTGCTCCCCCAACTGATGATGAGCGTCTCAGGATTCTTGGCACCCGCGTAGATGGGCTCAGGGAGGGACTTCTTGAGGGCTTCCACTTTCTTCAGGCGCTTCTCTACCTGCGCAGATGCATTTGCTGATTCTTCGTCGAACGATCCATCGGGGCCATGCTCGTACCCCTGGGCACAGTAGGTCGCAGCCGCGCTCCCCGGTAGCCACCGCTGTGAAATGCCATCCGGTGCAGCGGTGTCGTAACGATCAGTAGAAGACAGTTGCGCCAATGCCTTGGGATCGGAAACGAGCTTGCCGCGCTTCAGTTTGGCAACACTCTGATCGAACGCAGTCTGCGTGAAGAGTGCCTCTGCTGCATGCTTATCAGTAAGCACAATTACGGGGATCTGAAATTCCTCCGCAAAGTTAAACGCCTCGGGCATGAGGTCGTAACAATCCTGCGCATCACTCACTGACATTACCAACCGTGGGAACTCACCATGCCCACTGCACACCGCCAACAGTAGATCACCCTGTGCTGTCCATGTGGGGAGCCCTGTTCCGGGCCCGGGACGTTGTGCTAAAACGAAAACAGCCGGTATCTCGGCGATTCCGGTGAGTGAGAGCGTTTCAGTCATGAGGTCGAATCCTCCACCGCTCGTGGCTGTAATAGCGCGCGTACCCATGTGCATGGCGCCCACCATCATCTGTGCCGCGGTGATCTCGTCCTCTGCTTGCTTCACCACCATCTTGGTTTCATTCTGCATATCGGCGATGAATGTGAGCAAGGGGCTACTAGGCGTCATGGGGTACCCCGCGAACAGACGGCAGCCGGAGTGAATGACACCAAGCCCCATCGACTGACTACCCGTGAGAAGCAGGTGATTCTTCCATTGTGGATCAGGTTTGGGGAGCGGGAGCGAAACATCAGGAGCGATATCGTTGCGCACTGCAAATCCTTCGGCGATGCACGTGAAGTTGAGATCGAGCAGATCCTTCTTGTGGCCGAATTGCTCACGCACCAACTCGTGAAGCTGCTCTTGCTGCTGCCCCAGCAGCGTCCACACCACGGATGTAATGAGCACGTTGCCTAAGATAGGCTTGGCCTTGAGTTTTTTGAGGATCGCTTCGGTGGGCATCTCGATGACGCGAATACCCTGTTCGATCACATACTGCTGATCCTCTGCGTTGCGGAATTTCCACTGCGGCGTCTGATGCAGGAGGATGCCCCCCTTCTTGATGTCTCGCAGATTCTTTTCGATGCCGTGGTGATTGAATGTCACCACCAGATCCACCTTTGTCAGAGAGCTATGAACAGGATCAGCGCTGACATCAAGTTGGTAACTACTGTGTCCACCCTTGATGAGAGACATGTACTCGCGATACCCGAACACACAGTAGCCACTGCGCTTGAGGCCCTTCGCACACATCTCACCAACGGAGTTCACTCCCTGGCCCTGCGCCCCAACGATCTTGATAGAGAGACGAGTCATGCTTCAGTAGAGAGGTATGAAAGTATGAGAAGTGGTCATGGTGAGCGTGGTCGAACCATGCCACTGCGCGCCTGCCCGGCGAAGCTCTGAACGAGCGTAGCGAGCGAAGGGCGAAGTCGGGCCGACAATTTTTATGGCAAGACGTGTCATGAGGCGAGTGCGGGAATTTTGGTGAGAAGTTTCTGAGCCCACTTCTGCACTTTCTCTTCTTGGCCATAGGGCTCATTCACAATCACAAGAGATTCCCCCAACTGTCCATTGTGCTGCATTGCGAACTGTACGAGGTGTTCCATGGCGCGCGCGGTGTAGAAGTACCGTTCATCACCCAGCGCAATGATGACACAGGGTTTCTGCTGCAGATCACACTCCTTCGCACGATCGGCGAGGAGGGCATACATACGCGGATGAAGTTGTCCTTCGCTACCACCGGTATTCCATGTTCCTGATGCCAATAGGAGCACATCACCCTTGGACAGATCTTCCGCTTGCGCTTCTTCCGCACGCTGCTTCTCAACCGTAAGTTTGGGTGCAACGGAACTGAGTTCGGCGACCAGCGTATCAATCACGTACTCCGTGTGGCCGGTGGAGGAGGAATAGATGACGTGCAACAATGCCACAAACACAGGGGAAACAGATGTGCAGTGTACCGGCGATTCCCGTTTCGGGGAACGGAAAGACTGAAGGTTTTGAAGTTCATTGACACCGAGAGAATGAAGAAGAGAATTGAAACATGGAAACTTCCACTTCCACAGCACCGGCAGACATGTTACCGGCAGACGCGTTCATGGCAGGAATCTACAGCGATCGAGAGAAGGCCCAGCGCCTCTCGGATGAGAGCATCGTCATTCAGTCTGCAAGGGGAGATGAGGTCGTTGCCGATTTTTGGCAGAATGATGAAGCAACGGTTCGCAAGACGCTTGAGCAGATGAACGACCAATCGGGAACAGAGCTGCGCTTCGTCCTTCGAGCTCGGGGATAGTGTATTGCCTCGTCTTAAAGGAGAGTCAATAGCCGGACGAATCGGCGAAGTGGGCTATTGCCTTGCCCAAAATGCCCATTTTGGGTAGGCTCCTCCTACACAGATGAAGCTCAAGAAACTCTTCCACTCGGCCATACAGCATGGCATGGATGCCGATCCCCGCGGCCGGAAGGTTGTGGAAAAGTTCCTCAAAAAGAAGAAAGAGAGCGCGGCAAAATTGAGCGGGAGTGACAAGGAACTCTTCGACGAAGAGCGCTTGTGGAACCCCTACTCCGATAGCCGCATCATCAACGGTACGGGCGAGGAAGACGTTAAAACACTCATGGTCGGTATTGATATCGAGACGCCAGAAATTCTCCTTGCCGATCGCCTTCGCGAGCGCGGCGAGAAGATCGATGCCTTAATGCTCCACCATCCCGAAGGCCGCGCACTGGGGGACTTGGAAAAAGTCATGCCCCTGCAGGTCGATATGCTGGCACTGGTGGGCGTGCCGGTGAATCAAAGTGAGAATTACCTACGACCACGCATGGATCGCGTGGCGCGCGCCGTGCATGCCGATAACCTCTTCGCCACTGAGCGTGTGGCAGAGCTCCTCGATTTCCCTGCTTTCAATACGCACACGCCAGCCGACAACCTGGTCTGGCGCCTCATCGAGAAAACGATCTGTAGCAAGGAGTTTGATGATCTGGGCGAGATCCTCACGGCACTGCTCGAAATTCCGGAGTACAAGTACTACGCCAAGAAGGGCGTGCCTCCGATCATCGCGAACGGCAGCAAGAGCAGTCGCCCCGGCCGGGTGGTGGCCACGGAGTTCACCGGCGGCACCAACGGACCAGAGGAATTCCTCGAGGCACAGGCGAGCGCAGGAGTCGGTACTGTCCTCTCGATGCACGTCACCGAAAAGTCACTCGAGAAAGCCAAAGAGAAACACGTGAACATGATCCAATGCAGCCACATCGCCTCCGACGCCATCGGTATGAACCTGCTCTTAGACCTGCTCAGCAAAGAGGAAAAGAACCTCAAGACCATCGATGTCGCGGGATTCGTACGAGTGAAGAGGAAGTAGGGAAGAAACAGAACAAAAACACACACGTCCGTTGAGTACGTGTGAGTATCGAACGGGAAAATACTCGTTGAATTGACGGGGTGTACTGTTAGGAGGGTAAAGGGGGCGTGGGGGGCTTAGGGAACCGAACAAGGTGCCCTAGCCCCCCACAAAGAAGCAGGTACAAACTCGTGCAACAAGCAAAGGGATATCTGCATAAAAGAAATTACTTCACTCCCGCCGTCTTCAGCACCGCATCGAAGGCGACTGGCTCATGAATGGCAAGCTCTGAAAGTGTCTGACGATCAAGACCGACTTTCTTTTTGATGAGCATATTCATCACCGTAGAATATTTGAGGCCGCGCTCACGAAATGCCGCATTTAGACGCACAATCCAGAGCGATCGGAACACGCGCTTCTTCTTACGGCGATCACGGTAAGCATGTTGCCCCGCCTTAATCACTGCCTCATTCGCACCCTTAAATGTGGTGCGGCGCACGCCTCGATACCCCTTGGCAAGGGCACGAATCTTCTTGTGACGACGATGCCGAACGATACCACGTTTAACACGCATAGAAGTTAGGCGTAGGGAGCGAGAGAAGAAAGCATGCGCTTATTCACAGGATGAGCCACGAGTGTGCGCTGCAGACTCTTCTGACGCTTGCTCTTCTGCTGCAGCAGGTGACCGCGACCGCGCCGCTTGAAGGCGATTTTACCTTTGCCAGTACGGAAAACTCGCTTCTTTGCGCCGCTATGAGATTTGAGCTTAGGCATTTATGCTGAGAGAACTCGAAGCACGTGAAAACAGGAAAGACGGCGAAGTGTAGCAAGAGAACAAGCCTCTTACCAAGCAAAATACCCAGAATTCACAATAATGTACAAGCCTCTGAAAAGGTTTAGGAAGACTGTTTTCCTCTGAGAATGACATGGAACATTGGCCCCTGCTGCTTGAGTTCCTGTTCAACCTCAGAACAATCCTTCAGCCCATCGACAATAGATAGCAGCTTGGCTTTGGCATAATCCCTGTTCCCCAACTCGCGACCGCGGAGCCGGACCACGAATTTCACCAAATGACGCTCTTTAAAGAACTCGCGCGCTCGATCCATGAGACGCTCAATATCGTGTCGCTCGGTGCGGAACCCAAGGCGCAGCATCTTCACCTCCGTTTGTTTGCTATGTACACGCTGCTTGCGCTCCTTCTTGCGAAGCTGGTACAGGTACTGCCCGAAATCCCCGATCTTCACCACTGGTGGATTCGCCTTGGGCGAAACTTCGATCACATCCATTTCCTGTTCACGCGCTTCTTGCAGTACATCGGCAAACTGGCGGACATCTGCCCTATCGGGAGACACGAGCAAAACTTCTGTCGCGCGAATTTGTTCGTTAATGCGCGGCCGTTTCTGTTGGCGTGAAGGAGTGGAGGAGGAGCCACGACGACGTTTCTGCAAAGAGAAGGAAGGGAAGAAAGCGAAAGAAGCCTAAGACAAGGCTTGAAAAGCGGCAAGTGCATTGCCGGAGTTGTAACCGCCTACTGCGTACGACGCACCAGTGAGAGCGAAAGCGTCAAGCGGAACCAATTTGCAGCGGATCCGGGCTGAAGCTCAATCCTATCGATAATGAGAAATTCCATCGGCCACAAGTTTCCGCTTTCCATCGCCTTTCCCACTGGCCCCTGAAAAAACTCCTTCGCATCGTGCAGAAGAGATGTATTGACGATCTGCTGGAACACAGACAGAAATCCTTCACTCTGCAGAGACCTCTTCAACTGCTCTTCAAACGGTCGTGGTTCTAAGGCATAGCGAAACAGATCCGTCGAGAAAAATTGTTCCAGCATTACAATGCCTGCAGGATTCTCCTCTTCCGTCGCACGAATGAGCGCGCTCTTTTCTGACTTCATGAGTGCATCGCCCACCGTGACCAAACCTGCCAAATGCACAAAGGCAAGCACGCGACGGATGCCCTCGCTCTGTGCAGAGAGCTGAAATATAAGTGGAGTGGCTGCGAGGCCATCGCTGTACTCCCGCTCCTTGCCTACCTCGATCGGTGAAAGGGAACCGATGGCACCCTGACGTTCGAGCGTGCTACGCAGCACTTCGAGTGTGGCCAATGCACGGGGAATATCTGCTTTAAGAGGGAGAACTGAAACGCGCACGCGCTCAAGTTGAGAACCCGTCTTCAGTGCCGCGTCTAATTCCGACACCTCCACCTGTTCCTTGAGGAGCGCGAGTCGACGCTCGTAGGTTGGCAGCGTGGCAAGGAGAGGAAGAGCTGTTTCGCGCACCGCCTTCACCTTCTGAATGTGTGCAGAGAGCAACGGGACCATGAAGGCAAGACAGAGAACTCCCAGTGATCCCAAGAGGAGGGGCGAGCCGCTGAGAGAACGAAAGAGTCGCATTAAGAGAAGTGAATGCGAATGACAAATGGAGAGTGAAAACCAATGACTTCATCTCGTTCACGTGTGAAAGAGGGAAAATCCACACGTTCTACACCTGGCATCGCACGCACTGATTCAACAAACTGTGCGAGCACTGCCATGCTTTGCAGTCCTACGTTCCGCACGTCCCCGGTGAGTTCGATGACCTCATGCTCCCAGCGAATCGACTGCAGCACTACGGACTGCGACTGCTCGGGAAGGAATGTACGCGCGACATTCTGTAATTTCTCGTAGAACGAAAGTAGTGATGGCTGTGACATTTTCTTCTGGACGAGGTGACCGTAGGGCGAGTCATCGAGCGGGAGAATCAACGCCAGACGCCGGTCTTCTAGCTTCTGCGTTTCTGCCTGAATTTCTTGTACATATGTCTGCAGGTGAGAGAGTTCCTGCGATGCTCCATGAAGTTCCACACGCGTGAACCGCGGCAGGAGCAGGTACCACGACAGAACAAGGAGTGAGAGGAGCACAACGGCAAACAGCGCAAAGGGAAAAAGCACACGTCGCAGAATCTCTTTGAGACTCGGTGCAGACGCCGGTCCTTGCCACGTTTTTACGGTGAGAGCTTCGAAAATGTGTGTCATATGTTTTCCTTATATTATAGCCAAAAGAAGGTTATTTGACTATGGAGGTATATTTGCAGTATTCCTATTCTATGGTTTAGAAATTTTTGCGCATTTCATCGCAAGAGCACAAAAAGGATTATCTGGAGTCGCGATGCTCCGGTATGCTGAAAATATCAATACTATTCCCCCTTCCGTCCATGGAAGATCTGTTGCAGAAACTTCGGGAACTCAAATCCGCAATCAACGTGGGGAAGGACTCTCTTTGAGGCAAGGAATGTTCCCAAACGCATTCAGGAGCTCACAGCAAAAACGGAAGGACCCGATATTTGGGATGACCAGAAACGCGCGCAGGCGCTCTTCACAGAATTGAAGGCGCTCAAGAAACAGTGGGAACCCGTGCAGAGAATCGCCGACGAGGCCGAAGTATTGATAGAGATGGTGAACGACGCTTCTGCAGAGGAACAAGTATCTCTCGAAGCAGATGTGACACGACTAGAAAAAGAATGGGAGGCACTCGAGACACAGCTATATCTGAGTGGGGAATTCGACACCTCCAACTGTTATCTCACTGTAAGCGGAGGAGCGGGTGGTACCGAAGCACAGGACTGGGCCGCCATGCTCATGCGCATGTACCTGCGTTACTGTGAACGACAGAAGTGGAAAACAACGATCATCGAAAAGACCGACGGACAGGAGGCCGGCATCAAATCTGCAACGATCTACGTGCAGGGTGAGTTCGCCTATGGCAACCTCAAGTGCGAAAAGGGCACGCACCGCTTGGTGCGCCTGTCGCCCTTCAATGCCAAGAACCTGCGGCAGACGAGCTTCGCGCTGGTGGAGGTGCTGCCGGAGCTTCCGGAATCGACTGGCGTGGATATTAACCCAACGGACCTGAGAATCGACACGTACCGCAGTGGTGGGGCCGGAGGGCAGAACGTGAACAAGGTGGAATCTGCCATCCGCATCACCCACCTGCCGTCCGGCATCGTGGTGGCATGCCAGAATGAGCGCAGCCAACTGCAGAACCGTATGCAGGCCATGAACATGTTGCGCGCCAAGCTGCTTGAAAAAGAGCGCCGTGAACAGCAGGAGGCGAAATCAGAACTGAAGGGTTCGAGAAAGAGCGCCGATTTCGGTCAGCAGATTCGCAGTTACGTCTTGCATCCGTACCAGATGGTGAAGGACCTGCGTACCGATGAAGAAACAAGCAACACCACAGGAGTATTGGATGGAGAGATCCAGCAATTCATCGACGCGAAGTTGAAGCGCGACGCAAAGTAATTGAGGAATCAATTCCTCAAACTGCCAAAAAAGCGCCCCGTAGCGAGGCGCTCTTGGTTCAAAAAGAAAACGCTTTAGAGGTCGCAGGCGCGGACCGTCTTGCGGCCGTTCTCCTGGGCACGCTTGGCAGCCTTCTTGAGGGCGTCCTCGAGGTACTTGCTAGCAGCATCCGAAAGATCGCCGGCCGTCATCATGTCGGCAGCCTTGAGGAGCTCCTTTACTTTGGAAGCAACGACGTAGCTCATGAAATAGGGGGGAAAAAATAAGGAACGGGGTGATTCTACGCATCCCCGTTTACCCCCTGCAAGGGGAATATCGCGTCTTTTGGGCAAATTCTCTCAAAATATTCAATTGACCGCCCTCCCCTTCCCATGCAGAACGCAGCCTTGTCTACTGCAGTAAACCTTCGCAAATCGCCAAATAGAGCAAGAATGCTCGTTATTCTGGGTCTGACGAACTCCGCTGCTCTCTGGCCCGTAAAAGGATGTTTAGATCAATGTGCTTAGTGCCTCCCAGAGGCGGAAACCGAGAAAAGCGAGAATGACAATAAACCCGAGAAGTGGGAAAATGAACGGAAATGTGCGCACGCCCTCAGGCCGGGGTTCGCGTATTTTTACGCGCATGCAGGCTGCATTTACGAATGTGTAGACCACCAGCACCGTGAAGCTGGTGAGCTCGGCGAGAGAGACCAAGGGGAGCCAGAGTGCAAAGATGAGACCGAGCAACGCAACACACAGCGTGGCAATAACCGGCGTGTGTAGAGAGGAATGCACCCGACTCAAGATAGATGGCAACCAGCTCTGTCGACTCAGCCCATAGAGAATTCTTGAACCGAGAATGATCTGCACGAGAATGCCATTCGCAATGGCAAACAACCCGATGAACGTAATGATGATGGGTGAAGAACCTGTGGTGCGTTCGTAGATGAGAGCGAGCGGTGCATCCGAAGCCTGCAGTTGATCAACGGGCAAGCTCAACACGGCCACAATCGCAATGACACAGTACAGAATGGTGGATGTAAAAATAGCGAGGAGAATGCCTAGAGGAAGATTGCGCTGCGGATTCTTCACCTCCTCTGCCACATTCGCCATATCTTCAAAACCGATGAAGGCGTAGAACGCAATGAAGGCACCTGTGAGAATGCCGGACCACGCAACTCCCTCCATCGGAGGAAGCATTGCATCGATATGTGTTGGCAATGCGAGCAATCCCGCTCTGCCGACCCAGACGATAAGGAGCAACCCTCCAATCTCGATGATTGTGAGCAATGACGCAATCAGTGCGGACTCTTTGATGCCTCGAATGGAAATCGCGGTGGCCACGCATATTATGAGCGGGATGACGATCCCAGGAATGACAGGCACGAACACCTGCAGATACCCCACGAATGCATTGGTGAGAACGCCGATAGAAATGATGGCAGAGAGCACCACAAGCAGACCGATCACCGTCGAGAGTGCGGGAATGCCGAATGCCCGCGCTGTATAGATTGCCTCGCCACCACTCTTCGGATACCGCGCCGAGAGTTCCGCATACGAGAAGCCAGTAAGCACGGCAACGACAGACGCGACCACAAATGCGACCGGAGCGTAGAGACCGGCATCCCCTGCAACCTTACCAACAAGGGAGTAGATTCCCGCTCCAAGAATGGAACCCAGTCCGTAGAACGTGAAGAGTGGGAGCGAGAGCCGACGTTGGAGTTGGGTGGACACGAAAGAAAGAGGAGGCGCGAGTCGAATGGCGGAGGGAGAGGGATTCGAACCCTCGAGACCCTTGGGGGTCTACACGATTTCGAGTCGTGCGCCTTCAACCACTCGGCCATCCCTCCGTTGCCTGCATTGTAGCGGGGAAGAGAGTGCCGAACACTACTACATCACAGCAGTTTTTGAAGGCTTTGCAGAATTGAGCAATCGTCGTAGGCTGCATTCATGATGCTTGATGTCCTCCTTCGTCGCCGCGCTTGTCGCAGCTTTAAAGCAGACCCCGTTCCGGTCGAATTGATCGAAGAGCTCGTCAAAGCAGCCCAGTTTGCGCCAACAGCCCGCAATCGTCGCCCGCTGGAATTCATCGTCGTCACAGACCCGAAGATGCGTCAGGCAATTGCCGATGCACTCGTGCCACAGGAGTTCGTCGCGCAGGCTCCTGTGCTCATCATGCCCGTGGCGGATACCAAGGTTGCAAGCAAACCACGAGAGGATCTTGCTCTCGCGTCGCAGAACATTTTTCTGCAAGCCACTCATCTGAAGCTCGGCAGCGTGTGGAAACACGTACACGACGGCGAGGAACAAGAAAAGATCCGCTCACTACTCGGCATTCCACCGCATTATCTCATCATCAACGTAATTCCCATTGGATACCCCGCCGAAATGCCTCCACCGTATACCGACGCAGAATTCGATTCGAAGAAAATCCATCGCGAGAAATTCTAAGTCGCTGCCGCTACACTCTGCTGCATGAACTTCCCCGTTGAGCTCCCTCCACAGATACTCGCCCTTGCCGAAGGACTGAAGGTTCTCCCAGAGGACATTGATGAGTTCTTCACGCGTGGTGGAGGGCCTGGCGGTCAGAAGATTAACAAGACCGCAAGCTGCGTGGAGCTCACTCACCGACCTACGGGCACAGTCGTGCGTGTACAACGTTTTCGCGAACAACACCTCAATCGCATTGCGGCCTACAAACAGCTGATTGAAAAGCTAGAAGAGAAAATCAAAGGTGCCGAGTCGAAGCGGCAGCAGAAAGTTTTCAAGCTGCGCAAACAAAAGCAGCGTCGCTCACGGCGCGCTAAGGAAAAAATACTGAAAGACAAACACCATCGCAGCAGCATTAAAGAACAACGACAAAAAGCGCTCCGTCAGTCGCTAGAGGATCTGGGACATTAAACGGCCTTCCCTTCTTGTAACCTCTTGGCAAGCGTGCGCAGATAACTCGCGGCCACCTTCATCGTACGATACTGACCCGTGGCTGGGTCATACACGCGCTTTTTCTGAATGTTCGCCTTGTAGGTGCGGCGGGTGTGCCGCATAGAGTGACTTCGGGTGTTCCCAAATGTGGTCTGCTTGCCTGTTTTGACGCATCGGCGTGCCATTGACCTCGAGAGGCTACTGAAAGATGTATAGAGGCGCAAATGCTTTCTACTCCTTTTCCGCTACAGTAGAGACATGTTGAGTAGCTTCATCAGTCCATCGTTCATCATCTCTATTCTCATCGCGATCTCGGTGCACGAGGCCGCACATGGTTGGATGGCAGCCAGACTGGGTGACCCCACTGCTCATAATGCAGGACGTCTGACCTTGAACCCCATCGCTCACATTGACCTGATGGGCGCGCTCATGTTCCTCGTCGTGGGTTTCGGCTGGGCCAAACCCGTACCCATCAATCCTCTGTACTTCTCACGTCCCAAGCGCGATACCGCTCTCGTTTCGCTCGCAGGACCCCTGAGCAATCTGCTCTTAGGGAGCGTCGCATTCTTCGGCTTGCTCTTCCTGCTCAAGGGGCAGGTGAGTGGATCGGCATTCGGGCTCCTGAATGTCGGCAGCGGCCGCTCTGTTGTTGAGCAGTTGCTCCTGCAAATTCTTGGCAGTTCCGTCTTCATTAATTTTGGTCTCATGGCATTCAACCTTCTGCCCATCGCCCCATTGGATGGATCGAAAATTCTGCATATCTTCATTCCCCTGCGATACGAAGATCAGTATGAAACGTTCTTGCAACGTGGACCTATGATTTTGCTCGTGCTCATTCTCGCAGGGGTTTTTCTCAACGTACCAATCCTCTCTGCGTGGGTCTTCGGCATCGTGAACGCCACCATGCAAACGCTACTCTTTATCGCCTCACCGCTACTCTGATACGGCTTCGCGTTAGGCATCACACGCATGTATCTTCTGTAGAATCACAAATATTGGCAGCGCTACGCCGATATCTGGAAATACTACACAGCAGTCTTGGGTGATGATCGTATTTCGGAGTCGTATGACATCCAAGGGCGAGGATCTGGCGGGAGAGATGTGGGACGTATGCGGGGGGTAACGGGTTCTTCGGTGCGCCAAAGGAGTGCGAGCACACTCACGCCACGTCGATATGCAGACACACCGCTGCCCCACGACTTCATGACTCTCCTCGCCTCTCCGGCAAAGACACGGCGCAGGACTGCATTAACCGGAGCTATCGGCAGCGAGAGATCTGTCTGTTTAGGACCGAGAGATCGACCACGTAGGCGGCTGAAGAACCGTGCAGCCTTCGCAATCGGATGTAGGCGCGCGTTGAGCGCGGTACACACGCATTCTTCGACAGGCAGCCCCTCCCACAACATGCGAAATCGCTGCAAACTGTAGCGTCGCTCGTGTTCGAACCCCCGATCGTGCGGCCCCCACAGTTCAGGATCTCCTGGTGCGATCATCAGTAGATAGGCACCGGGCTTCATAGCCGCAAGTAACTGCGATACCAAAGCGAAATCATCTTGTACGTGCTCAAGAACATCGAGAAAAAGCACGGCGTCCGCTTGCTGCAGAAGATCGCGGCAATCTTGCGGAGCGAAGCCCTGTCGGAATTCAATGCCCGGAAACCGCTGACGAGCAAACGCTACAGCATCGAATGAAGGGTCAATCCCCACACAGGTATAGAGCTCATGGAATGCAGCGGTATTCCCGCCCGTCCCGCAGCCAACATCGAGCACGAGCCGTTCGCGTGAAGGTGGCACTGCCCGCGTGAGAAGTGCACGAAAAACATCGCGGCGCCCGAGGAACCACCAATGCCGCTCCTCGAGATCCGCATGAACCTGAAACTGTGGCAATTGCACTACACAGAAGGAGAAAGGAGAAGAATTCTCTTCATGCGCGCATCCCACGACGTGTGAGCGAGTAATGCGGCGCGCTTTTCTTGAGAAACTTTAGGATGTTCCAGAGCCTCCGTGATGGCACGCGCAAGATCCTGCGCATCGCCGGGCTGACAGAAATGCACAAGCGAGGAATCAATCACCCCACGAAGTGGTGGCAGATCGGCACTCACCGTCGGTCTACCCGAAGCGAGATACTCGAAAATCTTGAGAGGAGACGTATCGCGCAGAAAGAATGAATGTTGCAGCGCTGGTGCGGGGTACACACACACATCCGCAGCTGCAAGGGCAGAAGGTACACGAGTATTCGAAACCGGCCCCTCGAATCGTACGTCCTCGTCGCCTAAACCGGACTGTACCGCGAGTACACGGTAACGATCGATCTGGTCGCGGGGTCCGCCGATAATCCAGCCAAAGACGCCTCTCTCTTTGAGTAGGGCAAGTGCAGCGAGTAGTTCCCGCACGCCCTTCTCGATCGTACCGCGCGTGATGAGCGAGCCCACGTACACGGCAATCCTGCGATCGGCAGGAAGACGCCACGCCGTTCGCGCCTCAGAGGATGAAGGAAGATTTTCAAATCGACGCAGGTCAACGCCATCTCCTTCGATTATTATTTTGGAAGAATCAACGCCCCATCCAATCAGTTCATCGCGCATGAGAGCCGTGAGACACACCACGCGTTGACACTGTCTACAATGGCGAACGAATACAGAAGTGCGACGTGGCAGCGTGTGAAGTTCGAGAATGACAGAGATTTTGGAATGCAGAAGGGACGGAAGGAGAACAGGAGAACGTGTGTAGAGCACATCTGTAGAATTGACACGAAGATATGAGCGAAGCGCACGTGCATACGAACGCATGGTGAAGAAAAATGCGAGGGATCCGGGAACCCACCATGACCGCAAACCATCGAACACCGGCAGACGAACGACATCGAACGACTCACGCACTCCGTAGTACGCACGCGGATCTTTGCGCACAGTTCCACGCACATCGGGGGCAATAACGGTAACCGTATGTCCGAGCCGCACCATAGCGGCACACACCTGCGCAATCTGATGACCGTGCGCCTTTTCGGTGGGGAACCGTGCCTGTGAAATGTAGGTGATGCGCATGAAATCAGAAGAGGTGTTCAACGGCGTACGCGAGGTACCGGGGAGCAGAGAGATACTTCTCAAACGCATTGCGTGCCTCGACCTGCATCATAAACCATCGCTGGTCAGAGGTATGCGCCCAGTTGTCTGCCACAATCTCGTCGATACGATCAAGATCGGCGATGGAAATAAACAGGACAAATGATGAGTAGTGAATGACATCTGAAAGCGGCAAGCGCACGTCGGTATTGAGCAGAATCGGAACGCGCCCCAGGCTCAGTGCCTCGTAGAAGCGTAGTGAATAATTGCCATCACCACGGATACAGAGCGCGAAATCGGAAGAGTGCAGATTATCGGTGTACTCGCGCCGCGCCTGCACGGGATCCAGACGGATAGTGGCGGCGTGCGCAGAGTGACTCGAACGTAGTATAAGGTTGGGACGGATGAGCGTACTCCTCGCAAGTTGGGCGAGGATACGACGCCGGAGAGTGAGACCCTTGATGAACGACCGGCTCTGTGGATACCCCGTAAGGAGGGCATATGCCTCATGTGGAAGCGCTTGCAGAAAGGACCCAACGGCATTCTTCGCATTCTTGTACTGCGCCCACCCACAGAACCCTACCACCGGCAGTGCATCGGTCTTGTCACGGATAAAGAGCCCCTTGCCTTTCAAATCCTCGGCATAGGCCGGCATGATGTACTCGTTCTTGCGGAGCTTCGACTCGTACTGAGAGGTACGAAAGACCACCGCGTTCTCGAGCGACACAGGGCCCATGCCATCCCCATTCCAGAAAACCACAATGCGTTTGCCATGGCGCGCAGCCGTTTCCTGACACCGCCTGAGGTAATCTGCATTGCCAGAAACGAGCGGATAATTGTGGGGTAGCAGGTGAACATCGGCTTGTGCGGGATCTGACACCACTTCAACAAGCGGATCTTTGAGATCACGAAACGCTTCTTTCTGAAAGAGTTGGCGCGTGGGATGATCCTCCTGACAATTCGGCAGGAGCAGAGGAATGAGAGGAATTCCAGCAAGGCGCTCGAAGTAGACACGCTTCATTGGTACCAGTATAGGCTTGAAGAATGCGGAAATCTCGCCCATGCTGGAGTTTGTATGACGACCCTCAGAACCCTCAAACGACGTGTCCGGGCTATCTTCAAGCCCGAAACTGTCCTCCATCGCGGGCAGATTCTGCCTGGGAAAAACCTGCGCTTCGGCGGTGCACACTTTCTCGATAACGAATCCTTCCTCGCCGCAGGAGAGAGAGACGCACGCGCACTCATGCAGTGGTGCGGACTCACGGCAAACAGCGTAGTCTTGGACATCGGGTGTGGAACGGGAAGACTGGCAATTGGCATCATAAGCGCACTGGGGAATACTCGTTCATATTGCGGCATTGATGTAAATGAAACAGCAATCGACTGGTGCACACGCTTTGTTACGCCGCACCACCCTTCATTCATCTTCCGACACATCGATATCCGGAATGAGCGATATAATCCGTCCGGGCTTAAGCCCGCAGAGACACGCTTACCTTTGCAAGACAGCTCTGTCGACGTGATCTCTCTTTATTCCGTCTTCTCTCATATGCGCTCTGGGGATGTGTGTGCATATCTGCGGGAATTCCAACGCATACTCAAGCCTGGACACAAGGTTTTTTTGACGGCATTCGTCGAGGAAGGAGTTCAAGATGAAGAAGAGAACCCTTCTGGATACCAGCGAGAATGGAAAGGGTCACTCCACTGCGTGCGCTACTCGCTGTCCTTTTTCCGTTCGCTCGTAGAAGAATCAGGTATGGAAATCATCCTCCACAACCACGGTACCGAAACCGACGGGCAGAGTGCTTTCGTTCTCCAGCGCCGCTGACAAATGTCTCGATCCTACGACCAAATGCTCGGCTACGTATTCAAGCGAAACAGCCTGCGCTTTGCCCGGAGAACATTTCTGCCGACCCTGCGGTACTACCTGACACGCACTCCCTTGCCTCCCGGCGAAAAACCCGCTTTGTGTACCATGAACATCCTCCCGCCGATGATGACGGTGTGGTATCACTTCGCAAGAAAGAATATCGGTGATGGCGCAGATATCGTGATTTTCGACTGTACAGGGACGCTTGATCCAAAGGAATTTCCCGATGCGCGTGTGCTGCCGTTCCTCAACTTCTACGCCGCGACGAAGTGCGATGAATTCATCCGCTCCATCGCTCGTCACCGCCGCATTGCATGGATCTGCGACGATGATATGTTTTTGATGAGCCATGAGTGTCTTTCGGTCCTCACGCGAGAATTCGCAGTACCAAAAACAGCCTCAGTGAGCTTTCGTCCGCGCGAGTGGTGGGAATTTGATTTCGAAGGCCAGCGCGTGCAGCCGAGCTCGAGCTACTGCACAGCTTTGGACCGCGATATCTTCATGCGCGAGAAACTCTCGCTCGCTCCTGCAGCGAATAATCCGCATCCCGCAATCAACACACGTCCACCACGCCGCTACGACACCTTCGATAAGGCCAATGAAATTCTGCTGAAAAAAGGCTACCGCTGTGCGATCATCTCGCCCGAGGAGCGCGAGCGGTGCGTGGCTGAATTCAGCGGACTCAGTGGCGCAGTGATGTTCCTGCACTTCTTCAAGACGCCAGAGCAGACACTCGACTACTTCCGATCCGCTCCGCCTAAAAACTGGCAAGGAAACCTTCTCTTCGGACTCATGAGCGCCATGCTCTCGGTCTCTACGATCCAGGATCTCTACACGAAACTGAAAGGAAGGCCCTACTCCCTGCCCTCCCTGCCATCACGCGATGCGCTGCTGAAGATCATCGATGAACGGAAGGCATATATCCGCCCCGATCAGACGCTGGAAGCATTGAATCGAACAACCGAGCAACTGCACGCAGCACTATAGCCTGGCCCCATTACTGTACCGCAATGTGCATACCAAAGAGCTTCCACGCCAACCCCTCGTACACGTACTGTAAGCGGAATCCCAATTGAGTATCTTCGAAAGGATAGTATCCCTCCACGGTCAGCACTTTTTCTGATTCAATAAAGGGCTGCACTGTGAGAATGGGATCGTGCGTTATCACAACTTCGCGTATTTGCTCACGAAAAGGAATGAAGGTTACAAACGCCGCAGCGATCGCCTGCGGTGTCGTCTGCTTCTTCCAACGTACCGAACTTCTTGCATATAAACCTTCAAAATTTTTCTGGAGAACTGCGTACGAAAAATCTCTCATGGTTGCCTCAGCCAGAGCCTTAGCCTTGGCATCGGATGGAAGTGTGGGCCCAACAGCGTAGAGATGCCCAAAAGCGCCGATGGCACAGATGCCAAGCGCGCCGATGATGATCATTTTCCATTGAGAATCCATAAAAGATACTGGGGTTACGGACACTCCCGCAGAAGCACCATCGTCTTTGGGGAACTCTTCGTCGTAAAGATCGGCACGAGATCCGTCTGCCTCTGTTCGATTTCGTAAGCAGGACAACGTTCCTGTAAATCAGGCACTATTTGTAGATCCGGACGGAACACACTGCGCTGCCACGTGAAGTAATTCGGACCTTGCACGAGAACTGCCGCACCTTCCGGTGCATGCGCGTTGATGTAATCACGTGCCACTGCAATGCCATTAAGCCCCTCAGGGGAAAGGCGGAGATCAGCGGGAATGTGACCGATGGTACGATCGAACCATGCATTGCAGGAGCCATACGAGTAGATACAGAGCGCACCCGCGTGCAACACAATTGCAAGAAGAACGCAGAGCGTGATGAGTATGCGTCCACGGCGAAAATGCTCCCACAGATACTGCAGCTCCATTGCGGCAAATCCGAGAAAGATGGGATACGCAGGAAATGCGAAGCGAATCCCCTTCACCCACCACACCAGAGCCAACGCACCACCCGCAACCATGCTCAAAAGGAGGAATGATTGCCGACGCCCATGCTGAACCACGCCCATGAGACCCAGGATGAACAAGACCGGCAGTACATTGTGAAAAGGGCCGATGTAGTACAGAAGATTTTCAATGAACAGACGCCAGAGGGAATGGACTTCCGCCTGATACTCGATGCTGTACGCCGTGTGAAAAGGATTACCGAAGACGAGTGCATTGCGTAGAAACCACAGACTAAAGAGTCCGACCGCGACAGTCATGCCAGACCAGAACCAGCCGGACCGTAGGTGCCGTGGACGCTTCCATAGAACAAATACGGGGTAGAGGGCATAGAGCAACACGCCGTTGTACCGCGTGAGAGAAGCAAGGCCGAGGAGTAACCCGGCAACGATATACATGCGCGGACGCTCTCCGGCAGAGGCAAAAGCGGCAAGCGAGCCCAAGAAAAGTGTAGTGAACAGAAGATCAGCCGACCCCAGCTGCATCATCAGCACGAACCCGTGATGTAGGAGCACGAGAACAACGGTGAGCAGAGCAATACGCTTACCGAAGGGACGTCGAAGAAGGAGATATGTGGTAAACAGAACGCCGATCCCTGCAAGTAGCGTGCTCACCTTCATGCCTACTTGGGCTCCAAGGAGCCAAACGAACGGATACGAAACGATGGCATGGAGCGGCAGATGTTTGGCGTAGGGAACTCCGTTAAAAACATACGTTCCATGACGCCATACACTCTCCCCGAGAATTGCGTACATGGTGGTGTCACTGATAATCGGCAGACGTAAACCTGGGATCCACAGCAGAACAGTCGCAGTGACCACGAGAATCCCTATTACGAATCGCGAATTACATTTCATAAATTATGATGGTAATGCATGAGGATCGTGAATGGAGCCACCGAAAAGATGCGTGATCCTCAGCCACCAGAGCCGTACAATCATCGCAAGGTACTTGAGTCCGCGCCTGATGAGTACACGCGTATTCGGTGCTGTTTTGGATTCACCGGCTCGACGCACCGCATTGTCGTAGGGGATTTCGACGAAGGAGAAGCCGAGCATCATTGATCGGGCAATCAGATCCATGAAGTACTCGCCGTAATCACCTGTGAGTCGGATTTTTTGAAACACTTGCCGCCGCACCGCGATAAACCCGCTCGTGTAATCGCGAAACTTTGGTGAGATCGCCAAACGAAGTACAAGATTCAGGCCTCGGCTGAGAACGGTAGCAAGAAAAGATTCTTTTGCGGAACCGAGCGTTCCCTGTTTTGCACTGCCACCTGCAATAAACCGCGATCCTACTGCGATGTCGTACCCTTCATGGATCTTCGTGAGAAGCTCCGGAATTTTTTCGGGCGGCATCGAGAAATCGCAATCCATCCAGACGATGGTATCCCCCTGACTAAGCTCGATACCGCGCCACAAACTCTTGGTGAGACCACGATCTGTCATACGCGTTTCAAGCCGAAGGCCGGGGATACGACCCGTATCGATTGCTTCTTGTACCAAGCGTGATGTGCCATCGGGAGAATTGTCATCTACTACGATAATCTCATGCGGGAAGGTAATCGCACGATCAATGGCCTCCACCAGTGGCACGATGTTTTCCGCCTCGTTGTACGTGGGCAGAATGACGGAGACGAGTGAAATTTCAGACATGGGCAATATCACGAATGGCCAAAATCACTGCGCTGATCTGTTCTTCGTTGAGAGCAAGGCCGGATGGAAGGTAAAGACCGCGCTGTGCGATATCTTCAGAAACAGAGAAAGGACCTTGAGCGGGACCAAGGGAGCGGATGGCAGGTTGTTGAGCACAAGACGTGAAGAAATCACGTGTATCGATGCCACGCTCTTTGAGTGCAGCCCTGAAGGCATCGCGCGTCATGCCGAAGGCATCCTCCACGAGCACCGCATACATCCAGTACACGTTGCCAGCCCATGGCCTGGTGATAGGAAGACGAAGTCCCGGAACATCCTTGAGCCCCTCAGCGTACTGCGCTGCCATCCACTGCTTCTTCTTCAAATATTCATCAATGTGCTCGAGCTGGCCGAGCCCGAGTGCCGCCTGCAGATTCGTCATACGGTAGTTGAATCCTACTGCTTCGTGGACAAATCGTTTTGTAGGTGAATGTGAGAGATCCTTGAGCGAACGAACACGCTCGGCGATGGCATCATCATCCGTTACCACCATGCCCCCCTCACCCGTCGTGATGATCTTGTTGCCGTAGAAGCTGAAGGCGTTCACTGTGCCCATCGAACCGCAGAGCCGGCTCTTGTACGTGGCACCATGCGCCTCAGCCGCATCTTCAACCACCGAGATTCCGCGCTCCTGCGCAATCGAGAGAATCGGATCCATATCGGCAGGGTGTCCGTAGATGTGTACGGGCATGATCGCCTTCGTATGCGATGTGATTTTGGCTGTAATCTGCGCTGTATCGATGGTGTATATATCGGAATCCACATCGACGAACACCGGTCGGGCTCCGGTGTAGAGCACTGCATACACCGAGGCGATCATCGTGAAATCCGGCACGATCACCTCGTCGCCGGGTCCAATACCGAGAGCAGCCAGTGAAAGGTGGAGTGCTGTGGTGCCGCTCGTTGCCGTGACCGCATGTTTCACGCCAAGGTAGCGGGCAAACGCCTCTTCGAATTCCTGGATGTACTTTCCGGCAGAAGAGACCCAACCGCTCTCGAGTGCTTCGAGCACGTAACGCTTAGCCTCGTCCGGGATGACCGGCTCATTGACGGGCACAATCATCATGGCTCATCGCGGAACACCTTCGCCTGTGTATCGCCGGGATACGGCCCCTGCTTTACCTCAAGGAATCGCGTGGGCTTGAGCATTTCAACTTGATGTCCGCCAGCGAGAAAGAGTAACGCGTCGCCTGATTGAACAGTTTCTTCGACGATGACCTTCCACGCATCATCGAAGACCGTCACCTTCGCCTCGCCAGACTCAATGAAGAGAAATTCCGCCCCTGTTCGCTTCTCTGTAGGAAGTTCCTGGTGACGATGAGCACGCACCTGGTAACCCGCCGGCCGTTCGAAGAACCCCAGCTGTAGAGGATCCTGCTGTTCTGTGACGAAGCGTGCATTCTCAACGGATAACCCCTTCCGTACAAAGATCGCTAGTGTCTGCTCGCCGTTCTTGACCACACGCACGGCATCCATCGACGACATTGTACTGCAACAAAACCGAAACATGCTGAAAAAACCGCTGCAGCATTGCCGGAGAATAGCCATTCTGACAAGCTAGAGGACGCACGATGACAATGATCACCTCCAAAAGACTCGCCCGCTGGCTGCCGGAATTTCTGCTCTTTGCTGTCTTTCTCTTTTTTGCACTGCGAAGACTCGGCACATTCCCTGCAGCGTGGGCTGACGACAGCCTCTTCATGCTGGTGGCAAAGAACCTTGCGCAGGGGCACGGATACGCATTGCCCATTCTGGGATGGGATTGGCCACGACCGTACATTCTGGCTGTAGGTCCCACGCTTATTCTGCCGGTGGCAATCGCAATCAAGTTGGGAGGTTTTTCTGTGGCAGTGGCTCGCCTTCCTATGGTGCTGACCCTTTTGGGCTCAGTCGTCGCATGTTACGTCTTCGTCAGACGCTCGGGTGGAGTTGCTGCTGCACGATGGAGTGTTGCTCTGCTCATTTCACTCTCGGCGTTCATCAACACCGGTAAGCCCGTGCTCGGAGAAGTGCCGGCGTTTTTCTTTCTCATGTTGGGACTCTTGCTGCTACAGGGAACTCAACAATCCACCCTCTCTGCCATAGGTGTCGGCATCGCATTCGGGCTCTCTGTCGTCACTAAGCTTCCCTTTGGTCTTGTACTTCCTGCACTGGGAATCGCATGGATTGTGGCAGCCATCAAGCGTGACAAACAAGAAGTGATTTTTTGGACCATCGCCGGCGTGTGCGCTCTTCTCGTCGCTCTGATCGGAGCCTACTGGATGGGGCTGGGGAAGGGATTTGTGGATGAAATGCGCATCTTCCTTTTCGAGAGACGAAGCGTTGTTCCGTTCGATGCGTTCGTGCCGATCATCAAGAGGCCGCACGATCTTCTGCGTTCCGCATACGCTCACTACATACTCATCGCTCTGCTCGCTTGTGGAGGATGGTGGGCTGTTCGCTCCGTGATGCGCAGATCCCTCTCGATCATCATCGTCGTCACTGCGGCCCTCTTCGCCGCGTACTTCCTCAATGGACCGGGATGGTACCGGGCACTGCTCCCCTCCACGCTACTCCTGTTTCTCTTCGTCCCCACCGGCGCGCGTGCACTCTTAGGTAAAACTGGCACACTGGTATTACTGAGTGCGATAGTGTTGGTGCAGGGCTACTGGCAATACACCGATGGAGGTTCATCCGGATCGACGGAAGCAGCCGATGCGGCACAGGCACTCATCACGGAATGGCAGGAGCAGGATCTTGTGATCCTTTCGCCCGAGGTATTCGTGCGCTTGCCCGAAAACCCGCACTGGCTGTTCCTCTCTGAAGAATTGCGAGACGAAGAGCGACAACCGCCCGAGATTCGTGAGCGACTCGCGCTGGCACGGTGTTTCCCCATATTCCGAAAAGAGAGTCATGAAAATCTCGAAGTAAAACAGGGAACGTACTTTCCGGTAAGCGGCCGATACGTCTTCTTCCCACCAGCACAACCCTGCCCATGAAGTACCTTCCGCAATTCTCCGGCCAGTTCTTACTTTATGTGTTATCAGGTTCCACCGCCGCGATCGTGGACTTCGGCAGTTACGCAATCCTGCTTCGACTCGGTGTTTGGTACATCGCGGCAACGGTAGTGAGCGGCGTGCTGGGATTCGCCACGACATTCCTGATGAATAAATATGTAGCGTTTAAGAAGAAGAATGATTTCATGCGACACCTCGTTCGCTTCTTCATTGTAGATATGGCAAACATCATTGTGGGGGTACTCGTGCTCTACGCACTCGTAGACGGCTTGGGAATGGAAAAACAGGTGGCCAAGCTCCTCACGATGGGAATGGTCGTGCTGTGGAACTTCTTCCTCTACAAATTCTTTGTCTATATATGAACAAGACTGTTTGCGCCTTCGGCTACTTTGATCTTGAGGGAGAGCGCTCATGGGTGATCCGCAAGGGGCTGGAGGAATCTGGTTGCACCGTAACGCTGTGCCGAACGGAGGCACGGGGCTTTTGGCCAAAAGTGCGCGATCTCTGCAGACAATGGAAGGAGCTCAAAGATTCCACAGATGCTCTCTACATGGTCTTTCCGGGTCATCACCTCATGCCCTTGGCCTGGTGGTTTGCACGCAGAAGGCAGATACCCGTCATCCTCGACATCTTCATCTCTCTCTACGAGACCGAAGTGGAGGACCGCACGCGAATCAGTGCCTGGAATCCAAAAGCATGGATGCTGTGGTGTATCGACTGGATGGCGTGCGTGCTGGCGGACAGCATTCTTATCGATACCGAGGAACATCGCGATTATTTCGTGCAACGTTACCGGATCGCGAAGGAGAAGTTACTCGTGGTACCCGTAGGCTGTAGGACGGATCTCTTCTCCGTACAGGAAAAACACTCACCAGAATCCTTTCGCGTTCGGTTTCACGGATCCTTCATTCCGCTCCACGGCATCGAGACTATTCTGCATGCAGCAGAAGAACTGAAAAACGACAGAGTGGGATTCGAGCTCATCGGTAGAGGGCAAACATTCCCGGCAATGCGATCACTTGCGGAGAAACTGTCACTCACGAACGTCCGGTTCCTCGATCCGATTCCCCTCTCAGAAATCCCCCGCTTCATCGCAGACGCGGACGCGAGCCTCGGCATCTTCGGAACCAGCGCCAAGGCGCAGCGCGTCATCCCTACCAAGGCTTTCGAGATCCTCGCAATGGGCAAGCCTCTCATTACCGCTCGCACTCCCGCCAGCT
Organism: Candidatus Peregrinibacteria bacterium; assembly: GCA_043814035.1. Classification (GTDB taxonomy): domain Bacteria; phylum Patescibacteriota; class Gracilibacteria; order Peribacterales; family Peribacteraceae; genus Peribacter. The sequence continues at coordinate 42,194 of JBDRKJ010000002.1, forward strand.
CACGCGTACTCCGAGACCGCGAGAACGCCCTGTTGGTCACACCAGGAGACGCTCACGACCTCGCTGCAAAAATCCTGGAACTGAAATCGAATCCGCAACTCGCCCAGACAATTGCAGAGAACGGCCGTGCGCTCTTCCTCGAAAAATTCCAGCCACGCACCGTAGTGGAACCACTTACGGCTTGGCTTCAGTCACACTAAACAAGAAACACAAACGGAACACATCACAGAAACAAAACAAAAAACACACATCCGTTGAGCACGTGTGAGTGTCTATTAATGAAATGGCTATATGATTAATGCGGTTTACTGTTAGGAGGGTAAAGGGGGTGTCGGGGGACTTAGGGAACCGAACAAGGTGCCCTAGCCCCCCGACAAAAGAAACAGATTTATACGACCTTCAATAAGGGAATTGACACTTCTTTGTCGCGCCTGACAAAGAAAGAATGGAAAGATCAAAACTACAGATCAACTCGATACAGAATCCAATTCCCCTCATCCTCACTGACAAGTGTTAAAGGAACCTTCAGCCTCTTCACATCCCAATCCGGATGCCTGCGTTCATCCCATAGCACATATGCAACTCCATACCGCTCCAGTGCCAACGCAGGATCAGCATCCATCCTGCTACATGCATCCTCGACCATCTTCACTTCCCGCTCACGCACATCCGTACCGCGATTAGCTGCATTCGCATCGGGCCAAACCAAGTGCAACTGCTCGCTGATATGCCTCTGCTCGGGAGTTATCGGCAGAACTATGAGACACCAGCGCTCCGCGATTTCTTCACTCGAAAGGAATGAGCTCTCCAGATAAATAGAAGAAACAATATCGTGCTGCGTGGAGGCAGCCAGAAAAGCTGATGTGGTGCTGTCTGAGAGAATGCGTACACGCGGCAGGCCGTCCAGAATAGGAAGGAGTGTGGAGTAGTGCTGCTCATGAAAACGATCTGTCCGGATGGTATATAACCGAAAACCCGGACGGTTATCCCATGTGATGGCCGCGAGCATCAGTGCGGATGCACCGAGCGTGACGAGAAGGAGCGGACGAAAACGCTGCGTCGAGAGAAGAAAGACACACGCCGATGCAAGTGCAATAGCAAACGTGAAATGTGATGTGAACGCGAGCACATGTCCGTGCACGAGTTGCTGATTGATGACCACAACCACTGCAATGGGGAAGAGAATTGCATACTGTTTCACGCCCTTGAGCTCCGGCAATCTCCGCCGTGCAATGAGGAGCACAGCAGACATAGTCAGGAAGAGCGCAGAGTAGATCCACGACTCCGGTACATGTGAAAAGAACATCCCCTGCCTAAACGCCATCTCGTCGTAGAGGGGATGACTCATGGACCGGATAATCGAGAAAAGAAATGGGCTGGCAGCAACCAGGCCCGTACCCACCGTGAGAGCCAACAGACCAACGCGTGATCGCAGTAGGGAAACACTGCGTCGTTTACTCCACCACGCAATGAGCTCCCAGAGAAGTAAAAGACCCACATACGTCCACGAGAACATCCATGCCCACAGGTAGATACCAAACAGCGCACCCAGCATTGCTCCGCCGGCAATCGCCGCTAAGACACTGCGCCTCTCCACCGCAAGAATGCACAGCAGAATGGTGATGAGCACGAGCAGAAAACTCTCCCGCTGGTGAATAGGTCTATTGAGCGAATAGAGAAGCGGCAAGACAAAGAGAAAGACCCCCCCAAGAGATCGTGGACGCGAAAATCCTGCAAGACGCAGGAGTGCGAAGAGTACGAAGAAGAGCAGCATGGGTATGACTGCGTCCATGATCTGGAACACCGTCGCGGCGCGCCAGCCCGTCCAACGAAAGAGCATGCCCTCTGCCTGCTCAATGAGCGCGAAATGCATTCCGGGCGCGTAGGGATCACCAACATACGGCTGCGCGGCCTGCTCCGGTCGGCCCGTGAGCACCTCTTCGAGTCGGGCGAGGTACTGGTACTCGTCGGAATTCATATGGACGAGAATTCCCTGTGATTCCGGCTGCATCCAGTAGAGGAATTGCGGCACCTGGATGACAACTCCAAGGAGGAATGCACACCCACTTACGATGAAGATCCATTTCGTGCGACTATTCATGAAGAGAGAATATCAGAAATCACACCAAACCAAGCCGAACTTTCAACATCATGAGTAACCCCTTCCATGCATCGTGAATATTGATCTTCTTGCCCTCTTCGAGCGTACGCGGGTGGTACGAAATCGGCACTTCGATGACAGGGATTCCCCGCTTCAGACACTTGGCACTGATTTCGGCTTCCATCTCGAACCCCGTCGAACGAAGAGCGAGTGAGCGAAATATTTCGGTGGGAAGCAGTTTGTAGCAGGTATAGGAGTCTGTGATCCGCTTGAAGAAGAGCAGACTGAGCATTCCACTCAGCACCTTGTTGCCCCAGAGAAACCGACGGTAGAGACAGGGATTTAGCTTGAGAAAGCGCGAACCGAAGACAACGCTCCCCGGGGCGGCGAGCGCCGCGGTAAGCAGTGAACGAATCTCCGCTGGATCATATTCCGTATCGGCATCCTGAATGACCACGTAGGGAGCATGCACATACGAAAGCCCTGTGCGAATCGCATCCCCTTTGCCGCCATTGGGCTTGGTAATGACTTGATCCTGCGATCGTGCGAGACGGCGCAGAATCTCGAGTGAGCGATCCTTCGAGCCATCGTCCACGAAAATCACTTCCGTGCCCTCATCACACACGGCGAATATGCGCGGCACAATCGCCTCGAGCGTGCGTTCCTCGTTGTAGACCGGAACGATGATGGCAAGACGCAACGATTCCATGTAAATACGAGAATACGATAAGACGATCGGCATCGTCTATCATTGCCTGAGCTGTCGCAAGAGATTTCAATAGGAGAATGATCCTTTGACGCTGCGATCACGACACTGTTACGCTCACTGCATGCGCACGCGAGATTGGACTGCGGATGTATGGATCCTTACGGCAATTGTTCTGCTCGGGCTCACCCTGCGCCTGTTTGCGCTCTCATGGAACACGTTCCCCCATGCCGATGTCAAAGGTGATGTAATGATCGGAGCGCTCTTTCTCCAGACTGGCGGCCTTTGGGAAGAACCTCCCGATCCTTTATCTCCACGTCATCCCACCTTGTTCCCGATCGACTCACGTGAAGGCATCCCCGCACTGCAACATGGCCCCGTGTGGGTACTGCTCGGAGGCGGCATGAGCAGTCTCTGGCAGGGTAACACGGAGGCAGATGTCTTCCTCGCCCTTCGGCTGCTCTCCGTCCTATGCGGAACAATCCTGATCGTGATGCTCTGGGTGATAGCTCGTTCATTGATCGATAGAAAAGGAGCGCTCGTATGCGCACTCTGGGCGAGTGTGTCGTATCTTCTCATCGATTATTCCGGCAATGGAGCATTTTATGCTCTGCAAGGAACACTCTATCTGCTTTGGCTTCTGATCGCGCTCCGTCGGCCATCGTGGAAGCGGGCGGCAGGCCTTGGTGCCGTCACCGGATTCGCCTACCTCGTGAATTATCAATCTATCATACTGCTACCCACCTCGATCATTCTCGAACTCTTTCAATGGAAAGATGCACGAAAGAGCTTCGCACAGATGGCTATCGTTATACTGATAGCTGGCCTTTTCGCCTCCCCATGGCTCATTCGCAATGCACTTCTTGTAGGTGACCCCTTCGCGCACCACCTTGTAAATTCGAATTACATTTTTTCGAAATCCGGCATCCATGCCACGGTGGTGGACAATGTGTACCTCTTTCCGAGCAGCTTGGAACGCGCTTCTGCGATTCTCAGCATGCTCATGACATCATGGCTGCCCAATAATTCCTTCTACGTCGCTCGTAAGCTCTTCGTCTTGGCCCCCATCGCATTCATCTTCTTCAGTTACGGTCTCATCGACCAGGTACTCTCTGCGGAACGTCGGCGTCGGCTCCTGCCGCTACTACTCCTCTTCACCGCACACTTTCTCATCTCGGCCAGCTGGCCGATCACCAAGTTTCGCTTTTTTGTGCCGCTGCTCCCGCTTGTGTTTCTACTCTCGCTCGAATCCATCACGCACTTTATACCTCGACACCGAACACAAGTGTTGTGGATGTCGCTGATTTCCGTAGCCATCTGCTGCGGATCACTGCTCACGTACCTCTCGGTTCCCACACATACCTACTACTACGACGGCGCCATCACCACCGACCCCTTCAGCGGTCGTGGCGAGTGGAACTACCTTCGCGATAACAATTACCTCCCGTCATCATGAAGTGGACTCCACTGCGCATCGGGCTCTACATCGCAATGACCGGCTGTCTGCTGTTCACATTCGTGAATGGTGTGCTGATGCGACTGACGATTTGATGAGCGAAGCACAGACCTAAGCCATTTCTTTCACCAGCCGTTCAATCAACTTCGGCAGACTGTGGCCTTCGAGAACCCTTCGCCTCGATTCCTCACTCAGCGCAATTCTCTCTGTGGAAGACAACGAAAGAATCTTCTGTGCCACCTCTCCTATCGACTCTGGTGTTGCCCGACAAAGCTGCGGGAGCACATCTTGAGCAGCCACGCTCGATGAAACGACCGGACATCCGCAGGCCATCGCTTCAAGAACGGCCTTATCAAGCCCCCCCACACACGCATGGAGCATCAGCTCTGCACGGCGTAGGAGATCGGGCATCTGTGCCGGCTCTACCCACTGCACAGCCACGCGTCCGGAAATGTTAAGCTTCTGCATGAGAGATTGGAGCGCATCCCATTCTTCTTCGTCCGCTTGTGTGACCATGCCCCCGGCAATCTGGAGCCGGCAATGCTGTGGCAGCAGAACGAAAGCACGCAGAAGAACGTCGTAACGCTTGGATCGCGTGATGCGGCCGACCGCGACAATAAGGCCGGTTTCGTGACACGCTGGATCAGGAGAGAAGATGTCTACATCAATGCCGTGTCCTGTCACAATCTGCTTGCGATGCGGCCGCGGCAGCCCCTGCACCGTCGCAGAAAAAACTTTGCGTACGAACAGGAGGGCCAAATTCAATCGCCAGCTTCCGCGACGGATTTCGTACCAGAGAAAAACTCGTTTACGCAGAAGAAACCACATCGGCCAGCCCAAGATTACCCACACGGGCGTCATGTGCACGAGTACGCGGTCATACTGGAATCGTTCACGCCATGCAATCCACCAGAAACGCAGAATCTGCCGCCAGATTGGAGCACCATGCTCCTTGCCAAGGGATTTAACCGTCACATTCTCCGGTAGAGACACCTTTCCGGCATATTGCGCGATGATTGTGAGATGTTCGATGCGGGACGCAAACGCCGTGATCCACTGGTGAAAAAATCCCAAAATGGGATCGGAGGAGTCGGCCTTCTGGGTGACGATGAGTAGCTTCATGCTTGTGAGGATGCAATGGATTTGAGGAAATCCGCGTACTGCGAAATGAGCTGCGGACGATCAAAGCGGTCGAGAATTTTTCGCGCCTCATCCCCCAATCGCTCACGCTGAGCATCATCCTCAATCAGTCGCATAATCTTGCGACGCAGATCGCCCTTCGTTCCATCCGTCATAATACCGTTCACACCATCTTCGATCACTTCAGGCATGATCCCCACGGGCGTCACGATCACGGGCATGCCCATACCCATCGCCTCGAGTGCACTGCGCGGACCGCCCTCGCTCAGAGAATTCATGACGAAGATCCGTGCGGTGAGCACTGCTCCCACCACATCCTCCATAGTTGGCAGCCATCCGAGGAACTTCGCCCGCTCACCCATGCCGCATTTCTTTGTCAGTGCTTCACAACGTTTGCGATCGGGACCATCGCCGATAATGAGCAGGCGCACCTCAGGAATATCGGCAACAGCTGTAATCAGCTCGTACAACTGCTTATTGGGCACAAGACGACCGCAGAATGAAACATCATATGAGGCTGGCGGACGCACATCTTTCGTGAGGAGCTCACGATTGAGGTAGAAGGAAGCAACCGTGAATATTTTTTCGGGCTGCACGCCCCATGCGACCAAAGATTCCTTTGTCGCCTCATTGACAACGCGCACCGCCGAGGCACGTTTCGCATGACGAGGAAGGGCCAGTCGCGAGAGGAGTTTTCCGATCCATTCGATGAACGATGCAGCATGCGGATACCCCACAATGTGATGGATCTCAATGGCAAACGGCAGCTTGGTGGCTCTTGCAAGCCAACGCGCCCCCAGCTCGTTGTAGAAGGGCGGATAATCATGAACCGTCATCACCTCGTGATGGTGCTCCGCCACAAGAGCCTTTCCGCGTTTCAGAATCCAGAACGGCTGATACCAAAGCCCATGTGGCGAGGGATGAAAGTGAACTTCGCCTCCCACATCTCTTTCGGGAACCGACGTGTGACACTCTGTGCGTGCTGCATCACACCGGACATACGGGCAGATGATGTCGATGCGATCCCAGTGCTTGCGCAACTCCTGCAGCGTGTACCAGAAGGCGCTGCGCTTTCCGCGAAGAGTCGACCGATCCCCAGAGATCATAAGAAGTTTCATAGACTTGAGAAGAGTTGAAGATGTTCCCGGGCGACTGCATCCCATCCCCGCATCGGAGGTGGTAAGGCGGCAGCCTGGGCAATTTCACCGTAGCGGGACCGCGCGTCGGCAATGGCCTGTGCGAGTTGCTCGGGGGTTTTCAGATCGCGGAGCACCATACCACGGGTGAGCATATCGCCGAACCCCGTTGAGCGCGTGAGGAGTACAGGCAAACCTGCTGCACGAGCCTCAAGCGCGACATTCGGGCTCAACTCTGTCATCGAGGGCAACACCAACAGATCCATCTCGGTAAAGACTCTCGCCTTGGCGGCGCCCCCCTGCGAAGGGCTGAACTCCACACGATCTACGAGCTGAAGCTCTTGTACGAGCTTACGCAGAGAGCGCTCCACGGGACCACCCCCCACGAGCGTGAGCGTGCACTGAGGAAGGAATGTCAGTGCGCGCAGCAGAATAGGGAGATTCTTAAACGCCACGAATCGCCCCATAAAGAGCAGCTTAAATGGCACATGCGCTGCATGTAGCACCGGTGTGCCGGCTGGCAGAGCATTCTCAACCACAGAATGCATGGGGAGCTGATACTGCGCACGATAGAGCGACTTTTGAAACTCCGTCGAGAAGACGACGTGATCGAACGACGAAAGAATCTTCTGTGCAACAAATTTCGAACGAGGCTTCTCTGTATACCACTCCTTAAGGCTCTTCGCTCCACCACGGTCGGTGTACCGCTCCCAGAAAAAGTCTCCTCCCAGCCGCAGTACCTTCTTGGGTTTACCCTGAGCCGTGCCAAAGGGCTTCGTGAGTCTGGCGAGTATGAGGGGAACACCGGCACTCACAGAGGAGAATGCTTCGACAATATCGGCATCGGCTGCAATTTTTCGCAGAGTCTTTGCGTACCTCCACCACCGGATCAACGGCCCACCGGCACGCGCAACCCGGAATACGGGCCATGGGCTGGCATCGGCTCCACGTTCCTCCGATCCGTACGCGACCACTGCAACAGTATGCCCCGCATGGTGCAGCTGCTGCGCAAGAGCGCGCACATACGTGGCCGGCCCACCGATCTCGGGCGGATAGATGCCTGTAGCGAGGATGATCTTCATTGAGAGCTATCGTAGCGCAACTATGCCGCAAAGGCCGAAGAATCGCGCTTTCTTCGCCAAGGCCCTAGCTATCCTCAATTGGTAAGCTAGCTCTCTGCTTCTTTTAGTTTCTTTTTCAAAAAAGGAGAAAGTAAGGGTTCTAGTTCTCTCTGCTGTTCTAGTGTCAAATACTTGAAACCTTTAATTTCATTACTGCATTTTTCCGCACCACATTCACAAATAAATTTATTTGATAAATCCCATTCTGTTGTCAAATAGTTGAAAGTAAGTTCTTCTCCTTTTTTGATTGGATGAAGTGCTCGATAAGTTAAATCTTTAAAATTTATATATCCATTTGGATTACAAGAATGATTCAAAAAATTTTCAGCTGCATCAGGATCTGTAGAATACTGATGTTTATTTGTATCAACACATAAAGTGTCTTTTCTAGGATGTTCTAAAAAAAAGTTTTCAAATTCTAATATAATTTCATCTTCTACAAATGAATCTATTGCAAATACAGATTTTCTTTTTTTTGTATCTCGCACTTCTATTTTGCCTGAAACAGACATAACATTAGTAAATATAATGTCTTTTATTAATTTACACTAGCCTACCAACTCTTCGGGATTTATTTGCTTCACATAAGCCGGAACGTTAGGTGAAATAGCCCCCTATGCTAGAATGTATCTATGAAACTTAATGACGATCAGCAAAAGAAGCTTGTTGAAAAGCTGAATAAAGTTTGGGTGCCTCCAAAAACTTGTCCTGTTTGCGGGCAAAACGAGTGGGATCTTTCTGGCGTTGTTTTTGAGCTACGAGAATTCCACGGAGGGGGCATGGTAATTGGCGGAAAATCCAGCTTAACACCTGTTGTTCATGCAACCTGTAAAAATTGTAGCCATACTTTATTTTTTAACGCCCTTAAACTGGGCCTGATAAGCAAAGATGAACCCAAGCCCGACACAACAGAGTGAGGGTAAGATTGATATATCTCAATCCTGCCAATTACCAGTTCCTGAAAAGTGGACAGGCTTTCCTGTCCAAAAAAAAGATTGGGAAAGAATCAAAACAATGGTCGATAAAATCATTTCCCCTACAAGTTTTTGGCAGATTATCTGGCCAGCTTCATTTGGTATCTCAGCATCAGCATTCATTGGTTTTTTTACTATTCTCGAAAAAGGTCATCCAAATAAAACTATCTGCTTTTGGCTTTTTTTGCTATTCCTAGTCATAGGCATCTTTAGCTTAATTATCGAGAAAACTCATAAAAAAGTTTCTACATACACGAAAGAGCAGCTAAAAGATGAAATGATAAAAATGGAACAACCATATAATGAATAACCGGGGGCTACTTCACCTAACACGGGTTACCCGGTTCGTAGCAGCTCCTTTTGATAATGTGAAGGAGGTCGCTGCTCGTCACCCAAATATTTCGGTAGTAAGGCACTCTGTGCCACATTGTACTACCTCATACTTCGTATATGCCGGAACGTTAAACGACATATTCTTTTTGGCTACCCTTGACATAGTGCTATAGTCATAGCATGAGTAATATTACAATTGCACTGGAAGATAATAAAGGTCATCCTGTTCTACGTTCAATGAATATACCCAACGTTGGCCTCGTAGAAGTAAGAGGTACTGAACGTTTACAGGATGACATTAGCACTATGTCTGATAATGACTTCGTGGATTTCATCGTCAGAACGTTACGCGCAAAAGCAAGAAGCCTTGCCCAATGACAAGCGGTCCGCCAAAAAGAATACGCTGTGCTCCTCATTTACGAAAATTAAGTAGTCGCTTGCCACGCTGCGCTCTCACCAACATCTGTAATCGCTTCCCACCTTCGCCGCTCCGCGGACTTCGGTGGGCAAGTCAGCGAACATTGTACAGATGTTGGCTCGGGTCGTTTAACACAGCGTATGCGGTTTGGCGCTCGGCTCGCATCTCACCCAAATTTCGTGGTTGTGATCCCGTATTCGCGGGATATTATACAACCACGAATCTTCGGATCAGCCGCGCCATTGGCCGAAATAGATTTTTTCCGTTTTCCTGCGGTGCCAACTACGCTTTTGTTTTCGTTTACTAAATATTGAAGGTGAATGTGATTTTTTATATGACATTCCGTTTTTTGGGTGCCCTCCATGTTTTTTATGTATTTGTTGTAGATCTTCACTCTTTAAAGCTTCCTATGATGTTCATATGACTCAAAACTTTTAGCTTCCCTCAAAAGTTGCCCTGTCAGAACGAACTGTTCCAGATTGCGGACATTGTCGTCGCTGTTTCTGAAGCGTGCTGCGCACTGCAGATCGAAGAGTCTCCCCTGCACATCAGTATCCCGCATCTTCGAAAGCAATTCAGGGAATTCTTTGATTACATTCGCAATCTCGACGACATCCTGTAGCGCGAACTCCACGCCCGCGGCATCGCGGAGGATTGTCATAAACTCGACGACATCCGGATTCCTGAGATGTGCAGACAGAATCGAAGGGGCCATTGCCAAAACGTCCTCCTCACGATTGTCGATTATATTGCGTATTGAACGCGACATATTTGGTCGAAAGCCATTTCTGAAGAATAAAACCATGAGGCTGGAGTAATTCTGCAGGATTGGCTGATTATCCAGCAGAGATTCCAAGCCTGTCGATCCGGCTAGTGCCTGCTTCATGAGTTCATTCCGAAGAATGAACAATTTATCTCGTATGCTATCCCTCTTCTTCATGAGATCGATCTCCATCTCAGGATCCAAGTTCTCTTCCTTAAGCTCTGTATCCAAAGCCAATAACTGTTCACTACTTTCCTTGAACTCCGCCTCATGTTCCTTCTCCAGTAGTTGCAATCCGAGGTACGGATTCCGCAGATACGCAGTCAGATTCGCGGCATCCCTCTGTACGAGTGTTTCAACATCATCTCCTATAGCATTGCATGCTTCCGGTCGCATAAAGTATCTGTTTGACGCGCGAAGTTTTCTCCGAGCACCTTCCATATCCAGGGCATCAGAAGGGAGCATATGATTGTCGATGAGAATAACTGCAAGTTTCCGTTCATCTACATTGTTAGGATGGTTCATGTTATTCACGAATCTCACCGGATTGTCGACATACCGCTCAGTAATTGTCGTGAGAACTTCACTGGAGTCATCAGAAAATTCTGAATACTCCGAAGTAGAGTATTTCGTCATGAATGCATCCGATCCCCGCTGGTGTGCAGCGGCAATAATATCGCGAACTTTTAGAATTTCCTCTTTCGGTAAGATATTTTTGTAATCTGCGAGATGAGTAGCTTCATGCATGAATACAGAAGGTGAATGGAATCCTGTAGTCATGGGGGTCCTTTCCGCATAGTCTTCAATGTCATTGAAGTATGGCTGAAAGAATAACTGAAGATTACGTCCATCCTTCGGCGTAAATCCTCCTGCACCTATTCCAGAGGGGCTGAGCACGAACCCCGTACGAGCCTTTTTCAGAGCTTCGCGCTGTGCGAGATCCTCCGGAACCAGATAAGCAAATTGGTCGACGCGCATTAAATCATATAATGAAGGCGGATTGCTTAGCTTGATACCATATTGTTTCTCTACAAAACTCTGTAACTGATTCAACTTTTCCGGATACTCCACAAAATCAGTAGCATTATCTACCCGAAGTTCGTGACTATCAGGCAATTGAGAATGGGCTCGCTCCTGACCTTCTTTTGGCATAAGTTTTATGTGTACTGTTCTATTATACCAGAAATTGCCAGCATATGTTTTTTTGTATCCGTTGTTCTTCCTGCCCACCCAAAAAACGGAATGCTTCGCCCTGCTGCGCTCTCGTTCACAATTGTTACTCCGCTGAGAGCGGAACATTTTACAGTTGTGAACTCGGGTCATATAACACGGCTTATGTGGTTCGCTTTGGCTCTCTTGTTACTATTTCATTTGGAAGCTGCATTCGCATCAAACGCCTGCTGCTCCTTGGCAAACTGCGCCTTGCTGAAATCTGCAAGAAGCCATTCAGGATGCGCAACGTACCACTCCACGGTTTTTTCTAAGCTCTGCTCGAAAGTTTTGGGATAGGTGAAGCCCATCTCTTTAAGCTTGGTTCCATCGAGCGCATAGCGCAGATCATGCCCGGGACGACTGGAATGGAAATCCACAAGTTCATACTTGAGCTCCTTGCCGACGACCTTGGCAATGAACTCAGCAAGCACAAGGTTATCGACCTCCTTCTCACCGACGATGTTGAACTTATCGCCAAGTACCGGCACTCCTTTTTCGTGCTGCTGAATGAGAAAGAGCATCGCTTCCGCCACGTTGCGCGCATGCACGTAGGAGCGAATACCTGCCTTCGTGCGACTGGGATCGGAATGTACGAAGAGACGTTCGCCGTGCTGCACGGCATTGATAGTTTTGGGAATGAACTTCTCAGGATGCTGCCGCTCCCCGAATACGTTCATCGTATGTGTGATGACGAGAGGAAGCCCGTACGTATTGAAGTAGCTGTACGCCAGCTCTTCACCTCCGGCTTTGGTGGCAGCATAGGGATTACTCGATTTATAGCGATCCCACTCCTTGAATGCGACTCCCTCCGGCGCCGGACCGAAGACCTCATCAGTACTGAAGTAGCTAAGGAGCTCTAGGCCATCGAGCGTACGTGCATAATCGAGAAGGTTGCCTGTACCAACGACATTATCGAGCACGAACTCCATCGGATACTCAATCGATCGGTCAACGTGCGTGCTGGCTGCAAGGTGAAAGATATAATTCACCGGTCCGATGCGGTTCGCCACGTAGGGATTGATAGGAGCGCGCAGATCGTGGTAGACGAATTCCACACGACCAGTGAATTTTTTGCTCCACAGATCGATATCCGTAAGACGGTGAAGCGTAGAGGCTGAGTCTATCTTGCTCAATCCCACTAACTTCCAGTCAGTATTCTTGAGAATCCCCTCTGCGAAGTGGTGGCCAATGAAGCCGTCGATGCCGGTAAGAAGGACGCGTTTCATACCAAACCATTCTATGCGCCAGAATACTTCTGCGAAAGCGAAATCTGCGCTAGTCTGAGAGCTATGAAACAGTCGAGAGTTACGGTGTACATGCCGGCCTACGAAGCGCAAGAAGCCCATATTCGTCCTGCCGTAGAATCGGTGCTCGCCCAGTCACACACCGATTGGACGCTACTCATCAATGATGATGCCTCCGTACGAGAGAACGTGGAATCGCACGTGCAGGATTACCTTTCGGATCCTCGCATCACCTTCGGCCGGAATCAAAAAAACTTCGGCATCGGCGGAAACTGGAATGCATGCTGGCCGCAGGGCGATTCGGAATTTGTGGCCTTCCTCTTCCATGACGATTTGTGGGAACCGGCGTATTTGGAAGTAATGATCGCCGCACTCGACGCGAACCCTTCCGCAGGATTTGCCACGGCGAACCACACATATCTGAAGGAAGGGAGCGTCTCTACGGCACCCTTCTACGACGAGCTCCATGAATTCGTACAGAAGAGCGTCCAGCCCGGCCTGCACGAGCATCGGAGTTTCCTGCGCTGGTGGCTTGAACGGGGGCTCAAGCCTAACGTCATCGGCGAGCCGAGCTTTGTGGTACTACGACGATCGCTGATGAAGAAGGTCGGCCCTTTCAATGCCTCGATGGTGCAATTTCTGGATAGTGAATACTGGGCCCGATGCCTACTGCATTCTGATTTTGTGTACGTGCCGCAGAGTCTGGGGAAATTCCGCGTGCATCCTGCCGGCATGAGCGTCACGAACGAAGGAATGGGACGGGGAATCTTTGAGCGCTTTCAAACGCTCCAAATCGTAGTAGCAGGATTGCCGCCCGGAGAACGGAAAACCGGAAATACCGCAGTGGTACATGCATTAAGCGGCATGATCGGCCAGTACGTCTCACGCCGAAAACAGGGCAGGAACCTTAGCGGTCACGGTAGCGGCGGACTAAAGAAGTTTGTACTACGACATCCACTGCTCACTCTGCGTGCACTTGTGGGCTGGATGTCCACTCGCTCCTCGGCTTCCATGGTTTCTCAAGCGTAAATACATCCACTTCATTCTCCGGATTCACCGGAGAAGCAAAGTGAAAATACTGATGCCCGGCAACATTGAATCCGATCGCCCTCGCAAACCGTTCAACATCCTCTGCTGTCTGAAAGTACATCTGTCGATCTAGGTTTCGATAAATCTCTTCGGTGCATTGGCGATAATCCAAAACCTTCAATGTAAATTCTTCATCTCCGACATGAAGAACCTGATCAGAGATTGAACAGTTGCGATCAAGATAATATTGATAGAAAGGCCTGTTCAAGCGATGCGAGAACACGCGGAAGTTCACAGCGCATTTTCTTCCCGGCTTAAGTGCGTGATACAAGGCAGACAGCATCTGATCCGGCTTGTAAACAACGGCATTCACGGCCATGCCAGCATCCATTGAGTTATCTGCAATAGGAGAATGTTCAACATCTGCAGCAATGAGATTTACCTGACCCAGACGTTTTCTCGTAGAGGAACGAAGTGTCTCGGCAGAGAGATCCAAACCGAACAAGCGGACTTGAGGATCGCCAATAATGAAAATCATTTCATGCCCGTGTCCGCATGCCAGATCGAGTACATTCGCAATGCCGCCGTCCGCATGTTTCTTCGCCTCTTCAATGAGGGGATGATGGAATCGGTGATAATAGATATCACTCTTTGAAGGAGAATTGATTTTGTCCTGATACGTTTTCTCGCTAAACGCTTTGTAGAAAGGATTGATGGGGCCTTGCTCCATATAAGCTATAATATCATATTTTTAATTTTTTTCAACTCCTCGATACACCTCCGCATACCTTTCTACTATCCCCTGCCAATCATAGGATCGGGCATTGACCATCCCCGCCTGCGCCAATTCCTGCCATTGCCGAGAATCTGCAAGAAGCTTCTGCATCGCCTGTGCTGCTGCTTCGGCATCATCTGGTATGACCAAAAAACCGGTCCTACCATCTTCCACAATATCGGGGATTCCACCCGTACGTGTTGCAACAACCGCACAGCCCGCAGCCTGTGCTTCGAGAAACACATTGCCCAATGCTTCGCTGCGCGAGAGTCCGCAGAAAATCTGCGCCTGTGCGAATTCATCGAAAACCCGTGGGATTGGGGTGAACCCAACAAACGCCACGTGTTCAGTAAGCTTCAGATCGGATGCCAACTGCTTGAGTGCCTTCTCTTCAGAGCCCCGTCCCACAATACGCAGATGGATATCTGGACCTCCATTGGAGGACTTACGCATCTCAAGCAACCGTGCGAGTGCGCGCAGCAACACATCCACTCCCTTCATGGGTTCTAATCTGCCCACGAAGAGGATACGCCCCGGAATTTTTTTCATCTCGGTGCACGCGTGTTCAATTGCAGGCACATCAATACCATTGGGAATCAGAATGGCATCCGTACGACCAAAGCCCTGAGCCCGCGCCAGGAGCGCACGACTGATGACCGTCACGCGATCTGCCCGACGGTGCATCAATCCAACGAGGAAAGAGGTATTGGTGCTTTGGCAGGTAAGAATAGCTTTTGCCCGTGGAGAGAGTATTTTCGAAAGCACCAGTGCCAAGCCCGCGAAGGATTCGAGCACACCATGGATGATCTGCGGCCGCAGTCGTCGCACGGCAAAAGGAGCGAGCAACGGGAACAGCCACTTGTCGATACCGTGACCAATGCCCACGCGCACAATGCGCGCCTGTCCACGGAACGGATTATCTTCGGGAAGTTTTCTTGTGAGCATCGCCGTCACAATAGTGATGTCGAATTCTTGCCAAAGACGGTGCGCAACCTCCTCCACACATGCTTCGGCACCACTGCGCAGTGGAGTGATGAAGGCCGAGAGAAGAACGACTTTGGGCTTCATGGATGAGGGAGCATGATACATCGTCACACACCTGCATTGTGAAATTGTTCATACATTACGTCGAAAATCTCCCTTGCAGTAGAAGGGCAATGTCATTCATTAACACTGCTGTTTAAAGAGGATGCGGTACTCCTCCCCCACCACCTTCCAATCGAATGTTTCTTCGATGCGTTTGCGTGCGGCCTCACCGAGAGAACGACGCTTTGTAGGATCTTCGATCAGACGACGAAGGTGAGCACGCAGCGCCTCTCGGTCACCCGCCGGAAACAGCAGGCCCGAAACACCATTAACGATGAGAAATCTATTACCGCCGACTTCGCTCGCGATACACGCGCACCCACTCGCCATCGCCTCCTGTAGAGCATTGCTGAGGCCCTCACTGTAGCTGGGAAGCACGAAGATATCCGTTGAACGCAGAATATCGGGAATGTCGTGACGTAGCCCGGTGAATGTCACCTGTTTTTGATATTGATTTACCAGAGGATGGTTTGCCTGCCCTGCCTGCCCTGAGCCTGTCGAATGGGAGCTTGTCGAAGGGTACCATCCAACGACCTGAACGTGCGTTTGCGGAAAATCCTGGAGCACAGACGTGGCCGCCGCAAGAAAATCCTCCACTCCTTTGACCGATTCGAGCCGACCTACATACGTCAACGTCACCCGATCGGATGCAGTGCGTCCAATTCCGTACGGAGCAGGATCAATTCCGGTAGGAATCACCTGCGTCTTTTTGGCGATGCCAAGACGCTTGAGCAAACCTTTGGATTGCGGATGGAAAAGAACAACACGCTTTGCGCAGAGGAGGATGAGCCACCCCAGTGTCCACGCGTAGATGGCCGCACCGATCCGCGGCAGAATTCCCTGCGGCCACCACGTGATACCGACGAATGTATCGGTGAGTACAATAGGCCGACGGCGAGAGAGTGTGAGAGGAATCGCCGAGAGCGATGTCCAGAAGAGCAGTTTGTTCACCACAATAAAATCTGGCTTCTCTTCACGAACGATTCGACGCACAAAGCCCGAAAAGCCCAATGCAATTCCGTAATTCCACGGATCGGGGAAGAAGAAATCCTTCTTGCGATGAATCATGAGTGTGGGGCTGACTGTCTCTGCTCCGTTTTCGGGACCCATGCATGCCACCACAACTCTAAAGCCCAGCCGTTGCCAGAGCTCCGCCAGCTTCACTGTACTCACCATCCATCGGTGTTCTTCTTTCCAATACGGTGAGATGAGGAGAATGGTTTTCATAAAATCATGAATGAATTTTCGGCGAAGCGCGGGTCTCGCGGGTTCCCGCGCTGGAGCCGCACCTATTAAGGGAAAGGATGGCCCGTGGAAGGAAAACCGTCCTGTCGGCCGTAACCCGAAGGGTGAAGGCTGAAGGTTTGCCTTCCACGAAAGTCCTCACCATCCAGCGATGAGATTCTTTCCAGTACGGTGATATAAGAAGAATAGTCTTCATGATCCTTGTTCATGGGTGCCTTCGCCATGAGCCTCTACTTTCGTTCGACTCAACCCTGCATCTTTGAGTGCCATGGAACGCGTGAGCCTCGTCTGTCGCTGCTCCAGCTCCTCTAAGCGGACAATAAGGTAGAAGACGATGAATGAGAGTACGCCGAGAAATGTGATGAGCAGCGCATTCTGCCGATCTTTGAATCCCATCACGAACGCCAGGTAATCGAGGACAGGAGGAAAGAGGGCAATGACGGCAACCGCCATCCAAAAGAGCGTCCAAAGCAAACCCTCCCAAATGGTTTTCTTCTGCTTCATCACCAAGCTCCACACATAGAGAATGGCAAAGAGCGAAATGAGAGGCGCGATGATCTGGTACGGCGTGAGAGGGAGCATGGGATTCATAGTCTACCGGAGGAAGGAACGGAGTAGAATTCGCAATGCCGTTTTCACGCCATTGGCGAACGACTGGCCTTTGGCCAGCGTGTACTGCGAATAGAGAACCTTGATGGGCACTTCGGCCACGCGCCATTGGCGCTGCACCGTTTCGCGCACGAGCTCCGTGCAGAACTCGTAGCCACTCATACGGATTGAGACCTCGCGTACGGCACGCGGACCGAACACTTTAAATCCGCACTGACTGTCATTCACCCAGCGCCCGGTCGTGGCAAATGTCACCAGATTACCAACAGCATTGAAGAATCGCCGGATGAAGGGGATATGATTTTTCTGGCCAAAACGATTGGCGAAGACAATATCAGCCCGATCGGTGAGAACCGAATGGAGGAGTGACGGAATATCGCGAGGATCATGCTGCTCATCAGCATCGAGTGTGACGATGACTTCCGCACCCATAGCACGTGCCGCTTCAATGCCCGTCATCGTCGCCGCTCCGGCGCCACAGTTCTGTGCGTGACGCACAACCATGGCACCCGCACGTTCAGCCACAACAGCAGTTGCGTCTGAGGAGCCATCGTCCACTACAACCACGGTATCCACGAAATTGGATGTATTTTCCACGACACTCGCGATGCGTTTCGCTTCGTTGTACGCCGGAATGACGGCAATCACACGCATGCTTATGGCAGGAGAATGTACGCAATACCAGCATCGGAGTCATTCACTTGTGGAACGATTCCGAGAGAGCGAGAATTTGCAAATTCAAGGAATGCATTGACTTTCTGATGCAGCGAACCGTTGGGATCTTTCTCGATCGTGACTGTATTGGTATCAAAGACGATGCTGTTGAACCCAAGCGCCTGCAGACGCTTAAGTGTGAGCGCGGGATCACGCTCCGCAAAGATACAGTTGAAGAAATCCAATTGGTGATCCGAAATACCGATGACCTCCAAATTCCGCGGAATGAAGTATGGAATGAATGTGCCAACGCGGTACAGGTAGGGCCTGTCTGGCATGGATTTTCCCCGTTCAACAGCCATGAGAGCAATATCGTCATAGTATGAAACAGTGCGTTCTTGCAACGCTGCGGCAGAGATTTTGCCAAAGGGATACTCCAAAAGATTCTTCTGAATTTCATACTGCCAGAAGCGCTGACCAAAGGAACACACGAGAGCAACGACAATCAGCACACCCGCCACTGTGCGACTGAACACATCGGGGGCATGCACAAACAACGCTTCAACGCAGATGACGAGGCCAAGGAACATGCCGATGCCGTACCACGGAATACCGTTCGCGAGGAACACCCACTCAACAATCAAGAAGAGTGTGGCAACCCAAAGCCAACGCAGCCACCTCCCTTTCCTCATCCAGAAAAGAGGAAGCAGAAGAAGAAGTGGGAAAAGAAAGAGCACAGGAGACGTAGTGACGTAGTACCCGGCAGAATCGAGATTGAGTACCGTCCGCCACGGAAGCATTAAGTAGTGACTCCATCCGTTGCCGAACCCCCAGTAGCGATCGAGCTCTTCGGTACTGCCGGTCGCCTTGCAGGCAGGAACACTCTTATCCACCTGCAGATCTTGAGGCAATGTTCTGTACGGGCGATCCGGAGTCGGAATCCCGGTGCCATCGAGGTCAAAGGATGGACTGTTGGAATTGGGCACTCCCAGCTCGATCCGTGTGGGAATGATGCGACCACGAATGAAATTATTGTGGTAAACCCACGGGAAGATGGAAGCAAAGAAGAACATCATGAACACAATGATCGAAAATACTGTTGTCTTTATCCGATTGCGACGTAGCAACGCCGCAATGACAGAAAGAACCACGCCCAATAGAACAAATATTCCAAGGAATATCGTCGGCGATATCGAAGAAGTACCTGCCACGCGCTGCTCGATGGAAGAAAGATCGAGTGCATGTTGGACAATAAATGCGACAATCACCCAGAAGACGGCACCCAAGAAGCCAATCCAGTGGAGTGAGGCACCGATCAATACTGAAAACACCGCCATGAGTACCATGACGGCTGTCGGTTTCATGGAGAAAGCGAACCCCGCGAACACAGCCGCAAGCGCAACCCAGCGCCATGATATGGTCACGGCAGCATGATCGGCGTCATCCGTACGAGAAAAGAGCGCAATGAAGATGCTCAACATGGAAAGTGTACCCATTGTGAAGATCGCATTATCGATCTTCATATCCGCAAAGGAAAAATGCCCCACAAGAGGCAGGGTGTAATAGAGAAGAGCCGAAAGAACGCCAGCATTCCTGCCGATGAAGTGTCTTGCAAAGGTGGCAACGGCGAGAACGGCCAATAGTCCCGCAGTCCAGTTCACTGCCATTGCTGTCGTCGCACCAAAGATGCTGTTGTACCCGAAGAGCACGAAGCCGAGTGATGTGAGGTACTCCCACTGGAACGGCGCCATTGAAAAGATGAAGTATCCGTAGCTCACCATAAGCCGTGGACGGTTGAGGTAACTTCCCAGATCGTCCCACCCGATGGGAAAGGGACGGACGATCGTCAGAAAATTGAGTGCGAGGTAACTCAAAAGCAGCCACATCAGCACTACTTCCCCACTCAGCCAACGAATTTCCCGTGTCTCACGTGGTTGCGTGAGCGCGCGCCACCAATAGAGAACATCTTTGTACGCCAAAACGGGAACGAGGAGTACGAAAATCCACACAGCAGGAGCAACGATGAGATGTGCGACCGCCAGAAACCAGAGAATGGCCACCCACGCACATGCACCAAGGCCCGCACTCATGACCATCTCTACAAGAAAAGAGGGAGAGGGAACTTTGAGAAGACGGAGGAGCATCCTTCCCATGACCAAAAACTCAAACAGAAGAGCAAGAACGAAGAGGAATACGGGGACAACGCGCGTGAGAAACGACTGCTGCATGCAACGGATCGTGATGTGATACGCCTTAGCGCCACTGGTAAACGTGCCGATCTGCTTCAGGCATCCACGTTGTTCGAGACCGTTGAAATTATTCCTCAGCTCTTGGAGCACAGAGGGTGATGCATCGGTATAGACCAGAGCAGTGGGCTCGGAAAGTTGCCGTATCGAAACCCCACCAGTCTGCGATTGACTCAGTGTAGTAAAAAGGAGCCAAACCAAGAAGAGAAATCCCAAGACCAGACTGATCGGGCGATCGTGCACACGCAATGTGCGCCAACGACCCGTCTTCAGTGCAAACGCTCCCCAAAAGAGAAGGAAGAAAACAACGCAGGAAATGATGTATCCAAGAAACCGCCCCGATCGGGCGATCGCAAACGCCACCGTCGAGAAAATGCTCTGAATTCCACAAATAAACGGCGTATTTATACAGTCCTGCTGCCGTAGAAGATCTTTGGTTGCATTATCGAGAAGAACAGCTCCATGAACGGGAATGCCCAAGTATACGAACGTACTGTAGCCGCCCCAGAGCATGAGACCGAGCAACAGCAAAACGGAGAGAATCTGAATAGTGCGCTTCTGCATACAGGAACCGAGCCTACCAGAAAGCGCATGGAAAGGCAGTGTAAAGCTCCGAAATTTGCCACCCTGCTGCTATGCTTCCTCCCTGCATGTCATTGGAAGAAATCGCCATCCGTCGGCAATTCCCTGCCTTGCAGAAGCCGGGGCCGTTTGTCTACTTCGATACCGCTGCATCAGCACAAAAACCTGAAGCGGTTTTACATGCGATGGATACGTTCGTGCGAGAAGAGTATGCCAATGTGCATCGTGGACTCTATCCACGTTCAGGCGAAGCGACGGATCGCTACGAACTCGCACGGGAATCCGTACGCTCCTTCGTGGATGCACAGCACCGTGACGAGATCATCTTCACCAAAGGCGCCACAGAGTCACTCAATCTCATCGCGCGAAGCTGGGGTCATGCCACGCTCAAGAAAGGAGACGCCGTAGCACTCACGCTCCTTGAGCATCACAGCAATATTGTTCCATGGTTGCAGCTCAAAGAAGAGAAGGGTATAGAAATTGTATGGATCGGTATTGATGAACAGGGACACGTGAATCGTGAGGAGCTCACCCGTGCGCTCAAAAAAGGAAATGTCCGCCTCCTCAGTATAACGGGATTGAGCAATGTCCTCGGTATACAAACGCCGATTGCAGAAATCATCGCCGAAGCTCACCAGGCAAAGGCACTCGTAGCCATAGATGCAGCGCAACTTATTGGGCACCACGCGATTTCTGTACAGGAATTGGATTGTGACTTTCTCGCATTCTCAGGACACAAAGTCTACGGCCCCACTGGTATCGGCGTGCTCTATGCCAAACGGCATCTTCTGCGCAGCATGCCTCCTTTTCTTGGTGGAGGCATGATGATTCGCGAAGTGCACCTCGACTCATTCACCCCTGCAGATGCTCCGCAGAAGTTCGAGGCTGGTACGCCGCCCATCATCGAAGCAGT
Organism: Candidatus Peregrinibacteria bacterium; assembly: GCA_043814035.1. GTDB lineage: Bacteria > Patescibacteriota > Gracilibacteria > Peribacterales > Peribacteraceae > Peribacter. The sequence continues at coordinate 63,937 of JBDRKJ010000002.1, forward strand.
GGGACTGACGGCAGCACTCGAATGGCTTGGGAAAATACACTGGAAAGACATCGAGGCACACGAAGCTGCTCTCATGAAAACCGCGTACGCAACACTCCAGACAATCCCCGGCCTTCGCATCCTTGGACCCCAGCGCCCCGATGAGGCTTGCGGATGTGTGAGTTTTGTCTGTGAGGCAGCGCATCCGCACGATCTCACCGATCTGCTTGGGAAGGAAGGATTCTGTCTGCGTGCGGGCCATCACTGCACACAACCGCTCCATGAGCACCTGGGCATTCCTGCTTCTGTACGAGTCTCACTGGCTCTCTACAATACAGAAGAAGAAGTGCGTTCCCTCGGCCCCGCAATCCTCCGTGCCGTCAAAACACTGATTGCCTAACCCCTGAATCGCAGCCACGGAGGACTGCTCTGCGCCTGCCTGCCTTCTCAATCTCTCGCACCTTCCTCACCTTCCTGCCTTTCCTTACTTTCCTTACCTCCTGTCATGGATCTCTACGCCGAGCACATCCTGGAGCACCACCGGCACCCGCGACACAAGTCGCCAGTCGCCAATCGGACAATCGAACATACCGAACATAATCCCGCATGCGGCGATGCCATCTCACTGGAACTTGAAGTCCAAAACGGAAAGATCGTGGATACTGGATGGAATGGTAGTGGCTGTGCCTTAAGTCAGGCCGGGATTTCGATGCTCTTAGAAAAACTCGCGCAGATGACCGTTGAGGATGCTGCAACCTTCTCACCAAAAGACATGCGCACACTCCTTGGGGTCCCGTTGACCACCCGCCGCTTACAATGCGCGTTCCTGCCACTAATCACACTGCGCAATGCCATCAGAAAATGGAAGGATGAGCCACTCCTCACGTGGGCTGAGCTCCTCGAGGAGGATTCAGTATGACTTGCCTTGTCGTCCCTACGACGAAACTTATACACTCCCCGCACAGTAAGCCGCCCTAGCTCAGTGGTAGAGCACCTCCATGGTAAGGAGGGGGTCACGAGTTCAAATCTCGTGGGCGGCTCCATATAGAATTCACTAACGCAGGAGAAGACACGAGACTTGTCTCAGAGCCGATAACTGACGGTTCAAGCCTTGCCAACTCCGCCTTGTGCTTCTCTTTGGTCTTTTTGAGAGCCGCAAACACAAAATGTGGCTCATAGTTGAGCTTCCTGTTCTGTAATGTCCAGTTCAAATCCAGTATTATCAGGAGCATGAGAGCAGCAATCCAAGAGATATGCGGCTGAGTACGATGGAGAAAATTGCGAAGGGTTTTGGCGTAGTTTTGGGTACATTATTCGATTCCTAATTGTTGAATTTTTTCTAGAAACTCGGGAACCTATTCTCTTGGAACATAGACACCAAGAAGTGCATCTCGAAGAATCAGCTTGTTCGGTATGTGTACTTCCGTCACCGATTCAGGCACCGCACTTCCTTCAGGCAAAAATTTTCGGTAGCGGCCTGAATCCGAATCCCAGACTCTCTGGAGTTCCCGGAGAATATTTTCTTCGCCACTTACAGTATGTGGATCGATAATTTTTTCCTTAAGTTCCCAGATCAATGCGGTCCTCAGATTCGATGGCATGATATCCTCCCTGAGAATCGCATCGGAAAGAATGGTATATTGATCGATTACCTCAGCTTCATGGGCTATTCCATGGAAGCCTTTTGCATCGATAGCTTGAAGAAAATCTTCGACCCTATCGTTGCCTGATCCATCGAAATATCGGCCGTAAATGCCATATCCACCTTGGAAAGCATAGCAAACTCTTGCGCGAAAAAATTCATTCATTTTCTCTTTGTGTGTTCTGATTATTTGGATGATTTCTTGTTTGTGTCTCTCAAGAAAATCTTCAATGATCTTTTTATCATCTATGACTCTCATTAGATCATCGGAGACGAATGTCGCACCATTGATGGCCGCCAGTTTTTGAGGATCGAAAATGAAGGCAAACCGGCCCTTTTCCGACATGTATCCCTTTCCGAGGGCAAGAAAAACATTTTTGTCCATTCCTATCAATTTATCTGTTTCATACGTCATAGTCGCGGTGCCGCTCTTTTTGGAACTCAGCAATTCCCCTTTATCAAGGATGGGTGCCAGTCTTTCGCCGGATATCAGGGCATGAGACAGATAGGGTTTGTCACCCAGTACATCATCAATATTTTCCACTGAAAGAATCGGTACAGCGCACTCTGCGGCAAATTTTTTGAGTTTCTCGGCCATGGCCTGATGACGTGACAAAGCGTTATCTATTTGATCGTGGGTCTGACTAACTGCATCCAGAATATTCCCGTGACTATCAGTTTTCTGCTGTTCAGCCTGTGACGAGATGTCTGTTTCGGCTATATCCATCTTCTCATTATAACACAATAATGTAATTATTGCTAGAAATTGGAGGAGGTTGCCTCTCTCATGGCAGTTTTTTCGCGCTTTAAACCAGACAGGGTTAGAAATTAATCAGATAAGCCGAATTGCATTAATAGAATGCCTGAGTAACAATTAAATAGTTCCATACCCTGCGCTTAGCCCGCAGGCGTAGCGCAGGCACTTTGTTGTCCCCGCTCGTGAGTCAAAACTCTGCGCTTTAGTGCAGAGTGGTTGAGTGTTTTTGAGATAAGTATGCTAATTCTCATTCTCTTTTTAATCGGCAATATGAGGACTTAGTCTGGTACCTGATAAGCTTCCATAAGGAGCTCCATTGTGATGCGCTTGCCGCCCTAGCTCAGTGCCAAGCCCCGCACTTGCTGCGGGGCGTAGTAAAAAAATATCTGCCGCGCAGCGGCATATCCATGGTAAGGAGGGGGTCACGAGCCTGTGGTGAGCGACCGAGCGGAGCGTGGGAGTCGAACCATTCAAATCTCGCCTGCCCGTCCGTAGCGTAAAGCGCGCAGGAGGGTGGGCGGCTCCATTCGACTTCGCCCTTTGGGGCTATGCCGCAATGTTCGCCATTCCCAAACATTATGAAACCAAATGCCACGGCGTAGTCCGCAGACAAAGCCGGGCAATCCTCGTGGGCGACTCCAGTTTTCTCCTTAACCCGCTTGACGTGCCACTTCGCACACCCCTACAGTGCCCACACGATTTCCGCGCATCTACAGCGATGCTCGGTTCCACCCACAAGTCGTATGACCACTCTCACGCCCTCATCCGAAGACACGGCTATCTACGAATTCTGTGTTCTCTACCCGAGCAATCTCTCACAGAAAGAAGAGCAGACGCTCCTGAAAGGTATTGATGAGATTTTTGCTGAGGCAGAAGCGAAGGAACTTGTCAGAGACGCTTGGGGCAGACGTGGTCTCGCCTACCCCATCAAAAAGCAAACGGATGGTAATTTCATTGTGATCTACTTCGAAATGGACCCCTCAAAGATACGAGAGGTCGATGGACATTTGCGAATCCTCCCGAACATGCTTCGGCATCTCATCGTAAGACCTCCGAAGGATTACGAGGTCACAAAGTTCTCTGAGCGTTTCGAACAGTGGCTCAAAGATCGCGAGACAGCGGTCGAGACAAAGCAAAAAGAAGAAGAGAAGCGTCTCCAGCGCAAAGTGGTTGAGAAGGCGAAGCGCGATGTCAAGCGCACAGAGGCAAAGAAGAAAGAGCCTACCTCCACACTCGAAGAAGCTGATTTGAATAAGAAGCTCGATGAACTCATCTCAGATGACACACTCGGCCTCTGAACCCTACCCCCTACTCCTCACTTTAGAATGAAACCCCGCAAACAACAGCGGCAGCAGCAGGTGCAACGTAGTGATCCTAGGGGAAAGAAATGTCCCTTCTGCCTCAAAGAAACGAAGTACATCGACTACAAGGATTACCCCACCATGAAGCCTTTCATCGACTACTTCGGCAATATTATGAAGCGCTACTACACCGGAGTGTGTCTCAAGCACCAGAAAATGCTGAAGAACTCCATCGAGCGTGCGCGATTCATGGGCATGATCGCGTATCGAAAGTAAGAAAATCAAAGATGCCTCATTATTGAGCATTTACAGCTTGCTCGATTTGGCTGGCAATCTCTCCAACTCCTTTTGCAAACCGCTATACTTTCATTATGTCAGGACATTCAAAATGGGCCAACATCAAAGTGCGCAAAACCGCGCAAGACGCAAAGCGCGGCAAAATCTACACACGACATGCACGCTTAGTCGAAATGGCAGCACGCGGCGGACCGGACCCAGATATGAATCCGGGTTTGCGCACTGCGATCGATAACGCGAAAGCTGATGGCGTGCCGAATGCGAATATCGAGCGTGCAATTAAGAAAGGATCCGGCGAACTAAAGGGAGAACAAATGGCAGTCGAGACCTACGCTGCATACGGTCCCGGCAATGTTGCGATGGTCATCGAATGCCTTACTGACAATAAGAACCGAACCCTGAGCAACGTACGCTCTGCCTTAGAGCGACGTGGTGGTCGGTGGACAGAATCAGGCTCCGTCTTGTGGATGTTTCAGCAGAAGGGGGTAGTTGTCGGTACAAAATCGGGGCTCACAAGTTCTGAGGAGTTGGAATTGCAACTCATCGATGCAGGAGCCGAAGACATTGAGTGGTCGGCAGATGCCGTCGAGGTCGTAACGAATGCCACGCACTGGCCGAAGGTGCGCGACGCACTCAAGACAGCGGGTTGCGAGGTGCCGACGGCAGGACTCAAATTCGTTCCCGCACAGAAAGTGGCAGTGACGGATCTGGCCACTGCTCAGCAGCTAATGAATCTTATTGAGACAGTAGAAGAAGATGACGATGTCTCAGAAATTCACACCAACGCTGACATTGCAAATGAGATTGCGGCGCAACTCTGATCTGCTTAGTTTGTCAGTGAGGCCTGTAACAACAGACGACGGATGAGCGATGGCTGTGATGAAGCAGCTGCATAGCTCTGACACACTTCGCGAATTTCTTCATCTGGCTCTGTCAGCATCACCCAGTCTGAATCGGGCGGTGTGGCAGCGCAGGGTTCTAATTGCATTATCCAGCGCAACAGCGGAGCATTGATGGAGGTATCTGCAGGCGTATAGAGAAGAACAATCTTTCGATTATTTTCTCGTGCAAGATCCTGCATATACTCGATGTGATCTATGGCATTCATCCCCCACTCAAAGAGCACACTCTTGTTCGAAGATCCAAAGAGCCCTGCGTAGTAGTACATTCCCCAATCCAGCGTGAGTACCATGGTGCGATCAGGAATCGAACCGGTATTGATGATCCGCTGCACCATATGTTTCTGCGGAGTGTTGTGAAACTGATACGTCTGTGTTGGGAACAAGGCGTAGAGGAAGAGATTCACCACAATAAAGGTAGCTCCCCACATAAAGAGAATGGCACGGAGCCACAGACGAGATCGGGATGCACACGCACCTAGAGCAACGCGTATCGTTGCGAGAGTGGCAAGGATGAGGAATGGATAACTCAGAATCGCGTGGTGCATGGCCCATGAGTCCTGGGTACGAATGATCATCATGAGAGTAAGCAGGAAACTCACATAGAGCACCGCAGGGAGGACAAGAGCCCGACGAGACAACCCTCTGGCAAATAGTGCGAGTAGAAGGAGGATGAAGGGAACGAAGAGATAATGGATGATCCAGAAGACTCTGGAGAGCCTAGGAACCAACATCACTTCGTAAACACGTTGCGTGGCCTCCAAAGGATGCAAAAAGGCGTACCACGAAGGGGACCATTCGATCCATGTACCCCTCAGCATCTCCGACAGGCTGTATGACTGACTGCTCATTATCTGATCGAGAAATGGCCGTACCGTCGAGTCATCGGCAGCAGTTGAGAGAAGTAATACCGTCATGAGAAGACCAAGTATCATGAGCGCCACTGCCCCCTGCAATACAAACCGACCTCGGCGACCTGAGCCCCGAAGCACTGCCCAATTGCGAACGATATGAATCAGTAAGAAAAGAAGGAGTCCCGGTGCAAACCAGAAGAAAACAAGCTTCGTCCAGAGACCCGCAAACGTCACAAGTGCAATGGTGATGATGGTACGCCAGCGCTGCTTAGCACACCATCGATCCAGTAGAACGTACAAAAGAAAGACAAACAGGATGTGAATGCCTACGGGACCCGTATCGACCAGATGTTGAAAAAGATACGGAAATGTGAGCATAAGTGCCGGCACAACAATACGTGGACGGAAACCGAAGGCACGTGCGGCAATCGCGCCACCCGTCATGAGAAACAGTAGTCCCAATAGACGCGCCGCAAGTGGACTGTTCCATATGAACAGAACCGGAAGGAAATAAAGTGCCGGAAAGCTTCCTGAATAATGGAACGCTCGCAGCGGAAGGATGAGTCCGCTGTTGAGCAGATTCAGAGCGAAAGGATCGCAGAGATGATCATAATTATTCCCCAGATACAAATGACAGAGAATTGTGTCGTAGTGGATGAACTCATCCATGTTGTACGGAACGATCATGGTGAATATCACGACGAAAACGAGCGCAAAAATCAGAAACATGATCGCATTCCACCCCTGGCGGAAGATATGCGGATACACGCCGTTCCTCGTTAGTGCAGAAAGTATGTGTATGTGAAGAAAATCCAAACATTATAGCATTTTTATGCGTATTCGACAAAGCCCAGTAGCACAGCGGCGATACGTACGCATCAGCGCTACTGCTTTACTGTAACAATCAGCGACAGAGAATCTTCTATGGTCTTTCCTGTGAGATCTGTCGCTACAACGCGCAGGCGATACGTACCAGGACTCATAGTGACACCGTAGCTGAGGGCGAACGGCTCTTTGGGTTTTGTGGTGAGCAAAAGATCATCGAGATAGAACTGCACGTACTTGAGTGCACCATCTTCATCCCGCACATCTGCACGCATCGTGAGCGTTTCACCCTGAACAATCGTACTGTCGCCCATCGGATCACTGAAGGAGACTGAGAGGCTTAAACCCCCTTCTCCAAAACGGAACCGGGCTGTCTCCACCACCGTGTTGTAGTACTCATCAATCAGCGTCACTTCGAGCCGATGAAGCCCATCGCGATCGATGGAGCGTGGGATGCGTAAGGGCTCATCGAAAGGTTCGGCCGTTCGAATGGCAACACGTTTACCATCAACGACAAAGCGAATTTCGCGCACCTTGGATCCCACTTTGTAACTGAGTTTTGGACGGAATGCCGGATACGTAACGGACCCATTTTCCTCCGGAGAGAGGATGTGCAAGGTAGGTTGATCGAGTCGTCCAGGTGTAAGAGAAGGATCACACTTTTCGGTGGGGGCAACGGGGAGCGGGAGAATGGAGCCCGAGTGATCCGGTGTGGCATACCACAGATCCATCTGCTCCTTCACCCACTGCTGCACGCCCTCTTCCCATGTAGGCCAACGATCAGGAAGAACGCTCTTCACCACGAGAAAACTGCCAGATTCCTGTGCTGCTTGCGGGCAAGCCTCGGACGCGAGTAGGTGTGTGACTCTGTCAACCATGAGCTGCGCACAGGCAGGGTCCTGCTGAAGAGGAGGGCGCTCTTCAAGGAAGATATCCGGCCGTCGGAACGCAATGGGAGTGCAGATAGTGGGAAGTTCGCCAGAGAGCGTAGAGATCTGCGGCTGGATGATGCCCGGAGGCGGAACGAATGCCTGTTTCGTATCGGTAAGTACGCGGTGCGCGCGCTCCATAAATTCTTTCCAGAGCGGACTCGACGTATTGAGGCCGTCACCCTTCTCGTACATCGAAGAACTATCGGCATTGCCAGACCACACACCAACAACCAGGTTGGGTGTGTATCCGATTACCCATGCATTATCCGGCTTGCGAAGCTTGCACGTATTCTTGTCTTGCCACTCAAGACACTTATTACTCGTTCCAGTTTTAGCTGCAGCCTCGTAGCCCCCAACAGTGAGCTGCGTCTTCCAGTAATCCGTTGGACGTGCAGAGACATCGCTAAGAATCGATGTAATTTGGTAGGCAATACGTGGATCAAGGACCTCACGCTCATCCTTACCACGTTCCGGTGCATACAGCAGCGCTCCCTTGCGATCCTCCACTTTGAGAATGCTCACCGCAGGCTTGTACATGCCGCCATCGGCGAACGCCGCATACGCCTGCACCATCTCGAAGAGTGGCGTCTCGGCAGCGCCCAGTGCAAGGGGCCAGCCATACTCAAAACTTCCAGATCCAGTCGGGGTCTGCAGCGTGCGACGTTGCACAAGCGGCGTCGGAGCTCCGAGATCACGTGCAAGCTCGAGAATAGGTTGTTCACCACCGGCAAGGAAGAACGCCTTGGCAGCCGGGATATTGCGCGAAGCACCAAGTGCCTGACGAATTGTCAGGGGGCCCATCGTCTTGCCATCAAAATCCTGAGGCTGGTCGTTGCCGATCTTCGTGGTCACATCGTAGAGAACCGTGGCGGGCGTATATCCCTTTTGGAAAGCTGCTGCATACACGATCGGCTTGAAGCTCGATCCGGGCTGACGCGGCACTTGCGCCATGTCGATCTTGCCACCGTGATCTTCATCGCTGTAATCACTGTTGCCAACGTACGCAAGCACATCGCGTGTAACGGGGTCGATGGCCACCAATGCGATGTTGTGTGCTCCGAAGCGATTGAGAATATCTTCGCGATGGTTCGCCACGACTTTCTCGGCGATTTCCTGCAGCCGCCAATCAAGTGTTGTAGTCACTTTCAGGCCTCCACGCTCCAAAATATCTTTCTCTGATTGTCCTCCAAGCATCTCTTCGATTTGATCCCGTACCCAGAGCACGAAGTGCGCCGCACGAATGCTATCGCGTGAGGGCTGGAACGTGAGCTGCTCCAACACTTCGAGCGCCTGCAGTTTCTGCTGCTCCGAAATCATCTTCTGATCCTCCATACGCTTGAGCACGGAATCCGCACGACCACCGATGTAGATTGTGGTGGCACCGGTTCCCACCTGGGCACCCAATAAGCCGATAGTGACGTCCTCCTCGGGAATATCCGAAACAGATTGCACCTTGCCCTGCAGGATCCCCTGCGTGACGTCGTTACTCACTCGAGTGCGTATGTGGGATCCGTAGGGATTGAAATATGATGGCCGCTGTGGGAGTGAAGCAAGTACCGATGCTTCTGCTAGAGTGAGCCCCGATGCTGAGTGTGCGAAGTACGTACGACTGGCCTGCTCAATGCCATAGGCGTTCTGTCCGAACGGAATCCAGTTCAGGTAAAGCTCCAGAAGCTCATCTTTACTGAATTTTGATTCCATCTGACACCCCAGAATGATTTCTTTGAATTTGCGGCTGACGATGTTCTCACGTTTGAGGTCGAGTGCATTGCGTGCAAGCTGACGCGTGAGTGTGGATCCACCACCTGCCTGACCGAGCAGAACGACGGCGCGGGTGATCGCCCGCACATCCAGACAACCACGATCGTAGAATCGCTGATCTTCGATCGCGATGATGGCCTGTTTCATGACCTCGGGAATCTGCGCGCCAGGAACGAAAGTGCGATCTTGTTCATTGAAGAGGCGATAGAGCTCGATGCCGTTACGATCGGTGATGACTGTGCTCTGTGGGGCGAAGAGGCTTCGCGGATCACTGATATCAGGCAAAGTCATCCACAAAAAACCAACGTAACCTCCTCCGAAAAGAGCAAAGACCACCACTGCACGAAAGAAGAACCTCTTGAGACGCCTTTCTGAACCACCTGAGGGGAGAATGAGGGCTCCAACGGAACGGATGACGCGCACGAAGAAGGAAATTCCCCCACGCGCAGCACCGCGTCCAACGCGAGGGAGCGCTGAACGGCGTGAAGGAGCCCTTCCTCTCGAAAGGGGCCGAAGCTCGAACTCAGGAGCCATAGAAAGATGAAGTGTACGGCTCTGGCTTGCGAACAGCAAATGTCCCTGCAGGAGAGTGTATTCTGTGCTATAATGCTTCGATGTCCCTCACTTCTATGCTCAATGCGATCTGGCAGACGATTGTGCCCTCTGCGCACGCAGCATTCGACTCCTTTAGCGTTACAACGTGGGCCTACGGGGATCGTACGTGGGAGGCAATTCTCGGAAGCATCGTGAACATGCTCAAAAGCACGATTACTGTGGCAGCAGTCGCCGTATTCGTAACAGGAGCATTTATGTTCACCATTTCGGCCGGAGACGAGAAGCGCAAATCCAGCGGAAAAAATATGATGATTGGATCTCTCTGGGCTCTAGGCATTGTACTGGGTGCTCAGGCCATTCTACGCACCGTATCGTACTTCGTGTGGGGATAGAGAATGGAGAAAGAAAAAAAGGAGAAAATCCTTAGGAAAAATTGAGCGAGTTGATACGACATGTACAATGAGCTTTGTTTATGCCAGCACCCCATTCTTCCAACACACTGGAACGACTCGAGTGCGCAGAGCAATTGAAGCTCTCCGGCAAGCATGAAGAGGCATTGAAAATTTTGGAGAACTTGCTGATTGAGGATCCTGAAAATGTTCCCGCGCTCGAAGAGGTGGCCGATAACGAATTGAGCTTGGGGCACTTTTCGCGTGCCGAACGCGCAGCGAAAAGAGCCGTGAACATCGGAAAGAAGAGCTACACCGGTCACTACATCATCGGCTTCGTACGATCACAGGAGGAGAAGTGGGATATCGCTCTGAAGGAGCTGAAAGTAGCGAACGGTTTCAGCCCCAATAACGCCGAAATCCTGCGCTGTTTGGGATGGGCGCTCTTCAATGCCGGCCAGCGCGCGCAGGGTGTCGTCACCCTGGAACGGGCACTGAACTTGGACCAGGAAAATTCCCTGACACTCTGCGATTTAGGCTCTGCCTACCTGCAACTCCAGAATCTGCGCAAATCGCGATCGCTGTTTCAGCGCGCACTCGAAATCGATCCAGAAAATGATCGCGCCAAGGAATGTGTACTCATGGCGGAACGCCTGTTGAGGGTAGTGGAGAAATAGTGAACGTGCCCGTATACTCCCCTGCAGTCCCTTCGTGTATTGTAATGGTTTCAACAGTGCTGCATCGCAGTTACCGCCGCGCCCTCTTGAGCCTCTGGCGTGAGGGAGAGTGGCGCATGAGCTTTGGATCCCTACTAGGGATCTGCACGCTCTTTCAGTTTCTCCTGCTCGGTCTGCTTGCAGCGGCCGCTGTACAATCTTTACTGCTGTCGCATTCCGATCTCAGGCTTGAAATCCGTCCTGCAGCATCTCGTGGCGAGGTGCAGCAACTGCTGTCAGCCGTGCTCGAGTTACCATACGTTGAACGAGCCGTGTACATCACCCGCGAACAGGCTCTTGCACGGATCAAAACCGAAGACCCAACTCTTACTGAATTCTTCGAGAAATTCCAAGTGGATAACCCGTTCCCCGACACCATTGGTGTCACGCTTAAATCGCTTAATGATTATTCGGCATTCTCGGCATTCCTCTCTAATGCCCGGTGGCAGCAACTGGTGGATCCCGCACTGCTTTCGAGTATCACACATCAGGAAGAACGTGTACACGAGCTTCTGCGCGTCGCACATGGCGGGCAGAACCTGGCTGTTATTCTGCTCGTTCTCGCATGCATTATTCTGTTCTTCACGATTGTTGAATTTACGCGAAGGAGCGCACTGAGCCGCTCCGAAGAAGTGCACGTAGAGATTCTGGTCGGATCTGACAGATTCGCGCTTACCCTGCCATTCATTTGGGAGGCCACCATTCTGCTCTGGGGGAGCATTGCTGTCAGCGCTGTTCTGCTGACGGTTTTCCTACTTATCCTCCCCACACTGGTACCTGCACTCAGTAGCGGTGGGGCATTGGCCCCACTATTTGCCGCGGCGGCACCTATTGTGACCGTTGCACTTCCGTTGACAATCGTTCTCGAGATGCTCTTAGCTCCTCTACTGGCAGTGGCCGGGGCCTGGATGGGCGTGCGTCCTTCTTTAAGAGGAGCATCGCTTCGTCGCGCATAAAACACGCTAAACTATCCGCATGTCGCATGCTCGTACGTTCGATTGCCTGGTGCTCGCCTCCTACGATGTGGGAGAAGCGGACCGTTTTGTGGTCGTACTCACGCGCGAAACGGGGAGGCTGGCCGCACGGGTACCGGGGGCGCGTCGGATGAAAAGCCGCCTGGCTGCGCTTCTGCCACTCACACACCTCTCTGTTGAGCTGAAAGAGACGACGAGTGGTCATCTCGTCACCGGCATCGGCACGCGGACACAATCGCCCGATCACGCACACCTGCAGAACTTTTTGGTGCGCACACAGTGCAGTGAGCTCCTGCTCGCGCTACTGTCAGACGGAGAACCGGTTCCCGAAATCTTCGACGCACTATCCACCCTGCTCTGTAAGGAGAACTGCACCTCACACGATATCCTCGCGTTTTCATTTCGTCTCCTCGCTCTGCTTGGCGTGCTCCCCGAGAGTACCGATCGAACCTTCGCATCACTCTCAGTACAGGAGCGGGATTTTGTGCATACAAGCGCACATGGCGAGCCAACGGAACAGATGCAGACCTACACACGTCTCAATGCACTCTGTTCCAAACTCATACAAGAACATGCAACGCGAACCTTACGCGCATCCGATGTCATGACTGCGTGCATCCAGTAATTCAGCGACGCCTCGAGGGATCGGTACGTACAGAGGCAGCCGAAGTGATTGAAGATGATGCTTGTTCAGAAGAGAGAGATGACGATGCGGGCTCCACGCCGATCTGGTCGAATCGTGGACGCGCTTCGTACACGGAGTAGACCGATTCTTCGGTTTCTTCGCCGCCACGTGTCATCAGGCGCCACCACATGGCTTTGAGCCCTGGAACGCGTTCTCCGACCTTGCGCGTAGTTCCCGCAGGAATATCGGTCGTGTACTCGATCTTGTCAGGAGGCGGCGCGGCATAGCCCCACGTATACGGACCCACGACTTCTATTTGGCGATCATCACGCGTTCCGTAGTAGATGAAGTACGCATGATCGTTTTCATTGTACGTCTGAATAAGGAGAGCGCCGGAGGAATTGTTGAGGAATTTAATATCCGTGTACGGTGGATAGATTGTGGCATCCGTCCCCTGCGGACTGTAGTAGTGCACGGCAAAACTGTGGTTCCTGCGTGCGACAATGGGGAATCCGTATTCCCACACACCACGATACGCTGTCGTACCGACCTGGCAGAGCCCTCCGCCATAATCCGGCAATGTCTTGTCTCCCATGATTACGAGCTCTCTTAAGTAACCAGTCGCCGCATTCACCGGACCGAGGATGTCGTTGAAGGAAAATGTTCCCCCTTGCGGAATGAGTACACCATTAAACTTTTCGAGACCGACATTGATATTGTGCTTCCGCGCTCTGGGAGACCCGCTGAAATCAGATTCCCCAATACTCAGTACCTCTTGGATGCCCTGGGCAGAGAGCAAAGGATCTTCCCTGATGATCGATGGCTGCGTTTCAATGATAGGAAGGGTGATATCGTCAATATCCCGATCAAGAGCGGCAATGGTGAGCGTAACAGCGCGCTCGAGATCCACGCGTCGCCCGACCATACCCACGCCCTCAAACGTGACGGCACCCGTTCCGGATCCATGAATCACCACTGATCCGGCAGGACGGTCAAACACCGAGGCAATCTGGCGCTTAAGCGCGGCACGGATAGCATCACGATTCCATGCGATCACTTCTGAGCGTTGAAACCCAACTGGTAGAGCCGCAACGCGATCACCATCGACTCGAAATGCCGCAGGCACCTTCACCGGTTGCCCCTCGTACTTCCATACTTCCTGAGGCTCCTGCCACTCGCGACCAACAGAAATAGTGAAGAGATGGTGCTGATAGCGATAGGTCAGTGATGCTGCATGCGCCCCATAAGGAACCACCCAGATGAGTAAGCCGATCAGAGAAAACATCCACTGTTTCACAGGCGTATCGTAAAGGAAGAAGCGAGAAGGAAGAAGTAAGGAAGTGCGGCGTTAGTTGGTGTTTCCTAAGCCCTCAAATTTCGGCGATGGATGTTCGTCGAGCGCCTTATTCACGAGGGCATCAGCCCGATAGTTGTCGGAACGGGGAATATGCTTGAACGTCACTGAAGCAAACGACTGTGCGAGTGACTGGATTTCTTCCACAAAGGGTTTGAGGTGGACCATGCGCACTTGATAGTCGCCATTGAGCTGTCGAACGATGAGCTCAGAATCGAGGTGACAGATCAAACGATTGGGTTGATAGCGCTTCGCGATCTTCAGGCCCTCGATGAGGGCTCGATACTCGGCCACATTGTTCGTTTCAATACCGATACGCTCCATATGTTCACGCAATGTCACTCCGCGTGCGGGATCTTCAAGAACACATCCAACGGCCGCTTGTCCGGGATTCCCCCGAGAGCCACCATCAGTGAAGAGGTGAAGCGTACCACCGACAGCTTCTGGTTGATCTTCGCCTATAGATTGAAGGGGGCCGTCGAGCTCTCGCTTGATGAGATCGGCAACAAACTGCTCCCGCTCACGTACGCGAGGGAAGAGTTGCTGGAGTCTACGCTCGAGAGCGGCAGGAATGCGCGTCACGGTACCCCAGTGTAGCGCAGAAAAGCGATTCGACGCACCTGCAGATTCGGGTATCATGGGCACCACGCAATGAAACGCATCTTCCGCATCGGCATCGTCATTTTGCTACCACTCATCACCCTTTCATTGGGATGGGGGCTGGGTATGCGCTATTCCCAGCAGCAGGTTGCCGAGACGATGAGTCAGTTGGAATTTCTGTACCAAGGAAAAACGGCCAGTGGCACGCTGGTTCATGATCCAGAGAAAGAAGTGAATCTGGCACTGCTCTGGGGAGTGTGGCGCCTCTTGCAACAACATTACATCTCTCCCGAAAATCTCAATGTCACAAATATGCTCTTCGGCGCAACTTCAGGGCTTGTACGCGCTCTCGACGATCCCTACACCGCCTTCATGACTCCCCGTGAGAACACAGATTTCAAGGAGGGCTTGGGAGGGAAACTGCATGGCATTGGCGCTGAACTCACTATGAAAGATAGTCACGTAGTCGTGGTAGCACCTCTTAAGGGATCTCCGGCACAGAAAGCCGGGTTGCTACCAGAAGACATCATTATCAAGGTGAACGGAGAAGAGATCGGCAACGAGACACTCACGAGCGTTGTTCAGCGCATTCGTGGACCCAAAGGGACGGATGTCACTCTCACCATTGAACGTAGTAACGAAGAAGAGCCGCTTGAATTCACCATCAAGCGTGATGACATCACTATCCCCAGCGTCGAAGCAGAGATACAAGAAACAGCGAGTGGTGCCATCGGCGTGATCGCCCTCAATCAGTTCGGCGACGAGACCATCCAGGAAGTTGAGCAGGCACTCCGCGACTTTCAGAAAGAGAAGGAGCCTGTGCGCGGCATCGTCATCGACCTGCGTTATAACGGCGGAGGCTACCTCGATGGTGCTGTGGAGCTCTCCTCACTCTTCCTCAAACAGGGAAAGGTTGTGACAGTACAACGTCGGGAGGGGGAACCCGTGCCGCACTACGTCAATGGTCGGCCTCTCGATGCAGATATCCCCCTTGCAGTCATCATCAATGAGGGTTCGGCGTCGGCATCAGAAATCTTTGCTGGCGCAATTCAGGATCATGAACGCGGAATCATCGTCGGTAAGACAAGTTTCGGCA
Source organism: Candidatus Peregrinibacteria bacterium (assembly GCA_043814035.1). Lineage (GTDB taxonomy): Bacteria > Patescibacteriota > Gracilibacteria > Peribacterales > Peribacteraceae > Peribacter. Next base: position 79,493 of record JBDRKJ010000002.1, read on the forward strand.
AAGGGACGGTACAGGAGGTCTTCGACCTGCCTGGAGGATCGAGCTTGCGCGTGACAGTGGCTCGGTGGCTGACACCGAACGGCATGGACTTAAGCAAGGAAGGCATTGCTCCGGATATTGTCGTGGATCGAACGACAGAACAGATTTCTGCGAAAGAAGATCCGCAACTGGATGCTGCAATTGAATGGCTCTTCGATCACGAGCAACCTACGATGCAGGTGACGAAACCTTCCTCACAACCCCCACTCAAGCAAAAAGTGGGCAAGGAGATTGAAAGTGAGCAATGAGACTCAGTAGGTGTACAACTCGCTCTCTGCAAAGAACCTCTGTACTTCTTTTTCAGCTGTCTCGGGACTATCGGATGCATGCGCAACGTTGACCATTTGATCTTTGCCATACTCCGCACGAATCGTTCCGGAAGCGGCTTTACGACTATCCGTGACGCCGAGCATCTCTCGCACTTTGGCCACGGCCTCATCGCCTTCCAGAACCAATGCAATGACAGGAACGGAGCTCATAAATTCCTCGACCTCAGGATAAAAGGGCTTATCGGCAATGTGTGCGTAATGCTCCCGCAGAAGCTCAGGTTTGAGGTGAATCATCTTCAGACCGCGGATCGTAAGACCGGCTTCTTCGAAACGCGAAATCACCTTGCCGCAGATTTTCTGCGAAACGGCATCGGGTTTAAGGAGAATGAGGGTACGTTGCATCATAGGTTGGCCATATCCTAGAGAAATACATTATCAATCGCCAATCAGAAAACCACCAATTGTTGATACGTGATACGGTCAGGCGATTAACTCTTCTAGCTTCCCCTTGTTCTCCTCTTGCCCGATTACCACAAGACGTAGCTGCGCATGTGTGAGGAGCCGCTTGGCGAGGGTATTCACCTGCTCCTTCGTAACGGACTGGATCTCTTTGAAATACTGGGGCAGATCGCGCACCTTGGGGTAAAGGAGTTGCTGCTTACCGTAGAAGTGGGCTCGCTCTTCGGTATCCTCGAGTGAAAGTGTCACGCGTCCGATAAAGAATTCTTTGGCACGTACGAGCTCTTCGTCGGTGATCCCCGTCTGTGCACACTCGTCATACTCGTGGATGATGAGCTGAATGGCCTCGTGCAGGCGCGACTGATCCACCCCAGCTCGCGTCGAGAGCGACCCCGCATCGAGGTAACTGTCGACCTCCGTCGAGATGTAGTAGCAGAGCCCCTTGGCCTCACGAATATTCAGGAACATCCGCGAGCTCATATTGCCGCCGAGAATGATAGCGAGCAGTTTGTGGGCGAAGTGATCGGGGTCGAGTGCGCTCACGCCGGGAACGCCCAGGACGAGGTGTGCCTGCTCCGTCTTTTTGGTACGCAAGTAGACGTGATCCGAACCGAAGGTTGAAAATGCATCGAAGACACTCTTTTTCTTTCCTTCGATGGGACCGAAGTACTTTTCGGCCAGAGCGCGCGCCTGCGCAGCATCAATCTTACCCGCAAACGCCAGCACGAGATTATCGGGAGTGTAGAGCGCCTGCTTATGGCTAAGAAAATCCTTCTGCATGACAGATTGAATCACAGCCTCTGTTCCAATCGTGTCCCATCCCAGAGGATGATCGCCGTAGAGAAGCTGTTCAAAATCCCATCCGGCACGGTACATCGGCGTGTCTTGGTACATGCGCTCCTCCTCCATGATGACACCACGCTCCTTCTCGATCTCCTCTTGCGGGAACTGGGCGCGGATGAGCATATCGCTGAGCACATCGCACGAGAGATCGATATTCTTCACGGCAGCTTTGATGTAGTACCCGGCATACTCCTTGCCCGTGAAGGCATTGAAATCACCTCCCACACCTTCGATCGCCGCACTCACATCTTTCGTCGTTTTGTATTTCTTTCCTCCTTTGAAGAACATGTGCTCCAGAAAATGACTGATGCCACGATTGTTCTGCACTTCGTATCGCGAACCTGCCCCGGCAAAGACAATCACTGTTGCTGACTCGACTCCTTCGCTGGGAGCCGTCAGAACAGGTAAACCGGAGGAAAGACGCTCAATGGAATACATCGAAAGGGAGTCTAGGGAGGAACAGGATCAAAGGGAAGTCATCGTATTGCCCGAAGAAGCTTTGTGGTTATGGAGAAAACAGAACAACACATACCAACAAGAACAAAACACAAACACATACGTCCGTTGAGAACGAGAGGGTGCCTAACAACAAATACTTGTCAGATTGATGAGGTTTACTGTTAGGAGGGTAGGGGTGTCGGGGGGCCTAGGGAACCGAATCTCGCCCGGATGACCTCCGGTCGGACGGGCAAGGTTCCCTGGTCTCCTGACAAAAAAACCTTTGTCGCGCCTGACAAAGAAAGAACAGAAGAGGATAATCTTTCTTGACCGTTCTACAGGAGCTCTGTAGCCTTCCGAGGCTTAAAAACCCCCGATGCTCGGTAAACTCAAATGGCGACGGCGTATGCGTAAACACGGTTTCCTCAAGCGGAAACTGAAGCCTACTGGGCGAAGGGTTCTGGCGAGTCGCAGACGAAAGGGCCGTGCACGCATAGTGGTGCAGCGAAAAGGAAAGAAGTAGGATGGTGCTGTGTCCGCCTTCCTCCATCGCATTGCAGCTGTGTTCTTCTACCTTCTCGCCGGTAGCTTCTTTGTGAGTTACCTGCTGCTCAGAAACAACCTGTTGCTCCCATGGTCTCAATGGTGGCTGAACATTGCCGATATACCCCTCGCACTTGTTGCAGTGCTGTACGGAGGGAGCAGTCTCTACCGAAGCATTAAGCGCAGTGAAGGTACCTCCTGGCCCCTGTTGATCCTCATTGGCATTCCACTACTGGCACTCTTCACTTTTTTGGTCGCGCTCAATTTCTGGGGCGTGCTCGGTCTGCCGCAAGGACCCTCCATCTAAACTTCCACTTCCACTAGGGCCTCTTCGTGGTTTGCAATACGCGCCGCGAGAAAGAGGCAGTCACTGAGACGATTCAAATACACTTTTGCTTCCGGATTTACGTGTTCTTCTTTGGCAAGCCCCACCATCCATCGTTCAGCGCGTCGGCACACGGCACGCGCCTGATGAAGTAACGCGGATACTTTGGATCCTCCGGGAAGGATGAAGCGAGAGAGCTTTGGAAGTGTCTGTTCCATGTCAGATCCCCACTGCTCTAGCTCACTAATGAACATTGCAGAGAGACGGTGTGTGCCAGAAGAGTCTGCCGTTGTGGCAAGATCTGCGCCCACAAGAAACAGTGCTCGCTGCACGCGTTCGAGCGCCGACTGCAACCCCTCAGGAACATCTTCATTCGAGAGCACAACGCCGAGAATTGCGTTAAGCTCATCGATGGTTCCTAGTGTGTGGATGCGAAGGGCAGATTTTGGCACACGCTCGCCCTGGAGGAGCCCGGTCATTCCATCGTCCCCCGTGCCAGTGGAAATAGTCGGCCTTTTCATAGCGGACTATCAGTGTACCTCATCCTCTTCTTCCTCTCATCATCCCCATTTTCTCAAGCTGAAGCGGTTTGCATCACCTCTTCGACTTTCGCGTGCTCTCGTTTTACCTCCTCCTCCGTGAGGGTGCGATCGGGAGCACGGTACGTGCAACGGACTGTAAGGTTATACTGCCCCTTCGCCAGTTTGGCACCTTCGAAGAGATCGACGACCGAGACATCTGCGAGAAGCGGGGAACTCTTGCGTACGCGTGCAATAAAATCGGCAGTCTGCTTTGACGAATCCAGCGTCACCGTCAGGTCATAGGCAATAGAAGGATACTGCGAGAGCGCCGTGTACACAGCGGACTTCATAGGAAGGGCAAGAAGACTCGTGAAATCGAGGAGCACAGTGGCTGCACGACCCGGAAGATCGAAGGCTGCCGCAACAGAGGGATGTAGCTCACAGATGAGCCCAACCGCTTTACCTTCGACGAGCAGATCTGCGCTGCGTCCCGGATGTCCGAATGGCGGAATATTTTTGGATTCTCGAACCTCCGCTTTCATTCCGTTGCCCGTGAACGCATCCATTACCAGCTGTTTGAGAGCAAGGAACGGCGTTGCCGCAAGCGGCAATTCTCTGCGCTCCACCATCAGAATGCCACACTCCAACCACTCCCCCTTACGTTCGTTAAAGACATGACTACACGTGAACGTACGTACGGCATCTCCGACGAACAACAGGTTCTGCGAAGCGTGTTCAAGCAGACGCGGTAGTGCGGATGTCTGCAGTACGCTGAGCTCCTCGCCAAGAGCATTAAGTACCGGTACGGCATCCGCAGCATCGAGACGACATTTTTTCAGGAGCGACGGCCCCACGAGCGAGAGAGGTACAACTTCGGTGAAGCGCTCTTCTTTCAGATATTCACGGAAGGCATGCACGCGCTGTTCACGTGGAGGAAGACAAACAGACGCCTGTGGGAGCACGGGAGCAATGCGATCGTAACCGACAATGCGGCCGATCTCCTCGGCGATATCGTGCGGACCCGTAACATCTTTGATACGCCAGAGCGGTGGTGTGACCATACCACGCCCGACTGTGAATCCCAGATCTGTAAGAATCTTTTTCGTCGTCTTCTCGGATATCTCTGTGCCGAGCAGACGGGACGCGTCTTTGGCAGAGAAGCGAATCGGCTTGGGAGAACCATCTGTTCCCCATGATTGCAATTTGGAAGTAATCGCTGCTCCTGGTGCCAGTGAGAGAAAAAGCTCCAAAGCCCGCATCAAACCTGCCTGTGCCACCACTGGGGGTACGCCCTTCTCGTAGATCGTAGCAGCATCGGTGCGGTGCCCGGTCGCGATCACTGCATTGCGAATCGCAACAGGATCCACCACGGGACTGTGTAGGTAAATCTCGCGCGTCTTGTCAGTCGTAGAACTGCGGAGCCCTCCCATGATCCCCATGAGATCGAAGATGCCCTCATCATCGCTCATAACTACGGCACCCGCGGGAAGCACACGCTGTTTGTCGTCGAGAGTCGTAATCTTCTCACCTTCCTTGGCGGCCCGAATGTGCACTTCCCCCTTCAGATCTTCACGATCAAAACTGTGGAGCGGCATTCCCAGTTCCATCATGATGTAGTTCGTAATATCGATCGGCAAGTTGAGCGGCCGAAATCCCGTAGCAAGGAGACGACGCTTCATCCAAGCCGGCGTCTCACCGAGATCCGAAACACGAAGTGTGCATCCGCAGTACCGCGGAACGAGCTTCTTCTGTTCCAAAACAACCTTAAGAGGGAGAGGGGTTTTCGGAAAAGCCGGCTGCTTCGCCTTTTTCTCTTTCTTCCAACTCGCCAACCCAAGTGCTACACACTCTCGGGCAAAGCCCAATTGTGAAAAGAGATCAGGGCGATTTGTGATGGCATGATTGTCGACGTGCAACACCACATCGGTGAGACCCAAGTACGTTCGAAGAGGCGTGCCCACACCGTCATCGCCATCTCCTAGATCAATGATTTCGTGACCCGTAGCTTCAGGGAACAGCTGTTCGAGCTGGAGCTCCTCCGCTGCGCAAATCATGCCTTCGCTCTCCTCACCGCGTATTTTGGTCTTCTCGAGCGTCATTATGCCTTCGCCATGCCACTTCACCCGAGCTCCCACATGTGCGAATGCCACACGCGCCCCCTCACGCAAATTCGTGCCACCGCAAACCACGCGCTTCTTGCCTTGATCGGTCTGAACATCACAGAGCGAAAGTCGATCGGCATTCGGATGCTTCTTGAGTGAAAGAATCTTTCCGACACAGCAACCTTTCAGTTGTGCTCCCTGCTCCTCGATTTCCTCCACCTCGCCCGTAGCAGCTGTGAGACATTCCGCGATCACGCGCGGATCTTTCTCTTTCCACGTGATGAAATCCGAAAGCCATTCAATCGATACCTTCATAAGCCAAGCATACCGCAAGACATGCCCAACCTGTAGAGAAACCCTTAACAACAGCACGACCGTCAGCAAGCTGGAATTGTCAATGGAATGCAACATTGCTACGCTCGTCGTGTTTTCCCCCTTACCTTATGAAAAACTGCTCCTGCTCCGGCGCCTGTGTCGCAGTAAACTGGGTCATCTGCCTCCTGCTCTTCTTGACTACGATCTCCTCGCTTATGGGCGTGTATCGCGCGCACTTCGGACTCAACGGCATGACATTTGGTAGTACAAATAGCTCTCTCGCTGTTCTGGCCTTTGTGGTTTCACTCACAATGTGGTCGAAGTGGATGTGTCGGTGTTTGTGCACGAAAGAATAACCCGGAACTCTTCGCCAAACTGGCTTTCTCAGCCCATCTTCCGTTGCTAGAGTACCCGCGCTGGTGGGATGGCCGAGTGGTCTATGGCGCACGCTTGGAAAGCGTGTAACCTCGCAAGAGGTTCCAGGGTTCGAATCCCTGTCCCACCGCCATAGTTGAATTCGAGCCGAAGACGAGCGCGAAGCGCGAAGTCTGAGGCCGAAGATACTTTGTCCCGCACACGAGCGCAGCGAGTGGTGCGGGACACGCCTCTCACTTCTCCACCCTTTCTCCATGAAACGCCTCACGCTCCTCCTCATTACCGCCTCACTTTTCGCCGCTTGTGGCGCCCCTGCTCCGATTAATCCGGTTGGAAGTGATCGCGACGAACACGGCTGCATTCCCTCTGCCGGATACCAGTGGTGTGAACCAAAACAGAAGTGCCTGCGCATGTGGGAAGAGGCGTGTTTTTCCTCTGCATTTGAAACAATTGCATGGGAACTCGCTCAGCGCCACGGGGATACACAGGAGCAGATTTCCCTGACAATGGAACAACAAACTGAAAATCACGCCAGGGCAAGCGTACGCTTTGGGTCGGAGGGCTCCCCTGGGGGCATCGTCCTCGCAGTGCAGAATAATGGCATTTGGCGCGTTGTTTTTGAGGGGAACGGATCGGTGGACTGCCCTGCTCTAAAAGCAGAAATGTTCCCCGAAGAAATGCTAGTTGGGATTTGTGACTGATCTGCGATACCATAAGCATTATGAAAATCTCCTTCAGCATCCGCATCATTTTTCTTGCGATCATTGTCGCAGGTATTATCGGTCTGGCCCTGTGGCTCAAGGCCGCTTCAAGAGAAGACACTTGGCTCTGTATGAACGGTCAGTGGGTCAAACACGGCAATCCTTCCGCCGCCCAGCCAACCACTCCCTGCTCACGGGCAAATGTCCCCGCAGCAAAGCGCAAAGAAACCGCCCCCTTAGCTCCAGCCGATCAACTCACTGCATCATTCGCTGAAGATGATTTCTCCTTCTTGTATCCAAACTGGCCCATCATGGATCAAGAACGGGTGCTGGAACCCGAGAGAACAAAGGTGGCCGTGAGTGACGCTGGCTGCGCAATGGTGCTCACTGCACGCTTGCTTCCTCCAACCGAAAGTTTCAGGACAGCTATGGAACGTCTGTTGAGCGATCAGGTTTCAGAGTCCAGTATTCGTATACTACAGAAGGACATTACGGAGAAGACGAGCCACATCGAAGGAGAGTTCCAAGTGGAATATCGCAATATTCATACCGATCAATACGGCTTCGTTACGCGTAAGAATCAGTTCTACTCCCTTGTATTTGCAGCAGAACAAGACGCGTTTGATGCAGCCTGCAAGCCAGTCATTGCCGGTACGGTAAAGAGTGTGGAGATACAGTGAGACGTAGACCTGCTTTACGACAGAGCATCCGTGCGTTGACCGGGCTCCGTGTACGGAAGGTCGAGTGCTTTGTAGATATCTTCCTCTTCGCGCGAAGCAATGATCTTTTCGCCATCGAAGAGTCCATATTCATTAAGCTTCCATCCATGCTGAATTGCCCGTTTTCGCAGCGCGATATTGTGTTCTTTGGAGCCGGTGAAATAGAGGAGTGCTGCTCCCCACTGATCGCCCCGCACGAAGCGAATATCCACCCGAATGCCAGATTTTAGATCAAAAGAGAGTTTCTTGTCTCCGTGCGCCACGACATTTCGGATAATCGGAAGCTCGGCAATCGCATCGCTGACAGTCTTGGGGTTGGCCGTCACCACGAGTACATCGATGTCACCGACTGTTTCCTTTTCACGACGAAATGACCCTGCAACAGAGCAGCGCTCGACACCTTTCACGCTCTTGAGTCTCTTCAAGAGTGCCGCAACATCATCTTCAACTTCTGAATGCAGAAAGCGCCGCGTGCGCTCCGTGACACGCTTGGCATTGGTGAGGATTTTCTGTTGCATCGTTTTGGAAAAACCCGGAAGTCCGTCGAGCTTACCTGTCTCGGCTGCTTTAATGAGATCGGCCACGGTTTGAATCTTCAGTGTCATCTGCAGCTGCCGCGCACGTTTGGGTCCGAGCCCCTCCACCTCCATCAAGGAAGGGGAAATGCCCCCCTGCATACCGAGGAGCTTATCAAGCGTGGCAATGCGCTTGGTCTTCAGGTACTCCTGAACCTTCTTGGCAATGCTCTCGCCAATGCCCGGCAATGCTTCGAGTTCCTTAAGATCCTTGTACGTTGAAACATCGCGCTCAAGTTCATCGAGCACTTTGGCGGCACGCCGATATGCCGCGGGCTTGAAGGCGACTCCCTGCTCCTCGAGCAGGGCGGCGATTTGACGGAGAAGCACGGCGATCTTTCGATTATGCTCCATAGTGCCCATCATCATACCGCGTCACCCTGAGCGGAGTCGAAGGGAGCGTAGTCGAAGGGTGCCGCAGGAGTATGGCAATGCGCTTGTTGTTCTCCACGAGAGAAAGAATACCACTAAGAGAGAAAGTGATCTGCCGTCCCGGTTTTTAAGGATCCCAGGGGCGTGCGCGGCACGCCCCTGGGGAAAGAGAAAGCTTAAGCCGAAGCCTAAGCTTAAGCCGTTAAAGTCAGGTCACTCTTCTCCGTTACTGTGAGATGCGGCACGAGCGGAGATCGTCACATGGAAGCGCGAGCTCAATCTATTAGCCCGCTCATTCAGAGAATCAACAACGCCAGACAGTCTGCCATGGGGCAGGCCAAGATGTTTCGCGCGACGGACCTTCCGCCTCAGCACGCGAGCGCGGTTGGCCACCGCGATGGTCGAGCGCTCGCGCTCGCGATGAACTCTGCGAGTCCGCAGGCGCCTTTGCAGGCGCCCATCGGGCTTGATGTTCACCACGAGAACAGGTTCCTTCTCCGCGGTCGATTCATACGCTACGCCACAGTTCAACTCAGACATGTCAGTAAACTCCATTCAATGGACCTGACAGCCTTCCGAAACATCTACCCATCCTCATTCCAGAGAATTGGCACTCCCAGGTGGGAGCAAAGGATGTCCCTTTGTATTAAGGGAAAGGAAGGCAGATCACCTTCTTTAAAAAATATGCTGTGAAAGACCAATGACGAGAAATCTGCTTCTTACATTTAAACGATGTTCAGAGGCGGGAAGGAATTCCCCGCCTCTGAACGGTTCCGCACAAATGTGCGGGAAGAGCCGGACTCAGTTCGAGAACCGAATCCGTTATGAACAGCAGTTATTGCCGGCCGAACACCAACATACGAAGGAATAGCTGGAAGTTCACGGCAATGAGGTCAAAATCTACCGTCGGACGGGGACAATGTACCTCACACGGCCATCGGGCAGGAGGATCGACAAGACCAGTTCCTGTGAGGTGTCTGCACCTCACAGTTCTCCTGTGTCCCGCATGGAGCGGGGAAACAATTGGCTTCTCCATGATATGCACCTCATGTGCTGTTTCCGCACTTCGTCTATCGACGCATCGGACCTTTCCATCAGGTCCTCTCCATTGCATCAATACGACGAGAAGCGGATTTCTCATCACGTTATCGGTGATATGAAGGAACAAAGATGAGCCCCGCTCTTTTAGAGAGAGAAGGGTGCGCTCTGTTTCGTGAGACTATCCACTCACGCGCCCTTCTCTTCCTTCTTGGGGAAGAAAATGGAACACGGACGGAGGATGTACTGCTGCAGCATGACACTAAGTAATGTAAGCATTACATTACAATCTGTCAAGAATGGCTTGAATAAGCCATTAAGACTCACTCTCATGAACTATGTCCCTTCTTCCCAACTCGCGAGGTACTTTATCTGTTCCGGCGTAAGCGTATCGATAGTGAGCCCCATCGCAATGAGCTGCAGGGCAGCGATCTCCTGATCGATCTCGTCAGGTAGTGTGATCACTTCATTCGGCAATTTCCCCTTGTTCTTCACGAGGTACTCACACGCCAGCGCCTGCCCACAGAAACTCAGGCTCATTACTTCGCTCGGGTGCCCCTCAGCAGAAGACAAATTCACCAGTCGCCCCTCGCCGGCCACCAAGACAACCTTGCCCGACTTGAGCATGTACTCATCGAGGTAGTGTCGCACGCGACGCTTGCGCTTGGCCGACTGTTCGAGGGCAGCTACATCTATTTCGTTATCGAAATGCCCGGAGTTCGCCAGCACCACTCCATTCTTCATGTGTTCAATGTGCTCCATACGGATAACATGGATATCCCCCGTTACAGTGATGAAGAGATCGCCGAGCGGCGCAGCCTTCTGTATAGGCATCACCCTAAATCCATCCATAGCCGCCTGCAGTGCCGGGACCGTCGCCACTTCGGTGACAATCACATTGGACCCGAGTGCACGTGCACGAAGCGCCACCCCCTTACCGCAACTGCCGTAACCCACCACAACCACTGTCTTGCCGGCGTAGAGAAGATTTGTTGAGCGCAGAATGCCATCGAGTGTGGATTGCCCTGTGCCGTAGTAGTTATCGAAGAGGTGCTTGGTCTTGTTATCGTTTACCGCAATGACCGGCATCTTCAGAGCACCTGCGGCGGTCATGGCACGCAGACGATTCACGCCGGTCGTCGTCTCTTCGCAGCCACCGATGACCTTTTCGAGCAGATGCGGATACTCTTTGTGAATGAGAGAAATGAGATCGCATCCATCATCGATAGTGAGATCAGGCTCGGCTTCGAGCACCGCATTGAGAAATTTGTAGTAGTCCTCGTTGCTCTCGCCCTTGTATGCCCATACGAGCACGCCTTCTTCCGCAAGCGCAGCGGCGATATCGTCCTGCGTGCTGAGAGGGTTGCACCCCGTAATGGCGACCTTGGCACCACCCGCAATGAACGTACGCACAAGCACACCGGTTTCTTTGGTGACGTGCAACGCCATACCAATGGTGAGCCCCTTAAAGGGCTGTGATTGTTTAAATCGCTCGCGCACGGTGAGAAGTGCAGACATATTGCGCTCGGCAATTTCCAGATTCATGAGCCCCTGCGGGGCAAGGGAGGGATCTTTAACGTGTGACATGGCTCTAGCGTACCGAAGAACCTTTACATTGCGAATGAAAAACTCGTAGATCAGGTTTGGATATCCGGCAACTTCTGACCGAATGCCCGTTCCGCCCGCGCCCATATCTCCTCCCGATCCAATCGATCAAGGAGTGTGCCCTCCTGTTCCACCACTTTCGATCCCATGGCCGCACCAAGCTTGCAGGCAGTTTCTACATCCCATCCACGTGCGAGCCCGAAGAGAAATCCTCCACGGAACGCATCGCCCGCTCCCGTGGGATCAACGACCCGATCAGGCGTGCAGGATGGCAGGGCTTTGAACCCCTCTTTCTCATACAGCGTGACTCCCTTCTCCCCATGTGTGACGATGACGAGCGGTGTTAGGTTCAGGACTGTTTCTTCGTTCACCTTCAAGGCGTCCTTCAGTAGGCCCCACTCGTAATCATTCACAATTACGCCGGCACTCATTTTCGTGAGGCGCTTGAGTTCATCGGCACTGAACGCGATAATCTGCTGGCCCGGGTCGAAGAACACCGGCACCTTCTGCTGCTCACACCAGAGCATTGCCGTTGTCATCTGTTGTGTATCGCGCGGGCTGACAATGGCGTACTGAAGGTCGTCCCGTTCGTCTGCAAGCTCCGGCCATGTACCAACGGCATCAGCACCAGGATGGAAAAAGGTGATCTGACGCTCGCTCTGGTCGGTACCAATGATCGCTGTCGCAGTGACATGGTCCTTGCATTCCTCAATGTACGTCACATCGATTCCACGTTCAGAGAGTAGCGCCTTGTATGCTCCTCCATCAGAACCGACGGTGCCCACGATCAATGGTTCACCACCGAGCAGCCGAAGATTCCATGCAATATTGGCTGCGGTTCCTCCGTGATGACGGGCAAAATGTGGAGAGAAAAACGAGAGCGAAAGATTCTGCAGAGACTTGGGATCAATGGCATCGGCAAAGGAACCTTCGTAGCCAAGAAGAATATCGTAAGCGATGGAGCCTGTGATCAGGATTTTTGAAGCCATAAGCTTTAAGTTTTAAGTTTTAAGCGAAATGCGCGAAGCATGCGATCAAGTTCTTCAATAGATTGAATGCATGCATCCGCCCGATCCTTTGTGATGTAATTCAAATCCAATGCAATAAAGATATAGGTATGCAACTCTGCAAGAGATCCCTTGGCAATCAAAATGAAATGGGCAAACTCTTTTTCCGAAGTGCGCTGACTTCCTTCGGCAATATTTGCAGGAACAGAAACCGCTGCACGTCTCATTTGCGATGTGAGCCCGAATAATTCCTCTTTGGGAAATGATCGTGTGAGCTGGTAAACATCTCCCACAAGTAACCTGCCCTTTTCCCAAATCTTCAAACGCTTAAACGACATTGCAAGCATGTAAAAAGCTTACAGCTTACGTCTTACAGCTTAAAGCTAATCCGGACTCTTTTCGCTGACAGAAGCTCCAACACCAGCTAAACTGGTCCCACGTGAAAATCACGATTGTCGGTACCGGCTATGTCGGCCTCGTTTCCGCAGCCTGCTTTGCGGAGTTGGGGCATGATGTGATTGGTGTGGACATCGACGAAGCGAAGGTAAAGAAGCTGAAAGCGGGCGAGAGCCCCATCTTCGAGCCGGGCCTCGAAGAGCTGCTCGTACGCAACTTAGAAAGCGGTCGCCTCTCGTTCACCACGCAGCTCGCCGAGGCATTGCCCGAGTGCCAGGTACTCTTCTGTGCTGTGGCCACTCCTCCAAATGAGGATCACACCGCCGATTTGCGCGCAGTGTTCAGTGTCTGCGATGCCGTGGCAGAGCATACCGATCATGATCTGGTCTTCGTAAACAAATCCACGGTTCCCGTGGGTACGGGGCACGAGTGTGAGACACGCATCGCTTCGATCATCACCAAGCGCAAGAAGAAGTTTCACATTCCTGTCATCTCGAATCCCGAATTTCTGCGCGAGGGATCTGCTGTAGGTGACACTCTCCGTCCTGACCGCATCATTATAGGCATCAATGGTGACGAGAAGGCACGTGAACTTATGGAGGAGCTTTACCAGCCGCTCGTACGCACCGAGCGACCACTCGTATTCATGAGTCGTGAAAGTGCAGAGATCGTGAAGTACGCGAGTAATGCATTCCTTGCAACGAAGATCAGTTTCATCAACATGCTTTCGGAGCTCTGTGAAGCGAGTGGCGGGAACATCCGCGATATCGCCAAGGGCATTGGGCTGGATGAGCGTATCGGCCCGCGCTTTCTGCATGCCGGAATCGGCTACGGAGGGAGTTGTTTCCCCAAAGATGTGAAGGCACTGCTCGCCATCGGCAAGAAACTCGACCTGTCCCTACCCATCATCAAAGCTACGCAGGATATCAACACGCATCAGCGCGAACGCTTCTTTCAAAAACTCCTCAACACCATCCCCGAAAACGCCTCGGTGGGGATTTGGGGCCTCTCGTTCAAGCCCAACACCGACGACATGCGTGAAGCCCCAAGCTTGGATCTGATTCCTATGCTTCTCAAGATGAATCACGTCGTGCGCGCCTTCGACCCCGTGGCGATGGAGAATGCAGAAAAAGTCCTGCCGAAGGAAGTGGTCTACGTGAGCTCTCCGTTGGAGGCAGCCAAAGATGCGGATGCAGTCATCCTGCTCACAGAGTGGGACGTCTTCCGCGGCGTGGACTTGAAGGAACTGAAGGCAGCCATGCGCGGCCGTGACCTCTTCGATGGCCGCAATGTGTACGACCCTGAGGAGGTTCGCGAGGCTGGATTTAGCTATCACGGAATCGGCTTGAAATAGTAGAAAAAGAAACTCCCAACGGATGACATCGTGCACCTTCACGAGCTACACTCTTCGTGATGAAAGTGCTTCTCACTGGTTCCGCTGGCTTTATCGGGTTTCACGTCGCTCAAGTGCTGCTTGCGCGTGGTGATGAAGTGGTGGGGCTCGACAACTTCAATCCCTACTACGATCCTAAACTCAAGGAGGATCGAACCGCGCAGCTTGTTGAGAACAAGAAATTCACCCTCATCCGCGGTGACATCTGTGATCGTGCCACTGTCACCAAGGCCATGAAGGGTTGTGACCGCGTGTGCCACCTGGCTGCCCTGGCCGGCGTGCGTTACGCCTTCGATCATCCTGATGAGTACATCGATACCAATATCCGTGGGTTCTTCAATGTGCTTGAAGAGGTGCGATTGCAGAAGATTCCCGGCCTCATCTATGCCTCAAGTAGCTCTGTGTACGGCGGCAATACCAAAATGCCCCTTGCCGAGACGGATCGAACCGATAATCAGCTGTCGCTCTATGGCATGAACAAAAAAGATAACGAACTTATGGCTCATGTGTATCACTCACTCTATGGCACCTCGGTCACGGGTCTGCGGTTTTTCACTGTCTATGGCCCTTGGGGTCGGCCGGATATGGCCCTCTTCGAATTCACCGACGAAATTCTGCACGACCGGGCTATGGATATCTTCGGCCACGGCAAAATGCAGCGCGATTTCACCTACGTCGACGACATCGTCGATGGCGTGATCGCCTCGATTGATAAAAATTACCCTGAAGAAATATTCAACTTAGGCTGTGGAAAGACTGAAGAGCTGATGGACTACGTGGCTGCCATCGAGGAGGCTTGCGGCAAGACAGCCAAGAAGGAGTTTCTTCCGATGCAACCAGGCGACGTGGTGCGCACCGAAGCGGACATCACCAAAGCGAAGAAAATGCTTGGCTTCTCACCCAAAACACAAATCAAGGATGGTGTGCCAAAGTTTGTGGAGTGGTACCGCAAGTATTACAAAATATAGAGATAGGAAATAAGGGACACGAAAAAACCAGCGTCTTACCCTCTCATCGAATCGGACGTACCCATGTCTCTACGGGAACACCAGGGAGCTGTTTCCAGCCCGCCCGTCCGCGAATATCGGGGCACTCCGCGAGACAAACTGCCACGCGTGCCGAATCGAGAAGGTGGGGGTTTGAAACCATGCGACGCACCACGTAGGGACCGTACTGCCACTCATGCCCAAAAGATCCGGCGATGATCGCCGTTGCCCCTTGAGGAATCCCCGCTTGCTCCACTGCTGCGTACACAACAGAGACTGGCGACGGATCCGATTTCGGAAACGCCATGGGAACGAACACAAGCGCGCATGCAAGCGTGAGAAGTATCGTGCTCCCTGCCCTGCGCATCAATGAAGGAGAAGAGGCAAGGCCCGCAAGGAAGAGTGGTGTAAACAGAATGGCGTAGTATGGACGGAATGAGAGTGAGATGAACGCTGCGACGAGGAGGAAACTGAAAATAAGCGACCATCGACGTGAAGCGAGCATGCCAATCGTTCCGAGAACACTTGCGACGAGGCTTCCGCCAAGCACCCACAACCACAACGTGCCGCGCAGGGCGGCAAGCAGCGAGCCAACACTCAAGTTCTGCCCGCTCGCCGTGATCATACTCGCAACCGCGAGAGGATTCGTGGCGGTGTAAAGCACGAGAAGGAGTACAGGCCCGAAAAGTGCGACCAGCCGCTGCCACTTGGGTAGCTGCATGCGCCAGAACACCACTGCGACAATCGGAATGAAGAGAATCGCTTGGTACGCCGTAAAGAGCGAGGCCAACCAGAAGAGCGCCATCCATCCGATCATCCGTTCCCCGCCCGATCCGTACCGAGGATCGGTACGGGCGGGAAGATCCTCACCTTTGAGGAGCCAGTAGCAGAAGGCCAGCATCTGCAGGGCGGTGAGGGGCGCGAGAAGCACTGATCCCCCCCAGACAAACACAGCTGTGGAGAGTATCCACAGACCAGCGAGTAGAAGTTTCGCTCCCCGTTCACGTGAAGGAGCGCAAGCCGATGCAAGCCACGTGCCTTGCAGAAGCAGAATAGCAAGAATGCAGCGCCAGAATGCTTCGTGACCGGCGATGGAGGATATGAATCCGATAATCGAACGCGCGAGCGGAGGATGTGGATAGGGAATGTTGAGCAGGTACTTCGCTTCATCGGTCGTCACGCCCTGCCACAGATGGAGGGCAGCCAACGCAAGGCCGAGCAACACGAGGCCGAAGAAGGGATTAAGAAAATAAATCTTCCTTTTTCCCTCTCCTTTTGGGAGAGGGTGGCGAGAAGCGCCGGGTGAGGGAACGTGAGACGAGAAAAACATACGAAAAGCGGAAATCATGAAGCGTCGCATGGGGTCCAGCCGAAGTAATCGAGTCGTACACGAATGCACTTTGGAGAATTATGTGTGCGTTCGTGGGAGGAATATATCAATTCCAGATGCGTTGCATTAACGTGCCTGAGCGAGAGATCCGAAATGAGCCAGCCCTCCGTGCCAGAGAGTGATTCCAATGCCATCTTCGTGCGTTCGCGCACTCCGGCATCAAGCACAAGGAGCCGTAAATCCCAGGCACGAACAGAAAGAAAGATCCCCAAGCCAATAAACAGGAAAAGGAATAGCACCCATGCCATACGTGCCCAACGTTCGAAGAAAATCGTGAGCAGGGAGCAGCCAAAATCCCACTGCACCTTGAGTGAGAGCTTGCTCACGCCCACAGAACGCGGCGCAAACGTGTAGGGAACCTCCGTCACTGGTGTGCCACGTGGCAGTCTCATGAGTAGATCGAAGAGAATTTTGAATCCTCGTGGACGAAAACGAGGAGCAATCCGCTCGAAGAGCGAACGATCAATGGCGAAAAACCCGCTCATCGGGTCGTGTACGGAAAGGCGACACAAAAGCGTTGTCAGTTTCGTTCCAAAACGACTGAAGAGCGTACGCCGACGATTCCACTGCCCCGTGCTGCCACCGCGAATATACCGTGAGGCAATAGCTACACCGCGACGAACCTGCACCGTTTCTACCAGCTTCTTGAGAAGAGAAGCATCATGCTGCCCGTCGGCATCCATCACCGCGAGAATCTCACCACGCGCCGTCTTAAATCCAGCAACGACAGCGGAAGAGAGCCCTCTCTCCCCGTGACGCCGAATGACGCGTAGTGCCGGGAACGACGCCTGGAGTTCTTCTGCTTTACGCCATGTTCCATCGGGCGAGTCATCATCGACAATGATAATTTCGTGCGGAATGCCCGTGAGCGCCTCCTGAAGGCGCGGCAACAAGATCGGCAGACTCTCTGCCTCGTTGTACGTCGGAATGACGAGTGACAACATCGCCGAATAGACTATGGAAGGAATCTGAAAAACGCTACTATCTCTTCGATGAAAATTCTTGTCACAGGATCATCGGGCACCATCGGAACGCGTCTCTGCGAAAGGCTTCTTGAGCAGGGCTACGAAGTCGTTGGAGCCGATTGGGAGCCAAATAAATGGCAACCTGCAGTGGAAAAACTCACCGTGCGCATAGATCTTCGTGATGAGAAACAGCTACAAGCTAAAAGCTCTCAGCTACAAGCTGACACTATTATCCACCTTGCCGCCAATGCCCGCGTCTACGAGCTCGTGGAGCACCCTGATCGCGCGCGTGACAACATACTCAGCACGTTCAATACACTCGAATGGGCCAGAAAGAATGGTGCAAAAAAATTCGTATTTGCATCCTCGCGCGAGACGTACGGCAACAGCGGAGCGGACAGATACAGCGAAGACATGGTGCGCGTTGAAAACTGTGAGAGTCCATACACAGCCAGCAAATTAGCGGGCGAAGCTCTCGTGGAATCCTACCGGCGCTGCTACGAAATGGAGACATCCATCGTGCGCTTCTCAAATGTCTATGGAATGTACGATGATTCGCAGCGTGTCGTCCCGCTCTTCATCCGTCAGACGAAGAAGAACGAACCTCTCGTGATTTTCGGCAAGGAGAAGAAACTGGACTTCACCTACATCGATGATGCAGTGGAGGGTCTACTACTCATCCTCAAGAGCTTCGACAAAGCCAACGGCCAGGCGTTCAACTTCGCCTACGGCGAGGCACACTCCATCGTAGAACTCGCAGAGCTCATCAAGAAACTCATGAAGAGCTCCTCATCCATCGAACTGCAATCATCTCGCACTGGTGAAGTGACCAACTACACGGCAGATATTTCGAAGGCAAAGAGGGTTCTGGGCTTCGACCCCAAGGTTCCGTTTTTGGAAGGAGTGCAGAAGTCGGTGGAATGGTATACGGAGAGGTGAGAAAAGTAAGGAAAGGCAGAAACGGCAGAAACGTACCTTCCTTACTTTCCTGCCTTCGTTTCGTGATACACCATTTCCAGATTCACCTCCCAGATGTTTGATGAATCTGTACGCCCAGCGACGATGTTATCGACGGCCGTCATGGAGGTGATCATGCTGTGGTCCTGATTGTTGTAGCGATGCATACCGTTGCGACCGATCAGGTAGAGATTGGGAATTACCTGCACATAGTCGCGCACCACGTGAAGTTGATCATAGCTACCGAAGTACGCCGGATACGCCTTAGGCATGCGAAGAACGCATGCATCCAGTACGTCCTCACGCTTAAGAAAGTGAATCTTCTCCATTTCGGCGATGCCGAAATCTATGAGCTCCTGATCAGGCTTAACCCACAGATCCCCGCCCTCATTCACGAAGTATTCGAGTCCAATCCACATCGTGTTCTTACGATCTGCCACCAGATATGGACTCCAATTATTGAAAATCTGTACACGCCCGACTTTCACTCCACCCTCCTGAATGTAAATCCAATTATCCGGCACAGATGGATCAATGTTCTTGCCATCCTGCACATGGAGCTTCTTGAGAAGAAGACCAATCGTAATGAAATCGCGATACGGAAGCCCTTCTGCCACTTCAACGACACTTGCCGGAGGATGTGGCGACATCATGCCGATCAGATGTTTCACCGGCATGGATGAGAAGAAGAAATCGCACGGCACGATTTGCTGTTTCCCCGTTGGCGCATCTTCCAACGTTACAGAAGTCACACGCCCATTCTCCACGTGCACGCCAGCAACACGCGTCTGCATTCTCACTTCACCGCCACACTGTCGGATCTGCTCTACTACGGTCTCCCACAGGTGCCCAGGGCCGTACTTGGGATAGAAGAAACGCGTGATAAGTGTCGTTTCGCGCTCTTGTTGTGATTTTTTGAAGTCGGAACTCAAGAGATCTTTAACAGCATGAACCACTGCACGCCTGAGCGAGAGCCCTTGCACGCGCTGCGCGCCCCAGTCTGCACGAATATCGCTGCACGGAATCCCCCATACCTTCTCGGTGTAGTCACGAAAGAATGTTTCGTAGAGACGTTGCCCGAATCGGTTGATGAAGAAGGCATCGAGATACGTTTCATCTTTGAGTCGAAATGTGCGGGCCTTGAGGTAACTCAAGCCAATGAGCAGGGTATTGATAATACCGAGCCGCAACGCGACACCGAGCGTAATGGAGATGGGATACGGAAAGAAGTGCCTACGGTGGTAGATACGACTTAAGCGAGGACGCTGTAGCATCACCTGATCTTCCTTTTCCGGATCAGGAGCTGGGAATGTTTGTTGCCCACCTCCCCCATTCTCACCCGCACACGCAGGACACAAATACTCCACGATCGCCTCTGCAGCATAATCGATCTCGTGTCCTTTCTCCTCGGTATCCGCTGAGGGCCTACCTTGCAACGGTAGGATGTTGAACCACCACTGCATAATGCGCTTGTTCTTCGAGAAGAACCGATGGCCTCCCAGATCAATGCGATTCCCCTTGTAGTTGTACGTTTGAGCGATACCGCCGATCGCATCAGTTGCCTCACATACAATCGGGTGAATATCCGTTCGCTTGAGCAACTCATACGCGGCTGTGAGACCCGCAGGACCCGCACCGGCAATGATAGCGACACGAGGAGGCATCAAAATAGAAATGAATGGGGGAACTTTAAGCCGGCGACTTGTCCGCCGAAGCCCAACGGGCGAAGGCGGATGATAGCGATCTTCGGCATGTCTGTACTCTACTCAATCGTCACCCCAGAACCTAGGCTTTGAGTGGACTCTTGTACACAATCAGGCGACGGGCACCGAAGTTCCAGAAGAGCACGATAATGGTGGCAATGACTTTTGCCTTCACCTCCCCGAAGAAGAACGTATCGACGAAGAAGTAGAGCAGTAGTTCGGTCCACAGCAGCCCGAACATAGTGATAACAAAGACCACAGTGATCTCGCGCACCATCTGATTCGTCTTCTGGAAGACCCAGAGAATACTGAGGATATAATTGGTGACAAAGCCCGTGCAGTAGGCGAAAAACTGCGCAAGGAGGTAGTGCATACCCAACACCCGCACACAGAAGATAAATACCGTGAAATCCACCGCCGTCGCAATACCCCCCACCCAGAAGTAACGGAAAAACTGTATGTGGGTAGAGCGGGCAGTGCCGAAGATCCAGTGTTGAAAGCGGCGCATCCCCCCTACAGTAACATGGCGATTTCTCTCGATCGAGGGTGAAAAGCAGGTAGACTGCCACTGGCATGGAAAAACCCGCCATCTGCATCGTGGGCCTGGGCTACGTCGGTCTTCCGCTTGCCTATATCTTCGCGAAGAAGGGATACGAGGTGTTGGGCTATGACCTGAACAAAGAACGTATCGAGGAGCTTAAGGCAGGACGAGACCGTACGGGCGAGCTTACTGAAGAGCAGTTGAAGAAAGTGACCATTCAGTACAGTGACGATCCTGCAGTCATCAGCGAGGCTTCGGTGGTTATTCTTGCCATTCCGACTCCAGTCGATGAACAGAACAACCCCAATCTTGAGCCGATAAAAAATGCAAGCCATACAGTCGGCAAGCACTTGAAGAAAGGGACGATCGTCGTCTACGAATCCACAGTCTGGCCTGGCACGACGGAGGAAATCTGCGGTCCCATCTTAGAAGAGGAGTCAGGATTGAAGTGTGGTGTGGATTTCAAGCTGGGATACTCGCCCGAGCGTGTGAATCCCGGCGACAAGGAGCACACAATCGAGAAGATCAAAAAGATTGTTGCCGGACAGGATGCCGAGACGCTTGAGACGCTCGCAAATCTGTACGGATCGGTAATCGAAGCGGGCATCCACCGTGCGGCGAATATTAAAGTGGCCGAAATGGCCAAGGCCATCGAGAATGCTCAGCGCGACCTCAATATTGCCTTCATCAACGAAGTGGCTCTCCTCTGCGATAAAGTCGGTATCGAGACGAAGGATGTACTGGAGGCTGCCGCCACCAAGTGGAATTTCCTCCCGTTCGTACCGGGCCTCGTGGGCGGCCACTGCATCGGTGTAGATCCGTACTACCTCGTAGAAAAAGCTCGTCAATTGGGCATGAAAACACAGGTCATCACAGCCGGACGTGCCCTTAACGACTCCATGAGCCGCCATGTCGCCGAGCAGGTAGCAGCATCCCTTCGCGGATGCGGCGATCACCCCCGCGTGCTGGTGCTGGGCCTCACATTCAAAGAGAACGTCCCCGATACTCGCAACAGCAAATCGGGTGACGTGGTGAAACACCTCATTAAGCTCGGCTGCGCTGTCGAAGTACACGACCCGTTCGTGGCAGATGATGTTGTGACAAAGAATGGGTGGAAACAGGGTTCACTGCAATCCGGACCCTATGACGTTGTGGTGCTTTTAGTCCCGCATCAGGAATACATAGCAAGCCACTCAGCCCTCACCAAAGCCCTTAAGCCAGGTGGTCTCGTCTACGATCTCAAATCTCTCCTGTCGCGTGAGAAAATCGAGAAACAGGGCATGCGCTACAAGGCACTTTAAGAAGGAAGTTGTAAGAATTGTCACCCTGAGCGTAGTCGAAGGGTGATATTGCATGTCTATGGTTCGACTACGCTCACCATGACATATTAATTCCTAATCTTATCTCCGCGCCGCAACGTAATATCCTGATGTGAGAATATTTTTCTCGGGTTTCTGATGCCGAATGTCCCCGTACTCACGCGTGATGAGCCACCCGCACCACCGTGTAACCGCTGCAAGCAGGAACCAGAAGATCTTGAAGGGACGAAACCCAAGTGTGTTGCACTGAAATCCGATGCGCTGCTCTAAAACTGCAAGCGTTTCGACCGTCGAGGCTTCTTCGATCAGCTCCACAATCTCAAACTCCTTGAGCAAATGCTTCAATCCGTATTTGGTGTAGCGATAGTAATCCCCCGGCACGTCGTGGAGCGGAAAGATGAATCGCGTGGAGAGTAGGAGCAGGCCGCCCGGTTTCAGTACGCGCTGGAATTCTGCAATCGCCTTTGCGGGAGTATGGAGATGCTCCAACACTTCTGTGCAGAGGATGACGTCGAATGAGCCGTCGGGAATCTGCGAGAGATCGTGCGCATCGGCAACAATATCTACCTTCACTCCTTCCCGCGGCTCAATATCCAACGTTGTCAGTTGCGGAAAGAGATTCTTGTACCCTGCAGCCCCGCACCCAACATCAAGCACGCGCCCCTCGCTCGCATAACGGCGCAAGAATGCCTCCAGGCGTGGACGGGTGATCTTCTTGGTCAGGCCAATGGCATCCAAAATACCCACCAATCCAGCATAGCAAACCGACGGCAGGAACCCAATCAGGTAACCTGTCTCAGAGGCGCATCACTCGCGTGTACGAAGAGAGCACGAAGTCGAAGGCGGACGCGGTACCTATGCCCGATCTATACGAACAAATGCCCAGGGCTCCAGGATGGAATTGTTGACCTGTTGGCCTCCGAACACCCGCGTCAGGTCTCTCGGCTTCGTTTTATCCGGCCAGTGGGCGGCAGTGAGTGCTTCGGGGTCGAAATCCTGATCCTGTTCAATGCTGCAGGAGACGACCCCGGGCAGTGTGGAGCAGATCCATCGCATGTATCGTTCCGGGTAGATGTTGAAATAGTGGAATCGGAGCGGCTCGCCATCGACTTCGAAGAGCGGATCTTCCGTTCCCTGCACTTCTTTCTCGCACTCACCGACTTGCTTGATGCGGAAGCCCTTCTCTCCGACCAAGGTGCGGATGAGGAGGGTCCCGCCCGTCACGCGCCATAATTCCCGCATGGCGGGAAGGATGCGAGGCAGATGAAGCAGAACATTCATGCAGAGGACAATGGAGAATGATTGATCTTTCACCGGAAGCGCTTCGATATCTCCTTGGCAAAAACTGGCGGTCGGATCATCTTTATACGCTTTAACAGCCAGATCCACATACGGCTGCGTCGCATCGATACCCATATATGAAAATGGGAAAGAAAAGGCATTCCTCAGGGATCGCAGATAGTGGCCCGCGCCGCAGCCGATGTCCAGAACCGTGTCTCCCTGTTTCAGAATTCCCTTCAGGCGCTGTGCTGCCGCCTTGCTGCTCTCCATCTCGGGTGCTTCCCCGGTAGCACGCTTGTAGAGCACCTCTCCATAGGAAGGCATGTTATTCCAAATTTTCCAACGATCGTCATGCTGGATCATGGTGGCATGATACCACACAGCCCCTCTTCACCACCTTTTTTTGAAATGAACTACCGCCAGCTTACGCAGGCGGTGTTTCGGCGGAGTTTTAAAACTCACAATATGAGTTGTGAAAGCACTCGAGGACTTCACGCAGAACATGGATACCAAGTTGCGATGGAAACGATAGGAATCTCACGTCCCCCCTCACCCTCCAGCCTTCGCCTGGCATGCGCGGGGCTTCGGCCGGCAGGCCTCTCTCTTAATGAAGAGCGGAACATCACGGAGGCTCGCCTACCGGAGGCGCGGCAACTGCCGAATGCGCTCCTGGAGATCGGGCTTACGCGGGGCGCGTTTTTCAAACGCCATCATCAGGAACCCCGTGTTGAGATCAGTAAGCTGAACATCACTGCGAAATTGTCGAATATCCTCCAGCACCTCGCTAAGCTTGGAATTCTCGAACTGATCGAGAATACGTGGCGGCAAGTTCGTGCGGCGGCAAACATCGCCCAGTGTCATACAGCGCCTTTCACCAATAGTGAAAAGATTGTTTTCATCGGCGGTTTGCGAATACATCATCGGTGTCATTTGCTTTCCCTTATGATAGTAATCACGGCGGCTGAGCAGTTGTTTTGCAAGCTCTTCCGAAAAATTCTCCTGCGTGTATCGAATAAAATCCTCCCGCGTCAGTCGCTGCGTCACGTACGGAAAGTGTCCGATGACATCTGTAGTGGTAACCGGGAATCCCCAATACTCAATCAGAAAGATGAAAATACCACCGGGGTTGAGCAACGAAGAAACGCGCTTGAAAAGATGATCGGGGTCGAAGTAATCGATGCAGAGAAGACCAGAGATGAAGTCGAATTTGCGAGAAAACTCATGCGTGTTGATATCGCCACACGTGTATGTGCCCACCTCCGGCTCTTTGCGGATACGGATATCCCAACCGAAATCCTTATGAGGCATAAAACCAAACTCAAGCACCTGCGATTCAGCCCAATTGTAGTATTTTTCATTCACCATCCCAGCCAGACGACGAGGTACGCGGATACCCCACTTTTTAGGTGAGTATATTTCGCGCATTCGTTTCCGAAAGAGCGAAGTCGAGAGCCGCCGATGATAAGGCTTGAGGTCGATCGTTTCTACATACTCCGCTTTACCCTCACCTCTGAGAAGCCGCGCGACAGCCGCTTCTCTTCCACCGATATCGAGTGCGCTCCCCCACGGTCCTTTGATACCAATGGATTTGAGAAAGTCCATTGCGAACGCGTACTCGAACAGGTCTTTCCGAAAATTTGAATAGGACATCGGGGCATGGAGGTACTCTTCGGATTGCTGAGGTGTCCACTCCTCCTCCCAGGGATTCAATGGGTGTGCATCGATGTAGCCCGGTATGAACGGAATTTCCCTGCCAAAGGACGTTTTAAAGGAAGTTTTTTCAGTCATGAATGCATGGTATCGCTACTTCTTCACTAAGAAAAGTGCCCAACAAAGATGTTCTCGGACTTTTTGCTTCTTGCGGCAGAAAAGTGTGAATTTAGGGGACCTGGGCAATCACCCAAATGTAGTCGCGTCGCCCCAGCAACCCAACTAGTTTGCTCAAGAGGTAGCAAATACCGCCCTTCAGGATGTTCGTACGAGCAACATGCTCCATTTTCCGTGCTGGTGCCTGAGGAGTCTTTGGCAAAGGCTCACAAGAAGAGGAAGGTATTTTCCGTAAACCCAAACGAAAGAGGATCTCGCCCCATGGCAGGTAATCCCGATCAAAGTCCGTTTTGCCTTCCGCAACGACTGTGAATCCTGCGTGCTCCAGACACAGACGCAATGTCGAAGGGCTGAAATAGGAGAGATGCTGACGATAGATCATCCGCCAATGTTCCCCCCAACGTCGTGCAGAGTAGCTGCGAATATTCGGCGTCTCAATGACAAGAAACGCCCCTTTTTGAAGAGAGCTATGGAGTATTTCCATCGTTTCAAACGGATCAACAAGATGCTCAATGACATGAAAGAGTGTCACAACGTCTCTCGGGGATTGAGAAAAAATATCAGGGCAATTTTCAATGGTACCCTGCCGAATGGTCAGACCAAGATTCTGCCCAAACGACACACAAGAAACGTTGGGCTCGATGCCCATGGGATCGAGAAAGTTCTTCTCGCGCAGGGCGGCAAGGAATAATCCTTCTCCGCAACCGATGTCACACGTTCGATTCAAAGGAATATGATGAGAAATCATCGCAACGCGATCGCGGCAATTGCGCTGACGCTTACGAAGTTTCTCCTTAGACAAGTCAACACCGGATTCCTCATATTCGGATGCAGGAGACCGATCGCGCAGCCAAAGAAATCCGCAATGTGAACACTCGAAGGCAGGAAGATTGCGTAGCATTCGCTCCTGTGGAAGACGGGAACAGAGTGGGCAGGCGGCCGACCAAGGAGGAATTTGAGAATGCATAACCGGCAAATTCATTTCAAGAACGCATCAACAGCCTCCGTCACCATGACCACGGTGGTGCCATCCAGTGCGGCCTGCTGCGCTGCTGTCGGCGTACGAAGCGTATCGGCTACAAAGGAACTCGGCTTACAGGGAGGCAGCGGTAGGACGAGCTGTACGCGTTCTCCTGGCATGGGCGGCTGCTCGAGCGGATCCACCGGCCCCACAATATCGATAACTGGAACGCCCAGCGCATGAGCGATGTAGAGCGGTCCTGTATCAACCGAGACGAAAAGTGACGCACATTTGATCACGGCAGTGAGATGCCGCAACGAAAGATCATGCGCTTCGAAAGCATGCGAAGGATCAGCAAGCAGAGAGAGTGCCCGCTCCGTAATACGCTGGTCAGTATCGAGAAAAAGTACAGACAGGGAATGACGGCCGATGATGTGCCGTGCTACCGCGACGAATCGCTCCACGGGCCACTCTTTGAGTGTGTTGCCGGCACGCAGCGATATTGCTGCAAAGCGCCGCTCTGGCCGTATGCCGCGATCATAGAGCCAGGAAGAAGCGAACTGCTGCTCTTCGCTACTCACAAACATCTCGTGGCGGTATGCCACCGGTGAAACGCCGATCAAGTTCGCGAGGTGCATGTAATGATCAAACGTGCGCGTGTGACGTCGGTAGTGGACTCGACACGTATAGAAGAAACGGAACCACCGCTCCATCAGGCTCATCACTCTCCCCCGTGTGTAGATGCACACTGGTGAAGCAGGCCAGAGCCCCATCATGCTGAGTGACGATGCAGGAAACAGAACCATGCTCACATCGAAACGCGATCGGTAGAATCGCCACCAAAGACGCAGAGCACCGATGAACCCCCGGAATACCGGATCATCAATATGAATCGCCGCATCGATGCAGGGATTGCCAACTAACACATCGCCCGTACGCCTGAGACAGAGAACAGTCACGTGATCCCCGTGCTCGTGGAGTGCACGAAAAAGCGGTGTCATGCAGACGACATCCCCAATCTTTGCAGACTGAATGACAAAAACCCTGCGTTGCGTGTTCGGCTTCAGAGAACGTATCCATGCCACAAACAGAAGCCACGGAAAAGCAAGGGTGGTCAGCGTGCCGAGAATCAGTACCCGGAACATCAGGAGGACGGTGACGAGGAATTGGAAAGATGCTGCGTGGTGGATCCGAGCTCTTTCTTCATGGGAACAAGGACGAGTTTCGCACCCAGATCATCAAGGATCGATCGCTCCACACACTGCTCACCGTAGATTGCCGCATTCACATGAACATCCGGCTTGATTTGTGGTAACCACGACCGCGGATCATCCTCGTCAAAAATGAAGACGGCATCTGCAAAGCGTGCCACATTACGCATACGAGTCTCCGCCGACTGAATCGGCCTACCTTCGCCCTTCTGCCGCCGTACAGAGGTATCGCTGTTGATCCCTACAATAAGCACATCACCCTGCTTGCGCGCCTCTTCAAGAAGGAATTGATGTCCTGCATGAAAGAGATCGAATGCACCATTGGTCGTGACGATAGTGTGCCCCTGCGCGTGTTCCTTCTCCGAAAATACCACCGCCTTAGGGAGAGGAAGCAGACGATCCGCGGGAACGAGCAGGATATCGGCCAATTCCACAAAAGAACGGATAACGAATGTAGGAGTGGTAATCCGTGGACGCTGAGAAGAGAAAATACGCGCGGTCTGGCAGCCGATCTCCTGTCCGAAGAGCACATCTTTGTCTTGATCCCCTACCATCGCGGTCTCGTTCGCTACCAGTTCGGGAAAGCTTGTACGAAGCATCTCCCATAGGCCAGTTTTTGGCTTGCGACAACCGCAATTGTCCTCCGGACAATGCGGACACCAACGACCTGCTTCGATTGTAATCCCCTGTTCTTTGAGTATGTGGATGATGTGATCGAAAGCGGCACGGACGTTCTCTTCGGTACTGATTCCCCGAGCAATTTTGGATTGATTGGAGGTAATGAAAAAACGCATACCCGCATCACGTAAACGCTGGAGCCCTTCTACAACCCCTGAGAGCAATGTGAGTGTCGCCGGATCGTAGGCCACCCCTTCATTATTTTCGATCAGCGTTCCATCGAAATCAATGAGAAGAAATTTCATAGTACTTCCAGAAGTTCCGCATTGGTGAGCGTAGCTGTTCCCGCCTTGCCAACGACAACGCCCGCCGCACGATTCGAGAGATCCACAGCATCCAGTAGATTTCCTTTAAGTCCGAGAACGATGGAGAGAACCGCAACTACTGTATCCCCGGCCCCAGAAACGTCAGACACCTCGCGTACAAGTGCAGGGAAAGATTTTGGCGTTCCACGAGGAGGAACCAGTAACATGCCTTCGGCTCCCAGAGTAAGAAGAACGTCGGTTTTCAGGGTACTTGCCAATATTTTTCCTGCTTGCTGTGACGAAGCATTCGCCTTGCCAGAGAGCAGGAGTGCTTCCCGGCGGTTCGGCGTGACGAGAGTCGCTCCACGTGCCATCGTAAGGTAGGAGGAATCGAGGGGTTTAGGATCGAGAATGACAGGCTTCTTTTTTCGCCGCGCGAGAGCAATGCAGGAACGAAGAACTGCTGGAGAGAAAATCCCCTTCGCATAGTCTGAAAGAAGAAGAACGTCATGCTTGGGCAGTTCTCGCTCAACACTGCGCAACAGGGCACGTGTCTGCGCAGAAGAAGGAGAGGATTGTTCCTCAAAATCGAGACGGACAATCTGATGGGAGGACCCGGCAACAATCCTCTGCTTCTGTGTCGTAAATCGCTGTGCATCCGCAAGAAGACGAGGGCGAACCTTGTCCTTCTTTAAGAGAGCTTCGAGTTCGGCTCCTGGTGCATCCTTGCCCTTAAAACCAATGAGTGTGACCTTCGCACCGAGTGCCGCAATATTGCGCGCTGCGTTCGCTGCGCCTCCAGGAAAAGACGTCTTCTGCTGAAAATGGACAACGGGAATCGGTGCCTCAGGTGAGATGCGATCAACGGAACCCGAAAAGTACGTATCGAGCATCACATCACCCACCACGAGTACCGAACACTTCTTAAAGGAACGAATAAGTGCGGCCTGCCGGTCGTAGCGTTGCTGATCCACATGACCAGAATACTCCGTTCGGAAACTATCGTCCTCACTGTGCGTGGTCGAGAACTCAAAAATCTCACTGTCTTCAATCCCTGTAAAGCGATGAGGTGTTTTAGCCGGGACATGAACGAAATCTCCAGGTACGAGCTGGTGGCGCTCCTTTCCAAGCTCCAGGAGTACACACCCCTTCTGAATGTAGAAGACTTCATCCTTCTCCTTATGTGTATGCAAACTACAGTGATGATTTTTCTTAAGGAGAAGTTTTTTACCACAGTATTCCTTATTTACGATCCAATGCTCCTCACCCCACCGCTTCTTTTCTTTACGAACGGAGGAGCCGGAGAAAAACGATTGCCGTGACCGAGGATGAACGTAAGACATATCAATCGTACGGGGCATTTTGCCACGAAAAACGGCATAGAGCTACAAAAACCCGAACAGATTCCTCAGGCCAGTTTCACTCCCTGCCCTTCTAAATCCGCTTGAACCATCAGTTCCACGAGTTCGGCAAGCGTCGTCTTCGGCTGCCAGCCCAATTTCTCTTTGGCTTTGGAGGCATCCCCCAGCAGGCAATCCACCTCTGCCGGACGGTAGTAGTGGGGATCCACACGCACAATCGTCTTGCCAGATTTCGTGTCGCGGTACACTTCATTCTCTCCCGTCCCGCTGCGCTCGAACGTAATACCGGCCTGCTCAAGCGCTAACTCCAAAAACTCACGGACCGTTGCCGTTCTGCCTGTTGCAAGCACATAGTCCTCCGGCTCGGGCTGTTGGAGCATCATCCACATGCCTTCCACAAACTCCTTGGCATAACCCCAGTCACGCTTGGCCTCCAAGTTACCGAGGAACAGGCATTCCTGCTTACCCGCAAGGATATTCGCGATACTGAGGGTGATTTTGCGCGTCACAAAGTTCTCGCTACGACGGGGAGATTCATGATTGAAGAGAATACCGTTCACGGCAAACATGCCATAACTCTCGCGGTAATTGCGGGTGAGGTAGAAAGCGTATGCCTTGGCACAACCGTAGGGGCTGCGCGGATAGAACGGCGTGTCTTCATTCTGTGGTGTTGCCACGGCTTTGCCGTAGAGCTCACTCGAGCTTGCTTGATAGAAACGTGCAGGGAGGCCGCTTGTACGAAGCGCCTCGAGTAGACGCGTTGTTCCGAGCGCCGTGATATCTCCTGTGTACTCGGGCATGTCGAAACTCACACCTACGTGACTTTGGGCAGCGAGGTTATAGATCTCATCCGGTTTCGTTGTCATGAGAATTCTGATCAGTGAATTGGAATCGCCTAAATCCCCATAGTGCAGCTGAAAATTCGGCGCATCGCGCGCAATATCTTTGAAGAGGTGCTCAATACGTCCACGATTGAACGTCGAAGAGCGACGCACAATGCCATGCACCTCGTATCCTTTTGCGAGGAGAAATTCTGCAAGGTATGAACCGTCCTGCCCTGTGATCCCGGTAATCAGCGCTCGTTTCTTGGGCATAACAACGACAGTGGAATTTTAAGAATGAATCTTGGACGTGCGAAAATACTCCGCAAGAACCTCCGAAAGCAGTGTACGAATTTGCTCCTTGGAAAGAGGTTTCATGTGAGCGGCATCGCCATTCTTGATCATATCCTTCTTGACCACATCACTCCACTTACCTTCCGCGAGAAGGATCGGAGGACGTACAACGAACATATCATCCTCTTCGACGGCATACTGCGACTCCTCCTTCGTCATGAGAATCTCCTCCGTTTTTTCTCCGGGACGCGTGCCAATCACCTGACGCTTGATCGACTCGGGAGTATGACCAAAGCGGGGAGCCAGCTCTTCAACAAGTACGTCGATCATATCTCCCAGGCGCAGAACCGGCATCTTAAGAATAAAAAGCTCCCCGCCTTCCATGCGCTCCATGGAACGGAAAAGGAGTGAAACCGCCTGCGGAATAGACATAAAGAACCTGATCATCTCCGGATTCGTGACGGTGATGGGTCCGCCATTTTCAATCTGCCTGCAAAAGAGAGGCAGAACGGAACCGCGCGAAGCGAGGACGTTGCCGAAGCGCACGCTCGCGAAGCGAATGGGCCGATCCCCGGAAAAGTTCATAGCCGAGGTCATCATTTTTTCCGCGAGCAGCTTGGTCGCGCCCATAACGTTCGATGGGCTGGCCGCCTTGTCGGTCGAAATGAGCAGCACGCGACTGACTCCCTGTGCAATCGCCGCATCGATCATATTCTGCGTCCCGATGACATTTGTCTTTACCGCTTCAAAGGAATTGTACTCGCAGAACGGCACATGCTTGTACGCGGCACAGTGAAAAACGTAATCCACCCCCTCCATTGCCCGAATTAAACGCGCGTAGTCACGGATATCGCCGAGTAGATAGCGGACGACGAGTTGGGTTTCCGACCCCAGCTCCTGCTGAAACAGATACTGCTTGTGCTCATCGCGCGAGAGCACCCGGATCGTCTTCGGCTTGAGTGCGAGGAGTTGCCGCACGACCTCTGATCCGATGGACCCGGTGCCGCCGGTGACGAGGATGGTTTTATCCTTAAAGAAAGACATGGTTTTACGAGGGGAGATGCAAGAGTCCATCTTTCAACGTTTCGCAGACTTTCGCAACATCCTTCTGCGATATTCGCGAAGAAAAAGGTAGCGCGATTGTACGGTCTGCAACATGTTCCGTAACCGGAAAATCCCCCTCCTTGAAGCCAAATTGTTCACGGTAGAAGGGCTGCAGATGGATGCAGGGGAAGTAGATGTTGCAGCCGACACCATGCTCTTTCAGATACTGACACAGCTGGTTACGGTTCTCTGCACTGAAGCGATCTGCAAGACAAATAACATAGACAAACCAACTTACGTCTACCCCCTCCTGCTCCATAGGGACATGTACGTCCGCAGCCAGAGCTGCCAGACCCTCCTTATACCACTGCACGACCTGCTGCCGTTGCCGGATCATGTCGGGCAAACGTGAAAGCTGACTCAAGCCCAACGCGCAATTGATATCGCTGATGCGGTAGTTGAATCCCAGACGATGGTGGACGAGAAACTTATCCTCTTCGTCACGCCCCTGATTGCGAAGTGAGCGGACCATGCGGGCAAGGTCAACATTGTCCGTGACGAACATCCCCCCCTCGCCGGTTGTCATCTGCTTGTTGGGATAGAACGCAAACACGGCACAGTCGGCAAACGTTCCTGCTCCTTGTTTTCCGCGCTGTGAACCCAATGCCTCACAGCTATCTTCTATCAGGAGGAGAGAGTGTTTCTTTGCCAGCGCGCGCAGCTGTTCCCATTCGGCCAGATAACCGAAGACATCAACCGCAAGAATAGCCTTCGTGCGCGGGGTGATGGCCGCCTCGATTTTTTCCGGATCAATACAGAACGTATCTGGCAGAATATCCACAAATACCGGGCGCGCCCGCTCAAACAGGATGCAGTTTGCAGATGAAATGAAGCTGAAAGGTGTGGTAATCACTTCATCTCCATCGCGGATCTCTAGAGCGTGCATCGCTAAATGGAGTGCGCATGTTCCGTTGCTCACGGCCACAGCCTCCTTTGTTCCTACGAAGCTCGCGAACTCTTGCTCGAATTCCTGCAGTTTGGGCCCGAGCGAGAGATAGGGCGTCCGCAGGACGGAAACGACTGCCTCAATATCCTCCTCATTGAGGTCGGGCATGGAGAGAGGAATTCCTTGTATCATGGAGAGAAAATTATATTCTGCAGCATAGGCGTTGGGCGAATACTATGTCTACAATTTCCGTTCTCTACGCGGCAAACAGATCGATCGGACTGACATGTCTGCGTTCCCTTCTAGCAGCCGATATCACGCCATCGGGACTGCTCGTTGCGGAGGGCGAAGGAGCGAGTTTTCATGAAGAGATGCGAGCGCTGCTGCCCCACGTTCCTACTTTCTCGGGAAAAGCATTTCGATCTCCGGAGGGGCTTGCTCAGCTTCGTACGCTCAAACCCGATTACCTGATCTCGGTGCACTTTCCGTACATCATCCCTAAAGAAATCCTCGCGTTACCCGGTATCGGAGCCCTGAACCTGCATCCTGCTTATCTGCCATTTAACAGAGGATGGAACACGCCCACATGGGCCATTGTGGATCAGACGCCGTTCGGAGCGACCCTGCACTGGATCGACGAGGGTATCGACACGGGAGACATCGCGCTGCAGGAACGCGTCAACGTGTTGCCAACCGATACGGCGCATGAACTGTATCAGCGCGCGCTGGCAGCCGAGCAACGCGTGTTCGAAACGGCCATTCCCCTGCTTAAGAACCACTCGCTGCCGCGTATCCTCCAGCAAGGCGAAGGCACCTTCCATGCCAAGGGAGACATCGAAGGCATCCGACATCTCGATGCATGCACGGATCCCGCACTGGCAGAGCGCATCGTGCGCGGCCTCACGACAAACGATCCCAACGAAGCCGCCGAGCGCACGATCAATGGAAAGAGTGCTCCCGTGCGCTTTGAGCCGCACGCGTGAGATTCACTTCTTGAACTGCGACAGAATGTCGGCGATGCGTCCGCCCGACTTTCCGTCTCCATAGAGGTTCGTGCAATTCTGCAGCTGCTTACGGACGGAACCATCTAAGAGAAGGCTCTCAATGGCCGCCTGAATCTGTTGAGTATCATACGGAACATCCAAAACGTTCCCCGAACGCGTCCGCCCGTGCTGTCGGTCACCGATATTCACGACAGGAAGATGAAAGGATGCCGCCTCAATGATGCCACTACTGCTGTTACCGACCAGCGCATCCGCTGCGGCCATCCACGAAAGGTATTGGGGGTGACTGACGCTTGGAACGAACTGTGCATTCTTTTTCTTCTGCGCAAACGCTTGGAGCATTGTGTTCATCTTAAGCCCTCCGGCATCCGCATTGGTTGCGAATATCATGATGTTGGCATCGAGAGAATCAAGCGCATTAAGCGAGGATGTAAGTTGCTCCGCAGGAGTCAGCAGATCGGTGGTGTCGGGGTGCTGGACGAAGAGGAGAAGTGGCTTTCCCGTTTCAAAACCCGCCTGAGCAAGAAGCTCTTCTTTAGGAGTGACGGTCATGGAAGCGATGGTATCGAGCGCCGGTGCACCCGTGCAGTGCACATGCCGCGCTCCTTCGCCAAGCATGTGGCGCACATTGTCTGCGTACTCTTCTGTCGCCGTGAAATGAATGGAAGCCAGCTGCGAAATGGCATGACGAACGGGGTCATCGACGGAACCGGATCGTTCTCCTGCATGGAGTTGCGCAACAGGAATATTGAGATACGTTGCGGCCACGGCTGCGGCCAGTTGCTCGCCGCGATCGCCGAGGACGAGAACGATATTGGGTTTGCGCTTAGCGAAAAGCTGCCCACATTCGATGGTGGTCTTTCCCACAAACTCCACCATGGCCTCTTTGGTGTCTTCCAAAGAGAGAGTGTCGATTTCTGCCACGATCGTGAAGCCGCCCTGACGCACATCGTCGATGGTTGAGCCAAATTCCTTTTTAAGGTGCATGCCCACCGCCGCAACCTCGAGCTGCAAATCGGGATGCGCCTCGATTGCACGAAAGACTGGAACATAGATGCCGTAATCCGCACGCGTGCCGGTGATAGCGAGAACAGTTTTCATTGGAGCATGTCCCATGTAATCGGCGTGCCAGATTCGATATCTTTTTTAGCAGTCTTTCCGATGACTTCCGAAGAAAACTTTGGAGGAATACCCGTGCCCGGCCGGCGAATGGCAATCATCTCTTCTGTAAGTGATTGTCCTTTTTTAAGATCGCAAGCGGCTACTACGCTTCGACGAGCGACTTGGGCCACATTCTCTTCGCTCGGTTGCAACTCCTTCTTTGGTTCGCCGAGCGCCGCTTCGACATGACGAATACTCCGAACCATGGTCGCAAATGCTTCCGGCTCGATGGAAGAGTGATGGTCGGGGCCCGGGAGTGCGCGATCAAGCGTGAGATGTTTCTCGATCACCGTCGCCCCGCAGGCAACGGCAGCAATCGCTACTTCAATCCCCTCAGTATGATCCGAGAGACCTACAGGTAAGTCGAATGTTTCACGGAGGTGTGAAATCGCACGGAGGTGTACATCCTCATAAGGCGCAGGGTATGCACTCGTACAGTGAAGAAGCGTCAAAGGGATCTTTGCAGGACGAAAGATCTCAACGGCATCCCGCACCTCATCGAGAGTGCACATGCCGGTGGAAAGAATCACTTCAGCGCCGAGAGTCGCGACATCTTTCAAAAAAGGAAGATTCGTAATTTCGCCCGAAGGGATTTTGAGTGTTTTGACTGGCAACGTCATCAGAAATTTTGCTGATGCGATGTCGAATGGTGTGACAATAAATTCTATTCCACACTCCTTGGCATGCGCGACAAGGCGTCGGTATGCCTCCTGCGGTAAAACAAGAGAGGCGAGCATTTCTCGCTGATTACGCCATGCACCCTTGCCTTGCTCCTGATACGAAGCCAGAGATGCTCCTCCAGCAAGTTCATGAGGATCGAATAGTTGAAATTTAACGGCATCGGCACCGGCGTCTTTTGCGGCATCGATCAGACGCATGGCCATATCTTCCTTACCATTATGGTTCACGCCTGCCTCGGCGATAATGAAGGTAGATGAGCGGGGAGAGGGCTTGCGCTGCATAGAATGACAATCCGGTCAGAAGCTCAATCTATAACCCTTTTGCCGTGTTTTCAATACACTATGTCCGATACATAGCGTGCGCATCATCCCCCGGCTCGACATCAAGGGGCCCAACGTGGTGAAGGGTATTCACATGGAAGGGCTGCGCGTAATCGGCACGCCAGCAGAACTTGCGCGCAAGTACTACGAACAAGGTGCAGACGAGCTCATTGCCATGGATATCGTCGCCTCGCTCTACCGCAGAAGTCCCGATTTCGATTTGATGCGCTCGGTCGCCGATGAGCTCTTCATCCCACTTACTATGGGTGGCGGAATTCAGTCGCTGCACGACATCAATAATTTCTTGCGCGCCGGAGCGGACAAGGTCGCCATCAACTCGTATGCCATCCACAACCCTGCTCTCTTGCCTGAAGCCGTTCACCAGTTCGGTTCGCAGTGCATCGTGCTCTCGGTCGAAGCCAAACGTCGTCCGGACGGCGGATGGGAGGCATACACAGACGGCGGACGTGAACATTCGGGGCTGGATGCTATCGAATGGATCAAGCGCGCACTAGCCAAGGGCATAGGTGAAATACTGCTCACCTCCGTGGATTTCGACGGAACGAGAAAGGGGTATGACTTGGAACTCCTTACGGCTGTAACCGCGTTCGCCGATGTGCCCGTAGTCATCCATGGTGGCGCACAAGACGCGGAATCACTGGTGCAAGCTCTTAGAAAGGGGCATGCCGATGCTGTGAGCATGTCCTCTATTCTCCACTACAACGAATGGACCATTGAAAAATTAAAAGAGGAACTCAGCGCGCAATCTATTCCCATTCGCACCTTCTGATATGCCAAAAATTTGTGTTGTCGACTACGGCATCGGAAACATCCACAGTGCCATGAAGGGATTGCGTTGCTTCGCGGAGAATGTCGTACTGAGTGAGGACCCCAAAGAAATTCATGACGCCGATGCACTCGTGCTGCCGGGGCAGGGTGCATTCGAAACAGGCATGAAAGGCCTGAGCGTCCGCGGCCTGCTCGACGAAGTAAAGACGGCGGCAGCGAAAGGTAAACCCATCCTCGGCATCTGCTTAGGCGCTCAGCTGCTGCTCGAAAAGGGATACGAATTCGGCGAGTGGGAAGGACTCGGTTTGCTCCCAGGCGAGGTTGTGTACTTCCCATCACTCAAAGATGAAGCCAAGACGCCACACATGGGCTGGAATTCCATCGATCCTACGGCAGGAAAATCCTGGAACGGGACCGTCCTCGATGGTGTCGCACCCGGTGCAGACATGTATTTCATTCATTCCTATATTCTCCAGCCAAAAGATTCCGCACATATCCTGGCGGAAACGACTTACGGCGGGCATACGTTCGCTTCTGTGATCGCAAAAGGCAACATTATTGGTTGTCAGTTCCACCCGGAGAAAAGCGGAAAAACGGGTCTGCGGATCATTGATAATTTCGTGCGGTTGACGGAGAATACGCCGCATCGGTAGCTCCCTTCTATCGCACTGACACCCAATGGACAGCCACTCTCTAGTCGCCACCGAGCCCGTCTCCGCTTCGGATACTTCGGATGAACGCCAGTACGGTCTGCCGGCCACGGTGAAGTTCTGCCGAAAGTGCGTCATGCCCAACAGCCGACCATCCTCCTGCAACGAGTATCAGCACAACATCCGCCTCAAGCACCGGTACATCGAACTTGACGAAGAGGGTGTATGCAGCGCCTGCCGCTTCTGCGAAGCCAAGTATGACGGAACGATTAATTGGCAGGAACGCGAAAAGGAGCTTCTGGAGCTTCTCGCACAGTACCGAAGCACGGATGGCTCGTACGACGTGCTCGTGCCGGGCAGCGGCGGCAAAGACAGCTGCTATGCCGCCCACGTGCTCAAGTACAAGTACGGCATGCACCCGCTCACCGTCACATGGGCACCGCACCTGTACACGGACATCGGCTTCCGCAATTTTCAGAACTGGATCCACATCGGAGGATTCGACAACTACCTCTTCACTCCCAACGGCAGAACGCATCGCCTCCTCACCCGCAACGCCTTCCTCCATCTGCTGCATCCGTTTCAGCTGTTCATTCTGGGGCAGAAGACATTTGCGGTGAAGATGGCCATCAAGTTCAACATCCCGCTGATCTTCTACGGGGAGAGCCCGGGGGAATATGGCGCCAACATATCGATCCACCAAAAAAAGTTCTCCAGTGACGATAATAACAATGCCGGTTTCCGTTTTGATTTTCTTCAAGGAAGAAGCCTCGATCAAATTTATCTCGGTGGCGTTTCGGTCGCCGAGTACCTCGAGAAAGGCATCTCGAAAGGGGATCTGGAACCCTACTTCCCGGCGGATCCCGCCGAAATCGAGAGGCAGAAAATCGAATTCCACTACCTAGGCTACTACTTGAACTGGCACCCACAGGAAACCTTCTACTACGCCGTGAAGCACTGCGGCTTCGAGGCTGCTCCCGAGCGCACGCCCGGAACCTACAGCAAGTACAACAGTCTTGATGACCGAACGGATGATTTCTTCTACTACACGACTCTCATCAAATTCGGCTACGGCCGCGCGACGCAGGATGCCTCGCAGGAAATCCGGAACAAGGAGATCACCCGGGAGGAAGGCGTGGCACTGGTGCACCGATTCGGCAGGGAGTTCCCGCAGCGCCACTTCAAGGATTTCCTGCAGTACATCGATATCGACGAGAAGAAATTCTGGGAGACGGTCGATTCCTACCGCGACCTCAGCCTGTGGGAAAAAACCAGCGAGGGCTGGAAGCTCAAACACATCGTGCAGTAGCCACTGCGGTCACGTGCATGTCTATAGGGAAAAGCCGAGTTTATTATTCGCCAGCAGGAACTCCATGAAAGCAAAATCCTCCGGCGTATCCAGATCGAAGCATGGATGCTGCATTTCGTACACAAGGGAGCGCTCCGAAACGGCGCTCTGGCGATCCGTGTCGAAGAACGCGCGGCGGTAGAAGTAGAACGCTGCGTTCATGTCGTACACCTTCGGCGCACTCTGTCGGGAAAGCACGGTGGTTGTGGGTTTCTCGCAGAGTCGCACATAGCCATCTCCTCCCTCCTCCACCATGCTGAAGTAGGGGCTGCGTCGCGCCGGGCTGACGGAGAAGATGTTGAGCGCCGCGGGATCCCGCTCAAGGATGGCAAACCCCTGTTCCAGATCGGCAATGGTACAAAGCGGAGAGGTGACATCGAGATCGAGCAGGAAGTCGTAACGCTTGTTCTGTCGCTGCTCTTCATGCAGGAGCAGATGCCGCAGTACCGGAACCTTGCCCGCCGTATCCGAAGCGAGTTCGGAGGGACGGAGATAGTCGCTTGCAAGCCCATGCTGCGCCGCAACGGACCGGATCTCATCGCTATCCGTGGAAAGGGCAACATCGGCCTTCACCTGCTGCGCGTACTGAAACGCATGACGAATGGTGTAGCTGATGAGCGGCAAGCCGCTCATCAGACGGACATTCTTGCCCGGAATGCCTTTGGAGCCGCCGCGGGCGCAGAGAGTGATGAGGAGGGACATAAAGAGGAAAATCCAAGTGCTACAATACAGACAAATGACGGAGAAAACAGCCGTCCCCTGCCTGCAAAACCCAAGATTTTAAGCAAAAAATTCCGGGAATGTGATATTCTCCCCACGATGGGTATTGACGGGAAACTCTCCATTTTAGTGACTGGCGGCACGGGATCCTTCGGCAGAAAGTTTGTTGAGATGGTATTGAAAGGAACGCATCCTCACAAATTGATCGTCTTCAGCCGTGATGAACTCAAGCAGCACGAAATGCGCGGAGCGGGCTTCACCCAAACATGCATGCGATACTTCATTGGAGATGTGCGCGACCGCGAGAGACTGCGGCGTGCTATGAATGGTGTAGATATCGTCGTGCATGCTGCTGCTCTTAAACACGTGTCAGCCTGTGAATACAATCCGATTGAGGCGATCCAGACGAATATCATCGGCGCACAGAACATCATCAATGCGGCAATCGATGCAGGAGTGAAGAAGGTTCTTGCCCTTAGTACCGACAAGGCAGTGAATCCGGTGAATCTCTATGGAGCATCCAAGCTCTGCGCGGAAAAATTGTTCGTGCAGGGCAACGCCTACTCAGGGGCTGGAGGAACTCTCTTCAGCTGCGTACGGTATGGCAACGTAATAGGAAGTCGTGGCAGCGTCATCCCTCTGTTTCGCAAACAGCTGAAAACAGGGACTATTTCGATCACCGATGAACGCATGACCCGCTTTTGGATTACGCTCGAACAGGGAGTGAATTTTGTTCTCGACTGCCTTAAAGAAATGCACGGCGGGGAAATCTTTGTGCCCAAAATCCCCAGTGCTCATCTGACAGACCTTGTGGAAGCAATAGCACCCGACTGCAAGAAAACAATCACAGGTATCCGCGCAGGCGAAAAACTGCACGAGTGTCTGCTCTCGGAAGATGAGGCGCGCCACACGGTGGAACTCCCCAATATGTTCGTGATCGAACCCGAAGATGACGCATGGGGATTTGTTCACTGGAAAGGATCTCGCTTACAGGAGAACTGGCGATACACCAGCGACACGAATACAGAATGGCTCACGCAGCAGCAATTAAAGACGCTCCTACAGGAATCAGAACCGAGCGCAGCATAAATCAGTGATGTACAGACACAGACGCTCTGCACACTATTCTCTATGAATCGAGTCGAGCGGAGAGGCTAGATCTTGTCGTGAAGGGATTTCTGCTGAATGCAATGATTGATCTGTGCCAGTGCGGGATCATCTTTGAGAAGGGTTATAATGTCTTGTAAGGAAGGGGCTTCTTTCTTTCCTAGCCGCTTATAGATTTCCCGCACCAATTGGAAATCTTCCGCTGTATCCACAGTCAGACGAAATTGTGACAGGTCTATTGCGTACTCAATGTTTTCCAAATGAAAAAGCTTGGGATGTTCGAATAGGTACGGCGTGACATGTTCGCGCTCATACGGAAGGTGCGCCTCTCTCCATGCACGTCCGAGGGCATCCGATGTCATGACCTCAACATCAAGCCCACGTGGAAATGTCCTCCGAAGGGTATTGCTGGCATAGTCTGCTTTCGTTTTTTGAAAGACCGTGACAACGTCGTCAACAACTGCTGGATCCATGAACGGGCAGTCAGCAGTAATGCGTACAACTACCTCGGCACCAGCGGATGTCGCCGCGCACTGGTATCGATCAAGAACATCCTGTTCTGATCCGCGAAAGACGGGAACAGAGAGTCGCTGACACTCATGTTCCACTGCCTGGTCGGAAACTGCTGTTGTCGTTGCGACCAAAACACCATCAATCTTCTTCGCCTTCTGGGCACGTCGGATGACCCAGGACAGCATCGTCTCACCCGCGATATCCATCAGAACCTTCCCCGGAAGACGCGTGCTCCCCATCCGTGCCTGAATAATAACGATAGTCTTCACATTGCAGACACTATCGAGGACGCCATTCGGTGGCAATATTCTTTCTCCTGCGTACATTCACACACGCATCGGGAATCCCTGCTTCTTAAGGTAATACTTGGCTTCCAATGGCGTTTGCTGAGTGAACTGATACATGGCAGATGCTGCAACCGCAGAAGCTCCCCCTTCGCCGAGGGCGCGCTCCATATCTGCGTAAGTTCCGGCTCCTCCTGAGGCGATGACGGGGATGGAAACAGCTCCGGTGATGCGTTGGATCAGGGCAATGTCATATCCAGCAAGTGTACCATCGCGCTCAATGGATGTAACAAGGATTTCTCCTGCTCCATGTTCCTCGGCGATCTTTGCGACATCCGCAGGATCTCTACCCGTGGCTCGCGTCCCCGCCTGCGTGAAAACTTCGTACGTGCCATCCTCTCTCCTCCGTGCGTCAATCGACACTACGACGCAAGGAGGACTCATATGAAGAACTGGAATCCAATAATGAAGGTTATTTTGAACTCGTGTAGGTCACACACGGGATCCCTGCCCCTCATTTTATCAGATGACTGCCAAATCCTGAGAATAACCGAATCCAATTTTTACTTTTGTACTGGAGTTTAATGGAAATAAGTGGGAATTGCTGTACTCTTCGTAACTGTTTATCTCACATGACAATTCCCTCTGCACCATCGGCTCTCTCCACGGATAATCACGAGGATGCGTCCCGACTTGAATCACTCTGGAGCGGGACATTCGGTGACGCGTATACCGAACGGAACAAAGACACAGGAAAAGGGAGAGAGAATTTCTGGCATCGATTCCTCAAGGAATACCATGTGAAGAATGTGCTTGAGGTTGGATGCAACGTAGGAGTGAATCTTCAATGTATGCTTCCTTTCATCAAAGAAACTGACATGTTTGGCGTTGATGTAAATACCGAAGCCCTGAGCATTTTGAAAGAGAAGTTTCCCCTCGTGAATGCCCTTCGTGCCTCCGCACGTACACTTCCGTTTCCGGATGCTTCGTTCGATCTCGTATTCACGGCGGGCGTCCTGATCCATCAGCCAACAGAATCTCTTGGGGACGTGATGAAAGAAATGGTCCGATGCTCCCGAAAATATGTTCTCTGTATGGAATACTTTGCAGAAGAAACTGAAGAAGTGCCGTATCGTAATCAAAAAGGGGCACTCTTTAAGAGAAATTACGGCAAGCTATTTCAGGCATTTCCACTCACTCTTCTGAAACAGGATTACTTGGGTCCAGAAGAAGGATGGGATCGGGTGACGTGGTGGCTCTTTCAGAAATAAGCTCCGGGAGCCGGAGAGCTTCCATGGCCATCAGTCTGCCGCGTGTTCATGCGTTGTCGTCATTGATTTTCGTCAGATTCCCTTGTTTGTCTTTCATAAGCTTCCCCTGAGAATCACAGAGGAAGATTTTTTTATTGGTGAAATGATCACAAATATTAATGAACTCTTCAAGAGTTATATCCATATGCTCCAATACCCGTTGAATCGGAACACCAAGGTAGGTCCAAGGGAACTTCCCATCCAGTTTACGCACGATTGTAAGGCCTTGTTCACGCGTGAGACGTTTGCGACGGATGTGCATGCACACGAGATCGGTTGCTCGGCCAAATCCGAACTTTAGATACTTGAAGTAATCGTGAATACCCACCTGAATATTGTCGAGATTCTCATAGTTCACGGAAGACCCTTCGATGGCGAATGGGTGTGTTTCCATGCCGTGCGCCTGCGCGTAGAGCGCATTTGTGAAGCCATCCCATGGAATGTAATGCCCT
Source organism: Candidatus Peregrinibacteria bacterium (assembly GCA_043814035.1). Taxonomy (GTDB): domain Bacteria; phylum Patescibacteriota; class Gracilibacteria; order Peribacterales; family Peribacteraceae; genus Peribacter. The sequence goes on from JBDRKJ010000002.1 coordinate 122,397, forward strand.
AGAAAGAGGCCAGTCACTCCTACGCGTTTCAGCTCTTCGTCGGAAGGATATGTATATCCAATAATATCCCGCTGTGTAATACCTTCCTGCCCTACCAGATCCGATACCCTCAGCCCCAGCATGCCGCCGAACTCCTCCAGCCATCGGCGCGTGAGAACATTATCCTCAGCTTGAGCTGCCGGTCCGCCATATTCATTCTGTGAATTTTCTCCCCAGATGATAAGTGGAACATTAAACTGCACCGCGATGCGTACAGGTATCGTGAAGATGGATACATGCTCTGGCCACGAGATATCCCCCACCTGCCGCAGCGCAAGCCGATTGATGCGACTACGGACGCAGGGATTGAGTGTGTACTCGATGTAGTCCACTCCCAAGCGCTTGAGATTCTCGATATTCCGCCGCCCGATATCCGACAGTTGATCCGTTGTCGCAGTGACGCAGAGAGGATTGAAACCGAGTTCCAGCATCGTGAGCGTTTGAAAGACACTGTCCTTGCCGCCACTCGCAGGAACAATGCAGTCATACGTGTGGTGATCGCGGGACCGATATTTATTGAGGAGTTCGACGAGCTCCTTTTTGCGCTCATCCCAATCGATCATTTTGCGTCCCTCAAAGTTGCGACATGCCCCGCAAACCCCTTCCTCATCAAACGGAAGATCGGGTTTCGTCTCAGGCATTACGCAGTGCCGACAGTACTTCAGTGATTGTGAATTCATCGCCGAAACCAGAATAGGGTTGGGCCCAATGTCTGTCAAAATAACCAATCAAAAATTGCAGACGTATAAAGATATGACCAACCCTCTGCCTCCATATCATCTGCATGGAAGAGCGAGGAACAGACAAGGCAATATTGGGGAGGAATTGCCCCAAGAAAGACTGTTTGTCTGCTAGCATGCATCCTCATGAGCACCTTGGCTCTTCATGGAGGTACACCTGTGCGACAGACTCTCCTCCCCTATGCACGCCAGTCAGTGAGTGACGAGGATATTACATCCGTCACAGAAATTCTTCGTTCCGATTGGCTGACGACGGGCCCCACAGTAGCCGCATTCGAGAACGCATTTGCGACATTCACACAAAGTAAGGAGGCAATTGCTGTGAGCAGTGGGACGGCGGCACTGCATACCGCACTCTATGGCATAGGAATCCAACCAGGGGACGAAGTGATCGTACCACCTATGACCTTCGCCGCGACGGCAAATGCTGCAGCCTTCATGGGGGCAACTCCTGTTTTTGCAGATTGCGAAGAGGACACCCTCCTCATAGATTCCAAAAAAGTTGAAGCATGTATCACCAAAAAAACTAAAGCAATTATCGCCGTAGACTATGCGGGACAACCATGTGACTACGAACAATTACAATCTTTGGCAGATAAACATCATATTGCCCTTGTGGCCGACGCCTGCCATGCGCTTGGAGGCTCCTTCCACGATCGCCCAGTGGGATCCCTAGCAGATTGCAGCATCTTCAGTTTTCATCCAGTGAAACCGATCACTACAGGTGAGGGAGGCATGATCACGACAAATCGTGCAGACGTTGCTGAGCGCATGCGCCGTTTTCGCAATCATTGCATAGCAACCGATCACCGTGAGCGACAGGAAAAAAACTCTTGGCGCTACGAGGTAACTGACATGGGCTATAACTACCGCCTAACGGATATCCAGTGCGCGCTGGGGTTAAGCCAAATGAAAAAAATTCACACATGGACCACGCGAAGGCAGGAACTGGCCAAACGATATTCCTGTGCATTTTCGACAATAAAAGGTTTCACTCCACTCACCATGCGTCCTCACAGAGTGCATGCCTTTCACCTCTATGTTGTCCAGCTCGATCTCAATCATCTCTCCGCAGATCGCGATGAGATCTATCAGGCACTACGCGCGGAGAATATCGGAGTAAATGTGCACTATATTCCTGTACATCTTCATCCTTTCTATCAAAAAAGATTTGGCACTAAAGCAGGGCTCTGCCCGGTGGTCGAGCACGCGTTCGAACGCATCATCTCACTCCCACTATTTGCATCGATGACGGATGGTGATGCAGAGGACGTCATTGCCGCCCTTGAGAAGACTCTTTCTTACTACTACACACGTCCATGAATTTCCTCTTTCGTACCGATGCAAGCACGGCCATCGGTTTGGGGCACGTGATGCGCTGCATAGCTCTGGCACAAGCTGCACGTACGACTGGTCACTCTTGCGCCTTCGTCATGGCGCCGTGTGCATCTGCGATGGAACATCGACTGCAAGAAGAAGGATGTAACGTTGTGAATCTTGTTGCACAGCCTGGAAGTAAAGAAGATGCAACGGAAAGCGTTGAAATTGCCCGGAAGCAGGCTGTTGATTGGATTATCGTGGACGGCTACCAATTCAACGGTGCCTATCAAGAAGTCATTCGAAAGAGCAAAGTTCCGTTTCTTTTTGTGGATGACTACGGACATGGTGCTCCGTACAAGGCAAACCTGATTCTCAACCAAAATTCCTACGCCCCACGCCACACCGACTGGTACGTGGAACGCCCATCGTCTGCACAACTACTCTTAGGCTCTCCGTACACCATGCTGCGCCGTGAATTCCTGACCGTTCCCCAAAAAGAAGAGGCTCCTGCAGTCACGAGCTCCGTCTTGCTCACACTAGGTGGAGGTGACCCGCGCAATGCCACCCTGCGAATCATGGAGGCACTGAAGCTCATCGAAGATATTCCACTTGAGGTAACTGTTGTCGTTGGAGGAGCAAACCTGCACCTGTCCGAAATCAATGCTGCTTCGGGAAACATGCGTATCGTTGTCGATACCACAGAAATGCCCGTCCTCATGGCACAAGCGGATCTCGCTATCGCCGCAAGCGGAACGACTGCATATGAACTCGCATTTTTGGGCATCCCCACTATTCTCTGCGTGCTCGCACAGAATCAGCAAATGGTTGGCGATGATCTTAAGGCGCGGCAAGTCGCCGATCTTTTGGGTGACCCATTCGCCCACACGCCAGTCGAGATCGCTCAGCTCATTCGCGCCATCGCTCTAGATCGCACGAGGAGAGCAACATATACCCGCAATAGTCGTGCACTCATCGATGGGCAAGGATCTTCACGCGTGCTTTCTGCTCTGCTTGCCTCTCATTAAAACCAATGTCTGCCACCCTCCATTTACGGCCAGTTACGCAAGAGGATAGTCGTCTGCTCTGGGAATGGGCGAATGACCCCGTAGTTCGGGCTGTTTCGTTTTCGACGGATGTCATCCCCTGGGACAAACACGAGCAGTGGCTGAAACGAAAACTGCAAGATGAACATTGCCGCATGTACATTGCACTCAATGAAGAGAGCACTCCGGTTGGGCAGATCCGTTTCGACATCCGTGAAGACAATGAAGCGGAAGTCGATGTGCACCTCGCGCCCGCTTTGCGAGGAAAGGGATACGGCACAGCTCTGATTACAGAAGGACTCTGTGCATTCTTTGCGTCCAGTGATGCACAGACCGCACACTCTTTCATCAAGGAAGATAATCTTGCCTCGCGCAATGTCTTTCTCAAGGCGGGATTTGTGGAACAGAAAAAGGAACACATGCACGAGCAGGAGGTTTATCATTTCACCTATAAGCACTCATGAGTACGTCAGCCTACGTCGTCTGCGGCTGTAAATCGTGGAATCGAGAGATCTTCGATAAGCAAATCTCCAAGCTCTCCGGCAACTGGCACTTTATTGAGAAAAAGGAAGGGCTGACCACGGATGTTCTGAAAAAAATCCAGCCGCGCTTCGTCTTTTTTCTCCACTGGTCATGGAAGGTGCCATCCGAAATCTTCACAGCCTTCGAATGCATCAACTTTCATATGGCCGACGTACCATTCGGTCGCGGCGGGAGCCCTCTGCAGAATCTCATTCTCCGTGGACTCACGGAAACTAAACTATCGGCTCTGCGCATGACGGATGCGCTCGATGCGGGCCCCATCTACCTTAAGGAGAACATGCGCCTTGAGGGTACGGCACAGGAAATTCTTACCCGTTCAAGCGCGCTGGCCGCACGCATGATCGAGCGTATCATTCGCGAACAACCAGTACCCTATGAGCAAGAGGGAGAACCTGTGATCTTCGAGCGTCGAACTCCCGAACAAAGTCGTATTCCTGAAGGCCTCTCACATCAGGCACTGTATGATTATATCCGTATGTTGGATGGCGAAGGTTACCCTCCTGCTTTCCTCGAATCCGGAGGATTCCGCTATGAATTCAGCAATGCTGTCCTCTATGATGACCGTCTCGACGCACATGTGACGATGACCCCCTCGTCCTCCAAAAAAGCCTCGGCGAAGGAGGATCTTTTCACCCCTCTGCCATGACAATTCTCGTTGTTGCCGCCCATCCGGATGATGAAGTCCTCGGCTGTGGAGGAACCATTGCGCGCATGGCTCAGGAAAAGAATGCCGTGCACGTACTTATCCTCGGAGAGGGCTTTACGGCACGCTACGCCGACGCGAGTGAAGCTCCTGCGGAAGAAAAGGAGAAACTCCACAAGCAGGCCAAGGCAGCAGGAAAAAGGCTTGGTGCTACGAGCGTGACGATTGCCACCTTCCCCGATAATCGCTTCGATACTGTTCCTCTACTCGACATCGTGAAAGTGATTGAAGAGAAAATAGAAGAGCTTAAACCAGAGACAGTGTTCACTCAGCACGGTGGAGACCTGAACATCGATCATGAACGCACCTTCCGCGCCGTACTCACCGCCACACGACCCATGGAATCATCGAGTGTAAAACACGTTTACGCTTACGAGGTGCCCTCTTCTACAGAATGGTCATTTGGAAAATTTGCACCAGCTTTCCATCCGAACTTCTTCATGGATATTTCTGGATCGCTCGATCAGAAAATTGAAGCAATGGCACTCTATGAAGGTGAGAGCCGAATATTCCCCCATCCACGTTCAGCGGAGTCCCTTCGCGCACACGCGCACTACTGGGGCAGTATGGCGGGGCTAAAGACGGCGGAGGCATTTGAACTGATTCGAGAAATACAATGAACGGCGCTGTCACAATTAACGGAAAGACAATCGGTTCTGGCCACCCCGCCTACATCATCGCAGAACTCTCAGCGAACCACGGCGGAAGTTTCGATTGCGCCATCGAGACGATCCACGCCATGAAAGAATCGGGGGCGGATGCCGTGAAGCTGCAAACCTACACGGCCGATACAATGACGATTGAGAGTGACCGCGAAGAATTCAGAATCAAAGGGACGATGTGGGAAGGAAAAACGCTCCATGAACTGTATGGCGAAGCTTCTACTCCATGGGAGTGGCAGCCAAAACTCAAGGCGGAAGCGCAAAAAATAGGTCTCGACTGCTTCTCGAGCCCATTTGATGCCACCGCCGTCACGTTTCTAGAAAAAATGGATGTTCCCGCATACAAAATCGCCTCATTTGAGATCACTGATCTGCCACTCATTACCTGCGCGGCACACACAGGGAAACCGATGATCATTTCGACGGGAATGGCGAGCGAGCAGGAGATTCAGGAAGCTGTGGAATGCGCACGGAATGCCGGTAATGACCAGATCATTTTGCTGAAGTGCACGAGTGCCTACCCCGCTCCAGCGGAAGAGATGAATCTGCACACGATTCCGGATATGCGCGAACGCTTCAAGGTTCCTGTCGGCCTCTCGGATCACTCACTCGAACTCACCATTCCCATAGCCGCAGTGGCATTGGGTGCTTGCGTCATCGAAAAACACTTCTGCCTTTCAAGAAAGGAACCGGGACCCGACACTGCCTTCTCGTTGGAGCCAAAGGAATTCCACGCCATGGTGGATGCCGTGCGTATGACGGAACGCGCACTCGGCACGGTGTCGTACGAACCGAGTGAAAAGGAAAAAACGAGCAAGAAGTTTCGCAGATCGCTCTTCGTTGTCGAAAATATCGCGAAGGGAGAAATCTTTACGGAGAAGAATGTCCGTTCCATTCGTCCGGCCGATGGGCTGCCACCCAAAGAAATCGCAAATGTCCTCGGAAAGCGCGCCAAGCGCGCCATCGAGCGGGGAACGCCCCTCTCGTGGGACTTAGTCGAAACAAAGAACGGCGCCAAAGAAGATTGAATGATAGGGTCCGTTCGGTATGATCGCCTGGATGGATCGATTAAATGTCATCCTGAAGGCTTTTGACGGCGGAGCACTGGATAAGAAGTATGTGCTCGAACGTGCGTTCAAAAATATTCCCCTGGGTACCTGTGTCTCGGTATGCGATGAGAAGGAAGGAGCCCCCCTCCTTGATGCCAAGGAATACATTTGGTTATTGGCGGCCCCCTTCCGGGAAGGACGCTATAGCGATGCAGATCTGAGCGCATGCGCTCCGCTTGACGAAGCGATCATCGAAAACATGCGACACTACGAAGCAGTGTTCATGGATATGGTGGATCGCTATGCAGATAAGATGAAAGATTTTCTCGTGTCGGATGACGTTCCCTATGCCGAACGTAAGAGAATCTACTATGCAAACCTGCGGTACTGGAACCACATGCTCGAATCCAAAAAAATCGATCTGGTTGTGATGAACCATGAGCCGCACCAGTGTTACGACTACGTGCTCTATGGCTTGTGTAAAATGAAAAATATTCCTGTTCTCTATTTGGCACGCGTGTATACCGTCGACACGGTGTTTGTCGTTGCAGATTGGGAAGATCCCGCTCCTGAATTACAGAACGCATTGGAGAAGATCCGCAAGGAATATGCAGATTCCAGCAAGCCTGTGGAGCTCTCGAAGAATTACGAAGCATACTTTGAACTCTTCCGTAACAAGCAACCGGCCCCGTGGTACAAGCCGAAGAGTGTGAAGCTGAAGCCGCAGAGCTTCGCCTCCCGCTGGTGGAGGCAGGCAATCAAGATCCTCAAACGCGATCCGCGACGGTTTCTCGTCTCCGTCTTTTCCCCGCAATTCTGGGCACGAAAGTTCAAACAGCACAAAGCAATCAGCTTCTATGATCAACATGTCAAAATTCCGGACCTCAATCAGCCCTTCATCTACATCGCACTGCACTACCAGCCCGAAGCCACCACCCTTCCCCTTTCGGGGGCATACGTGGAGCAGGAACGCATCGTACAGCTCCTCGCGACATATCTTCCTCCACAAGTAAACATTTACGTGAAGGAACATCCGGCACAGGGAGAACGCTGCCGCAGCGAACAATTCTACCAATCCCTTCTTGTCCTGCCCTCCGTCACTTTCATCCCGAGAGATACGGACACGTATCAATTGGTGGATCGCTGCCTTGCAGTTGCCACCGGTACAGGCACCGTAGGTTTCGAAGCCATGATGCGCTTAAAACCGGTGCTGATGTTCGGCCATTTTCCCCATCAGTATGCTCCTGGTATTCACTGCATTCGTACGGCTGAAGATTGCAAGCGTGCTATTCAAGAAATAATGAGCCAAAAGGAATCACATTCTGTGCGTGATGTGCATATGTTCCTGAAGGCCATTGAGGAATGCGCTACACCCTTCCCCGGCCCACCCGATAGCCCTTTCGAGGAATACACGCAGAAGGAGAAATCTGAGCTGGTCGGTGCACTCATCGAGCAAAAAATCCGCTCCGTCGTCAGTGGATTACCCACTATTTAAGCCGCAACACCAAAGCACGTACTCAGCTCCTCCATGATCGCTCTGCTGCAGGACAATGCGTTCTCCTCTTCGGTGAGGCGCGACACGTTGTAGCAGAACGGATCCGTCACGCCGTAGATGCATGTTTCCTCCAGAGCCTTCAAGTACAACCTGCACTCCAGAGAAGTGGGCGCTCGGCCTTCGTCGAACACCGCACGGATCGCCTCACGGCAATCCTCGCAGGTATGAATGCGGTACGCCCCCGGAGCATATTGATAGTAGCAATGACCGAAAAGAAGAACCGGCTTGCCACGAAAGAGTCCTTCGAATCCTGCCGTCCCCGCCGCCGTGACCGTGGCCCGGCAGTGTTCACGCAGCATAAACGTATCAAATCCTCTCGGCACAAACCGCACCTTAGGAAGATCCACAAACCTACGATAGAAATCTGCATCGCGCTTCTGTGTACCGCTCGGTCGTGGATGCTCCTTCACATAGATGAGAACATCATCCGGAAGCAGGGCATTGAGCATTTGTGCAACCAGAATCTGATCTGCGTACCCTCCGGCCTGCGGCACGGTGGTCGCCTCCGGTTGATAGTGAAGGGGCATATAGACAAACGGACAACTTAAGTCGGGTGAAACAGCATGTGCGTTGTAGAACGCATTTGCCTCTCGCCGAACTCGCCACCGTCTCCATGCGCCAAGAGCACGGTTGATGCCGGAGGGCGTAAGATAGAGCAGGGCGTAGCGAAGAAAAAAGAATGGCTTATGCACAAGTAACCGATATGCGGTTTTTCTGAACGGCACATACACTTCTTGTTCCTCAAGAGGTGGCGTTTGGCCAGCACTGCAGGTGAGCGCGCAGTAGCGCTGCTCAAACCGCTCCTGTAGCGGTATGGAAAGAGGGTCGCTCTCCGGCGCATACTGTACACGGAGTGCCTCGAAGCGTTTGCCAGTCTGGAGGTTGGATTCCTCCCAGTCGTATTCGATGAACGACGTATCGCGAATGGCAGAAACACCGAAGAACACCACGGGAATCTTCTTCAGCTTGCAAAGGTAATAGATGACGATATCTGGAATTTCATGTGGGATCCACGCCGAGAGATACAGATTGATACGCTGGCGTGTCAGGTAATCATTCCAGAATCTGAGGTGACGAAAGTACCACTGCTTGCGCGTGTCGTACGAAATACGTTTTTTCCATTCAAGCCGAGACACGATCTCCATAAAAATCGCTTCGCACTCCCGCATATTCTCAATAAGTTCCTCATCGAGCGGCTGGAGCTTGGTCCAATCCACATCGGAATACTGGCACCCTCGTATCTGACTCGAGATGAACCACTTCTGTTGCTCCGCAGAAATCGCTTGGAAGTACCTCGGCTGAACTCCGCTCGAAATAATGCCGCAAAACTCAAAGGGATGCCGTGAGAGCACCCGTTCCATAATCCGGACAGAAAAGTCAGCGGAGAACCGCCCCACGATCGCACGAATGGGTTTCTGCATCGAAAAAAGTATGGCGCGAATCATCCTCAGCAACAAGGTGGGGCTTCAAGAAAATCCGGCTTCTGCACCCTTAAAACCTCTGCTGCTCCCACAGAGCGAAGAATGCTCCCTCCTTCTTTAAAAGTTCTTGCAGCATTCCCTGCTCCGCAATGCGACCTTCATCAACAACGATTATCTTGTCGGCATGCTTGATCGTACTTAAGCGGTGCGCGATGACGATGGAAGTTCTGCCCGAAACGACATCGTCGATCGCCTCCTGAATGAGCGCCTCCGTCCTGCTATCAAGAGAACTGGTTGCTTCGTCCAAGATGAGGATCTCTGCATTTTTGAGAAGTGCTCGGGCAATCGAAACACGCTGCTTCTCGCCACCCGAAAGCCTCACGCCGCGATCACCAATGAGCGTATCGAGCCCTTGCGGGAGCTTGCCGATGAAATCCTGCAGACGTGCGCGCTTCAGTGCCTCCTGCAGACGCTCTTCCGACACATCATGCAGGCCATAGGTGATGTTATAACGGAGAGTATCGTGCAGGAGGAGCGTTTCCTGGCTCACGAGGGCCACGCGACCCAGATAGGATTCGAGGGTGAACTCGCGAATATCGGTACCATCAATAAACAGTGTGCCGGGAGGACAGTCGTAGTACCGCATGAGCAGGCTGATGAGCGTAGATTTGCCTCCTCCTGTGGGCCCGACAATAGCCGTCATCTTGCCCTTCTGAATATCGAAAGAGACGCCCTGCAGCACCTGCCGATCGTCGAAATAGCCGAACGTCAGATTCTTGAAATCGATGGAATGTTGAAGGCCGGAGAATACCGTGTCTCCTCCACGCACGAAGTACTTTCCTTCTTCGTTGAAGATTTCGAGTACAGCATCCATCGGACCACTGGCGTTCGCGATCACACCGCGAAAACCCGAGACAGTGCCGAACTTACTCGAGGCATTGATGATGATGTAGAAATACACCAGCAATGAAGGGGCTGAGGCGATCTGTTCGCGCCCGAAAACGTAGAATGATCCCACCATGATCACCGACACCACGAGAAGCGTGATGATCTCCTGCAGCGGCAGGAGCATCCCAAGGAGCAGCCGCACGCGGAAATCAAGTGCCGCCTTCTTGTTGCTGATACGCCTGTAATTTTCCTGTTCCTTTTGTTCCGTCTGATAGGACTTTACGAGAGAGATCGTCGAGAGGATCTCGATGGATTTTTTACCAAGCGCGCTCCCCTGGGCTGCGATGGCACGCGAGAGGCGCTTGATATGCGTGATCATGAATTTGATCGCCAGATGAAGAACGACGAAGAGTGGCAACGCAATGAGCGTGAGCTTCCATGAAATTCCAACGAGGACGATCAAATAAACGACGAGTGAGAGGAGAGCTCCCGTAAATCCATCCATCGCCGTCAGGGGATAGAGGGCATTCTGTGAAAATTGGAGGAGCAGCGTGGAGTGATGACCCACGTTCGTCGTATCGAAGAAAAGCTTGCCGAAGCTTAAATACTTCGCGAAGAGCGCCTTGCGCAGATGATGGAGACAGCGCTCCGAAAAGTACCCCATCGTGGCATTCGCGAGAAAGCGTAGAGAATTCTTGAGCACATATACGCCGATGAAACCCCCCAAGAAAATCATAAAGACCAAGCGGTCATTCGCAAGCAAAGAGGGTGGCAGCATGAGAAGTGCATTGCCCAGAACCGGAATGTCCGTGGCAAAAGCGAAACTTTTGTTAAGGAATCCGTTGAGAATAGGAATGAGCAAACCCATGCCCATACCCTCAAAAGCCGCGGCGAACAGCGTGAAAGAGAGTGGGATCAGAAGGAAAGCCGGGTGAATGTGAATCTCTCGGAGCAGCAAGAGAGTCTTCCCCACATTCGTGCGTTCGCTCTTTGGCATCTCCTCAAAGCTACCGTATGCGCGGTACGATCACAAGAAACGTCACGGGGAAAAGGAAGTTTCCTCCATCCCCCCCGCCCGTACCCGTCCGATCCGGTCACTGGCCGGGCGGGCCGAATGGTACGGATCAGGCGGGCGACCCCTTCCTCATTTGTTCACGTAACCTCCATCCCCCTTACCCCTTCCTCCATCCTCCTTCGCTCCTTTGGAGCTTCGGACGGACAGGCAGGAGGAAAGGGAGAACAACTACAAACACAAACATTCCCCCTCTCCATGGAGAGGGGGATAGGGGGAGAGGTTCAGTGAAAGAAAATGAGAGGGGGTAAGGGGGAGAGGAAAGGCGGACGTTTATGAACTCCGGCTACAGAGCCGCGCATACGCCTCTCTCAACGCATCAGCCGACATCTGAATGGAATACCGCCCCACAACTTCCTCACGATAGCGCGCTCCGCGCCTCTGTCGCTCTTCAGAAGGAAGCCCAAGAAACTCCTGCACGCGTTGCACGAGAGCATCACTGTCACGGAGCGGAACAACGAGAGAAGGATCAATAGGTGAGAGTACTTCGCGCACCGCCCCCGCGTCGAAGGCAAATGCAGGACGACCACAGGCCAGCGCCTCGATGAGCGAGAGACCAAACCCCTCGTAGAGGGATGTCGAAATTAGCGTGGTGGAGCGCTGAATAAGAGAGGTGATTTCCGTATCACTCACCGTACCGAAAATCCTGACCCCGGTGATCTTCTCGAGCTCTGCACGTTGTAACGGGGAGCGCTTCCCCACATCGGCAATGCGGGCACCTCCTTTTGTGAGTGCTGCGTAGGCATCGAGCAGATACCGAAACCCTTTGCGTGGATGAAGGAACGATCCAACGGCGATCACGTCGAACTCCGGCTCACGTTCACCCGCGAATACGAAGCGTTCTCCGTCCACACCGTTGGGCACGATGGAAATTTTTTCGGACGGAATGTCGTAATCGCTCGACAGTCTCTCTTGCACTGTACGCGACACCGTCATGACATGCGGGAGAGTGCGGCAGAGATGCCGTTGCCAGCGAACCAGGAAGAAGTACTTCACCCTCCATGCAAGTTTCTGAAGGCCGGAAGTTTCTGCGCATGCCACCTCACGATCTGCCGTGACGGGATGGTGAACAGCGTAGAGCACGGGCACCCCCGTCTGCGTGAGACGTGTGAATTGCGGGCCCAACGTCTGATTGAGATGGAGAATGTCGAACTGTTTCCAAAATGCATGGCTAGGGGGATACGTCCGCAAGACTGTGTGTGCAAAGCGCCAGTCGGCGAAACCGTAGTAGTAGGACCCAAGTCGCGCCTTGAGCTCGACCACGCGTACGTTCGGAGGGAGCACCGCATCATGGGGACGCACGCTACTTGTGAGAATGGTGAACTGGGTATCCGAAAGCGCGCGAAAGAGCGGGAGGTGGTTACCCCCTTTGAAGACATCAAGGAACGATGTAAGCACGCAGATACGCATGGTAAGATCATAACGGATATTCAGCGGAAGTTGGCTATATTCCTTCCTTCGTAGCTGGGGTTCGCGAATCTTCCTTCGTAGCTGGGGTTCATGAACCCCAGCTACAGAACCTATTCGATACTCTCCCCTATGTTCCTTCTCACTCGCATCCACAAACGTAGCAAGAAATCCCTCGACTGGTTGCGTGGCTGGCTGCGTGCGCATGTCACCCTGCGCTGGCTCTGTTGGACAAAAAAACCCATCCGCGATCTCTCTCGCTTTGTTCGGCGCATCCCCTTCATCGAACGGCGCGAATACTCTCAGAACGGGGAGGACGGCATGATCGCCGCGATCTTCGCGAAGGTAGGAACGACCAATCGCTTCTTTGTGGAGTTCGGTGTGGAAGATGGCCTGCAGTGCAACTGTCGTTACCTGCTCAAGCATAAAGGTTGGACCGGCCTCCTCATGGACGGCGGAACGTGGCCCGAAGAAAATGGGGTGGAGAAGGAGTTTGTGACTGCAGAAAATATCGAAGCCCTCTTTAAAAAATACAACGTACCGACGGAATTTGATCTCTTGAGCATCGACATCGACGGCAACGATTACTGGGTATGGAAAGCGATCAAGCAGTTTCGTCCGCGTGTGGTCGTGATCGAGTACAACGCGAACAAGGGCCCCGATGCGAGTGTGACGATTCCGTACGACCCTGCGTTCGTGTGGGATGCGTCGGACTATCAGGGTGCGAGTCTGCAGGCGCTCGAGAAACTGGGGAAAGAAAAGGGTTACACCCTCATCGCAACGGACCCCTGCGGCGTGAATGCGTTCTTCGTGATCGATGCCCTCGTTGAAGGGAATTTCATCCCCCCTCCTTTTGCGCAAATCTTCCATTCTCCAGCATATAAGGGCATTCCCGGAAAAGGCCACGGCGCTGATACTCTGGGGCGACCGTGGGTAACAATTTCCTGAATACATAATTTTCTAAGAGACGTGCCAAAACTCCTTGACGGCATCTTGTGTTCTCCTATGATGGCTTGGCTCCGATTCCGTCGGGAATCGAGAAATTTTGCGGCTCTCCTTCGCTCACAAGAATCACGAAGGTGCAGCAGGCATGGTTCGGTCATTCACACCATCGCAGAGTAGAGAAGTACTCTCCATCATCTCCCCGTCCCCGGGGTGATGCATGGAATACATTTAGAAACTAGTTGTTTTTCTTTGAACAACCAGGTCAATAAATTTCTTCTTTTTGAAGAGTTTGATCCTGGCTCAGAGTGAACGCTAGCGGTGCGCCTAACACATGCAAGTCGAGTGGGTTTAGACCCACGGCAGACGGCTGCGTAACACGTTGGAATCTGCCCCGGACTCAGGGATAACCCCGCGAAAGCGGGGCTAATACCGGATGGTCCCGCGAGGGTAAAGCTTTTGCGGTCCGGGAGGAGCCTGCGGCCTATCAGATAGTTGGTGGGGTAACGGCCTACCAAGTCGATGACGGGTAGCTGGTCTGAGAGGACGACCAGCCAGAATGGAACTGCGACACGGTCCATACTCCTACGGGAGGCAGCAGTGAGGAATCTTCCGCAATGGGCGAAAGCCTGACGGAGCGACACCGCGTGAAGGATGACACCCTTTTGGGCGTAAACTTCTGTTCTGAGGGACGAAATTTTTGACGGTACCTCAGGAGAAAGCACCGGCTAATTCTGTGCCAGCAGCCGCGGTAAGACAGAAGGTGCAAGCGTTACTCGGAATTACTGGGCGTAAAGGGTCCGTAGGTGATCTCGCAAGTCTGGTGTCAAAATGCGGAGCTTAACTCCGTATCAGTACCGGAAACTATGAGAATTGAGCCATTCAGAGGTATCTGGAATGCCGTGTGTAGGGGTAAAATCCGTTGATCCACGGTAGAACGCCAAAAGCGAAGGCAGGATACTAGGAATGTGCTGACACTCAGGGACGAAAGCGTGGGGAGCAAACCGGATTAGATACCCGGGTAGTCCACGCCCTCAACGATGCGTGCTCGGTGTTGGGATTTCAATCTTTCTCAGTGCCTTAGCTTACGCGGTAAGCACGCCGCCTGGGAAGTACGGCCGCAAGGCTAAAACTCAAAGGAATAGACGGGGACCCACACAAGCGGTGGAGCATGGGGTTTAATTCGATAATAAGCGAAGCACCTCACCCAGGCTTGACATCTCGGGAATCCCGCGGAAACGTGGGAGTGCCGTAAGGAACCCGAAGACAGGCGATGCACGGTCGTCGTCAGCTCGTGCCTTGAGGTGTACTGTTAAGTCAGCGAACGAGCGCAACCCTCATCCTTTGTTGTATTTTCAAAGGAGACTGCCGCCTCCAAGGCGGAGGAAGGTGGGGATGACGTCAGATCAGCGTGTCCTTTATGCCTGGGGCAACACCCATGCTACAATGGCCGGTACAAAGAGAAGCAAACCTGCGAAGGCTAGCCAATCTCATAAACCCGGTCTCAGTCCGGATTGAAGTCTGCAACTCGACTTCATGAAGCTGGAATCGCTAGTAACCGTAGATCAGCTACGCTACGGTGAATACGTTCCTGGGTCTTGTACTCACCGCCCGTCAACTCATGAAAGGCAGGAGCGCCTGAAGCACCTTTACCCGCAAGGGGGGGTACCACGGTGATACTGCTGATTGGGAGTAAGTCGTAACAAGGTATCCGTAGGAGAACCTGCGGATGGAACACTTCCTTACCAGGGAATTTCTCTGGCCCGACATTTTCTTTTAGAAAGTGTACGGGAACGCATGCGCTGGCAGTGCCCTATTGGCCATCATGCATTTCGATTGCCCGGGAGCGCACCGATGTCCCCTTAAGTGGGGTCACCGACCGGAAGACTTCTCTACTCTGCGATGAGGTGAATTTGATCGTGTCTATGGTTCGACTACGCTCACCATGACACTTGAGTATGTCACCCTGAGCGTAGTCGAAGGGTGATTTCGTACAGGAGCCCGCGCTTCGCGACGGTTTTTGAATTTCAAAAATTGATCATGCCCAGACTTCCCTGCCCGTCCGAAGCCCTGAACGAAGTGAAGGGCGAAGGCGGGTCAACCCTGCTGCAGAAAGAACCATCATCCACTTCACGGTTACATGAAATAATGGTTTGTTCTCCACCAACGTATTAAAGACGGTTCAATGAATCTCTCCTTCCATCTCTTTTGAATGAGAAGATTAATAATCTGCCTGGTTATAGCCGGATCTGCTATCCCCATAGGACCAGACAAGGAATAGTCAATAGAACCAATAATATTTTCACTATTTATAACCTCATCAAGCTCTTCTTTTGTAACTTGGTAATGCCTCTGTACATCAATATAAGTATCAGGATCGCATGCTTCCGATAAATACCACTGCTTTTGATATTGGTTTTTGGGATCTGAATATTCTAATGAAGAAACACAAATAATCGTTGGATAAATTTTGGTCGGTGTTTCATTAAAAAGAACTTCTAAATTTCCGACATTACTTTCACGAAGAGGTTTTTGATCAATACGATCAACATTGCATCGGTAATCATAGCCGATAGGGCATCCTACGGTGACATAGTAATTCTTAAGCTCAATATATTGAGAATTCTTTGAAGTAAACCTTTCATCAGAGAGTCGCAGATACGTGATTGTTCTAACTCTCAGGTTTGAAACAAGATCATTTTCTTTTCTCGCATGCAAAAGGTTTCCTGAGAGGACAAGCTGGGCTTGATAACCATAATCATACTCAAATTTGCTACGCTCAAATCGAAGGGCCAAGAAACCAATAACAATTGCGAGCAGGCTTAATACTCCGCTGTTCTCTTTCAGTAGGCCCCAAAGCCGTTTAAAGGTTTGCCATACTTGTTTCAAGAGGAAACACATAGCGGATCAACTTACTAGCTTTGAGCATGCATTACCAGTGCTCGATTTAGTCGAATTGAGGTCCGCCGCCACCCGCCTTCGCCCGACTTCTCTGCGTTTCGCCAAGACTACGGACAGGCAGGCAGGGATGAAACAGAAACACGCACTGCCGTTGAGCACGTGTGAGTGTCTGACAAGAGAGGGGTTGTAAGATTGATGCGGTTTACTGTTAGGAGGGTAAAGGGGGCAAAGGGGGGCTTAGGGAACCGAATCTCGCCCGGATGACCTCCGGTCGGACGGGCAAGGTGCCCTAGCCCCCTGACGGAAGAAACTTGTTGGGTAGACAAGAGAAAGTAGAAACCGATGCTTTACATACGCCACAAACAGCATTGACCTTTTAGCCACCCCCTCCTATAAGTCCCCTATGCCAGCCCTCGCCGAACTGCCAGACGGAGACGAGCACTCGCTGCCCGAAGGAAACGGCATGGTGAACGTGGAAAACCTGACCCCCTTCATGGGCGACCTGCACGAAACGATCGTCGCCAATCTTCTTGGCGGCCGCAGGAATTTTTACGAAGTCATTAATGGGAAACGAGTGGAATTCCGCCTGCCACAGCCGCAGCAACTGCACGATTTCGTTGCACTGCACCAGGAAGACAGTCATTCGATGGGCGTCGTACTGAAGATCCCTAGCACCCACCCTGGCCCCGACGGGGAGCACATCTACCACACGGAGAGATTCGAATACAAACGTCCGGAGGCAGGTGAGCAGAAACTACCTGACACATCTTACTTGCCCCTTTTCTCCCAAAACTGAGAGAGGTGCGCAAGTAACCTCGCATCGTGGATATTCCCCAGCAAATCCCCTAAAAACCCTTCAATGAAAAGTTCGCGCGCCTTTTTTGCCGTAATCCCCCTGCTCGCAAAGTAGAAGATGTCCTCGGGATGGATTCGCGAGACAGAGGCCGAGTGGCTGGCCTGTATGTTGTGCGTCTTCACATCGAGTGAAGGAGTCGCATCGGCACGCGCCGTGGGATCTAAGAGGAGAATCTTTTCTGTCAGGTGAGCCTGCGTGCCCGATGCCTTCGGTCCAATCTCAACAGATCCATTGCAAGTAATCTTCGCCTTGCCCTCAGCGACCCCACGGATCGTCACATCGCCTCGGCCATCTTTCGCTGTAAAAATATTCCGCGCAGAGAGCAGACATTTTGTCATTCCTCGACCGTGGACAATCCAATCAATAGAACTTTTTCCACCTACACCTTTCACCTCCGATACTGTGTCGTGCATGCAGGATCCATGTGTGACATTGAGCAGATGAAGTCGTGCTCCCGCACTCACAGTGATGTGTTGAGAGATTTTTGTACTCTTCTTTCCGTTCCACACAAAAACGACCGCGAGAGAGGCGCGCGGCTCCAGTGCTATCTCTAAAGAAAGGCGGGAACCTGGGGTAGCGCAGTTTACGAAAAGTGTGTTTTTACTTCCGCGTTTGGCCGTGACGTGCAGTGCGGGATGACGCCGAGAAAGCGTGAAGCAGAAGGGCTCTTTGGCCTTCCCTTTCACGATCATCTTCTGCGCCGTACCTGAAGATTTGGCTTTCTGCATGTCTGTACACGGAATACTTGCTAAGTACAAAAACTAGTCTAAAATCTCCTTTGTTCCCTCCCCCACCATAGCATGGTCGCACCTACTCCCCGTGAAGAAATCGATCACGAAGAATACGTTGCTCATAAACGTCAGCAAGATGATCAAACGCCCGATCCTGAAGCGAGCCGCACATTGAGCGGACCGGAGGCAGTGGAACGAGAATCGCGGAGGCTATCCATACTCCTCACGCAATTTCGCGGGCACCCGAGAGTCGATCGCCACCTATCTGAGCAATTTCAAACCGAAACCGAAGCTCTTCAGCGCAAAGCTGAACAGGCGACAAAGCACAACGAGCAATTCGTGCTCGCAGGGAATATGCGAAACGTGAGCAGGCGCCTCGAAAATCTGCTCGCCGCGTAATCATGCATCGCACCAATCGGCTTAGAGAGCCGAAGCAGCAGCTACTCTTTCCCGTCAAGCCGCATACGCCCTACACCCGTGCGGTGGAGCGGCTGATCGAAAAAATGCGTCGGGGTTTTCTGGAATTAGAGGATCTTGAGAAGCGCCTGATCGAACTGGGAATTTTTGAAGAAGAAGGAGAAATTGATTTGCTCTGGGCACATACAATCTACGGCACTATCGACGATATGCCTCAGCGCGACCATTTCATGAATGTGCTCTGGTATCCCGTGCTGCGCGCACTTGATACACTGAACAATAAGGGGCTGCGTGCGCTCCCACATGTCCGACGCGCGCTCATGCGATGTCTCATAGAGCAGAACCAAGGCCGCTCATCCCACTGATCCCTCCGACCTTCGCAGAAGGTTGCCCGCCGCAACCTTGCTTGCCGGACGTAGCCTTGGCGAAGTCTGGGCGAAGGTGGGCATCTGTACTCTGCAAACAATGTCCTTCTGCTTCGGCCGGCAAGCCATCTCAGCCAACTGATCCTTCCATCTCCATTTCAATCAATCTGTTCATTTCAACGGCATACTCCAGCGGGATCTGCTGCATGACCGGTTCCACGAACCCCCGCACGATCATCGTTTTAGCTTCAGGCTCCGAAAGGCCCCGTGACATGGCGTAAAAAAGATCTTCTTCCGAGAGCTTGCCCACTGTTGCCTCATGCGCGATGGTCGCATCATCGGTCCCGATCTGGAGATCCGGGACAGTGGCCGTGCTGCTCTTTGCATCGAGAAGGAGCGCATCACACTGAATGCTCGCCGTAGTGTCTTTGGCTTCGGGTGCGACCTTCAGGAGCCCACGGTAGACCGTCCGACCGCCATCCCTGCTGACAGATTTACTGACGACGACACTCGACGTGTGCGCAGCAAGATGAATGACTTTGGCACCCGTATCCTGCCACTGGCCTTTGCCGGCCATGGCCAGCCCCAGATGTTCGCAGCGTGCACCTTCGCCCGTGAGCACGGAACAGGGATAGAGCATGGTGACACCGCTCCCCAGATTCCCCCCCACCCACTCCATTGTCGCGTCACGCTCCACAATTGCCCGTTTCGTATTTAGGTTGTAGGTATCCTGGCTCCAGTTCTCAACCGAGGAGTAGCGCATGCGTGCTCCAGGTTTGACGAAGATCTCGACGCATCCCGCATGCAGTGATGGGCTGCCATACTTTGGTGCGGAGCAGCCCTCGATGTAGTGCGCCTGCGCCCCCTCTTCCACAATGATGAGTGTGTGTTCGAATTGCCCCATGCCGCGTGCATTCATCCGGAAGTATGACTGCAAGGGCTCGAACACCTCTACGCCGGCCGGCACATAGAGGAACGTCCCTCCGCTCCACACGGCGCCGTGTAGTGCGGCAAATGCATGGTCCATCGGACGCACACAGCGCATGAAGTGCTCGCGAACGAGATCGGGATGTGTACGCACCGCTTCATCCATGTCGAGAAAGATCACACCTCGCTCTTCCCACTCCTCCTTGAGCCGATGGTAGATCACATCACTCTCATACTGTGCACCGGCACCCCCCAACATCTGATATTCCGCTTGAGGAATGCCTAGTCGTTCGTACACACGGCGAATATCATCGGGAATCTCGGTCCAATCATCAGTCTGTGCAACTCCGGGGCTGGCGTAGAAGAGAATACGATCGAGATCGAGCCCCGAGAGATCCGGACCCCACAGAGGCAGAGTGAATTTTCGAAAGAGACGCAGGCACTTCAGTCGATGCTGGAGCATCCATTGTGGCTCACCTTTCTCCTCACTGATCCGACGCACCAATGCCTCACTAAGCCCGCGCTTGAGACCCTTCGCGTAGAGAGTGGGGTTGGGAATCTCAAGGGCGGCGTGCGACGTGGAGCGAGACATAATTGTGAGTGGAGTCTACGGGATCGGAATGGATGAGAGAACAAGGATCCCCTATGCAGAAATGGCTATTTTTGCGTAAATTTGCTAATAGCTAAAAAGGACGGAAAGCAGGCTTATCATCCAAAATTCCCGTGAAAATGCCAAACAAACATTTTATGATGTGGTATAATAGTAGAACATTCCTATGTGGACCCCACTTTCCCTCCTCCGGCGCTTCGGAGCGGCCCTCAAGTCCTTCATCTGGCGGCATCCCATCTGGTCTGTCGTACTCGGAATTTTTGGTCTGCTCTTCGCTCTGCTCCTGTGGTACATCTTCTCGCCCGTACAGCCTGAGATGATCACCGATGTGGTGCGTCGCGGTGATCTTGTGCAAAAGGTGGAGGCTGTAGGCACTATTACTTCTGACCGTGATGTGAATCTGAAATTCCCGATTACAGGAATTATGTCCGCCATATCGGTAAAGGAAGGCGACAAGGTAATCGCAGGTCAGGAACTGGCCAAGCTCCGCAATGAATCATTCGCGGCTGATCTTGCCGCAGCGTCGGCACAGTGGCGGCAGGCACAGGCAAGCTACCAGGAACTTGTCGAGGGAACGCGTCCCGAAGACATCGTCATCGCCGAAGCTGAAGTGGCCAATAAACGTGCAGCCCTCGAAGCCGCACGAGCAGATCTCGTGAGCGCCGAAGACAAATTGCGCACCTCGGAACAGAAACTTCAGACTATTCGCTCAGAAGCCGACACGAATCTCGCCGGGTACATTACGACGTCTTCGAGTGCGTGTACGCAGCAGATTTCGCTCACCAAAACGTCCCTCAGTACACTCGATGACATCTTCATCAATTCGATCATAACCGACATGGCCAAACAGTACCGCACTACGTCGTACAATATTTTTCGGTCTGACTGGACCTTGGCCCAGAGCGCTCTCGATGCGTTCTTGTGTGCGGGCGGTTTCATGACCTATGACGCTGCTCTCGAAACGATGCAACGTGCGACGGTGATCATCACACAAGCAACGAATGTTCTTCAAGAAGCCTATGCGCTCATCGCCGACCTGCCGATTACCACGGCCTACGATACGGCGACACGCGAAGCCAACAAAACATCCATTGGCACCGAAAAGGCGAGCGTGCAGGAAGCAGCGAGTGCCATCAATACCGCAATGAGTGACCTGCGTGATGCGTCTGCCAGCTACGACACGAGCGTTGCGACAGAAGAGAACACGTACGCTGCTGCCAAAGCAGCCAAGCAGACTGCAGAATCCGCAATTATTACGTACGAAACCTCCCTGCGCACACAGGAGGCACAACTTGCACTCAAGAAAGCTGGTCCACGTGAGACGCAGCTCGCTGCCTCACGGGCAAATATGAACGCCGTCGGAGCAAATGTGGCCAAGGCTCGCGCAAAGCTCGAAGACTCCATCATCCGCGCACCTGCAGATGGCATTATTACGAAAGTAGATTTTAAGGAAGGAGAATTCACAGGGGACCCCGATAATGCAAACCACTCGATCACCATGCTCGGTGCTTCGCCCTTCCGTGTCGAGATGTTCCTCTCAGAGGTCGATATTCCCAAGGTACAGCTTTCGCAGAGCGGCTCCATTGAGCTTGATGCGTTCCCGGGAGTGAACTACGCGCTCAAGGTCACGTCAATCGAGCCGGGGCCCACCAAGATCGATGGCGTCTCGAAGTATCGCGTGAGCTTAAACTTCGTATACCCGCACGATGAATTCAAGATCGGCATGACGGGCGACGCTGAAATCATCACAGGAGAGCGCAAAGATGTATTGCTCGCTCCGGTACGGTCCGTCATTCAGAAAAACGGCGAAGGCAAGGTTATCCGTATCCTCGAAAACGGAAAAGTTGTCGACAAACCCGTGACGACCGGCATGGAATCCGATACCGATGTCGAAGTTGTCACTGGACTTACCGAAGAGGAGACTGTGATCGTCCTCATTAAGCAGTAATCATGCCAAAAAAAGAATCTTCGCCTCTGATCGAAGCCAAGAACCTCTACAAATCGTACTTCAACGAGACGATCGAAACTCCTGTGCTTTACGATATCAACTTACAAATCAATGCAGGAGAATTTGTGGCCATCATGGGCCCATCAGGGTCAGGAAAATCCACGCTCATGCATATCTTGGGCTTTTTGGATGTTCCGACAAAAGGTCACTATCACTTTAAGGGCGAATCCACAGAGCAGAAGGAGGAGGATGAACTGGCGCGCATTCGTTCTTCGAGTGTAAGTTTCGTGTTCCAGTCTTTCAACCTACTGCCACGAACGAGTGTTATCGATAATGTTTCACTCCCACTCCTCTATCACAGCGCCACTCGCCCAGTCGATCGCCTTGCTCGTGCCATGAAGGCCATTAAGGCTGTCGGTCTCACGGACCGCGCCACGTATCTGAGTAATCAGCTCTCAGGCGGACAGCAGCAGCGTGTGGCTATTGCGCGTGCCCTCGTCACGGAGCCAGAGATCATTTTTGCCGACGAGCCTACCGGAAACCTAGACTCCGCATCGGGCAAACAGGTGATGGAAATCCTGCAGAAACTCCATCAAGCAGGGCACACAATCATTCTCGTCACACACGAAAAAACGACAGCAGAGCACGCCGAGCGCATCATCCAAATTATGGATGGCCGCATCGTTGCAGATAACAAAGCGTTCACGCGTCGCATTGCCAATCAGGTAAAAGATTTCAAGTAATTCCTTGCCAATGCAACTTCGCGATACCGTCACCATCGCGCTCAAAGCAGTGAAGGGCAATAGTGCCCGATCTCTTCTCACTATGCTCGGCATCATCATTGGTGTCGGTGCTGTGGTGCTTATGACGAGCGTGGGAGAGAGCATGCAAAGCGTCATCTTAGGGCAGATTAGTGCACTCGGGCCCAAGACCATTGCCATGTGGCCGGGCGAGAACGGCCCGGAGCAGGGAGCGGCCACGCTCAATCCCGATTTCGATAGCTTCACCCTCAATGACGTAGATGCCCTGAAAAAACTTCAGACTATTTCGAATGTTGCCCCCATCATTTTTGTACAGGGTAAAACCACCTATGGTACCGAGCAGACCGATACGCGCGTCGTAGGCACTACGCCGGACTACTACTTGAACCAAGTTGTCGATGCTGCCGAGGGACGCCTGCATGACGAGCAGGATGAATTGGAGGGACGTGCAGTTGCTGTACTCGGACCCGATACCGCCAAGGATCTCTTCTTCAATCAGAGCCCGCTCGGCAAGCGCATCGAGATTGGCAATAAGAAGTACACGGTCATCGGTGTGCTGGAGTCGGTAGGATCGCAATTTTTTCAGAACATGGATGAGCGGATCATCATCCCCTTCGAGACAGCCCACATCGTTTCGCAGCGCTCCTACGTCGACATGGTCACGGCAATGTCGACAGGCGACACGGCAGACGCTGTTGCCGATATTCAGTTCTTGCTCCGCCGCCGTCACAACATCATTCCTCCAGAGACGGGGCCAGAGACGGACAATGACGACTTTCTCGTCCGCACCGCAGAACAAGCACAGGAAATTTTGGGCACAGTATCTGTAAGCCTGACCGCCTTTATCACAATGATCGCAACAATTTCACTCGTTGTCGGCGGCATCGGCATTATGAACATAATGCTTGTTGCCGTGACGGAACGCACCCGTGAGATCGGCCTGCGCAAAGCCCTTGGAGCGCGCCGAAATGACATCCTGCTGCAATTCCTCATCGAGGCCATTGTCCTCACATTGCTCGGGGGCCTGATTGGCATGCTGCTCGGCGTAGGCTTAAATGCCATCATTGTTGGCATCGCACGAAAATTCCTCGACCGATACATTTTTGCTTTGAATCCCATCGCCATGTTCGCCGCCTTGATCATGGCAGGGGGCACCGGGCTCGTCTTTGGTATTTATCCTGCCCGCAAAGCCGCAGACCTCAATCCAATCGAAGCTCTTCGCTACGAATAATGCGTATACAAGACACTCTCCGATCGGCCCTCGAAGGACTCACCCGCAACATCTCGCGATCGCTGCTCACAACGCTCGGCATCATCATTGGCGTGGGTTCTGTAGTACTGATGGTTTCAGTCGGTGCGACCTTTCAGAACTTTATCTTAGACCAGTTGAGCGATTTTAGTGCAAGCACATTTGAGATTCATTCCAAAGGACTGCAGGAATTCGGCAAAGAAACCAACACGCTCACAGAGGGCGACGCAGAGGCGCTTGCCAAGCTCTCGACGGTCAAAAATGTTGTTCCCGTGATCTTCGTCGCGCAGAAAGTAAAATTCGGAACGCAGGAAGCGAGCCCTATGATTCTAGGATCAACCAAAGACATCTTCGAAAACTGGTCTATGAAGGTTACCAATGGACGCCTGCTCAGTGATGGAGACCTGAAAGGGGGCCAAAGCGTCGTCGTTTTGGGTGGGAAAACTGCTGAAGACCTCTTCGGAAACTCGGATCCACTGGGTAAACGTATTAGTGTTGGGGAGCGTAAATTCACTGTCGTCGGTGTTCTCAAAACTCTCGGAGGAGCAATGGGGGCACAGATGGATACACCTATCTACGTCCCATTCACTGTCGCACAAACCCTGACGAACAAGGGGCGCTACATCGACTACATTTCTCTTCAGGCTGTAGGCAACATCGATCTCGCGACCGAGGATATTAAGTCGCTGCTTCGTCAGCGCCACAACATCGATAATCCGAATGATGATCCTGATAAGGATGACTTCGTTTCCCGTTCATTTGCACAGGCAACGGAAATCATCGGCACAGTCACACTTTCGATCACCATCTTCCTCGGCCTCATCGCCGGCATTTCACTTGTTGTCGGGGGCATCGGCATTATGAACATCATGCTGGTCTCTGTTTCAGAACGAACAAAGGAGATCGGTCTACGTAAAGCAGTGGGTGCCCGTCGAAGTGACATTTTATTGCAGTTCCTCATCGAGGCTGTTGCCCTTACGCTGCTTGGAGGACTCATTGGTATTGTTGGAGGCGGCCTCCTCGGGTTCCTCATGACAAGGCTCGCTGCAAAGTTCCTCGGCGACCTCTCATTTGCTCTCACAATCAGCTCTATTCTGCTCTCTATCGGTATGGCAGTGGGAACCGGATTGATCTTCGGTCTCTACCCTGCAAGACGCGCCGCCAAGTTACACCCCATTGAAGCAATGCGCTTCGAGTAGCCAAAATCACCACTCTTGCACGTAAGGGTGGGGTCGGGAGACAATGTGTTTCCTTTCCCCATTTCTATCCATGGAAGAGTTTACATGTGATCTCTGCAGTCAGCCGATCTGCAAACTGTGCGGCGGGTGCGAATGTGATGAGAATGCCTGCACGTGCGATGTCGCAGAGGAAAAGGACGAAGATGAAGAGTAGCCGTGATACACTGTGGCCATGCTGAAGTTGTTTGTGTTGCTCGCGTTCCTCGCCGCGCAGTTCATCATCACATGGTTTGGCGTTTTTCTCAGTAAGATCCCTCCCCGAGGCACGGTCTTCGGATGGTCATACACATCGCCGCTTTTCGGTCTCTTCGTAACACTCATCGCATTCATTTGGATCCCCGTCATTATCAATCTGCTCTACGGACTCGGATTCCAGTGGGGCAATCGTGCATTTGGGAGTTTTCTCGTGGTGATTTCTCTCTGGATTGCAGCCGCGCCGCTTGCCGCACTGCTCTTCAACTTACTGGTTGTGCGAGAAAAAGTTGATCTTCCGCTCCTTCTCGGCCTCCTCTGTATCACAATCGGAAGCATTCTCGTCGCTACGCACAGAGAGATCGCTTCACTCTTCTCATAAGCATTCACAGAAAGGAAGAGTAAACTCAAAAGAGCGCCACAGAACCCAGAGAGGTTCCATAACGCTCGATTGAGATTCGATTACTCCAATTCGTAGATCAGCGACACCGAGACATTCACCTCTTGCTCTCCGGTCGGAACCGCAATGGACGGAAGCGGAGCCCCGCCGCCACCCACGCTCTCCATCATCACATTCGCCTTGCGGTAATCCATCGCCGGCACATAGCCGCCCCCCTCAGAGAAACCCTTTAGCCGCTTAATATCTTTGCCCAGCTGATCCGCAAGAAGTTTGGCCTTTGCCTCGGCTTTCTGAATCGCCTTCGCGCGCGCAGCGGCCTGCAACGTCTCAGGATCATCCATGGTGAAGTCGACTCCGCCGACCTGGTTCACGCCTTCGCTCGTTACTGCAGCGAGTAGGTCACCAATCTTATCGAGATCCCGCACCTTCACATGCAGAGACTGCATGGCCTGAAACCCACGAGGAATCTGCTGACCATCCTTCCAGTCATACTCTGGTTGAAGCGAGAGAGAGTCCGTTGTGACATCCTTATCTTCGATGCCTTGCTTCTCTACTGCAGCAATGACATCGGCCATTTCTTCACTGAGCAGCTTCATTGCCTGCTGCGCGGTCGACTGTCGGCCCGTTTTAACTCCAAAGCTCACAACGGCAATATCCGGTGCTGCTGCTGCTTTTCCTGTGGCTTCAACGGCAATCGTCATCGGTGAGAAGTCACGCTGCTCAATCACCTTACCCGTGAGGTAAAACCCGCCGGCAACTACGATAAGAAAAAACGCAAACCAGCAGTGAGGCTTACAAGAAGTACATGTATTTTCCATGAAGAAAAGAGGGGAAAGGAGCACCATCATATCAGTTTTACTGTAGGGAGAGAAAGGGTCCTATAGGCCCCCCGTAGAAGCCCTGCGGAACTTATGTGTCTAGGGCGACGTGCTTTTGAAAGCCCTCCTTTTCAAGCCGACGCACGAGTGGCGCGCCGCCACTCTCTACAATCTCGCCATTGAGCATAACATGCACGCGATCAGGACGGAGTACACGCAGAAAGCGAATATTGTGTGTGACGAGAACCGCCGCAAAAGATGGATGCCGTTTGCGCAGATGTTTCAGCCCCTCGGCAACTACCACCAGTGCATCGAGATCAAGTCCAGAATCTGTTTCGTCCAGTAGGGCAAGCTTTGGTTCTAGTACAAGCAACTGCAAAACTTCAAGCTTCTTCTTCTCGCCACCCGAAAACCCCTGGTGAACTGAACGATCCTCCCATGCACTGTCCACCTTGAGTAGGGCCATCTCTCGGGCCAATCGATCATGGAACTCAAGTGGCGCAAGGGATTTGTTCTGTGCAGTAAGCGCAGAGAAAAGAAAATCCCGCACACTCACACCAGCGATTTCTCGAGGATGTTGAAAAGCAAGAAAGAGCCCTGCCTGCGCCCGTTCGTGAGGAGCAAGGTCAAGCAGGTTCTTGCCACAGAATCGAACAGATCCACGAGTCACCCGCACTGTTGGATGCCCCATCAATGCGTGAACGAGTGATGACTTTCCTGCTCCGTTCGGCCCCATAATGACATGAAGTTCGCCCGGCAACACCGAGAGCGAACATCCACGTACAACCTCCTTCTCTGCAATAGAGACGTGTATACCGCGAACGGAGAGGAGTGGTGAGCGGGATGGCACGACACTAGTATCCCTGAGTAGATCGCAGTGAGAAAGCAGGTGGGCGAAAAAAGCTTTCGCAATGTAAACCGTGTACTGCATACTGTTCACATGCCAAAAATCACCTTTCTTCTCAACGGTCAGGAAAAAGCTGTAGATGCTCAGCCGGATCAGACTATTCTCGAAGTCGCCCAGGCAAACGACATCCCCATAGAGAACGCCTGTGGGGGCAATGGATTCTGTATGACGTGTAAGTGCCGCGTGCGCAAGGGCGCAGAGAACCTCAGCCCCTTAAACGAACGCGAAGAAGCTATGGGTCTGGAGGGCGACGAGAGACTCGGCTGTCAGGCTCTGGTCAAAGGAGACGCCACTGTGGAACCCGAAGCTGCTTAGGCTCTCGCAAGTGCCGAGATTTTCTTCTTCACAGACTCATTGTAGGGTTCGAGCCGGTTGATGCGGCGATACACATCCTCAGCTTTTTCTGTATGACCCAACTGTAAGTAACACTCAGCCAGTAGGTGGAGAAGTGACGTATCACGGCTCAGTCGTACAACGGCTTTTTCGAGAAGAGGTGCCGCTTCTTCAAAGCGCTGTGCCGCGATGCAAGCACGACCCAGAGCTGCGCTGCGTTCGGGGGACTTGGGATCGCGGTTGAGAGCCTCCTGATACGCATGACATGCTTCTACGTATTTGCCCTGCCGATAGTAGGCGAGGCCAAGATTCGCGAAATACGATACATCTTCTTGATGCTGCAGAAGCTCGCGATACATGGCTTCAGCTTTGTGATCGCGATCTGTAAGTAGATAGAGTTTCGCCAGCTGTGCCTGCACATCGAATGCCTTAGGATTGATCGTAAGTGCTTGAATAAAGGAGCGTTCTGCTTCCTCAAATTTCATCTGCGCAGAAGCCTTTTCCGCTTCGCGTGTGAGGGAACGAACCTGCTGCATTTCGATGGCAGAAACACGCGGACTCTTGCGTGGCTTTTCAATTTTTGTTTCTTCGAGGATCACCGCTCCACGCTCTTCGGCAGACTCTGTGCGCTGAGAGATGCTACGTACAAAACGACGGATTACATGATGACGGACGAGCACGCGCCCGCCCAGGATCAGGCAGATACCGAGGAGTGAGCCGAAGAGAACGTAGACATAAATCAAGTGACGGAAAAGGCTAGCATCCGGCTCCCTCTTTGAGCAAGACAATGAAGGAGGAAACCGTCAAGAAACCTTCATACCAAAGCGCTGAACGATAATGCCCCGGTGAGCGTTGGTGCGTAATCCTGCGGCAAGTTCGTGCAACGCATCAACGGACTGCCGAGGCGGCGGCATGTGCTCGCGAAGTGCCAACGCGAGATGAAGAAGTAGTTGATCGGCTTCCGCTCCCCGCTTCAGGAGTGGATCAAGAATCTGCAATCTCTCTTTAAGAGAGCGCGTGCGCCAGAACGATATCGCTTTGGAGTGGATCAGGCGATGGGCACGCAATGCCTCGGGATCTACCTTGAGCTCCTGTGCAATACCGGGTGCACCCTGCGCGAGATGAAGAATGAATTGTTGATCTTCGTCCTCCACGCCCTTAAGAAGAGGGAGAAGTTCTGAATGAGAAAGCGGATGGAGCCGCAGAACACGCATGCGCGACACAATAGTGGATGGTAATGAGGCCAGTGACTGTGTTGTGAAAAGAAATACGAGTGATGGAGGAGGCTCTTCGAGAATCTTGAGAAGGGCATTCGCCGCCTCGGATTGCATGCGCTCTGCCGATCGAATAATGCAGCAGCGATAGCGTCCTGAAGCTGTTTCTTGCAGGCGCTCCTGCAGCGCACGAATATCGTCGATGCCGATCGTATCGGTCTTCACATTTTTCTTTGCGCGCTCCTGCTGCGGAGCATTGGATGTTTGCGCAATCACTGACCAATCTTCGCACTGATCGGCAATCCACAATTGATCGAGAACAAAAAGATCGGAGTGCATTATACGTTCGCAGTCATGCTGAATACGTTCCAAAGCTTCGAGGGGTTTATCGACAGAAAGGAGCTTGGTTGCGTACCACCGTGCCAATGTCATCTTCCCCAGATGTCGAGGGCCTGCAAAGAGATAGGCATGACTGACGTTGCCGGTCTCAAGATCGCGTTCCAGTTCTGCTACGACAGTGCTGTGGCCAATGAAATCTTCAGGATGAGGCATGGGTGAGCTATGGTAGCACTAGATAAGGCCATAAACTGAAGAATTTGAGAGTGAGGAGAATCCATGGGTAAGTGATTGACTAATAGAGAATATGATTATTTAATCGAATTCTAATGAGCCAGGGTGAGAACCTACAGGCAGTCGTTGAAGAAGCCCTATCTGAGCGAAGAAATCCCCTAACGGTAAACCTGGCCGGCGATGCAGATGGTCAGAAGGAAGCAATGCGCGCACTGCTCGATCGGCAGCCCGGGCTCGTTATCACAATGCAATATGCTCGCATGTTGGGGATGCTGCATCAATTGGGTTTGCTCAATGTAGATAGTCTTTTACTAAATAAGTTACGTCCCAATGCTATCAAGGAGAGTTTCTCGAGGAAGCAATTGGATCTTTCTGTCTCTCCCATATTTCGGTGCCCCACCTTCTTGCTCGTCCCTCCCGCGCGCTTTACGGAATTTGTGAGCGCAATTGACCAGAACAAATTGCAGGGACAAAACCCCACCTATCTCGATGATACGATGAGGAATGAACCAGAAGGTGAAATGCAACAGGGTTGGGTACCGGTCATTTTGGAAGGAGCACAGGGAGCGCATGTCGGATCGGAATTATCTGCCAGCCCCCCCTCGGGAGAAAATCTTGGGGAATTCGTAGAGCGCATTCGAACAGCGCGCCGCGAAACCAGCGAGCACCTTCAAGGTATTGACCGACGCACGTACGCCATGCTGATGTTGACATCGATGATGCGCGCAAAAAATCCTTCAGAGCTCATCGATACGAAAACTTCTACAATTCTTGACGCAGAACCTGTATTGAATTTGCAGAAAGAGGTACACAAAGGAATTCCCATTGGGAAATACTGGAGAGAAGGTGACCAGGTACGGTTCTCCATGTACGACACATTTGGAGTCGGAGAAGATTTTCCAGAGGGAGGACATTGGATGCGACACGCAGTGGTAGGACAGGCAATTCAATAAACCTCATCTACAGTACCTACAGATCAAAATTATGTTCTCCTTGAAAAATTCTATCTACACTCCAGCGCCGTGACACTTCTTGTACTTCTTGCCGCTTCCACACGGACAGGAATCATTACGACCGACTTTGGCAACCGCCATTGGGCGAGCGGAGGGAGCAGCGACGGGCATACGGGCAATAGGAGAATCTGCAGAGGCAGCCGCAGCCGCTGAAGCTACACCAGTCTGTGTGAGTTCTGCAGCAATCTCATCTTCGTTCGTCTGTAGATTCTGCAGCTCCTCCTGCTGTTCCTCGAAAGTGATACGAGCCGCAAACTGTGCAAAATCGATCTGCAGGAGTGTACGCACGATGGTAGAATCGATAGTGGCGATGAGCTGCTGGAATCGTCGAAATCCCTGATCCTTGTACTCAATGAGTGGGTCACGCTGTGCAT
The DNA here is from genome assembly GCA_043814035.1 of Candidatus Peregrinibacteria bacterium. Taxonomy (GTDB): domain Bacteria; phylum Patescibacteriota; class Gracilibacteria; order Peribacterales; family Peribacteraceae; genus Peribacter. The sequence goes on from JBDRKJ010000002.1 coordinate 153,605, forward strand.
AGCCCGCGAATGCCACCTGCTCCCGCAGGTGCGACATGTCGTCAATGTGATCCATCCAATGTGTATCAATGGAGCGGAGCGTGATGATACGTTCGGCTTGTGCAATTGTGGCAGGCTGCTCCTCTCGGCACTTGGCCTCGTAGAAGGCCTGAATGAGCTTCACAAGAGCTGCTGTCAGCTCGTCTGTGGAAGAGAACGACCGAAGTTTCTCTTCTGTTGCGACCTCGGTGAGAGCGGGGTGCAGCGCCGCGAGGCTCTCGATGATTTCTTTAAGGTTCCACTCACTCGGATCAATGTTCGCTGCATGCACAGCTGTAAGGGCATGCATCTCTGTTTCAATCGCTGTAAGAATATCCTTATGGAGAGGTTGGGATTCGACGGCTTCTTCGGGAACATTGTCAGCGACAGCAAGGCGTTCGAGGATTTTCTGTCGACGTGTATAGATGATTTGGCGGTGCTTGTTCATGACATCGTCGTACCGCACCACGTGACGACGAATGTCGAAGTTATGTCCTTCCACTTTCTTCTGTGCTCCTTCGATAGAACGAGAAACCATCCCATTCTCGAGTGGAACGTCATCGGGCACCTTAAGCCGCTCCATGAGCCCTTTTAATCGATCGCCACCGAAGAGACGCATGAGATCATCTTCCATTGAAACGAAGAATTGGGTCTCGCCAGAATCTCCCTGACGGCCGGAGCGTCCACGCAACTGGTTGTCGATACGTCGTGCCTCGTGACGTTCAGTGCCGAGAATGCAAAGACCGCCGATGGAGGCAACCTCGGACCCGAGTTTGATATCCGTACCACGACCGGCCATGTTGGTGGCAATCGTGATCGTGCCTCGCTCACCTGCCTTCGCCACGATTTCTGCTTCCTTTTCATGATGCTTTGCATTGAGCACCTGATGCGGAATTTTTTCCTGTTCCAAAAGCATGCTCATCGCCTCGGATTTCTCAATAGACGTTGTACCAATAAGCACAGGTTGCCCTTTTTCATACTTCTCTTTGGCAATGACAGCTACAGCCTTGAATTTCGCTTCTACTGTTCGATAAATCGCGTCGGCCTTATCATCACGCACCATGGGTTTATTGGTGGGGACGATAACAACCTTCAGTTTGTAGATCGTCTCGAATTCTTCCTCCTCTGTCTTGGCCGTACCGGTCATGCCTGCGAGTTTCGAGAATATGCGGAAGTAGTTCTGGAACGTAATGGTGGCGAGCGTTTTTGATTCGCGCTGTACCTCCACGTTCTCTTTGGCTTCGATTGCCTGATGGAGTCCGTGACTGTAACGGCGACCCTCCATAAGCCGACCCGTGAACTCATCGACGATGATGATCTCACCCTCCTTCACCACATAATCCACATCACGTTGGTACATAGCATGTGCACGCAAAGCTTGTTCGATGTGATGCACCTCGGCAAACCCCTTCTCTGTGTAAATATTTTCAAGCCCGAGGAGTTGTTCCATTTTCTTCACGCCTTCTTCTGTGAGCACAGCCGTCTTCTGCTTCTCGTCTTTGTTGTAATCCACATTCTCGACGAGCTGCCCCACTAGTAGTGAGTACTGGCGATACTTATCGGTAGATTCCCCTGCAGGCTGACTGATGATGAGCGGCGTACGTGCCTCATCGATAAGAATCGAGTCTACTTCGTCCACAATGGCGTAATGAAGGCCGCGCTGCACCTGACGATGGAGAGAGGTCACCATGTTGTCACGTAGATAGTCGAAACCGAACTCGTTGTTCGTTCCGTAGGTGACATCACAGGCATAGGCCGCCTTGCGCTCGTCATTGGATTTTTCGTGGACGATGATACCCACCGTGAGGCCGAGCGCCTCGTACAGTATGCCCATCCATGTGGCATCGCGTTTGGCGAGGTAATCGTTGACGGTGATGACATGCACTCCTTTTCCGGCGAGGGCATTGAGGTACACCGACATGGTGCAGACGAGCGTTTTTCCCTCTCCCGTCTTCATTTCAGAAATATTGCCCTGATGTAGCACGACTCCGCCAAGCACCTGTACGTCAAACGGCACCATGTTCCATACAAATTCCTGCTTGCCCAAACTTGCTTTTTTTCCTGATTCCTTGAGAAGTTCGCAGGCACGAATAACTGTGGCGAATGTCTCGGGCAAAAGTGCGTCGAGGGTTTCGCCCTTCGTGATGCGATCTCTGAATTCCTGTGTCTTCTGCGGGAGCGACTCGAGAGTGAGCGATTGAATGGCATCGGTCGCATGCTGTTTCTTCACGCGTTCGACGACGGGCCGGAGCTTCTTGAGCTCCTTCTCATTCGGATCGCCAAGAAACTTGTTCATGAAATCAATGACACCCATGTTCGGGAGCTGAGGATAGCAGACGCAGCGCGATCTTCTAAAGGAAAGGAGTGGCTTTTCACCTCGGCGAAACCTTCAGGCGAAGCAGGGCTACCACCCACGACCATACCACGGCTCCAAGAGATTCTGCGTATAGGATCGACTGCTAAGGAATGAGGGCAGCACATCCGTAATAGGTTGAAGTATGAGGGAAGTGAGTTGCTTCTCTCGAAAAAGATCTCTGTGCTCAGGAATGAGCTCGCCAGCCCACACCGCCCCTTGTGGCACCTGCTGTAAAAACACATCGGTCGTGAGGTGCACCGCCTCTGGCCAGAGTGCAACAAAGGAGCCAAAACCCCGTACGAAGAGCTCTTGCTTTTTGGTGGAGTGGAGCCACACAAAGTCTTGATCAGATGCACGGGCCTGCAAGAGATCGCTGATGTGAATCCCTGTCCCTGAAATCTTCAGTTGATGAATGAGCGTATTCGCAAACCCCACGACTACTCGCAAACTCATGAACCCGCCCGGGCCGATAACGCAGGCCACATGTGTGAGATCCTCTGTCTTCCATCCCGCACTGCTGAGGATCTTCTCAAAGAACGGAACCAACTCGTGATCGTCAATACGGTGATCAACTGGTTCTGAGGCAACAACGGAACGTTCGTCGCAGCAGGCAATCAATCCATTATGGCTGGCCAGATCGATGTAGAGAATACGCATGGAAGAGTTCAGATTACAGCTTAAAGCTACAAGCTAAAAGCTATAAGCTACCAGCTGACCAATGTCTTCCCTCTCCGTCGTCATCCCCACGTTCCGGCGACCAAATATCCTCAGGCTCTGCCTGAAGTGTCTTGAGGCACAGACTATCGCCGATGAGCTCGAAGTGATCGTGGTGAGCGACGGCCCTGACCCCGAAACAGCAAAGGTATTCCAAGGTCCTACAAGCTATCAGCTGCAAGCTATCAGCTACCTCGAAATCTCCAAATCGCAACAAGGTGCGGCACGGAACGCCGGTGTGAAGCGGGCCACTGCCCCATTCACTCTCTTTATCGGTGATGACATTTTGTTGGATCGAAGCGCTTGCCAGCGACATCTTGAATGTCATGGTGAGCGTAGTCGAACCATGACTCAGAACTTTCATCCATCACCCTTCGACTACGCTCAGGGTGACATGGCTGTTCTCGGATTCACCACGTGGGATCCCGTCGTCGAAATTACCCCTGTCATGCACTGGCTTGAGCGAAGCGGATGGCAATTCGGGTATCCAAAGATCGCGAAGTACGCGCACAACTTCCTGCCAAAGAGAATTCAGGAACGATTCACCTACACCAGTAACATCAGCGTTCCCACAGACACCGCACGAACATTTCGTTTTCGTGAAGATATGACCCTCTATGGCTGGGAAGATGTGGAATGGGGGCTGAGAATGAAGCAGGCAGGTATTCGTCTGTACTACGAACCAGATGCCAAAGCACTGCACCACCACCACATGACACTGCAAGATTCTCTCAGGCGGGCAGAGACGCTCGGCCAATCTCTTGTGGAACTCGCACATATGAATTCGGCCTTCCGATCGAACCTCGCTCCGTGGCGCCTTCTGTCCCAACGCGCACGATCATTGTTGCCAACAATGGCAGGAAAACATCGCCGCGCCTTCCTGCGGGGAATGAAGCAAGCGAATCATTGATAAATCATCCCTGCGATGAGCCGAACAGCGATGGGTCATGGTATGCTGCGAGCCCATGTTCCGCCGAACGGACTTTCTTCTGCTGGGCATCACCGTGGTACTCACCCTCTTTGGGCTCGCCATGATTTCGAGCGTGAGCGTATTCGAGAGCTATCAAATTACACAGCGCTTGGTCGCACAGGGTTTGCGCGAAGCACCGAGCAACTCGTTTTACCTTTGGCGGAGTTTCCGGCATGTGCTCTTTGGATTTGGCGCTATGGGATTCACCATGCTCGTTCCCTATCGCCTCTGGCAGAAGTTGGCATTTCCTATGTTCGGTGCAACGTTACTGCTCCTCTTTGCCGTCTTTATTCCGGGATTGCGCGCAGAATACGGAACTGCCCAGAGTTGGCTACGGATCGGGTTTTTCTCGATGCAGCCTTCGGAGCTCTTGAAGTTCACACTCATCTTCTACCTCGCGCTGTGGCTACAGAAACGCGAGCAGTTAATCAGCACCTGGAAGGAGGGCTTCATTCCCTTCGCCACACTCTTAAGCTTGAGCACGCTGCTCGTGGCCTTTCAGCCAGATTTGGGGTCGTTTCTCGTGCTTTCATCAATTGCTGTCGTCATGTTTTTCGTAGCGGGAGGAAACATTGGCCACGTGATTCTAGGAGGCACCATGGCCGGCATTCTCGGGCTCCCGCTGATTCTGCAAAAGGAATACATCCGTAACAGGTTTCGTGCTTTTCTCTCACCCGAAGATCCTTCGATCTCCGAGACCATCGGATTCCAGATCAAACAGGCGCTCATTGCCATCGGCAGCGGTGGGGCATTCGGCGTGGGGTACGGAAAGTCGGTGCAGAAATTCGGGTACCTGCCTGAAGTGCAGGCCGACACCATTTTTGCGGCCATGGCCGAGGAACTTGGATTCTTTCGCTTGCTCATTATTCTGGCGATGTTCGGCATTTTCATTTGGCGCGGATACCGCATCGCCCGCGAGGCACCGGACCGCTTTGGATTTCTCGTCGCCACGGGCATCACCACATGGATTGCCTTTCAAACCGTGCTGAATATTGCGGTGAATCTTGCGCTGTTCCCACTCACCGGCATCACGTTGCCCTTTATAAGCTATGGAGGATCTTCGCTGATCTCTCTTCTGCTCGCCGTTGGCGTTCTGCTCAACATCTCCATGCACTCTACGGCGGCGGCAGCTGTTGCCCGTAGAACAGAGAAAAGAACCTCTTTCTCCCGCTCGTGATGTAATGACATCTGTATGATGGAATACTACAGAATGTATGTCTCCTCAGTGTGCTCTCTTCGTCGGCGGCGGTTCGCTCGGGCACATCGCGCCATCTGTTGCCATTGCACAATCACTGACAGAGCTGAATCCTGACCTCACAATACATTTTGTGGTGAGTGATAGGGCAGAAGAATCCACATTCGTGGAGCAACAGGGCTTTAAGGTAACTCCATTCCGATCCCCGCGACTTAGGTGGAACTTTCTCTGGACGTTCTGGAGGGCAACGCGAAGGGCGAAGAAACTTCTTGAAGAGATACGACCAGATGTCATCTTCGATAAGGGAGGATTCGTAAGTGTGCCAATTTGTTTTGCAGCAAAGAAAAAAAATATTCCGATCGTGCTGCATGAATCCGATGCTGTAAGTGGCTGGGCCAACTGGCTCATTAGTAAATGGGCAAAGATTGTGTGCTTGGGATTTGAAGGAAGCATCAGAGGATCTCACACGCGCTTCACTGGCAATCCTATTCGGTCCACCATCGAGAAAGGATCGCGCCAGAAAGGAATCGCCATCACAGGGCTCTCGCGCATGCGTCCCGTACTTCTTGTTCTTGGAGGGAGCCAGGGAGCTCTGTCTCTTAATCGCGTCATTGCGACACATCTCTCTGCACTGCTGGAATTCTGCGACATCATTCACCTCACCGGGCACGGCAAGAGTGTCGTGGCACAGAATCCACCGGGGTACTGGCAGTGCGCATTTGCCGACGAGGAGTATCCGCATCTACTGGCTGCAGCAGATCTTGCTCTGAGTAGAGCAGGTGCAGGAACTCTGGCTGAGCTGGCAGCCATTGGCCTCCCTACAATTCTCGTTCCGTTGGAGGGGGTGGCACATAATCACCAACGAAGAAACGCCGAGGCTGCAGTACGATCGGGGGGGTGCATCCTCTTAGAACAGAGTCGACTTTCTGCATCACTCGTCTCGAGTGTTCGGCATCTCATTGAGGCAACCGACTCTCGTCGCACCATGGGTACAGCCATTCGTGCCCTGTACCATCCCGACGCTGCTCGACAGATTGCCGAAATCATTGCACAGCAACTTGCTTGATCTGTGCTCGGCGGGTACTCTGCCGCGGTCACATTATGAAAAAGTACTACGTCTTCCTTATTCCGCTTTTTGCGCTTGCCCTCCTTGTTGGATGCGGTCAGAAGACCCCTCCGGCAGACGAGGGGGCTCCTGCAGAAGATATCATGGAGCCTGCTCCTGAAGAGGGAGCCATGGAACCTGCCCCTGAAGAACCTGCCCCCGATGATGCTATGCCCGAACCTGCCCCCGATGATGCTATGCCCGAACCCGATCCCATCAGCTTCGACGGAACCCTGCTCTCTGGTATGCAGACCGTTGTGCTCCAGACGAGTATGGGAGATGTCACCCTTGAGCTGGATGCCGACAGCGCCCCGCAGACCGTGACAAACTTCGTCTTACTGGGCCGCTCCGGCTACTACAATGGCCTTACGTTCCACCGTGTCATCAAGGACTTCATGATTCAGGGAGGTGATCCCAATGGAGATGGCACCGGAGGCGAGAGTATTTACGGTCCTACATTTGAGGACGAAGTTGACAATAATCCCATCCCACTCGTCCGCAGTGTCATCGCCATGGCCAACCGTGGTCCGAATACGAACGGCAGTCAGTTCTTCATTGTCACACGGGCTGACGGAACGCCGTGGCTCGTGGGTAAGCACACTGGATTCGGCCGTGTGACGGAAGGGATGGATATCATCGATTCCATCAGTGAGGTGGATACCGGGGAGCTCGAGAGGCCATTAGAGCCCATTACATTCGATGTAGAGGTTCTGAATTAGAAGGAACGAGAGACTCTTTTCCCGAACATTCTCTTGGTATCTTCGGTTTCTTTGGTTTATTCGGTATCCTCTTTCTATGCGAACGCGTTTTGCGCCTTCCCCCACCGGCTTTCTGCACGTCGGAGGCCTGCGTACTGCCCTCTTCGCTTACCTGATGGCCAAGAAAACGGGAGGCCGTTTCTTGCTGCGCATCGAAGACACCGATCAGCAACGCAGTGTCGAAGGAGCGGTTGAGAACATTCTGCGCACACTGCATTGGGCAGGGCTCGATCCCGATGAAGGCCTGATGATAAGCAAGGGAATAGTGAAACAAGAAGGAGCAACAGGGCCCTACATTCAATCGGAGCGACTGGAACTGTATCAAAAATATGCAAAGCAGCTCCTGAAAGACGGCCATGCCTACGCTTGCTTCTGCTCACCCGAACGCCTCACAAAGATGCGCGAAGGCCAGATGGCACGCAAGCAGGCACCTATGTACGACCGACATTGCGTTCATCTACCGAAAAAAGAAGTGGAGGAGCGTCTTGCACGAACAGAGCCTCATGTCATCCGGCTTCTGGTACCACACGAACACACCTTCACTTACACAGACGAAATTCGCGGAGAAGTGAAATTCCAGGGCCATACCGTCGATGATCAGGTTCTCCTCAAGAGCGATGGCTTCCCCACGTACCATCTCGCACACGTCGTAGATGATCATCTGATGGATATTAACCTCGTCATTCGCGGGGAGGAGTGGCTCAGCTCTACTCCCAAACATTTGCTCCTCTTCGAACGATTGGGATGGACACCTCCCAAATATGCACACGTCCCGCTTCTACTCAATAAAGACCGGACCAAGTTAAGCAAGCGCCAACAGGATGTAGCAGCCGAGGACTACATTCAAAAAGGCTACCGCCCGAGGCACTAATCAATTTTCTTGCGTTGCTTGGCTGGAACCCTGGCTCGGAGCAGGAAATGTTTTCACTAGAGGAACTCACCGAGGCTTTTTCGTTGGAACGCGTACAGAAAGCCGGCGCCATTTTCGACCTCACCAAGCTCGATTGGCTACAGGGCCAGTGGATCCGCAAGTTGCCACTCGCGGAATTCGCCGATCGTCTACAGACGCTCACCGCCGAACGATTCCCAGAGGCTATAAACGATCCGCACTTCAAAGAGCGGGCAGCTCTCATCCACGAACGCGTTACTTTTCTGAAAGATGGACCGGATATGCTCGCCTTCTTCTATGAGGAACCAAAGGTTTCGGTTGAACTCCTCGCCAATGCCAAACAGAAAGTGACAGAAGATCTCCTCCCAAAGATTTTTAAAACACTGAAGGAAACACTCAAGAAGATTTCTGAAGATGCGTGGACGGTCGATACTCTTAAAGAGAAATTGCTCGCCAGCGCTAAAGCCGAAGAGCTCTCTCAGGGCCAACTCCTCTGGCCGCTCCGCGCTGCCCTCACCGGTCTCCCCTACAGTCCCGGAGCCTTTGAAGTAGCCGTGGCGCTTGGCAAAGACACCACATTGACACGCCTAGAAGCCATCACGGCATCCCTCAACTGAGCAATGCTGTGCTACCATCTCTCCGATTTCCCCTCCTTGCCATGTCCGAAACCGCCGACCTCGAAGTCGAGTTGAAGACTGAGAGTAATAAAGCTGTAATTACCGGCAAGACCTCCGTACCGTTTCGCACATTCGTCGGTCTCGTGCTCCAACGCAAAGTCTTTCAGCTCTTCAAACAGTGGGATAAGGAACCTGTAATTCTCTCGAGTGAGCTCCTCACACAGCTCGCAAGCGCTCCGCAAGACAGCCAAGAAAACCGCACGCACCTCGTCATCGTGACATTAGGAATGGGCACACTGTTTGGCGTGTTCACCTTGGCATTAGTCCAAGTTGTTCTCTCGGCCATGGGATATACATTGGGCTCGCGCGAACTCATGCTTATCGTCGGAGGACTTATAGGGCTGGCCGTGCTCGCCGTTGTTCTTGCCCGATTACAGAGAATCACACGAGGTCAGCGCATCGCAGATACCATGGAACGCGCCGCGCAGTTCCTCTCAAAAAAATAGTGAAGAAAGCAGGTGGGCGAAGAGCGAAGATTAGAGGAAAATAGTGCCTTCTGATGCAGATACAGGAACTTGTCCCTCTCGCGCCAAAAACCACCATGCGTATTGGTGGCAACGCCCACTACTTCGCCGAGCTCCTGACGAAGCATGATGTCGAGGAGGCCTGGCAATTTGCACAGAGCAAAGGTGTGCCCATGATCGTCTTGGGGGCAGGATCCAACACCATTTTTGCAGATGAAATGATCAATGCGCTTGTTGTGCGCGTACTCGCAAAGGCCATGGAAGTAAGTGGCAATACCGTGCGAGCGGAGGCGGGTCTGCCACTGGCTACCCTCATCGCACAACTGGCGAAACAAGGCCTAGACCTCTCTACTCTCACTGGTATTCCAGGAACGGTTGGTGGGGCGGTGTTCGGCAATGCTGGTCAGGGCCCGCAGGGCATGTGGTTCGATCATTACATTCAGACTGTATCGGCCTTCATTGAGGGGGAGTGGAAAATATTCTCAGGTAAAGAGTGTGATTTCCATTACCGAGAGAGTGTGTTCAAGCGGCTCTCTAATCCTCTCCTCTGGAAAGTGACGCTCTCTGTACCTTCGCGTGCGACCGAAGTAGTCGAAAAAGATATCAGTACGCTGCTTAAGAAACGGTCTGTTGCTCAACCATTTACGCGCACGGCTGGCTCCTGCTTCAAGGCAATGAATGGCACCCCTGCATGGAGAATTATTGATGCCGCAGGGCTCAAAGGCCTGACCGTCGGCGGCCTGCAGGTGAGCGAGAAGCACGCGAACTTCCTCGTCAATGCCGAGCAAGGGACCTTCGCCGATGCGCGTTCGCTGATCAAGACAATCCGGGAACGCACCGGCCAGCCCCTCGAACTCGAAATGCGCCTCATCGAAGAATCGGGCTCACTGTTGAGGTAAATGCATGGTGATTAATATCCCTTTGCGTTGAGATAAGAGGGGGGTATAGATTCTTTGATGCTCCGTGCATTCCCTTCGCAAAAACCGGATCCTCTCAGCTCGAGTCGCTGCACTTCTTACGGGATGGAAAGATGCAATACAGCTTCACAGATCCAGCAAGCCGTCGACCGTCGCCATACGCTGGTTCAACAGCTGCTTGCACTGCAAGTTCCGTACGAAGGGAGGAACTTTAATCCACCCCGATGAGGAAAAGCTAGAAAGGAAGATCTTCCACTTTCACCTCTGAGGCATACTGAATCTCAGGGATATCGGCTGATGCCGGGGCCGCAGCCGTTGGAGATTCCTGTGATCGAGGGGACGCGCGTCGCTGAGCACTAGACTCAACGGCCTCGAGGGCCGAAGCGTTACGCACACCAAGCAGGGCACATTGATCGGCAATGATCTCGGTAGTGGTGCGCTTCTGACCTTGCTTCGTCTCCCAACCGCGAGTCTGCACGCGGCCCGAAACGAAGACGCGACTGCCTTTGCGTACAACCTTGCCAACCTCTTCTGCCAGCGCACCCCAAATCACAACATTGTGAAACTCTGCACGCTCTTTGGCTTCGCCGGTCGAACGCTCTTTCCAGCGATCATTGGTCGCAACACCCAGTGTAAGCACCTGCTTGCCACCGGTCGTGGTACGGATCTCGGGATCGCGGGTGACATTACCAACGACATCTGCACGATTGACCGCACTGAGTGTGAGTTTGGCTGCTTCGGGAGTGGGAGTCTGCCCATCTTTAGGATCAAGGAGGATCATATCGAGTGCAACGATCTTCGTTTTGCTGCGCTTCTCGCCGGAGCTCTGATCTTCCCAAGAGTCCGTCTGCAGTCGCCCGCCGATGAAAATCTGCGAGCCCGGACGCACGTACTGACCAGCAAAATCGGCCATGGAGCCCCAAAGGGTAACGGTATGGAATGCACGTCCCTGCAAGGTTTCTCCCTGCTCAGACTGAAATGAGTACGGGACAACAAGATTCAAATCCACGACACTCGTTCCACTGGGGGTCTGACGCACTTCGGCGGGTTGGGTTTGATAGCCGATCATATGCACACGATTGAGAGAAAACATGTCACGGAGAGGAATGAAAATAGAGGAGGCCACACAGAGCCGTGGAAGGGCACGGTACACCGGCAACCATCCCATGCAAATGAATGGCCTTGAACGCTCATGGCAATATGCCCTGGTTACAGGACCGATGTGACCATGCGCGCAATGTCTTTCTGTGGCGCTAAAGCAGGAAAAAACGGTACGATAGCTCCCACGATGGATGCACGCTTAAAATCTGCCGTCCCGGTCGTGGTAGGCCTGCTCATGGCAGCCTCTCTTGGCGTACTTCCTGTGCGTGCCCTGCAGATTGATGAGCCAACCGACTTCGAAACTGTACAGGGGAACGTGAGCAAGGTTCGCGGGGACCTCGAAAGCGCCCAATGTGGTGGCTGGGATTTCAACGACCACGTCGATAACAAAATTCCCTATGTCAGTGGTGCTCCCGGCCGCAGGAGCACATTCCTCGGTCCAGACGGCAAGTTAATGTCAGAGGTGGCAGCGGCTGGTCTCGGCAAGCGCGACGAGGAGACTGGCGCCCTCGAAGATGGCTTCGTTTTCCCCGACTCCAGTCGCACAAGCGGTTGGTCAACCGTCTGTAACGTCCATGAGTGTGAAAACAGTTACCCCTACATCCGCGAGTGCCCAGATGATCCGCCATGCAGAAACCCCGACGAATGTCAGCAAATGTGCCACGATCTGAATGCTTGGGTACGGCGTCATCAAGAGTGCACTGCAGAATGGACTCAGTGGGATGACGCAGGTCCGTTCCAAGTATTCGATTTTCTCGGAGACACAAGCCCGTGCCGGAACCTTGATAATGGCGACTGGTGCCATCCGGGTGATGCGGGATGGGTGAGTGTGGATGCACGTTTGTGGAATTTGCACGGTGGCAATCAGGGAATAGCAGTCTGGTGCGATGTCGACGAGCTACTGTACTGCTGCTCAAACGCGCTGATGGTCGACCGCGACAGAGACCCAGAGGGCAATTGCATTGCCTGTCACGGAGACGGCCTCGAAGACCGCAATAATCCGGGGTTCGACTTCAACGGCGAGCGCCCTCAGGATCTTGAATTCACCGGATGCCGCGACGGCAAGAATGCTCCCAACGGGCGGGAGTACGTTTCGATCTATCGACGCCATATGGTGACATATACCCGGGATCCCGTAGCCGTAGTGCCCCGCGATGATACATCGCGCTTCGATGTGCCAGTGGACTGCTACTGCCGTTATGAAGAGTTCGATCCCAAAGCTCGTCGCACTAATGCGCCTGACTATCGATGTATCATCAATCTGGAGGACGAAGGAAAGCGATTCAATCGCATGAAAGAAACTCAGCTTGGCAAAGGAGAGTACGGCCAAAACTCCGACCTCCCAGATCCTGCCTATGAACACACTGCGGTTCGCGATACGCGCAAAAACCTGTGGGTGAATGATTTCAGTGATACCTTCTCACTCTTAAATAGTGAAAAGTTTAAGGAATCACCGAAAGATAATCTCTTTCCGCTGTTGCAGCTCGACAACACCGACATCATGCCGACGGCGCAGCTCGATATACAGCGCCCCTATTCGAGTGGCAGCCTTATTCGCTCCACCGATGACACCGTTCACACTGAGGACCCAGGACGCCGCACGATCATCGAGTGGTGGCAGGAGCAGGAAACACAAGCACATAAGCTCTTTAGCTCCCCTCTGCTCCGCCTGATACTCCCAACCCCCGCATCAGTTGGATTGGACCTCTCTGATCCATTCCTGACCCCACAGGGCAGTAGCTCCAGTAATGGGAAAAAGATCAATCAGCAGATTATTGACATTCAGATTCACGCCACTCCCGAAGATCTGCTTTCAGAGGTCAGCGCTTACCTCGAAAATGGCCTCCTCCTTCACGTACGAGAGGAACCAGTGCCATTGGTTGTTCCATTAGCATCGCCTGTGGAACTTCGCGCACTCGCACAAGGATGGAAGCGCTGGGGCGAAGAGCACGAAGACGGAAAATCGAAAGCAGAACAGGCCGCACAGAAACTCGAGGACTACGCAGAGCGTATTGATCAGGTGCGGGCACTGCGTGGCGAACTGGCGCAGTACATCGGTCGCCTGCTCACGTACCAGGGAACGATGATGCGTGCCATCGGTGAATGGCTCACGACCAACATGCAGACGTGGGAACGGTATTCCACCGTCCATCATCAGGGCCTGGATCTAAAACCGCTCTGGCAAGAAACCCAGCAGAAGTACCGTGCCTTTCATGATCGCACGAACATGCCATGGTGCCGTAATGATCGCTTCACCACTCCCATCTACTCATTCCTGGATGATTGGATGCCCGGTCCACCAGAGCCACGCGATTTGATGCTCAACATTGATGAGCAGCCTGCCAACAACCTCGCGCCCCACAGCCTCCCTCGCCTGTCGATCGAAACACTTCCTGATCTCGTTTACGACTTCACGGTCCTGCGCGTTTCGACGGGAACTGTAATTCTACCAGTCATCACGCCCATCCAAATCCGGCTCCAGCAGTCGCTCTTTGATCCTCCAGCCTCACGTGAGGGTCTCGATCTGGTCTCTGAGCGTCTGGATAAAATAATCGAATTACCCGATCTCCCACCTGTTCCTTCAATCTATGAAGAAGTCTTAGGAGGGCTCTTCCCGAGCGAAGTGCAGCACCTCTCTTCCCCGTCAAAGGTAAAGACGACCATTGCCGATGTGCCGCCCGAAGTTGAAGAAGTAATGAGGCGAATGTTATCGATGATCATTGGTATGGATGAGACGTACAAGAAATTCTGGGAGAGCATTACGGATTTCCCTGAAAGGAACTTCTACGGTATGTGGTCTTGTGAGCGTCTCGATGAAATGCCGTGCGTGCATGTGGAGATGGACCTGCTCGAGCGCTTCACGCGCATTGGCGCACGACCTGCTGTGCAACTTCGAGAGGATTTCTCATCGTATGGACCATTCCGAACAGATGTGATTCTTGATTCCAAGGTTGCAGGCGTACTTCGCAGCATGGACTTAGACCCCCCAACAGCTGTGCCAGCGTGTCCTCGCGAAGACTGGGCCTGCCAGATCTACAACGTCGAGAAAACCTACGCCCGCGAAGGGTGGCGTGTGGAAGGCATAAAGGAAGGCATTGGGCAACAAGACCTGGCGAATTTGCGTAACAGGCTCTGGAAGACAACGATCCCCATAGGGAGCAGCAGCTCCTTCCCCTATATCGTGACACCGGACGACATGCTGCCTTCATTCAATGTCCCCACCCCCATCATTCTGCCCACAACCCGATTCGATCAGAGTAGTTCCTCCTCCCGATGAAGCACCACACTTCTCTTCTCTGGCTCGCTGTTCTCGCATTCATCATCATGCCACTGCAAGGTCATGCGCAGGATACTGACACATGCCAGTCACTCATGGTGCGACAGCTCTCGCAGGAGCAACGCCTGTACCGCAGCGTGCTCTTCGGACACAAAAAAGCTCAGGATGCCGCGCTCAACGAAGTGTACTTCGACAATGAGGGAATCCCATGGATCAAGGAAAAGGAGAATGTATGGCGTTCTGTTTCGCCGGGCAAAGAGGATGAGGAACGCAGCGATGACGAAATGGATGGCAAGGATGAGCTAAAGCCGCGCAAAGGTATCTTCGAAACGCGCAAAGTGATGACATCGGACTTGGTGCCCTACCTCACACAGGCCTACCGCTCACTCAAATGCCGTTCAACCATCGTCTGCAAGGTTGTGGAAAATTCTCTTGAGTTGGAAAGTACGGAACCGCAGGAACTAACCATAGTGGTACCGGGGTGCATCGAGGACAAACGACAATCAACCCCCAGCTGCCACCTCGCGGCTACCGAAGGGAGCAAAGTGGAAGAGGGAGAACTGCTCACCTACTGTCGATTGGTAAGAGATGATTTGGTCTCGCGTGAGAAAGATCTACTCAAGCAAGCCACTGAGTACGATGCGGCGTATCGCTCTCTTTTGCAGCTCTCAGGACAAATCGATGCCTTTCTACAGGAGTTCCGCTGGCCTCTTGCGAATTCGCTTCGCAAAGCCGCGCAACTCGTTGGATCCCTCTACCGCATTCCCTGTTTCATCGGCAGCTGTGACGAAAGTCCCCCCGCCAATTAAGAATCATGTTCTCTCTCCGTAAGCGCACCATTGGCTCGATGATCGTCCTCTTGCTGATGGCCCTCAGCGTTGTCGTTGTTGTAATGAAAGACCCCGAAAAATTTACTGCCACCAGTGTTGATCTGCTCATTAAGCAAGAAGAGGAAAATTCCATCCTCACCCCCTGCTCCCGCTTTGCAAAGAATTACGCATACGCACAACTGCCTTTCAGAGACGGCAGTTTCTCGCAATGGCCAACGGAATACCATCGCATTGTCGGTGAGGTTGTCGACGAACACATGCAATCCTTTTCGCGCCCCCCGGACTGCAGTGCCACAACAGGAGGTGGCGTGCTTCCTGGTGGAGCGAAGCTCAGCGCACTCGCGAAAAGCCTCCCCAGCTGGAAGGAATCTTCTGTCAGCCAATGGGAAGCCAGTTCCGTGCTCCTTGAATTCTTGCGGGCCTACGAATGCGCTTTAGAAGAGAGGCTTTACTTCCTGCACCCGGATGCACTCCTCCAGCTTGAGATGGCAATGCAAGAGGAAGGGGATGAATCCGATATTTATCTCTCTCTCCTCACCGCCGAGGTTTCGGAAGAAGATCAGACAATCGCCACGGAATTGGCAACGGCACGGTCCTCCCTCAACCGGACACTCTCTGTTCTCGCTGGCCTTAGTCGTCTGCTCCCGCTCCATTCAGAGCTTCAGTGTATTGAGCGAGCATCTCTCGATATCCGCAATGCACTCGCGCTGGGGGCAGAGGCCAGCGCCTGCCTGCCACGTATCTGGAACGCCAAGGATCCTCTTCGCGACTTACCACAGTGAAATACTCCTCCGTCATTTTCGGCATTGTTGGCTCACTGCTCATTGTGACGCATGCCCACGCAGAACAAGGGCTTGGTGGCCTGCAACTCTACGAAAAAATGCATGCGCTCACAGCGCAGGAAATGACTTTGGAAGGGGTTAACGATTCCATTATTAGCTATGTCGTTCAAATGGTGTCTCAGGAAAACATTTTTCTGAAAGATGAAACCGCTGCAGAGATTCAGTCAATTGTAAAAGCGGCGTTTGATTCACGGCTCGGTGAGTTCTGCCAACTGTACAACAACACGTTCGATGGCTGCCCGCAGGCGTATCAGATGTTTCGCGACTGGGGACGCGACATCCTCGAAACGCTCACGCTCTCTACAGACCTTCTCCATATAGCAACAGGATACGAAACAGGTGTAAGCGGGCGTATGGGCGAAATTTTCACTGTCGCAGAACGCACGCTCACGATTCGCAATCTTTGGCGCAGCCAGGATGATGCCCTGCTTACACCTGAGGTATTCCCGCTCGTACGTGCAGTGCCCCGACCTGACAGTGTTACGGATGGCATGCTCGACGATCTCGGCGCCGAACTCGAGAGGGCTGGCTCGACTGCCGTGTGGCGTTACCGTTACGGGATCACTCCGTTCTCTGATTACTGTTACAACGTCAGGGACGCCTCGGAGCTGTATCAGGCAATCCGCGAGCGGTACTGCAAAGTTGAAGATAAATTACGTGCTCTACGAGATGCCCTCCCGGCATCAGTATTGGATTACGACCCTCCACTGCAGCGCGGAGAAATCGTAATTTTCCCACTGCGCAGACTCGACACGCCGGCACATGCTGTTGTCTGGATGATGGCCGAGCACGTCGACGGAACAATCAAGCGTGATGTGGGGTTGGGATGGGATCTAACTCTGTCTTCTCCCTCCGTTGGGATAATGGGTGGTGACCCCTGTGATTCTGGAAAGTTCTCTGAGGCCTACTGCACTGTTGTCGATCGATTCGGGATCCTCCCAGGCGGCCGCTACGAAGATCCACCGCAGGAACCGGGCGAGGACGATGGGATTTGCCATTTGGCGTTTGCCCGAGACGGCTACATGTGCCGCCCGCTCCGTCACGATCGCTGTAACGCAGAAATCGACGACAAAGACCCGCGTGCGATCGTACTCACGGAGTGTAAACCCACGCAGGCGAAGCAGCCGATCGCCCTCACCGAATCCGGCCCTGATATCTGCCGCACGGGCTGGTGGCGTATTCCAAGCAAGGAGCTCATGAGTCCGCAGGGCAAGCTTGGTTGCAGTCTCTGCACGGTGGATATTGAATGCAAAGACAATTGCCCCAACGGAAACTCAGCAACAACAGAGGAGAAGGATGAGAACGGTGTTATCCATATATGTGTCCAGAACAGCGCTCCTCGTATCATGCTTGGATCCAGCCTGCTACACGAACTCGTCCATGCCCAGCAATATTGTAACCTTAAACCAGGAACCAAAACTTCCGACACGGCCGAGCGCTGCTGCGCCACCGAAGCAGAGGCCTATAGGGTTTCCTGCCGTGTGTATGCAGAGGATGGAATCTTGGATGCCATTGGCTTCTCACTCGAGGAATGCATAGGTGGCCTGAGCAATATCAGCTGCAGAAAATACGGTGAGAAGGCATGTTCAAGCCTTGAAACTGAAGAGATCCTAGAAAAACTCTTGGATGCATTACGAAAGGCAGACCGTGAATCCGGGGGAAGTCTTCCTTCGTGCGAAGAGGTGATAGGAAAAACAAATGATCAGGAAGGTATTTCTACAATGATCCAGGCTAGAGGGGCAGAGGCACTGGCACGCATCGATAGCCGTATTCCTGCAATGATCGAAGCCCTGAACGGTGCCTGTACGCCCGGTTGCCCGACAAAGTATGAGAACACCATCGGCAACAACCTCTGCTACATCGGCCAGTGTGTAGAACAATCCATCGAACAATCGCGCGTCATTCCCGGCCGCATGGGGTTGGTGGTGGAAGACGAGGCGTTCCCGTGGGATTCCTGCGCGGTAGAAAATACACAAGCCGCGGGACTCATCGCACTGCCTGCTATTTCTCCGCCCCTCATGCCTGCCTACAACCCACGTTTGCTGATCGAATCTCTCGATCGCGCGCTGTGCCAGATCAATGGCCTTCCTGCTGCCACCCCACCTATCCTCTGTCAGTTCAACTACGAGCGTAGACTGAATATTCCCACCGATAGCTATGTGACAACTTCATTCAGCTTTGCAGGACAAATCGAGGAAAATCTAGAGCCCACCGAATCACTGCAACGCATGACCCAGAGTATCGCAACGCGCATTGGTACATCGCTTCTTACGCGCTATCTCTCGTGGGCCGGGCGCGCGCTGTCTGACACTCTGCGAGCAGGTAACGAGTTGATGGGTGCGATGGCAAAAACCCAGTTCCCACAGCAAACGTGTCCGCGGAACGCAGCGGAAACTCCTGATTTCTGTAACGTTCCGTACGTTCCCGAATGAGAACTGTTCCTCTGTTGCTCACCGGCATATTGATCTTCTCCATTGCTTCTCCGGCAATGGCGGCAGGTGATCAGTATGCAGATATCGCTCCCGTTTCTCCGTACATAGAGCGTGTGGTGCGTCGCGTGAGGGCCGGGCTCGATAATGCCGGAGGCGGAGACGCAACAGCAGATAAACTGCTCAAACTCTTCTGGCTCGATCAGATCACTGGGATGATTCTGTTGTTGGTCGATACAGATCTGCGCATTGTGGAGCAGGAGCGCGACCTGCGAGAAAATACACCCTGTCTGAGAATCGACACTCTCATTCTTGAGGGATGGATGGAGCGAGCAAGAATACGAAAGAATGACGCCATTGAAGCGGGGCGCGTGGGTGAAGCTGCGCGCCTCATTTCGATGCAACGATATCTGAATAACCGCTACAAGGCTCTTCTTCTGGGAGCAAGAGACCCCACGTACGTCGATAAAGAAGAAGGATCATTGTACGGATTTGATGCTCCACCCTACTGGTGCTGCCCCGGCAAAGAGGAAGAGGATGACACGAGAAATATTGAGTGCCGACAGATAGGGGAAGGCACGGAGTATTCTGATTGCATAAACACGCAGGGGCTCGCATTCAAGAGGCAGTACGCGTGCGTAAATGCTGGCTGCACTGCATCGGGCGGAGAGGGAGAAGATGAAGGGGAACCCTGTCCATTCAGTACAGATTATCTTCCGCCAACCGGAGCGGGATATGGTTGTGACCTTTCTGTTCTCGAAAGCCGTGATGGACCAGAAGGCATTCGAAAAGAAATCGAAGGGCTGCGAAAGCTCATTCAGGACCGTGATACAGCCATTGAAGATATTGGCACCGCAAAGGATACCATCGTGCAACTGGAACAACGTTTGGG
This sequence comes from Candidatus Peregrinibacteria bacterium, assembly GCA_043814035.1. Classification (GTDB taxonomy): domain Bacteria; phylum Patescibacteriota; class Gracilibacteria; order Peribacterales; family Peribacteraceae; genus Peribacter. The sequence goes on from JBDRKJ010000002.1 coordinate 173,039, forward strand.
AGGAGGAACGATGGATCTCTCGAATTTTGGTATGGGAGCAAGCAACAAGCGTAGCCACGAAGTGAAAAGTGGCTGCCTTGCGGAGGATGAGCAGCTCCCCGCAGGTGTCACCTTCTGGGAACGTCGTGGACCGTTTGCATTCTCATCGAATGAGACGTCTCTCATGCCCAAACTCTCAGCGCTCTGGGATGGATGGGGCCAGCAACGCCTGCCTCCTACTTACATCCGCGACTCCAATGAATTGCCAGACGGCCCCGAGAAAGAGGCGGCCCAGGCAATGGAGAATGTGATGCTCTTCTGGCTGCTCGGTGCTCGCTACGACGCACAGTTGTATCTGCAAGGATTCAGCCTGCAACAAGCGAAGAAAGAGAGCGCACAGATCGCAAAGACTATCGATGCTCCACTGCGCGTACTCAACACGCTCACGCCGCTTCGTACAGAAGTGCGCAGACTTGCGTCTTCGGTACAGAGCTCGGATGTTGGCCTACGAAAATTTGTGCGTGACTACGCCTCCTTCTTGCGCACCTCCTGCATTTTCCGCCCATGCAATAAGCAATTAGATCGCATATTGAAAATCATTTTCAAGGATGAGTGTTTTCCGTACGCCAGAGGAGCCCCCCTTGAATCAGAGGTCGCAAGACAGTGCAAAAATGCAGCAGGACTCTAAGAGGAAAACCTGAGGATGGCTGTATACTCCGCAGTGAATACTGCATACTAGCTCTCCTCACATGAACGCTTCTGATTTCGTCCATCTGCACCCGACTCCGCTTCTCGTTCGACTCGAAGCTTTGCCGGGCAAGCTGCCACCTTCACTATGAAAGCTTCCGACTTTGTTCATCTCCACTGCCATAGTACCTACTCCCTCCTTGAGGCACTCCCAAGCCCCAAAGAGATTGTCCGGCGTGCTGTAGAGCTGCGACAAACAGCTGTGGGTCTCGCAGACAAAGGGCACGTCTACGGCCTCGTTGATTTCTACCGTGAAGCAAAAAAGGCTGATCTCAAGCCGATCCTCGGCCTCGAGACGTACGTCGCTGTACGCACTCGTTTTGATCAAGAAAGTGGTACCGACACCAAACGATACCCACTTGTACTGCTTGCCGAGAATGAAGAGGGGTACCGTAATCTGCTTGCCCTCGCTTCGCTCGCCTCACTCGAAGGAATGTACTACAAGCCACGTGTCGACAGCGAGCTGCTCAGTACCTACGGCAAGGGCCTCATCGCGCTCACGGGGCCCATCGGAGGAGCTATTCCGCAAGCTGCCCTGGTGGAGGATGGCGAACGCATCCAAGAGCTCACAGAGCAGTACCGTTCATTCTTCGGTAAAGATAATCTCTACTTTGAGCTCATGGATCTGCCAAACGTAACAGGGCAGAACGAAGTGAATCAACAGCTCATCGCTTGGGCAAAAAAACTAAATGTTCCTCTCGTCGCCACTTGCAACAGCCATTACTGCCATCTTGGTGACAGTGAGGCTCACGATGTGCTGCTCTGCATTCAGAAGAACGCCAATGTCGCTGACACTACACGCTTCTCTATGCGAGACAGTGATTTCTCTATGCGACCATTTGAGGAGTTGGAACAGACATTCGCACATGTGCCAGAAGCGCTGGAAAATACTCGCGTCATTGCTGATCGATGCTCGGTAACGCTGGAACTAGGGAAATACCACATCCCGCGTTATCCCATGCCGGAGGGCACTACAGAGGAAGCTGAACTCACTCGTCTCGCAACTGAAGGTTTCGTGCAGCGCTATCCCAACGCCACGCAGGAACAGAAAGACCGCCTGGAGCACGAGCTCTCGATTATTAATAGTATGGGGTTTTCTGGGTATTTCCTTATTGTCGCCGACTTCATTAACGAAGCAAAGCGCAGGGGAATCGCAGTGGGACCGGGAAGAGGATCTGCGGCCGGATCCATTGTGTCATACAGCCTGAATATTACGACGCTTGATCCTCTAGAACATGGCCTGCTCTTCGAGCGGTTCCTCAACCCTGAGCGCATCACGATGCCAGATATTGATACGGATTTTGCCGACACGAGAAGAGATGAGGTGCTGGAATATGTCCGCAACAAGTATGGGAGTGATCGTGTCGTACAAATCTGTACATTCGGAACACTGGCCGCACGAGCGGCAGTGAAAGATGTCGGACGTGCCTACGGTGTGCCGTTTCTTGAGATGAATGCATTGGCGAAACTCATTCCCGAGCGTCCCGGTACCACACTGAAGGACGCCATGGAAACTACAGAATTGAAAGCGGCCTACGATGCCAATGAAACATATCGAAAGATTATTGATACTGCTTTCAAGCTGGAAGGAAAAGCTCGTCACGTCTCGGTTCATGCATGTGGCGTCATCATCACCCCAGAACCAACCGTCCTCTACTCCGCCCTCCAGCGCGCTCCCAAGGACGATAAAATCATCATCACACAATATGAAGCGAAGCCTTTGGAGGCTCTCGGCCTATTGAAAATGGACTTTTTAGGGCTCACAAACCTCACCGTTATTGAAACTACGCTAGAGATTATCCAACGTCTCTATGGCACGCAGATTGACATGGCAAAACTACCCCTAGACGACAAGGCTACATATGAGCTTCTTCAGCGCGGGGACACAACGGGGGTATTCCAACTGGAATCGGCAGGAATGCGCCGATATTTAAAGCAACTCATTCCTACCACGTTCAATGACATTACCGCTATGGCGGCTCTTTTCCGTCCGGGTCCTATGGAATGGATCCCCAGCTTCATCAAACGCAAACACGGGAAAGAGAAAGTGGAGTACCTCCACGCAGACGTAGAACCCATCTTCCGCGAGACGTATGGGATCGGCGTTTATCAGGAGCAAATCCTTCAGCTTGCCAGAGTATTTGCTGGCTACTCTCTTGGAGAAGCGGATCTTTTGCGTCGCGCTATCGGAAAGAAAATTAAGAAAGAGCTCGACGCGCAACGCGATAAGTTCATCACGGGGGCAGCCAAGAAGGGGCACAATAAGGCGCTCTCAGAGAAAATCTTCGACGATGTCATCATGCCATTCGCCGGGTATGGGTTCCCGAAAGCTCATGCTGCTGGCTACGCACGTATTGCCTTTGAGACCGCCTATCTCAAGGCTCACTTCCCCACGGAATTCATGGCTGCGCTGCTGTCGTCTGATGCGCAGCGTACTGATCGCGTTATGATCGAAATTGAGGAGTGTCGTGCTATGGGCATTCAGGTTCTTCCTCCGGATATCAATGAATCCCTCCGTCACTTCACCGCTCTTCCGTCGCCAGGAGGCAAGCTGGTCCATGGCACCGCAAAGAAAGGGGAAATCCGTTTCGGCTTAAGTGCGATTAAGGGCATTGGTGACAGCTCTGTACAGCAAATCATGCAAGTGCGTGAGGAGGGAGGAAAATTCGCTTCAATAGAAGATTTTGCCCGACGCGTTCCGTCGAAAGTTCTCAACAAAAAACTCCTTGAGGCGCTGGCGAAATCGGGGGCACTCGATTCCCTTGGCGAAAGAAGAACACTGGTCGATCACTATGAGCGTATCGTGGACTACGCAAAATCTTGTGGTGATGTTTCGGCTGCACAACATGATCTATTCGCCTTATCGGATGGTGGAATGGATGAAGCACTCATCAACTTTCCTAAAACCCTAGAGGCAACAACACTTCAAAAGCTTCAGTGGGAAAAGGAAACTCTTGGCATGTACGTAAGCAGTCATCCACTTGCCGGGCTCAAGAAGTACATCGGCAAGAAGGCACAACTCATTGCCGACCTCACAATGAAGGACAGTGGCAAGAAAGTGAAAATCGCTGGCCTCGTCGAGAACATTAAGCGCATCACGACGAAAAAAGGTGAAACCATGGCCGTGATTCTAATCGAGGATCCGACAGGCAAAATTGAGGCGACACTTTTCCCTCGCATCTATGCAGAATTCGCCACGCTACTGGAGCAACCCGACTCTGTATTGGTTGTGGGAGGCACGGTAGATGTGCGTGCCGGTCAATTACAGATTCGCGCCGATGCCCTTAAGCGTGCTGTTCTATCAAAGATGATCGCGCACGCTAAAGAAGCAGGATTCTTCGATGAAGAAGAGGCACGTCAGGGCCTCACGCTCACGCGCAAGAGCCTTGAAGAGGCGGAGGAAGTTGAGGCAGTAGATGAAGAGGGCAATGTCATTGCCGGAGAAACGGTCGCGATAGAAAAAGGGAAGGAGGAACAGAACGAATTCCACGGTCCGCTAAGTGCTTGGCTGTTGCTCGACATGCCCACCTCAGATCTTCTACAGCAACTTGCTCTCAACGATACCCAACCAACAGCAACATCACCTACTGCAAAAAAGGAGCTAGGAAAGAAAGCGGCGAAGACGAAAGAGCCCTCTACGGAGCCCAAAACTTATGCCACAGAAATCTCCATCCACACTATTACGTTACCAGAACGGGCACCGAAAAAACTCCTGTTGGATCTCAAGCACGTGCTCGAAACATTCCCAGGAAAAGAGAAAGTGCAGCTGAAGATCGGCGAACAGCTCATTCCCCTTCCTCTCACGATTAACATGTCGACAATTCTCGAAAAGAAAATCGAAGATGTTTTGAGCGCGTACGCGTCTTCTGCTGTGTAATGCGCTCAGTCACTGCTTCGCCGCAGGCGCTCGAAGAGGCTCTACGCGTTCTTGCTGCAGGAGGTGTAGTCGCCCATGCAACAGAGACCTGCTACGGACTTGCCTGCGATCTCACTAATCCGCAGGCGGTTACAAAACTCTTTGCGATCAAGAATCGTCCGCAGGATCAACCGGTGAGCGGGCTCTTTGCATCAATAGCCACAGCAAAGAAATACGTTGAATGGAACACGAAGGCCGAAGAGCTCGCCTCAAAGCACCTCCCAGGCCCCCTCACTCTCATTCTCCCTATGAATGAAGCAGCACGGGAAAAACTCTTCATTGTCCCAATCCCTAATCCCCAATCCCTAATCCGCGGAATCGGCATTCGTATCTCGAGTCATCCTTTGGCCATGGAACTCGTCAGGCGCTTCGGTAAGCCGCTCTCGACAACGTCGGCCAACGTACACGGCAGGCCCAATCCCTACTCGGTACAGGAAATTGAGCAGCAGTTTGCCTCCACCAATGTGCAACCAGACCTTATTCTCGATAGCGGTACGCTCCCACCGACTCCACCCTCAACCATTATCAACCTTTCATCTGCAGGGCAGACACGCACACATCGTCAGGGCGACCTTTCTGTCGAGGATCGCTGAAGAACCCTGTAAAGTCTCTTCCGCAACACAAGAAGAGCCGAGTAAGCTCTTGGCATGTACTGCCCGCGATGCAAAGCGACCGACACGGCGGTTATCGACTCGCGTCTCGCAGAGGATGGCCGGGCAATTCGCCGTCGGCGCGAGTGCACCAAGTGTAATCATCGTTACACAACATTTGAGCGCCAAGAACTTAGCAACCTCATCGTCATCAAGCGTGACAGCACCCGTGAACCATATAGTCGCACCAAGCTCGAACGCGGTATTTGGCTCGCCTGTTCCAAGCGCCCGATTTCGCAGGAGAAGATTGACCGTCTGCTCACCAAATTGGAAGAGAAATGGGGTGGCAACCGTAAGGAGGTATCAAGCTCCACCATCGGCACTGATGTGATGCGAGAATTGAAGAAGCTCGATACCGTCGCCTACATCCGATTCGCTTCTGTGCATCGCGAATTTAAAGATGTGCAGGAATTTAAGAAGGAATTGGGGCAGCTTTTGAAGTAAGAAAAGTAAGGAAAGGCAGGAAGGTAAGGAAGGGGTTCTCTGCTATGATTTTATTATGCTCAGAAGAATGGACATTGGCTTCCGCAGGCTCATTATCTGGCAAGAGGCAAAAAAGTTGGCCCTCAAAATCTATGGAGTAACAAAAGCATTTCCTAAAGAGGAGCAGTTTCACCTCGTGACACAAATCCGCAGAGCTGCCACGTCAATTATGGCAAACATTGCAGAAGGATCGGCAATGCAGACACGGGCACACCGTGATGCTTTTTACGGTAGGGCACGGGGCTCTGTGGCAGAAGTGGATGCATTTATTGAGTTGAGTTCCGACCTGGATCTGATATCAAAAGCAGATGCAAACGATATTGCTGACCATTGCGCTCGTTTGAGCTATCTTCTTACCCAATTACTGAAAAGCAAGTAGCTTTTCTGTTCCACTTTCCTTACGTTTCTTACGTTCCTCACCTTCCTTACCTCATGTTACGTACGCACACCTGTGGCGAACTCACGGCAAAGAACGCGAAGGAAGAAACAACAACGCTCTGTGGCTGGGTGCACCGGCGCCGTGACCACGGAGGGCTCATCTTCGTCGACCTGCGAGACCGTTACGGTTTCACGCAGATCGTGTTTGATCCTGAGAACAAGGCAGTCTTCACCACGGCCGAAAAGATCCGCCCCGAGTGGGTACTCAAAATCACCGGGACGGTGCGCAAACGTGTGGAAGGCGCAGAACGGAAGGAGAATCCTACAGGAGAGATAGAAGTGATCGCGGAAGAACTTGCGGTCCTGAGTGAGGCGAAGACCCCACCTTTCGAAATCGATCAGGAGAAGGAGGTCAACGAGGAGCTCCGGCTCCAGTATCGCTTCTTGGATCTTCGGCGCCCTACCTTACAAAAGATGATGCAGAAGCGGGATGCCTTCATTGGACATATCCGTACCTACATGCACAGCAAGAATTTTACTGAGGTGCAGACCCCCATCCTCGCCAATTCTTCGCCAGAGGGAGCGCGTGACTATCTCGTCCCGAGCCGACTGCACCGTGGCATGTTTTATGCCCTTCCACAGGCTCCACAACAGTTTAAGCAGCTCCTTATGGTGGCGGGGCTCGACCGTTACTTTCAGATCGCCCCTTGTTTCCGTGACGAAGACCCCCGTGCAGACCGACACCCAGGTGAGTTCTACCAGCTTGACCTGGAAATGAGCTTCGTCACACAAGAGGATGTGTTTGAAGCTGTGGAACCTCTTATGGCGGAACTCACGGAACGCTTTAGTGATAAAAAGGTCCTGCAGAAACCATTCCCTCAGTTCACATGGAAGGAGATCTTTGACCGCTACGGATCAGACAAGCCCGACTTGCGCTTCGGTTTGGAGCTCACGGATGTTACATCTCTCTGCAAGGAGTGCGGATTCTCCATCTTTGCCGATGCCGTTGCTCAGGGGGGAGCGGTAAAAGCGTTGAGAGTCGCCGGCGGTGCAAAATTTTCTCGCAAGGAGATTGATGATCTCACAGAGGCCGCTTGGACATTCGGTGCCAAGGGGCTTGCGTGGATGAAGATGGCTAAGGGGAAACTCGAAGGTGTGCCCGCGGCGAAGTTGGGACCCGATCTCGCTGGAAAAATCGCCGAACAGCTCAAGTTAGAAGAAGGAGACATTGCCTTCTTTACAGCGGATAAATGGCTCATCGCATGTCGCTCAATCGGTCAGGTTCGCGCCGAGATCGGCAAAAAACTCAAATTGGCTGATCCCAAGGCAGCCGCGTGGGCATGGATAAAGGATTACCCCATGTACGAGTGGAATGAGCAGGAGAAGAAGGTTGATTTTTCGCATAACCCCTTCTCGATGCCGCAGGGTGGGATGGAGGCGCTGGAAGCGAAAGATCCTCTTTCGATTCTTGCCTTCCAGTATGACCTTATTTGCAACGGCTTCGAGATCAGCTCCGGAGCCATCAGAAATCACAGTCCGGATATTATGTACAAAGCATTTGGTATCGCCGGATACACGAAAGAGGATGTTGATCGAAAATTTGGCGGCATGATCCGCGCTTTCCAATACGGTGCCCCGCCGCATGGCGGCATCGCTCCGGGTATTGACCGCCTCATGATGGTGCTCTGGGAATGCCCGAGTATTCGTGATATCTATGCGTTCCCCAAAAATGGTAAGGCGCAGGATGTCATGATGGGGGCTCCGTCTGTTGTTTCTGACGCACAGCTCAACGAACTGGGCATCTGCGTTGTCGAGGAAAAGTAATATCCTGCCTGTTTGCGATAGAGTGCATCAGAGAGCCCTTTCTGCTATAATAATCAGATGCCGAACGATCCTGTGGATCCCAAGAAGGCTGACATGCAGAGAGAACTTGAGCGTGCTCAGGAGCTCAAGCGTAAGCAGCTGGAAAAGGATAAGGAGCACCGCGCAGGGCGCAAGAAAGAGGGAGTGGAACGCGGCGAACGGCAACACGCATTTTCCGAGGCGGATCTACTGGCAGAAGAACGTAAAAAGCAGGAACTTAAAGAATGGCGCGGGGCAGAGGTCGAACGAAAAAAGGCGGTGATAGAGATGAAAAAAAAGAAGGCAGAGGAGAAGAAATTTTGGGAAGATCAGGCTGCAGAGCACGAAGAGCGTATGAAGAAGCGCCGTGAGTACATGAAACAAATGCATGAACAGAACGCGCGCATGGTTTTGAAAGAGCGCAGAAAAAACGAGGCCAGAAAACTTATGAATAACACCCGCGAACAGGCAGAGTGGGGCGCCCTGCGTGCACGTCAGCAGGCAGAGTTTTGGGCTAAACGCGAGCGGAGCAAGACAGAGATGGAAGGACGCAAAAAGCGCTCAGATGCTGATCAAGAAGAGCGGCGCCTGAAGGAAACGGCTGACGAAGAGGCAAAGCAGAAGAAGGCCAAGCTCGATGCGCAAGAGCGGGAGGCAACGGCCCGAATGGAAGATGATATTCGTAGACGACGCCTTGCCGCCGCAAGCCTGCCCATGGGTGTTCGCGACACAGAGCAACGTAAGATTGATGCGGATGAACGCCATGAGCGCGAAAAGATCGAGCAAGACAAGCGCACCAAGAAGACAGCAGTGGATACCGAAACCACAAAGAAGAAATTCGAACTCGAGGCACTCGCCCACCACAAGCGCGAGCAGGCCACGGTGCACGAACGCGAAACCCTACAGGGGGTGGAGACCGAAGCGAAGCAGAAGGGCGATCAGGCCGGTAAGGAGGCCATACACCGTGAAGAGGAGGCTGCCCGCCGCGCGGATCGTATCGCACGGGGAGAGGAAGAAATCCCCTCATAAACGACAGAAAGCTTGCTACAGTATAGGTATGCCGAGGTGGCGAAATTGGCAGACGCGCCAGCCTTAGGAGCTGGTCCCGCGCATGCGGGATGGAGGTTCGAGCCCTCTCCTCGGCACCAGATAGGATTTACTAGAACTATTACGCAATGACAGAGCAGCAAGTAACACGAGTGGCAATCGCAACAGAAAAGTTTTTGAAGGTACCGCTGGATGATGTGATAAGAAACGTGGGGGATGGTGTAATAGTAAATAGCATTATCCGAACCCTTATTAAGCCGGAGTTGGAAAAAAGGGGGATGGGAAAATTCAGATCTGCAATTGTGGAAATTTTTCCTAAGGATAAACAACCACCCAAATTTCATTTTGACGACGATTGCATGTTTGCCATGAAGCTAAAGGAGGGGATATTAAAACCGGAAATGAAAGGCAGGTATCTCTTTCAAGACTGCGGAGTAACTATGGACGACGTTGAAAACATTGCTCTCCCCCAAAACTTCGGAGACCCGAATTCCGCAAAGCTTTTTGTTGTGCGCTTTGATCCGTTTTTCTTCCTGTTCTTCGATTTTCGATATAACCGGCAGCGTGTGGAAGCGCAATTGGCAAGAGCCAAGGAGTACATTACTGCCGCACGGAAACTAGACCCTGAAGCAGAACATGCACCGATATGCGATATGCTATGGGCTGCCATGGAAATGATGGCGCAGGCCATGATCCTCTCCTTGCCTGACGGAGAAAAAACAAAAACGCACGACAAATTAGAGCACCTTGATGACCTTCGTAAGGGGTTAGTCATCGTGTCTGATGATTTTATGCGCGTATTTGCACAAGTAAGTAAAAAGAGACCTGCTGCAAGATATCCGGATGTGAGCAGTGATCCGTCATGGCAAGAAAGAAGTAAGCCGCTTTCTCCCAAAGAAATTGCTGCGGCACTTGCGAACCTTGAAAAGGAACTTGAGAACAATGTGATGCTCAAAATATAAGCGAATTAATATCTAAACTATAAAGCTACAAAATAGAATTCAGTAACCCCCTTGTTACCACACACCAAAAGGTCCAAGGATTTGATTCAGACCAACAGCTATTTATATAACCACCGGTGGAACAGCCGGCGCTGCGGGAGGAGCAGCTGGGCGCGGTGGCTCATCTGCCTTCACATCCGCCTTAAACCCATCAAGCAGCTGCCTAAAGAGTGCAGGTAGTTCAGTTGGCTGCTTAAGAACGGCCTGCTCATTAATAGCAAAGTAGTCTATGCCAGTGCCCATTCTGAAGGTAATTTTTCCTGAGAGATCGCCAAGAATAGTGCGATCAACAGGGCCACCTGTTTCATTTGTGAGAGAGAGCTCAAAACTGTCATTTACCGCAAAAACTGTTTTCTCCAGACCGTCGTATATCTTCACGCCGCTTGGAACTCTAAAGCGCGCATCTGGCCTCCCGAGATACGAAGTAAGTGCATCCTTGCCTCCATTGAGAATATTTTTCTGGTTCTCTGCTGTGGTTTTCATCTCCTGCAGCACTGCGACTTCCTGTGTCAGCTGGGCATCTTCCTGCTTATTTTTGGCAAGCGTATCGCTCAGCTCTTTCAGATGCTCCTGGCCGCGGGTTTTTTCGTCTCCCTCTTCAACTCCTTCAAGCTGCTTCGTGAGCTCCTCAATTTCTTTCTCAGCCTGAGGAAACTCCTTCTTGAGTGCCTTCTGCCGCTCCTCCTTCGCATCCTTCAACTGCTCTCCGGTTGTACCCTTTGTTTTCATTTCCTCCTTCAACTTCTGCTTCAGTGCATCCTCCCCAGGCGTCGGAGCCTCTGCACCCGTACCAGGCGCTCCTGCTGGTGCCCCTGTCTTCGCCTCCGGCTTCAGCTGGTCCTTCATCTTCTGGATACTCAGCAAAACGTAACCAATCAGACCCATAATCTTACTGAATCCGCGTTCCATAGGTGAGCCTTCGGTCACCTTGAGTACGGGGGGTTTGGCGAAGATCTCGTCAGGATTACTGGTATCGATTCCACGCATCTGCATCCGCGCGAGCATGATATTTTTATCAATCTCCGAGGCCTTAGTGGCATCGAATGTCTTTAGCTCCTTCTCCGCGCCATCAATAATATCTGCGCGCTCCTCGTCAGAGAGCTCCATCGCTTCTTCTCGCGTTGTTTCGACCATTGTTTGACGTATCTGCTTCACAAACTCCTGTTGATCCGCAGGGATCTCGCTCAAGAACTTCTGAAATGCTGGATCTTTGGTGAGAATTTCCTGCTTCTCTTTCGGGCTCTTATTGTTGAAGTTTTCGAAGAAACCCTTTGTAACTTCCAGTTCCGGGCTGTCATCTGTCATGCCTGCCATCAATCTCTCGGCAGCAGAAGCCAATTGGGGATTAGATGCAAAGGCTTCCTGGATCATCGTCTTTTCTGCCTCAGTAAGCTCACGGCCTTTCTCTTCTCGATCTACTGACGCCTCTGCGCCGATCGCAAGCTTTCCATCAGCACCACGTTCCAATACAACACCTGCCGGCGCAAACGCCTCATTGACCACCTGAAGAGGATTTGGGGTGACCGAGGTTACAAGTTCTTGATAATACGCATTCGCCGCATTCACAAGCGCTGCTTGATATCGCTCCTGTAATTTGGCGTTATCTTCGCCAGCTTGCTGCACCTGAAAGAGTGCCAATTCTTTCGCAGCATCCGGATTCCCTACCTTCATCCTGTCTATCTGTTCTTGAATTGTCTTTTGTTCCGGGGTCAAATCTACCGGAGGTGGTGCAGCAGGCGCACCCTCACCAGGAGCTGGAGCTGCGGCAGGCGCACCACCATCGAATATCAATCTCCGCTCTTTCTCTGTTCTGAATGTAGGATGAAACAACATGAAAATTAATTGGTATCGAATGAAGCTTCGATAGATTTAAGCTTCTGTTGGTCACTCTCCGAAGCCTTCTCCTCAACGAAGTGGATGGTTCCGATTTTAAACGAGCGCACCTTGGCATCCTGTTCCTGTAAATACTTCGCATAGCGCTGCTCGTATTCCTCCATCGCCTTGGCATAGCGCTCACCACGTGCCTTCTTTTTCTTGGGTGTCTCATCCTTGTACTTTTCTTCCATCAGCGGGATCTGATCCAATGTAAGTTCCGATTCGATCTCACTCATGATGCTGTTGTAAATTTCCGCGCCCGTGCGCTTGGCAGGAATGATAGGAACACCCGAATTCTGTTGAGCAGCAGGCATGGATATTGGTATGGAACCTTTCTTACTAATTATACCAAATTTTCACGTTTTCCGCCATCCTCGCGCAAAAGCTGCAGAAGAGTGCAGATCGCCAATACTCTTATTTCTTCTCTTTCGCTTTCCCAGCAAGAATGTGCACCTGCTTTGTCAGTGCCGCCACCCATAACGATTCATCATCACTCTGCTTCTTGAGAAGCTCCTCAAATGGCAGATTGAGCGTGGATCCTGAGATTTTCCACTGCGGATGCTCCTTGATGAGCTGCATGATCTCTTTGGCTGTTATGCGGCTGGCGAGCGTGAGCACGACGAAGTCCTGCCGCGCCTCGTGCTCCATTTTGATGCGCAGAATTCCTACCTGACGGCACACGAGTTTCAACTGAAGCACTGCAAGAAGGTTCTTTACTGGTTGTGGCGGCTCACCAAACTCATCACGTAGGTCCTCTTCGAATTCTTTGAGTGTTGCTTCATCTTCACTGCCGGCAAGTTTCTGGTACACCGAGATGCGCTCCTGTTCATCCGTGATGTAGAACGAAGGCAACATGGCTTCCACCGGCAGCAGAATCTCTGGAGAGATTTCTTCCTCGACTACGCTCTTCTCGCCGGCCTTCATCTCTTCTACAGCCGCTTTGAGCATGCGCAGGTAATGACTCACCCCTACGGTGTTCATGGTGCCCGACTGACTGGCCCCCAAAATCTCGCCTGCTCCGCGGATCTCTAAATCACGCATAGCCACCTGGAATCCGCTCCCCAATTCGCAGGCCTCCACAATCGCCCTCAGACGCTTCTTGGCGTCGTCCTGCAGTCTCTGCCCATGATAGAGGAAATAGGCGTACGCCTGCACCTTACTGCGCCCCACACGGCCTCTGAGCTGATAGAGCTGGGCAAGACCGAAGTGTTCTGCCTGATCCACAACCAATGTATTGGCTCGCGGCAGGTCGATACCGTTCTCGATAATTGTTGAGCTCACCAGTACATCCACCTTACCTTCTTTGAATTCCAGAACGCGTGCCTCTAGATCATCGGCCTTGAGCTGCCCATGTGCGACGATGAACTTGGCCTCAGGAATAAGTAATCGAAGCTTGTCAGCAAAGGAATCGATCGTCTCGACACGATTGTGGAGAATAAATGACTGCCCCTTGCGCTTGAGCTCGAAGATGATTGCGTGACGAATGAGAGAATCAGAATAGCGCCGGACTTCAGTGATAATGGGAAGCCGGCCAGGAGGTGGAGTAGTGATGGTAGTGATGTCGCGCAGTTTGTGGAGCCCTAAATTCAATGTACGGGGAATGGGTGTCGCTGTGAGCGTGAGAATGTCTACAGACGCACGCATGTCCTTGAACTTTTCTTTCTGTTTCACACCAAATCGCTGCTCCTCATCCACAATCACGAGACCGAGATTATGGAATTTCACATCATCCTGCAGAAGCCGATGTGTACCAATGACAATATCCGCCTGTCCTTTCTTTAATTTCTCGAGCGTGACCTTTTGCTCTTTGACCGTTCTAAATCGACTGAGCATTTCTACCCGCACACCGAATGGCAACATGCGCTCGCGGAAGCTGTGGTAGTGCTGGTCGGCGAGAATGGTAATGGGCGCGACAACAACAACTTGTTTGCCGCCCTGCACAGCTTTGAACGCAGCACGCATGGCCACTTCTGTCTTACCAAACCCCACATCCCCACAGATAAGACGATCCATCGGGTGCGGGCCTTCCATATCATTCTTGAGATCCTCAATCGCCTTGCGCTGCCCTGGTGTTTCCTCGTATGGGAATGATGCTTCGAACTTGCGCTGTTGCTCTGAATCCTCAGCAAACCCGAAGCCCTTGGCCTTGGCGCGCTTGGCGTAGAGGAGGAGAAGTTCCTTTGCGATCTGTTCGGTCTCTTCTTTCGTTTTCTTCATCACGCGCTTCCACTCATTGGTCCCAAGCCGGGTGAGAATCGGTTCCTGGCCCTCCTCATAGACGAACTTACTCAATTTATCTGCTTGATCCACAGGTACGAAGAGTTTGTCACCCTCGGCATAGGTTAATTCCAAATACTCACGATTTGTTCCGTCCACTTCCTTCTGCGTCATCCCTTCAAAGTGGCCGATGCCGTGCTCCATATGAACCACGTAGTCACCTGGAACCAGCGAAGTGATGAAGTCGAGAGCAAGCTTCTGAATACTGCGTTGCTTGCCCGCTTTCTTGAGTGAGAAAATCTCGCGATCCGTGAGCAGGGCAAATTTGAGGTCGGGGTTTTGTAGTGAATGTGGAAGAACTTCGTCGTCTTCCGCCCCAATTAAGGTGAGTGTCCCCGGCGAGCGTTTCTCTTCCGTCGTACAGGGGATGTGCTCTTCCTTACAAATGCTTTCCAACTCATCCAATCGCTTGGTCACGACGAAAATCGTCCACTTTTGCGTGAGTTTATCGCGCACATCATTGAGAAAGTCAGAAAGCGTGTAGAACTTCAGTACTGAGAGATACCGCAAGTGCGCGTGGTGATCATCGGTTTCCGGAAACGGCGTGAACCGTAGAGCCGTCGTCGTCATCGGAAACTCCACATCATCCTGATCATCAACTGCCAGAAGCGCCTTTGCCGGTAGCTGTTCGGCCAGCGATACCATGCGCTCATAGAGCAAAGGGAAAATCTGCAATTCCTTTCCGTTGTCTTTCGTTTTCGAGAGATCAATAGCATCCACCGTCAGTATTTTCTCGACACGATCGATGTTGAATGACACACGATACGGATGGTCGGACTGAATAGGGAAGATGTCGAATACGTCCCCAATGCGTCGGTATTCACCAGGCGAGAGATAGAGATCTTCGCCGTGCTGATATCCGCGCTCAATGAGGTCTTCAATGAATGTGGTGTAATGAATATCGCTGCCGACCGTGAGTGTAAGTATCCGTTCCATGAGTTCCGCAAACCGAGGAAACGACTGATCCCACGTCGTGCGTGCGCACAGAAAAATGCCATTCGTTGACTCCTCCCCCTGCATAAATTGCAAAAACACCTGCAGAGCATCAGGGAGTACTTCACCCTCTTCATTTTCGATTGGTTGGAGGATGTGAGTTTCCTGGTCAAAAAACTGCAACCAGTGTTGGAGTGTTTCGGCTTCCTCCTCTCGCCCAGTGAGGAGCAGGGTTCTCTGTGGGTGCTGTTCAAGAAAGAGTGAGAGAAGCAGCGCTTTCGCTGTCTCATTACTGGCTCCAGAAAGCACAAGACGACGCTCCTTTTTCAGGAGTTCGCTGAGTTCCCGGTGAGTGTCTCTCCCAAGGAGGAGAGAAGGTTGCATAAAACGATGTTTAAGGAACCTAAACTTGGACTCCCCTCACAAAAAATGAGGAGAGAATACTGAATGTGAGTCGCCTTGTTCTCCCAGGCGTCGACAGCGTAAGTATAGAAGAAATAGGAAGAAAATCAAGGTCACGCCTTATTTTCCACGGCAAAATTCACCCCACCAATCTCAATCTTCCTGTATACGAAGCGGCATAATGAGATGGAGATAGAGTGAATTGCTGGGGAAGCGAAACACAGCAGGATGCATACTATCGGTCAGCGTGAGCTCCACCTCACTCTCGCCATCAGCATGGCTGAGAAAATCGAGGAGATAACTGGAGCTAAGAGCGATCTTATTAACATCACCCTTTATTTTAGCTGGAAACGTCGCTTCGTCCCGGCCTGCTTGGGTTTGAGGAGTTTTTACATGTACGGACTCTTTCGAAAAATTAAAGGTGAGATTGTTGTTAATCTCTTTTGCAAAGTAATGCATACGCTTGATGATAGGCACAAGCTCGCGCACAGAGAGGTGAATGGTAGTCTTTTCTTCTTTAGGAATGATTTGCTTGTAGTCGGGGAATCGGCCATCAATGAGACGAGAAAGAAGGTGTGTAGGGCCGATGTGAATTTCGATCTGTTGACTGCTGAGTGCCACTTCAACAGGTAAAAGTGTTGGTTCTGCTTTGGTCTTCTTTTCTTTCTCCTTTTCACCATCCTTACTTTTTTCTTCGCGTTCTGGTTTACGTGAAGAGAGGATTGACTTTAGCTCTTCAAGAACTTTAGTGGGGACGATGCAGGAAATATCAATGTTCGACGCCTTTGTGAGGATTTTGTATTCCGAAAGTCGATAACTATCTGTTGCAACAAAAGTGAGGTGGCCTTTTTCGGCATGAAGGTAAACACCAGAAAGCACGGGGCGGAGCGATGTTCTTGTTGAAGCAAATGTCACATGATGAAGTGCATCAAGAAGGGGAATCGCATCAAGAGTGAAAGTAATTTGTTTCTCAATAGGGGTGATGGTGGGGTACTCGCTGGCTGCCTCTCCTGCGATGAGAGTTTTGGCGTGTTTCGATGTGCACTTGAGTTGTGTGCCCTCACTGGTTTCGAGAAGAACTTCTTCATCGGAGTTGTACTGAGCAAAGTTAAGAATTGCTTTGGAAGGAATAGTGATTGAACCCTCGTTCTCAATCGACGCCTCAAAACTTGTGACAATACTCAGCTCTAAATCGGTCGCGCTCACTTTGCAGCGCTTTCCTTCTGCCTCAAGAAGAATGTTTCCTAAAATCGGGAGTGCTTGCTGCCCACTAATAGCGCGGCTCACGAGTGTGAGTGCCTGAAGAAGATCGGAGGTTTTACACAGAAGCTTCATAAGTTTTGTTCCTAGTAGATAGATAAATAAAAGATACTTATATAATTAGTCATCATCGTAGGCTCTCTACAACTATTCATGAGTTCCATTGTAGTCTGTGGAAAGAAGGAGTAATAGTTTCATTTTTTCCTCTTTACAAGCCAATCTCGCTTTTTGGGTGATTCTCTCATTGTGGAGGAGGTGTGGAAAACTTGTGGAGAAGAAGAGGAGAAGATGTAGGGTAGGCCAAACAACCAGTTTTTAGCTTCATAGAGCGGAAATACCAAGCTTTACGTGGAGAAGAGCGATGGAGGGGGGGAGAACGCCCCTCCCCCACTTTCCACAGGTGTGTGGATAACTTTTTTGCACAAAAAGTGCATTTTCTCTCTTCTAGATACCTTTTTTGAACCCTTTTCGCGCTTCAGGAAGAGGCGCGGACATACGGTTTTCGCGGATGAGCATCTCCCCTTCCCGCATAGAAACATAGCTCTGCTCAGGAACGTCTTTATTGATTTGAACCCCACTTGCGACGAACGTCCCTCCCCCGATCTTCATGCCAGGGTTTATGGTGGTTCGAATTCCTAAGCGACAATCGGCACCGATCACCACGCCAAACTTCGTGAGCCCTGTAGAAACTTTTTCCTCTCCTACTAACGAAGAAATGTCTCCCTCATCCAAGCGCAAATTTCCCGTAAGACTCCCGCCCCCGAAAGAAACATTCGAACCAATGATGCTATCGCCGATGTACGTCATGTGCGTCCATACATGCGAGGCCAGTACAGACGATTTGATTTCTGTAGAATAACCAATGACACAATCGTCGCCGACACTCGCACCGCGTACAAGAGCGTTATTGGCGACAATACTGCGCTTACCGATGACACACGGGCCAACCACTGTGGCATGAGCGAATACGCGCACACCTTCTTCGAGAACAACATTGCCTTCAATCACGGCAGTTGGGTGGATAGTGGCCGTAGGATGGATGACGGGCTTGCTGATCCCAGCAAGCTGATGTTGCAGCAGGGAGAGCAGGTGCCAGGGGTATTTCACTGGATGCCAAGCTCCTTCATATGGCACAGCGTGGTACGTCTTCGTTTTAAAGAGTGTATCGAGTGCGCGCTCGTATCCATCATCATTGTTCGTTGCCACATTGTGCAGAGCCTCGAGCAGTAGTGCCGGATTGTTATGAACATGCGCCACAATAGTGACCAGATCACTCGGCTCTTTGCCTGCGCCAGGCTTCTCAATGATGGATGAGATACGCTTTCCCGTAAGCTCCAAATATCCTCCCGGAAAGTACGATGTAACGCGTTTTGCCAGTAGCGCCCCATCAACACCTTTCGTTGCTGCTTCTTGAATGAGGGCTGTGTAGGCAGCAGGTTCCACGACATCATTTCCTCCAACGATCATCACAGGCTCTTTGATAGTTGGCAGGGCATTGAGCATTGCTCCGCGCATACCGAGCGAGAGATCTTCTTGTTCAATCGAAGGCACGTCAGGGTACGCCGCACGCGCGAGGTCGAGGTTGTGTTTACCTCCAATCAAGATTATTTCTTGGATGCCTGCGGCGCGCAGGTGCTCGATTTGGATTTCAAGCAAGGTTTTTCCGCAAAGAGGAAAGAGGGATTTTTCGGCCAGCGGCCAGAAGCGCTTGCTTAAGCCTGCGAGAAGTAGAAAGGCTTTCACGGGCATATCGTACGCTCTAAAGGCTTATAGAAGCCAGTTCTTCCCCATCAAAACACGAGCTGAATTTCCCCCTCCTGAGCCGTGCTCCGCATGGGGATGTGGGCATCTTGCAACCGTTGCAGAGTATCGGGATGTGGGTGGCCGTAGTCATTGTCTCTTCCTACAGAAATAATAGAGAGACGGGGATGGACGGCGGCAAGAAATTCTTCGGAGGAACTAAAACGGCTGCCGTGGTGCCCAACTTTCAACACCTGTGCCGAGACGTCGATGCCGGAAGCGAGCAATACCTCCTCTCCTTTTTCACTAAGGTCTCCGGTAAAAAGGATGGATCCGGTACCGTAGATCGCGCGCAACACGATGGAGTTGTCATTGTCCTCGGCATCGCGTACGGGATTCGGAGGCCAGAGAATGTCGAGCATTACGCCATCCTGTAGATCGATATCTCGCTGCGGGTCTGTGGCAACGAGCGGTACGCCCTGCTCGCGCACGATTGCGAGCAATGCCTTATACGGCTCTTCGTCATTCTGTATTGCAGGGAGCAGGAGCGCACCTACTTTGAACCTTCGAAATACCTCCGGGAACGCCGTGAAGTGATCGGGGTCGGGATGCGAGAGGATGAGCAGATCAATAGATCGGTGTGAGAGGGGTAGGCTTTTCCCCAATGCCTCCAGAGCAGAGAGATCGGGCCCACCATCAATGAGCACAGTTTTTCCTGAGGGAGTCGTGAGAAGGGCGGCGTCACCCTGCCCTACATCAAAGAATTGCACTGTCAGATTCCCTTTGGGAATTCGCTTAAGCTCACGGATGAGAACGAGCGATGCCCCCACGAGGATGACGCAGCAGATGAGGAGCGGACGTCGAAAGTGAGGAGGCACTTGCATAGAGCAGGCTACTTTACAATTTTCGGTTAGGAATGCCACATTTCTTTCGGTCTCATTTACTGGAATTTCCTCCATCCCCCTTACCCCTTCCTCCTGTGGAGGAAGGGGGGGTACCTCAAACAGTGGGACAATCACAGACACATACATATTCCCCCCCTCTTGCCTGCCCGTCCGAAGCTTAAGAAGGAGCGAAGGAGGGTGGAGAGGGGGCTAGGGGGAGAGGTTCAGTGAAAAAAGAGAGGAGAAAAGGGGAGAGAAAAAACCGAACTACTTCTTTTTCCTACTCTTTCTCCAGCCCATAAGTGCTCCGAGGGCGGCAATACCAACCATGGCGCCTGCCCCTGTTTGCGACAAGCTATTCACTTTAGGTGTAGGAGGTGCTGTGACAGATGAGGGAGAAGATGAGGCGGAAGATGCACTCGCTACCACTGCCGCGACCGGTGCAGGCGGCTGAGGAGTGTTCCAAGTGAAGAGAGCCTTGAAAACACCTGGCGAGGATTCTCCTTCGGCGTTCGCTACGTACACCACAAGACCAAAGTTCTGTGGTGTGACATCGGGAATCTGCACGCCGTTTAGGTCTCCGGGGAGGAACTCTGGAGTATTAAATGTGCGGCCACCATCACGACTCTGGCGCACAACAATGAAGGCGCCATCGGGTGTAGTGGGATCAAGCTCCCACTGGCCGGTCACCATGAAACGCTGATTTTTTTGCGGAGATGCATTGAGACGGAAATTCACCACATCGGGTAGGCTTCCTGTCTGAGGCTGCAACATACCTGGCAGAGGAGATGTCGGCTGCTGAGCAGGAGTATTCTGTGGCAGGCTTTCTGCGCGGGCAGAAGCTTCTTCAGGTGAAATCCCAGTGCCGTGTCCAGTGAAGAAAGCCGTGCGATCAATGGGGTCAAGGATGAGTCCTCCCTCACCAGCAAGCGGCTCACTCAGACGCATTTGGTAGACCATTCCTGCGGCCTGACGCATGGTCTGTACCATGGCAGTTCTCCCCTCAATAGTGAGCTGTTCGATAGGCAGCGAGGATCCTTGCGAATCAATAATCGAAAACGCAGTGGGGGCAGAGGCAGGATCAATTATTGGGGCCGCCGAAAAGGCAAGAGCGACGCGAGTAGCAGAGAGCGCCTGTGCGGAGAGTAGATGCAGAGCATCTGTGCGAGGCATTGTCTGTGCCGAAGAAGCAGACATGGGTGCCGGAGGCATGACGGGAGTATCGGGGTCGGAAGACGAAGGAGTGGATGTCGGGTTGACTGCACGGTCTACGCGCACTTCTTCAGTGAAGAAGGGGCTTTCTTCTCCTGATGCATTCACCGCCATCACGCTCACATACACAGTTGAGAATGTTGACGGAACACCTCGGAGAATATGCATGGCGGCAGGGCCTTCGGTCGTTTCGACATCATCGTAGTACCCATCGTTTTCCAGAATGGATTTCTGGCTGAAATACACACGATATTCGGCGATATCTCCTTCGGCTTGGGCCCACTCCACAATAACGGAGCCATCATCCTGCCCGTGAGCCTGTAGGCCGGTTACGTTCCCTGGCATTTCTGCAAACACAGATGCCGGGACAATGAAGCTGCAGACAAGGGCAAGTGCGAAGAGAGTTCGGCGAGTCATAGGATTGGGTTGGATGTGTCTTTCGTACTATTATAGCAGATTCAGCCTGTTTCCCCAAGGCCGAGCGAATGGCGATGTAGAGCCCTTAGAAGCTTTATGAATCCCGTAGCCCAGAGCAGAATTCCCAATACAAGGCTGGCGAGGGCGAGCCCGAGGAATGTCAGGTAATCATTTGCAAGGAATGGTCGCGTGAGCCAGAGGATCATCGCAAGAAAGAGCGTGAAGATAAACCAACGCAAAAAAGCCCATGGAGGAAAGTACGGTCGTGAGTATTTGAGCGTGGAGGGAAGGAGCAGAATCACCAAGAGTGATTGCACAATGATGGCCGTTGTCGCCGCGCCGACAAATCCGAGCTGCGGGATAAGAAGCATGTTACTGCTCACCGAGATAATGGCCCCAATTGTGAGAGTGGCGAGCAGGCGCCGCCATTCACCGTGCACCAATGCCGTATAAAAAGAAAAGAGAATAAAGCCGTAGAGGAACATTGGAATACTGGCGAGACGGAGGGCGGTGTCGGCACCGGGATGACCCACTGTCGAGAGGTATTCTCGCGTCGTGAGCAGGGCAATGAGCGGTCGTGGCCACAGTGCAGCAAACAGTCCGGCCGTCGTTCCCAAAAGCAGAAGAACGAGGAATGTTTTTCCTAGAAGGTCACCAGTATCCTTACCCTTCTCTCGGCGCTCGCTGATGATGGGCAAGATGGAGTTGAGCAAGAATGTAGGGATGAGAAAACTCATTTCTCCCATTCGCAGTACGAAGCCGTAATACGCATTTTGGATCTGGAAATCCGGTCGCAAGAGAGCAATGAGTGTGGTGTCGAACTGGCGGCAGAAGGAGAGAAGCAGGTAAGCCGATCCGAATGGCAGAGCACTTTTAAGCAAGTGTCGTATCGTCGCACCATGCCAGTGTGTTGTTGGTCGCAAGAAGCGACGCGAGAACACACAAGACAGGATGAGGAGCAGGAGCGCGCCCACACCACCGACGAGGGTACAGAAGTAGAATATGCGCACATCTGTGCTGCCTCGGATTCCGAGGACGATGATGCTGGCCAACATCACTGTCGTGAGGATGCGCTGTGAGACCTCTGCAATGAACACGTAGTGCAGGCGGTAGTTAATTTGGAATACCGAGCGCAGTGTTCCTGCCAAGAGAGTGAAGAACGGCGTGAATGCTGCGAACGTAATACCGATTGGCAATGGCGTACCTGTCCAGCGAGGCATCAGCCATGCCAGGGCAATTGCCGAGCCCAATGAGAGGGCGAGAATAATGGAGCGCAGAAAAATGAGTGCACCCAATATTTCCTCTTTTCTATCCGAGCGACTCATCTCGCGCACGGCTACCGCGTAGAGTCCGAAATCCGCAAGAATGCCGAACACCTGCAGATAGCCATAGGCAGAGTTGTAGTAACCAGCGAGCTCAAGGCTTAATGCCATGGCGACGAATTTGACGCTGAGAATAGACAGCGCCGCCATGGTGACCTGGCTCGCGAGTTGCCAGAGCGTCGAAGCCGTAATTTTTCTTGCCACCGAAGACATCGCGGAGATTGTACCCGTATTTGGAATATTCGGTGTGAGGATGAGTTGTCAGAGGGGCGGAATATCCCGCGTCGCGCTGGGAGGTCTCCACAATATTCAATGCCCATGAGCAATACGCGTTGCCTGCTTGCCCTCTCCGTTGCACGAGGCCTACTCTACAGGCACCATGCCGCTCCCCTTCCGCCACATCACATCTACCAAACAATTTGCACGCGAAGATACGGATGCCATTCTCCACACGACAGAAAAAATGGAGAAGGTTTTAGCAAAGGGTGAGAGCAATCTGCTTAGTGGCAAGATCCTCGCAGCTTTGTTCTATGAGCCTAGCACCCGCACGCGTCTCAGTTTCGAGACAGCCATGCAGCGTCTTGGCGGTGAAGTCATCACTGCCGACGGATTGCAGTTCAGTTCCATGTACAAAGGAGAAACAATCGAAGACACCATGATGGTTGTCGGACAGTACGCAGATATTATTGTCATGCGCCATCCAGAACAGGGAAGCGCCGATCGCGCTGCTGCGGTGTGTCCGGTTCCGTTCATCAACGCTGGCGACGGCCCTGGCCAACATCCCACACAGGCTCTCTTGGATCTCTATACCATTCTCAAGGAGCGCGGGTCTCTCGATGGTCTCCATATTGCGATGGTGGGCGATCTGAAATTCGGACGCACAGTTCACTCCCTCTCGTTTCTCCTCGGCCTGTACCGCGATATCCGCTTTACGCTCATTGCGCCAAAAGAACTCAAGATGCCTCCCAAAGTGACGAGCTACCTCAAAGAGAAGAATGTCTTCTTCGCCGAGAGTGAAGATCTTGCGCAGGGACTCGATGCGGATGTCATCTACATGACGCGCGTGCAGAAAGAACGATTCGAAAATCCAGAAGAATACGAACGCCTGAAACTCAAATACATCCTGCAGGCAGATCATGTACGTGATCGGTCGATTACCGTATTGCACCCGCTGCCACGTGTGGGAGAAATTGCGACAGATGTCGATTCCCTGCCTAACGCTGCCTACTTCCGCCAAGTGCGCAATGGTGTTGTGATGCGCATGGCACTTCTGGCGATGCTCCTCGGTAAAGCATGACATCACTCCTTATTTGTGGAGGCACCATCGTTCGCCCGACAGGGGATGAGCGAGCAGATCTTCTCATCGATGAAGGGATAATTCGCGAAGTGAATGTACGAACGACCGGCCCACGCAAGCTCCTGGCGGCCGATCAGACAATCGAGGCGAATGGACAACTGCTCTTTCCGGGCTTCATCGATGCGCATGTACACTTTCGGGAGCCAGGGATGGAGCAGAAGGGGACGATGGAGAGTGAATCACAGAGCGCTGTTGCAGGGGGCGTGACTGTTGTCTGCGATATGCCGAATACCAATCCTCCCACCACTTCAGTCTCTGCCTTAAAAGAAAAAGTGCGCATTACTGAGAGTGTCTCTACCTGTGACATTCGTCTCTTCTTCGGGATCACGCAGAGTGGACATCTGCAGGAGCTGAAACGATTATGGTCCGAAGAGCCACTCACTTCGCTACGTGCACGGTGCTGTGGGGTGAAGCTCTATCTCGATCATTCCACTGGCGGCCAGAAGGTTGAAACAGATATAGCAAAAGAAGTATTTCGTACTTGCGCAGAGCTGAAGTTGCCGCTTGTCGTGCACTGCGAAGACCCGGTGTTGAATGCGCGAGCTGCCAAATTGAATGCGCGTGATGACGTCGCGGCACACTCCGTCATTCGTGCCCCTGAATCTGAACAGCGCGCCATTACAACAGCAATCGAACTTGCCAAAGAGACCGGTGCGCATTTGCACATTGCGCACCTCTCGACCAAACGTGGCTTGGAGCTGATTGCGCAGGCAAAAAAAGACGGCCTTTCCATCACCTGCGAAGTTGCTCCCCATCACCTCTTTCTCTCAGTTGAAGACTACGAGGAGCTCGGCACATTTGCCAAAATGAATCCCCCCCTCCGTACACCAGATCACTGTGAGGCACTTTGGAGTGGTATTGAGAGCGGCGTCATTGATTGTGTTGCGAGTGATCATGCTCCTCATACCCTCGAAGAAAAGAATGGAATACCAGCCCTCGCTGCCCCTAGTGGGGTTCCGGGAGTTGAGACCATGATCCCCCTCCTTCTCACGGTTGCTGCGGGCGGGTGGCCACATCCGCACCGACGCAATTTCATGCCGAAGTTACTCTATACGGATATCCGGCGATTATGCTTCGACAATCCCAACCGCATCTTTGCGCTGGGGCAGAGAATGATTGAACAGGGGGCTCCGGCGAATCTCGTCCTCGTTCATCCCGAAGAGGAGTGGGAGATTCACGGGTCATCACTCCACAGCAAATGCGGTTGGACGCCATATGAAGGCTGGCGCCTTACTGGCAGAGCAACGGTTGTCGGGAGGTGGTGACACAGAGGCCATGGATCACACCTCTATCAACAGCGGTATCACCATGGGCTCGCGATCCAATTTGCGATTGAAGTAGCGGGACAGTGCCCCGCCAATAGCGCGCTTCAGGGCCTTGCGGTCACTATCACCACGAGCGATTGCCTCTTCGTAGGCTTTGCGCGCCACGTTCGCGGCCTCCTTCGTGATGCTATTTTGTTCTGAGCCGTAGATCAGTCCGCGCGAGATGATATCGGGGTCCCCTACGAGGCGCTTGCTCTGATTGTACGCACGCAGCATGACGATGATCACGCCGGCGCTGCTCATGACTTTGCGATCGTTAAGGACGCGTTGCCCTTCACCTGCGCTGCCGAGACCGTCGATGATGACATCCTGAATGAGGAGCTTCTGCTTACTTTTACGTGCGTTCCCGTGCTGGTCGAATTCCAAAATCTCGCCATTCACGAGTGAGTGGATACGATTATCTTCGTAGCCCAATTTGCGGGCCAGATCGACGTGCGCAGAGCGCATGTAAGGCTCTCCGTGTTCGGGGATGATATGTCGCGCACGCACGAGTTGGTGCATGAGCAGAATATCGCCCTGCTGGCCATGGCCAGTCGTGTGGAGGGCGAGCTCCGCGCTCGTCTTCACAATGGCGCCTTTGAGATGAAGATTATTGATCACCTTCGATACGGCACGCTCGTTCCCGATAATAGGATTACTGCTTAAGATAACGGTATCACCCTGCTTCACAGAAATGTGGCGATGTGTACCAAGGCCGATGCGAGCAAGGCCAGCCATCTCTTCACCTTGGCTGCCTGTAGTGATGATGACGGTCTCGCGATCGGGAGTTTTCTCCATACCGGGTCCCGCCTTGCGAATGAGGCCACGTGGCGCCTTGAGGTAGCCCAGATTTTGGGCGATTTCGAAGTTCGTTTCCATGCTACGGCCCGAGATGAAGATCTTGCGGTTGTACTTACGCGCATGATCGATGATCTGCTGCATGCGATTTAAGAGTGAGCTGAATGTAGAGATGATCAAGCGCCCATTTGCATCGCGAATGAGTTGATGGAGTGTCTCAGAGATATCCTTTTCACTCTTACTGTGGCCGGGTATGGTCGCGTTAGTCGAATCTGCCACGATTGCCAGCACACCGCGTTCGCCCAACTGAGCGAATCGCTGAAAGTCTGCTGCTGGTTCATTTTGCGGGGTGAAATCGAACTTGAAGTCCCCTGTATGCAGAATGGTTCCGTATGGTGTGTGCACGGCGATCGCTGCGGAATCCGGAATACTATGGGTCACCCGAAGGAATTCCACCTCGATACGTCCAATGCGAATTTTCTGGCTGTAATTTACAATGTTCATGCGTGCCTTAGAGGTGATACGCGTCTCGTCGAGACGCTTACGGACGAAGGCCATGGTTAATTTTGTTCCGTACATCGGCGGATAATGCAACTGCGGAAGCAGATGCTGCACAGCACCGATATGGTCAAGGTGCCCGTGGGTGAAGAGGAGGGCCTTGATACGATTTTCTCTTCCTTTAAGTGAAGAAATATCCGGCACGAGGTAATCGATGCCGAGCATATCTTCATCAGGAAATTGTAAGCCCAAATCGATGATGAAGAGGTCTCCATCTACTTCGATAACGAAGCAGTTGCGACCTACTTGTTCGAATCCGCCGAGCGGATACACCTTAAGCCCTCCGCGCCGAGGCTGATCCCGTTGAGGGGATTGCTGCTGAGGGCGAGGATGTTGCGGTCCCTGAGGAGGCCGTGGCCCCTGAGGGCGCTGTGGTCCCTGGGAACGTTGAGATTTCCCCTGGCCACTCGGGCGAGGAGAAGAGGAAGGAGAGGACGGTGGTTGATCCCCAATTTTCTTTTGTAACCACTCACTGACTGTTTTCATGTAACGGTATAAACTGAATAGAATAATTGACGCCCTCATTGTATGTCTTCTGGAGGGAGAAAGCAATAGGCTCTTGTTAAAGCATAGAGTTTTTGGCTTCAGATAAACAAATTTTTATTTCATAATTTTGCAATTTCGAAGAATAAACCCGGAAAAATTCTGGGCTACCCTCCTCCAAAACAGGCGCTTGCCCCTTCTAAGCTAAATAAGGTAGCCTGAGCCACTGTATGGACGTCACGGTCCAGACGGGCATGACAAAATCGACGAAGGGTGTTTCCCTCGTCGCTCTTTCATTTGTTTCTTCTCTAAAGGAACAAGTCTGTCTGCTGCTCGAAATCGAGGCAGATACTTCTGAGGCAAAGACCACAGAAAAGGAGTGCATCACCATCGTTGAGCATGCGCTCCTCGAAACAGAGGGAAGCGCCGCTGAACGATTAGATGGCGTGCTCAAGGAGCTGAACGGGCTTCTGAAGGGGCTGATTCTTTCTAGGGCTATCGAAGGCGTACACGCCATAGTGTCCATAGTGGATCGTGACATGACGCTGCATGTTTCTCATGCGGGCAGCGCGGAGGCCTACATCGTTCGTGCCGGTGCGGCGAGCCAGATTACGGAGTACACACGCGGCAAGCCGGTTCCCGCCTTCGTGCATATTGCAAGTGGACGGCTGGAGGCTCGAGACTCCGTAGTGCTCTCAACCCAGCGGCTTCTGCGTGCCGTAACACCAGCGCAGCTGGCACAGCATGCTCAACGCGGCGATCAATTGCTCGATGAGCTCGTCAATACACTTGAGGCAGAGCGTGAGCATGCGGCTTTGGGGGTTTTTCATGCGAGCGGAGGGCAGATGAAAATCGGTGAGCCGGCTACACGTTCGACAGGACGATCATTAACGAAGCGACGCGATCGCCGCGGGCGCAGCCGCGTGGGCATGGCGATGGTTGCCCGTATCGGCGAACGTGGGCGCGCCTTCATCTCTCTAGGGTTTTTCCAGCGGCTTTGGGAGAAGGTGACCGACTGGACGACGAAATTTCTGGCTGACCTTAAGAATCCCAAGCGCAAGCGGCGCGCCCACTTACTCATCGTTGCAGGTGCGCTCGCCGTTTTCCTCCTTCTCTGGGTGGTGGTGAATCTTTCAACATCATCTGAGCGTGGAAAGACGAAGGCAGAGCTCACGCAACTCATGGGGCAGATCGACCAAGAAATTCGCACAGCAGAGAATCGTCAGCTTAGCGGAGACATCGACGGAGCCAATCTCGTGTTGGATCGTGCACAAGAGGAGGCGCAGCAGGTGATGAATAATGACAGTGGCCTCTATCGACGCGAGGCGCTGGACCTCTTGGATCGCATCCGCACGAAAAAAGAAGAAATCAATCACATTGTACGTCTCTCACCTCGCCTCGTGGTCAATGCATCGGCGAAGAGTGCGGACATTTCGCTCTTAGGAATGGTAGGTTTGACCGATGGAGAGTTTGCGCTGTACGACAAGCAGAATCTCTATCGCGTCCTTCTTAATTCCATTGATGATCCGCAGCACATTACGACGCAGGAGACGATTGCTGATGCAGCGGGATTTGCACGCTATCAAACCATCGTTTTCCAGACATCGACCAATGGGATTATCGAGACGGTCGGTGGTCAGCCCACGACCATGAAGACAGAAGACCCAGCAGGCTGGATCAGTGGCAAGGATGTGAAGACCTATCTGCGATACCTCTATCTTCTCTCTCCTGAGAACAATCAAATTTACAAGTATGAACGGCTCAGTAACCGCTATGCCGCACCATCAGAGTACAACGTGAACGGCAAACTAGAGGGAGCGCTCGACATGGCCATTGATGGTCCCATTTTCGTCCTGAAGCGAGAGGGCGAGATTGTGAAACTGTTCCGTGGCGAGGTGCAGCCGTTCACCATCCGTCATGCGCCAGAAGAGAAGATTCTCTCAGCGACGACCAAAATCTTCAAAGTTGCCGGAGGGAATATCTACTTCCTTGATCCCGTGGGTGCTCGCGTCGTTGTCGCCACCGATGGTGGCGGAACAGGAGAATCCTCCTACAAGACGCAGTATGTGCTCGAAGGAGACCAAATTGGCGCTTTGCGTGATCTCTTTGTCGATGCCGACGAGGGGCACCTGTACGTCCTGGATGAGAAGCGTCTGCACGTTGTTGACCTCGTGAAGTAAGTGGATTTGCCGGCCTTCTCCTATTCCTTTTCGCCGGCTTCAGATTCACCATGGTGGCGTATGCGCGTTCTCGTCTTCGGTACATTTGACCGGCTGCATCCTGGTCACATCTTCGTCCTCACCGAGGCGCAGAAACGTGGGGATCTCACAGTTGTTATTGCCCGTGATCGTACTGTGGAACACTACAAAGGCAGATTACCGATGCAGTTAGAAGAAGAGAGAAAAGAGGCAGTGAGCCATGCCATGCCGTCAGCAACGGTGATTCTTGGTGATAGTGATGACTACCTTCGTCCTGTACGCGAAACCGCCCCCGATCTCATCCTGCTCGGGTACGATCAAATGTTGCCGGAAGGAGTGTGCACAGAAGATCTGCCCTGCTTAGTCGAACGATTGCCTGCGTTCCATCCACAGCGTTTCAAGAGCAGTTTGCAGGACCGAGCGTGAGTATTCCTCTCTGCAGAGACATCTTCAGCCCGTAGAAGCGAAAGGTGTTTTGTGCTACAATAATGAGATTTCTTCGCCATTCACTCATGGATACAAACACTGAACCTAGGAAGCCCTCTCTGCTCAAGCAACTGCTTGGAGCAGTAGGCGGCGCTGCCGTTGCCCTTCTACTCTACCAGGCCTACAAGATCAGTGCGCCGGTCATCACTGCATGGATCGTTACGCCCCAGTCGCAGATTGCTGCAGAGCACCCCGGATCAGTTCGCGTGAACGAGGCAGTAAGTGAGTATCAGTTCAATCGCATTGCGGCCAGAGCCAAAGAAATTTATCAACGCTTTTCCGCGGAGCAGGGCCCGCAGGTAGCAATTACTCCAAAGGGCATAGAGGTCACACAGCCTCTGGCCGAAAGCTCAAGCTCCATCGCACATATCGATGTTGTTGCTGTTATGCCTCAGGCAATGGCCTCAGCGTCTTCTGTGGAGCCCGCTACGGTGCCGTTCTCGTCTTCTTCATCCTCAGAAGAGATAAATGCCGATGCCGCCTCTTCTATGCGTACGCGATCAGAGATGCAGGCCAAACTTGCGGGCGAGAACCTGCCGAGTTCGGGAATTGGTACGACACTTGCTGCCGCAGTGGCGTTTGGGTCAGCCATGTTCCTGCTCAAAAAGCGCGGATCGCGGTGAGCTACCCGATGAGCGGGCAATCCATTACAGTAGAGAGCAATGGTGACCATTGAGTATTCGTGGATTGTGCTATTCGCAGTGCTGGGGCTTGCCTTTGGGAGCTTTGGCACTGTGCTGATTTCTCGTGTGCCCAAAGGGCAACATATCGGTGGCCGATCACACTGCTCAACGTGCAAGCGCACACTGGGAGTTGGTGATCTCATTCCGCTACTGAGTTATATCTTTTTGTGCGGTAGATGCCGACGTTGCCATCGGGCGATCGGCATGATGTATCCCTGTATCGAAGGCGCATCCTCACTTCTGTTTGTCCTTGCCCTTTTTCTCGAGCACTCGATATTACCTTCACTCCTCCTGGCCCTCTCGCTCTGGCTGCTCCTGCTCATTGCCGTCATCGATCTTCGTACACGTACCATTCACGATACTCTCAATTTTTCGTTCATCTTCTTCGCTGTAGCACA
This sequence comes from Candidatus Peregrinibacteria bacterium, assembly GCA_043814035.1. Lineage (GTDB taxonomy): Bacteria > Patescibacteriota > Gracilibacteria > Peribacterales > Peribacteraceae > Peribacter. The sequence continues at coordinate 203,669 of JBDRKJ010000002.1, forward strand.
TGCAGTTTCTCTAGGGCAATTTCAGGTTACTGGTGCCCTGCTTTTGGGTGGATTTTTTGCGGCGCAGTGGCTCTTAAGCAAAGGCCGGTGGATGGGGAGCGGAGATATTATTCTCGGTATTGGCATTGGGTTCCTTCTCGGTAGTGCCACTTACGCACTTCTCTGTCTGGGGCTCGCCTACGTGCTCGGCGCTGTCGTAGCGGTCTTCCTGCTTACGACGCACAGGGCCACTCGCAAGAGCGCCGTACCATTTGGACCATTCCTTGCATGTGCTGCCCTCAGTGTTTTACTCTTCGGTAACCAGATTCTTTCGATGCTGATATACAGGTAGTGAGAGCACAAAAAATGAGGGCTCCCGCCCGACAGAAGTGGGGCAAGAGCCCGGATAGTACCATCGTTTGCACTATTCGCCCGGAAAACCGGAGCGCCGCCACCGAAAAAATATCCAGTGAGGAGCTTTGTGATGGCTTCTCTATCGTACCGAAAGTCGCTGGAATGTCAAGTTTCTGTAACGTGAGCTTTTGCTTCAGAGGAGCCATTGGCGCCCCTCTCTCCTTCGCGCATACTCTTCCTTGATGAAGGTCACTGCCCAAAATCGTCGCGCACGTTTTGATTACGAGATTCTCGATACCATCGAGGCCGGCATCATACTCACGGGGCCCGAGACGAAGTCGTGCCGACAGGGCAATGTGAATCTGGCGAGTGCTTATGTTTCGTTCCGCGACGGAAAAGCATTTCTCAAAAATGCTTCTGTCGCTCCCTATCAGTTTGCCGCACATGCCGCGCATGAGGAGCGTCGTGACCGAGCACTTCTCCTCAAGGCAAATCAGATGAAAAAATTGCAAGCATGGACCGAAGAGAAAGGGAGCGCCGTCGTGCCCCTCGAGATGCGCGTTGGAAAGTTCGTCAAAGTGCTGCTCGGTGTTGGGCGTGGGCGCAAGAAGACCGATAAGCGTCAGCGTATTAAGGAAAGGGAAATAGCGCGGAAGCTCAAGCAGACGGGAGATTACTAAGGCAGGCGAAATGGCATTCTCTCTGTTTTCTCTATCCTGCATACTGCATACTGCGTTTCCCTATGTCCCTCCTCCCTCCCCAAATCCAAAAGGCTATTGAGGAATTCAGTAAGCTCCCGGGTATCGGAGCCAAGTCAGCCGAACGACTCACCTTCCATCTGCTGCGTAGCTCCAAAGCGTCGCCCGAAGCACTGGGCAAGGCTCTCGCTGATCTCAAGGTGGAGCTCAGGTATTGCAAGCACTGCCAGATGGTGACGCTGCAGGAGGAGTGCAGAATCTGTGGCGATACTTCACGCGATCACACAATGATTTTGGTGGTGGAGAACCCGCTCGACGTCATTGCATTCGAACGCTCCGGCTTCAAAGGCGTCTACCATGTTCTGCACGGCGTGCTTTCTCCCATCGATGGTATGGGGCCGGAGCAGCTGAGGATGAAGGAACTCGTTGACCGTTGTGTGAACGGAGTAGAAGAAGTGATTGTGGCCACTAATCCTGATGTGGAAGGCGAGGCCACAGCCAGCTTCATCCGCGAACGACTGAAGGACAAGGTTGCGAAGATCACCCGCCTCGCACATGGGCTGCCTATGGGGGCGGATATCGAGTTTGCGGATCAAGTTACTTTGAAAGAGGCAATCGAGGGACGGAGGGCTCTTTGACGGATCAATGCCGAAATCCTCTAACTCCCGTGAACACCATCGGAATAGTGAGCGCATTCGCTTTCGCAATCACCTCTTCATCGCGCACGGATCCTCCCGGCTGAATAATCGCGGCAATGCCGAACTTAGCAGCCTCCTCCACGCTATCCGGGAACGGAAAGAATGCGTCACTGGCCATAACAGCGCCCTTGGCCTTCTCGCCTGCGCGGCGCGCGGCGATGATCGTCGAGTCCACTCTGCTGGTCTGCCCGGCACCGATGCCGACAGTTGCAGCGTCCCTCACGAAGACGATGGCATTACTTTTGGCGTGCTTCACCACCTTCCACGCGAAGAGGAGGTCGCGAAACTGCTCCTTTGTCGGCTTGGTCTCTGTCACGCACGTGAGGTCCTTCTCTGTCACCACACGCATATCGAGATTCTGGACGAGTATGCCACCCAACGCAGTACGGAAGGAGGCCACCTCAGCATCGGGCTTGAGGCAATGATTCTCAATGACGCGAATCTTCGGCTTCTTCTTAAGCAGCTCAAGTGCTGCAGGCTCGTAACTGGGAGCGATGATGATCTCGACGAAGATTTTCTGCTCGATAATCTTCTCAATCACACTCTTGGGGCACGGACGATTCAGGGCAATGATCACGCCGAAGGCCGAGAGACGATCAGCGTCGTAGGCGCGCTGAAAGGCTTCTGCGATATCTTCGTGTGAAGCGACACCGCAGGGATTCGCGTGTTTAATGCACGCAGCGGTGGGCTCCTCGAATTCGCAGACCAGATTCCACGCTCCGTCGGCATCGAGAATATTGAGATAGCTCATCTGTTTCTCCTCTTGCTGGAGCACTGACCAGTCGGGTGGATTTTTTTCCAGTTCGTAGAAAGAGCCCCACTGGTGCGGGTTCTCGCCGTACCGCAGCTTCATGCGATTCGTGAGGAGCATGCCTGCGTGGTCACCATCAGAGAGCGTACGGGCGATGGCGCAGTCGTACGCGGCGGTATGGAGAAAAACTTTCTCGGCAAGTCGCCGCTTTGTATCTGGAGTTGTCCCGCCATTCTTCAGTTCTGCCAGAATGGCGATGTAATCCTGCGGATCACAAACAACCGTCACACTCTCGGCATTTTTGGCGGCGGCACGCAGTAAGCTGGGGCCACCAATGTCGATCTGCTCGATGAGTTCCTCGCGCGTGATGCCGGGTTTGGCGGCGGTCTCTTCAAATGGGTAGAGGTTCACACAGACGAGATCGATCGGTTCGATCCCTTGCTGCTTCGCCTCCTTCACATGATCCGCATCGTCACGTCGAAAGAGAATGCCGCCGAAGATGAGCGGGTGCAGAGTCTTCAGTCTTCCGCCAAAACATTCGGGAAATCCCGTGATCTTCTCAACAGGTGTTACAGGGATATTAGCTTTCTCTAGGGCTTTCTGTGTTCCTCCGGTCGAGAGAATTTCGAAACCGAGTTCAGCGATCCCGCGGGCAAAATCCTCGATGCCATGTTTGTCACTGACGGAGAGGAGGGCGCGGGGCATGAGAAGAAACGGCCGGATAAGTCTAGCGTTGCAGCAAGGGGAAGCCAAGGGTTCTCTCTTAAAAAAAGCGACTGCCGGCCGACCATGCCAAAGTCCGCAATCAGATGCGTATGCATCCTCATTTGCGTTTGCGGCACCGATACTTGTTGTCCGCGGCAGTGCGGGAAGTTCGTTGTGCTTGCACAGAGTGCTCGTTACAATGCGTGCGATTTCGCTACAGTTCTCACGTATTCCCCCCTCTTCCATGTCTGCGCTTCTTCTTCCGTATCTCTTTACTGTTGTCGGTTGCGGCGCGCTCGCCGTGATCGTCTCTACCGTTTTTTCCCGGATCATTGTCCGTAAGGATGCCGGCAATGAACGTATGCGCGGCATTGCGGCGCAGGTGCGTGCAGGGGCGATGGCATTCCTCATGCGGGAATATAAAGTGATCGGTATATTCGCCGCAGTCGTTTCGGTTCTTCTCTACTTCTTCCTCGATACGGGATTACAGGGATTGCGCGAAGGAGTTTTCGGTCTTCCTTTCGTCGCGTGCTCGTTCATTGTGGGCGCACTCTGTTCGGCAATTGCCGGATTCGTCGGCATGCGCACAGCAACGAATGCGAATGTCCGCACGACGCAGGCAGCGACAGTCAGCCTGAGCGGAGCCCTGAGGGTGGCGTTTCTCAGCGGCTCTGTGATGGGTCTCACCGTTGTGGGTATAGGGTTAATCGGCCTGGGAACGCTGCTCATTCTCTTCCTGACGGTCTTTGGACTTTCTCTGGATGCAGCGCTCCAGATTCTTACGGGATTCAGCTTCGGCGCCTCGTCCGTGGCACTCTTCGCTCGAGTCGGAGGCGGGATCTACACAAAAGCGGCAGATGTTGGAGCGGATCTTGTTGGTAAGGTGGAGGCGGGCATTCCCGAGGATGACCCGCGCAACCCCGCAGTGATCGCAGACAATGTCGGGGACAATGTCGGGGACGTTGCGGGAATGGGAGCCGATCTTTTTGAGAGTTACGTCGGGTCGCTTGTCGCAGCCATGTTGATCGGTCTTGCAGTCAACTGGGGCGGGGATGCAAATATTATGGCCGTACTCTTTCCGCTGCTTATCGCTGGTCTTGGCATTCTGGCGAGCATCATCGGTTCGTTCGCAGTGCGCACGCGGGAGGGAGATGAAAAGGTGCATGGTGCTATGCGCAACGGCACGCTGGTAGCTGCCGCTATTGTCATCGTTGGTTCTTTTTTGATCGCGCGCATGATTCTGCCTGCCGAGCACGCAATGGGGGTGTTCATTGCGCTGATCTCGGGTCTCATTGTCGGCGTCATCATCGGGCTCCTGACTGAGTACTACACATCGGCAAGCTATCAGCCAGTGCAAAAACTGGCAGAGTCAGCGAAAACCGGTCCGGCGACTGTAATGATCTCAGGACTCGCGCTCGGCTATATATCCACGTGGTTGCCGATTACATTCATTGCTCTTGCAATTCTCATCGCTTACTGGGGCTCCGGCCTCTATGGCATTGCGATCAGCGCGGTTGGCATGCTCTCCACGCTTGGTATCACGCTCGCCGTCGATGCGTATGGACCGGTTGCAGACAATGCCGGCGGCATTGCAGAGATGTCACATCTTCCGGAGGAAGTACGCCAGCGCACGGACGCACTCGACAGTGCGGGCAATACGACGGCCGCAATCGGCAAGGGTTTTGCCATCGGCTCGGCGGCACTCACCGCGCTGGCACTCTTCACAGCCTTCTCGCAATCCACGGGGATTGAAGTGCTCAACCTCATGCATCCGCTCACCCTTATCGGTCTGCTCATCGGCGGCACGATGCCATTCGTCTTCAGTGCGCTTACCATGCAGGCCGTTGGCCGTGCAGCATTCTCGATGGTGGAAGAGGTGCGCAGGCAGTTCAAAGAAACTCCGGGGCTCATGGATGGAACGGCACAGGGTGACAGTGCGCGGTGCGTGGACATCGCAACGACTGCCGCCATTCACGAAATGGTGATCCCCGGCATCCTCGCAATTGCCGTACCTGTCCTGACCGGACTGATCTTTGGCGCCGAGGCGCTTGGAGGGCTTCTTGCGGGAGCGATTGTCACGGGCGTACTCATGGCAATTTCCATGGCCAACAGCGGTGGCGCTTGGGACAACGCGAAAAAGTACATCGAGTCCGGTAACTTGGGCGGAAAGGGCAGCGATGCGCACAAGGCCGCGGTTGTCGGCGATACAGTGGGCGATCCGTTCAAAGATACTTCCGGCCCCTCGATTAATATTCTGATCAAGCTGATGTCCATCGTCTCACTTCTCACTGCGGGGCTGTACTCGACCGGAGCGATATTCTAAGCACCCTGTTGCCGGAAGAGCGCGTAATAGCGTGCCCGGCAGCCGGCTGGCGCTGTGAAAGCCCCTGTCATGCCACTGTGCCGACTCCGCTTATCGGCAGATGTGCACAGGTGTGCAGCTTTGCAGAGAATGACGTTCTATGCTATAATTTAAGGTACAAACACACCATATGTCTGCCCCTCAAAAAGCTCTTCCGGATGACGTGAACACAAGGGAATTGCCTGTGGCTGATAAAAAAAAGAGCGTGGCCCTTCCAGTCACACAGTCGCCCGATCCTGCCGCGGAAACGGGCCAAGAAAAGGCTCCCGTTGCGGCTACGCAAACGGCCCCAACGCAAGGGGGCAATCAGAAGAAAATTCTCATCGTGGAGGACGAAAAACCTCTCGCACACGCGCTTGAACTCAAGTTCCACCACGAGGGATTTGATACGCGCATCTGTCTCGATGGTGAAGAGGCGCTCAAGGAGGCAACCGAAGGAAAGTATGACGTCATTTTGCTCGATCTCATCATGCCGCGGATGGATGGATTCGCATTTTTACAGGAGATGAAAAACCGTGGTGTGAAAACACCAACCGTGGTGTTGAGTAATCTCGGTCAGGAAGAGGATAAAGCCCGTGCACAATCGCTCGGTGCCGTTGGGTACTACGTCAAATCCAACACGCCGATTATGGAGATCATTAAGCAAGTTCAATCACTTCTCTAAATGCCCATTTCTGATGTCGATCTCGGCGCGATTCTCGTCAAGCAAAACTACCTCTCTGAAGAGGAGTTGAAGCGCATTGAAGCGCTGGCGAAGGAGCGGGACCTTCCACTTCTCACGCTGCTCTTCGAACAGGGGCTCCTCACACAGAATCTTTACGAAGAGGCGATTGCAGAGCACTACAAGTTGTCGTTCTACGATTTGCAGGCGCATTTTCCTTCACCAGAAGTCATTGCAGAGTTACCCGAAGAGATTGCAGAGAAGTATCACGTGGTTATTGCTGAACATACGGGTGATCACATCACAGTCGCCACCTCTGACCCTGGGCAGGAAGGGCTCGAAGAGCTCATTCGTCTGAACTTTGGGCAGAAGGAAGCTGTCCCTCTTCCTGCAGCAGAGACGCCGCAGGCTGATGCCGCACAGAAGCCACAGCAGAAGAAAGTTGTGCAACGTCTACTGACACTGGGCAAAAAAGAAGAAAAAGCACAGGCGCCACAGCGCTTTGCCGGCACCGTGACATTCGTCTACACCCCACAGTCCGGAATCGATGCGGCGTGTCGGCACTATCGCAAGCCACTCTCGACGCGGTTTCAATCTATCATTTCAAGTGAGAAGAAAGTCGCGCCAGAAATCTTGGAAGAAATTCTCAATGATGCCATCGAACTACGGGCATCAGATATTCATTTTGAGCCACAAGAGAAAATCGTCGTCGTGCGGTTTCGTATCGATGGCGTTATGCATGAGGCGGGGCGAATTCCTAAAGAGCACTACGAGGGCGTGGTGAACCGCATCAAGATTCAGGCAAACATGCGTATCGATGAGCACTACGCCGCACAAGACGGTGCCATTCGCTATGCCTCGCCACATGGAGCGATGGATATTCGCGTTTCGATCGTGCCGGTAGTGGAAGGCGAGAAGGTGGTGACGCGCCTGCTTTCGGCATACGTGCGTTCCATTACACTGCTTGATCTTGGATTCTCACAGAAGAATCAGGAGATCCTCACAGTAGCAGCACATAAGCCGTTTGGCATGATGCTCACGACGGGTCCGACAGGATCAGGAAAATCCACGACCCTCACAGCACTCCTCAAAATGCGCAACGCACCTGACGTGAACATTTCTACTATTGAAGATCCGGTGGAGTACAAGATTCCCGGCGTGAATCACATTCAGGTGAATCCAAAAACCAACCTCACATTTGCTTCAGGGCTTCGTGCACTTGTGCGCCAGGACCCGGACATTATCCTCGTCGGAGAAATTCGTGACGGCGAGACGGCTAATATTTCCGTTAATGCCGCTCTCACGGGTCACCTCGTTTTCTCCACTCTGCACAGTAACGATGCTGCCACAGCCATTCCTCGTCTGCTCGATATGGGAGTCGAGCCGTTTCTCCTTGCTTCGACACTCGAGGTTATCATCGGTCAGCGATTGGTGCGACGCGTGTGCCCACGCTGCCGGCACAGCATAAGTATCCCTGCCGAGGAGGCGAAAAAACTTTTTCCGGGAGCAGAGAACATGATCCCGGCCTCTCAGCCGCTTACGCTCTACTGCGGCAAGGGATGTGAAGCCTGTGGAAACACCGGATACCGAGGGCGCATCGGCATTTACGAATTGATGGAGATCACACCGGCCATTGAAGAGCTTGTTCTGCGCAGAGCCTCAAGTTCGGAGCTCAATAAGACTGCTGTGAAGGAGGGGATGCGACTCATGTTCGAAGACGGATTCGACAAGGTCCTCGCGGGAGTCACTACCATCGAAGAACTTCTGCGTGTTGCTGCACCACCTGCGATTATTCTCCATCCTGCTCATGGCGGAGACGACAGTTGAACCAACGGCCCCCAAAGAGCCAACGTCTGCTCCTCAGGAAGCACCAAAAGAACAAACGCCCACAGCACAAGAACCTCCTAAAGAACAAATCACCGCAACACAGGAATCTCCCAAAGAGCCAACGCCTGCTCCTCAGGAAGCTCCTAAAGAACAAGCTCCTGCAGCACAAGAACCTCCTAAAGAACAAGCGACCACGCCAGAGCAGGCTGCTACCATAGCTCCCTCTAAACCTACTCCATCACGGTTTGCTGCACAGAAAAAAGAGCTGCAAAAATTCTTCGCCTCGCTGAATCACTTGGGCATGGGCAAACAACGAATGATATTCGTTCAGAGCATGGCGATGATGCTTACTGCAGGTCTTTCGCTTATAGATTCCCTTCAAACGCAACTCCTCGAGGCAAAGTCGAAGGCGGTGCGCAAGTTCATTCAGGGAATCATCACTGCCGTTGAGGCTGGATCACCTCTTTGGAGGGCGATGGATGATCAGTCGCTCTTCTCACCTTACGAAATCGCTTTAGTGCATATTGGCGAAGAGGGCGGCAACTTGGCACGGAACATGCAGTACCTCTCAGAGCAGCAAGAGAAAGACCGGGCTCTGCGGCAAAAAGTGAAGATGGCGATGATCTACCCGTCGATTGTGATTGTTCTCGTCTTCATTCTCATCATGGGTTTGGGGCTTTTCGTGTTGCCGAATCTCGTACAAGTGCTCTATTCCCTTCGGGTGGAGCTGCCACTTGCTACCCGCGCGGTTATAGCGATGTCACAGTTCTTTGAAAAGCACGGAGCGCTGATGACGCCGCTTCTCATTCTTGCTCTCATCTTCGTACTTCTTCTCGGTAAGTACACGCGGTTCCGCGTGGCGTCTCAGTGGCTAACGTTTCATACGCCCGGAATCGGCAGCCTGGCACGCGAGGCGACAATTGCACAATTCGGCGTGATCCTTGGGGGGCTTCTGCGGGCGGGCGTGCCTCTCACTGATGCGCTTGCATCACTTGCGGAAGTCACCAGCACCGTCTCGTACAAAAATTTCTACATCAAACTCCTCGAGCACATAAACGCGGGAGATTCCTTCAGTAAGAGTTTTACCCTCCTCCCCGAGAGTCGTCGTCTTCTCCCTATCTCTGTACAGCAGCTCATCGTTACCGGTGAGCGGTCAGGAGGATTGGCAGATGTGCTCATGAAAATCGCCGACATGTACGACAAAAAAGCTTCTGAGACGGCAGAGAAGCTTCCGGTGATCCTGGAGCCGCTTTTGCTCATCATCATTGCCGGTATCGTTGCCGGCATTGCATTTGCTATCATAGTACCCATCTACAAAGTCGTCGGGAACATCGGTCGATAGGCCGGTTCCCTTTCTTTCCCCCCACAGATATGGCGCATAAAGGATTCACCGCGGTCGAAATGCTTCTCACGCTCGGCATTATCGCGGTTACAGCAGGTGCGAGCGTTCCTCTCTACCGGACGTACCAGCTTCGCAGTGATCTGGACATAGCAGTGGAGCAGGCCAAGCACGCACTCGAGCGCGCTCAAGTTCTGGCCCGCGCCGGACAGAACGATTCTATGTGGGGGTTCGCCACCGTTCAGGCCATCCTCTTTCAAGGAGAGGCCTTCGCTATTCGTGAGCCTGACGCTGATGAGCTTTACGTTCTTCCCGCGACTGTTCGCGTCTCGGGCCTGTTGGAAGTGGTGTTCCAGCGCGTGACGGGTGAGCCGCTGATGAGCGGAGACATTATCTACGAAGCGGGAAACGGTGAGCAGCGAATTATCACCGTCACCCCCGAAGGACCAATTACATTCAGCCCCCTCTTGCCGCCTGCGTCATCTTCGAGTGCGGGTACGAGTGAAGGAGCGTCGAGTTCCCTGCCGGGATCAGCGGCCAGTAGCTCAGAGCAGAGCACGGGGAGTACAGGATCATCCACAAGCTCCACTGGAACAGAGAGCAGTGCCTCGAGTGATGGAGGAGTGGGAGGAGATGATAGTTCCAGTAGCGAGGCTACATGCGAAGATGCGTTCACACTTCTGCCAGATGGCACAGTGGAAACAGCGGGCACTGTCGATGCCACGATTACGGTGCTCGGCTCACAAGTGGGCGAGGGTGCCGGCGGTAGAGCGGCGAAAGTTATTGTTTCGGTGAGTACCGACGAAGGAGACACGTGGGTGCCGCTCTTCAATGGTAAGTCAGTAAGCGGAGGTGAAGAGGAAGTAATTCAGAATCTTCCCTCTGGGACGAAGCTTCTCGTTCAGGTGAACGGTCGACACTCTTGGCTCTTCAACCGAACATTCCGTTCCAATAATTCTGCGGGGCACATGCTCGTTCTGCGCAATGGCCACCTGTTGCCCACGACGCTCTACGATGCCTTTGGAAATCCGACGAGCCTTGCACCGTTTCTGCGCGCGATCATCGAGAGTGGACGCATGAAAATTCATCCTCATGCCGTGGTGTTCCTTACGGAGCTTGATGCGCTTTGGAAGGGCTCATCAAAATTCCAGGATGCCGCCATTCAGGTCGCCTTTGCAGTGAAGCCGGGCAGCTGCGCCCAGTCGACGGATCCCAAAGTGAAGCTCGTCTTCAATCGCATCGAAAATCAGGGAGCTGGTAACATGAAGCCACGTGCCTACGTTGGCCCACAGGGCATTCTGTTTGCCGAGGACCAGTGGATTCCCCTCTCGGTGGCCGGCGTGACCATGGTCGACAACAACCTCGTCGAAAATGTTCCGGGTATGTCCATCGAACGCCGCAGTGGTGTACTGCGTGTGCTTCTGCACGGATCGCACATCATTCCTTCAGGCAAAGAGATCGTGGATGCACGCGTGATTTTCGATCGTGCACAGATCTCATCGATCGAGGCAGACACTGGTCAGAACGTCCCTGAAGATCTGACAGATGGCATTGTCAACGATGGCCCAGGGGGTGATGAAGTCACTATTGCAGCAGATCAGCGTTCGGCGCTCTACCAGACGCGTGTGACGGTTGCCGACGATGCAATTCTTATTTACTGGAATGTCGCGAGCGCCACCTCCAGTTCCACCTCTACCTCCAGTTCCAGTACATCTTCTGTTGCAAGTTCGGCCGCCTCAAGCGCGACTTCTTCTGTCTCCTCATCCGAGACAGGGGAAGACGTTCAAGACGGCAGCCAAAGCAGTGTGCCAGCTGATCCCTGTGCTGCCACATACACACTCGATGACAGCGGTCGTATCGTTTTGGGGGAACAGGCAGATGTCACCTTCACCGTCCTCGGATCGTATGCCACGTATGGCGCAAATGGTCCGATGGTGCATGTGCGTTTGAATACCAGCTTTGACGGCGGAAGCACGTGGCGCGGCCTCTTCAATTTCCGCGACATTCTTGCGGGCGACACACAGACGTTCCGCGATGTGCCCTCCGGCTCGGCCATCTCGCTTTCTGCAGAGGGCCGGTACTCCTGGCTCTTCAAGCGTGTTGCCAATGTGTCCGATCACGCGGATCGTGTGAAGTTCCTGCGCCCCGGATCAGTTCTTCCGGGCATTGGATTACTCGCAACACCGACGCGCCTGCGACCGTTCCTGCGTGACAGAATTTCTGACGGATATATTCAACTGAGTGCCAGACAGCTGTTGGCACTCGTCGAACTGCAGGATCTCGACGACACAGCGGATTTCCAAGATGCCGTGGTGGTGATTTCACTCAGTAAACCGGCGAGCGGTGGTGTCTGTGGAGATGACAGCACGAGTAGTCAGGCAAGCTCACTCACCAGCACCAGCTCTGATTCGTCTTCAGTGTCTTCTCAAGTTCCGGGGATCAAGATGACAATTTGTCACTATCCTTCAACTGATCGTATGCACCCGATAACCATTGAAATCGCTGAACCCGCATGGCCCGCACACAACGCCATGGGTGCTCGTCTGGGAGCGTGCGAATCTGATGATGATGGTGATGGCATAGCGAATTCCCAGGATTTCTGCCCGGGTACCTACCTGCCGGAATCCGTTCCGACAGAGTTTATGCTCTTCAATCGCTACGCTCTCACGAGTACTACAGGCATCTTCCGTGAGGGTCCGCGCAAGCGCGTGAGTTCTTTCTCGCTCACCGATACACGTGGATGCAGTTGCGAGCAGCTGATCGACGTTGCAGAAGGTGTGCGCGAATACTACTTCACGAGTGAGCCACTCCTCCTGCGTGAACTGAAGAGTCTCTTTCCCTTTTACACGAACGGTGCACGACAATTTGGCTGTGGAACAGCCATTCTGAGAATGTCGCGACCGTAGGGGATTTCATAATCCGATACACGGTGTGCAGGGAGGCAAGTCCTCCCTGTATACTGCGTATCTGTTCCCCTCTTCCTCCGTCCTCGATCGGGTTCGCTCCTCCTCGAAGCTCTACTAGGAGTCGCAATATTCGCAATGCTTGCCGGCGCTGTTACGTCGGTGCTCTTCGTGGGACAGGAGGGGACACTGCTGAGTGGCGATCACGTGCGAGCGGTCTATTTGGCCTCTGAGGCACTTACAGCAGCCCGTAGCATGCGGGATGCCTCCTTCGATCAATTGGTTCCGGGTCAGCATGGCATCTGCATCGGGGCAACAGGGCTGTGGGAGTTCTGCGGACAAGAGAACGTGACGGACGATGAATTTACCACCACGCTCACTATTCAGACTGTGGCAGAAGATCACGTGCGCGTGACGGCGGAAACACGCTGGCGCGAGGGTAATTCACGATCGGGGTCCGTGCTCCTTCGAGAGGAACTCACGGACTGGCGAGCGATAAAACCCATTGGCGATTGGGCGTCGGTCTTTCTTGAGGGTTCTTCGGTCATCGAGGGACAACCACTCTTCTCGGGCATAGCCCTCAAAGACGGTGTTGCTTTTGTTACCAGTGCGTATGGTGAAGGCGGTAAAGGGCTGCACGTTTACGACTACAGTATCGATGGTGACCCCCTTCCTCTTGCGACAGGTTTTGATCTGGGCGTTGCGGGATACGCGACGATCGTGAACGGTGATGTGTTATTCGTTGCAACGGCGAATTCTTCTGCCGACATTCAGGTGTTCGACATCACAGACCCATCTACCCTCTCACAATCGAAATTACTTGCTTCGATCAATGTGCCCGGCGGGGGGCGGGTGCGTTCACTCGCGCTCTTTGGCAATACACTCTTTGTTGGTGCGACCGAAGACGCAGTGGAGCCCGAGTTCTTCGCCTACGACGTGCTTGATCCCGAATTACCGCAACTCCTCGATTCAATCGATGACGAAACATCATTCTTCGGCTTAAGTCTGCACGACGGCTTTGCTTATGTTTCGGGGTCAATGGATGCATTGGAACTGAGAGTGATGGACGTGTTTGATCCCACAGAACTTTCGGTCGCTCTTGGAGAGGGATTCAACCTCACCGATGTGCACGATGCTCTCTCGGTTGCCACGGTGAACGATGATCTTCTCCTTGGGCGCCGCAGTGGGGAAGCAATTGAAGAACTCATCCTCTTCGATATCAGCACAGGGGCGATTCCGTCATCGCCACCCGGTCCGTGGTATCAAGAGATTGGGGGCAGCGTTCCCTCTCTCGTTACAGAGCCCGGAGGTCGTTATGCCTTCGTCGCAACCGACAACATTGCGGCGCAGTTACAGGTGGCCGACCTTGCGGCGTTCCGCGATGGACAATTCCCCATTGTGACAAGTGCAACAACATTGACTGGTGGCGGACGCGCAGTGGCCTACGACGCGCAGCGTGACCGCGTGTTGCTCGCAACGGATCGTGGGGTTCTTCTCTACCGCCCCGGCCTATGATGTCCATGCGTGCCCGCCCCGGCTATATCTTCCTACTGAGCATCATCATGATCGGAGCAGTTGCTCTTGCCACCTTGAGTTCGTTGCTTATGATTGGCATCGGCTCACTGCAGATCGGTTTTACGATTCGGCAATCGGAGCAGGCACGTTCACTGGCGCAGACCTGTGCGGAACGCGCACTCCGTGCACTGTGGGATGACACGGGCTATGTCGGAGTCGAGGCATTGACCTTCGATGAAGGGGAGTGTGACATTCTGCGCGTGGGAGGATCAGGAAACGAAAATCGCTCAGTGTGTGCTGAGGGGCGCGTAGGGGCGACCGTACGCCGTTACGAGATTCTCTTGAGTCGTGTTCTTCCATCGATTGAGGTATCTGCCTGGCGTGAAGTGGAACAATTTTCTGCCTGTTCGTACGAATGAAGAAGTGCATCATCCATATGCGGCCCGGGACCACGCTCGTCGAGCTACTACTCTTTCTTGCCTTCTTCGCTGTCGTCGGGGGAACGGTGATTTCCATTCTGTTCGCTACGAGTGATCAGCGTGCTCGACAGCAGACGATTGCGTCTGTGGAACGCGTAGGCCTGCAAACATTGCAGGGACTGCGATGGCGCATCGAACATGCAGAGCGCATCATGGATCCCGCAAGCGGGTCAACAGGATCGATTCTGACGCTCCAGATGGTTTCGGAGTACGATGACCCTTTCGTTGTAGGGGTAGAGAGCGGCTCTCTCGTACTCGTCCTTCGAGAGACCAAGCAGGTACTCACGCCAGCTGGCATGACGATTTCAGGATTTACCGCACGCAATAGTTCGCCCAATGACGATCATCCCACTTTGCTCCTCTCATTCGATCTGGCCGAGACGTATCCACTCCCCTCTACTGCGGTTCCGCAGTATGCACGGCACTTTGAAATGGCGGTTCAGCTTCTTCCTAAAGATCAGCCAACAGGAAATGCATGCGGATGCCCCGCTCCTACATGTCAGGGGGGAACGTATATCTGGAACGTGTGTTCGGGTGATGACTGTGGCGTCGCATCCGTCGCCTTGCCGTGCTCGCAATGAAAATTGCGAAACCTTTTTTGTTTCAGTCAATAGAATTGAAGCCCCACAAGGAAAAACTTGTTACACTGCGCGAGAGCATTCTTTGTATGCTGTGCTCGTTCTCTTCCTATCTCTTCCCCAATTTTTCTCATGAAGATTCATCTCTCTCGTAGAGGGTTCACTCTGATTGAACTCCTTCTCGTCATCGGAATCATCGCGATTCTGGCTTCTATTGTCATCGTGGCGATCAACCCCACCAAGCAGATGGGCGACGCGCGAAACGCACAACGCCGCAGTGACGTGAATACCATTCTCAATGCTGTCTATCAGTACGCCATCGATAACAACGGCACCATGCCGGGCTGCCTGGCATCCGGCACGGGTGGCCACATCTGTGTGAAGGCTTCTTCCTGCACAGGTGTCACAAATGGCTGTGACTTGGATTCCCTCACGACGTCGTACATCGTCGATCTGCCGACAGATCCCTCGGGTGCCACGGGCAACGACACGAATTACGATGTGGCCATTACGAGCGGTCGCGTCACCGTGTCGGCACCAGTGGCCGAACAGAGCCAGACCATCTCGGTTACGCGCTAAAGAGAACAAGAGCACTATTCCATTACCCCGTACTTCTGAATCCAGAGTGCGGGGTTTTGGTGATGTGCGCAGGATTCAGGGGTAAATCGGATAATGGTAAGAAGTTAATAAATATGGTATAATCATCTGTAAGACACACATCCATGATCATGTCCCCACATACGTCCATTCGGCCGCAAAGTCCACGCGTGCGTGGTTCCATCTTCTGGCGCACGGTGCGTCAGTTTGCCTTGCTGGCGACGTTCTCGGTTGTGCTGTTTTCGGGTGCTGCTGCTTTGGCAGCGCGTCCTCTCCCTCCACTCTTCGCTTCACTCTTCGCGCTGCTTGGCGCGTTGGTATTTATCCTTGCTGTGGCACTGGCGTACTTTCTTGCCAAAGGATTAACAGGCCCCATTGTTTCTCTGTACCGCAGAGTCGCGCGGCTCGGGCCGGATCACTGGGAGTATCAGGCGGCAGAGAAAGTAACCGATGAAGTGGGGATGCTCGACTCTGCTATTGCAGACATGGCGCACCGTCTCGAGCGTGGGTATGAGTATCTGCAAAGTGAAGTCGAAAAACGTACGAGCGAACTCAAGGAACAATATCTCAAAGACCGTACCATCCTCACATCCATTCACCACGGAGTCGTTGTCACGGATCAGCAGGGCCTGATTGTTGACGTCAATCCTATGGGTGTGAGCATCATGGGCAAGGAGCGATCAGAAGAAGTGCTCGGATATCCTGCAACGGAGTTGCTCCCGCTCTCGAGCCATCACCATTCCATTGCCGCCGATCAACATCCCATTGCCCTCTGCTTACAGTCTCACGCAGAGGTCCGACCTCAGCCGCAGCAGCAAGTGAGCATTGAGCGCTCTGATCGTACGAGAGTGCCAGTCATGTTCATCGTGAGCCCGCTGCTGTCTGGTGGACAGCTCCTCGGCGCAGTGGCGGTGTTCCATGATGTGACGGAGGAACGCAAGCTCGATTACATGAAATCAGAATTTATTTCACTGGCATCACACCAGTTGCGAACCCCCCTCTCCACCATTTCGTGGTACTTGGAGTTGCTGCAGACAGATACCCAAGAAAAACTCTCGCCGACGCAAGAATCGTATATAACAGAGATGTGCACTGCGAGTCAGCGCATGGTGAGCCTCATTGATGCCTTGCTCCATGTTTCGAAGCTGGAGGGCGGCGGTGTTGCTGCGCCGGTTGTGCAAGAAGTTGATCTTGTCACGCTCGTACAAGATGCAGCAGAAGACGAACGGTCTTTTGCGAAGGAGCGCAAGATCAGCCTGGAACTGCGTGCGCCCGATCATCTGTCGATCGCAACAGATCCGACATTCGTGCAGATCATCCTGCATAATATTCTCAGCAATGCCGTGAAGTACTCGAAGTCTGGCGGAAGTATTGATGTTTCACTCAAGCAGTCTGACAAGATGGTCTCGATTACCGTTCAGGATACGGGGCTTGGAATTCCTCAGGAGGAACAGCGCTATCTCTTCACGCGTCTTTTTCGCGCATCCAACGCCACGAAAGTTGATACGACGGGCAGCGGTCTCGGGCTCTACATTTCACGCATGCTGGCCGAACAGCTCAAAGGGAAAATCTCCTTCCTCAGTACCGAAGGCAAAGGAACATCCTTTACTTTAGAGCTCCCTTTAGACACATGGAAGAAGCCCGATGGTATTGCCACCAAGGCTTCCTCATGAGTGTACCTGCTCTTCTGTACGCCGGGTTCTGTCTTCCCGCGTAGGCGGGATGGATGATCATCTCTCTGGGATCTCGGTTGCCCGAAGACCTCAATGCGGAGGGGTGATCGGCGCAGCGGAACCACTGCGGATTTCCGACGACCCAAATCCTCCTTGCACCACCTAGAGTTTGCCAACCCCGCATCAAGTGCGGGGCCTCGGTACTCCGAGGCGTTTCACTCCCCTTACGGGGCTCGTCTCTGTGGTACTAGTCCGTATCCGCCTTTACCGGATATGTGACGGATAGGTGGGCGTTACCCACTAGGCGTTCGCGTGGTGCCCGGACGTTCCTCCCACGGCGTAGCCCAGAGGCGTAGCCGGGGCGATCATCGAAAGAGCAGGAAGCTCTATTCTCCTGCTCTGTGCAATTTCCTGCAAGGTCATCACAAAGAAAAATGGAGCCGCTTCTCCCTCGCGGGACTGCGATCCAAGCCTTTCGCACGGCGCTCTTTGAGCTTGTGCTCAAGAGCTTGGCTCTGGGAGGGGGATTTGAACCCCGGACTTAACTCTTACAAGTGAGTTGCTCTACCACTGAGCTATAGAAAACTTGGAGCCGCTTCGGGGATTTGAACCCCGGACCTACTCATTACAAGTGAGTTGCTCTACCACTGAGCTAAAGCGGCTTGAAGGAACTGCTCTACCACTGCTTGCCCACCGTAGCTCAAGCGAAGCGCGGAGCGAAGGCGGGAACTAAAGCGGCTGGTCCATAACCAGTATAGAAGAAATGTCATGTTTTTGAGAGGGTGATACCGATGAATTTCGTAGTACACTTCAGTCTCAGTGAAACGCTCCGAACTCCTCCTCGGCTTACTGCGTCTTCCTGTTGATGCATTCGCGGTAACTGCGGCGCTCCTCCTCGCCTATCGGCTACGCGAAGCGCGGGTCGACCTTGTTCCTGGTGTACAGCTCCTAGATCCAGCAACCACGCTCCCGCCCCTCTCGCTCTACACAGACTCTTTCATTGTGCCGAGTGTTGTAGGTTTCCTCATGCTTGCAGCTCTCTTGGGGCTCTACGTCCTGCGTTCAACAATCAGTTCCTGGCGCGAAATGGGGAATGTTGCTATTGCTTCTCTCCTCTGGTTGGTCGCGGTGGTGGCGTGGTTCTTCTTTGTTGAGAAGCAACTCTTCTACTCTCGTATCCTCCTCTTTCATGCAGTGTTCTTTCTCGCATTCTTCAGCATGATGGGTCGCACAACACTCGTCTTGCTGCAGCGCTCACTCCTAAGACTAGGCATTGGCGTGCGCACCGTGGTGTCGGTCGGTCGTCAGCCTATTACGCCTCTCGCGTGTCGCACTTTGGAGCACGATATTCGCTATCACTATGTGGGACACTTGCAGGATCTGGCAGGGATCCGTCGCCTTGCCCATGTTCCAGTAATTGATCTCGTATTGCAGACGGATCCCAACCCGGGGAGCGAAGAGACCGTTATGCTCATCGATTTCTGCCGGAGTCGCCACATTGGCTATGGGTTCTTCCCTCCTGTGTTTTCAGATGTGCCACACCTCCTGCGCATCGAGCGGCTGGGGATGCTCCCTATGATGCGCTTTCAACCCACCCCGCTCGACGGCTGGGGACGCATTGCAAAGCGCGTGGGTGACGTTGTGGTCAGTTGCGCACTGATTCTCATTCTCCTTCCACTGCTCGTTCTGCTGGGGATAGGCGTGCTCATCGATAGTGGTTGGCCGGTCTTCTTCGTTTCGGGACGCGTGGGCGATTTTGGCAAACGGCGCATCCCCATGCTGAAATTCCGTTCCATGGTCTGTGATGCAGAAGCGCGTAAAGAGGAATTGCAGTACCTAAGTCACCGGAGCGATGGCCCACTCTTCAAGGTTCACAAAGATCCGCGCGTGACCACGTTCGGTCACTTTTTGCGTCGATGGTCTCTCGATGAACTGCCGCAGCTCTTCAATGTGTTTATGGGGCAGATGTCTCTGGTGGGGCCTCGACCGCATTTACCATCCGAAGTGGATCGCTACACGCACGTGCACCGGCGGGTATTCGCTGTCCGTCCGGGCATGACGGGCCTCTCACAAGTGATGGGTCGTAGCTCCTTGCCATTCGAAGAAGAGGTGAAGTACGACCTGCAGTACGTCGAAGAGTGGTCACCGCTCCTTGATCTCTGGATTCTGTGGCGAACAGCCTTTGTGGTGCTCAAAATACATGGGGCGGACTAGCAATGATTCGCCAGGAGATTAGAACAGCTCCATCTGCGACTTGCCGTCTTTGTCTGCGGCTTTGAATTCCTGGGCAAATTGCTTTAAATACACCATGACGCGCTTGCCGTACGATTTGGTCTTGAGTCGATCATCCGTAACCAGCACCTCACCGTGAAACGTGCGGTGGCGACAGAAAGTACGTAGCAGGCGAAACAGTCGGTGCTCGAGTCGGGGCAGGAAGTAACCTTCAAAGGCATTGGGATAGTGTGCTGCTCGTCGCGAGAGCACGGTGTGTGATGGGTGGTCGAATGGCAGCGAGGCAATTAGCAGGCGGTCTGCAATCTCCGGAGGGAGCTCTACGTCTTCGTAGCCCCAGGGAGTGAGCAGCCACAGGGTAGGTGATGAGGCCGCTAAAAATTCCGCTGTCATTCGCTCGATTCCCCCACTCAGGTTCTGACAGATGAGTGTCGTACCACGTTCTTCCAGTGTCGGTGCGTATTCCACGTACTTCTCTTCGATAATGCGCCGGCTGCCTACAAGGACAATGGATTTTCCTGGCGGAGGCTCCCTTAAAATATCGTCGAGAGCGAGATCGGTACGGATGGTGAGCGGGAGCGAAAAGGGTGGAAAGGGAGTAGCGGCAGAAAGATCTGTTGCAGGAAGAATCTCACGAAGCGTATCTGCGGACAGAGGGGGAACACTGAGCATTGTCGGGTGCTCTTCGTACAACAGTGACGAGAGCAGGGGCCCGATGCGCTCAGGGACAGACTGAATGAATTGACTTCCTCCCTGTCGTTGCTGAATCCATGCAATGCGGTGGTGGAGCAGTTCTGGCGTGAGAATACGATCGAGATCTGCCAGATCGCGCCGCGGAAGCTCCGGCAAGGTGTCGTCTGTGAGAAAGGGCGCGAGGCGTTCACGTAGGGCGTGTGCCTCTGATGTTTCGAGATCCTGACTGATGAGGTAACGCACATCCTGAAAGGCGCGGATTCGCTCGATCCAGAGCTGCAATAGGTCCAAGAAGTTCGTAAGGTCTTCACGTCCTTCTGCGGCGGCACGTAGGTGATCGAGCACCACTTGCCAGCGCAATGCCTTCGTCGCTGTATCTTCGAGCATGGAGGCATCAGTGACGATCAATCGCGTGTTGGCAGTGAGGGCTGCATGACCAGGATGCTCCGGATCCGCGAGTAGAGAGAGGAGTTGTTGGTGATCAATAAGGGCGACCGAAGGGATGTTCGTGAATTGCTGGTGATATGCCTTTGACTGTTGCGTGCAGGCAAGCTTGCCGTACCACACTGCCCGTTCATCTCCGTGCACAGGAAGATCACGGTGTGCCGTAGGGCGGTACCACCGCACTTTGACGGCTAATGTAGCTTCGTCTGACGTGAAGGCCTGTTGCAGGAGTAGAGCTTCGACAGATTCTGGATCTAAGAGAAGTGGCGCAGGCATGAGCACGCGCGTTTTGCCTTCAGGCAGCGTAAGTCTGCGCACGCATGCTTCGAGATTCTTTACGACGATCCATGTGGCTTCCTTTGAGGCCAGCGCTGTATCGACAATGCGTTGCAGCGTTTGGGGAGCGAGAGAATCTTCTATCAGTGTCACGCCGTTTTTTGTAAGAGAGGGCAGCTGTACGCGATCGCCTGTCTCCTGCTTTTTGGCGCGGGAGGGACGGGTTCCCGAGAGCAGCCACTTCGGGCGCTTGGCGGCAGGTGTTGTCGGCAGTACCTCAGCCAGACGTCGATAGCCTGGCGAAGAGAGAGAGAAGATCTCAAAGAGCGTGCGAAGCTCATCGGGTGGAAGTTCCTGCATGCGTTTCCAGCATTTTCCGAAGAGTTCCAGCGTGGCGTGCACGTCCCCGAGAGCGCGGTGCACGGGGTCATGTCGCAACTTGAGAACCGTGCTCACGTAACCGAGTGAGTAACTCGCCAGCTCAGGGAACACCATCGATGCGAGCATTGATGTGTCGATCCAGGGGTAATCTGTCAGGTCGATACCTTCTCCTTTCAGCATGCGAATATCGAAGCCGACATTCTGGCCGACGATGAGGGCATCTTCACCAATCCTCGATCGAATCGTTTCGCGCATCTGCTCGAATGTGGGTTTTCCTTCGAGCATCTGTGTGGTGATGTGCGTGAGTACCTGCACAGTCGGTGGCACGCTCTCAGGAATTGCAATGAGCGTCTCGAATTCCTCTACGATCTTTCCTTTCTCTGCGCATACCGAGGCAAACTCAATTACACGATTTGTCTTAGGTACGAAGCCCGTCGTTTCGGTATCGAGGACGACGAAGGAAAGCGGAGGCAAGTTCACATCCCGATACTAGAGCGGGGAGCGGTTCGCTGCCAGCAATCAGCTCTCTGTGATTTCTGGCTCGGCAGATTTCTCAGGCTGAGTCTCTTCCGCTGCAGCAGCCTCTTCAGCAGGTGCTTCTGCAGGAACGGCCTCTTCAGCAGGCGCTTCTGCAGGAGAGTCCTCTGTGGAAACGGCTTCTGCGTGAGCAATGTCGCCTTCTCTGAGCTCTGACAACTTGGCCTTAAAGGCCGCCAGCTCCTCGTAGTTGTACATGTCGAGTTCGAATCCGGTGAGCTCGGTAGCGAGGCGAATGTTCTGCCCCTTCTTGCCGATAGCCATGGGACGCTGAGCCTCCTCCACGAACACAGCGGCACGCTTTTTGATGCGGCGGTCCTGATCATCGAGGCGCTCCTGATTGTTCACAATAATGACAGCGGAGATCGAGGCTGGTTGCAGGGAGGTTGAAATGAGCCGAATGGGATCTTCACTCCACTCGATCATATCCACGCGTTCGCCATTGATCTCTTCCATCACTGCCTGAATGCGCACACCTTTCTGGCCCACACAGGCGCCGATGGGATCGATGCGAGGATCATTGCTCGCCACAGCAACTTTGCTTCGGAAACCCGCGTCACGTGCAATCGCCTTGATCGTGACATCGCCGTTGCGGACTTCGGGGATCTCGAGTTCGAGGAGCTTTTGTACGAGTCCGGAGTGCGTGCGCGAGATCTTGAGCTGCGGCCCTTTACCGGTGAGTTCCACTTTATCCAGGTACACACGAATGCGCTTACCGGTGTAGTAGTGCTCACCAGGAATCTGTTCCCTCCAGGGCAGGCTCACTGTCATACCTTCGATTTCTAACGTGACCCAGTTGGGTTCCACTTTTGTCACCGTAGCAGTCAGGAGCTCGTTCTCACGATCCTTAAACATCTCGTACAGACTCTGCTTCTCGGCTTCCTGCAGCTTTTGCAGAATCACCTGCTTGGCCGCTTGCGCGGCAATGCGTCCGTAGCCCACGGGCGTCACATCAATCGAGATTTCGTCACCCACTTCGGCATCCGGCTTCACTTTGCGAGCGTCCTTCAGACTGATTTCAAAGTTGTCATTCTCTACATCCTCCACCACCTCTTTCACCAGCAGAATCGTTGGCATATCTTTGCCCTCTTCTAAATCCACGCGGATTTCCTGCTCCTTATTACCGAAGTCCTTGCGATAGGCAGTGACAATGGCCTGTCTCACGGCTTCGAGAACCTGATCAGGCTTTACGCTCTTTTCGGCACAGATCTGGTTAATGGCGGCGATGAACGATGCACGCATGGACTAGAGGGGAAACGAAGGATGAAGAGAGAGGAGAGAAGAGGAACTTGACGCCGCAGCGTCACCCTGAGCGTTGCCGAAGGGCACCGTTCCGATGCTACGGAACAGTGTGAACTACTTCTTAAAAAACTCTAAGTTCATTTTATCGGTGTTTGGGGCTTGGCGCAAGCAAAAGGTCATTCTCCTTTGCGTTACATCAAAGAGGGAGAATCGTTCTATTCCTCAGCAGGATACCTGTCAATCGCCAGCGATTTCTCTCGCTTGGCAGGTTCTTTGCTACCATAACGACATGAGAACACTGCTGGTGACCGTATTGCTTAGTGGGGCGTTGAGTCTTGTGAGTGCCATACTAGCCGATACACTCCTCGCACATCGTATTGCGATCGTCGGCTCGTTTGCCGGCTTGGAGTATTCGCTCAATCCGGGAGTGGCATTCGGGGTCGCCTTTGCGCCCACCCTGCAGATGTCGCTGATTGCTGTGGCTCTCGTGGCTGTTGTATGGATGTCATGCAAGGCGCGCAAGACGGCAGAACGGCTTGCGTACGGGCTCATCCTTGGTGGGGGGCTGGCGAACATCATTGATCGTCTGCGCGATGGCCTCGTCACCGATTACTTTCAGATTGGCTCCTTCCCCCTGTTCAATGTGGCGGATAGCTGTATCACGATTGGGGTCCTGATGTTGTTTGTGGAGATGCTGGTCTGGCGGAGACGTAAGCTGTAAGACATAAGCCCTAAGCGCGCTGTTTACAGCTTTATAGCTTAAAGCTTATAGCTTTTTAACTCTTCCAATCGCTACCACCGGCCACCCCTTCACGCTAAAATGCACCCCTCTATGGATATCCGCTATCGCGTACGCGGTGGGCTTCCCCTCCGTGGCGATGTCACCATCAGCGGCTCGAAAAATGCAGCACTCCCGCTCATTGCGGCGTCGGTGCTCGCCAGTGGCGAGACTGTGCTCCACAACGTTCCCCGGTTGCGCGATATCACCGTCATGCTTCGGATTTTGGAATTCCTTGGAGCCGAGACATCGTTTCAGGCGAATACCGTTCGCATTCGTACACACAAACTCCAGAACCGACTAATCCCCAGTGAGCTCGTGAACAGACTGCGCGGTTCGATCGTGCTTTTGGGCCCGCTCCTCGCACGCTTTGGAGAAGTATCGATGGCGTATCCGGGAGGGTGCGTGCTGGGTAAGCGGCCGGTATATGCGCACATTGCAGCTCTCGAACAACTGGGGGCGAAGGACTGTAGTACGGATGAAGTCCTTCATCTCGAAGGAGCACTGAAGCCCGGGCGTGTGATTCTGCCCGAGTTTTCGGTGACAGCTACTGAGAACGCCGTCATGGCTGCTGCTCTCGTTCCGGGAGAGGTGCAGATCGATCTCGCTGCTGCCGAGCCACATGTGCAGGAGGTAGAGAAGCTCGTCGCTGCAATGGGGGCGCAGGTGGAAGGCATTGGCACACATACGGTGTCGATACAGGGCAAAAAGACGCTGCAACCGCAGACACATACCGTCATCTCTGATTATCTTGAGGCAGGCGCGTTCATTATTGCCGCCCTCGTGACCAAGGGCAAAGTGCGTTTGCACGAAACGGATAGTGAACATTTGGTTTCGTTCCTGAGCGCCCTCAGGCGCATGGGGGCCGTTGTAAAAACAGAGGGAGACATTCTATTTGTAGATGGTGAGCTCTCGATGCTCAAGGCACTCGAAATACGTACGAACATCTTCCCAGGGTTCCCCACCGATCTACAGGCGACGATGGGGGTCGCAATGACACAGGCAAATGGTGTGAGCAGGATTTTTGAGCGGCTCTTCGAGGGACGTATGGCGTACTTGTATGAGCTCGAAAAGATGGGGGCTCACATCGAGATTCTCAATGCGCACGAAGCGCTTGTTATCGGTCCCACAGAACTCAAAGGCCGCATTGTTTCCAGTAACGACATCCGTGCCGGGGCAGCCATGGTTCTGGCAGGCCTCTGTGCCAGTGGAGATACCACCATCACCGATGTTCGTTACATCGAGCGTGGCTACGATCGCTTCGATGAAAAACTCAGAAACCTGGGGGCGGATATCGACAAAATTGTCACGGAGGAACGCAGTGAGCAGGATGATGAGGCTGATACTCCTCTGCCATCCAGCTCTTCGACTCCATTGACGATGAAGCGATAAGCTGAGTATGGGTTGGTAATTTTTTGCAAAAGATTGCGCTCTCCATCTTTGCGTCCTGCGTTCTTTCCCCTATCATACCTTCGCTCTATGGCAACGATTTCTTCTCTCGGCGGCCTTACTCTACAGTGCACATTCAGCAAAACGGATTTCACCATTTTCCCAGCCGCACAGGCCAAGCCAGGGCCCGAAGGCACAATGACGATCTTCTCGCATCCCGACGAAAATCCACCCGAGCGCACGATCAGCTGGCCGGGAGAGTACGACTTTGACGGCATCTTCATCCGCGGCCTCGGCCACAAGGAGGGTGGACAGGTTTCGTACATTATCAATGCCGATGATGTGCGGTGCCTCTTCCTCTCGTCACCCCTTCATGACCTCAACGATGAGGAGCTCGAAATCGTCGGTGATATCGATGTTCTCATTCTACCGGTGGATGATGTGAAAATTGTGCAACACCTCATTGATGTTGTGGATCCGCGCGTGTTTATTCCACTCGAAACGAAAGATGGAAAGATGTTCCAAGAGGTCCTTAAGATCTGCGGCGCTGTGGGTAAAGAGGTGGTGGATGAGTACAAGGTCAAATCACTACCCGCAGAGGGCAGAGAGGTCGTGCTGCTAAAGGCGAAGAAGTAGTAGGAAGAAGGGCAGGGTTGAGATTAGACGAGGACGGTTCTCGTATTTTGCGTGCAGCACAGTACAATGGCAGCACGGTCCCATAGTTCAATGGATAGAACAACCCTCTCCTAAGGGGTAAATGTAGGTTCGATTCCTACTGGGATCACCAGAATTCTTGAGTCGAGAAAGAAATGGTAATAATTGACATAATAATATATTAATGCATTATATTTATATGGGTAATCACCTCTCAGAGAATGTTTTTGGCTGCATGAAGCGCTTAGCTGATATTGCCAACCATACAACCGATCAGAAACTTCGAATTGATTATCAGGCGGAGGCGATGGTCCTCATTAGAAGAATGGTCGAAAAACACGGACAAGCGCTCGCCAGCCTACTTCTGCTCGGCGAATCCATTCCCCAGGTTGGGAAACAAGCGACATTAGAAGAGGCAGTTCAATCGGCTACTGAGGCACAGGGGGCGTTGGAGGGGAAATCGCGGCTGTTTCTTTTAAGAGAAGGTAAGGGAATGAGCCAGAGGAAAGCCGCGAAACAGATGGGCATTCCGGCGAACAGATTCCAAAGGCTCGAATCGGGCATCCAGGAACCCTACGCGCATGAAATGTCCCAACTCGCAGAATTCTATGGTCTTTCATTGGATGATTTTGTTGCCGTTTATGCAGGAACAACTATGGATGAAATTTCATTTATCGATGTCGGGAAAGAGGGTGCCTTCAAGAGATCCCCCTCAGGGGGAGAGGAAACGTATCGAGCAAATGCGACCAAGTTAGCTACTCTTCGTTTCAAGGAAGATATGAGTTTAAGGGGCGTGGCAACGGCGATGGATATAGGCGCATCAAAATTTCAGCGATTGGAATCTGGCGACCAGAAATTGACCGCTGTTGAAATGATGAAGTTCGCTAAATTTTATCGTGTCCCTCTCGCAGAAATTGTCTCCATCTGTGCAAGTCTGTCCAAAGCACACGAGTAATCACGAACATTACTTCAGCACACTCGCCAACTCCATTTTCATCTTCTCCGCCGCCTTCTGCGCCGCTTCTTTCCAATCCTTGCCCTTCGAGGCGAAGATGATCGAGCGTGAGGCATTCACGATCGCTCCTTTGCCGTTCACAAGCCCGTGCGCCACGTCGGCGGCCGTTCCTCCCTGTGCACCGTAGCCTGGGATAAGCAGGATGCTGTGTGCGAGCAGTGTGCGCAGGTACTTGAGTTCCTCGGGGTACGTTGCTCCTACCACAGCGCCTACACAGGAGTAGCCGGATTCTTTGCCAAGATGATCGAGCCCCCAACTTTCGACAAGCTGTGCCATGTGCTCATGCACCGTCTCATCCCCCGTGGGCAGATCCTGCAGTTCACCGGAGCTGGAGTTAGAGGTCTTCACGAGCACGAAGATACCTTTGTCATTCTTGGCGCAGCGCTCGATGAAAGGCTTGATGCCGTCGGAGCCTAAGTAGGGCGAGACGGTGAGCGCATCGATGGGGGAATCTTTCGTGAGGTAGGCATCTGCGTACGCTTCGCAGGTGGAGCCGATGTCATTGCGTTTGCCGTCGGCGATCACGAGCAGCCCCTGCAGTTTCGCGTAGGCGCAGGTTTCATAGAAGGCGCGCATCCCCTCCCAGCCGAGTGCTTCGTAGTAGGCCATCTGCGGTTTCACGCAGGCGGCAATATCTTTCACGGCATCGATGATTCCGGTGCCGAAGGTGATCAAGCCCTTGGCGTCCTTCGAAATGCCCTCGGGAAGCTTGCTGAGATTGGGATCGAGCCCCACACAGACGGGGGATTTTTCGGTGATCGCTTTTGTGAGGGAGTCGGCGAAGTGCATGGTGTTAGGATACAGGGCGTGGGGCGTAGGGGGTAGGGCGTAGGGTTCCTTTTTGCATGTGTGCATGGATAAGCCCCGAAAGCAATTTCCCTTCTTCTTGAACGAGTGAAATCAAAAGAAGGTTTTTAGTATTTGAAACAAACTGAAGTTCACCACATATCAACAGAAATGCGTGTGTTTCTGAGCACTCGCTTCGTGCAATCGTATATTTGTTAGCTTTGTCTGCTGGCGATCTTTTACTAAAGCCTTCGGCAATGTTTGCGAGAATACTTGTCGATGCTCTTCGAAGTTGAGAAGAAAGACCATATTGTTCAGAGACAGGGAACGAAGCGGTTATGGCGTATATCTCTTTGACGAGTTGCATCCCGACTTGCCATGCCCTTAGGTCAGTGAATGAATTCATGTTTGAGAGGGAGAAAATACATTATTGTCCTACGCCCTACGCCCTTTTCCTACGCCCTAGTCCTCAATGCTCTGTCGATACTGTAATGCCTCTGCCACGTGCACGATCTCGATATCCTGTGTACCCGCCAGATCTGCAATCGTGCGCGCAACTTTGATGGCACGGTGGTAGCCGCGTGCAGAGAGACCCATTCGATCCACGGCCTGCGAAAGTAATGTGTGCGCGTCTTCTTTGAGGGGGCAGAGTGCATCGATTTCCTTCACGCCCATTTCTTTATTCGTGCGAATGTGAAGATCACGAAAGCGCTGTGCCTGCTGCGTACGCGCTTTGATCACACGCTTGAGAACAGCTGCCGTTGTGTCGCCATTTACCTTGGCCGGACGTTGAAGCTCTTCGATCGGAACAGGCTGCACGTTCACAGTGAGATCGATGCGGTCCAAGAGTGGAGCCGAGATGCGTCGATGAATGCGTTCCTTGCTCCCTGAGGTGAAGCGCGAAGGATTCATGGCAGCGATCATGGTGAAATCTGCCGGAAAGGTCACCGAGCCCTGTGCCCGCGTAATGGTGATACGACGATCCTCAAGTGGCTGCCGCAACACTTCGAGTACCTGTGCAGGAAATTCTGCGAGCTCGTCTAAGAAGAGCACGCCACGATGGGCGAGGCTGATTTCACCGGGCCCGGGAATCTGCCCACCACCCACGATACTCACGCCGCTTGCCGTGTGATGTACCACACGGAACGGGCGCTGCGTGATAAGAGGGATTTCGGGCGGGAGCAGATTGGCGACGGAGTAAATCTGCGTGACCTCGATGGATTCCTCCTGAGACAGAGGCGGCAAAATACCGCGAAATGCCCGCGCCAGTAGAGTCTTGCCTGCGCCAGGTGCCCCGCTCATGAGCACGTTATGACCGCCTGCCGCGGCGATCTCTAGTGCGCGCTTGGCATGTTCCTGCCCACGAACATCTGCAAAATCCACCAGTTCGGGATCATGTGTTGTGGTACTGCACGCCGGCGCCAAGATGGAAGCAGGGGCACGTTCCCCTTTGAGAATATCAATCACTTCGCTGATGTGGTCTGCAGCAACCACATCGATGTCGGGAATCAGTGCCGCTTCTGATCCGTTCACAGCGGGCACAACAAGGCGTGTGATTCCTAATTTGCGACAGGCGATGGCTGCAGGCAGTACGCCGGTGATGTGTCGCAGGCTGCCGTCGAGTGCGAGCTCGCCCAAGAATGCCGTGGTGGCGAGGATATCCTCCGGCAGGGCGAGTGATCCGTTGACGATGAGAATGCCCAGAGCCATGGCAAGGTCGTAGCGTGGACCTGCCTTGCGGAGGTCTGCGGGGGCGAGATTGATGGTGACGGTGAGTCCGGTCGAAAATCGGTACCCCTCCGCACGCAAAGCGTGCCTGACACGTTGCTTACTTTCCTGCACAGCGGTGTCGCCCAGTCCAACGATGAAGATCTTGCCCTCGCCGGGGATGGAGCCGACCTCGACCGTGATGCGCGCACTCTCAAGGCCGATGGTGGCAAACGAGTTCAGTTTTGTGAGCATAGAGAGGGGAAAACTAGGAAGGGTGTACTATAGTCCACCTACTGTGTCGAGTGGAAAAGCTGGACGATCGTACACCTTCTTCGTACGGTGCTATCTCGTTCCAGCAATACCATGTCGGAGAATTTCTTGGTCGGCCAAAAAGGTGAAGACATCGCCGCGCATTACCTGCTGTCAATGGGATATAACATCCTCGGACGCAATGTGCGTATGGGTCGGGATGAGATCGATATCGTTGCGCGAGATCTGGCTGACGATGTGATCGTCTTTGCCGAGGTGAAGACGCGTTCCCAGAATTCCCAGTATTTTCCTCCTGAGCTCAACATCCACTGGTACAAAAAACAACGTCTTATCCGCTCCGCCCGTATGTGGGTGAATGCACATCACTATGATCGCGGATATCGCATGGATCTGGTGAGTGTCGCTGAGGGGAAAGTCATCGAGCACCTTAAAGAACTCGATTGGGAATAGGGGTAGAATGGAGGATGCTTTCCCCCTCCTTCGTATGTTCAACGTCAAAGCACTCGCGCTCACCTGCGGCATCTTCTGGTCGGCCAGCCTGATCCTCTTCGCACTTCTGGCGATGCAGACAGGCATGGGATCCAGCATGGTCGACATGCTTTCAGAGGTGTACTTAGGCTACAGCTCTACGCCCGTGGGGCTTCTGTACGGAGCAGTCTGGGGTTTTCTGGATGGCCTCATCTGCGGCGCGATCTTCGCGTGGCTCTACAATGCAATTGCTCGTTAGGTACTCGCACTTTCTGAAGTTGAGGGGCTTTCTGATGCCTGCTGGGTGGCCATAGGTGGCCTGTGAGCAAAAACATTTCGGATTTTCTGAACCCAGAAATCCCTAAGAGCCTCGGCACGACGCAGTTGTAATGGATAGGCATTAAGAAGAATGTGTGATTCCCATAGGGCAATCACCTCTCCTCGAAGCTTTTGAATATCTGGAGGAGAAAAGCGTTCCTGAACGATGGCCATCGCTTCTCCTCCATAGTAGAGGTGGCCATTAATCTGTTGCCACACATGTGCCTCGACTTGTAGTTGCCGATAGCGGATCTCCATGTCGGGCGTGAAGTGCTGATGAAGTGGCTCCAATTCAAAGAAGTGTTGTCGCAGCTCCTCCCACAGTGGTCCATCGTCACCCTCTTCGAGCGTCTTCAGTTCAGTACAACTTTCTTCTGCCAGATGGAGATGAAAATATATGGTCTTCCATCGCAAAACCGTCTCGTAGAGTTCTGTGCATTGTGCAGTACGGTCCTCTGACATAAACCACGACTGCTGCGTGAGTATGTCGATGGCGTGTTCTAATTTTGGGAATTGTTCGCAGTGTCCTTGCTGCACATCTTCTCTCAATTGCTCTGCTTCGACAAGAAGAGGTGACTGTTGTCCGACGGGGTGCTCTGTAGAGATGTCGGTTCCTACGAGCGTGTCAGGCATAGCGCAAGAATACTCGCCCGCTATCTTTAGGCTAGTGTTCTCTATCCTCAGAAGTGCCAAGACAACGAATAACGGCTTTCTGAAGCCAAAAACTAAGTCATCCTATCTGCTTGAAAAGCGCCGCAACGGCGCCTACACTGTGTCCACATCACTGTTCTATCCAGAGAGATGCAGAGGGAACTGGCCCGCTAAATGCATCCCCCAACCACCCCCAAAAGGGGAACGGTGGGAACTCCAGCCCCTGTAAGGGGGAAGATAGCTTCTCATAAAGCCACGCTTCCTCTACACGGGGAGGCGGGATTCTCAGATCCGCAGCCGCGAAGGGCTGCCCTACATTCTCCACCTTCCTTACCTTCCTCACTTTCCTCCCCTCTCTTATGTCCCACCTCTTCACTTCAGAGTCCGTAACCTCCGGGCACCCCGATAAGGTCTGCGATCAGATCAGCGACGCCGTGCTCGATTACGCACTGAGCAAAGATCCCACCTCGCACGTAGCGTGCGAGTGTCTGGCCACGACCGGTCTCGTGGTCGTTGCTGGCGAGATCAAGACATCGATCTATATTCCCATCGCCGAGATCGCACGTAAGACGATCGAAGAGATCGGTTACGATGATGCAACATTTGGATTCGATCACAAAGCCTGCGCGGTGATGGTGAGCGTGGGGGAGCAGAGTGCCGACATCCAGCTGGGGGTCGACAACGATACGAATAAAGATAAGGAACAGGGTGCCGGCGATCAGGGATTGATGTTCGGCTACGCCTGCGATGAAACACCGGAACTCATGCCGCTTCCTATCGCTCTTGCACACCGCCTCACCAAGCGACTGGAAGAAGTGCGCAAAAGTAAGCTCATCCCCTACCTGCGCCCTGATGGAAAGAGCCAGGTGACCGTGCAGTACGGTGATGACGGCAAGCCGCAGCGCCTGCAGTGTGTGGTGATCTCGACCCAGCATGCCGAAAGCGCTACGCATGAACAGATCTGCAAAGATGTCACGAAGCACGTGATCGAACCGATCTGTGATAAGTACCTCGACAAAGATACGGTGCTGCACATCAATCCGACAGGACGTTTCGTAGTCGGAGGCCCCCCAGGGGACTGCGGACTCACCGGCCGCAAGATCATCGTCGATACCTACGGCGGGTACGGACGCCACGGTGGTGGTGCCTTTTCGGGTAAGGACCCCAGCAAGGTTGATCGCAGCGCTGCGTATGCGGCACGTTGGGTGGCCAAGCACATCGTGAAAGCAGGTCTCGCCAGTAAGTGCGAAGTTCAGGTGGCCTACGCCATCGGCGTGGCTCGCCCTGTATCGATCCGCGTCGAGAGCTTCGGCACTGGCACGTATGACGACCGTGTGCTCGAGAAGGCTGTAGAGAAGGTGTTCGATCTGCGTCCTGCCACCATCATTCGCGACTTAGACTTGCTCAAGCCCCAGTACAAGGCACTTGCCGCGTATGGTCACATGGGTCGTGAGGATCTGAAGGTGAAGTGGGAAGACACCCCGCGCATCACAGATCTCCTCAAGGCCGTGAGTGAGGCAACCAGTGTGTCGCACACAAACGTGTCAAAGGCAGAAGCCACGGTACGTTAAAAAGATTCTTTCTCTCTTTTCCCTCTCTCTGTATGCCGCATATGCATCTTGCCGTCTCAGACCTAGGGCCCGATGAAGTGGAGCGAGCATACGCTCTTGTGCAGAAGAATGAATCACCAGAAGCAATTATCCATGAGCTGAGGGGCCAGGGAGCAGAGCTGCTTGATCCCGATCAATTCACGCGCGAGGTGCAGAGCAGATGTCAGGAATTACATATATTGTATAACCCAGAGGGTGACGAGGATGAGCGGACATGATGCGCTATCATCGCGTCATGATTTCCGATCCTCCCAAGATTATCTTCCTCCATGGCAACAGTGGAGAGGGCGTGGGTCACTACTGGTTCCCGTATGCCGCGCGCAAGTTCCGGTCTCTCGGACTTGAGGTCGTTGCGAAGGATTTTCCTGATGCGCGCTTGGCAAGAAAAAGTATCTGGCTCCCTTTTCTGCAGAATGAATGCCACGCCGACAGCAATTCCATTCTGATCGGACACAGCTCTGGAGCCATCGCAGCCATGCGATGGACTGAGAAGAATAAAATTTTCGGCTCCGTGCTCGTCGGTGCCTACTACACCGATACAGGAGAGGAGAATGAGCGGCTGAGCGGATACTTCGACGATCCGTGGGATTGGGAGGCAATCAAGCGCAATCAGCATTGGATCATTCAGTTTGCCTCAGTGGACGATCCATTTTTCCCTATCGAGGAACCGAGGCTCGTGAGTAAAGAGCTCAGCACGGAGTACAACGAGTTTACGAACAGAGGGCACTTTTTTGAGCGCGAATTCCCCGAACTCATTGAGGCGGTGAGAAAAAAACTGTCAGCCGCATAGCCGGTACGTTTTCAATGTTCTTCTGCAGGTTTCATACTCGGGCAGCACGGCAGAGAGCGAAGTCCAGAACGCTCGCGAATGATTGGGATGCAGGATGTGCGCAAGCTCGTGGATGATCACGTATGTGCGCAGCTCCTCGGGAACGAAGAGCAGTGCCGTATTGAGTGTGATGCGGCCTTCTCTCATGCAACTGCCGAAGCGGCTTCGCATGTGACGAAGGCGCACGTGCGTGATATGTGCGCGAAAAGTCCGCGCATTGATCCGATGCACCACTTCTTCCATCCGCGGCTGCTCAGAAACACTCAGGAGTCGCCAGAGAAATTTTCGAAAATCTTGGTCGCTGCTTTTCTGTCCGTGCTGGACTATCCATCCGTGCTCCGTATTCTTCGCGGATGTCCGATCCCCAATTGTGACATTCATGATCAGCGTGGTTCCGTCTGCGAGAATGATGGGAAACGTGCCGTTTGCGTGAAGAAGGGAGCAAAAGGGATCAATGACCTGCGACGCATGATGATCGGCGAAACGCCGTGCCATGCGCTTGAGCAGGGACGAGAGGTGCCGTTTCTCTTCTACTGCACTCAAGCGACCGGCGAGGCGGATGAGCACGCCGTCACCCTGAAATGTAGCGCTGGAGGTTCGGTTTCGCGTTCGTTCGATGCGGTAGGGAAGGTTCAAGGTAAGGAAAGTAAGGAAGGTGAGGAAAGACGGAGAGAAAAAACAAACACAAACAAAAACAGTAATCGTCCTAATTCCGAATTCCTAATCCCTCAATCGTCGTTCCCATGTAGTAGTACTGCAGAATCTGCTCGGCGGTCTTGCCTTCACGGGCTTGTGCCTCTGCTCCGCAGCCCGACATCCCAACGCCATGCCCTGCCATAGGAAACCCCTTGCACCATGGGTCGGGCTTACTTGCGAAGACCTCCTCGAAAGGAAAATTCTTCCACCCGTTCTCGGCCGGCGAGCGCGTGCGGCCGTCATCGGAACTGAAGTAGGCGGCTTTCACAATTTGTCCGTCCTTCGTGATCACTTGTCCTGCTGTTGCATGTACGGCACGTAGCCACTGCGCATTCTCTCTCTCGAAGGCGATGCCGCCGTAGGCCTGAAAGCGTGCGGGAGAATCGTCGCCGTCGTACGGCATGCCAGGAAATTTGCGGTGTTCGCCATCCAAATAGAATGCGGCGTAACTGCGTGCGGCGATAGCAAAGGCGCGCTGCTTCTCGTAGGGCTCTGTATCGGGCTCTTCCGAGAGTCCCGCAAGGTAGTCTTCGAGATCCACCTCATTGGTGAGTGCCGCTATTCCTGCAACCACCGTACAGATGACGGTTCCACGGTACTGTGTTGCGAGAGAGGCGATGTCATAGGCATTACATGAAGTGGCGCCAGTTTCTCGTAGAGAGAGACGAATGCGGATGAGAGGAGAGGAAACAGAAGGAGCAAAGGAAACAGCAGAAGAAGATTGTGCGGCGCGTTGTGCTCCCGGAGTGGGGATATTAATACGGTCAGTTTCCAGAGAGGTCATGGGAACAGATTCACCCGTAGGTGACCGGGTGCGACGACCATCAGCAAGGAGCAGGAACGTCACGGGTCCGATATCCACCGAGTAAGTTCCGGGTACGGTTGGAGCCTGAAACCGCAGTCGGATCGTCTCTACCTCACCTTCATGGAGCAGGCGTGGAAGCAGAAGTTCTGAGCGTACGCGCAGGTTCTGACCGTTCAACTGTTGCCAGATGCCGATACGTGGATTGCTCCGCGCTACCGAGGCGATACGCGCGCGGTTCTGCACGGCGCTGTCTCCTGCACGGAAGATCATAGAAGCCTGCACTTGCCCGCCTGGGCGCACTGTCAGCTCCGTTTCGGTCAATGCGCTGAGTGTCGGTTCGGCCGGTTGCAGGTTCAGTGATTGCAGACGCTCTTGGCGTCGCTCATTTGTGCGGTTCATGTAGCCGCTGCTCAATGGAGGCGGAAATGTCACACGCCCCGATACATTCCTTGTGGCAACATGTAGGCGGATTTGGTCCAACACACCTGCGAGAAAGTATCCCGGGCAGGCCGTGTGCACGACATCGCGGTGACCGACGATGACATCTTTCGATTCGCCGTGAAAGGTGATGGAGCGGCCCGGATTGAGGTTGTAGTGATCGGCCAGATGTCTGAGGAGCCACTGCAGGCTCAAAATCTGAATCTGGCTCGGCTCCTCCACTTCGAAGTTCCCGAGCAGTGCCACACCAATCGTCCCCACATTTGCGCAGTAGGCGTGCCCGCCCACAACATTGTCGCCTCCGGCGCGTCCTTCGTAGATCGTGCCGTCTTCGTCGATGAGGTAGTGATAGCCGATGTCGCCCCAGCCAAGTTTTCCTGCGTGGTACTGGTAGAGGGCACGTACGCGCTCAATGGGCGAGCGGGGATCATTGTTGATCGTCAGTGCCGTGTGGTGCACCACAAGCATGCGCACGCTGGGTGAGTAGGATTGAGGCCATCGCAGCCTCTCGCCATGAGTGTTTTCTCGGTTCGTGCTCTCAGCGCGAAACTCCTGCGGGTAGAGCTGTTGAGCCTCCTGGCACTGCTTCACACGCTCGGCGATGGCATTGCCCTCATCAGTGGGAACACGGGTTTCATCCGGCTTCTGCTCTTCTGCAGTCGTGAGCAGGAGTGATTCATCGGCCCCCCACTCGGCACGTGTGAGGATACGTGGCTCGAATGCAGAAGCTGTCGTGCCCCAGAGTGCAGCACAGAAGAACGGAATGACGAAGAGAAAGCGACGCATCGTGAGCGGAGTATAGCGATGCATCTTCTAACTTTCGCTTGCCTTACGTAGCTGAAGTCAGGAGTGATTCGTATGCATTCAACATGGCCTCGGGTGAGAAGCGCTCATGCGCTGCACATTTACCCCGATGCGCGAGTGACTGACGTCTCGTCGGATTTTGCAGCTCACGCAGGGCGTCTTGCAGTGCTGTGACGGAACCGGCAGGAACCACAAGTGCCTCCTCCCCTGCCTGTAAGTATCCCGCTGTGCCACAGGCGTCTGTCAAAATCACCGGCGTACCCAGCCAGAGGGCTTCTGCCGGGGCGAGAGGGCAGGGGTCGTGCTCGCGGGAGGGCAGAACGAAGACGTCGAGTGATTGGTAAAACACACCGATACCCTCGGTAACGGGATCGAGAATGCGCACGCGCTCACCACGCTTGTTGATCTGCGTTGCGAGCCTTCGAATGCGTGTCTCGTCGCTGCCGTGTTCTCCTGTAGGGAGAATGTCGAGTGTGACGTTCGGAAGGTCCTCAATTGCTTTGAGTAGCAGATCCACACCCTTATCGTGCGAGAGGCGTGCAACCGTGCCGATATGCAGCGATGGTGATGCCGGCCGCGCAGGGACCGTACCGCCTTCGAGATGCGATGGATCGATGCCATTGCCGATGGCAACAACACGCTCAGGGGCAAAGCCTAATTGTTCCACGTAGATCTTTCGGCTCAATTCAGAGACGGTCACCACGGTCGCGCTCTCGCTTGCGCGTCGCAGGGCAGGAAGCCAAGGGTTACGCCTAAGCCATCGGCCCACACGATCGTGCTCTACCCATAGCACTTTGAGCCCGCGTTCTCTGGCGATGGGGGTGAGGAGGATTTTTTCGGTGAGGCTGAGCATGACCAAGGCATCGAGTGGTCCGAATTCCGCCATCGCCGAAATGAGGCGCTGATGCATGGGTATGCGGCGCCAGAGAAAACTTACAGCACCCCACTTGGTAACGGGGGGCGGACCGATCTTCAGTTCGCCCGCAAGAATACCTTCATCCTGACAGAGCTTGAGTAACGTGGGGCAGCTGCCGAGAAAGGCAACGCCGTGCTTTCGTGCTGCAAGCCCCCGCAGAAGCACCATCGTCTGCACCTCGGCACCGCCGTAGCGGCTTTCAAGCGGAAAACGAGTGAAGAGAATTCTCATAGTTCAAAAGAATCGGGCTGGTATCTCCACGCTACCAGTTACTGGCTACCGACGACCAGTGATTACGCAACGAGCTTATGAAGTGTGGCACACGTCTCACCCACCGACTGTTTCGTTGTGTCGATCACGCGATCGTAGACCGTCTTGGCCCTCGTCTTACCCAGGTAGACCGATGTGAGTTCTTTGGGGAACGATTCCTCCACTGTATCAAGCATTTCGGCGGCCGGGCAGGTGATCACCACGTTGTACCCATCCTTCAGTGCTTCTTTGGCACACTCGCAGGCGACCAGGAGCGCGAAGAACGCTCCCATGCCGATTACATCATCAGGATCCTGCGTTGCATCGAGATCTTCGAGTGCCAAATGCCGCCAGTCGGGGTGATCCGCCAGGAATTTATCCACGATCACGCCGCGTGTAACTTCGGTGCCACCAGAGAGAAGCAAGACCATAGGTTCTATTTGGATATCACACCATAGTACCATAAATTGCGTTTTTTTGAAATGATCAAGGGATCCCTTGGGTAAGCCAAGAACAAGGAGTGGCTCTCAAAAAACACTCATGCCGCCAGCATCATGCTGAGCTGGCATTCAAAATCCTCCTGATAGGTCGAGAGTGCCTCATCTGCTCCCGCATACAGGGCGATGGGCTTGGCTTCGTCTTCGAAGGAGTTTTCTCTGCGTGCCGTCGCCAGCGCGATGCGTGCAGCCGTATTCGTACTGCGAAGTTTTGCGATCACGTCTCCGCCGTCACACCCATTGTCGAGGTCGAAGTCGATCACACCGGCATCGATTTGGTCCCGGCCTTGTTCTGTGATGACAGCGATCGCTTCACGGGCCGACGTGGCGGTGATCACTTCGCTCTCGGGCTGAGCACTCTTCGTGAGACCCGTGAGGTAGCGGAGCTTCTCGGGCAGATCGTCGACGACGAGGATGCGCTTCTTTGACATAGGGCGGATGGGGTAAGGAGCAGATGACTCCATTGTCCGTGGTGCGCGCCCTCACGGCACCTTCCGCATGTGCAGATGAAATGCACTGACGCGTTTTTGCCTTGGGGATGAGCAAAACCGATACACATGGAACTTGCCCCAGTTCTGTGAGAATATGAGGGGTGGTCTCATCGTTTTTGATTCGTACTCCCCTGCGGACATGAGTGACATGCAGCTCTACATCCTGATGGCCATCGTCATCCTCGCTCTTATTGTGGTCTTCAAGGTTTTTGTACTCAAAAAACGACTTCCTGCCAAGATGTCTCGTCTGACGGGGTTCGCATTCGTGCTGATCATTGCCGGTATGGCCTTCGGTGATCAGCGACTACTTAGCTATAGCCTCATCGGCGCCGGTGTGCTGCTTGCGCTCGTCGACATCGTGCGTCAGTGGCGCAAGAAGTAGCAATCAGGATTTTTCTTCCGATTCACATTTCAACACGTCGTAAAATTGCGATCGAGTTTTGTGATCACGTTCGAGCACCCGCACCGCGGCACGTAAGTAGCCTTTATACTCCTCTGCAAATCTTTCTTGTAGCGCCAAAATCTCCTTTTCCTCTCCAGGTTGCGCCATAACTGTTTCAGCCACTTGCACTGATGTTACGTCAGGATCTACAGGTGCTTGTACCTGCTCTTTCTCTTCTCTCAGGCGATTCTGTGCCATACGTACCTCTCGAAGAGCGGCGCCCAGCAAAATGTTCCTTTCTGGCTTCGATGGCTGTGGGGACTCTGACATATAATAAAATTATAAACTAATTTGAATACTTTTCAAGTATCTGCCTTTTTATTTCACCCAATCTTTTCCTGCCCTCCCATATACGGCCTAAGTGCTTCGGGGATCGTCACGCTTCCATCTTCATTCTGATTCATTTCGAGGAGCGGAATCAAAATCCGCGGGCTTGCGATACAGGTGTTGTTTAAGGTGTGCACAAAAAGTTTTTTGCCCTCCGATGTCTCGTACTTGATGTTGAGCCGGCGCGCCTGAAAGTCACCGAGATAGCTGCATGAGTGCGTCTCACCGTAGCTCTCGCGGCTGGGCATGTAGGTTTCGATATCCTGCATGTAGACCTTGCCTTTGCCCATGTCACCGGTGCAGATATCGAGCACGCGGTAGGGAAGATTGAGCATCTGCAGTACGTCCTCTGCATTCGTGCGGATCTCTTCGAAGAGAGCGAGGCCGATCTCGGTATTGGCGGGACACAGCACCACCTGCTCCACCTTGTCGAACTGGTGAATGCGATACAGGCCTTTGGTATCTTTGCCGTAGGTTCCCGCCTCGCGACGGAAGCACGGTGAGAATCCTGCGTAGCGCTTGGGCAGATCATTCTCTTTAAGTACTTCATCTTTGTGATAACTGCAGACCGAAACTTCCGAAGTACCAATCATGTAGAAGTCATCTGGCTCGATTTTTTCGCCACGCTTCTCCTGTGCGCCTACGGCGTAGGTCTGCTCTTCGGCCCCCGGGAAGAACCCCGTGCCCATGAGGCAATCCCAGCTCGCCATGTAGGGTGGCGTGAAGTGGATCCAGCCTTTCTTGCCGAGGTGATCGAGCGCAAGTTGCAGCACCGCTCGGTGCAGCCGTGCTCCGTCCCCTTTCAAAAAGTAACTACGCGCTCCAGCTAACTTCACCCCGCGCGGGATGTCGATGATATCCAATTCCTCGCCGAGCGTGACGTGATCTTTGGGTTCCGACACCTTGAGAAGTTTCTTCGGGTCCCCCCACTTCTTCACTTCGACGTTATCTTTCTCGCCCTTGCCCACCGGTACGCGCGGGTGGGGGAGAGCTGGGAGCATAAGCTGCATGCTCTGCCACGTTTCTTCGGTTTGCTCCAGTTCGCCCAGGCGGTGCTTGAGTGTCTCAGAGAGGCCTTTCATTTCCTTGAGCGCATCTTCCTTCTCCTTTCCCTTAAGCCCAGGGATTCTCTTGTTGGCGGAATTCTGCTTCGCGCGCATCTCATCCGTGAGCTGCTTCAATTCGCGCCGCAGTTCATCCAGTTTCAGAAATTCCTTCACCGAAATCTTGATGCCCTTCTTCTCGGCGGCATCTTGGTAGATGTCGGGCTGGCTGCGAAGATCTGTGAGATCGATCATGGGTAAAGTGTAGCGGAAAGGCTTATTGTGCTGCACCCTTTTCATCTCCCTCTTCGGGTGGCTAGAAAGAGGGGATAATACAAAAAAACACACCCAAAAGAGCCATATCCATGGACGGGGAGCGCCATCTTGGTACAATTCAAAAACATGTCTGAGACCAAACCCTTCAAACTTGTTTCGCCCTTTCAGCCGACAGGCGATCAACCTGTAGCGATTGCCAAGCTTATCGAGAATCTCAAGAAGGGCGAAAGGCACCAGACCCTGCTTGGTGCAACAGGCACGGGCAAGACCTTCACAATCGCCAACGTGGTTCAGTCGGTGCAGCGGCCCACATTGGTCCTTGCGCACAACAAAACACTAGCTGCTCAGCTCTGCAGTGAGTTTCGCGAGTTCTTCCCCGAAAACGCGGTGAGCTATTTCGTCTCGTACTACGACTACTACCAGCCGGAAGCCTATCTACCTGCGACCGATACGTATATCGAGAAAGACGCCAGCATCAACGAAGAGATTGAGAAGTTCCGCCACGCGGCGACCATTAATCTGCTCACGCGCAAAGATGTGCTCATCGTTGCATCGGTATCGTGTATCTACGGGCTTGGTAATGTTTCGGATTATGAAGCGCTCGCGATCCATCTGAAGCGCGGCCAGCCCATCCAGCGCGATACGCTCTTGCGTCGCCTCACCGATATTCAGTATCGCCGCAGCGGAATCGAGTTTAAGCAGGGCATGTTCCACGTGCTCGGCGACACGGTCGAGATCTTCCCTCATGGCGGCGACACGGCAATCCGTCTCGAGGTGCCCTTCGACGAGATCGACTCGATTGAGGAGGTCGACAGTTTTACGGGGGAGCTCGTGAAGAAGCTCGACGAAGTGGCAATCTTCCCTGCTGCACACAACGTCACGACTAAAGAGAAGATCGACCGTGCAACGGCTGCGATTCTCGAGGACATGAAGGTACAAGAGCAGAAGTTCCTCGAGGCCAAGGAGTTCGCCAAAGCTGAGCGCATCCGCACACGCACTGAGTACGACATCGAGATGCTCAAAGAGACGGGTTACTGCACCGGCGTCGAGAACTACGTGCGCTACCTAGAAGAGAAGAAGCCCGACACACCACCCTCAACTCTGCTCGATTACTTCCCCAAGGATTTTCTGCTCGTAGTGGATGAGTCACACATCAGTATTCCGCAGGTGGGTGGCATGTACGAGGGAAATCGCTCTCGAAAGCAGACGCTCGTTGATTTCGGATTCCGGCTTCCCAGCTCGCACGATAATCGCCCGTTAAAATTCAAGGAATTCGAGGAGCATATCGGGCAGGCGATCTACACGACGGCCACGCCCGGCAAATACGAGTACGCTCACACATCGAAGACGCAGATTGTGGAGCAGATCATTCGTCCCACGGGGCTGCTCGATCCGCCGGTGACCGTGAAGCCATCGAAGCACCAGATTGATGACCTCATGAGCGA
Organism: Candidatus Peregrinibacteria bacterium; assembly: GCA_043814035.1. Taxonomy (GTDB): domain Bacteria; phylum Patescibacteriota; class Gracilibacteria; order Peribacterales; family Peribacteraceae; genus Peribacter. The sequence continues at coordinate 245,500 of JBDRKJ010000002.1, forward strand.
AATTCAGCAGGCACTCAAGCGCAAAGAACGCGTACTGCTCACCACACTCACCAAGAAGATGTCCGAAGATCTCACGCAGTTCCTGCAGGATGCCGACCTGAAAGTCCGTTATCTACACAGTGATATCGAGACCATGGAGCGCATCGAGATTCTGCGACAGCTGCGTATCGGCGATATCGACATCGTCGTCGGCATCAACCTGCTGCGTGAAGGATTGGATCTGCCCGAAGTGAGCTTCATCGGTATTCTCGATGCCGATAAGCAGGGATTTTTACGCTCACGCGATGCACTCATCCAGACAATCGGACGCTGCGCCCGAAACGTGAACGGTCATGTCACGCTCTATGGCGACAAGATGACCGATGCCATGCGACAGGCCATCGACGAGACGAATCGTCGTCGCACGACTCAAGAGGCGTATAACAAAAAACATGGCATCACTCCCCAGACGATCAAGAAGGCGGTAAAAGACATTGCCGAGGCGCACAGCAAGGCAGCGCTCAAACATCCCCGTCGCGATCACACCAAAATTCCGAAAGACGAGAAAAAGCGTCTGCTCGAGGAACTCGATGCGCAGATGGAGCTGGCCGCTGCGAATCTGGAGTTCGAAAAGGCGGCAGATTTGCGCGACGAAATCGATCTGCTCAAGAAGGAACTCTAGAGGCCTAAAAGTCGCTTTTGTGGCTAGCAAAAGGGCTTGGGAATTAATTGACATAGAACAGAACTAACGTAGAATCATCGCTCTATGGTCACCCTCTCCTTCCGCATCCGCTTCGCCGTCACGACGGCAGCCATCCTCGCCTCCTCCATCCTCGCCCTCCCGGCACGGGCCTCTTCGCCCAATTATCGATACGACTGGGACAGAGAGTGGCTGCAGCAGACGAATGGCGGTTTTGCCGACAGCTACTTCTACGACCCCACGATCTTTTACTACACGCTGCCATCACGTGCGAAGAGTTTCGCCCTGCATCCCTATCACCGTCAGAACTACTACAAAACGTACCATCCGTTTCCTGCTCCAGCCTCATACCAAGCAGAGCCGACTCCGCAGGATCTCTACACATGTGGCAACTACACCTTCTCACGCTACGATCGTGTGCCACCATTCGGATACGAGTGTCAGAGGTAGGGATTAGGGAATAGGACTTAGGAGGTTTTTCTTCGAAGACCATTAAGGGGGACATACCGCTTTTTTCAAAGGGGTTCTGTCAGAGACTTACCGAAGTCCGAATCCCTTTTTCCGATTCCCTCTTTCACATATGCACTACGACACCATACCTAAGAGTCGCACTGCTTCTGTGTACCCCTCCGGCGTTCCCGTATCGATGCGTGAGCCGCTGCACTCGAAGGCATAGACCGGCAGGGTCTTGAGTTTAGCGATGAGTGCGTCGATCAAACGGATCTCGCCATCCTTGCCCGCGCGTACATCAGGCAGCGACGCGATGACGGATTGCGGAATCAGGTAGCGCCCCACAATGCCCAGTGTGGATGGGGCCTTCACGGGGTCCGGCTTCTCGACGAGACCTTTCACTTTTCTCAAACGAGGATTTCCAGAAACCTCACCGTCGATATCGATTATGCCGTAGCGGTTTGTCTTCTCACGTGGGATATTCTCAACAGCGATCAGTGCAAATTCCTTTTCGGGAATATCCTTGGCCGCTTCGATGAGCTGTACGATGCCGGGCTTATCGCCCACAAAGAGGTCATCGCCGAAGAGCACGGCGACCATTTCGCTCTTTACGAATTTCTCGGCCTGCAGAATCGCATGACCATCGCCGAGCATCTGTTCCTGATATGCCGTTTCGAAGTGCGCTTTAGCGTAGGGCTTGAGTGAATCGAGGAGATTCTCCTTCCCTCGTCGCTTCAGTTCTTTCTCAAGTGCGGGGTCCTCTTGAAAGTACTCAACAACTTCCTCCTTGCCGTGGCTGATGACGAAGCAGATATCAGTAATACCAGCCTCGAGACACTCGTCCACGATATACGCGATGATGGGCCGGTTGCCGAGAGGGAGTAATTCCTTGGGCACAGCCTTCGTCCACGGCAGAAAACGTGTGCCGAGACCGGCGACGGGGAGAATAGCTTGAGTGATCTTCATCGAAGAAGAGTGTAGCGGAGAAGAGTGGGGAAACCGAAGCGAGCAAGAGCACCAAAAATCCCAAAAATGCCGTATAGGATTTTCCGCTCTCTCATGCGCAATTCGCACCATTCATGCCGGGCTCTATTGAGGGGCTCGTTTGACCCAAACAGCAAAAACCGCTACAATGTTTCGAAATCTTCCACACAAACCCCCATGACCGTCTCACAGTCTGCACTCGCCAAGGTTCACGATCTCTACGTGATACAAATCGAACTCTGGAAACATTTAAGCGATGGAAATTTTCAAAATGAAAAGCGACGCAAAGAAACACAGAAGTGCCTGAAGCAATTTTCCCGTTTGCTCGATCAGGTGGATTGGCACTACATGGGTGGTGAAGATATTCTCGCAGAACTAAAAGTCATGCGCGGCGAAGTCTCGGCGAAACTGCGCAACATCCGCCGGAGAAAGACGGGACGAAAATAAGGAAGGAGAAGAAATATAAGAAAGAAAAGAATGAAAGGGGAACTGAAACAGATTTCCTGTATTTCTTCTATTCCCTCGAATTCTTTGATTTCTTTTTCTACCCTCCTTCACTGATCCGTACGACTTTCACCTTCTCTTCTTTTGGGACGAGCACTTTGAGAATGCAGTCGCGATTGAAGGTGGCCTTTATGCGCTTGGGATCAATGACACACGGCAGCGTGATAGAGCGCGAGAACTCTCCCCAAAAACATTCCTGCAGGTAGTATTGATCGCGCGGAATGGTATCGGGCACGGCACGCTTGCCGCGAATGGTGAGCACTTTGTCATCCACTTCAATATCGAGGTCACTCAACTTCACGCCGGCAAGAGGGGCGCGGATGATGTAGTAGCTCTCTTGCTCGTAGATGTCGACGGCGATCTGCCCTACGCCGGATTGAGGGGCAGGTGTCGATTCTTCAGCGACCGGTTTGATCGCCGTTCCCGTCGGTGCGGTACTTCGATCCCACTCGGGTGATCCGAATGAACTGAAGATGCCGTGAAAAGGAGAAGGCGTCATTTTCAGCAATGGTATCGAATTTTGCGAGTTTTGCGCAAAGAGGATGAGTAGCGCATTGGGATAGATGTGATGAATTGACAGCTGCCAATGATTGGTGGTTCACCGATTTTCGGTTGCGATTTCGGGTAAGAGGAACCACCAATCATCAATGTTTCCATCGCCAATCACACGCTTCTTCTGTAGCCTGTGGCGCATGATAGAGGCACTTGCGCACTGGTTGGTCGATACCGTTGGTGCGGTGGGATACCCCGGCATCGCACTGCTCATGGCGGTCGAGAGTTCCTTCATTCCCTTTCCGAGTGAAGTAGTGATGATTCCGGCGGGGTATCTTGCCAAGCAGGGTCAGATGAATCTGGGGCTGGCGATTCTCTCGGGCATGGTGGGTTCGGTTTTCGGCGCCTTGATCAACTACGCCATCGCCGCGACACTCGGACGCAGAGCATTGCTGAAGTACGGACACTTGTTTCTAATTTCGCCCGAGAAGTTCGAACGCGCCGAGTGCTTTCTGCGCGAATACGGAGAGATCGGCACATTCGTCGGACGTATCATTCCAGTCGTCCGCCAGTACATTTCGTTCCCCGCTGGTCTCGCCAAGATGCCACTCTGGCGTTTCTCGCTCTGGACCGGCTTGGGTGCGGGATTCTGGGTGACGGTGCTCGCGCTTATCGGGTATGCCGTGGGGGACAATGAGGAACTCGTACGGCAGTGGTCTCAGACGGCCGTACTGTGGGCCATTGGAGGGTGCATCGTGCTCCTGTGGTTGTACGTGCAGTGGAAACGCTGGCGTCGACGTCGGCAGTCCTCCTCTCCGCATTCATGACGACATTCGATGCGTTTCTCCTCGGCATGTTGCAAGGGTTCACCGAGCTTCTTCCTATTTCAAGCTCCGGGCACCTCGTCCTCGTTGAGAGCTGGCTCAAGGTTGGTGTTCCTGCTGACCTTCAGAGCTTCGACGTTCTGCTGCACGCGGGTTCCCTGCTGGCGCTCCTCATTACGTATCCGGTGCTCTGGTGGAGCATGCTCTGTTCACTCTGTACAGGAGAGAGCCGACACCGACACCTCCTCTTCATGATTTTGCTTGCGACCGTTCCTGCCGCAGTGACCGGCATGTTCTTCGAAGGCTTCATTGCACTGCACATGCGCTCTCTGACGTTCGTGGGCGTGGGATTTGCAGTGACGGCTGTTTTGCTCGTTCTCGCAGAACGCGTACCACAACGCAGAGATGCCTCCCGTATTTCGTGGATGCATGCGCTTCTCATCGGGTTAGCGCAGGCGTGTGCACTGCCTCCGGGCATTTCACGGTCAGGACTCACCATTGCTGCCGCTCGTTTTCTCGGATGGAGACGTGAATCAGCTGTGGAATTCTCTTTTTTACTCGCGGTGCCGGTGATTGCGGGGGCAACCCTGTTCACAGCCAAGGATCTTCTACACGGCGTTACACTGCCTCCACTTTCGATCGTGTGGGCAGGTATCTTGGCATCCTTCGGCTCCAGCGTGCTCGCCGTACTGTTTCTGCGTGCGATGGTTCGTCGATTCAGTCTGGCGTGGTTTGCGCTCTATCTCATTCCTCTTGCCGTCCTTTTACTTGCGTGATGAGCCGGACGTCACTATGTTTTTTTGTGCAAGCGAAGTACGCACACCAAACCTTGATCTTGTGTCCGTCGTCAGTACAATGCGCCCCTACCAACCTTCCTCCTCCTCTCCTATGTCCTCTGTTGCCTTGAAGAACTGCATTCGCCGTCTGCGTTTCGAAAAAAATATGACACAGGAGGAATTGGCGTTGCGTACGGGCGTGAGCCGGCAAACTATTATGTCGATTGAGCGTAGCCAGACGAATCCTTCGGTGCTGCTCGCGTACAAGATTGCAGCGGCTCTTATGACACCAGTAACGGAAGTATTCCAAATGGAAGGAGCGTTGGCACCAGTTTGATCATGAGGGACAAAACCTTCAGCCTTCGTCCCGCATGTGCGGGGCTACGGCCGACAGGACGGTTTTTTCCCTCATGGACACCCTTTTTCCCTGAGCGGTGTCGCTCCCCGCCCGTACCGAATGGTACATTCGGGCGGGCACCCCGATAGCCAAGTGCGGGGTTCGCGACGGATTATTTTATAATGGATTGCTCTCTTAGTTGGACATGGTCGTCCTTTGTAAAAGCTCTAAGAGCAATGGGCACGCACGCCAGCGGCGAAGTTGAGGAGGGGACGGAATTCCTCGACGCATCGGGCAATGGCTGCTCGCCTTTCCTTGTTCTGTTCGGTGGAAGCAGCTTTATGACGCTCTTCTGTGACGGGGTGATCGGATCTCTGAACTTCCAGCATGGTTCTAGGATAGCACTTGCCCGGAAGATGTCTTCCGGTCTTTCCAAGAAGAAACGGCGCTGTGCATCAGCGCGCGGCAAGACAAAATAGTAGCCCAGCCCAGCCCATTCTATACTTCGACCAGGCTGGGATGAAGGTATGGCTGCCACAAATGCTTGCGGAAAAAGAATGGGCTGGGCTACTATTCCTTACGTTTTCCCTTCCTTTCTATGAAAGGCATCATCACGTTCTGCGGAAAATCAATGAAGCAAACAATGGTGACGATAGGCATTCTTGCCGGGGTTGCCGTGATCTATTCAGGAGCGCGGCTTCTGGCCAGCAGCCCCGTGACAGATACATTTACCGATTCAAGCAAGATCGCCTCGACGGAAAACCTGACGGTGGATACGGGCAACGGACAAGTGAAACTCTCGCTCACCCTGGACTGGACGTGCGGAGACGCATGGATAGACAGCCGCGACAGCAAGAGCTACTCAACGGTGCTGATATCCGGCCAGTGCTGGATGGCGCAGAACATGAACGTGGGCACGTTGACCGCGGGCGCAGGTAACCAGGGCACGAGCTGCCCCTCGGCGGCGGAGATCGAGAAGTACTGCTACTCCAATAACGAGGCGAACTGCACGACCTACGGCGGCCTGTACCAGTGGGATCAGGCCATGTGCGGCTCGGCCACGGCCGGAGCGCAGGGCATCTGCCCTGTCGGTTGGCACATCCCCACGCACGACGAATATACGACGCTGGAACGCGCGGTGTGCGACAGCGGCACCTGCGCGACGGATTTCCCCTTCGATACGTCCACCACCGGATGGCGCGGAACGAACGAGGGATCGTCCCTGAAATCCGGCGGAGATTCCGGCTTTAATGGCCTTCTCGCTGGCGACCGTAACGCGACTGGCTCCTTCCGCAGTCTGACGACGTACGGCAGCTTCTGGACGTCATTGCAGTCGGGCGCGAATGCATGGAAACGCTACCTGTATTCGGGCTACGCCACGGTCTACCGCTCTACGTACGGCAAGCTCAACGGCTTCTCCGTGCGTTGCCTGAAGGACTGACCCCGTGAGATAGTGCAAGGTGAAAGAAAACAGACGTACAGATATGTAGAGGGAAAAACTGTGGATATCTCACGGGGTGATCCGACTATTCTTCTATTCGACTATTTTGCGGTAGGATTGCGGATATGGAATATGTCTATGTGCTTCAATCAGACAAGGATGGGAACTTCTACACGGGTTGGACCAACGATTTACGAAGACGGTTTTCCGAGCATCAGAATGGCAACGGTCCACAACGTGAAGCTTGAAACGTGAAGCTTGAAACTTGAAACTTGAAGCATGTTCCGGGTTTCAGGTTTCATGTTTCAAGACGAATTTCGTCCGCGACAAATTTTTTGAGCTATTTCACACCGGCACATCTGAGAACTTCCGTATTTCTGAATAGGATCGTTTTGCTGGTTGTTGCTACAAGCCCTTTGTTCGGTATGGTCTCAAATCCAAGATAGACAACCTCTACGCCAGCCTCTTTTGTAAGACGCACCGCCGGTTGTAAATCGGAATCGGAACTGCACAGGATAACCGTATCAGCTTGTTTGGTCAGGGCTTTATAGACCATGTCTACCCCGATACGAACATCCACGCCTTTTTCCTTAAACACCAATACCGGTTTCGGGGAGTAAGGAATGGTGTGATAATGCCCTCGAATGTTTCCCGCGTGGACATACGTAAATCCTTGGTTTTCAAGATGTCTTTTTAGCCTCCGCCGCTCCAATATTAACTGCTGTGATTTCAGGAGGGTATCGGGGTGTTCATTGATGCGGGCGGCGTAAATGATCTGCTCGAAAACTTGTATGCCGTTCAAGGCCGCATGAAAAAGCTGTTTGAAATTGTACGTGGTCAGGTCTGGCTTTGGTTTTCCGTTGTTCTTAAAAACATCCTCAATTTTTCCAAGAAAGTTCTGGCAATCTATCAATAATGACACTTTGGGAATTCCCGATTGCTCAGACGGCATGGTGTAATATTTGCACGTTGCCGAGGCTGTGTACATATAAAACCTCACCGAGCCGTGAGGCGTGGGTGAGGCGTGTGTGTTCACAGTTTATCAAATCTGACATTATAGTCAATAGCAATGACACGAGGATCGAATTCATAAATCTTGAAGCTTGAAACATGAAGCTTGACGCTTCAAGTTTCAAGCTCCATGCTTTAAGCTCAAATGTATGGCTCTCTACAACCATCTTCCCGTCTACAAAGACAGCTACGATCTTCTGGTGGAGCTATTCCGCTTTGTGAAGGATTTCAGCAGGGAATACAAGTTTACTTTGGGCGAGAGTATCAAGAAAGAAGCCGTAGATATGATCACGAATATCTACAGGGCGAATAGCAGCCGGGCAAAAGGAGCGCCGATACAAGCGGCGCGGGAAAACACGGAAATCATCCGCCTGTATGTGCGGCTCTGCAAAGACCTTCAGCAGATCAACCTCGCGAAGTTCGTGCGCTTAAACGAACTCATCGAATCCGTCTCGAAGCAGCTCACGGCATGGCAACGGTCGGCCTCATGAAACTTGAAGCACAAAACGTGAAACTTGAAGCTTGAAGCTTGAAACATGAAGCTTAAAGCTTGAAACATGAAGCTTAAAGCATGAAACATAAAACTTGAAATACGAAACTTGACGCTTAAAGTTTCAAGCTCCATGCCTTAAGCGTATGACGCGGTTTCATGAAGATTTGAAATCCAAGATGGATGAGTACGCACATTTTGTGTACAGATGTACAAGGAGTTTTCCGAAGGAGGAATTATACGGAGTGACATCCCAACTGAGACGGGCTGCGCTTTCCGTCATACTCAACTACATCGAAGGCTATGCGCGCTGCAGAGAAAAGGTTCACAAGAATTTTCTGGAGATCTCCTACGGTTCATTGAAGGAATCAAAATATCTCCTGCATTTCTCGCTTGTGGAAAACTATCTGCGACAATCGGAATATGAAAAAGCCACGAAACTTTCCGAAGAGATCGGCGCCATGCTCTGGGGTATGCTCAGAAAAATGTAGTGCTTCAAGCTTCAGGCTTCAAGCTTCAGGCTATAATCGAACATGGCCGGAGTCGCCCGTCGTCACGGCGCGGGCAAGCGAGCCTTATCCAGTCCCATCATCTTCTCGATCTTTTCCTTATCGAGGAATACGTCTCGGGCAACAAGCCTACCTCCCGCTTTCCGTTCAAGGGAAATGAGAGGAATCCAATGATGATTATTGCGCCAGGCCTTCTCGCTGGCAACCGTAACACGAATGGCTCCTTCAACAATCTGACGACGAACGGCAACTTCTGGACGTCATTGCAGTCGGGCGCGAATGCATGGAAACGCAACCTGAATTCGGGCAACGCCACGGTCAACCGCTCTACGAACGACAAGCTCAACGGCTTCTCCGTGCGTTGCCTGAAGGACTGGGTCGTGAAACTTGAAGCTTGAAACGTGAAGCCTGGAGCTTGAAACCTGAAACACAATGTACCATGTACCATGCTTCAAGCTTCATGCTTCATGCTTCAAGCCTTATGAACTCTCTCTCTCTCTCTCTCTCTCTCTCTCGACGAGAAGGAGCTGAAGATTGCCGATCTCTTTCAGGCGTATTACGACGCGCGGAAACATAAGCGGCGTTCGGTTGGAGCATTGTCGTTTGAAATGAACTACGAGTCGGAACTTTTCAAACTCTATGACGAACTGATCGGCGGTCGGTACCGGATCGGCCCCAGCGCGTGCTTCATCTCGTTTCGCCCGGTCAAGCGCGAAATCTTCGCCGCCTGTTTCCGTGACAGGATTATCCACCACCTCATCTACAATGCGATCAATCCGGTCTTCGAGCGGCTGTTCATCAATGACAGCTACAGCTGCCGCGCCGGGAAGGGCACGTCATACGGAGTACGTCGGGTGGATCATTTCATCCGCTCCTGCTCCGGCAACTTTACCCGCGATAGCTACGTTCTGAAGCTGGATATCAAGGGGTACTTCATGTCCATGGATCGGTCGCTTTTGTACGATAAGGTCGAAAGGGTCGTGCACCGTTACCATGCGAATATCACGGTTCATGCCGACTGGCTCCTTTCGCTCATCCGACAGGTGATCTTTCATGATCCAAAAAGGAATTGTCGCATACGGGGGAAGCGGGAAGACTGGACGGGATTGCCGAGGTCCAAGAGCCTGTTCTTCGCGGGCGCGAACAAGGGGCTGCCGATCGGAAACCTCACATCGCAGCTCTTTGGGAACGTGTATCTGAATGACTTCGATCACTTCATCAAATGCAAACTCGGGTGCCGATACTACGGCCGCTACGTGGACGACATGGTGATCGTGCATCGGGACAAGGAATACCTGAAGACAATCATTCCCGTGATACGGACATATTTGCGCGACGAGCTTTTCTTGGAACTCCATCCCAGAAAACTCTATTTGCAGCATGTTCATAACGGCGTGCCCTTTCTGGGAACGATCATCAAGCCGTACAGGATCTACATCGGGAACAGGACGAAGGGGAGCTGCTACAAAAGCGTACGTTTATGGAACGAACTCTTGGCAAACGGTAACGGAACCGGAAAGCCGGCCAAGAAAGACATGGAGCGGTTTTTCTCCAGCATGAATTCCTATCTTGGTAATATGAAGAACTATCGTACGCATACTCTGCGGCGGAAGATTCTCGTGGACTGGCTTGCGCCGGGATGGCGCGATTCCATTCAAATCGCCCCCGATTATGCTACAGTGTCGCCGCAATGAAATTGCGCGCGAACTTCGCAGGCGTCGTGGTATTCGTGGGTGTGCTCGCCGCGGGGTGCTTCGGGTTTGCGCAGGTCGCGTACGCTGTATACCCTTCCGAGGGCCTTCTCGCGTCGAGCAATCTCTTGGCGGGACAGGGAGCTTCCACCATCGCAAGCTTTACCGCGAACGTCTCGGCGCTTCCGGCCGGAACGGGGCTGAGGGTTTCGTTCAGCAGGGATAGCAGCAAGTGGTACAGCTCGACGGGTGCGGCATTGGGATGGAATACGCTCACCGCAGGCGAAAACATCATCGATCTCACCGGACGCGGGTGGAGCGGAGGGAGCTTTTACTACAAGATGGAGTTCACCTCGGACGGATCGGACACGCCCGTCCTCGATGACATCAGCCTCGCGTTCACGCCCGCTTTCGACGGCGTCTATCAGACATACAGCACCGGCGGGACATTGACATCGACAAATCTCTTGAGCGGCGAAACCGTTTCGCTCATCACTGGCTTCTCGTACGAAGCCTCGGCAATCCCATCCGGCACGAGTCTCAAAGCGCGGTTCAGCCAAGACGGCATAACATGGGTGAGCTCGACTGGCGCAGCCTTGGGCTGGAATACGCTCGCGGCAGGAGTGAACGACATCGATCTCTCGGCCTACATTAAGACTTGAAACGCATAATGTTGTGTAATGTACTTCTGGAAGATCTCATTCGGAGTCTGGTATTTCAGGGATCGACGGGGACGATTGTTGATGAGATCGACGGCGAAAGCAACTTGTACATGCGTGACGCT
>JBDRKJ010000003.1:0-94796 GCA_043814035.1 Candidatus Peregrinibacteria bacterium
AGAAGAAAGTGAAGAGGTGGAGTAGAAAGAAGAAGGAGGCGTTGATTCGGAGGCAATACGAAATTCTGCCCATGCTTTCGCGATGCGAGAACGCTACCCATTTCAAGTACTACAAAACCATCATGTGTCACACTGAGCGTAGTCGAAGTGCGACACGAGCTCTCCTGCACATCCCTCGACTACGCTCGGGATGACAATGTGAGAATGGGGAAGTAGACAGGGCTCACCATGACATGGCTAACCTCACCTTCCTTACTTTTCTGCCTTTCCTTACCTTCCTTACTTTCCTTACCTTCCTTACTTTCCTTACCTTCCTTACTTTCCTTACCTTCCTCACCTCTCCCTACATCCCCTCCGCAACCTCCTTACTAATCATCCCCTCCTTCACCAGGCGCTGTGCATCTTTTGCAAACGTGCGCATGCCTCTGTCTCCTCCGGTTTGCAGTACTGTCGACAGTTCCTGCAGGCGATGATCGCGGATGATGTTGGCTACCGCCGGCGTATTGAGCAGGATCTCGCGCACGGCAGTACGACCCCCCTTCGCGCTTGGAACCAGTCGCTGCGCGATGATCGCCTTGAGCGAAAGAGAGAGCTCTGATCGAATCTGTGCCTGCTGATGCGGCGGGAACACATCCACGATACGATCAATGGATTGTGCAGCGTTGGGCGTATGGAGTGTGGCGAGAATGAGGTGGCCGGTCTCGGCCAGCGTGAGGGCTGCTGCAATCGTTTCGAGGTCGCGCATCTCACCCACCATGATCACATTGGGATCTTGCCTGAGCACGTGTCGTAGTGCCTCAGGAAAACTGAGGAAGTCTGATCCGATCTCGCGCTGGCGAATCACGCTCTTGCCCTGCGGGAAGAGGAATTCGATGGGGTCTTCGAGCGTAACGATGCTCGCTGCACGCTCTGTATTGATATGCTGGATTATCGCTGCGAGCGAGGTGGACTTGCCACATCCCGTGGGACCCGTGAAGAGAATGAGCCCTTCTTTAAGCGCACAGAGCGGCTCGGCGATACCGGCCAGGCCGATGGCATCGAGCGTGGGAATTTCAGAGGGCACGAGACGAGCCACCAAGCCCGGCCTGCCTCGTTCGAAGTAGCAGTTCACGCGCAACCGGCCATCGCCTTCCACGGCAAACGAGAGATCGATCTCGCGATCCTGTTCAAAGCGTTTCCACGCCTCTTCGCCCAGCACCGCACGCACGAATGACACAGCCTCCTCCGGCGTCAGCTTCTCTTCACTCAGAGGAGTGAGTTCACCATCAATCCGAAGAAAGATAGGATACCCGGATGTCACATGGACATCCGATGCTCTGCGTTCCCGCGCCTGTGCGAAGACGGCTTGTGGAGTGAGTTTCATGTGCTTAATGCGAAGAAGTATTTTGCGAGAAGTATTCCCGATACCACTGAATGGTCCGCTGCATCGCTTCGTCGAATCCAAAACGTGGTGCCCAACCCAGTACTTTCTGTGCCTTGGATGAATCCAGATACTGCCGGGGAATTTCATTTGAGGCCTCATTGCGGATATCTGGCTTCAGATCAGAGCCGATTAAGGCAGTGATCTTCTGGACCACATCCAGCACCGCCAAAGGCTTTCCATAGGAGAAATTGAAGGCCTGCCCTTTGAGATCGGCTGACGCAGAGAGCTGCTCCGCTGTGAGCAGATACGCCTCGACACCATCCTCCACATACAGGTAATCGCGTACAAATGTGCCATCGGAACGGAGGAGTGGTCGTTCATTCTTTAGGAGGGAACGAACCGTTCCCGGCACGACACGATTCCAGTTCAAATCTCCACCACCGAAGTAGTTACCGCATCGCGTAATCGCAACAGGAAGACCAAAGGACACAGCGTAACTCTGCGCAATGAGATCTGCACAGGATTTACTGACATCGTACGGATGCCGCCCCTGCAATGCCATTGTCTCGGTGTAGGGCAGTGTTTCGTGCTCTCCGTAGGCCTTGTCAGAAGAGGCAATGACAACGGAGCGGACTGCAGCACGACGACAGGCCTCAAGAAGCAACCATGTGCCTTCAATGTTGGCATGGAAGGTCGAGAGCGGATTCTTGTTGGCAACACCGACGATTGCCTGCGCAGCCAAATGAAAAACAGTATCAATTTGATACTCCCCAAGAATCCTTTCGAGAAGAGCAGCATCGCACAGATCGCCACGCACCAGTGTGACCCGACCGATCGCTCCAGAATGCATTAACTCCGATTCAGGCACCCAGTCACGCACGAGGCAAACGACATGTGCGCCTAATTCAAGGAGCCGTTTTACAAGCCAAGAACCCACAAAGCCGGTTCCCCCCGTTACGAACACGGGCCGGTCGCGCCAGAATGAAGAGGGATCAGGTGGCGGCATTGGTAGAGGAAGGACTACGAGGAAGCTTTCTGCAGCAGGTGGCAAAGAACAGATGAAGAGTCTCACTTATTGCCTTGAACATATCGTATACCCGCACACTCCCCGATTTTCCGGTGAGACGAGGGAAATGTCGCACAGGCACTTGTGTCCAGCGCAGACCACTTTTCTGAAGACGGAAATAGAGTTCCGCATTAAACGCATCGCCAATAGTAATCACCGGACGAATGACCGGCCAGGTACCACGCCGGAATGCCTTCATGCCACAATCGATATCTCGTGCACGAAGGCGAAAGAGCACTCGATTTACCATATTCCAGACTCCGGAGAGTATCAGACGCATCCGAGGATCCTCACGATGTGCACGAATGCCCGAAACAAAATCGGTGGAAGAGAGATGCGACAGCAAGAGATCGAAATCCTCCACAGCAAACTGACCATCAGAATCCATGTAGGCAATGATCTCTCCACGTGCTGCATCGCACCCGGAACGTACAGATGCGCCGCAGCCCCCATTAACATCGCGACGTACAACACGGAGCAGCGGATATTGCTGACAGAGATTATCGAGGACCTTTAACGTGTTATCTGTGGATGCGTTGTTCACAACAATCACTTCTGCATCGCTGTGACCTGCCTGAATCCACTTCATGACCCGACCCACCGTGGTGGTGATCACGTCCTCTTCATTGAAACAAGGAAGAATGATGGATAGTGTTGGCATATGAAGAGAGTTGGTATGTTCTGTTACTTATAATTATACAATATAACACTAATTAGCACAAATACCCCATTTCTCCGCTCAGAAGATCATTCTCCCCTTTTTCTGCACGCCTGGCTCAAGAGCTTGCCCATCTTCTCCATGGGATCTTCGGGCAACTCGCGCTCTACGGCCTCGTCAACCCACAGACTCATGGCCTCTACCTCTTGATCGGGACCGAGACCCCCCGGCATCTGTGCCACAAGTTCACGCCGATCAGCGATAAGCCGCACAATCTGTTGATCGATCTTTTCGAGTGTGGCAAGAATGTCATCGGTCATCATCATATAAAAGAGGAACAAATGAGGGGATGCATTGCCTATCGGCGGCATCTTCACTCTTCCAAAATGGAATGCAATTGACAGGGATGGCGATTCTCTTTTGTTTGCATATTGTTGATTTTTCTGTCCTGTCTCATCTCGCATTCTCTGCCGAGCAACCTCTACAAGTTCACGAACCTCTCGTACAATGAACTCATGGATGAGCGTGCGGCTGCGGCCCGCATCGGCAAACTCAAGGAGGAAATCTGGCGCCTCAATCGTGCCTACTTCATCGAGAATAAACCCCAGACAAGCGAAGATGTGCGTGACGCCCTCAAACAGGAACTCATCGCACTGGAACAGGAACACCCCGACCTCGTCACCCCCGATTCCCCCACCCAACGCGTGGGCGCACCCCTCGATGGCCGGTTGCCCAAGGTTCGGCACTTATCGCCCAAAGAATCGCTGCAGGATGCGTTTAGTCGCGAAGAGATCGACGACTGGATGGATCAGATGCGCCGCGCACTCGGGAAAGCAGACGAACGTTTTGCGTGCATCGTGGAACTCAAGATCGACGGCCTCAACATCTCACTCACGTATGAGCTCAAACAAGGTACTTACTATCTACGCCGCGCCCTCACACGAGGGAACGGCATCGAAGGAGAAGATGTCACGCACACCGTGCGGACGATCGAGGCGCTGCCCCTGAGTTTTTCGGCGAGGGAATCGAAGCAACTGCCGAAGCATCTCGAAATCTCCGGCGAGGTGTATATGACCAAAGCGGCGCTCAAGCATCTCAACAAGGATCTATCGGACGAGGAGAAATTCGCCAATCCCCGCAACGCCGCAGCAGGCAGCGTGCGCCAGCTCGATCCTCAGGTGACCGCGGAGCGGGACTTGCAGATTTTCTGCTATGCCCTCGATACACAGGGTGCTGATGCGCTCGGTATCAAAACCCAAAAAGAGCTCATGGAATTTCTGCTCACAAATGGATTCCCCGCGCATCAGGAATTTACGGTGTGTACTACTGTCGATGCCATTCAGAAAGTTTTTGACGGATGGCAGAAGAAACGTGATGCACTCCCTTTCGATATCGACGGCATCGTCATTAAAGTGAATGACCGCAAGGTGCAGCGCGATCTGGGTTCCACCGCCAAAGCACCGCGCTGGGCGCGCGCCTACAAGTTCCCCGCAGAACAGAAGACGACGCGCATTCTGGATATCCAACTGCAGGTAGGCCGTACCGGCGCCATCACGCCCGTCGCGCACCTCACTCCCACGCTCGTATCGGGGTCCACCGTTGCACGGGCAACGCTGCACAATGCGGATGAAATCGAACGGCTCGACGTACGCATAGGAGACACCGTGGTGATTCAGAAGGCCGGCGACATCATTCCGGAAGTTGTGGAAGTCTTGAAGAACCTGCGCCCGCACGGCACCAAGCCGTTTCACTACCCTCTGCACTGTCCCAGCTGTGAGGCAACATTGGAGCGGCCGGAAGGTGAAGTCGTGCACCGTTGCCCGAACGAAAAATGTGCAGCCTCGCGTCAGGAGCGTATCGAGCATTTTGCATCACGACACGCCATGAATATTGAGGGGCTCGGCAAAGAGACTGTAGAAACCCTGCTCGCAGAAGGGCTCATTACCGATCCGGCAGATATCTTCACACTCGCAGTGGAGGACCTGATGGGCCTGCCACTCTTCAAAGAGAAGAAGGCAACGAACTTGATGACCTCTATCGAGAAAGCGAAGCACATTCCCCTCGAACGATTCCTCTTTTCACTTGGTATTCGTCATGTGGGGCGCGAGATCGCCGAGATCCTGGCGCAGCGCATTCACTGGCCCGTGCAAAAGAAGGAAGTGACGATGGAAGGAGTGGTGGGGCCGCAGACATCGCTCTTTGGAGGGGGGCAGAAGAAAGTGAAGCTTCACAGCATCACGATGGAGAGTATTCGTCAGACATTGCAAGAGATGGAAGCTGAAAAGTTGGCCGAGATCGACGGCATCGGGCCCGTGGTCGCTGCCTCACTAAAGGAGTGGATCGACGAGGAGGATCATTGCACACTCCTACACAAATTCGGCGAAGCAGGTCTACTCGCACTGCAGTCGGAGGGCAGTCACGCCCCGCAGATTTTTGCGGGTAAGACCTTCGTGCTCACTGGTACGCTGCCTACTCTCAGTCGCGAACAGGCCAAGACACTCATTAAAGAGCGTGGAGGAAAAGTGAGTTCCTCGGTAAGCAAGAAGACCGACTACGTACTCGTGGGATCAGACCCAGGAAGTAAGGAGGACGATGCTCGAAAACTGGGGGTGAAGATGTTAGAGGAGAAAGAATTTATGAAAATGCTGAAGAAATAAAGAACAACCGCTGCGTCATAGGCTCATCGCGAAGCAGACTCCACTGGCTTTGCAATTTTCTGTCGATGAAATTCCCACCACAGAAGCAGCATATCGCGTAAAGCAACAGATGCATCGCGAATTGTGCCGCCTTTCGCCTGCCCGGTCCGACGTGGTTCACAAGGGACATCCATCGTGTGAATACGACAACCACTGCGGAAAGCACGGATAACACGCTCAGCCTGCGAAAAGATGCTCCGTGATCGCACCGGAATCGTAGGGAACAGCGCACTTCGGATCACTTTCGCCCCTCCCGGATCTAATAGATCAATGCCAAAACACAACCGGCAGAGGAGACGATACGATCCGGAAATTATCGAACGATAGAGAGAATAATGCTTCTGCATTCTTCGGCAGAGAAGAATATCGCACGATGAAAGATGCGGCAGACAGGCCGCAATCGTCTCAGGTTGGTATTGTCCGTCGGCATGAAAGAGAAAGACATACTCCTTTGTCGCAGCACGCTGCACACGCTCAAACGCAGATGACATTCCCTCATTGCGCTGGTGAAAACATGGCAAAATGACCTTTGGATACTCACTGGCAAGTTGCTCAATGATTGCCCGCGTGTGATCAGTGCTACCATCATCCAAGAGTACAATCTCAAAGTCATTGGAACACTGTTGCAATATTTCGATGCAACGACGAACTACTGGCTCAAGACTCTCTTCTTCGTTGAATGCCGGAATGGCAATGGAAAGAGAAGGCACAGGGAAAAGTATAGTCGCTCCATCCATTCCGTCACAGTTCATTAACGAAGTGGTGGATGAAAGTATCATTGTTTCCGCGCACATACACCAAACGTGATCATCATTGGCCACAAAACTGCGCTCCATCGGTCAAACAATGGAAGGAACACTCTGAGGAACGGAATTTGCCATGGATAGAGATGACACCCCCGGATGACGCAGATCTGCATGTTGTTTTTGCGTAGATGCGCAACGATTTGCCGGGGCCAGAGCCAATTTTCGATTGTCCCGGTAAACTTTCTGATGTGCAATCCCTGCGAGAGAAGAAGAATGGGATACCACAGTTTATTCGGCGTTGTGACAATGAGTGTTCCACCGGGTTTCAGAACACGGCACATCTCTGCCAGGGCTTTAAGGGGATTCTCGGTGTGCTCGATGCACTCCGACGAAACCACCACATCGAATGTTTCATCGGGGAAACTCAGATGACAAACGTTCTCCTGTCGCCAATCACAACCGATGCGTTCGGCTGCTGTGCGGGCAAGCGTCGCGGAGATATCGCTGACGATCAGTTGTGTGACTCGATCACGAAGAATGTCAGAAATCTTCCCCGTGCCGCACCCCGTTTCGAGACATTGTTCCGGAGCAGGGATGCGCGTCAGAAAATACTCAACTAACTTCTGACGGCGACTCACGTCGTAGGGAGACATGAAGGAATCGAATCGGGCACCGAGGTCCTCGTAGGCCAGATGAGATGTGCGTCTGCTGTCCATCGCTAATAGAATATATGAAACATAGCATGGATGTGCGACGGCGGGACTCGTGTACTATGCTGTACACAGTCTACTACCATGACACATGCATCCCCTCCTCCATCTGATGCGTAGAATGTTAGCGACAGGAACGATGATATTCCTCCCGACATTCGGCTTCTTCCTCGCTACGCACTGGTCGACAATTGCTTCCCCATGGTTGGGTCTGGATGATTACTACGTCATCGTAACGAACACCGAGGATGTGATCCGGTTGTTCATCGGACAGGGCCGTCCGTTTTACATGCCATTCATCCTGCTCCAGAAAGGTGCGTTTGCCTTGTTCCCGTCCCTAGAGCATGCGAGCGTCTTCCTCCACCTCATACAGGCAGCCATACACACACTCACGGCTGTGTTCGTCGGGCTGTTCCTTGTACGCGGCACAGGCCGCCCTCTGTCATTCCTCGCGGTGATTCCGTTCCTCTTCTGGCCCATAAATGAGGTGGCATTCTGGATATCCACCATCGGATACACCTTTGCCGGGCTGTTCTCCGTCATCGGCGTGTACCTCATCTACGGCAAGATGGCGCAGGGATGGCGGTGGCTTGGCGTCCTCCTCATCGTCGCCGCGGCACTGACGTCCCAGACAGCCTGCCTCACCGGCCTGAGCATGTACATCATCGCTCTGCTCCTTGGATGGAGCCAGGATGACCGTACGGCAGGCACACGTTCATTTATTTGGATTATGGCGGCCTACGTCGTAGGAGGAGCGGCCTCTGCACTGCTCGCGTATTTTCTCTCCTACCGACTCACGGAAGTGATATTTTTCTCATGGGGAAGCGCCATAACGATCTTCTCCAAGTCCATCCGTCTTCTCCTCATCCCCGACGTGTTCCCCATATGGCTGAGGCAGGTGCAGATGATCGCCTTCTTTCTCGGGCCCGCCGCCGTGATCATTCACATCCTCATCCGTCTTAGGTCCGCTATCTCCCTCCTGCGCGGTGCCGCCATCGCACTGATCATGGTTCTCCTGCTCATCATCCCGCTCATCCCTGTTTACGCCATCGGAGGTGCAGGGCTGCCGCCGCGCGTACTGTATGCAGAGCCGCTGTCACTTACGGCAGCTCTCTCGCTTCTCCTCGTCTTCACTTCTCACCGGATGTTCTCGGCTGGCGTCTTCCTCACGCTCATACTGGCACTCACAATCGGGTACATCCCCATTTCTGCAGTCTCGGCATCGGAACATGTCCGGACATTTCAGGGGGATCGTCAGCGGCTGCGCATGCTGGAAAAGGAGGCACAGCACCGTGCTCTCACCACTGTCGTCATTGCCAATATGCCGGAGCGTTCCACTACACCCAATCCCTACCATCATCAGTACTACCTCGGTGATTCCAAAAAATCGGCGTTCGCGGTCTGGTGGAGCTCTGATTATTTCGTGCGCGCCCTCTCGACGTCGCTGCAAACGACCCGTGATCCACCCGCAATGCAACACTGCACGGATTACTGTCGCGTGGCCGGCTTCGACTCTGCAAACGTACAAGACCCCCGCCGACTGACGGCGATATTTCTCCCTTCGAAGGAGCAGCTGCTCTGCTACTGCCCCTAAAGGCAATAAAGGAATGAAGAAATGCTGAAGACGAAGCCGATCGATGAGAAGGAGTTTCTTGCCATTCTGAAGCGGTAAAACCGGCCATGTGTAGTAAACTTGACAAATCGATCCTTCTGATGAAAACTGTATCTGATGGCCACTATTGATCGTCCGACAGATGGGGCACGCAAGCATCCCGAGCACGGGAATGGTTTTGACCCGTATTTGAAGTGGTTCAATATTCCGAAGGATCACAGACCCTGCTCGTACTACGAGCTACTGGGTGTGCCTCCGTCCGCCGACGAAAAGGAGATTGCTTCCGCCATACATTTACGCAGAGACCAGTTGCAACAAGAGCTACAGGGAGAGCACGCACGCACTGCAAGGCATATTCTGAAAGAATTACAGGAGGCAGAGGATTGCCTTCTCAGGCCGGATACGGATAATCGCGCTCAATACGATCAGAAGCTCTCTCGTCTCGATAGTGAACATATTGCACACGAAACCACCTCCACACACGATGCCCTAGCAAACGTAACACCAACGGTCATGCAGCGGTTTGGAACTAGCTACAGGAAGGTGCTGTCTACCATGAGATCGGAGTTTAAGCGTCGGCCAGTGATCGCCGCCACAATAACTGGAGTGGCTGCAGGAGCTGCAGGAGTCTTCTACGCCATAACCTCCAACGACTCCCCCGACGAGAAGAAGCCCAGGGCAGCAGCACAGAAGAAGCTTCCCGCCGACGCCCCAGAGCTGCAGCAACCCCTGCCTTCCTCGATTCCCTCTTCGGTGCCACCGGAAGAAACGGTATTGGACGAACCGTCTGAGACACCAGAAGAGCCGCTGGAACCACCGCCTCTCTTTCGGCCAGATGCTCCTGCCGAACCCGCACCGGACCCACTAGTGGAAAGGGAACCTGTTGTCCTCGTTACGCCAGCTATCCTCGAGCTAACAGAAGAGCCCACGCCCATCGAACCAACGCCGCCCAAGCGCCGAGCGGCCCCCACCGATAAAGAAATGGAGCCGTACAGTGAACTCCTGCAGAGCCCCACACTGCACAAACAGAGTATCGAGGATCTTCTTGTGCAGGTGCAACGATCCGAGAAGCCCATTGAACAGTGGATTTTGCTGCAGATCGCCCTTGAGAAAGCGCGCGGCGAAAACAATCTCGATGACGTGATGAATGTGCTCGCAGAAATGCAGCGCCTGTTCGACGTCGATGACATGGTAATGGAGCAGAGTGCTACAGCAGTGCAGAATGCCGCGCAGCAGAAAGGTGGCAATGTCGAACAGGTGATGACCCACTCTTCTGGCATCGCACGCGGCCTGTGTGCTCAGGATGATTTTGCAGGAGCAAAGAGATTCCTCGCCTCACTGAGGAGCCGCCCATCGGCCAATGCAAAGGAATGTGCCGACATGCTCCGCGTGGTGAGCCAGCTCCAGAAGACGTATGACGCACAGGGAATCGCAGGGCACCAGCAGGCACTCGCCGAGAACCCCGATGACTCAGAAGCAAATCAGGCAGTGGGTGCGTATCGCTGTCTTGAACAGGGAGACTGGTCGTTCTCTACTGCATTACAAACCCAAAAAGGCTCTGCACTCGGCAATCTGGCAGCACGTGTTGACCAGCGTGACACCCTTCCGGCAACTGATCTCCATCAGCTCGCACAAGACCTCGTCTCTGCCGATATGGCAGGTCCTGGAGCAGTGGCCATGGCAGTACACTGCCTGGAGCTTGCGGAGCCTAAAGCAGGTTCTGCGATCATCACCGCACGTATCAAAGACATGAAACGAAATCTCCTGCGCGATCACGCTGCAACCCTGACGTTCTTCCGCGGCGCACCGTTGCATCCACCGGCTGAAGTCGCACAAGCACAAACCGGAGCACCTGACGTCCGCGTCGATGTGCCGGGCGCGCTCCCACCGGGAGCCGTGAATCTGCTGGGTGAAGATGTCAAAGAATTGATCAAGAAGGGCTTCATCGTGCGTGACCGCTGGCAAGCCGCAAATGAGGGAGACACACAATTGCTACAGGGGACATCTGGCACGCAATCCTGGGTTGCCAGTCTCAATCTTCCCCTCTCCCCCGAAAGCCAGAAGATCGTACAGAGCGGACAGTATTCCATGCGCTGGGTATTCAAGCGCACGCCGGATGGCCGATGGAATGACGCACTTCAGGGTGCAACTGCTTTCGCCATTCCTCTCCCCAACGGGCAAAGCCTCAGTCTCTACTGGGATGCCAACATGGATCCAAAAAACCTTCCCAGTGCCTATCGGTCCGGTTTTGATATCCATGGCACCCCGTTCTTTGGTCCGAGACGCGATGCTCCCGCATTTACCGACCATGCACGTCCCGTCGTATCCGAAGATGGATTGGAGTATGTTTGTCAGGTTGCCGTTCGATCCATGCCTGGAGGGTACGCGATCAGCGCACAAGTGGCAGGACGCAATGATACCAAGCCCATCGCGCAGTTCAACGTTACGGCACCTCAGACAGTCAAGAGCGATGCCTACCTCTTCGAGCAGCAAGGAAAGCGTATGCCGGCAAACCAGGGGGCGCCGTGGGGTGTAGGTGTAGGCGGAGGAACCATTCAGGTGCGAGAAGCACAGATATTGCCCCTACAACCAAACAGACAAGCGCGAACACTGTCGGGAATCGGATTAAGTTCAGAAAGAAAAACCTTCCCCCGTTCCGGCAGATAGTACTCACCTCGGCAATGCGAAATTGAAGGGCGGCTCCCTGAGCAGTAATCTGATTATCAAAGATGTAATCATCACTGTTCTTCATGAACGGAACTTTGGGTAGAAATTCCCTCAAGCACGCACGGTAACCCGTGTGATACTCCGAGAGAGACAAGCCCAGACAAAGATTTTCGAAATTGGACGACACGACCATCCTGCAGCAGATAGCCTTCGAGGCAAGACATTGGTAGGCTGGATTGGTGAGTACGCCATCCCGTAAAACACTTCTCATTCTGACATTGTCACCTTTTATGGCGGTCTGCATTTTGGCAGCACTGGTCTTTACACGAAGACTATCGTCCGATGGGATCATCCAAACCGACATCTTGGTTTACGGTGCCAGTTTGGGAGGCGTCAGTGCCGCGATCACCGCAGCAGAGCAGGGAGCAAACGTTATTCTGGCGACGGATTCTGAAGTGATCGGCGGACAGGCAGTGGAATCGGGAATGAGCGCGTTCGACGACATAGGAGGAGGATGGGGGAATTGGGGTCTCTACAAAGACTTGCAGAAGTTTCTCTGGACACGTTCGAAGAATGTCGATGGCTATCATGCCGGTCTCGGCCTGCCTCAGGTGGGACGCGTGGGAAGTACGCCAGACGATATTGAGGCATTCTTTCTTGAGCGAATCCGCGCAAACAGTCGTATCACTCTCCTCACCGAACAGACTATTTCCAAGCTCAAAAAACGCGGCGGGAAATGGCACGAAGCCACACTGACAGATACCAAAACCCATGAGGAAATCCGCGTCCGATTTCAGTATCTTATCGATGGAACAGAAACAGGGCGTCTTTTCGAACAAACGGCGACACCATTTTATATCGGCTTTGATACAGCAGAAGAAACAGGGGAAAGATTCGCGTTGCCGAAGGTGGTGCGAGATGCCTTGGTGGAAGGAACAATCGTAAACAACAAGAAATTCGGCGGTCTCGGGAATCGCGTGCAGGCGGTCACTTCTCCTTTCGTCCTCCTGGATCGCGGTTATCCGGGAACGTTCATTCCCCTATCTCTCGCTGACAACGCGTGCCTGAGCGCCGATGACGATACGCAAAGCATGATTGCAGATGCGCAGGTCTATCGCATCAGGTCAGCAAATTGCCAGGCGCATCTTGTGCTTGCTCCGGAATTCGACGATACCTACGACGTCTACCTTGTGCAACACGGCAGTGGCTCCATGCGGGCCACGATCGCCTCCCCGCTTTGGCCCGACTATTCTCTCGTACGTTTGCTGCGTTTGCAGCAGAGCCAGGAACTCGTTTTTGCCGGGAGCTTCCCTCTCTCTCATGCGTTCCCCGTCACGCTTTCACTGACGTCAATCTCGGGGGATCCGGCGGTGGAAGGTGTATTGATCGTGAAGAGAAACTTTCGCGCCGCTCCTGTCGTTCTGCACAAACCGACTGCCTGGGATATTCCACTCGCGCATTACGATACTCCCTCCATCTATGCAGATATCTACCTGATCGGATCTGATTTCCCCAGCGATGAAACTCCCTCCATCGGCGGAAATGCCGTCACTGTTCTTATGAAAACGCCGACGACGATCCTCATCCCACATGTCTCCCTTCGAGAGAGACCTCGCCTCTCACTGCCAGGGGGCATCCGACAGGCTATCTCTGGAATCGTCATGATCCCCACTGCCCTCAATCTTACGCCGTTACAATTTTCCAGCGACACGCCGGATAAGGAAATACAACCGGAGGAGATCCCGTCTTCCTCCACGCTGAAGGACACAGACGTCTCCGCAAAGGAATGGCGCTTCATGGCTCAGAACGACGGTGTCACCATCTTCTCCACTGAAACAACGGACACGCAGTGGCGACGCGTGGAACTCTGGCAGGACCAACCTGAACAACTTCTGAAGACTCTTGCATTCGTCCCCCAATCGGTCACCAGAAATCCCCAACCACTCTTCACCGCAATTCTGCGTAAAGGAATCACGTATCGCTTACGTGTTGGGCTTCCGAAGGGAGCGACGTGGAATACGTTCCTCTGGTCTGCGAATGCTGTAAGCAATTCATCCGCCCTCTTTATCGACTCCTCGTCGCCGGATGTGACCATGTCCAACTCCTCCCATGAAGGTGTGTACGATATCTGGGCAAAAGGCACTCCATCTTCCTCCGCTTCCTACGCAGTATCGCGTCCCGGTTCACCGGATGTCGTCAATGCGACCATCCCACTCACCCGAAATCAGTACCAATATCTGGGCAAGGCCGCTCTCGATGGCAATACCACCCTGAAACTTAGGGGAGCCGCATCCGCGCTTCTGGCAATTCCGAATACCCATGTGGATACCTATCGGTGGTCCGGCACCGTGACGGCAGAATCTCCGCACCTCACGCTGACTACTCTGCCTCCCGGATACTACCGCATGACTGTTGCAGGAAATCCCATAGAACCGGCTCAAATAAGGGCGTCTCTGGAAAGCGGCTCAACGCTGCAGGTTCTCTCGCTTCCCCAGGCGACATCGGTACAAGATCGCCGGCTTGTCGCGGAAACGCTCGTAAGCAACGGCAAACCGCTCACGTTCAGTTTCGGGCCATCCTTTGCCCAGATGCCCCTCGATATCCATTTCTATCAGGAAATTCCCGACCTGCAGGATGTGCAGTCGTTCACCATGATGCATCATCCCCTGATAGGGAAAACCGGAAATGCTATCCCCCTCTTCCGCTTCCGTAATATCATCAGCGGAGCGTCGGCACTTGCCGGTAAACCGGAAGGACTCCTCCCTCCGCACCTCGGCCGTAACACGCTCGGCATGACCTTGGTCGTGAATCCTTCTAATGACTTCACCGGCTTTCTGGCGGAGTCCATCGACAGTCCCGAGGTCGTGACCAATTCACGGGCACTCTCCGCCGCCTATGCCTACTGGATGCTCTACGATTCTGCACACACTAAAATAAATCTCAATTGTGATCCTGCAGATGCTCTCTGCACCACAAAGCGTGTCCAGCCTGTCATCGGCCTCTTCGCAGATCGACTGAGCATGTTCCCTCCAAAACCCTACATACGAGAAGGGCGTCGCATGATCACGAAGAGAATAGTCACGCAGAATGATATCGGCATCCCGATTCAGGATTGCACGCCTGCCGGTTGCCCGGAGCACTGCCGACCACTCACTCCACAACAGCAGACTTGCATTTTCGAACAACAGAATCCCGTGTTCTTTCCCGACACACTGGCCGCAGTGGGGTACGGCATTGATCTGCATGCCTTCACCTCGCAGGCGGAGTATTTCGGCACGGTGAAACCATTGGCCACAGAAATGCTCGCGCAGGTCAACAAGGAGTCTTTGGCTCTCATTGATGGTGCATGGAAATTTCCCTACTCCAGGCCGACGCAGGTTCCACTCAGCGCCCTGCTTTCAATAGAGAACTCACACCTCTTTCCTGCTTCGCACAACATCGGAATGAGTCAGATAGCCAATGGCCTCTACCGCCTCCATGTCAACGAATTGGCCATCGGGCAGGCGGTGGGACATCTGCTTTCGTACTGCTTGAAGCATCAGCTGGAGCCGCAGGCATTGACCGGTTCGCTGCTTCGCTCTTTTCAACATACGCTCATTGATCGCGAGGTCATGCTCTACCCCATCACAGATGCCTCTACGCAAGCTATTCGCAAGCCCGTGCAACATCTCATCGTAGAGGGACTTCTCGTTCCGCAGACCATTCTTGCCGACAAGCTCTTTTCCCGATTCATGAACCCCATAAATTACATGGTGTTTCCCCAGGAACCCATCAACGAGCATGATACAAAAATCCTGAGTCTATTTTCCCAGGATGATCCCCAGAAAATCACCTATCGTGACCTCGTATTCACCTTACATCCCGAGTTAAAGAGCAGTCACGATGACAACGCCATCCATGCAGCCGCAGTACAGGACGCAATCGTAGATGAACCGCATCTTACGCTTGCAGCCAAAGATCTTCTTGCCTCCACACCATCCAAAGAAGACCTCTACATCGCCGCCTATTACCTGATGAAGCGTCAGTGGATCCCCGAGAACAATTCATTATGATGCCGTTTCATGGATTGCCAGTATCTTTCTCTGCGCCGCTTGTTTGAAGAATATTGCAATAGAACGCCAAATGGTGTAGAATCAGAGTGACAACACTCACACCTAAACCTGTGCAAAACACTCCCTCTCACCCACTCAAGGTTGCCTACGTCTGTCCTCATATCACGCAACCGAAAACGCATACTTCAATGAATGCAGTGACGGCATATGCTTTGCACCTGTTATCACAAATCTATTCATCGATTCCGCATTCCTGGACCCTTACCATTCTCAGCGAGAATGAACGTTCACTTACTGGCCATACAACGCCGCCAACAACCGAAACGCTCACATCATCTCCTATACGTATAGAGCGATGCTTCAGGGCAAACAGCTTGGGATTTATCCAGCTGCTTCTCGCCATTCGTCGCCAGCGTTTTGATCTTGTCCATTTTCAACACGAAACACGCCTCTACGGTGGGCCATTGAGCCTTTTGCTCTTTCCATTCTTCATTGGATTGGTACGTAGATATACCGTACCCGTCGTCACACTGCATCACGTAGTCCGTCCGAATCAGGTTGATAGAACATTTGCCAATATGCATCACACACACATTCCCCCAATGATCATTCGATGGGGCTATGTAATTTTCTATCGACTTCTCGGCCTCTTTGCACCGTCAATCATCGTGCACGACAATCTCTTTAAGGAAGCGCTGATACAGGAATATGCTATTCCCAGTGAACACATTTTTGTGGTTCCACATGGCGCAGAAAATCTGACCGCTTCTATCGTCTCGCAAGACAAACATGATCTGCTGCAGCAATTCAATGTTCCGCAAGATGCAGGGACAATTTTTGGATTTTTTGGATACTTTACGGGGTACAAAGGAATCGAATTCTTGCTAGAAGAATTCAGCAAGCACGCTCAGAAATTTCCAAAGAGCGTTCTGCTTATTGGAGGCAAGCCCAATTATGTACATGACGGAAAAGCCTCCTATAGCTCTTACGTTGATAATCTTAAGAAACGGGCTGAACGCACTGCGTCGGGACGGGTGATCTGGTACGGAGCAGTACCAGATGCGCGAGTAGGCCAGTTCTTCCGACTGATCGACTGCCTTGTCCTTCCTTACCGGCTCTGCTTTGCGTCGAGTGGTCCTCTCTCCTATGCCATTGGGAGTTCAATACCATTTCTCGCATCCGAAGCCCTGCGGCCACTCGTGCCCTACGATGGCTTGCTATTCCCTCTACAGAGTGGTGCTCTCGCAGAAAAAATGGATGCATTTGTTTCGCTCACGCCGTTACAGAGAGAGGCACTCACCAGCCCTCTCAAAGATCTTCGAGAGGAACATCGATGGGATGCAGTGGCTGGATTAACGATTCAAGCATACGAACGCTCTCTTAAGCGCGCCACCCATCGAACAGATATCATGCTGGTCGGAGCATACGGCCAGCAGAATACAGGTGATGAACTGCTGCTGAATCAATGTCTGTCTCTCCTCCCACGCGAACACTGCACCGTAGCATCATCGCAGCCATCACTCACCGAAGCTCAGCACCACGTATTCTCTATACACTCTCACAAAAGACGCCTTTCTTTTCTGCGACACTTTCTACAAGCCCGCACCATCGTGGTGGGTGGTGGCGATCAATTCAAGCTATTGAAACATTCGATGAACCGGGCTCGTTATTCACTCTTGCTTCAATGTTTTCTGCTCACGCTCTTTGGGCGTGTATTACAGAAATCTGTTCTGTTCATTAGTGTGGGGATTGGCAATGTTTCAACTTTTGCTGCACGATTTCTCACGATACACACTCTTCGATTGGCAACTGCTGTAAGTTTTCGTGAGCAGGAAAGTTACAATTTCTGTCGTAAATTTGCTCCTCGTGCACATGCGTTTCTTGCTGCTGATCTTGCTTTTCTCAACACAGCAACGCATCGGCACGAAGCATCTTCAGAGGCACAAACATTGGGAATTGCGCCCGTGTTCAATATCGATCACGCAGAACAATTCACGCATATCACACAAGAAACCGGCAAAGCGATAGATAGTTTTTTGGGAATGAACCCAAAACAATCGGTGCTTTTTCTTCCTTTCCAAACAGGATTCAATGCCCATGATGACATCATGGTGAGTGACGAAATGCTCGCGCATGTGGAGCAGCGTCACCGCTGTCGCATCGCAGAGCCGTTTGGCATTGATCGAATAGATGAAATCTATTCATCTCTTGATGTTCTCTGGGGTATACGACTGCACTCGATTATTCTTGCCTGTTTGCATGCCATACCTTTCATTGCCCTCATCTACGACGTGAAAGTGAAAAAATTCCTCGAGGAAATCGACTGTGCTTCGTGGAGTATCCCCTTGGACGATTCCTTCTCTGCCGAAAAACTTTTCGCCCTCCATACAGAACTTGTCAATCATCTTCCTGATGTTCGGCATCATCTGCAAAAGCAGGCAAAACGTCTGATGGGCCGCGCGCAAGTAAATGAAGAACTGCTCATGAACATTGCGAAAGGTATCAAAGATTTTCCCATGCCAGAGCTTAATCACATTCCTGAGACCGGATCACTTGATTTCAATCCGCATTCCACCGCATCGTGAATGATCGACCAGCTGCAATCGGCTTATCAGAACCCACAGTGAACACTGGTTCGCCAACACAGGCGCTTGATACAGTTGACCCAAGCACATCAGAAAGTGAGCGGCGACAGATACGCCGATCCATTTTTTGGGTTTTTCTGATATTCCTGTGCATACACCTCTTTATCTTTCGGGGAATTCTAGTGCAGATTCCTGATATTCTCGTCGGGAAAGCGGTAGTGAATACACACGAGCTCGTCCCATTCTTCGATGTATCAGAACAATTCATCGAGCAGGCCGGCGGGGCATTCAGTGACCTTACCAACGCCTATGAGTTTCGTGTGCGGTACTCGCTTCTCACGACATGGATGCGGTACTACCTCATCCTGCCGTTCGCCATCATCTTCGTACCGTTCCTCGGGGCATTCTTCGTGTTCCTCGTGGTCAATGATTTCCTGCGACGCTTGCTTCCTAGTATCCCGGCCCGCCGTATTATCCATGCAACGGCGCTCACAACGCTGCTCATCCACTTCATTCTCCTCCCGGCAAAAATCCCGCACTTCTACACACTGATTCTGGGATTCGACATCTTCGTCATTGCATTCGTACTCTTCCTGCATGGACTCCTGCTGGAATCCAGACGCCCTGTACAACTGCTCTTCATTTCCAGCTTGGTCGCTCTCGTGAATCCTGCCGTGCACTTTCTCGTGCTCTACCCCCTGTCCGTCGTATTCTTCTGCGCAGGAACAGGGATACTACTGCTCATCTCTGGAGGGACACACAAAGGGACCGGCCTACATGGTACTGAGGAGAAGAGGACGGCATCTCTGCGTCTTTGGAAACGTATATTCCTGGCGCTCCTGTTTATGACACTCGTCACAGTGGTGCCCTATGGTCTATTCGTAAAATTCTACGTGTTGCGCGGACTTGAAAATCTTACAGACGTCGTGCCAGATACGGTGGCGTCGATTCGCGCGAGCTCGCTCACTCTCTTACATCAGATCTCGTTTGATATCAGCTCCGCAACAGGGAACTACCTCAGTGGATCCTACATCACAAAAACACCTCAATACTCCAAGATCTTCTACTTCCTCATCGCCCTCATTCCTTTCGTTATCCCCGTAACGCGTGACGCTCAAGAGAAACGTCGGCTGCGGCCATTCCTGACCCTCACGGCTATCCTCATGCTTTTCGGAATGTGGTGCAGTGTCGGCTATGCCGACATCGTACTGTTCCCGACATTCCACATGCTGCTTGCGGCACTGTACCGTCAATTCTATCTCTTGCCCGAACATACAGCTGAATTGGCAATGCAGCTTATCACTCAAGTTGTCCATGTTCTCCGTCAACCGGACCGTTTTCAATTCATCTTTCTGGCAGCAATGACTTTGCTCATGCCTATAGGAATCATAATTCTTGAGCGTGATTGTACCATGCGAATCGCATCAAAATGGCGATTGGGACGCCTTATGGGCACCATGCTGTGCGCTACTGTCTTCTTTTTTCCACTCTTTGCACACTGGGAATACCGCGCATCATTATTCACAGGGGACTTTGGTGGCTTCTTGCGTCCCTACAATGTGGAAGCTCTGCGCGAGATCAAAAACGCACTCCAGCCCCTTCCTCAAGGAAAAACCGTCGTACTCCCACCGAGTGAGGGCCCATGGATCGGCAAGACTTCTGACATGCACGAATACAAATTCATCGATAAGTTCTTCATCTACTATCTCAATAGTCCCAGCTATTATGTTGGATTATCAGGAGATCCTGAGACCAAATACTGGTTCTACTTACTCTCTCAGTCTCTCAGCCAAAACGAGCATTGGTGGATCAATATCTTCCGCAATTTGAACATTCGCTACCTGGTGATCAATAAAGAAATGTCTGTGCCACTGCGAAGTGCCTGGTATACGCAGAATATTACGCAAGCCATCAAAGCACAGCCGCAAGCCATGCCGCAGTTTTTTAGAAAGATACGAGAAAATGACAGTTTTACCCTCTATGAATTCATCGATTTGCCGCAGACAACCGCCACTCCCCTGCTCATCGAATCAGGATGGAACAGTTTCCGATGCTTGCAGGAACGTTCGCTCACCTTGTCGCGAAGTCATCAACTGGTTTCTCTAAATTCTCTCCAGCTGAAACAGGATGTACCACTCGATGTGGTGGCAGGCGATTGGAAGAAGATGCAATTGGATCTGTTCGCCAAAGAACATGCGGACCACTTCTTTCGTCCCGACCAATCCAGTTTTGCTTTCATTAAAGAGCACATCCCGAGCTCTCAATACTTCGGAACTGTTTTCCCCATGCTGAATCTGCTCACAGCAAGTACCTACAATATTTTCCGGATCATGATGCCCGGCCCGTACGATACCCTTACAACATCCTTCGTAGGACTGATCGATCCAACCTCCACACGCTTCTCGCTGACGGTTCCCAAAAACGGGACATACGAAGTGCTGTTGCGTAGCGTTCCGACACAACACCAGCTCTCGATGCAGATTGATCATGGCCCTGTCACATCCATCATCTACACTCCAGAAAATTCTGATCTCCATTACATCACCTCCGGGAGCGCCTCTCATGGCACACATGTCTCGGCAGATATTGGTGGCATTGCCCCCGAAGATCTTGCATCCAAAATTCCCAGTGCCATCATGCCCATAGGCGATCAATTCACGTACATACAGCTGGGAATAGCTGATCTGCTCGAAGGAAGACATATCCTCTTTCTCAAGAAACAGGATAGCAATCCTTTGGTAATCGAAGGTGTGCTGCTCCTCCCTATACAAAA
Organism: Candidatus Peregrinibacteria bacterium; assembly: GCA_043814035.1. GTDB lineage: Bacteria > Patescibacteriota > Gracilibacteria > Peribacterales > Peribacteraceae > Peribacter. The sequence goes on from JBDRKJ010000003.1 coordinate 20,929, forward strand.
ACAGGTAGGTGATATTCCTCTGCAAACCACCATTCACGCTCTCTCACCCGACATGCTGAACGAATGATGTCTCTCGTCTCACCCTTGCCGGCTCCCAATACCAACCGCCTGCCAATACGCAGCAGAATTGTGCTCTTGGGCCTCTTCCTGTGTTTAATGTATCCCGCGTACATCCTCGTACAAGAGTGGGAATTCGCCACAGCAGAACGTGCTGTCATGTCAGACAAGCCCGCGTTGCGCGCCCTCCTGTTTCAAGAGGGAGCACGATTACAAATATTTGATATGTCTCTTCGACAAGACACCGTACGCTCTACTAAACCACTCAATACCACCGATATATTATCGAGTGCTCGCCTGCTCTCACCGCGGATTGTGCTTGTTGGCTCGGGTGCGCAGACGCAAGTACTCGACCTGGTGTCGTCCTACACGTACAACGCCACGGACCGAGAGAGCCCGCTAACACTCCTCAGTCGCAATACAAACTTCACGTATACACTCTCCGATGATCCGGATCGTGCGCGTTTGACCATCGATTTCGCAGAATGCGGTGAAATCGCCGACATTCCACTGCCCGAACGAGGACAGTGGTACGAACCTGAAGCGCTCTTCGAGACACTTGGCCTCTCTATGCAGAATAGTATGCGGCTCTCTCCTGCAGAGACATCTCTTGCTCTCGTGAAACACGGCACATTCCCACGGACAATTCTGGTTAATCTCATTCAGCGCAATGCCATCGCGCTCTCCGTTCCCTCCTTCGATCCTGAGCAGATTCATTTCTCGCCATTCTTCATCGATGATCAAACCTTGCTCTTCAGTGTGCTCGATCGCAAGCAATGGGCAACCGTGCTCTATCACATCTCTACCGGGACCTACGAAACGCTTTCGATCGGCTTCACTGACCATGCCTACCACACACTGACAGGCAAGATCATCCTGGTGCAGAGTTTCTACGACGATGCACTCAACATCCCATTTGGCTCTGTCGCGCTCTTGGGACAGAAACGAGAAATTTCCGTGCAAGAAATCGAGGCCATAACCGGCCCACGAGCAGACAGTGCAAACATTTTTGCCTTACTCTTTCAGCAGCCAGATGCTTCGATATTGCACTTCAAGTCTGATCTCACGACACAGTCGTTCAATGCCATCAACCAAAGCGATGTTCGCGAATCTCTTCGAACTTTCTGGCTCGAGCGTCAACAACAATTGGCACGGGCAGTCGGCAACTTCCGATTACTGCAATTGAATTCAAACGGCGCAACCACGCTCATAGACACCATCCCATTCGAAATTCGGCCTCCAGCAATCACGGTTCAATACGTCGATAACGTGGAACCGTTGCTCAAGGCTCTTGAATTGACACCCGGTCTCATCGAGGAGTATCGCAAACGCAACGCCTTTGCTATCAAGAGTAAATCGGAATATGTGCTGGTGGATGATCTGAGCTATTGAGTTTGAATGGTGCCGTGGGGGAGACTCGAACTCCCATGTCCTAGAACGGACACTAGCCCCTCAAGCTAGCGCGTCTACCAATTCCGCCACCACGGCATGAGGCTTAAGAGCAGCATACCAATGCGCCTGATGGGAGCAACAGAAAACAGGCCAATCAGACAACCGGCCAGTGCTTCAGCTGCTGAAGTTCCGCCTTGGTAAGCGGGAGCGTCGCGGCAAACTCCAGAAGCGACGCACGTGTCACTTTTGCCCCCCGTGTGACCTTCTTGAGCTGCTCGTAGGCGCTGTTTACGCCGTGCTTACGCAGGAGGATCTGGATAGCTTCTGCGAGAATCTCGGGGTGCGCATCGAGCTCACGTCGGAGCACCGTGCGATTGACCGCAAGCTTCTTCATGCCCTTGAGCAGCGAAGAAACCGCAAGCACATGGTGACCGAATGCCACACCGATGGAACGCTGGACTGTGGAATCCGAAAGATCGCGCTGCAGCCTGCTCACCGGCAGTTTCTGGGCGAAGTGTGAGAAGAGTGCAGTCGCCAGCCCCAGATTGCCCTCTGCATTCTCGAAATCGATGGGGTTCACCTTATGCGGCATGGTGGAAGACCCCACCTCGCCCGCTACCACCTTCTGCGCAAAAACTCCGCGCGAGATGTAGAGCCATGCATCACGACTGCAGTCGAGAAGAATCGTATTGATGCGCACCATGATATGGCTGAGCTCCGCCAGATCGTCGTGCGGATTGATCTGCGTCGTATGAGTGAGCGGATCGAGGCCAAGAGAACGCATGAATCTGCGACCGAAAACCTCCCATCGCACGTCGGGGTACGCAATGCGGTGCGCCGCGTAGGTGCCCACGGCACCACCAAATTTGCCCTGCATGCGGAAGGATTTCAGCTGACGTATTTGACGCTCCAGCCGATCGGCGAAGACGGCAATTTCTTTGCCCAATGTTGTAGGTGTGGCAGGTTGACCGTGCGTGAGGCTAAGTAGGGATACCTTCTTCAGTCGTCTGGCCATTGCTGTGAGCACGCGATGCAGCACTTTCAATTCGGGCAGAATCACCGACTTGAGGGCACGATGCACAAGAATGCCATAGGCGAGGTTATTCACGTCTTCGCTCGTAAGGGCAAAGTGCAGAAACGATGTGCGGACTTTGAGGCCCGCGATGCGCTCGAACTTTGACTGCAAGAAGTACTCCACGGCCTTCACATCATGGTTCGTCTTGCGCTCGAACCCGCGGATACTTTCGGCATCTCTGGCAGAAAACCTTTCCACAATCTTCTCAAGAGCCTTGACCTGCTTGGCTTTCAGTCGCGGCAACTCACGGATGCCCGGCTCTGCGGCCAGCGCAAGAAAGTACCGTACTTCCACCTCCGTCCGTGCACGCATGAGTGCTTCTTCACTGAAAAACGGACGCAGTGCCTCGGTCTTCTTGCGGTAGCGCCCATCCAGAGGAGAAAGCTCGTCCATGGGAGGACAGTGTAGCAAGGAACTGAAGAATTCCCAAGCCGAAAACGCGTATATCGTTCAGGAGGGTGCAAATAGCGAATAATTAACATATTGCATAAAATGTGTTATAATTAGCCAAACACATGCCCAACACCCCTCTCCTCTCGATCGTTTTGCCCTCGTATAACAATGGGGCATGCCTGCCGGCCACCATCCGGCGCATTGGCCAGACCTGCCCAAAAGAGACCGAAGTGATCATCGTCATCGACGGCAGTACGGATGAAACGATGCGCATTCTCTCCAGGCTTTCTGTGAAGCATCCGAGTATTCGTACAATCGTGCGGCAGGAGCGACGTGGTAAAGGTGCTGCCGTACGCGATGGTGTTCGTGCAGCGAAAGGAGAATTCATTGCGTTCATTGATGCTGATATGGCGATCGATCCTTCGTACGTTGCACAGGCACTCGCATGGATACAGGAAGATCCGTCGCTCGATGCCGTCATCGCACGTCGAACAACCTACCACACGAATAGAGTGCGTCACGTGGCACATGCATTGTTCCACTGGATCGAATGGGTGCTCTTCCGCATGCCCTATCACGATACGCAAGCTCCCATGAAGCTCTTTCGGGCATCGGTAGCAAAATCGGTGTTTGCAAAAATGCAGACGCGCAGTTATGCCTTCGATATTGAGGTGCTCTTCCGCACGATGATCCGGGGTCACGGCGTCGGGGAGCTCCCCGTGCTCCAACGAAAAACCAAAAGCAGCCTCAAGTGGAATCTACTGCTGTTCACCATGATTGAATTGCTACGCATGTATCGCACGTATATCGCACACCGATTGATCTGTCTCTTCAAAAAGCATGAGCAACACATCTGCCGTTTCGACCTCCTTTCGTTGCGCCACCTTGTTCTCTGGCCCTTAAGTTGGCCGATGCTCTGGATAGCACAACTGTTCTATCACCTGCAGAAAAACCAGATTTCGATACAGACACCATCGCTCCCCACAACCGACATCAAGAAACCTCTGCTCGTGCAGAGAAAAGCATAGCATGGCGCATTGCATCAGGATTCCGCCTGGTCTTCTTCATTGACGTTTTCCTCTATCGGATCCGGCTCCTCGGTGGGCTGAGAGCGGCCTTCGAAAATATCGAGGAATTCATCGACCATCATCGTCTCTTTCTTCATCAGACCCTTCGCCAGCGACTCCAGCTTGCCCTGATGTTGCTGCAGAAATTCCACTGCCCGCTCGTATTGATCCTGAAGAGTTTTCTTCACGAATTCGTCAATCTTACGAGCCATCTCTTCGGAGTAGTTGCGGGCAACCGCCGCTTCTGTGCCGAGGAACATCGTCCCCTGCTTCTCTCCGTACGAAACCGGGCCGAGATCGTCATCACCCATTCCGTAGCGCATGGCCATCGCACGGGCGATCTGCGATGCACGCTCTATATCGGAGCTGGCACCGGTGGTGATCTCGTCGAAGACGAGTTTCTCCGCGGCACGACCGCCGAGGAGCCCGCAGATCTCGTCGAGGAACTTGCCACGACTGGTCGTGTAGGTGTCTTCCTGCGGAAGAAACCATGTCACACCAAGTGTAGATCCGCGTGAAACGATGGAAATCTTGTGGAGCTGATCGCTCAAGGGACAGAGATGCCCCACAATCGCGTGACCGAGCTCGTGATAGGCGGTAATTTCCTTCTCATGCGGCGTCAGCTTGCGTGAGCGTTTCTCGGGACCCACCGTCACCTTCTCGGTGGCATCGACCAGATCGCGCTGCGTGAGTGAGACATGCTGGCGCTTAGCGGCAAAGATCGCCGCCTCGTTCATAATATTCTCAAGATCCGCGCCGGTGAGCCCAACCGTCTGTTTGGCAACGTCATGAAGGCGCGCACCCTTGGCAAGTTTCTTATTGCGGGCGTGCACACGGAGGATTTGTTCGCGCGCTTCGAGATCGGGTTTGTCGATGAAAATGCGACGATCGAAACGTCCGGGGCGGAGGAGCGCCACATCCAATACATCCGGTCGGTTTGTGGCCGCAATGACAATCACATTCGTCCCCTGCTCAAAACCATCCATCTCGGTGAGAATCTGATTGAGCGTCTGTTCGCGTTCGTCGTGCCCACCGCCAAATCCCGCTCCGCCACGCTGACGCCCTACCGCATCGATTTCGTCGATGAAGATGATGCTCGGCGCATTACGCTTGGCACGCAGAAAGAGGTCACGAACACGGCTGGCACCCACACCCACGAACATCTCGACAAATTCGGAACCCGCCATCGAGAAGAACGGCACGCCTGCCTCACCGGCAACGGCACGCGCGAGAAGCGTCTTACCCGTGCCCGGAGAACCGACGATGAGTACTCCCTTGGGAATCTTGGCGCCCAAGTTGATGTACTTGCGCGGATTTTTGAGAAAGTCGACGACTTCCACCAAATCTTCCTTGGCCTCTTTGCAACCGGCCACATCGGCAAAGCGCGTCTTTACCTGTGTGGCATCCGCCACGCGGGCGCGTGATTTGCCAAAGGAGAGTGCCGTAGATTGGCTGCGTGCAATACCGCGAAAGAGCCAAATGACACCGCCAATGATGAGAATGAAGAAAAGGAGATCCGGCAGGACCGCGATCAGAATATTGGTTGCTTCGCGGTTCTCAACCTCGACGATGGTAGGGTTCTTGGGATCGTTCCAGTTAAGATCGCTCACGGAATCGGTCGACTCTTTATAGGAGCTCAAGATGGACCCCGAGGACATCGTGGCAAAAACTTTATTATCGCGAATGACGATCTGCGTAAATTCCCGTTCGGCGTATCCACGTGTGATTTCGCTCAAAGGTACTTCACGCGCTTGCGCCTCTTGATCCTGATCGGAACGTGCAGGCGACATGATGGAATAAATCGACATCCCCACGAGAATGACGAAGAGCAGAATCCCAAGAATCTGCTGCCGGCCTCCGGGGGGTCTTCCGCGTGTCACAGCCATGGCTACAGAATAGCGAAACAAATCGATGCTAGCACGTGATTTCTCATGAAAGCAGGACAAATTCTCTGTCAGCACTCGCGAATACGCCTGCGATGGAATTATGTGTTCATTGGTGATTGGCGAATAGTCAGGAACCATTTACACTAGCCTGCATGAACACTTTCAAGATCAAAGAGACGCTCTCGCACCCCGCCGTGCTCCTCGGCCTCCTCGTACTGCTCTTAAGTTATCTTACGTACTTTCAAAATTATAATTATCCTCCCCAGCTCTTCTGGGACGAGAACTATCACATCTCCAGCGCTCAGAAATACCTGAATGGCGTGTACTTCATGGAACCCCACCCGCCCCTCGCAAAGCTCCTCATCGCCCTGGGCGAGAAGATGTACCACTCGAATGCCTTCAGCAATCAATTCATCAACACCGACTACGCACGAGATCTCTCAGAAGGATTCTCATTCGTCGGCTACCGGTTCTTCCCCACGCTACTCGCCTGGCTCACCGCACCGCTGCTGTATTTGATTTTCCTCTTCATGACCCGCAGTCCACAGCAATCAACACTCCTCTCATTCCTCTACATCTTCGACAATGCTTTTATCGTGCACGCGCGTGGCGCCATGCTCGATTCCACCTTGCTCTTCTTCATGGCGCTTACGATCTTCGGTTTCTTCCTCCTTTTAGAAACCCGCAATCGCCCCAGTGCATTTTTCACGTCTGCGGCGTTCTTCGGCGCAGCGTTCGGCGCGGCCATGACGACGAAAGATACCGCGCTCATTCTGATTTTGCTCGTGCCGTTCCTGTTATGGAAACTGTGGTCTGAAGGGCGCAGCGATCTGCATGCAACACAACAGAAAATCGGCCGGATGCTTGGGGCCATGTCGCTTGCGTTCGCTGTGGTGTTCTGCGGCGTGTGGTACACGCACTTCTCGATTGGAACGATTGTGAATCCTGCCCTGCCGGATAACGGCTACTACCAGGCTTCTGATGAGTACAAAGTCATCCTCGACCAGGGACTCACGCGCTCGATCAGTTCATTCCCGGTCATGCTCCGCGATTCGCTCAAGTTTACGTCGCACTACGCCCGCGGTGTGCCGCGATTGGACCTCTGCAAAGGAGATGAGAACGGCAGCCCCTTCTACTTCTGGCCATTGGGCGCACGGTCCATCAACTTCCGATGGGAGACACCCGACGGCACCGACTATCGCTACCTCTACCTGCAGGTGAACCCTGTCGTCTGGTGGGTGAGCTTTGCCACAATACTTCTTGCCATCGGCATGTTGTTGTCGCAGCTCTTCTTCCCGTTCAGGGAACCCCTCAAACATCGGTTCCTGCTCACCACCTTCGTCACGCTGTACGTCTGCTACATGATCGCCATCAGTCAGTTAGACCGCGTGATGTACCTGTACCACTACTTCCCGCCACTCTTCTTTAGCTTCATCGTTCTGGGATTGGTCTTTATGGAACTCAAACGCTTCTGGAAGTGGGAATTCAGCACGCAGGGCAAAAAAATGAGCCTGCTCGTGCTGGGATTACTCATCTTCGGCGCCTTCCAGTATTACCGGCCACTCACGTACTATCAGCCGATCACCGATGCGCAGTTTAAGCGACGTGCATTCTTCGATCTCTGGGAGCTCTCGTGCGTGAAGTGCGACAAAGTGAGTAGCCTTGCCGTTCCCTGCAAAGAGAAGTAACTAGCGCCGAAAGCCTTCCCGACGCAGAGCCAGAAGATCACGAAACATACGCAGAATTACGCGGAGATTCGCTCCTGTCTGCTCTCCTTTGAGGCGCGGATAGTGACCCACCGGCACCGTTTTCCACGGAATCTTCAGACAGTGTAAACGGTAGAACATCTCGGCATTGATGAGTGCTCCTGTTGCGTGCACAGGACGAATACGCGGCCAGAGCTCCCGATGCCAGACTTTCATGGCGCAATTGATGTCGCGCACCCACACACCAAGCACAAAGAACGAGAGAAAGCCGAAGAGTTTTGCGTTGAGCTTGCGGATGAACGGATCCGCACGATGCAGACGACGGCCCGTTACGTACTGGTACTCCTGTAGAAATGGAAGGAGCTTGCTCCAATCCTCCGCTTTGAACTGCCCGTCACTATCCATAAATCCGACATAGTCCATTGTTGCGGCGTCACAACCTGAACGTACGGCACTGCCGTAGCCCTGATTGTGCTCATGCTGAACGAGCCGGATATCGTTCTGCTGCGCGGCAAGTTCCTGCAGCACGCGCCATGTGCCATCCGTGGATCCGTCGTCCACTGCCACAATTTCGCAGGTAATCCCATCCCGCATGTACCAGGAACGCAAATCGGCAATCGTGCCCGCAATGTTCTGCTCCTCATTAAAACACGGGAGCACGATAGAGAGGTGCATGGGAATACAGGCACTGTAACCATGTACGGGGCCTTGGCGCAATGAAATGGCTGCATAGCTTCGCAATCCATCACATGCTCTCGTGGCAACCCACACTCCGTAATGAAGAGATGCTCTGGAAGGCCTACGAGTACTTCGCTCAGCATCGCGAGGAACTGCACAACAGACAAAATGCTTCGGCGCACCGACAGCCTGCGAAAATGGGCATCATTCGTCTGTTGAAGTGGCTCTCTTAGTCATGAAAGGAAACCTTCCCACAGGGACCTTCGGACGGTTTCCTCTCATGAACTCTCTTTCCCTGTCAATGGAATCGCTCCACCCCGCAGCAAGTGCGGGGTTCGCGATGCATCGTTTGATCTGTCGCTTCGCGACAACGATTGATCACCATACTCCTACTCAGCATTCACCTCGTGGAGGGGTGGCGCGCCACGGGGGGTGAAGGGGAAGGCTCTGTCCCGCAGCGCGCAAGCGCGTGCGGGGACAGCCGACGAGTCGGTTCCGAATCCCTGTAGGAACCGCCGAGGAGGCACAGAGCCGGGCGGAGTGGGGGGTTGGTGCGCCGGCGCTTTGCCTGCCGGCCGTAGCTTTAGCGAAGGCTGGGCGCCACCTTTGTCGCCGGACAAAGGTGGAAAAACATAGCAAGCACAGTGATATACAAAAAATCTCACCATATATCCATTCAATAATAAAGAGAGATTCCACACAGCCGCTCAGGACGCTATCATTCAACATATTATTCATGTCATCGAAAACCTCCCCTCTGCTGGTGTCGATGGGAGCAGCAGTGCTGCTCCTTATCACTGCACTGTATGCCACAGTCGCGCATGAACTCACGCCACGCATCACCGATGGCCGGTATCACATTGAGAACGGCGCGTGGATTCCGTTTATCGATACGTTGCCTGCCTCAGAATCTCCGCAGAATCTCGATCTCACTTTCACGCTGCAGCTCAATCCCCTGCATACACGGTACTATCAGGTGATTGCCGATGACTGTGTAGAAGCACTCACGATCAATGAACAGGTTATAGGAGAGGGCACCATTCCCTTCTGTGATCTCTCGAGAGGCCGAACATTCAATCTTGGTTCCGCAATTCATTCGGGAAACAACGTGGTCACCATGACCATTCAGAACGTTGGAGGGCCAGCCTCTTTCACCTGGCGCACTACCTGGTGGGACCCGCTTCTTCTCTCTCTACGCCTCCTCCTACTTGCGGGACTCATTGCTGGTGCCATACTCATTGCTAAGGGGCTTGCGTTCTCACGCTGGCAGAACCTCTTCTTTGGCACGTTCTTCTTTGGTGTCATTCTGCGCCTGTTCTACATCTTCGCTACCTCGTACGAAATTCGTGCCTACGATGCCGACGGTCACCTTGAGTACATCCGATACATTGCTCAACACCTCGCTCTCCCTCCCATTCGAGATGGATGGGAGTTCTACCAAGCTCCTCTGTACTACATACTCACAGGCCTCTGGCTCCATGTGGGAACGGCGTTCGGGAGGGCTCTCCCCTTTCTTACGAGAGATGTGCAGTGGATCGCATTCTTCTCTTCGGTCCTCACGCTTGCAGGAATCGCATGGATAGCCGTTTTGCTCTTCAAACCGAAAGAAAAAGTGGAACGCGCGCTCTTCTTAGGCTCACTCGCCGTGCTGCCGAGCCTGCTCTTTCTCTCGGCGAGGATCAATAACGACGTTCTGCTCTTTCTGTGGGAAGTGCTCTGCTTCGGGTTCCTGATCGCCTGGTGGCAGAAGGGACGGTGGATGAGGTGGTGGCTGGCAATCGCCATGCTCTCTCTCGCTATTCTCACGAAAACAAATGGACTGTTGCTGATTCCTGTCGCATTCACACTCCTCATCCTCAAGCGAAAACTGGCTTTAAAGACCAAAGTATTGGTCGGCGTGACGAGTGTACTTGCCCTCATCCTGCTCACTGGTTGGATATTCACTCTACGAGAAGGGGCATCGCTCGGTCAGCCGCTCGTCGTGAACACCGATTACTTGAGTTCGGCGCTCTCTGTGAACAACACCGTCGAAACCTTCACGGAATTCAATCCACTGCGCATGATTGTGCGCCCGTACAATCATCCATGGGATGACGTCTTCGGACGCCAATACTTCTGGGAATATCTCTTTAAATCAGCATTCTTTGGCGAGTTCGACTTCGGACTAGCACTCAGACCCCTCGCCTCTGCTGTTCTTACCTGCGGGCTTCTGATGCTTCTGTATGCCACCTATGGAACGTGGATGGTCATCCGTCGTGAAGGCTGGCGCACACTGCCACTTTGGATCGCTGCCGGCTTTCTGCTCCTCGGTCATGCGGCGCATCGATATATGTCTGCCTACAGCTGCTCGCAGGACTTTCGCTATTCGCTGCTGGTGAGCGTGCCCGTGGCCTTCTTTGCAATACGAGGACTCCACTTTATACGTTCGCCGTTCCTCCGCTCGTTTGGGATCGTGGTCATTCTCGCCTCGATCGTGCTGCAGGTGATGTTTTTAGGAGGCGTTGTCACCACCCTTTAGTACTATGGCTGCTCGATCTCCACGCAAGAAAAAGGCCTCGCAACAAGCCAAGCCCAAGAAAAAGAGGCTCATCACCAAGTCGGCATTCTTGCTGACTTTGGTCTACATCGTCATCATCCCTGCCCTCATCGCACTGCGTCTTTCCGTTTTTCCACAGATTGGAGAAATCACTTATCGGTTTGATGGTAAAGAAACGGGCACAGGCAGCAATCCGCTCTTTGTGAAATCTGAAGGAAAGAATCTCTACATGCGTCTCTCCATTTCTCTGCCTGCCGGTCAGCCGACAATGTACAAAATTAAACCGGACGATTGTATTGAAACACTGACCATCAACGGCAAAGAAGTGACTTCGGATATCGCGAAGTACTGCGACTACACCACCTATGGGCGTCCTCTCGACCTCTCCTCCTACCTTAAAACCGGAGAAAACACCTTCCTCTTCCGCCTCAAGGATACGGGCGGCAAAGCCGGCCTGCGCATCACGCCACAGTACACAACATTGCCATTCATACTCTTGAACTACGGAGCTCTGATCCTCACGATCCTCTACGCACTTGCGCTCATGTGGCCGATTGTCAAAAGATCTTCTGCTCGTTCTCTGTGGGCAATCGGCATTGGCGGCGCACTCCTCCGTATTTTCTACTTTATCGTCACGCCGTACACACTGCGAGGACATGACATGCAAGCACATCTGAATTACGTCACCTACGTTGCAGAACATTGGAGCATCCCTCCCGCAAGTGATGGATGGGAGTTTCACCAAGCCCCGCTGTACTACTTTTTCTCCGCCTGCTGGATGAAAGCGGGACAATGGCTCCACTCATCCACAGAGACCATCGCACGAATGGTCCAATTCCAGTCTCTGTTCTTTTCGATTGGGGCACTTGCCGTCGGAATTTGGATCGGAACCTTACTCCTCCCGCGAAAGGAAAAAACGGGCCGCCTGCTCTTCGCCTGCCTCGTCGCCTTCTTTCCTTCACTCATCTATCATTCAGGGAGCATCAACAATAATGGCCTCTACATCCTCTTCGCCTTTCTTACTACCGCCCTGCTCGTGCAATGGTGGCAGAAACCAACTGCGCGCATTTGGTATCTGATGATCTGCTGTCTGGCTCTAGCCTTCGTCACCCGCGTGAGTGCCCTCGTCTTCGTGCCAGTGATGGGTATTTCTCTCCTCTTCCATGACAAAATTCGCTTGGGCAAAAAAATGCAACAGGCTGTGTTCTCGGTGATTCTCTTCGTCCTCCTCGTAAGCTGGATGCCTCTCATCCGCCTGACAGAGAATAATCCGACCAATAGCCTGACCTTCAACAGTCAATCGATGAATTCCAAGCTGTCTGTATCCACAGACGCATGGACATTTCTCACATTCAATCCTGTTCGGGTCCTGCGTTCCCCTTATGCTAACCCATGGAAAGACACTTCGCCTCGTGAGTATTTCTGGGAATACTTTTTTCGTTCGGCATTCTTTGGAGAATTCTCTTACTCCGATGAGCTGAGGGCTGTCGCCGCTTTGATCCTCGCGTGCGCCCTTTCGCTGATACCTTTCCTTGCTTTTGGCCTCGTAAAGCTTACCCTGCACTATTCTCACCGGGTATTTCCTCTCGGACTCATCATTATCTTTGTCTTAGCTGCCCATTTCTTCTATCGCATCTACGCCCCCTTCTCCTCTAATCAGGATTTCAGATTCTCCATTGCAATCGTGCCACCGATGGCGTTCTACTTGGTGTGGGGAATCTGTGAGGGCCCGCGGCCCCTGCGGTCCGTCGGAACCTACCTTGCAATCGCGTTCTCATCGCTTTCGGCTATTTTTGTTGTCTTTCTGGGATTTTTCTCATCCTAAATGCCTACTCAGTCTCGTTTTCGCCGACTGATGATTGCCCGGTCAATGCACCTTCCTCGCTCTGCAGATCTCTGGATGCCAGTGATTCTCGCGCTCGTATTTTTCATCCTGCAGGCACGATTTCTCTCTATTGCGGTACAACAAGGAACAGATGAGGGAGTCTACGCAGAAGCCGGGAGAATGATTGTAAGAGGATTCTTGCCGCATCGAGACTTTCCATTCTGGCATATGCCGCTCTTCCCCCTGCTTATCGGCATGGGACTCAAGATATTTGGACAAATGAACGTTTTGCGTATGGCGTTTCTCGCCCTCAACTGCTTCTCTGTTATTCCCCTCTTCATCATCTTTAAAAAAGTAAGTGGAAGCCGTTTCGCGCCTCTTCCGGCACTGGTGTTGTATCTGTCATTTCATGAAATGGTGCATCACGATTTCCGCTTTCTCGCCATCCGCCAGCTCGCAAATGTGCTCCTCATCCTTTTCCTGTACTGCAGATTGCTCCACCCCGAGGCGCGCTGGGCCTTCCGGGCACAAATCATTCTTGCTGTTCTTTCGGGCTTCCTCTTTCTCCCTGCTCTTCTCAACATTCTCATCCTCTCATTTGTACTCTCGCTCTGGCAAACGGACGACGTCCGCCAGCGGTCTGATCTACGAAACACTATGAAAATCGCCCTCACCTCGCTCATCGCCATTTCCCTGTACTTTCTGCTGATCCCGCATGCATTCCAGCAAGTCGTTTTCGAGCAATTTACGCGTTCCGGAGGGAGATCGCTTTCCCGCTTCTTTGAGCTCTTCCATTCAAGAAAAGACAGCCTGCTGTACCTGTTGAGCGTTTCTTCGCTCGTCGGTGTGATTGCCCTTCTGCGCCCGCTCCGGCCCCTGGCCGTTTCGATGCTCGTCATCATTGTGCTCGCCCTCTTCCTATCATCCAATTACTACCCCCACTACATGTCTCTCGCAGGACCCGCCTTCGCTTTCGGTATTCTCTGTCTTGTGCTGATCCTGTGGGAAATCGGTCGGGAAATGGATCTGCCACGCACCATCCCCGTCTTCGGAGGCGTTCTGCTCGTGAGCGTCCACCTGTGGATCACCCTTCCTTCACTCCTCGCAGAGTGGAACGGAAATCATCATGCGGATTACCCTGCCTTCATCGAACGGCTCCGATCGCTCCCCGGCCCACTACTCTCCGCGCAACCCATCCATGCTGTCCTTGCAGGAAAATATCTGGTGCAGGAGATCCAGAATGTCACGCTCCGTTCGCCCCAGTCACAAAATCCTCACACTAGTGCCGAGTTTGGGAACATGAGAGAAAAGGCGTGCACGATCCTCCTGGAAGGACGGCTGGAAGGCGCCCTCCCGAAGGGCATGAAAGACAAATGGATACAGGAATCATCTCTCGTTGAGAAAACCCCTTGGGGGATCCTGCTCCTGACAAATCAGCCACACTGTGCGCCAATTGGTCGATGAATGTTTCTGTTCCATGCCTGTTCATCACCGGCGAAGGGCAGGTTTGCCGGAGACCATGAAGAGAAGAAAAAACAGACTGATCATCACCACCGTGCGCAGATTGAGAAGAAATATGAGGAAGAGTGATTGTTCAGACATTGCCTCTTTCATGATGAGCTGTGTCGAGAATCCGATAACAACCGTACTCAGTATGATAAGCCCCTGACGAAGATGAAATGTGTTATTGATGCAGACATTCACGCCCCACGCTGCTAGTAACGGGAGTAGCCACACGAAGTACTGGGGAGACAATATGGAACTTGTTAGTAAGATCCAAAGTAACAGAAGAAGATGATCCTCTGCCCTGCTCTTCACTTTTGCATGTGACCTTAGCCAAGCGCGCGCGGTGAGAAACACGACTCCAACTGCCATGATGAGAAGTGCTGCGTGCGCGGCCGACACCCCGAAATCATGATTATGATACGCCATATGGTCCAATCCGATCTTAGCTTTTTGCCCCATGATCGCTCGCCGGATGAGCATGTCTACACCAGACCAAACGCTCTCAGCCTGAAATGTCCTAGAACCGTGATACGTAAACACATGCCGAAGATTTTGAATGGTTCCTTGCCAGCCGAGAGTAGCTAAAGGCAGGAGTAAACTGAGTGCAGTCGCCAACATCGCGCCGCTCAGCCAACGCTTTCGCTCACGGGGAGCTACAGAGAAAAATGAAAACGGAAGAAGTAAAAATGGAATAAATTTGAGCGCTCCGGCGATAATCAGGAAAAAGGCGCTGGAAGCAGGAAGTTTGTTTGTGTGTGTTCTCCAAGAGAGATAGAGAGGAATCATGACCAAAATGTCGTTCCGCGCAAAAAAGACAGTCTGCCCAAGCAGAAAAATTGAAATGAGCGTCGCGAGAAAGAATATGGCAGCCTCCTGTCGAGAAATCGTCCAAAGATACGCACCCGCTCCAGCAAGGCTGCAAAGGAGGAACGTGAGCCATCCGGCAGCAAAAGACCAATGGAAAGGATTCCTGAATAGACCAAGGAAGATGACAGTCATCATGGGCGGATATTCACTCCGCAGCGACACCTGCTCGCCAGCGTTCATTTTCGCAGCCATTTCACCAATGCCTCTATAGACTCCGATATCTCCTGAGCCGCGAATTGATGGCAGAAACCAAATGCCGAGCATCGCCAACGCGATGGAAAGTGCGATGATGGCAGGGACAATTTTTTTCATCTTTGCATAATCTACACGAAAGCACTATGAAATGACGAACTCATGGGAAATCGGCAAGACGAACCCGAAAACAGCACTCTTCTTCCGTGGATCATTGACATAATGACAAGAGACCGAGTCGGCCAGTTAGGTTTATTTTCGAAGACGGAAGAAAGAAAATGGAATGACTTCCGTTATGAATAAGACGATGATTGTGACGAGGGTGATCAGGCTTGTCGCATCTGCAATTTTCTGGAGACTCGAAAGTTTCCATTGGGTCGGGAGGCCTTTCCGAAAATTTTCAAAATTTTCTCTGTCAGAAACTGGGATTCTGTCTCCAGGCTTACAATTGTTTTCAGTTGGAAACTGGTAGCATGAAGGATTGATTAAATTATAGAAACCATCCTGTTGATCAGTTACAGGGCCAACGTGAAGAGAGTCTATGTTATGAAAATAAAATACTGCGCTAGGAACCCCTAAGCTGCTGTTTCCCAGTAAATTAGGCCAGATATCTTGTATTTCAGTGATAGGCAGCGAAAGAGATTGTGTTATTGCTGGCAATGAATTTTTCTTCCAAGAATCATATTCGACACGTATGTCCAAATCATTATTTATGAGGGCATAATTCCCCGTGACAAAAAAGGTTAGACTAATAATGATCGAGGAAATGGCCACGATGTTACTGGCACCGGGTCTCCATTGTTTGATGAAAGCGTAGAGAGACCAGACACCAAATGTCGAAACAAAGAGAGAGAAGACGTAGAGAAAGCGTTGTGCTACACGAATTGATGAGAACGGGAAGAAATGGACGAGCGGTTGAACGAGAAAGCCATATCCTCTTGTAAGTTGAAGAAAAAAGATGAAAAGGAACCCACTGTAGATCGCCAGGAAAGAGAGTTTCAGCCACCGTTTTCTCCAATAATCTTTAAATATCCAAAGTAGGAAGAGACTGGAAAAAATACCGATTAGTGTAATGGGCGAAAGAAGCATAGTGCTTTCGTGTGGCCTCCACGGGGTTCCATTAAAAAGATGTGCTCTCTGAGGAATAAACCAAAATGCTTTCATAACGAAAAGGAGGGCGCTTGTATCTGGCTGGAACTGCGCAAGACTCGTTGTTCGTGGGAAGAATCTCATGAGGCTATATACGGACACTAATTTGCTGGAGCAAATAAGCAGCGCCCCAAGACCATACGCAAGAATCCGAATTGCGAGTATTTTCAGGCGCTCTGTAAATGGAAATCTGCTAAGGGCAAAGTCAAAGGGGAGCGCAAAAATGAAACCGAGCACTGCCAAAATAAGGACGAAGTACCCTCCCCCATAAAAAATGTAGGCGAAAATGAGAGAAAATAAACATGCTTTGAGAAGGAGAGAAGAAGACGAATCTCTTTTTCTTTCGAGCAATAACCAAAAAAGGAAACCGACCATGGGGAATGTGTGATACACAATGTGACCGACTGCCATATGCGCCAGATAGAATCCATTTGTGAGAATGACTACAGCAAAAGCATGGGCCCATGGTTTTGTCAGATGAATGATATCCCTGCCAAACAAGTACCATCCCACATATCCAAGTGCCATAGTGATTCCTATCGCCAATTGAATTGCCAACCATGGATGGATGACAATGATGAAAAGTTGCATCAAAGAGTAGTATGACCCCTCAGGATCGCCATACATTGGCATGCCTCCTCCAAAGTGAACTGCGTAACGGAAAGGACTCAGGCCCTGATGGAGAAAGTGCCATTTCCCTGCGAGAAGCCGGAAAATAAAAACATGATAATCATGACCAATGAACGGATAGCGGATATTCAATAAATAGAAAAACAACCCGAGAAGTATTGTCAGAGGGGCAAGCCACAATGATTTAATGAATAATCTCAACTTAGGATACTGTATCGAAATTCCCTTGTGCTGCAACGCCATCGTGCAGTAGCCATCTCAAGTAAGTGAGCTATGATATGGTTATCAACGCATGGAATTATTTGTATTCAGTAGACTATGCTAGAAATTGCAAAGAATGTCGGGTTCAAACGTTCATGTAGATATGCGCTGAGCTTGGTTGTCGCAACACTGATCAACTCTCACCTTTGCATCCCCCCCCTTCGCAGCCTACTAATAAAAATTGCCGGAGCGAGTATCGGGGATCATACAATCATCCAACGCTTCACATTTTCCAATGCCTATCGCGCTGGTTTCAAGGGATTGAGAATTGGAAATTATTGTTTTGTTGGAGAGGAATGCCTTCTTGATCTAGCAGATACAATCGTATTGGGAGATTACGTTACCCTTGGAGCTAGGACCTCAATTTTCACTCATATAAACGTTGGCCTTAAATCTCATCCCTTGCATAGTTTTTTTCCCCATGTACATGCACCGGTAATTATTGGTGAGGGCACCTACGTTGGTGCAAATGCAACCATTCTGCACGGTGTTCGTATCGGGAAAATGGCAGTGATTGGAGCTGGAGCATTGGTAAAAGAGGATGTTCCGGATTTTGCTGTCGTCGTTGGAGTACCCGCTCGAATCGTCCGCAGTTTGATCCCACAAAATCAGCAACAGCAGAGCTAGCAGCTCGAAGAAGCGCACCTCATATCAATGGTGGGTTCAGAATGAAGCACTGTTTCACTATTGATAATCAATCTCTTTGGTTACCAACCTCCTATAAAGTATTTCTCTGAGCACTGCCAACACTCCCTCACCTCCGATACCCTGCCCCCTCTGCTTCCTCGGCTGTACGAAAGTAGATGCGGTTTGTGGGTGAGAGAGCGGAGGCCGACGCGGAATCAACCGGGTAGTACTTCTGCCCGCGGCGCGAGGCGACATATCGCATGCCTGCCGGAATGGTGATCTCGATCTGATTGGTGAGGAGCGTTCCGGCTGGAACGAGAAACGCGCCGCTGCCGTCGGGGAGGATTTGCGTCGTGCCGAGAAAGAGCCGGGCCTCGCCAAGCATCGAGCCCTTGAGTGAACCGTTGTAGACGCCATCGAGATGCACCGTTGGAATGAGTGGTCGGCTCAGATCGCGCATGACCATGGGTGAAGCTGGCAAGGCGTGACGCTCTGTGATCAGGCGCCCCAGCAGGTACCCGCAGACGAGTGCGAGGAGGATCGCGCCGACGAATGGGGCTAGATCAAGCCATTTCGGACGCATAGGACTGGTCATTTTACCCGCATTAGGCCACAAGGAAAGTCTATCAGCACACAAAATCGGGGGTATCCTGCTATCCGTGCTCTCCGTCATCATTCCGGTCTACAACGAGGCAGACAATTTAGCGCCGCTGTATCGAGAATTAAGCGAGGTGCTGACGCGACTGCACCAGGCAGCAGAGATTCTCTTCGTAGACGACGCCAGTACTGATCGCACGCCAGAGGTGATCCGGGAACTACATGGTGCCGATTCCCGCGTTCGCGGATTCCGCCTTGAGCACAACACGGATAAGGGCGGCGCGCTCGCTGTGGGGGTGAAAGAAGCGCGAGGCGACATCTGCATCATGATGGATGGTGACCTGCAGAATGATCCTGCCGATATTCCCCTGCTCCTCGCCGCACTTACGCAGGGAAACGACCTTGCGCTCGGCTGGAGAAAACGACGTGCCGACAGCCTTACGAAACGAATCTCATCGTGGCTCTTCAACGCTTACGTGAGCATCGTATTTCGACAGCATCTTCGCGACGCCAACACCGGCCTCAAGGCGCTGCGCAGAGAGGTGGCACTCTCCGTTCCTCTCGCAGACGGGCTCTTTCGCTTTCTACCCTTCATACTTGCCATGCGAGGTCTGAAGATCGCCGAAGTGCCGACACATCACCGACCACGCAGGCGCGGCAGGACCAAATTTAGCCTCGGCAAGCGTGTTCTCAGTCTCGGCAAGCTCCCTCAGGCCCTCCGGGCCACCCGCACTCCTCTGCCAGCTCCAGAAAGCCTACCAGCCTACGAAACACTCTTAAGGAGCATGGTATGATCCGGCCATGATCACCCCTGCAGCTCTCAAACCCTTTTTACCTACTGCACTCGAGAAAACCGATTTCAAAGGACTCGGCGAAAAGTACGCCGGCAAAGTACGTGACGTCTACATTCAAAAAGGGAAGGGGCAGGCCATCCTCATCGCCACGGACCGCCAGTCCGCCTTTGATATCCAGTGGTGCTCCATCCCCCTCAAGGGTCAGGCATTGAATCAACTGAGCGCCTGGTGGTTCGAGCAGGTGAAGGATGTCATGCCCAACCACATCATCACTGTGCCGGATCCCAATGCCATGGTGGTGAAGGATTTAAAGATGTTGAAAGTGGAAATCGTCGTGCGCGACTACCTCACGGGGTCGACCGGCACCTCCGCATGGGTGAACTACAACAACGGCGTGCGGGATTTCTGCGGCAATGCACTTCCGGAGGGCATGGTGAAGAACCAGCGCTTCGCCACCCCCATCATCACGCCGACAACCAAGGGCGAAGAGGATGAATTGATTGACCCAAAGGGCATTGTGGAACACGGATTCGCCACCGAGAAACAGTGGGCTGACATCTCTGACCGTGCACTCGCCCTCTTCAAGAAAGGACAGGAGATCGCCGCTCTGCGCGGACTCATCCTCGTCGATACCAAATACGAAATGGGGTACGACGACGCAGGCACGCTCACGATCGCCGACGAAGTGCACACGCCCGATTCATCGCGCTACTGGGTCGCAGCCACGTATGAAGAGCAGTTTGCCAAAGATGAAGAACCCGAAAGTCTGGACAAGGAATTCTTTCGCCTGTGGCTCCGCAGTCAGGGATTCGAATATGGAGGCAAGCACCCCGAGATCACCGACGACGTGCGTGTGATGCTCGCCAGCAAGTATCTGGATCTCTACGAGCGAATGACCGGTGAACCGTTTGTGATCCCCTCCGATGCTAATGTAGTCGAGCGCATTGAGCGCAATCTTGCTCCTTTCCGTCTCTAGACCCATGGTGCGCATCTTCGCCAAGAGCGCGGCAAACGCCCTGCGAGGGATCGCCTTCGTCTGGCAGCGGGAACGCAATTTCCGCATCGAGGCGGGTATTGGTGCACTCGCAGTGCTTCTGGTTATCCTTCTGGGATTCACCTACACCGAAGTGATCTCGATTCTCGTTGCGGTGTCAGTCGTACTGGGAGCAGAACTCTTCAACAGCATCATTGAAGAAATCCTCGATGTGGTGGAACCGCACTATTCGGTGCACGTGGGGAGGCTCAAGGATGTCACTGCAGGCGTCGTGTTGTTGCTCTCGCTCTTCGCCATCGTGATTGGCATCCTCACCGTCATCCATCACTACACATTTGTATTACTGTAATCAGGTGAAGACCCACAAGCAGAGCACCATATTGAATGCAACCTGCGCCATTTCGAGTCTCCACGAGAGCGGACGACGAAAGAGTAGAAAGAGTACAAGCGGCACGATGGCGTACCGTATTTCGATGAGCCAGCTCCCACCTAGATAGAGGAACGCGAGTGGATAGAGCAAAAGAAACACCCTTCGCTCAAGCGGAGTAACGAGCATCGTCAACACGCCTAGTGCACCCGTGCACCAGAAAAGAAACCCCTGCGTTCCTCCCGCTGCTGCTGCCATAAGGATGGTATCGCGCAGGCGACCGGTTTCACTATTGGCAGGATGATCAACGTGAAACCCGGAGGAGAAGAGGATGAAGAGTGCGACAAGCATCACGAGCACCCACGGACGTTTCAGCAGGAGCCACAGAGAACGTGCACGCACCCCAACGAGCGGTATGAAGACCACTGTGAAAAGGGAGAGCGCAAAGAAAACATTGCCGAGCGAGAACGAGGGAAACGGGTGTGCAGCAGCCAGATCGGGATTGAGCGAAGCACGACCGGTGATGGCGACGAACAGTACGAAGAGAGCGAGCGGCACAAGAAAGGGCCATCCCACACGCAGGAGGGATCCAAGTGCCGCAGGCTGGGCGAAGCGCCGCAGAACCGTACGAAGCCACCGCAGAGGCGCCATGGATGCAATGCGCCATGCCGGTTCATCCTGAAGCGCAAGAACGAGCAGTAGAGGACCCCATAGCACGTTGTTCTGGCGTACGAGTACTGTGAACGTAAAGAGGATGCCCGAGAGCAGCACGCGCCGTCGTAGCACTGCGGCCAGTGCAAAGAGGACGAGCGCAAGAGAGAGCGTGTCAGTGTAGATGAGAGGAAAAAAGGGCAGAAGGATCGGTAGTGTGGCGACCTCGATTGTACGCAACAGTGCAGATGGCCGATGGAGGGAACGCGCCACGAGAAAAGCGCCCACGCAAGCCGCAAGACTAAAGAGGAGAGAGACGAAGCGCGCAGCCAGAATCGAGCTCTGCCCACTGAGCTTCAGCAATCCCGCGAGCAAGAGATGGTACCCCGGCAGCATCACACCCCAGTCACGAAGTTCGATGGTCCCCGCCAGTAACTTCTCGATGCGCTGAAAATGAAAGACCTCGTCGTAGAGCAGAGGCGAATCCTTGAGCGTGAAGTACACCAGCGCGATGACGATTGCCGTCAGGATTACGAGTCCCCTCTCGATGATCTTGCGCGAGCCGAGGGAGGGAGTGCTGTCATGCGTCATACGCTGCTACAGAGAGGCCCACGGACCGAGAATGAGCCGCCAATCCTCCTCGACACTTGCCGCCGCGAGGTAGCCCTTGGGCACTTCGAGTGCAAATTGTGCGGGGCCCTGAGAGAACGTAGAGGGGCAGAGGGCATCATCCGCAGTCACGCACGGCTCCATCGAGGCCATCGAAACAACCAGTCCCTCTGCATCGAAGAAGATGATGTCGAGCGGAAGCAGCGTGTCTTTCATCCAGAATGACCTCTCGGCACTATCAGGGAAGATGAAGAGCATCCCTGCACCGTACGCCAGCGCTGTGCGATTCATGAGGCCCTGTTGTTGTTCATCAACCGTGCGCGCCAGCTCCACCGAGAGCGTAACAGTATGTCCATCGGGGGCAGCCAGTTGAATTGGTGTGGTATCGCCTTGAGTAGATTCAGGGGCCGATACTGGTCCACAGCCAGCCAGGAGCAGGACGACGGAGAAGCCGATGAGCATGCGAGGATACGTCATAGAGAAGAGCGAAGAGAAGCAATGGCCGAAGCCCGATCGGGAGCACTAAAGATATAGCTGCCCGCCACCAAATTATTGGCACCAGCGCGGATACAGAGCGGCGCAGTGGCCGCATCGATACCCCCGTCCATCTGAATGATGAGTTGCGGATACTGCTTTCGCGCCTCTGCAACTTTCGTGAGGACAGACGGAATGAAGGCCTGCCCACCGAATCCGGGATTCACCGACATAACGAGTAGCAGATCCACTTCGCCCAGCACGTCGTCGATGGCCTGCAGGGGCGTGGGAGGATTGATGGCGATTCCCACTGTCGCCCCTCCGGCGCGAATGGCTTGTATCAGGGCTCTACGCGATGCCGTATCTTCTACCGCTTCGGCATGGAATGTGATGTTCTGCGGATGCAAAGGAAGGAACTCCTGCACATACTGTGTGGGATCCTGCACCATGAGGTGCACATCGAGCGGCAGCGACGTTTCGATGGTACGCACCACTTCGATAGGGAACGCTGTGTTGGGAACGAAGCGACCATCCATCACGTCGATCTGCAACCAATCAGCGTAGGGCTCAATGCTCTCGACCTCTTTCTGTAAATGCTCGAGATCCGCCGATAGAATGGAGGGAGCGATGAGAACAGGTGGCGCCATGCGGCTATCGTAGCAGCACAGAGCCTCCTTGAGGAGCAAAGCACTGCTAGAGAAATACGGCAGAGAGCGCCGGAATGAAGAAGAGCGCTAGACACGTACTCACCATGACTGCCACGGCCGCTTTCTCGGGATGTACCTTCAACACCGAAGAGTAGACCACAGTATTCACGGCGAGCGGTATCATCCCCATGAGGAGCATGACTCCATGAACATCCTCGGAAAAAATCCGGAACACCTGTCGGTCGAGTGCGATGAGAAGAAGCATGAGCCCGGGCCAGATGATCGTTTTGGCCACAGTCGTGAATCCAAGGAGTCGCCCATCAATGGCGGATAACCGCTCCCCTGCCAGGCTTACGCCGATGAGCAACATTCCGAGAATACTGAAAGCGTAGCGTACATCCTGAAAGACCACCGCAATGATCGTGGGCACAGATACATGCCAGATATTGACGACAACCCCAAGTGCGAATGCATACAGAATAGGAATCGCTAGAGCTTTGCGTACACTTTCACGCACTGTGAAATTTCCACGTGCAAGGGTAAAAAATCCTATGGAACACTCATAGAAAAGGAACCCCAGAGAACAGAGAACAATAATGCCGAGTGAACGCGGACCGAAAAGTGCAAGCCCTGCCGGAATGCCGAAGTAGCCGCTGTTCCCATTGGCTGAGGCGAAGGCAGCTAGATTACGCATGGTATCGCCCCGCTTCCAGATCAAACCACTCAGAAGATAAAAAAGTCCACAGAGCGCGCTGCAGATCACAAAGAAAAGAAATGGGAGTGCAAGCGTCCCACGGCTCAAGGGTGCAGTCCATCCGCCCTCAAAGACCACAATGGGTGAGAGGATATACAAGAGGAGCAGTGCCACCGGACGACGCTTGAGTTTTAAGAATACTCCAAGCAGGTATCCCACCACGATGAAGAGATACAGCGGAAGGAGTTTGCCGAAAAGGGCGAGGAACACCGTCATCCTTCACGACTCTAAATCCTTGATACGCTGCTCATGCCGACCGCCTTCAAAATCAGTAGCGAGAAAAAGATCCACGAAGCGCAGTGCATCTTTGGGTTTGGTGAGCCGGCCACCCAGACTCATGACGTTGGCATTATTGTGTGCGCGGGCGAGCGTGGCTGATTCATCGCTATAGACCAGTGCCGCACGGATTCCGCGGACCTTATTGGCCGCCATAGCCTCACCGTTGCCGCTGCCACCGAAGATGATGGCGAATGTGTCCTGTTCCAAGGCTGCAGCGCACCCCTTACGCATGATTGCGGGATAGTCGACGGACTCCTCTGAGAAGGTTCCCACATCGATTGTGTCGATGCCCTGCGACTGTAGATGCGCCTTCACCGCTTCTTTTAACTGAAAACCGGCATGATCAGCAGCGAGAACGATGCGCTTGGGTTTCTCCATATGCCTCGATGGTACCGTGGCTTGCCTTCTTGAGAAAGCTGTCTGCTACACTTCTCTCATGCCACGCACCCCTCTCATTGCCGCTAATTGGAAGATGAATCCCGTCCCCGACGGAGCACTTGCTGCCGATTCTCCGTACCATCCGCAGCACGGAGTCGACACGATCGTCTTTCCGACGTTCTTGGAACTCCTATCCTGTCTTGCAGAAGGTCTGCCCACCGGTGCCCAGTACGGGCATGCGGACTCCATCGGCGCTCATACGGGTGATGTGAGTATGACCATGCTCAAGAAAGCAGGCTGTCAGTTTGTGCTCTGCGGACACAGCGAGCGCCGGCGCGATCATGGCGAGAAAGATTCCGACGTCGTTGCTCAGGCCGAAGCAGCGCTGAGAAACGGCCTGCACCCCGTGATTTGTGTGGGCGAAACAGCGGCGGAGCGCAAGACGAAGCGTCACAAGCAGGTGGTGGAGCGGCAGGTGCGCGTCCTTCCTCTTCGCGAAAGCGTCACCATCGCCTACGAGCCCGTCTGGGCCATTGGCACGGGTGTCACGCCAACGCCCGAGCAGGCACAGGACATGCACGCATTCATTCGATCACTCATTCCCGAGGCGAGGCGCGAGACCACGCGCATTCTCTATGGTGGCTCCCTAAACCCCGACAACGCCTTAGAGCTCTTGCAGCAACCGGATATCGACGGTGGCCTCGTGGGCAAGACAGCACTTAGCCCCGACGATTTTGCGAAGATCGTGCTTGCGGCTATTCAATCTCAAAGCTGATTCTCTGCTTAAGCGCTGGCCAGGATCGTCGTACCCAATCTCACCACGAAAATCGTGAGGAACGCGGTGGCGAGCATATTGACCATAGGCAGGATAATTCCGGTGGTTCCCGTGCCGAGTAGACCGATGACAAAACCAATCACCATGACAGCGACCATGGCACACAGGCAGGCAACGAACATGTTGCCGAAGATCTTGCCCCAGTATCCACGCGTCTTGGCGTAGCTGATGCTCGCGCTTTCAAACACGCCTTTATGATCACGCGCAAGGAGGAGCGGTGCACACACGAAACGTGGACCGAGGATGATGGCAATGATAATGCCAAGCACGGGAATCCAGACGAACGACCGGATCATCACCCACAGCGATAGGAGAAAGAGTGGAATGATGAGTTTCGGTGTGCGTGCGAGCGCCGCTTGGAACGTGAGCTTGTCATCGAGACTAATGAGGAGGAAGTACGCGGATGCAAGGAGCGAAATCACCCACATGATGAGCATTGAGGCCCCCATCATGGGCAGAAGCCCCTGGTACATCGAGGTCACCACTCCCGCCATTGCTTCACCTTCAGCTCCCCCCAATTTCTCCATCTGCTGGGCAAATTCATTCATGGCAGTCTCATCACCAAGTTGGATGCGCTGCTGGAGATCTTCCATCTGCTGCGGATCGAACCCCATGTTCTCGAAGACGGAGCCGGCTTTCTGTGCAACACGTTGGCCGACGAACGACTGGCCAATGGCCATGATAAGCCCAAAGAGCACAGCGCCGACGAGAATCGGCATGAGTGCACGACGGAATGAACTCCATGAATCTGAGAGCAATTTGCCGAGAGAAGCAGTCATAATAGAAAGGGGAGAAAGGACGCAGTGAAGTGTACGCCAAGACAACCGCCATTGTCATCCCTTACCGCCGCACCCAGTTTCCGTTGCCCGCCTGCTTCACGGCACCACCCAGCTCCATCATGGTGAGAGCGGAGGCGATGTGCGATGCTGTGAGACCTGAGCGCTCCACAAGAATATCCACCGTCTGGGGCATGGCTGTGAGCACTTTGAGGAGTGCTGCCTCGGCAGCATCGCGCGGATTATACGATGACCGTACCGCTTCGAGAGCGATCACGCCCAACTCCGAAAGAACATCGGCCGCAGAGCTCACCAATTTGGCGTGACCTCTGCTCAGAATCTTATGACATCCGATGAAATTGGGATCGAAAATTTGGCCGGGTACGGCGAAGACCTCGCGGCCGTAATCCAGTGCCAGATCGGCCGTGATGAGCGCTCCGCTGCCATCACCCGCCTCTAAAACGACCGTGCCGAGCGAGAGCCCGGCAATAATGCGATTACGCGCCGGGAATGTAAATTTTCCGGGTTTCGCATCGAGAGGAAATTCCGAGAGAATAAGCCCTCCACCCGAAACGATCTCTTCGGCCAGCCGGGCATTTTCAGTCGGATAGATTTTCCCCAATCCATGACCCAGAACAGCGACTGTCCTGCCGCCTGCGGATAGTGTTTCTCGCGCGACGGTGGCATCGATACCCAACGCAAGGCCACTCACCGTCACCATGCCGGCACGTACGAATTCCGGCACAAAGCTCTCGGTGACGCGTCTGCCATAGTCACTCATCTCGCGCGTGCCCACGAGTGCGAGGCAGGGCTGCTCAAGAATTGCCAGATCACCCCGCCAGTAGAGGAAAACCGGAGCATCGGGAACCTCTCGTAACTGCTGGGGAAATTCGGGATCATCGATGGTGACGAAAGAGAGCTCCCGCTTTTTGAGCTCCTGCTCGTACGATTGCGGATCGAACTCCTCGAGACGATTGAGTGTTGCATAGACTGTATCATTTCGGCATCCGAGCTCCTTGAGGAGGGGTTCGTTGATCTGTTCAAGTGCTTTCGTAAGATCGCCGTAAACGCGCAGGAGCGCTTCCAGGCGCTTTGCATTGAGAATATTGAGCCAGGACCAAGTGAGGGCGGTAGAGCGATCCATAGAGCGGTCAAGCATACACAAGAGCTCCTTTAAGGAGAAGGATGGAGCTCTCTTATTGGAGCAGGTGAGGAAAAATCTTGAAGGTTAGGACTATCTGCCCGGCTTCGTCTGCGGACTACGCCGAGGCATCCGGCCTGATATTTTGAAAGATACGGCGAAATCTCGGCGTAGCCCCCGCAGGGGCGAAGCCGGATGGAGCCGCCCATGGGATTCGAACCCACGACCCTCGGTTTACGATACCGATGCTCTACCAACTGAGCTAGGGCGGCGTGGCCTTACTATAGGGTTGTAGGACACAAGATCCAAGAAAAGCGCCCTCCCCTTTTCGAGCATAGAATGTCTGGTTTTCTTCACTTTGTACGTCTTCTCCTGGAGGGCAATCTTTGCTATAATGATGAGATTTCTCACAAACACACATGACTCTCGACGCCTGCATCGCTCATGCGATCCATTCGGACCTCGACATCATCGAAGCCCTACCCGAAGTGCAGGAGCTCGCTGTAGAAGAGTTAGAACCCTACATTGAACGCTATGTCGTAGAAGTGCAGAATTCGCTGAGAGAAGTGATTCAGGAGCATGGAGATCCCTACCTGCGCTGCAAGGATGCCGCGGGCCTGTGCGCCACCTGCCTTGAGGCCGGAGTGATGCTCCCGCCGGCGATGCTCCTCAAAATGTGTCAGACCATCATGCAACTCATGAGTCTCGATGCCCGCTTCATTCTGGATACGGAAGACGGCAAGAGCCTGTACTACGTCAAGCTGGGAGTCGCGTGATCAAGCTGGTAGCTGTGAGCTGGTAGCTTGTAGATTTCTTTTCGTGTGCCGATACAGTGAAAAGACCGCATCACACGTAAAACTCTCTCATCAAGTCTCCTAAAAGCTAACAGCTACAAGCTAACAGCTCGTCTATCGTTTCTGCCATTGAGGAGCTCTGCGGGCTCTCTTTAAGCCCGGCTTCTTGCGCTCTTTGATGCGAGCGTCGCGACGCAGAAATCCGGCGCGCTTGAGATCTGATCGCAATTCAGGACTGAGGAGAAGCAGGGCCCGGCTCAAGCCGTGCCGTACGGCATCCGACTGCGCGGCCTTGCCTCCGCCACCCGTGATCACCTCGACATCAACGCGTCCTTTCAAATTCGCGAGCTTTACCGGAGAGAGGGCATTCTCGACGAGGAATGTCGTGCAAAAGTACTCCTTGATCTTCATGCCGTTCACCACGGCATCACCGGATCCCCCCTCGTAGAGCTTCACGCGGGCAATGGCCGTCTTGCGCTTGCCGAGGCCACTGAAGTACTGCCGTTTTTTATCAGAGGGCGGCATAGATTAGCGAAGGGAAGTGGAAACGGGCTTCTGCGCCTCGAAGGGATGAGTCGCACCGGCAAAGACGTGTAGGCGCTTGAGTATCTTGGGACGCAGCCGATTATTGGGCAGCATGGTGCGAATCGATCGTTCGATAAGCTTTGCGGGCGCCTCTTCGAACATCTTCTTGAGTGGGATCGCACGCAGATGACCCAAATACCCCGAGTGTGAATAGTACGTCTTGCGGCGGAACTTGGCAGGTGTGAACGTGAGCTTCTCGGCATTGATGATGACGATGTGATCACCGCAAACCTGATGTGGCGAGAAAGAAACCTTGTTCTTACCACGCAGCAACAGTGCCACGCGCGAAGACATACGTCCAAGCACTTGTCCTTCGGCATCGACGAGGAGCCAGCGGGGAGCCTGTGGCTTGATTGTGGAGGTCTTCACTTCTTTGTGGAGGAACGGGGCTTCTTTGGTTCGGCAGTCTTCTTGGCAGGCTTGGGTTCGACGATGACCTGTTCCCCCTCGACGAGCATCAGATCTACGAGAGACGCACCATCACCCACACGCGCTCCAACGGGCACCATACGCGTCATGCCGGATGAGATGGAAGCGAAGCGCTTCACATATACCTCCATGATCTTGCGGCTCGCGTTCTTATCGGTCACCACCCGATTGATAGAGCGGATAGCATTGTGCGGTGCAGCGGACTTGGCTGTGGTAATCAGGCGATCAACCATGGGCGCCACGACCTGCGCACGCCGCTTCGTCGTACGCACCTGTTCGTACAAGAGCAGAGATGTGACCAGATTGCGCTTGAACATGCGCTCGTGGGCGGGCTTGATTCCGAGCCGGTGGCGAGAGTTGCGATGACGCATGAAAAGGAGAACGCAGGGTAGAGGAAAAGTTGCTTAACTGTCCAAGGATTCGTCGGCAAGTTTGAGGCCACGCTCCGCGAGAGTCTGCTTTACCTCATCGAGTGCTTTGGCACCAAAACCGCGGAAATTACTGAGTGCGGCCTCGGTACACTTGGTGAGCTGCTCGATCGACCCCACACCCGCATTAATGAGAGCATTGAGTGTACGGGGCGAGAAATTGAGGATTTCGATGGGGGTGTAGCTCTCTTTCGCGCTCGTATCCACGCCGGCCTCGCCGACTTGCGGACCCGCACGTGAGAAATCGGCAATGAACTCTGGCTCGACCACCTTCTCGTTGCTGCCGAAATACTCGAAATAGCTCGTGAGAAGTTGAGAGGCAAATTGCACCGCCTCCTCCGCAGAAAGTGATCCATTGGTCTGCACATCGAGAATGAGTTTCTCAAGATCCGTGCGTTGACCCACACGAGCCGTCTCGACGCTGAATCGCACCTTCTCAACCGGGCTGAAGACCGCATCGATATGAATGAGCCCTGGCTCGTTCTGCTTCTTGTTGCGCTCAGAAGCCGGCGCGTAGCCCACGCCCTTGCCCACCGTGATCTGCAGATCGATGGCACCACCCTTTTCGATTGTGAGAATGGGCAGGTCTTTGTTGAGAATCTCAATATCAGACGACGCCTTCAGATCTTCGGCTGTCACTACTTTCGGGCCCTTGGCCTGCAGAGTGATGACTTCGAGATCCTTGTTGTGCTTACGCATCTTCAGACGCTTGAGATTGAGTCCAATATCCACCACGTTCTCTTGCACGCCTTTGACTGTGGAGTACTCGTGCTGGGCACCCTGCACACGTATCGAGAGCACTGCAGCTCCGGGTAGGCTCGAGAGGAGCGCGCGCCGGATGGCGTTACCTAAAGTCATCCCGTACCCCGGTGGGAGCGGCCCGATGACGAATACAGCGTGAGTAGAGTCTCCTTTCGTCATGGGCGTGACGCTAAAGGTGGGGAGACCAATCTCTTCCTGGATGATGTGCATAGGACGGGAAGGAAGGAAGTGGGTGCCCGTACTCCTGCTTCAAGCAAAAGTACGGAAAAAGGAATGGGACAGGTTTACGTACGAGAGTAGAACTCCACCACCTGACGAACGTCGATAGCCTGTTCGGCATCATCGGGCTGTGGAAGAGAGAGGATTTCAACGCTCACGGCGCTACTGTCGACCTTGAGCCACTTGGGCGGCATGTACTTTTCGTGGGCATCGAGGATCGGTGCGTAGACAGGAGAGCGCTTGTTGCGTTCACGAAGCGTAAGAACCTCACCTGGACACACGCGATACGATGGAATCGTCACACGTACGCCATCCACCTGAAAGTGCCCATGGCCCACAAACTGTCGTGCCTGCAAACGTGTGAGTGCCAAACCTGCACGGTAGATCACGTTGTCGAGGCGACGCTCGAGAAGCTGCTTGAACGTCTCGCCCGTCTGCCCTGCTTTCTTCGTAGCCTCGGCGTACAGAATGCGGAACTGGCGCTCCGAGAGACCGTACATGTCGCGGGCTTTCTGCTTCTCTTTGAGCTGCTTCGCATACTCCGTCGGACGCGTGGGGCGCGTCTTGGGCCCCTTGCCTGGGCCGTAGGGCTTGCGCTGCAGGATTTTGTCGTACTTGTCCGCTCCGTAGATATTCGCGCCCTGCCGACGGCACCGTTTTGCCTTTGGACCAGTGAACTTCATGGAAAGAGTGAGTGAATAATGAAAATCAAAAAGGAATTACACCCGTCGCCGTCCTGGGGGGCGCACCCCGCCATGGGGGATCGGCGTCGTATCGACGATGGCATCGAGATTGAGCCCTGCACTCTGCAGGCCACGAATGGACTGCTCACGGCCGGGCCCGAGACCTTTCACCTCCACTATTACGGATTGAATTCCGTAGCCTTGCACCAGCTCAGAGGCCTTCTCAGCTGCCACCTTGGCAGCGTAGGGTGTCGACTTACGCGCGCCCTTGAAGCCTGCCATTCCTGCGCTGCATCCACCAAGCTTATTCCCCTGCAGATCCGTGAAAGTCACGATCGTGTTGTTCTCACCAGCATGAATGCAAACACGTGCCTGAGGAACGCTCTTCTTGATCTTCTTGCGACGCAATTTGGGTGTCGCCTTGGCTTCGGCATCGCCGACTGCAGGGCCCTCGAGCATTTTAGCGAGTGCATCACCCTTCTTC
Organism: Candidatus Peregrinibacteria bacterium; assembly: GCA_043814035.1. Classification (GTDB taxonomy): domain Bacteria; phylum Patescibacteriota; class Gracilibacteria; order Peribacterales; family Peribacteraceae; genus Peribacter. The sequence continues at coordinate 52,456 of JBDRKJ010000003.1, forward strand.
GGGGCAGCATCAGACTTATCCACCGACTTGCCCGGCATAGCCCGCATGGCGGCGTCGGGAACTTTGGCGGAGGAGGGAGCCTTGGCAGGAGGAGTAGCCGGTGTCTGAGGAGTGGGATCAGCCATAGTGAGGTGAATGGTTTACGTCTTCGTGAGGGTAACGCGACCAGAGAGGCCTGTTCTCTTCTTGCCACGCTTCGTGCGCGCATTGCGACGGGAAGACTGGCCACGCACCGGCAGCCTGCGACGGTGACGGTAGCCGCGCCACGTACCGATATCCTGCAAGCGCTTGATGTCCATCGATACTTTGCGTGAGAGCTCTCCTTCAACAATCTCGCGCTCCACACGTGCACGGATGCGTGCCTGCTCCTCTTCATTGAGAGTGTCAGCCTTCTTCTCAGGAGGAATGTGCAGCTCTTTTAAGATCTTCGCAGCCAACGGCCGACCAATACCCTTCACGTGCGTGAGGGCAATGACGATGTGTTTATGGCCGGGGAGAACAACTCCAGAAACGCGAATCATGAGAGGGGAGGAAAATCAACCTTGGCGTTGTTTGTGCTTCGGGTTTTTGCGGCAGACAATGCGGCGAACCATGTTGCCCTTGCCGCTCCTACGAATAACGAGGCGGCAATCCTTGCAGATGGGCTTGGCAGAAGCACGAACCTTCATGGGAGAAAAATGAGGAGAGAAAAATTTAGGGAGTAGGCTCTGTCTGAGGACCAGGAGGCGGTCGATTGGCAGAGAAGCGATAGACGATACGCCCCTTCTTGAGATCATAGGGCGTCATCTCCACTTTCACCTGATCGCCGGGGAGAATGCGAACACGGTGTACTCGCATACGCCCAGCCAGATGACAGAGGAGTTCGTGGTTCTCTGCTTGATCACTTGTGATTCGAACCCGGAACATTGCATTAGGAAACGTTTCCTCTACAACGCCGATGAGTTCGATAACATCCTGTTTCGACACAGATCGCAAGAAAAAACACGAACCAAAGCCGAGGCATCCTACAGAGCGCTTTCTAAGCCAGCAAGCAATTGGCTGGCCTTTTCCCCAGAAGAAGGAAATTTGTATTGATAAATATTCAAAATATTATATAAAAACATTTTATCCAGCTGTCAGTACTTCATTCCCCCCTTCCAGCACGAGAACAGTGTGTTCGTAATGAGCAACCAGAGCATGGTCCTTCACATGAATCGACCATCCGTCCTCTCCTTCTTCAATAGCGTCGCTCCCGGCCGAGATGATGGGCTCGATGGCAATGAGTGTCATCGCAGGCAGTACAGAACCGGTTTTCGCCGTCCCGACGTTGGGAATATCAGGATACTGGTGGAGTGTAGTGCCGAGTCCATGCCCCGTCAGTGCGCGCACGGGGGAAAATCCTCGGGCACGGGCCACGCGCTCCACCGTTGCCGAAATATCACCCACATGCACACCGGCCTTCACGATGGCAATCGCCTCTTTAAGCCCCTCCGCAGATGCTTCCATGAGGCTTTGAGCCTGTGGAGAGATGGAGCCTATTGAAACGGTAACGCAGGCATCAGTGTAGAGCGCGTCAACAATGACGCCGCAGTCAATCGAAATGATATCCCCTGGTTTCAACTCCTGTGCACCGGGAATACCGTGCACGCACACCTCATTCACCGACGTGCAGAGAGTTGCCGGAAAACCCTGGTACCCCTTGAAGCCTGGGATCCCCCCGTGATCGCGAATGAAGGTCTCGGCCATGGAATCGAGAAATCCTGTTGTCACTCCCTCTTTCGCTAGCGCCGCCACATGCTCCAGGCAATCGTGCAGAATCTTGCCCCCCTTTCGCAGAGAGGTGACCTGCTCTTCAGTGAAGATCTGAAAACGAGGCATCGGTAGGCATTGTAACTCTCCTGTGCACTACGCCCTATTCCCTAATCCTTGTTTCGTCGCTTCGTACACCTCCTCTACTGTTCCACGACCGTCAATCGCCGCCAACTTACCCTGCTCTTTGTACTGCTGAATGACTGGAACGGTTTTCTCGAAGAACGTCTGCATGCGATGCCGGATTGTCTCTTCGTTGGCATCGTCTGCTCTGCCTTCAATCTTGGCACGGCCAAGGATGCGTTCCACCCCTTCTTCTTCAGTGAGCGTGATCTCAATGCACGTAAATTCCCTGCCAACCTCAGACATGATCTGATCGAAGGAACGCATCTGGTCGAGATCACGGGGAATGCCATCGAAGAGGATCTTCTGGTCTTTGGGACGGGATTCGATTGCCTCTTTGACCACCTGCATGATGATTGCGAACGGCACGAGCTTGCCCACATCGATGTAGGACTTCACGGTCGCCCCAAGCTCGGAGCCAAGCGCTGCGATCTTTCTAAGCTCGCCGCCGGCCTCGAAGAGGTCATAGCCAAACTCCGCGCAGAGCTTCTTGGCCTGCGTGCCTTTGCCACTGCCCTGAATTCCGAAGAGAACGAGATCCATAGAGTCAGGATTCTGCGGAAGAACTTCTATGCAAGAGGCGATGCAAAATATCACCGAGGCGTTGGCTAATGGATGATATCGCTGAATAAGTCGGTGACCGATGCTGAGCCTGAAGTGCGGCAATCTCTGGCCCATTCATTGGATGGAAACGGACATCTGGAAACTCGCTAAGAGGAATGGATAAACCATAGTCCTCCATCTCTCCATTGCGACCAAATCGAACTTCCACTGCTGCATTAGGAGCAATCTTGAGATAGACGCGATCCCCTCCTGCAAATTTCGCAGAGACAGGCAATTCTGCGAGAGAGAGATCTGAGGAGCCCCGTGGTCCTTCAATTGTACTCATACGAGTTTTTCGTAGTCGTGAGCAAGAAGCTGCGCATTGACCTGCCGGATCAGCTCCATCACCACGCCCACGACGATGATAAGCCCGGAACCGGAGATGATGAGGTCAGCCTGACTTAAAGTGGAGTACTTGGTGAAGATGAGCGGAATGACGGCGACGAGCCCGAGGAAGACGCCACCCCACAGATTCAGGCGACTGCTCGTGCGCTGCAGAACTTCTGCTGTCTGGCGGCCAGGACGGATGCCCGGAATAAATCCGCCACGCTTCTGAATCTGCTCTGCAAGATCATCAACTTTGAAGGTGACCGAGACGTAGAAGAATGTGAAACCCATCACGAGCAAGAAGTACACGAGTAGATAGAGCAGGCTCGGGTTCTGTGGACTTAAGTAGAGATTAATGAAACTCACCACCGACGCAAAACGTGGAGCGGTGGAGAGAAACTGGGCTAAGATCGCCGGAAAGGTGATCAGCGAAATGGCGAAGATGATGGGAATCATGCCCGCCTGATTCAGGCGTATGGGAATGCCTCCCTGCACCCCGCGTCCTGCACCCTGATTGGCGTACGTAATGGGCACGAGCTTATGGGCATCGGTGAAGAGCACGACGGCTACCAACGTCACCAGAGATACGGTAGCAAAGAGGAAGAAAACTCCCATCTTCCCCTGCCCTCCGACGAGAATGGAGCTCAATGTTGTCGGAATGCCTGAGACAATTCCTGTGAAGATGATAAGAGAAATTCCGTTGCCCACACCCTTCTCGGTAATGAGCTCTCCTAACCACATGACGACGAGAGAACCCACCGTCACGTAGAGCATGGGAAGGAATACGTAGGGGAAGGATGTATCGACGAGCCGAATCCCTCCACGACTAAGCAGAATCAGAAAACCGTAGCTCTGCATAAACGCGAGCGGCAGAGTAAGCCAGCGCATGTAGCGATTGAGCTCCTGCTGACCTTGTGCGCCCTCTTTACTGAGCGCCTCGAGTTTAGGGAAGATCACCGTACAGAGCTGCACAATGATAGAGGCATTGATGTAGGGTGAGAGACCGAGGAGGACAACGGAGAAGTTGTCGATCGATCCACCGGTGAGCGCGACGAAGATCCCCATGGGACCCGAAGCAGACCGCGAACTCAAATACTCCAGCAGCGCCTGCGGATCGGCTCCCGGAATGGTGATGTGCGCAATAACGCGGTAGAGAAAGAGGAGCCCGAGCGTTATGAGAATGCGACGACGCAGATCCTCGGAATGCCAGAGTTGTCGGAGGTAAGTGAACATGGAAATGGCGCCAGCCCAGGAATACTACTGCACGATTGTCACCGATCCACCGGCTTTCGTGAGCGCCTCGCGGGCAGATTGAGAAACGGCATGAACAGTGAGATCGAACTTCTTCGTCACCGCACCCTTGCCAAGAATTTTTACTGGGCGTTTGGTGGAGCGCAAACGACGTGCTCGCAATGCAGCCAGATCGTATGCACCGGCCGGCAACATCTTTTCAAGCACTGCCAGATTGATGACTTCGTACGTACGGTGTGCGGGATGCCTGAACCCGGGCAGCTTGGGTTGGCGGATCACCAACGGTACCTGTCCTCCCTCAAAACCAAACTTACGCCCCTTGCCTGCGCGCGATTGCTGACCTTTGGTGCCGCGGCCGGCTGTCGTGCCACCACCAGCGCTATTACCGCGCGCAATGCGCTTGCGCTTCTGGGTGGAGCCGGGTGTGGGACGAAGCATGTGTAACATCACTACTCTGAGAAAGGAGGAGTACGGGGCTGCATCGTACTGTGTTAGGAGTAGAAGCTCAAGAGAGGATCGTCTCCTTTTCTGCTCTTTTTTGATGAAGCACGCAATCGGAACTACCCCGTATTCTGTGGTACAAAGCCCATAATGTTCCGACGGTTTGCCCTCATTATCATCCTGAGCACCATCGTGCTGCAGGGGTATGCGCAGGCCCCCATTGTTACGCGCGTAGAGGCAGTGCTGTTTCTCTTTCAGATCAGCCAGAAGCCTCTGCCGACCATTGATAGCATCACACCGCTCTTCGCAGACGTGCCCGCAGGCACGCTGCAAGAACGCGTACTGCAGGCTGCAGTGGAACGCGGGATGATCGGAATGAATCCCGTCACAGGAAACATTGACCCCGCCGCCCCTGTCACCCGAGGCGAGTACCTGCGCATGCTCGCGATTCTCTTTGGGCTCCCGACAAGCCCTACTCATCATTTCATCGACATCCCCCGCACTGCCCCGTACGCCCCCTATGTGGGTATAGCTGAACGCTGTCGCCTTTTTCCCCTCGAGAAACAAGATTCTCTGAAGCCAGAGGCCTCTCTACTCATCAACGAAGCGGCCTCGGCGGTCTACACGCTCATGCGATGTTACACATTGTTATTACCAAATACTGATGTTATCCCAGCGCCGTCTGCACAATCATCATTCGCTGCAGCTCCGCAACGTACTGCGTTTTCCGTGAACCCCGTACTGATCCCGCCGATCCTCCCCTTCCCCAATGCCACCGAACAGAGACGCTTGCAGATCATTGCCCTCGTTAATCAGGAACGCATGGCTGCAGGCTTACAACCGCTCGTGCGCAATCCTCAATTGGAACAGGCAGCGCAGGCACATGCCAAAGACATGTACAAGCGCGGATATTTCAGTCACTTCAGTCCCGAAGGATCGAACTACATCGACCGCATTCGCACCACCGCGTATCTCACCTTGCCCGCTGAGCTCTGCCCCTGTCAGACCGTCTTCGATATTAGTGAGCTCCTTAATCAACGCAGTGAAACGAGCCAGCACTACCTCGTAACGAAGCGCTCTACTGTTTGTAGCTGCAATCCACGGTTTGCACTGGGCGAGAACATCGCCCGCGGTCAGCAGACCGCGCCCATTGCCGTGGAACAGTGGATGGACTCAACATCGCACCGTCAGGCAATTCTACAGCCGCTCTTCCGTGAGACCGGCGTAGGTGTCTATGGCGACGTGTGGGTACAGGAATTCGGCTCGGTCAGCTTCGAGTGAGCTCCGCGAGTGTTCGGCCAAATTCCTCTGCGGCATCGGGACCGTTCCCTGTAACGATAAGCCCATCGCGCGTGACCGAATCTCCAGTTGCTTCTGCTCCCGCCTGTATGAGGAGTGCTTCTTGCGTGCCCTCACCGTCATCCCAGACCGTGGCACGCTTACCCTGGAGCACTTTCGCCTTGGCGAGGATGAGCGGGGCAATGCAAATTGCCCCAAGAGGCTTACCCATTGCCAGAGCCTCGTGAGCGATTCGTAGCGCTTCAGGATGGCGCGTGTAGGCTTCGGCTCCCGGGCCCCCGATAAAGACAATACAATCGTAATCTGCGACTCGGACGTCTTTAAGCGGCACCGCGCCCTGCACCGATCCACCAAATTTTCCTGCGCATGTTCCCCCATCACCGCTCGCCACTGTGACTTCGAGGTCACCACGCTCAAGCTCGGTGCGCGTGCGCTCGTACTCCAGATCCTGATAATCCTGTTGCGCGATAATAAGCAGGGCTCTCTTGGGCATGACACAATTATAGGCGCCACAGGAATATGGCGGCTGTCAAAAACAAAAATTATGCTGACTTGCGACAATCTGCCACACTGACCAACAATATAGCAGAGGCATATCCTCTGCCTTCCTCTTTTTTCCCCATCCTCTCCTATGGAGACTCCTCTCCCCCCGAGGGCCGTCCGTCCGGCCTTCACTCTCATCGAGCTCTTGCTCGTTATCGGAATCATCGCGATCCTCGCTTCCATCGTCATCGTGGCGATCAACCCCACGAAGCAGATGGGGGACGCACGCAACGCGCAGCGCCGCAGCGACGTGAATACCATTTTGAACGCCGTCTACCAGTATGCGATCGACCAGAACGGCACCATGCCGGGATGTCTCGGAGAAGATCCTCCCACCGGCGGTTCCATTTGTCTGAAGGGGAGCAACTGTACAGACGTCGCTGACGGCTGCAACCTCGATGCTCTCACCACGTCGTACATCGTCGATCTGCCGACAGATCCCTTGGGAGCCACGGGCAACGACACGAACTACGATGTCTCTATCACGAGCGGCCGCGTGACGGTTTCGGCACCTGAAGCAGAACAGAGCCAGACCATCAGCGTCACTCGCTAAACGAGTTCTCCTCGTCTTCTAAACACCTCCAGTCGTCTGGAGGTGTTTTCCGTGCATGAGTATGGTCAGCCCCGCCCATTCTTCTTGCTCAAACGTCGTGGTTACAATTGCACCATTCAAACATGGTCGGAGATAGAATGGGCGGGGCTGAGCTGTCCGTTCTTGACGTGATGGTGAGCGGCATCGTGAAAAATGATCGTCCTCGCGAGCCACAGCGGGTCGGGCTTCCACCGTCGCCAAGGCTATGGCGGACGAATAGGAAGAGCAAGTATCTTCATTTCAGGAATTCTTTCGTCAGCGCAACCCGCCTTCGTCCCGCACCTGCGGGACTACCAGCCCGACATGGTCGTTCTGGCATGCGGACGGGCAGGTGATCTTCATTTTAAGAGTTCTTTGGCAAGTGCGATGATTTTGGCAACTTCTGCTCTGTTGATTGGATCATCCGGACGAAAGCGATTGAGCAACGTCCCGTCGGCGGTTGTATCTCCTGTGACGAGGCCCGAGTAGGCGGCAAGCCCTATGGCTTGGCTGTACGGATGCGATGATGGCACATCATCGAACGAAGCCAGTGTCTTGGGAATGGGAAATCCCAGCACCTCCAGAATCGTCTGGATCACCGCCCCCCGTGTTGCGGGTTTCTGCACGTCGAGGTTCGGCGCGAACACGATGAGATTCAGGGCTTCGGCCTTGGAGACATAGGCGGAGGCCCACGTGCCTTTGGCTGTGTCATTTCGCGGAGGAGGCAGACCTCTGAGATCGAAGGCCTGGGCAGACGCCTGCATCGCCATCTTCAGTACTTCGGCGTAGGTGATCGGTTTCTCGACACCGAATTCCCCCGTGGGCTTGCCCGCTTCGTCCGCGTAGCCCGTTGCGATTTTCTCTTCGATCACGTAGGACACATACGGTGCATACCACGCCGAGAGGGGAACATCCATGTAGATCACCGGCGTCTCATCCACGAAGGCGTAGAGTCGGTCACGTCGTACGGCGATGGTCTCGGCAGAGGTGCTGAAAGGGCTCGCAGCTGAACGGGAGGAGGGAGTTTCGAGGGCCAGTTCCTCCTGCTCCTTCAGGAGCTTTTCATGCTCTGCCAGACGCTCCTCCCGTCGCAGACGATTTGCCTCCTGCTCCTGTGTGAGAGCCTGCTGCTCTGCGAGCAGAGCGGCCTGACTCCTGGCCAGACGCTGTTGCTCAAGGGCAAGTGCCTTGGCGTAGCGCTCCTCGCGGTGCTGCTCATACTTCTGTCGCAATTCCTCCTGCTCCTTCGCAATCTGGGCAACGGAGATCTCGTACTCTTCAATCCGTTTGGTGATTCGGGATTCGCGTTGTGCCGCGGCACGATCTTCCTGTGTGGCCTTGCGCCGTTGCCCGGCAAGCAGACGCGTATCCGCAGTGCGTTGCTCCTCGTCGGCAACGAGGCGTTCGCTCTGCTGGCGCTTGCCTTCGAACCGCGCGAGGATCGTCGTCTGGGCCTGCGCGATGCGCGTGGCCATCTGGGCGGGGCTGCCGCGGTGGCCGCCCGAGGGGGAGACCGTTGTGCTCTGTGTCTGCGCACTGGAAGAGGACAAGCTTGCACGTACGGATGAAGAACACCAGTCAGTGGCAACCCTGTACGCTACCGTCCCACACGTAGACGTGGTCGCGCAGTTGAAGACGATCCACCCCACGTTCTCGCCCCACGCGTAACCAGTGAATTTGCCCGTTGCGTCTATCGTCACGCCGCCGTTCGTCGGTGCGAACTGAATCCATCCGAAGTTCTCACTCCATGCATGCCCACCCAGCGTTCCCTCGCCGTCGTTCGTGACCTTGTAGTCTACCGTGCCACAGGAACTGGTATTACTGCAGTTCAACGAGATCCACCCGGCCGTCTCTCCCCACGCATAGCCCGAGAGCGCGGAGTCCGTGACATGCACGTCGCCTTCCGCCGTCCCGAAATCGATCCACCCGAAGTTCTCGCTCCAAGCGTAGCGGTTCGTTGTATCGATGGTGCCGTCAGTCGTGGACGCAAAAACGCTCGGCGATCCTGCTACTATGAACGTCAGCACTCCCATGAATGACAGAATGCCAAGCAAACGGATATGCTTCCTGCACATGACCGATATGGTAGCAAAGGCACCGGAATTCTCCAAGGTAATGCGGCTTGCAGAGAGAGAGAGAGAGAGAGAGAGAGAGAGAGAGACGGAAGGCCGTTTTCAGCTTCCAAAACCTCTTTAAAGCATACCTCGATTGTCGCAGACACAAGCGGCAGATGTACCACGCCGCGCTCTTTGAGCAACATGCCGAAGCGGAGCTCTTTCTGCTCGAGCGGGAACTGATCGACGGCACCTATCGGCCGGGAAAGTCGATCTGTTTTGTGGTAACCGAGCCGACGGTGCGGGAAATATTCGCCGCGTCCTTCCGTGACCGCGTGGTACATCATCTGTTGTACGATGCCCTCTCCCCGATCTTCGAGCCGCTCTTCATCCACCAGTCCTACGCGTGCCGTCTGGGGAAAGGAACACGCCGCGCCGTTACTGATGTCCAGCGTTCCCTTCGCATTCTCACAGGCAACAACCGCAAAGCGGCTTACTGTCTCCATCTCGATATCCGGGGATTCTTCATGAGCCTCAAGAAAGACATCCTCTTCCGACTGATCGAGAAGCGTATTCATCACCCCGATCTCCTGTGGCTCGCGTCCGTCATCATCTTCCATGATCCGCTGGAGAACTTTATGCGCAAGGGGGATGCCGGTCTCTTCGCGCTCGTACCGCCGTACAAGTCGCTCTTTGGTGTTGCGCGCGGCGAGGGGCTCCCTATCGGGAACCTCACGTCACAGTTCTTCGCGAACGTGTACCTGAATGAACTTGACCAGTACGCGAAGCATCGGCTCAAAGTCCGTCACTACTTCCGCTACGTGGATGATCTCCTGCTCCTCTCACACGATCCCGATGAACTCCTCGCTTGGCGCGACCGGATCGAGGCATTCCTGCAAAACGAACTCAAGCTGGAACTGCATCCGAAGAAACAGAAATTGTGTGCCGTCAGCCAAGGCATCGACTGGCTCGGGTACATCGTCGCACCCGATCATGTCCTCGTGCGTCGTCGGGTCGTGAAGCGCTTCAGAAAAACACTGTTGCTCCTCAACAAGAAACTGGCGGAGAGCACTCAACCGGCATCCGGAATATCGGCGGCTCCTCCGCGTGAACTCCTGGAGCACATTCTCGCGAGCGTCAATTCCTCCTTCGGTCATTTCGTCTACGCGAACTCCTTCCATCTGCGCACCTGTCTCTGGGAAAAACATTTCGGGAGCATCCGACAATACATCGAACCAACTGACGCGAAACTCAGAGTTTTTCGCATCATTGAGCAGGATGAGAAGAAGACTTGAACGAAAAAGCTGGACGATCCCCGGGAGAGCCGGATAGGTGTTCATTTCCGAGCGGACGCATCGCACGTTGTTGCCATTCGTCTTCCCATTGTTGTTCGTGTTGCCATTGGAGAGATTCACGTTCCACGCGTTGGTCGTATTGTTCGATTTCGTCGTGGCGGACCAGTAATTGCGATTGACGCCCTTGCCTAAAGTCCCGTCACTCATCATATCTCCGGAAAACAATCGCCGCCGAAACAGCGTATGCCCTCCTGACAGTAAATCCCCGCCCATTCTATATCCGACAATCTCTGTGCCATCCATTACCACAACCCGACCCGATCAGAGACAGAATGAGCGGGGGAACGGGACCGCAATGAACGAGCACGCTCTTTGCACCCGCAAGCGCAAAGACTCCGGCTCTCCCGGGAATTGCTGATGCTTTCAAAGAACGGGGACGGCTTTTCCTTTCGCCCACGCAGTCCATCCTGCAAGCTGCTTGCTGATCTCTTCCAGTGCTCGGCTCATGGATTCGTACGTGCCGAGTCCGAGGATTTTGAGGTCGCTTGCGAGCCGGATATGGATGCGAAGCTGCTCCAACGTGATCGCGGCTTCCTCCAGCGACGGCACTTTGTCTTCCTTGCCGTTGGCTGCGACGATAGAGCAGAGGAGATCCGAAAGAAGCGTCTTCAATTTCTCACCAAGCGTGAAACGGTACGCGCGAGGGAATCGTGCCGTGACGCCGTACATCTCGACCGTGAGGAGGTACGTCTTCTGGAATATCGGCAGATGGTTGTACTGCGCCATGCTTGCTACGATACCACACTACGAAAACGAAAAATTTTGCGGCCGTCCGCGCTCGAAGCGCGGAAAATGACAAAATTATACGAATGACCGAATGATCAAATAGTTACGATGCCGAGCGGACGCACCGCACGTAGTAGCCATTCGTCTTCCCAACGTAGTACGTGAGGCCATTGGAGAGAGTCACGACCCACGCGAGGGTCGTAGGGTCCGAACTCGTCGTGGCGGACCAGAAATAGCGATAGACGCCCGAGGTCTCCAGATTGCCGTAGGAGCCATCGATATACGCCTGCATGAGCTGCTTCTGGTGGGGCAGGAACCAGCCCGCGTGATCGGAGCAGAGTTGACTCGCCGTCCGTCCGCCGTTATTGCCGCCGGAACTGTCCCATGTGTACATGAGCGGAGCGCTGTCGGAGAAGGACGCGCAGGCGGAGCCGTTGCACGGAAGGCTCCAGATGAGCCCGGTATTATCCTTCGCGTCCGCGCCGCTGTCGCCGGTATTGCAGTAATTGCCGCCGGGGTTCGTCACGGCGTTGTAGGCGTTCCCGTTGCACTGCGTCCAGACGGCGGTATAGCGACCGGCTGAGGGAGCACCGTAGTTGTTGAAATCATCGGCTCCGCCGTTCGCCTGACTGCCGCCGGTGAAGGCACCGCTCGTGCCGTTGAACGTGCTTGCGAGGTTCGCTCCGGTACCGACAACACCGAAGAGCGTCACTCCGCCTTTGATGTTCGTGGCAAGGAGATCGCTGTCCACTGTCGAGAGCGTGGTCGCGTCATAGTAACCGGCAGTCACTGTCTGGTTGGCAGCGGAAAGTGTTTGCGTAGCGATGTTCCCTGTCACTTCCGCTCCGTCCACCCACGCTTTTTTCGTCGCGAGAATGTCACCTGCGGCGGCGTCGCCCGTTGTCGTATCCACGACATTGCTGTCTCCGGCAATGCCGAAGATCGTCGTGCCAGACTTGATGTTAGCTGTGGCGAGGTCGGCATCTCCCTCGCAGTAGCCCGTGCCGTCGTGGTATCCCGTTGTAATAGCGGTATTTGATGTTGTAGGAGTAATGGTCTGCTGTCCGACGCTTGTCATAGAGCCAGAAACTGCCACCCCATCCACCCATGCGACTTGCCCGGAGAGCAGATCCGTGGCAGTTGCATCGCCTGTGTCGGTCACACACCAACGATTGCTGCCGTCCCCCGCCCCGTCGTACGCATTCGCGATTTTGTTCGCCGTACCGTCGAAGGTCGCGGTAGCGCAAGCGAGCGTGAGCGTACCGGTGTCGAGCGTCCAGTCATCGGTCACGTGGACCGTAGATCCGGTGAAGACCGCAGCCGTCGTGGCCGTCCCACCGTCGGGCGTCAGGGTGCCCGCCACGCCCAGATACGAGGTGCCAAGCTTCACCAGATTCACCGTGATCGTCGGGATGGCGTCGTACACCTCAGTGAGCGTGCGCAAACTCGCCGCGGGGGAGCCTGACGGCGCGAAGTCATGATCGGCCTCCGTCGCCGTCGCGTTCGTGGTGAGACGCGTGTAGATGTCGTCCAAGGTGTAGCTCGTGGCCGCCGGCGATGCCGAGGGCGTGAGGCTGCCGGCGTAGGCGATCGTCGCGGAAACGGCGAGAAGGCCGAGTGCTCCGCTGAGCGTGATGATCCGTTTCATGGGAGAGTGGGGAAAAGTGCGAGGCAACAGATTCATGGCGTGGAACGAATGCAACGTATGTATCCTCCGTTTGCGTGCTTGTCCGCGTAAGAGGCGCCGCCGGAGAGCTTGGACTGCCACGCCACAGTCGCGTCGTCGGAGCGCACCGTTTGCGACCAGTAATCGGTGGCTCCTCCGCCGGTTTCCAGCGCGTCGTGTGCTCCGTCGATGACGGCCTGCATGATATCGTTCTGCAAGGGCAGTTCCCAGCCGCTTTCCCTATGCGATCCCGCGGAGCAGAGTGCATTCGCAGTTTGCGAGTTATTGTTGCCTCCGCCGTTGCTCCATGTATAGGCGATCGGAGAAGAGTCGGAGAAGCTTGAGCAGCCGACGCCGTTGCACGGAAGGCTCCACACGAGTCCTGTGCAGTTGTCTTTTGCATCCGCAGAAGCGAGGCCTGTCCCGCAATAGCTGTTTCCCGCAGAGCAAGCAGTCCAGCCCCATGCGCACCTATACGTGTTGGCGGAGGGGTATCCCCTGCTCCGGCCTGAACCGTCGTCCGTTCCGCACAGCACGTTGAAGATCGCGGTTTCAGACTCGGTGGCATCGGACGTGGAATCGTCGGAGGCATTAAACAGGTCCATGATTTTTTTAATCGTGTGCGTGGAGGCGAGCGGAGTGGGCCGGTTGCCTTCGATTTTGGCGGCATAAACGCCGTCCATGGATATGAAAGAAACCAGCAAGCATGCGAACATTGCAGAGAGGAATATGAGACGTTGCATGGGAATGAGGGGAACGATGCGGGGATTATAGCAAACGCGTGGCGTAAAGGAACACCGTTCTTCATTCCCGCGAAACTCGGGTACACACATCGTTACCATCTCCGGCTTGAGCTCAAAGTCATCTTGAAGGGGGTAGGGGTACGGTGGAGGAAAGCAATCTCTCCCTTTTCCCGCTACCCCCATGGGACTCTACCACGCCATGCGCAAGGAGCACGGCCCTGAAGCCGCTCGCGACCTCGCAGACCCGTTGCTTGCCATCAGAGATGATTGCGCCCGCGGCCGTTCCGTGCTACAATACTCTCGTTCCTTCTCCATCCCGCACGATGACACACAAACACCACACCGTGCTCCTCTTCTTCCTCACCTTCGCGCTGGCCACGCTCGCGTTCATCGCGGTCGTACGCCAGGTGCGGTTCACGGCGTCCCTCGTGAGCGCCACTCCGGTGACGGCTGCATCGGTGAGCTGACCAGCGGGCTGCCCCTCCCTTCGCCTACTCCGCAACATTTCCGCGGACGCACATCCGCGTTTTGTGACGATGCTTCCGTCGACAGAAACGGCTGCCCGAAGTCCGAATCTCTATTCCAAGCCTCCGAGTCCTGCTTTCGACTGCACCACATCCTTCTTTGAAACCTCTTTTACCCCCAGACGCTCGCCTTCGAGAGCAGTGGCATCTTGCCTTGCTCCCTCGGTCTCTTTGAGAGGTTTCGCCACGGTTGTTTCTTCGGTAGGTTCACCTCCCTTCCATCGGAGTTTCTCGAACGCCTTTATGACCGCCTGTGCATTCACGAGCTTGTTACTGCTCCCAAAGCGCTTACTGAGCACATCCTGCACGCCAGCTTGCTCCAGAACCACACGCACAGCACCACCGGCGATGATACCCGTCCCCTTACAAGCCGGGAGCAGACGGATCTTTGCCGCCTTGTACTTGACGTTCACCTCATGGGGAATCGTGCCTTCACACAGGGGAATACGTATCATGTGACGCTTGGCATCGACGGCTGCCTTCTTTATGGCCGCCTGCACCTCGGCTGCTTTACCAGTGCCGAGCCCCACCTTGCCCTTCTTGTTGCCCATGACCACGATGGCGCGAAAGCGCATGCGACGGCCTCCAGCCACCACGCGCGTCACACGGTCGACCGACAAAGTCACTTCATCGAATTCACCGGGAGTACGCTGCCGACGGTCACCACGCTTGCGATCTGGACGAGAAGATTTAGCCATGAGAGATAAATGAAGAAGGAGAAGAAATTAGAACTGAAGCCCGCCTTCGCGTGCCGCTTCGGCGAGAGCTTTTACCACACCGTGATAAGCGTATGCATTGCGATCAAAGACAACAGAAGTGATCTTGGCATCTTTGGCTTTCTTCGCGATGAGTGCTCCCAGCTTCTTGCCACCGGCGACGTTCGGCTGAGCCTTTGCCTCATGCGTAGAAGCGAACACAATCGTCTTGCCAGCATCATCGTCAACGAGTTGCGCTGTCACCTGCGTGAGCGAGCGGTAGACCGTCAGGCGGGGACGAGCGGACGAGCCGCACACGCGTGCGCGGATGCGTTTCTTTCTCCTAAGCCGATGTTGGAGTTTAGCATTCTTCATCGTGCGAATTATGCAGCAGCAGTGGAACCCTTACCGACAGCAGCCTTTCCGGGCTTGCGGCGAACGACTTCGTCACTGTAGCGAATGCCTTTACCCTTGTAGGGCTCAGGGGGACGGAATGTGCGAATATCGGCAGCCACCTGACCGACGAGCTGCTTGTCGATACCTTGAATCGTGATCAGGTTCTTGTTTTTCTCGTCCTGTGTGATGGTAATGCCCTCAGGAATCGAAAAATCCACCGGATGCGAGAACCCCAAATTCAGTGTGAGCTTCTTGCCCTGTATCTGCACCTTGTACCCCACACCAATCACCTCCAGCGTCTTCTTGTACCCCTCGCTCACACCGAGCACCATGTTCTCAATAAGTTGACGTGTGAGCCCGTGTCGGGCTTTGGCGGCATCGCTGTCATCTTTACGCTCGACGATCACCTGATTGCCATCGACCTTCACCGTCACCTCCGGCAGGAACGCGTACTTTAACTCCCCCTTCGACCCCTTCGCGGCAACAGTGGACCCCGTGACGGTCACCGTCACGCCGCTGGGAATAGCCACTGGTTTACGTCCGATTCGGGACATGAGAGAAAGGAGGGGTTTAAGAAATAATACAGAGAACTTCGCCGCCGATTTTCTTGAGGCGTGCTTCGCGATCAGTGATCAGACCCTGACTCGTGGTGAGAATGGCAATGCCGAACCCGCTCTCGATGATCTTGAGCTCATCGACAGCTTGATAGAGACGTCGTCCCGGCTTACTCGCACGTTTAAGGTAGAGCGCCGGACGATCGGCGAGGAACGAGATCACCAGCTCCTGCTTGGGAGCTTCACCTTCGACTGCCACACCCTGCAACCACCCTTCTCGAACGAGGAGTTCGCAGAGCTGCTGCTTGAGTTTGGATAAGGGGGCACGACACTGTGCACGACCCGCCGACTGCGCATTGCGCATGCGGGTGAGAAGATCGCCGATGGGATCAGAGATGACAGCCATAGTTCACCAGGAGGATTTAGTAACACCGGGAATTTCACCATTACATGCGAGTTCGCGAAAGCAGATGCGGCAGATTTTGAAGAAGCGCAAATACCCGTGACGTCGGCCGCAGAGCGTGCAGCGGTTGTAGACGCGCGTAGGGAACTTGGGTTTCTTGCCAGCAGTCTTCGCCTTCAGGAATTCCTCGAGGGCCTTGCGTTGCTTATTGATGAGAGCGATACGAGCCATTGTTTAGGGATTAGGGATTAGGGATTGGGAATTAGGGATTAGGGCTGGGATTTGGAGGACTTGGAGGATTGCTTCTCTATGCGTTCGGGACGAAAGGGAACACCCATGTTCTTGAGCAGCGCACGTGCGGGTTTGTCGGCCTTGGCGGTCGTCGTGATCTGCACCTGCACACCGAAGCTCTTGCCGGCATCGACAGGAGGAATTTCGGGGAAAATGGAATGATCCTTGAGGCCGATGGCGTAGTTGCCATGACCATCGAGCTTGGTCGTTACACCGCGGAAATCGCGGATGCGCGGTAGCACGTACGAGAGTAAGCGATCGAGGAACTCCTCCATACGTCGCCCATGCAGGGTGACAATGGCACCCACAACGAGCCCTTCGCGAATCTTGAAATTCGAGATCGCCTGGCGGGAGTGTGTGTGCACCGCCTTCTGGCCGGTCATCTGCGCCAAGCACTGCGCAACGTACTCGTGAGACTCTTTCGAATCCATCTTCGAGCGATTGATGCCCACGTTGACCGTCACTTTCTCGATGCGCGGTAGTGCATGTGTATTTGTCACGTTGAGCTCCTTCTTCAGGGCTTCTGCAATGGGTCCGCGCAGCCGATTATGGAGGGGTTCATACTTCTTCATAGTTCATTAGTCGCCACGCTGGTGGCTGAAGGAATCGGGAACACGGGTGGAATCGGGAACACTCTTGTCGGTCACCTGCCCCTTCGGCTCCTCGCCATCCTGTACCGCCTCCGCGCCGAAGCTCAAACGCTTCCAGAAGGGCTTGCGCTGCGGTCCAGTGACCTTCTCGGACTCGGAGGGTGCTGCTTTTTCCGCCTGGTCATTCGTTTTGAGTGGTGCGGCCTTCGGCTCTTTCTTGGGTGTCACTTTGCCAGCCACGAGCACCTCGCCACTCACCTTGGCAACGCGCACTTTGTGACCCTTTTCATCGATGCGCATGCCGATGCGTGTGGGCTTCTTGGATTTCGCATCGAGGATCATCACGTTGCTCGAGGCAATACTCGCCTCGTAGCGAAGGCGCTGACCCGGTCCCTGGGCAGTCTTGCGAATGTGACGCGTTCGCATGTTGACGTCACCCACCACCAGACGATCCTTAAGCACGCGCAGTACCATGCCAGTCTTACCCTTATCTTTGCCAGCGATGACGAGGACGGAATCGCCCGTATGAATTCTCATAGAACGTCAGGAGCAAGGGAAAGAATTTTCTTGTATCCGCGCGTGCGCAGCTCGCGGGCTACCGGTCCGAAGACACGGGTACCCTTGGGCTGGCCATCACCAGAAATAATTACGCAGGCATTGTCATCGAAACGCACTCCTCCGCCATCCGACCGACGAATGAAATTTTTCGTTCGCACAATTACAGCACGCTCAACAGACTTCTTGCGAACGGTACCACGCGGCGCAGCCTCCTTGATTGCCACGACGATCACATCGCCGACATGCGCGTAGCGGCGCCTGCTACTGCCGAGCACCTTGATGCACATGGCCGTCTTGGCACCTGTGTTATCCGCCACGTTGAGGATGGATTGTTGCTGGATCATTTCTTAGAGGAGACTGGAGAGTCCGAAACAGCCGAAGGAGTAACTGGAGGTGGTCGCTGCTTCTCACGATGGATAGTCTTCTCAACCGCCTCCTCCTCTTTAAGCTCACTCACGCGCGGGACGCGCTCCACGACCTCGGTGATGCGGAAGCACTTATTCTTGCTCAACGGACGACACTCCGTGATCACCACGGTGTCACCTGTGGCGAGATCCTTGTGCTCACCGATATCAGCGAGGAACTTTTTGCTTCGCGTAAACCGCTTTTGGTAGAGCCGATGGAAAATCGATCGGTGCACGGTCACCGTGACGGTGCCTGTCATTTTCGCCGAAGTGATTTTGCCTTTCTTCGTTCTCATGGATGAGAGGGGGTTTTATCCGCCGAAACCTTGGCGGAGACAGAGACTGTACTGGGCTTCGTAGAGCCCTGCAACTGAGCGGCGGTTTTTCTTGTCCACTCCGTTTTCATCTGTGCGAACTTCCGTCGCTCGCGACGAAGTTTAGCGGTGTCCTTCTCTTTCTTCAGCTCCACACCGAGACGCAGTTTTTCAACGAGGACCACCTGTGCCTTGATCTCACGTTCGAGATCAAGCATCTGCATCGCTCGGAATTCGCCGCTGGTAGAAGTCTTGGTCATGGATTAGAGAAGTGAAGTTGTTACAATCTTGGTGCGCACTGGGAGCTTGTATGCAGCGAGCTGAAGGGCGGTGCGTGCCGTCTGCTCCGGAAGGCCCCCCATCTCGAAGATGATGGTGCCTGCGCGCAGGATGGTGGCGTAGTGGTCGAGAGATCCCTTGCCCGAACCCATGGGTACTTCTGCTGCCTTTCGCGACACGGGAATGTGCGGGAAGACGCGAATCCAGATCTTTCCACCACGATGCACACTATGAGTGAGTGCACGTCGCGCTGCCTCGATCTGACGAGCTGTGAGCTCTCCTGCTTCCTGAGCTTTGAGCCCTATCGTGCCGAACGCCAGCTGTGTACCACGCGTGGCCTTCCTGCCGAATGCTCCGCGGTATCGATGCTGCTTGCGCCGTTTGATTTTCTTGGGTTCGAGCATCAGAGATTAGGGATGAGAGGAAGATTGAGAATGGAGAGTAGCGGAATGAATCTGCTGCACTTTTTTGAAGATGAGACCGTGATACACCCACACCTTAATACCAATCGTGCCGTACGTCGTTATGGCATGTCGCACCGCGAACTCCACATTTGCGCGGAGTGTCTGCAGTGGAATGTTGCCATCTTTGAAAAGATCCGAGCGGGCAATCTCGGCGCCATTGAGGCGTCCGGCGACCGTCACCTTGATACCAATAGCGCCCGACTGCATGGCCTTCTCAATCGCCATCTTCACAGCGCGACGATAGGGCATGCGACGTTCGATCTGCCCCTGAATCGTCTCGGCAACAACATGAGCGTTCGCTTCAGGATTGCGAATTTCTTGAATATTCACCTCGAAAGATCCGCCGTACTCCTTTTCAAGCTGCTTGCGCAGATCTTCAATAGCCGCTCCCTGCTTACCGATAATCACGCCGGGCTTGCTCGAGTGGATGACCACAGAGGTTTTCTTGCCACGATCGATCTCGATCAGCGCAATGCCAGCATCCTTCATCTTCTTTCTAATGTAGAGCCGAATCTGCACATCCTGCAAAAACGATTCGCGGAACTTCTTGCCACGGGCATACCACTTGCTCGGCCACGAGTGCGTGAGTCCGATCCGAAAGCCGTTGGGGTTTACTTTCTGACCCATGCTGTGGAAGGAAGAAAAGGAATGAAAAGAAATAAAGGAAAAAAAGGATTACGCGCTTTTTGAGATTTTGGAATCGGAAGAGGCGTTTTCCGTTGTCTTCTTTTTTGAAGGAGCACCTCTTTGTACCGTTTTTTTGGCCTTCTGTGAAGCTTTTGCCCCACTCTTCGCCTCGTCGCCGTCACTCGCGACACCCAGGACAATCTCGATGTGGCTAAGAAATTTGCGAATGGGACGCATACGGCCGCGTGCCATGGGCACACCGCGCCGGTAGCTCTGGCCCTGGTTGACCACAATGGAGCGGATAACGAGCTCCTCCACGCGCTGCTTACTGTTGTGCGCGGCATTCGCCACGGCAGATTTGAGAAGTGCAAGGATGAGGCGCGCTGCCTTCTTGTTCGTGTGCTCGAGGGAATCGATAGCCTCGGGTACCGTGCATCCGCGGACCATCTGTGCGATGACGTTGGCTTTCTTGGGCGCGATGCGGGCGGAACGAAGGTAGGCTCTCATGGCTTATTTGGAAGCAGCAGGTTTGGTGGGCGCAGCGAGCGGAGAAGGCCCTGCAGCTGCCGCTGCAGCTTGGGCTTCCTGCATCTTGCCGCCGTGCACTCTGAATTTCGTAGTCCAGGAAAATTCACCGAGTTTGTGCCCCACCATCTGCTCCGTCACGTACACCGGTGTGAACTCTTTGCCGTTATGCACCGCGAAGGTGAACCCGACGAATTCCGGTGGGATGTCGCAGTCGCGCGACCATGTCTTGAGAATCTTCTTGTCGCCAGATCCCACCATCTTCATCACCTTTGCGAGGAGACGCTGGTCGACGTAGGGGCCTTTGCGGAGGGAGCGGGACATTTTAGGGATGAGGGATTGGAAATTAGGGATTGGAAAAGATTATTTCTTACGCGGTTTTCTGATGCGACGACGGATAATCCACTGACTGGTAACTTTCTTCTTTCTGCGAGTCTTCACTCCACGGGCAGGCTTGCCCCACGGCGTCTTGGGCCCACTTCTCAGACCAATCGGAGAATGGCCTTCTCCTCCTCCATGTGGGTGGTCTACAGCGTTCATGGATTTTCCGAGCACCTGCGGGCGGCGGCCAAGCCAGCGACTGCGACCGGCCTTACCAATAGAGATGAGGTTGTGTTCGACATTTCCCACAGTACCAATTGTTGCAAAGCACTCTTTACGCACTCTGCGCACTTCGGTACTCGGGAGTTGGAGGAGAGCGTAGTCGCCATCGAGACCCATGAGTGTAGCTGACGTTCCAGCGGAGCGGACAATCTGGCCACCGCGGCCCGGCTTCGTCTCGATATTGTGCACCTTGTAGCCCATGGGAATGTTCTGAAGCTGCATGCAGTTGCCGACTTTCACCTTTGTGCGTTCAGCACATACCACCTGCATACCAGCGACGAGCCCATCCGGCGCGAGGATGTAGCGCTTGTCACCATCGCTGTAATGCACGAGGGCAATGCGTGCAGAGCGATTGGGATCGTACTCAATAGAGGCAATCGTACCCGGAACACCCGTCTTGTCGATGCGCTTAAAATCAACATGGCGATAGAGACGCTTGTGGCCTCCACCGCGATGCCGGACTGTGATGCGTCCGACGTTGTTGCGACCGTTGATCGCCTGTTTACCGGATGTCAGCCTCTTCTCGGGACGCTTCTTGGTAAGATTAGAGAAGTCCGCGATCGTCATCTGACGTCGGCCGGGAGTCGTTGGTGAACAGATGCGGATCGGCATGATTAGGCGTGTTTGAAGGTAGCGAGATCGAGAGACTTACTCTTGGGTTTGAGCGTGACGAGAACTTTCTTCATCGCCGCGCGCTTCACCATCGTCTGTCCGGCAGAGCCGAACGAGCGTCTCTTGCTACGAGTGCGCATCACGCGCACCGAAGCTACTTCAATATCGAAGAAATGCTCCAGTGCCGACCTCACATCGATCTTGGTGGCGGATTTCGCAACCCAGAGCGTGTAGGTATGTTTCGCGTCAGCTTTCAGGCGTTCTGCCTTCTCTGTGACGACGGGGCCGAGAATGACGCGGGAGTACGACGACATCAGGAGGAAGTTTTGGGAGATTTTGTGGCTTTCTTCGCCAGAGCCTTCTTTGCTGTTTTTGGCTTCGTAGAAGGCTTTTCTGACTTCTCCTTCGCGGGAGCCCTGACGGGCTCCTCCTTCTGCGAGACGCGCTGTTTCTTCGCCGTGAATATCTGCTCAGCCTTCGTGATCGCCTCCGTGAGAAAGACCACGTGACGGGCGGCAAGTACATCCTCTGGATTGAGATAATTCACAAGGAGCGTCTTCACACGCGGAATGTTACGTACCGAGAGTGTAAGAGCGTGATGCTTTTCAGGCAGGACCACGAGAATCGGTCGACCGAGTTCGACAGGAAGCTTCTGTAGGAGTGCCAGTGCCTGCTTCGTCTTGATGGCCTCAGGGTAGTTCTCAAGCCCGAGAATTATTCCGCGCTTCGCCTGGAAGGAAAGGCTCGAGAGAAGTGCAGCACGGCGCATACTGTGCGGCATGTTGCGACTGAAATTCGCTTTATTGCGAGGCCCAAAGGCTTTACCACCTCCTCTAAGGAGTGGGCTGCGCACCGAACCGCGACGTGCACGCCCTGTCCCCTTCTGCGGAAAGAGTTTCTTTGTCGAGCCACGAATCTCGCCGCGTGTCTTGACGTGAGCGATTGATGCACGACGATTTCCCTGCTGCAGCATCACCGCCTGGTGCATGAGCCCGATACGAATCGGCGCCTCGAAGAGTACAGACGGCAGATCCGCTGTTCCCTTCTTCTCGCCAGTGGCGGTGTAGACATCAATTGTCATTATTTCTGCTGGGGAGCGGATTCAATGGTAACGTACACAGCTGCGCCAGAGGGACCCGGAATCGGCCCTTTGACTGCAAAAACACCACTCTTGGTATCACAGACCACTACGGGTCGGTGCTTGAGTGTGAGTTGGTCTCTGCCCATGCGCCCCGGAAGACGCTTGCCCTTGATTACGCGCCCCGGCTCTTCACGATTACCAATCGACCCCGGTTCGCGGTGGTGATGGGAACCGTGAGACATAGGACCACGCGAGAACCCATGACGCTTCACAACACCCTGAAAACCCTTTCCCTTACTAACACCAACAATCGTGACTTGGCTTTCGGTCGGCAACATCTCTACTGTTACTTGTGCGCCGGGATCGAAGCCTTCAAGCGACTCCACCGCCCACTCCTTCTGCACGGCATAGCGCACGTGCTCCTTCCCTTTGCGTGACCTCCAGTTTTTGGGATCGATACCCAAAACAATCGCATCGTAGCCGTCTTTCTCTTTGGTTTTCGTACGCACGACGGTATTCGGTGGAACCCGAAGATACGTCACTGGCACTGCTTCCCCACTCTCGAGGAAGACTCTAGACATGCCGACTTTGCGTGCGATGAGACCGGAGGGCATAAAAGAATAAGATTATTCCACTTTCCCTCTCCACCCGAAAAGGGGGAGAGGGCTTGCCAACCGTAGTCCCCGAAGGGGCGAAGGCTGGCAGGGTGAGGGGGCCGCACGAGATGTGCAGCAGATACAATACGGGGGATAAAGAGCGGGAGGTTCTTCTGGCTCACTTGTTCTAAAAGTGGAAGGTGAGCTGGAACGTCGCAAATTCTCTTATCCATTCTGAAGAATGGACTTTGGAATGCTGGGGGAGTGTAAGGAGGGGTAAAGGGGGCGTCAAACGGTTTTCTTGGGTTTTCTGCATCAGTGATCCCTGTTATGCGTTATGACCGCATTCAATTTCTCGGTGACCCGCGCTATCCTCCCCTCATGCAGTGGGCCGATTCCATCGTCGGGGAAATCGAAAAACGTTTCGCAAAAGAGATCTCCGCGAAGAAACCGCTTATCCTGCGCGATGAGAAGACGCTCTCAGGTCGTGTGCACGTGGGATCGTTGCGCGGCATCGTTATCCACGGAATGATTGCCCAGGTCCTGAAGGAAAAGGGAATCGACTGTACCTTCCTCTTCGAGCTCAACGACTTTGACCCCATGGATGAACTTCCGGCTCAACTTCAGAACCGCGAGGAATTCCGCAAATACATGGGGCAGCCGCTCTTCACGGTTCCCTCTCCCGATTCTAAGGCAACCGATAATTACCCCTTGGTTTTTGGGAACGAGCTCAAGGATGTAGTGAGCAACCTGCAACTTCCGATCGAGTACTACCCGCTCGCGCCCCTCTATAAGGAGGGGAAATTCAACGATGTCATCCGCGATGCGCTGGAACATGCCGCCGAGATCCGCGCAATTTACCGTGAAGTGAGCGGCAGCCAGAAACCGGAGGATTGGTACCCCCTGCAGGTGATCTGCGAGAAGTGCGGCAAGGTGGGCACAACGCAGGTAACCGGCTGGGATGGCAAAGAAGTGACCTACACCTGCAAGCCCGATCTCGTCACGTGGGCCAAAGGCTGCGGACACACAGGAACCGTGAGCCCGTTTGATGGTCATGCCAAACTGCCGTGGAAGGTGGAGTGGCCGGCCAAGTGGAAGGTGATGGGAGTGAACATCGAAGGCGCGGGCAAAGATCACTCTGCCGCGGGCGGCTCGCGCGACATCGGCCGACATATTTGTGAGGAAATTTTCCACTACCCCGAGCCGCTGAATATCCCCTACGAGTTCTTCAACATCGGGGGCAAGAAGATGAGTGCGAGCAAGGGGCTCGGCGCCTCGGCGAAGGAGGTAGCGGATCTGCTCCCGCCGAAAATCCTCAAGCTCCTCATGATTCGCAAGCAGCCCAATCAGCCCATCGACTTCGACCCCGAGGGCGTGACGATCCCGCAGCTGTTCGACGAGTACGACCGGCTGGCCGATCATGCCTTCGGCCGCCATGAAAAGCCCGAGCCGGACTTCGCGCGCATTTATCATCTCACGCAGATCGATTTTCCATCAAAGCCAAAGGATCTCTGGCACATGCGATTCACCCTCGTGTCTTTCATCTCGCAAATGCCGCACTTGAACATGTCTGCAGAAGCCGCAAAGGCGAAAGGCTCCCCCCTCACAAAGGAGGAAACGGATGACATCCGCGAGCGGGTGGACTACGCCCAGCACTGGCTCGACGTATGTGCTCCCGTACAATTCAGGTTTGCGTTCGTCGAGGGGAAAGATGTGAAACCAAAGGAGCTCCCAGCCCTGATAGATGGGCAGAAGAAGGCGTTTGCCTTCATCCTCGAACGGCTCAAGGATGTGCAGTGGGAGGGCGAGCCCATCCACAAAATTCTCCACGCGGTGAAGGAGGAGCTGAAGATGCCCCCGCGCGAGATCTTCGCCCCTCTCTACCAGCTCTTCTTTAAGCGCAATGACGGCCCGCAAATGGGTTGGTTCCTCTCTACGCTGCCCAAAGAAGATGTTCTGCAACGAATCAGCTACTATGCTGTGTCACCCTGAGCCCTGTCGAAGGGTGACATTGGGCGTCATGGTTCGACAGAGCTCACCATGACATGTTTTCGGCTATACTTGAGATAATGACTACCCTCCTCCAGCACGCCACCTACGGCCATCTGCTCCCCGAAGCGCACGGTCTCCTTGCCGCACACACCGATAAGACGAAGGAGCACCTTATCGCCACGGGCGCCGTGATGGAGGCACTCGCAGAGAAATATGGCGGTGATCCCGAAACGTGGAAAGTCGCCGGCATGCTCCACGATCTCGATTGGGACAAGCTGGAGAAAGATGCCGAAGAACACTGCGGCAAGACATTGGAGGAACTGCTCGCTCCGATCAAAGCGCCAGCAGAACTCCTCGCCGATATCCGCGCTCACTACGCCGAGAAGTACGGCGCCGAGCATCCTTTGGAATCGACGCTGCGCAAGTGTCTGTACTGCGCCGATGAACTCACGGGCCTCATCATTGCCGTAGCATTGGTACGACCCAGCAAGAAGCTCGCTGATGTCGAGGTGAAGAGCGTAACGAAGAAATTCAAAGAAAAAAGTTTCGCCGCGCAGGTGAATCGTGAGCAGATCAAGAAATGCGAAGAGCTCTTAGAAATTCCTCTGCCTGACTTCATCGGGCTCGTGCTCGATGCCATGAAAAAGGTGGCAGTTGAGATTGGCCTCTGAGCTGTTGCTTACCGCTGCTTCTTCTTCCGTATGAAGGCGAAGCCTGCTGCCGCACCCGCGGCCACCCTTCGCTCGATCGCTCAGGGCAAGTCACCCTTCTTCTTTCTGCTCATAAAGGCAAAGCCCGCAGCCGCGCCTGCAGCCATCACCGCCATGGAGGCAGGGCCTGTCTCACCGGCGGGGGCATGTGAGGGAGCGCGTATGGTCTGACCAAAGGGCTGAAAGTCCTGCAGGGTAGCGAAGAGGGGGGTGCGGATGGAGAGGCTTGTGGCTGCTGCGCGCAGAGAAGACATGGAAGAGGACGAGGATGAACTCGATGAGGGAAGCTGGAGGACTGAGGCAACGACTGCCGTGCGACGACAGTACTCATTGCAGCCGTCACCGGTGACGAGGTTGCCATCGTCACACTCTTCGATGCGATCCCAGATACCGTCTCCGCAGCGCGAGAGAGTGCAGTCTGTGCGGCAGAGAGTATCAGGCTGGTCGCTGTTGAATGTGCCACGGTCACACTCCTCGCCAAGATCGCTGACGCCGTTGCCGCAGGCACGGAGGAGGAAGTGACAATCAGCAGTGCAGCCGTAGGGAAGAGTGGAACTGTGGAGAGAGAGCTCGCACTGTTCGCCGAAGGCGCGCTGGACGACGCCATCGCCACAGGTGCCCCGTTCGAGGTAGCAGTGGGCGGAGCAACCATCGAGGTCACGGCGATTGCTGTCATCGCACTCTTCAGGAGGTTCGATGACGCTGTTACCGCAATTGGATTGGTTGCCCAAGACAAGAGAGGACTCAAGACGGCAGCCACGATCGCAGCCATCCCCTTCTCTAAAGTTGCCATCATCGCACTGTTCGTTCTCTTCTTTCAGACCATTGCCACAGAAGGGAGAAGTGGAAAGGGTCTGCTCCCACTGACAGAGGGTGGAACAGCCATCACCATTGGTCAGGTTGCCGTCGTCACACTCTTCTCCGGGATCGAGAATGGTATTGCCGCAGAGGTTGAAGCCCTCCCACCGGCACCAGGTATCGCAGCCATCACCGGAGAAGATATTGCCATCGTCACAATCTTCACCCGCATCGAGGAAGCCGTCACCACAGCGAGTGAAGGAAGCAGGAGAGGAGGAGGATCGCTCACCGCTCTCGCTGTGACAGAAGCGACTGCAACCATCGGCGTCACGCTGACCGCCATCGTCGCACTCCTCGAAGGATTCGATAATGTTGTTGCCGCAGCGTTCGAGCCCCTCCCAGCGACAAAGAGAAGAGCAACCGTCGCCATTGGTGAGGTTGCCATCATCGCATTCTTCACCCACGTCGAGCAGTACGTCACCACAGCGGGGGCTGATGATTGTCTCGATGCGACAGAGGTGACTGCAGCCGTCGCCGTCGAGCTGATTACCGTCATCGCACTCCTCGGGGAATTCGGTGATGTTGTTGCCGCACGCCTCGAGGTTCTCCCACTGACAGAGCGCATTGCAGCCGTCGCCATCATCCCAGTTGTTGTCGTCGCACTCCTCCCCGGGATCGAGGTATCCATCACCGCAGAAGGAAAGATAGGGAGCGCTGCTGGAAGAGGAGGAGAGAGAAGAGGAGGATGCCGCAACACAACGCGCACAGGGAGGATCAGGGAGTTCCTCACAGATGAGATCATAGGAGGCGCAGACACTGTCACCATTGGGATCGTATGGGCCGGTACAGAGATCGCCGGGGCAGAGAGGGATGGAGGAGGAGGATTGTGTCACAGTGGAACTGGCACTGCTCTGGATTTGAATAGATGACGCCGAGGAAGAATTGGAAGAAGAGGAGAGAGAAGAAGAGGATGCTCCAACACAGCGCGCACAGGGAGGCTCGAGCAGCTCTTCACAGATGAGATCGTAGGAAGCGCAGACACTGTCACCGTTGGGATTGTGTGGGCCGGTGCAGAGATCGCCGGGGCAGGGAGCCGAGGAACTGGCACTGCTCTGGATGATGGGAGCGCAGCGCGCACAGGGAGGATCAGGCAACTCTTGACACATGAGTCCGTAGGAGGAGCAAATGGCGTCGCCGTTGGGATCGTACGGGCCGCTGCAGAGATCACCGGGGCAGGCGGAGGAGGAGAAAGAGGAAGAGGAATGCCCACTGGTACGTTTGCTGCTGGCAGAAGAGGAACTGCAGGCGGAAGAAGCACTCAGCCCTGAGGAAGTTGAAACAGTGTAAGAAGAAGACGAGCGCGATGCAGGAGATGGAGTGGAACTGGCGGATGAAACGACGCCCAGTGAGCTCACACGCGAACTGGAGGAAAATGTAGAAACACGACTCGATACGACAGAGTAGAAGGATCCTTCTGAGGAGAACACGGACACACACGACACCTGAGTGACGCATTGACCAACGCCACACGAACCAGCATTGCAGGAACCGGCAGTGGCAAAGCAGCAATCAGCAGGATTAAGGCATAGCAATCCTTCACAACTGCAATCGCTATTCATGGCCAGAGTGCAGGAATAGCCTGCGGGGCATCCGCCACCGCCAGTGGCCGAACAGGAGCTGGCCGAGCTGGGCCGGGAAGAAGAGCTGCTGCTACTCGAGGAACTGGAGGAGGAAGAAGAGCTGGAGGATCTGCTACTGGAGAAACTCGATGAGCGGGAAGAGGAAGAGGAGGATGAAGGGCATAGGCTGTTCGGCGCATGACGGCAACCTAGTGCCGGATGACACGCGTCGTCTGTGCAGAGATTACCGTCATCACAAGAAATAGTTGAATGGGTACAACCGGTTGCAGAATTGCAGCCGTCTGTGGTGCAGACATTGAAGTCATCGCAGCCTAAGGTGCCGCTGCAACTCCCGCCACTACAGGTATCATTCACTGTGCAGGCATCTCCATCGTTGCATGGCCAACTGTTCGGCGTGTTGACGCAGCCACTGCCAGGATCACAACTATCACCGGTACATATGTTACCGTCATTGCAATCCAGCATCCCTCCTCCCACGCAGCCATTGGAAGTCAAAAACCACGGTTTACATAACAAGGGCAACGTACATACGTTTCCATCATCGGGGCAGTCTGCGTCGGTAGTGCAGACACCTGTTAAGCGAGAGGAAGAGGAACTGGAAAAACCACTAATTGTTCCGCTTAATCTCTTCGATTCTTCAGCGCGATTAAATCCAACAACAACTACCAACACTATGGCAACTGCAATCCCGCCCCAATCTACTATCGATTTTTGAAAAAGGAGACGCATGTTAAGGGCCATCGTAGCAAATCTGTGCTCTGACTGCAGTAAGTCCAAGCAACATCTCAACATAAATAGTTTCTTTCCTATACATTGAAGGTCATTCAACCAAATTAGCCTCATAATGAGGAAATTACCTGAGTTGCTTTTTGGAGCGGAAAAAGAGAGAAGGGCAAAATTCGTCACTAATGCGCAGATGTCTTTACTCTCAGCGTCTTTTCCTTCGCATCCACGCGAGTCCACCAGCCGCACCCATCGCAATCACGACGACAGACGCAGGCCCTGTGTTACCTATCGGCCCCGTAGGAGCGATGGGGAGAGCGGATCCGTAATAGGACGGGAAGTACTGCGGTAGCCCATCTTGATCAAGAAGCCCATTCGTCGTGCCCCATCCCTGCTGTCCCGGGAAAACGATAGTTTGCGCTCCACGATTCGCACCCGGTGTACCGCCCGCAACCTGCGTACCATCGCGTACACCGCTCGAACCAGCAGCTCCTTGCAACAGAGTACCTCTCTGTAACACCTGTCCTGTTACAGGATCCAGTGTCCATTGTTCGCCTTCGACCATGCCCGGGAACTGGATCGAAATTTCCCATACGCACAGATGCGAACAGTTGTCGCCATCCACCTGATTGCCGTCGTCGCATTGCTCTCCTGCTTCCACAATGCCGTTGCCACAGGTTGCTGTACCCCCCACCAGCATGTCCCATTCGCGCTTGCATACAGAATCGCATCCATCACCGTCTTCTGTATTGCCATCGTCACACTGTTCGTTTGGATCGAGAATGGTGTTACCGCAGCCAATGGTATTGCCCACACAACGACAGTTCGAGAAATCACAGGTCTGATCGCTACTTAAGCAGGCTGCGTTGATCTCACACTGTTCTCCCGAGTGCTGTATACCATCACCACACACCGGGCGGTTCAAACAACGGCAATTCGGGAAATCACACGACCAGGCGAACGGGCAGGCTACTCCCACTTCACACTCCTCCCCTATCGCCACGAGACCGTCGCCACAGACTGCGTTGGGTGAGGGCTCTGCACACACACATTGACTCATATCACAGGCCATCGATATGTCTGAGCAGCCGCTCCCGATATCGCATTCCTCGTTATCACTTAACTGTGCATCACCGCATCGCGGTTCCCATGGAATGCAGTGACAGCCAGCAAAATTGCATATCTCGTCAGCTCCACACGCAAACCCAATATCGCAATCCTCACCAGCATCGATCTGTGCATTGCCGCAGAGAGACGTTACGAGGTCACTCACGCAGCTGCAATTCGACAGATTGCAGATCTCATCGAATCCTGAACAGGGCTGACCCAATTCACAATCCTCTCCTGCACTCACTAACCCATCTCCGCAGCTTTCGGTCGATGAGCCCGCACAGCGACAGCTCAGGCGATTGCAGAACTGCCCTGTGCCGCACTGACCGTCGCTTTCGCACTGCTCCCCCTGCTCCAGTACGCCGTTGCCGCAGCCCGAATTCTGCTGACACAGACAGCTCACACAGGCGGTGCCAACAGGGCAGGCATCTTCCACCTCGCACTGCTCTCCGCGCTCGAGCAGGCTATTTCCGCAGCGTGGAACATCGATACAAACACACGACTGACACTGCTCCCCCATGTTACAGGGATGATCACGCTCACACTCTTCACTGGCTTCGAGCACGCCATTGCCGCAGTTGCCGCCCGTATCGTCATAACACAGGCAGTTGAGTGAGCAAAACTGCTCGAACGCACAGTCATCATCTGTCTCACAGTCTTCGCCGGGATCGACAGTGCTGTTGCCACAGTAGTCGGGCGATACGCACTGGCAGTTGGAACAGTACTGCCCCGTCGGGCAGGGTAGGTTGGCCTCACATTGTTCAGCGCCTTCCTGTACACCATTGCCACAGTTCGTCGATATCGCGGACGAGGCCGTAGAAGCAGATGATGCCGCAGAAGAGACCGAAGAAACCTGTCCACCGATACAGAAGCAGCCGGAGGAGCACGTGCCTCCTCCCGGGCAGGAGTATCCGATTTCGCACCCCTCACCTGGTTCGATGATGCCGTTGGAGCAGATTGCGGGAGGGAGAGAGATGGAAGAAACAGAGGAGGAAGAAGAAGTGCCGATCACACTTGCGCTGGAAGAAGAGCTGGAAGAAGTGCCGATCACACTTGCGCTGGAGGAAGAGCTGGAAGAAGTGGCAGCTATGGTACTGCTCGAGGAGAGTGATGACGAGACACCCCCACCCACGCACACACAGTTTTGGCACGTCTGACCTCCGGTGCACGACGGCAACGCTGGTTCACCACACTGCTCGCCGGACTCAGCATTATCGTTGCCACACACAGGGCTCCCATATTGCTCAGAACAGAAGTTCACACTCGCGCAGTCATTTTCGCACCGGCCACGACGAGCACCCGAGAAGACGAGCCACATCATGCCATAGTGTGAAGAACCCTTACACAAGAACGCACCGGAATCGAGCACAATCAGTTCGCGCTTCTGATCACCATCGAGATCACGGATCGTGGTGATCTGGCGGCCAGGCAGGTTTTCATACCATCTCTCCCCAGACATGTAGAAATTCAAGCCAGACGCACTTTCGCGCCAGAGCCGCTCCATCGTTCCGTCTGTCAGAACATCGTAGTGATAGAAATGAACAGAGGAGAGGCTGGGGGTGCAATCGGTGCAATCTTGGGGCTGCGAGGGCACAGTTGAGACCGCGAGATCAGTCTTACCATCGCCATCCTGATCGCCGGCATTCGCCACTGCGGTGCCCTGCGTGCGCTTGACGGTATTCAGGGTACCGTCGGCGTTGAAGGCCATCGTCCAGATGTCAGACTGGGCACCTACAACAAGGAAACGCCGTGTATCGTTGAAGAGATCACCCAGTGATGCGATATCTGCGCCAAAATGCCAGTATTCGATTTCAGGGGGGTTAATGGGTTGGTCATCAGAAGGTAAGGTCGGTTGCGCGATGAACGTCGATGCCCGCAGGAGTTTCGATGATTTTACGGTGCCGTCACGCTTGAGCATGAGCAGGTGCACGTATCCTTCCTGGGTCGTGTTGTAGTAATCTCCTCCCGGTTTCGAGTCGTAGTAACCGTATCCGGTATCGCCTACGGCAAGATCGGGGATGCCGTCTCCGTCAAAATCCCCTATCCCCTCCAGCGCAGCACCGAAATCCCGGGCAATTGGGCCAGTGAATCCACCCTGCCCCACCGCAATCTTGCGTGCCGACTTCACCGTACCGTTCGCCCGTAGAAAGAGAATCCATACGGCATGAGGAGAGGGGGGCCCATGGTACGAAAACGACGCGGCAGCAATGTCTTTCACGCCATCGCCATCCACATCACCGAGCGATGCCACTACTGCACCAATGCGCTCGCCTTCGGCATCACCCGTTTGTAACCCTGCACTCCCCTCGAAGATCCGATAGACGGATTTCTGCGTGCCGTTGCTATTGAGCAGAACGATCTGCACCTCATTCTCGTGTGTGTCGGAACCACCGCCGTACTGGGTGGCACCACCCATCACGAGATCGTCGATGCCATCACCGTCGAAGTCGCCCAAGGTATCGAACGATCTGGTAGCGATGGTCATCGAGAGCACAACATTCGTCTCTGTGCCTTCCTCGCCAGGCAGAGCAACTGGGCTCATTTCGCCCGCATTACACTGATTATTGTTGCAGCTTGCGAGTGGCGGCAGTTCGTAATCGTAGGGCGTGGTGAATGCGTTGGGGGATTCTGCAGTTGCGTACGCCTGCGGAGGGCAGAAGTTGCAGTCTTTGGCACAGCGATCCATCGAACCCGACAGAATGAGCTGCACTGCGCCAGTCACCTGCGACTGGTTCCCGCTACAGGAAAAATTCCTTGGCTGGCCGACGAGCAACTCTTTTTTGCCATCACCGTCCTGATCGGGCATGGCTGCGATAGAGAAATCGTAACTGCCTGAATTCTGTCTTTCGGCAAACATGCCGAGCTCCGACAGAAAGTACACCTTTGTGCCCTTCACGTTCTTCTGTGCATCGAGGTACAGAATCCAGATCATCTGTTCCATGGCGTATATACCGTTAGTTGAAACGGTCCCCCCAACCGCGAGATCGGTAATTCCATCGCCGTTCCAGTCACCCACATTTGCAACGGGCTTACCAAACGAGTTGCCACTCTGTTCATCTGCAAAATTCCACTGAGACGCAAAGCTCTCGCCCGGCACAATTCTTTTGCCGCTCGCCACGCTCCCATCAGTATTGAGTGAGAGAATGAATACAGTGTTGTTATCACCCACTGCAATCTCTTTCTTGCCGTCACCATCCAGATCACCCAATGGAGCAATTCCATTCAACCAACCGTATAATTCGGGGATATTGAGAACAGTCTCGAGTTCGTCGTACGTAATCTCGTGCATGGATTCCAATCCGACATTTGAAGTTGGGCTGAAGCTGTTGAGCAACAAAATCTTCACGTTTGACGATGGCACGCCATTAACTGCGAGATCTTCTGTGCCGTTATTATCGATATCCCCGATGTTAGCAAGCGACCAGTGCGGTAAATCCGGCAAATCGTCCTGAGCTCCTCCCCAACTCTCTATTCTAATACTGTAATGCGGGTACCAATCTTCATTGCGACTGTAGACGTACCGGGGTTTGTCACTCTGCGCACTGAGTACGGCAACTCCTGCGCCAAAACCTCCCCCCCCGTAATCATTCTGTCCACGGTACCGGTTTGACTCGGCAATCGCTTCGTACTCTTTCACACGACCATCCGTCTCCATCTTCACGAGCCAGATATTCTTCGTTGTGGGGGAATTGAAACTACCTTCGTACACCGACCCCACAGCAAGAAAATCCGCGGCACCATTATTATCGACATCACCCGCATACGCCACCGCGCCGCCGATGGCTGTTTTGCCTGTCCTGCCTTCGGGCAGCGGTGGTGGAGGAATACGAATCGTTCCCCGCTCACCGATCTCACAACGACTGTTGCCGCACTGTGCGGGCGGCGCGACTTGTGCCTGCCATCGGCCGCCGTTGCTCACGATATTCCCCACGATGATCCCCGTCGCAACGAGTGCGAGAGTCGAGAGGGAACGCCGATAGCGGAAGAGACGAGAGAACATAGAAACTTAGGGCGTACTACGCCAGCGTGGGCAGCGAGCCGTGCCCGTGGGGCAACGGCAGGTTTGCGTGTCGCAGACCGCGGAACCCGAACAGGGTACTTGCGCTGTCGTGAGGCCATCTTCGCAATCCTCACCCCCCTCAATGCGGTAGTTGCCGCATGTGGCACTCTGTGTGGGCACTGCGCCGAGTAGCGTGCACTGACAGGTGCGCGTGTCGCAGCTGTATCCACTCGTGCAGCACACACCTCGCTCACACCCTTCGCCGAATTCCAATGAACCGTTACCGCATACCGCGGGAGCCTGCGAAGAGGAAGAGGAGGAAGTTGTGGGGAGCGAAGAGCTGCTGGAACGCGAAGATGAAGAGTATGTTATCGGAGCAGATGAGCTGCTGGAACACGAGGAGGAAGAGGAAGCGGACCCCGTAGAGAAAGAAGAACTGGAGGAAGAGCGACTCGAAGAAGAGCTGACACACCAGACAGTGGCTGTGTGACTTGCTTGGTTATCTGAGGGGAAATTATCGGTGAAACCCGAACCCGACACTGTGGCTGTCGTTTGTAGTGTGGTTCCGCACGCAGGCAGCGGACTGGGAAGAGTAAATCTGATGTCGTAATTCATGTAATCTTGATTCGGGACATTTGTGCGCGTGCACCGCACAACACTGCCACTGAGCACGCAGATGTTGCTAGAGTGCGATGGATCGAATACAAATCCTGCAGGTGCTGTCACAGTGAGCACCACCTGCGGCGCCACAGACGGACCTGTGTTGCCAACGTAGATCGAGTAATCGACATTCGTCTGCCCAGGCAGAATCGTATTATTGCCTGCACTCACTCCCTGCCGCACATGGATGACGGCGAGATTCGCCAATGAGGCGGCAGCGGAGGAACTTGAAGACACCGTACCGCCCACACACGTGCAACTGGTGCACGTTTGGCCATTCGCACAGTGATTCACCGAGACAGAGATCTTGTCGACGTTACCTGCGCTATTACCAAGAGCACCGCCATGGGTGACAACAAAATCCTTCGCTCCATTGCCGTCAAAATCCGCGACAGCGACACCGTAACTTGTTCTGTAGGTAAATGGTACCGTAAACATGACGCTCGAAGCGAAGTTCCCATCTCCCTGCCCCTTATACACGTTCAGCTGGGGAATCCCCGTTGCTGCTACCAAATCAAGGTAGGTGTCGCCATCAATATCCGCCAGAGCCGCTCCATAGAAAACATTAATGTTTATATTAGGTACCTCACGAAATGTTCGATTGCTCTCAGAGATCACCGTGCGAATCCCCGGCCCATTATGGTTCAAAACGAGATCGGCATCTCCATCGCGATCCACGTCGCCGGCATGCACGCTCATGAGATTTCCATCATAGTTGGTTCTGAAAATCACAGGGGCGCTTAGGCCGCCCTGCCCATCCCCGAAGAAATACTGCACAGACATTCCTGACTGATCTCTGCCGACGCATGCTACGTCGAGCTTCCCATCGCCATCATAATCTGCGGCTTCATTCCACTCATACTCGCAATGACTGTATGCACCCTCGGATGCATCCTGTAATTTCTGAAAAGTCATCCCTGCGCCCCCCAGATATACGCCTGCGCCTGCATCGGGAATAAACACATCAGGATCATCGTCATGATTGAAATCGCCCACTAAAGCAAATAATGCGAGAGGTAGCCCAGCCGTCACGGCCTCCTGAAACGTACCATTTCCATTCCCTTTCAGAATAAGAGGTGTGCCGCATTGAACCAATACGTCGAGCACACTATCAGCGTCGAAATCAGCCACTTTCATTGGATAACACGCCAGATAGGGCAACGGAGTGGAAATGGCTGCAGACAAGACCCCTGTGCCATCTCCCAGAAACACTGAAAGAGACCCTTCCGTAATTCCCATATTGAGCGAGACCACATCCATCTTTCCATCACGGTTGATGTCAGCCGTAACTACCTGATTGGGGGCAACGCCAGTTGCATGACTGCGTGCTGCGCTGTCGCACTGCTCACCGGTATTCTTGGTGCCGTTGCCGCAGGTAGGTCCTGCGGAGGAAGAGGAAGAGGAAGAGGAAGAGGCAACAACCACGGTGACACACCGACAAGAGGCATTGCAGGTTTGACCAGAGGTGCAGCCTGCAGTAGTACCATCACATTGTTCATTCCCGTTGCGAGTACCATCGCCGCATGATTCTCCTTGAAGTGTGATGTTCGTACAGGTGGAAGAGCAGTACGTACAACTGCCACCATACACAGGGGTACAGACCTGACCATTCTGGGCGCCGTTGTCGCAGGCTTCTGTCCCCTCTTTCGCTCCATCGCCACATGTAGGAGTCACCACCACGCATGTCGGCTGCTGACCCGCTGAGACGATCATGGCAGCATCAATGGCAAACTTGGCATTTCTCGGGGCGGTATTCTCGGCATAGGCAAAGATCCCCACGTAACGGTAATCCGAGGTGATGGTAATGTTGCCAATGAGTTTCCAGTTCCTCCCGTTACAAGTAAAACTGGCAGTGGGAGCCTGCTTCTGGTTGACTTCCAGTCTCGTCCACCCATTATTTTCAGACGGTAAGGAGATGAGCCCCATAGACCGGTCGACTTTGTAGGTGACCTTGTTGGAATAACTGGAACTCGGTTCCCACGTCACATAAATTTTGTACGAGCCAGGCTGGTTTATCCTTGTCCCCCACCCTCCCCACTCGAGCGGAGTGGTGGGACTTTGCGGCCCTGTCGCATGGATGTGCTGACCACCGCGAAACCCAGAGGAGGTATCAGTGGACCACGTTCCTGTATGTGATATGAACCCGGCATCGGCATCGTCCAAGATCAGATCATTGACTGTAATTGCGGAGGAAGAAGAGGAGGAAGAAGAAGAAGAAGAACGGGGTGCCACAGTGGGAGCGCAGATCGTTCCGTTATTGCCGGTACTGTATCCGCATTCAACATAGTAGAGAGGACGCGGGCTGCCGGCTGCAAAGAAGCCCTGCGATGTGTAGCACGTATAACTATTGCCGTAGAGTGATTTGCAATCCGTCTTTTGATCGAGGCATTGCTGATCTCCTGCGTCACAGAAAGAAGCAGAAAACACCTTATTCTCGCTGAATCGAGCGCCAGCGTCATCGCGATCACCAATCGCCCACATCTTTCCTTTGAAACTGAAAGCAACCTTCGCATTGATCTCGTTTAAATGAGTGAGAGCGATGACATTGGCCCAACTCGCACCGTTAGGGGAGATTGATGCTTTTCCTTGTTTTGACTCGATGAACCACAGGTACTGCCCATAGTCCAAGGGAGATAGCCAACTCCTCGGATCGCTACCATCGGTCTGGCGCGGTCCCGTATTGGTCCAAGCACTACCATTCCAGACATAAATCGGTCCGCTGCCGAAGACCATGATACGATCGTTAGAGACGACGGAGTTGGCGCTGGTGACATCGAAGTTGAACGATTTGTTTGCCGCTATCGCCCACTGAGTTCCATCATGATAATACGTTTTCGTCTTCGTCACGAGCCAGAGTTTGTTCTGGAGCACATGCACCAACGGAAGCTTCTGTGCAGCCGGAAGATCGTATGCAGGTTCGCGCTGCCAGGAGCTGCCGGTAGGAGAAGAGTAGGCGAGAGCACTCAATGATGCAGGGTCACCTGCCTGCCCCCCGAACACCCAAAGTTTGTTCTGAAACCACACGGCAGTGTGATCGGAAATCGGCACGGGAAAATCGCCCGCTTTTGTCCATTGTTTTGCATTCGTCGAAACGAGAACGTCTGATCTAGCTGTAGTGTACTGACCGAAATCCCGTCCACCGATATGAAAGACCTTCGTATCTGTCGGTGTAATGGAGTAGCCCCCCCAGGCGAAACCAGCATGCCCGCTCGTGTACCCGGCTGAGTCCCATGCCACATAGCGCGTGTTCGTTCCGAACGTGTCATTCACCTGCGCCCGCAGAAAACTGGGGCTCTGTACATCGCTCTGCAGCGCCCAAATGAGCGCGACGACGCTCACCAGACCGAAGCTGCCCTTGAGAAATGTCGCCGAGAGAGGAGAGCGCAGCATCTGGAACATGGACTTTGCGCCACTGTATCACTTCTCTCGCTCTTTCTGCGGTGCGACTTCTTGCGCGCAAACAAAAATGTTGGTTGGCATGAAAGCGGAGAGGCGGATTCCCCCTTTACAGCTCTACCACTTCCTCGCGATCGGGCTTGTGGATGACCAGTTCGGGACGCGCCTTCAACAAGCGCTCCTCAAAGGGCTCCATCTGGTCGATTTCCCCATGAACGAGGATGAGCGTCTTGAGGTCATCGGTCTTGAGCACAAACGAATCGAGGTCGGCCATATCGGCATGACCGGAGTAAGCGGCAATATTCGTTATCTCCGCCTTTTTTGAGAGCATCCGGTCAAAGATACGCACTTGCGTCACTGCGGGATCCACGAGTCGGCGTCCGAGTGTATTCATCGCCATGTACCCCACGGCAACCACGGCATTGCGCGCATCTTCGATGCCATTCTTGAGATGATGGCGTATGCGTCCTGCCTCGCACATGCCCGACCCTGCGAGAATAACCATTGGCCCCGGTGTTCCGTTAAGCGCCTTGCTCTCTTCTGGAGTTTTAGTGAAGCGCACGAGCGAGAACTGGAACGGATTCTTGGCCTTAGCCAGAAACTTCTCGTACATGTCTTTGTCGTAACACTCCGGATGTTTCATAAAGACCTCGGTCACCCTGGCCGTGAGCGGTGAATCGACGATCACCGGCAGGGCAGGAATTTCTTTGCGATCCCACAAGAGGTGCAAGTCGTAGAGCAGCTCTTGCGCGCGCTCAAGTGAGAATGCAGGAATGAACACTCTGCCACCACGTTCGGCGGTGCGTACGATCACATCACGCAGATGATGGCGCGCCGTATCAATATCCTCGTGCGAACGATTGCCGTACGTCGACTCGCAGATGAGCGTCTCGACCGGCGGCATGGGTGCGGGATCCCGAATGATGGGCAGCATGTTGCGTCCCAGATCGCCGCTGAACCCGATGCGGTGCGTCTTGCCGTTCTCCGTAACTTCGAGCACCACCATCACGGCTCCCACGATGTGCCCGGCCTCTACAAACTGTGCACGCACACCATCACAGACATTGAACCACTCACTCATATTTTCACCGCGAAAGAGCACCATGCACTCTTTGGCATCCTTCTGTGTATAGAGCGGACCTTCGGTCGGCAGCTGCGAATTTTTGAGGTGCTTGCGAAAGTACTCTTCGTCTTTCTCTTGAATGTATCCACCATCCTGCAGCATCACCTCGGCCAAGTCTTTAGTGGCGTACGTACAGAACACCGGCCCCACGTATCCACGTTTGAAGAGTACGGGAATGCGCCCCACGTGATCCATGTGCGCATGAGAGAGAATGAGCGCATCAATATCTTTCTTCGGATCGAATGCAAATGTGGCATTCTTCTGCGCCGATTCAGAGCGCTTGCCCTGAAAGAGCCCGCAATCGAGCAGTATGCGACGTACTCCCCCCGGCGTTTCGATCTGAATTTCGTGGCAACTGCCGGTGACTTCCCGTGCGGCGCCGTGGGGAATAAATTTCATTAATCTCTGGGGAATGAAAAATATTGCAAGAGGCCCCATGGAATTCCGAGCCGAAGGCGAAGGATGAAGTGGGGTCGGGCCGCACCGTGGGGAATAAATTTCATGGGGTGTTTTCCGAATCAGGTATCACGTCGTATAGACAGTTCTATTATAGCCCAACTGAAGCTAAAAGTTGAGTCCTCTCTGCGTCCGTCAGAGGACGAAGTTGCCCAAGTTGGAGACGCGCATCGCGCAGCGTCATGATTCGCACGCGCTTGAGTGCCACTACCGGGTTTCCCACCTTCTGGCACATGCGACGAATCTGGCGATTCTTGCCCTCGGTGATGGCGATGGTAAATGTTTTTGCGCCGGTCTTACGCGCCTGTGCGGGTTTCGTCTTCTCACCTTTAATGGTCATGCCTCTGCGCATCTTGTCGAGCGCGCCCTCCGTGATCGGCTGTTCCACCGTCACCGCGTACTCCTTCTCGTGGTCGAACTTGGGATGCGTGAGCCGGTACGCCAGCACGCCGTCATTGCTGAGGAGCAGCAACCCTGCGCTCTCTTTATCCAGACGCCCGATAGGGTATATCTTCCCTCGCAGGTTTTGCGGGAGGAGATCACGGACAGAGGGAGAAGGAAAAGAATTAGAGGAAAGAGAAGAAATAAAGGATGACCGCTCTCCTCTATTTCCTTTCTTTCTTTTATCTCCTCTGTCTCCTTCGATATTCGTCGTCACTACCCCCGTAGGCTTATTCATGAGGTAGTAGAGCATCTCTTTTCTGGCTTGCAACACTTTGCCATCTACCTCGATGATGTCGGCTTCAGGATCAGCTTTCTGCCCCAGCGAGGCTCTGACACCATTCACCTTCACCAGCCCCTGCGTGATGTACTCCTCGGCTTTGCGTCGCGAACAGATGCCCCTCGCAGAAAGAATTTTCTGTAAACGCTCACTCATACTTCCAGTGTAGCGACGTCCTGAGCGAAGTCGAAGGGCGCCGCGAAGCGATACCCCGTGCCGAAAGGATTTTCTGTAGACGTTCAAGCACGGAACCATGCTACCCCAGACTGCCCCCCCTACAGAAAGCGATTGTGTATGAAAAATTTGTTATAGTAGGCCAAATGCTCAGCATGCGTTTCGCCGAGATCGCTCTGGCAACGTTCCTCACACTCGTGGTAACAAGTCTTGTTGCCGAGCAAGTGCAGTCTCCCCCAACAGGGCTCCTGCTCCCCCGCTTCGACACGCAAGAGGCATTGTTCGCACAGGCAGATGAGATCTGCCCTCCGGTCGTCTGCCCCGCGAATACACGCATGGGCATGTGCCCAGGCACGGTGTTCGAGATCACCTGGGCAGAGCCAACTGGACCATGTCAGCCCTGCCTTCCGACAATGAAAATCATTCCGTGTGGAGGTGGAGGTGGCGGAAGTAGTGGAGGTAGCAGTGGTGGAGGTGGAGGTGGGGGGGGAGGTGGTGGCGGAGGAGAGCAGGAGTGCGATCCGAAACCTCCGGTGATGACGCAGGAACATCCATCGCCAAACCTCCTCATGTCTTTTCTCTCTGCAATGATTCCGGATGAGAGCAGCTCGTCTTCATCCTCGTCGAGTCGTGGCCCCTGCCCCGAAGACTACGGATTCTGCTGTGAGGGCGCTCTGGTCGAGTGCTCCTTCTCGCCAGAATGCGCTGTGACATGCGAAGAGAAAGGTGTGTGTGAAAGCTCTTCATCGAGCCCCTCAATGGGGGCATGCTGCTACGATACGTTCTGTTGGGGAGAAATGCTGGAATCGGAATGTGCGACGTATGAATCTACTGGATTCTATGCGAATGAAGATTGCTTCTCTTGCGTGGATGAACCAGATCCACGGGGCGCATGCTGCAGTGCTGCAGACTTCAGTTGTCTCAGCAATAACTCCACAATGGATACCTGTTTCGCTTCGCCGGAAGGAGGCTACTTCTACGAGGATCAAACCTGCGCACAAGCAGGATGCGGCGAGAGTTCGAGTGAGAGCTCCGAAGAAGAAGATATTCTCTGCTGCCAACCAACGTACTTCAGTATGCAAGCAGCAGTGGGAAACCCTGGCACATGCGAAGTTTTTCCGCGTTCACTCTGTCTCTCGGCCGGAGGATATGAAGTGAGCGATTGCTCTGAGTGCGCAGGAGATTCCAGTTCCAGCGAAAGCCCATTGGGAGCTTGCTGCAGTGCCGTGAATTTCAGCTGTCTGGGTAACGGCATGCGTGTAGATGCGTGCATGGCTTCGCCGGGAGGTGGCTATTTCTACGAAGGTTCCACCTGTGATGCGGTCGGATGTGGCGAGAGTTCCGAAGGCTCATCGAGCTCAATCGTAGAAACCGAGCTCTGCTGCTATGACTACGGCCTTACATGTTCAACCGTCACCATGGACACATGTTCCAGTTACGACGGTGATCCGTGGGTCGTGACGAGCTGCAATGAATGCGTTCCTCCCGACTACGTCTCGTGCTGTTTCCTTGATGGAAGTTGTTTCGATAATGTCGATGTAGAGTCTTGTGAATTTTGGTTTGGCATCCCCATGGGAGCGAACAACCTGTGTTCTGCCAATATCTGCACACCACCTCAATCCAGCTCAGCCGAGGCGAGTAGTTCTGAAGAAGCAAGTAGCAGTGAAGGGGTAAGCTCGTCTGAATCCAGTGAAGACGGCTGCTGCGTTGTTTGGCGTCGCAATTCCGATGGCAGAAGACTTGCCGACTGCGCTGTGTTTTCGGTGAAGAAGTGCAGTGATCTCTATCTTACGGAAGTTAATGGAAATACGGCAATTTCTGTCATTAGTTGC
>JBDRKJ010000004.1:0-107223 GCA_043814035.1 Candidatus Peregrinibacteria bacterium
GAGCGTCACGCATGTACAAGTTGCTTTCGCCGTCGATCTCATCAACAATCGTCCCCGTCGATCCCTGAAATACCAGACTCCGAATGAGATCTTCCAGAAGTACATTACACAACATTATGCGTTTCAAGTCTTAATGTAGGATGCTCCACTTTTGTGTCCTTAAAACGTGGAGTGGCTTGCCAGCCGTAGCTCCACTCGGTGGAGCGAAGGCTGGTGCCGCCGGCTGGAATCGAACCAGCATGCCCGGTAATGGGCAGGGGATTTTAAGTCCCCCGTGTCTACCATTTCACCACAGCGGCTTGGAAGGATCTGTGAGTAGAGTATAGAATGGGAAGAACAAAGTCAGCAGGTGGGATACGTGAGGAAGGTAAGGAAGGTAAGGAACGTAAGGAAGGTAAGGAAGGTAAGGAAAATGAAACCTTCCTGCCTTTTCTCACCTTCCTCACTTCAGATGGGCAGCATCTCCATCTTGTACTTCGGCGCTTCACGTACGGGCTGCTCACCCACGGCCAGCGGTTCGCCGGTTTCGGGGTCCACTTCTTCAGAAGAGATGATGAGGCGGCGTAAGGTGGTGCCGACCGGTGTGCAGGTCATGAGGGTTGAGAGACGTCGGTCGGCTGGTTGGTCGAGGACGTCTACGTTCGACGGCTTCACTTCGTACTTCGATCGTACGACGTAACGATGCTTGTCACCGCCGTAGTACACCCAGTAGTCATCGCCTTCTGAGAGCATGTGCAGTCTCGCGAAGACGGTCTTGTATCCGCCCGTTGCCCATGGGTAGTAGGAGCTGTGTCCCGTGACGAAGAAGTTCCCTGCTTGACCGGGCTTGGCGGTGCCGGGGTAGTGCACGACACCCTGTTCGAGCGCCATCTGGATGTCGTACTCAACCTGTACCCAATCTTCGCGAAGCAGTGCTTCGTACGATGGAATGGAGATTGGCACATTGAGGTTCAGCTTTGGAATGATCAGACGGTCTTCGGGCGGACCAACAGGAGGGAGGAAACTCAAGAGATTGCCCTCATCCTCGCCGCCGGCCGTCGTGAGCATCGGTGACCTGAGAAGTTTCTCGCGAAGCTCTGCTGTCGTGCCTGCTCCCACACCTGCTTCCATACGGATTTCCTGT
This sequence comes from Candidatus Peregrinibacteria bacterium, assembly GCA_043814035.1. GTDB lineage: Bacteria > Patescibacteriota > Gracilibacteria > Peribacterales > Peribacteraceae > Peribacter. Next base: position 1,124 of record JBDRKJ010000004.1, read on the forward strand.
AAGGGATCCAAGCGTGACTGAATGATCTGCCAGAAACTCTGGTAGTTGAGTGTGACGAAGAGGGCGACGAAGAGAGCGGCAAATGTGCCCCCAAATCGAACGGTGTCGAGGAGGAAGAGCGTGATTCTGCTGTAACGCTTGGGCTCTTTACGTGGTCGAACCACCCAGACCGGTTGCACGAGAAACGTCCAAGTTCCGCGCAATGCCCTTAAGAGAAACCGCTGGAATCTCTGCGCAACCGATGCGCAACCTTCTGCACTTTCTCGGTACTGTCGCGCCCCCTCAGTCAGCAGTCCGTTCGCTCCGCTCTTCGCGTGCAGCGGCAGGGCATTCACACGTGAGCGCAGTTGAGAAATCCACGACGGTGAAGCTCTCTTTTTCTTTTCGGGCAGGGCTCCATTGGGTTTATCAGGGATGGGTTGTGGCCGCGGAACGTTGACCTTCTCCTGTACGGGTGAAGCCTCCTCGCTGGCAGGAAGAATGATGTTCCCCTCCGCATCATACGAAGCTGCATGTTGCCAGTGGGGGTGTCGTTCGAGCGGTATCATAGTAGTATACCTCAGAATGCCTTTTTGAGCCATGGCAAGCGGTGAGTGATGGTAGCAGATTCTTCGGCGTCACGGTGTGCGCTTTTGCGATTCAGCAGAGATGATCTGCCCGCATCCTATGATTTCCTGGCCACGGTAGAGGACGAGTGCCTGCCCCGGCGTGGGAGCACTCACAGGACGAGAAAATCGAAAGAGCCCTGTAGATTCACGAAAAGTGAATGTTCCGCATCCTTTTCTCGTCTGCAGTCGTATGCGAGCGGTGAGGGGGTGGCACCGACGTTGTGCAGGCTTCTCGCGCGTAAACGTCAGTGTGTTTACATAGACCTCTTTAGTGAGAAGAGCCCTAGAAGGAGCCAGAAAAATTGTATTACTTTTTTGATCAATACGAATGATATGGAGAGGCGTCCTCTGCCCGCCAACCTTCAGGCCCCGGCGTTGGCCAATGGTGTAGAACGGTAGGCCCTCATGCGTTCCGACGACGGTGCTGTCGAGAGTCTTGATGGGGCCGGGTTTGGCAGCGGTAATGGAACGTCGCAAGAATGCGGCAGGGGACTTCTCAGGAAAGAAGCAGAGATCCTGACTCTCTCGGTAGCTGACGTGATCGAGAGGAATCTTAAATTTCTTAGCGAGCGCATAGGTCTCGCGCTTCGTCTTTGTGCCGAGTGGCAGTACGGTGCGTGCAAGCTCCTTCTGGGTGAGACGCGCCAAGAAGTAGCTCTGATCTTTGGTGGTATCTTTTGCCTCGAGGAGTGCGAAGCCGCTACCTCTTTGTACGATACGCGCGTAGTGCCCTGTCGCCACTTTGTCACACTTGAGCTTGCGGGCGAATGTGAGCAGGTGTTTGAACTTAAACGCGCGATTGCAGAGCACACAGGGATTGGGCGTGATACCTCTTCGTGTTGCTCTGATAAAAGGATCCACCACGGTGCATTTGAAGGAATCTTGCAGATCGAGTGTGTGGAGTGGAATGCCCAGATTGCTCGTAACCTTTCGCGCGCGAGCGAGTGTCTGTGCATCGCAGCACTTGGTGGGCAACACTTTGGCGAGAGCAGGAGCCAGTGGATCCTGCCAGAGCTGAAAGCGTACACCGATGACCTCATGACCCTGTTCTTGCAGAAGGCATGCAACCACACTGGAGTCGACTCCCCCTGACATGGCGACGAGGATGCGCATAGGAGCATCCTAGCGTTGTCCAGTTACTCTTCAACACTATGGGGGACTTCTGCCATAATGCATTCATGATTGAGAAACTTCGTGCACTGGCAGCTGAGTACGCACAACTGCAGGCGAGCCTTCAGGACCCCGATATCTATGGTGATCCCAAGAAGCTGGCGGAACTGGGCAGGCGATCGAGGCAATTGCAACCACTCGTCATTCTTCTCAATGAGTACGACCGCTGCGAGAAGGCGATTGCGTTCGTTGCGGAGTCACATGAGGCGGATCTTCGAGAGCTCGCAGAGGAGGAGGCCCATCAGGCCGCACTTCGCAAGGAGGAATTACTGACGAAAATGCGGTTATTCCTCGTGCCCGTCGATCCGTTCGATCAGCGTAATGTCATCGTAGAAGTGCGTGCAGGAACAGGGGGTGAGGAGGCCGCACTCTTTGCGGCAGAGCTTCTGCGCATGTATCTGCGTTATGCGGAGCAGAAGAAGTGGAAGACGGAGCTGATCAGCAAGACCGATGCCGAAGTAGGAGGGATTAAAGAAGCAGTTATTCGCATTGAGGGTTCAGCATTCGGCGACTTCAAGTTTGAGTCGGGCGTGCATCGCGTTCAGCGCATTCCCGAAACAGAGAAGAAGGGTCGTGTGCATACCTCCGCCGCTACGGTGGCTGTACTGCCCGAAGCACAGGAGGTGGATATTACTCTGCGTTCGCAGGATCTGAAGATCGATACCTTTCGCGCCGGAGGAGCCGGCGGGCAGAATGTGAACAAGGTGGAGAGCGCGATTCGCATCACGCACGTTCCCACGGGAGCAGTGGTGGCCTGCCAGACAGAGCGCAGTCAGGCGCGTAATCGCGAGATTGCGATGAGTTTGCTGCGCAGCCGCATCTACGAAGCCGAGCGCGGGAAGCTGGCAAAGGAGCGTGGCGAAATGCGCTCAGGGCAGGTTGGCTCGGGCGACCGTAGTGAGAAAATCCGCACCTATAACTTTCCGCAGGACCGCGTGACGGACCATCGCGTGAACAAAAATTTCAGCAACCTACCCTCCATTATGGAAGGGGAGATCGGCGATATTCTCGAAGCACTCAAGACGTGGAACGTGGAGCAGCAGCTATCGCGCTTAGGCGTCTCGTAAATCACTCTTGCAGCATTGATTCGATTGTCGCAACGGTGGCGGCGATCACGTCTGCAACGGTTCTCGCCTTTTCAAGCTTTTTGTCAGGAAGATTGAAGTGTCCTTTCTGATTCCTGAGAGCCGACAACGCGTCGCACTGATCTTCGGTTTCCATGAGAAAACTCTGAAGATCGAGCGAATCGAGATCGCTCAGTAGCATCTCTGGAGTGACGCGATCATGATCCATGCCCGCACTAGAGGCGTAGGCATCAACCACGATGTCATGTATGTCTTCTTCAAGATTAGCGCTTTCAGACGCCATAAAGATATTATACGTCAAATATTGATTAACGTCAATTTACCATCCGCGTAGCGATTGCATAGTTTCGCTTCTTTTCTCGATCAGCGATGCTGTGCCAATGTCGGAGCGATGCCGCACGGGCCCCTGCACACCTTCACAGAATGCTTCGGCAATACGCTCGGCCTCGGCAATGCTCGCACCGACGCCAACAATGCCTGCAGTGCGCGAGCCTCCCAGATGTAATCCACCCTGTTCATCCTCCGCAATGTCGCCGAAGAAGAGGTGTGCGTTCGCTGGGACAGGAGGGAACGAAACGAGGGCGCCCTTCTGGTCTTTGCTGACGGGGTAGCTCTCGGGGGTGAGGTACTTGCAGACGGTGGCCTTCTTCTCAAACGTGACGAGGTCGGGGGTGAGCGTTCCTTTGGTGATGGCTACGCAGATGTCGACGAAGTCAGAAGAGAGAAGCGGAAGGACGTTCAATGCCTCGGGGTCGCCGAAGCGCGCGTTGTACTCGATCACCTTCACGCCGTCTTGTACTGCGATGAATCCGCCGTAGAGGATGCCCTTAAATGGCTCGCCACATTCTTGCAGCAGTGCTTCGGCGGTGAGGCGGTTCAACTTACTCGCACGCAAAAGATCCTTTTCTGTGAGAAAGGGGAGTGAGTGATTGGCATCGGAGTACGTGCCCATGCCGCCGGTGTTGGGGCCGGTGTCGCCCGCGTAGGCGCGCTTGTGATCCTGAATCGCCGGCATATCGACGACCTGCGTACCCGAGGTAAATGAGAGCAGGCTGAATTCCACTCCGATGAGTTTCTCTTCGATGACGACGCGTCCTCCTTCTTCGATACATTCCTTGGCGTAGTGCAGACCCTCTTCGATGGTGGCCAGATGTTCGCCGCTCACTTTGACACCCTTGCCGCCCTTGAGCGCGTCATACTTCACCACGTAGTTTCCTCCCAATTCCTGTTCAATAAATGTGTTCAATTCTTTTGGCTCGTACGAGGTGAAAACCCGATACTTAGGCAGTGAATCTGGGGCGACCTTGAGCAGGAGATTGCGGGCGAAACTCTTACTCGATTCGACGCGTGCGAGGGACTTTTTCGGAGCCATAGTAGGAATGCCTTCCGCCTCCAGTAGGTCGGCAAGCCCGGCGCCGATGGGATCATCGGGCCCGACGATAGCCAAATCAGGCTTGGCCTTCTTCGCAATTTCCATCACCCAAGGAAAATCGAGAATGTCACCGACGTGAAGTTCGCTTGAGAGTTTCTTCAAGCCAGGGTTCTTGGTCGTACAGACGGAAATAATCTCGGGATGATGGCGGCTGCGCGCCAAGGCATCGGCGATGGCATGTCCGCGGGCTGAGGAGGCGACGAGGAGAATCTTCATAGATGCAGTATGCAGCAGGCCCTCTGCAGCGGCAAACAAGGTTTACTCTTCGATCGTCCCTAATACACCTCCTTCAAGTAACACTCTTCGCAGTAGACGATCTCCGGCCGATCAGAAGCACCCGCCCGACCAGAACGACATTGAACATTCAGGACACTTATGTTCAGTAGACTGTGGAAAGATAACAAGACTCACAGTAAACAATTTCTGGTCGTTCGGGCGGGTAGGTGGTCTCCATGTCCTTGCCGCACTTCATACACGGTCTCTTCCAGAGATTGCGCGGATTTCTGAGGGACATCCTCCTCTTGTGTCGCTCATCGGGGTGGAGGTGAGGGATCGGTAGTTTCATCTTTCGGTAGAAGGCCAGTTCCTGCTTGGTGATGCGAAACGGCCTCTTCGTCATCTCGCACTTGATAGCCCAGTTCAGGATGTCATCGGGGATCTCGTCGATGGAGCTGGGCAACTTTTCTGCCGGAATCACCTTACTGACTTGCTGCACCTCGTCCTTCTTCTCGTGCCACTTCCATCCGTGTTCCTTCACTTCTTTCTTCGTGAGCGGAAAGTACTCCTGCGCCACGGTCTCGTTGTAGGCAAAGGGGCTCATCGTCACGGGGAAGAACTCTCCCCATTCGCCTGATTTTTGCATGTGCTCGATGATCTGCGGGACGAGTTTCTCATATTTCTCCTTCGTGTACTGCTTGTTGAGGATGCAGTATTCCCGGTCGCGAATGCCGCCACAGCCGAAAAGATATTTCGCATTGATGCAATATTCTGAGCAGTACACCCCGTAGGTGTGACGTGAGAACGTCGAAAAGAACGTATTCTTTGCTCCGTACATGCCAAGATACTCGTAGCAGAGCTCGTTTTCTTCCGTGTAATTGTTGTCGTGACAATCCTTTAAGTCCACAACCTGCATGCAGTACGAGCAATCCTCACAGCGATCAACGAAGAACGAGTGAAAGGTATTTCTCGAATTGTAGAGATGCGTGCCACTGACATTCTGTACGTTGCCGTTTGGCATGAAGTGGTGTGGGGTGGTTTGTTTGACCGTTTCTAATTGCTCGGCGAGCTCATGCATGCGGCGTGCATCGCAGAGATCGATCGCTTGCTTCACCGCTTCGTATTCCTCTTTTGTGTACGGCTTATTCCCGATGTGATATTTCTTGTTACGGAGTCCGGCGCAGGCAATGCACTCGCTGCATCCCTGCATGTCGTAACAGAGAAGGAGGTTGTTGGAGTGGTAGCAATCCTGGCAGAACAGGCAGGAGTACAGTTTTCGACAGTCGGTACATTCGTAGCAGAGCTCGCACTCACGCGTGACCAAATTGTCGACACAGTCTTTGGAGTAGTATGCGGATCCGTAGAGGCAGTCTTGAGAGTACACAGGGCCGAACACGAGGTAGCAGCTCTTGCAGTCGCCCACGAAATTGCAGTAGTGGCAGTTCTCGGAGTTGACGATGTAGAGACCGATGCGCGGAACGCGACTCTGTAGTTCTGCAAATTGCTCGAAGAAGGGTCGCGTGAAATCCACCTCTTGTGCGTATGTCGTCCCGTGCCACTTGTCACTCCACCAGCATGTAGGGCAGTAGACGGGGAATGGCTTGTCGATGGAGTACATGGAGATGATCTCCTCCTTACATAAATCGCATGTGCGTCGTGAGAGGTGTCGCTCGTTGCGGATCGTGTACCGCCGTTGCTGACGGCAGTTTGGACACAGTGTGGGCGAGGGGATGGGGAACTTCTTTCTACTGAAGACCGGTGAAATCTTGTCGTAGAACTTCAGATCATCATCGGTGACCTCGAAGGGCTGCTGGCACCAGGAGTTGGCACAGGTTTTCTGCACGTACACAGTTTACCTCATCCGTTACCCAATAAACCGTAGATTTGTCCTCCACGCTACACTAGAGCGACAGCGTTCTCTGGCTTTCCCGATCATCCTCGTCGCTCTCGAACGTTTCGCGCGTGGAGTTACGACAGCTTCCGAGTTCCTTGAGCAGCTTGGGGGTGACTTCGGGTGTGGGGTACTTCTTGGTGAAGCATCCCTCGCTGAAGCGCTTGATCTTGGGATTACCGTACTGAATGGATTTGCGCAGGTCCTCGATGGTGCCGTAGAAGAGACCATCGGCTTTGATGTACTTGCGGATCTCTTCCACCGACATGTTGGCGGCAATGAGTTCCTGTGTCGTGGGCAAGTCGATGCCGTACGGATCCGGGCTGATGATGGGGGGAGCTGCCGAGGCGAAGTAGACCTTCTTGGCGCCCGCCTCGCGCACGAGCTCCACAATCTTCTTGCTGGTGTTGCCGCGCACGATGGAGTCATCGACGAGCAGGACGCTCTTGCCCTTGAACTCCAGCTCGATGGGGTGGAGCTTGAAGCGGAGGCTCCTTTTGCGCATCGACTGCCCCGGCATGATGAAGGTGCGGTGAATGTAGCGGTTCTTGATGAGGCCCTCGCGGTAACGCACGTTGAGTTTGCCTGCGAGCCCGGCGGCGACAGGTCGACCCGTGTCAGGGACGGGAACCACCGAATCAATGTGGATACCAGCCTTCTTGATCTGCTTGGCCAGTGCTTCACCCATGCGCACACGCGCCTTGTAGACGTTCACACCATCGATGGTGGAATCCGGAGCGGCGAGGTACACCCACTCGAAGATGCAGGGATTGAGTTCGCCGTGACGAACCTGTTGGGAGTGCAAACGGTTTTTGTGATCGATGAAGACTGCTTCACCCGGGCGCACGTCCCGAAGGTATTTGAAATCGAGCGCGGGAAGAGCGGAGTCTTCGGAGGCGAGAATGTATTCCTCCTTCATGCCGAACTTGCGCTTGCCGATGAGGAGCGGTCGGATGCCGTGCGGGTCGCGGAAGCCGACGATGCCCTGACCGCCGATGAGCGCCACAGCGGAGTAGGCACCCTTGCACCTCTTGTAGACACCTTTCACGGCACCGAAGACCTGATCAGGAGTGAGGCGCCCCTTCGGTCGCTGATTACGCAGCGCGACGGAGAGCACGTTGAGCAGCACTTCGGAATCGGAATTCGTATTGAGGTGGCGGTATTCCTTCTCGAGTAGAAATTTGCGCAGCTCCACGAAGTTTGTGAGGTTGCCGTTGTGGGCGAGCGCGATGCCGAAGGGGGTTGAAACGAAAAAGGGCTGTGCCTCGAATTCGCTACTACATCCTGCGGTGGGGTAGCGCACGTGCCCCACACCCATGGTGCCGCGCAGGCGCTGCAGAGATTTCTCATGAAAGACGTCTTGCACGAGACCGTTGGCTTTCTTGAGATGGAATTGGCTGTTGTAGGTGATGATACCCGCTGCATCCTGCCCTCGGTGCTGGAGGAGGATGAGGCCGTCGTAGAGATCCTGAATGACGTCACGGAACCCGGCGACAGCAAGGATTCCACACATTTAGAGTGCGGGATGGAGGGAGTAAAGACCTGGTTGCACGCTCAAGCGGACCTCACGGAACGGAATCCGAAAGGCCGAAAACGAAGGAAACAATGCTCCCACGGAGGCATTTTACTCGGAACCTTCCGCTTAGCAAGGTATTGCACTTATTTCTCAAGCTGTCGTTCTTTCGCTCTCACACAGTTGCGAATGAGTGAGGCGACTGTCATCGGTCCCACTCCTCCTGGCACCGGTGTAATGGCCGATGCTTTCTTCGAAACAGTTGCGAAATCACAATCCCCCGCGAGTCCCTCCTGCGTTTTGTTCATGCCCACATCAATGACCACCACACCTTCTCTCACCATGTCACCAGTGATGAGATTATGTTTACCTGCAGCTACGATGAGGATGTCGGCCTGCTGCGTGATTGCGGCGAGATCGCGTGTGTGCCGATGGCAGATCGTCACGGTCGCACCGCGGTTGAGGAGCATGATGGCAATGGGTTTGCCCACGGTGTTGCTGCGTCCCACGACCACGACGTTCTTGCCCTCGACGGGAATCTTGTAATGCTCGAGCAGTGCCACGATGCCGCCGGGTGTGGCGGGTGGCAGATGTTCGAACGAGGTAGAGAGGAACATCTTGCCCAGGTTGTACGCGCCGAAGCCGTCGATATCTTTTTTCGGATCGATGGAGCGAATGATCTCAGGAATATGCGGCTGAAGTGCAGCGGGGAGGGGGACTTGCACGATGAAGCCAGTAACATCAGGGTCGGTGTTGAGCTTCTCGACCGTTGCCATGAGTGTTGCGAGCGTCGTCTCTTCGGGCAGGTGGATGTGCTCGCTTCGCATGCCCACGGCTTCACAACTCTTGAATTTCTGTTTGATGTAACTCGCGCTCGCCGGATCATCGCCCACCTGTACGACAACGAGTTTGGGATCGAGTTTTTTGACCGTGGGTTTCAGGGTGGCGAGCAGGGCATCGGCTGCTTCTCGGCCGGAGAGGATCTGAGCCGTCATGTATTGCTAGTGTAGAGAATGCACCGGCGCCTTGGGAAGGTCTTACGTCTGCGAAGTGGTCGCTGCGTAGATCTTGCTTGCGACTTCTTCGAGATCACCCGCCGTGTCGATCACGATGATGGATGGATCTTCCTTGGCAAGTTCCCGATACGCGTCGTACACCTTCCGCTGAAGTTCGGTCTGTTCCAGGGCGTCGGTGTGATCGCGGCGGCCCATGCGTTCCAAAAGAGCTTTAAACGATGGAAGGAGGAAAAACGTTACATCCGGTCGAATAAATTTTTTGTTCATCTCATCGAGGTCCTTGCGCGCAATGCCCAGTGCCAAGCCGTAGGCAAGTGTGGAGTGCAGGTAGCGATCGGAGATGATCGTGATGCTCTGTGCGAGCGCTGGCTCGATCACTTCACTTAAGTGCCAGGTACGGTCTTCACAGAAGCGCTGTTGGAGAGCGATGGGGACGAAGGACCTCCCTGCGCGCAGGTCGCTGCGAATGGTCGATCCGATAGGACCATCGGTGGGCTCGTGCGTGCAGAGAACACTGCGTCCGTCCTGCTTCAGGCGTTCGGCCAAGATCGTACAATGCTTGGTGGTTCCGGCACCGTCGGGGCCCTCGATAACGATGAAAATTCCGCGCATTGGGCGGGAGTATACGCTCATTCCGCAGATTGAATAATAGGCAAAAATGTTGTATAATTAAAAGAAAGACACACTATGAACTTTCTGCGCGCCATTGCAGGCATTCCGGCACTGCTCAAGCGTCCGACATTCGTGGCGCAGATCATCGCCACGGACTTTCTGCCGTGGGTCCTGTGGCAGGAGCCGCTCAACATTCTGCGTGCGTACATCGCCTACGCTCGTGCGTTCTCAGAGATCCTTTCGATTTCTTTCCTGTTCAAGACACTCTTGAGTCCGTGGAAGGGTATTGCCGAAGAAATGCCGAGCGCACTCAAGTGGGATAAATTCCTGCAGGCGTTCTTCGTGAATCTCGCCACACGTATGATCGGCATGGTCATCCGGCTGCTCGCGATCATCGTCTCACTGATTCTCCAAATTCTTCTCTTCGTTATCTTCGTCGTGCTGTTCGTAGGATGGTTCGTCTTCCCGATTATTGTGGTTGCCGTATTTGCATTCGTGTTCATTCTCGTCTGACATGGACAGAACAATTGATATTACCGGCACGCGTTCCTGCCTCGCAGCCATTCTCATGGGATTTTTCTTCAGCCTTGCGACGTGGGTGCTGACTGCCGCCGCACTCGTGCTGCTCGTGATCTACGCCGAGGAGGGGAGTCACTGGCTGGCAGCGGGATTGATGGGAGCCCTGTTGCTTGCAGCGCTCTTCATCACTCGTCGCTTCATTGCTGATCGCCTGAGTAACGATGTACACCTCGCCGCGACGGCGAAGACGCCTATCGACCGGCTGCCGCTCGATCTCGTGATGCACCTGCACGACTTCACCACGGTTTCAACACCAGAACTGTTGCGTGCGGCAATCGATTCCTCGCGCGGTAAGTTTTTCATCACGCAGATGGCGGCTCGCCCCGACGTGGTGTGGGAGTGCCTGCGCGAGACGGTCGAAACTCTCGATGCACCAACGTTCCTTGATGATGCCGCCAAGCGTCTGCCGGAGTTCAACAAGAAGATGATCTCGGCGCCATTCATCCTCTATTTGCTGCTCGAGAAGAGCCCGCAATCTGCTGAGCTGCTCAACGGGCTCGATCTCTCGCTCAATGATCTCAAGGCAATGCTCACGTGGGAGAAGTTCCACACACTCCTGCCCAAGAAGCACTCATTCTTCAGCCCCCATGTGCTCATTCGCACCTTTGGCGGACTCGAAAAATCGTGGATGCTGGGGTACACGAGTGCGCTCGATCGCCTCACAACCGAGATCACAAGCTCCATTCTGTGGAAGGACGATCGATCGGTGATTCTCCACGCGCCGCTTATCGAAGAGGCGCATCGCATCCTCGCACGCGAGGCCAACCACAATATTCTCGTGGTGGGTCCGCAGGGCGTGGGTAAAACCACATTCATCGAGAACACTCTCTACCAACTGCGCAGGAGTGAGGTGAAGGAATCGAAACACACGACGCGCGTACTCACGCTCAAGACGGCGGAGCTGCTGTCGGGTGGCGTGCCCTCCGACGCGTTCCTGCTGCAGGCGCTGCGTCAGGCGGAGCGCTCGGGACACTACGTGCTCATCATTGAGAATATTGCTCTGCTCCTCGCATCTTCCGATGCAAAGGCGCTCACCGTGCTGCAGAAACTGCTCGAGACGAAGAACGTTTCTGTCATCGCTTCTGCGCGCGCGGAGGATTACCACAATGTGATCAAAGGCACGACGGCAGTCGAGAGTCTCTTCTCGGTGCTGCCGCTTAAGGAGCCAGAAGATCAAGAAGTGCTCGCGGTGCTCATGGAACAGCACTTCCGTCTGGAACATGCCCTCCACGTGACTGTCACGTACAAGGCGTTGCAGTCTGTCCTCACTCTCACGCGTCGCTACCTTGGCAAGGGGGCTTTCCCCGGTAAGGCCGTCGCGGTGATGATCGATGCCATGGCTGCGGCACGCAAAGCGCGTGCGCCTGCAGTTCTCGAACCGCACATTCGCGAGATCGTTTCGCGTGCCTCGCATGTGGACGTGACGGATGTGAAGGAAGGGGAGCGCGATCGGTTGCTCAAGATCGAAGAAACTATGCATACACAGGTGATCGGGCAGGATACCGCTGTGCATGCCGTTGCCAGTGCACTCAAGCGGGCACGGCTTGATGTCGGTGCTGGCAAGCGTCCACTGGGAACATTCCTCTTCTTAGGCCCCACGGGTGTTGGGAAGACACAGACCGCCAAGACACTGGCAGATGTCTACTTTGGCGCGGCGGATCGTATGATTCGTCTCGACATGAACGAGTACGCAACGGAAGCCAGCATGGAGGGGATCCTCGGCTCGCCGCATGCGGGCAAGGATCACGCGGAAGGGTTCCTCACCAAACGCATTCAGGACCAGCCTTTCTCTCTTCTGCTCCTTGATGAAATCGAGAAGGCACATCCTTCGGTCATGAATCTCTTTCTGCAGATCCTGGATGAGGGAGTGCTCACCGACCATCACGGTATCAAAACTGATTTCCGCAATACGATCATCATCGCGACCAGCAATGCCGCTGCGCTCTTCATCCGTGATTACGTCGCCAAGCATCCGACCATTGATCCTGCAGCATTCAAGCAGGATGTGGTGAATGCCGTCCTTGCCCAGAAAATCTACTCGCCCGAGTTCCTCAACCGCTTCGATGAGGTCGTGCTCTTCCATCCGCTCTCACTTGCCGATGCGCAGAGGGTGGCAATGCTGCAGATTCGGGAGATCGTTGCCGACGTGCAGCAGAAGCACGGCATTACGGTCACCGTTGAAGATGCGCTTGTCCGACAGATCGTGGAGCGTGGGTACAGTGCCGAGTTCGGTGCGCGTGCCATGCGTCGTGTGATCACGCAGGAGGTGGAGGACCGCATAGCCGATGCGATGCTCAAGAAGAGCCTCAAGCGTGGGGATGTACTCACGATCGGAGTAGAGGCGCACGCCTGAGCGTACTTCGCCCAACGTTTGCGCTTAGCCGACGAACCACACAAGCTTTGTTTTGTTATCCCAATTTGTGTGGGATGCCATGTCTATTCAACTCTTCTCTTATGAACTGGATTGCACGTTCCCTATCCTTCACTTCAGCCCTTTCCAATGCGGAATCCAGTTCCTCTAAAGTTAAACCACAAAGCTCATCCAACGTATTGATATGACAACTACGCAGATTTCGTGCTGATCTTACTGACATTAATTGGACTAGCTCGTCAGAGATATCACTTGCCGCCCTTACGGCTGCTATCCTTGATTGTGTTGTGTCCAGTATCGCCGTGAGATCTGCATGAAGATCTTCGGGGATTCTTCCACCTTCCTGTGCTGCTCTTAGGCGATCAGTAGCCCCCGAAAGAGTATCCAACTTAGGCATAATTTGGTTGAAACGTAGTCTTATTCTACGACAAATAAAATTTTACGCAACTCATATCTCATGAAACACCTGCGTGCTCCTGCGCTTGAAGACGAAGACGAAGAGCATCCACGCGAGGAAGATGATGCCGCTGCCCACGAGTGTAGGGAGGCCGGGATGGAGTGAAGCGATAAATCCGGCGATCATTGGCGGGAGCATCATGCCGAGAGACTGGATGGACTGGTTGATGCCGAGTATTTCGCCCTGCGACTCGGGGCCGGCAAGGTTCGAGACAATGGCGACGGCATTGGGATGTGTGAGGCCGTTACTGATCGCGATGAACGGGAAGATCAGGTAGATGAAACCGGCGCGGTCTGGCAGCAGAAGAAAGGGGAGTGCGGCCGCGAGCGTGAATGCCGAGACACTCACGATCTTTTCAGGACTGAATCTTCGCGAGAGTGGGCGATTGATGAAGCCCTGCGTGATGGCGATCCACAGGCCCATGTAGGCGTACAGATTACCAATGTCACTTTGTGAGAAGCTGAAGCGCTCAATGAGCAGCACCTGAAAGAACTGTGTGAAGAAGTTGAATCCCAGAACGAGAAGGAACGACACCAAGAGGATCGTGCGCAGGTGCGCGATGCCAAATGCTCGTCGGATATTCCGAAATCCGGTGAAGAGGCTTAGGCGCGTGGTCACTTTCGTGCGCAGCGTCTCGGGCAGAAAGAACCACACCGAGAGGATGTTAAAGCCTGCGAGTATCGCGGCGGCCCAGAAGGGGGTTGCCGAGTTGAACCATGAAACAATAGCAGGATCCGCCAGTTTGCCGCCCATGAAGGGGCCGAGGATGAACCCAAGCCCGAATGCCATGCCTATGAGCCCGAAGTTTCTGGCCTTCTCGTTTGGTTCGCTTATGTCGGCGATGGCGGACTGTGCGGCAGAGATGTTGCCCCCGGTAAAGCCGTCTAAGGCACGACTGAGGAAAACGATCCACACCTGCCCCGTGACGATGCCGTACCCGGTAAGCAGATATCCGAAGACCGTGCCAATAAGCGAGAAGATCAGAATCTTGCGGCGACCGTAGTGATCAGAGAGCGCTCCTAAAATCGGCGCACCGAAGAACTGGAAGAGCGGATACGTAGCAACGAGGAATCCGTAGAGAATCGTTTTCGTCTGCACGCTCATCTCTGCAGGCAGGATGCCGAAGGGGCTGATCATCAGCGGAGCCAGGATCGGAATCGCCAGACCCATCCCCAACATATCCAAGAAGATCGTGAAGAAGAGAGTCGGTAGCACGGCACGGGAGCGTTTCGATTGGTTCATAAGGGAGCCGACAGTCTAGCGGGAGAGGGGAGTTTAGTCGAAGGGTGGTGTGACAATGATTCCTTCTTTCTCTTGTCTACCCGACGAGTTTCTTCCGTCAGGGGGCTAGGGCACCTTGCCCGTCCGACCGGAGGTCATCCGGGCGAGATCCGGTTCCCTAAGCCCCCCTTTGCCCCCTTTACCCTCCTAACAGTAAACCGCATCCATCTTACAACTTCTCTCTTGTCAGACACTCACACATGCTCAACGGCGGTGTGTGTTTCTGTTTCTGTTTCACCCCCCGCTTGCCCGTCCGTAGTCCCGTCCCGCACATGCGGGAGGACGAAGGCGGGTGGCGGCGGACCTCCAAACGTAAACTGTTTGTTGTATGTGTTTTTTGTAAGTGTCATCCTGAGCGTAGTCGAAGGGCGACACGTGTCAGGGTACAAAACTACGTCCACACGATACCTCTCCTCCTGATCTCTTCTCACTACGCGTTTTTTCAAGGCACGTGGCACGGTCTCCCGATAGGTTAATGCCTGGAGCTGTTTCCCCTTCCGTGACCTCCTGCCTACCCAGTAGTCTACCAATTGTGGCTCTTCTATCAGGAATATCAGCGATGTGCTTCACTCGATCAGCAGTGTCTCTGAGCCACTGCTGCGCCCAACGAACTGCACTATCGGGTCCATCTTGGTTGCGAAATACAACTGTCAAATAATTTCGGATCGGACCAGAATAGCATCTCAGAGTAGGTGGTATTTCCATATCATTCGCGACCTCTTGGCACCACGCACCAAGCGATGCTATTTCCTCTTTTTGAACCACGCTTCCTGTTGCTGTTTTTGCATCTTCAAGCAACTTGGTGAGAACATAGGAACCTGAGGGATCATCCCAGGATAGAATTCCAAGCTTAACAAGCATAGCGACAGTCCCTCTGCTGATGCTCAATTGACGCTCAACAGCTCTATAACTGTTGCAACCTGTGTTCCCCCCTCTTTGTGCCAGAGCTTCAAGACGAGTCACAGTGCCGCTATGGAGCGTATGTACCGTACCGTCACCTGCCGGGATTTTCATAGCCAGTGACACAGCATGTTATATAGCAATCGGACGCTTATTAGTCAAGCGCCTCCTCACCCCCCGCTTGCCCGTCAGTAGTCCCGCAGTCGCGGGACGAAGGCGGGTGGCGGCGGACCTGCATTTTAGTGGCACGTCAAATGACAATTCCTGAAGATCTTTCTAGGATAGGAACGTAGGTTTATTCACCTATTACAAACCAGAAGTCACTGGAACATAGAAGAGGAAGCTTGTGTACGAACACAGCTTCCATTCTATGTTGAATAGAATGAATGTTTCCCCGCCAACCAAGTTGGTCATAGAAATGGGGGAAATTAATGGAGCAAATTCGCTCCAAGCCTTCAGAAGAGCGATCTCCCCAGTGATTCCCCATGGCGGTCCTACGTCCTATCCTAGAAAAGATCTGGAAACGAGATTAGCAGTCACATGCTTTGATTGCTAACCATTGGAATTGAGGCGTTTGACAAATATGTCGTACTGCGAGAAGTAATTGTGTGTAAATTGTGGAAAACTCATTTTTGAGAAAGTCAAAACCGATGCAAAGCGCTCTGTCTCAAAGGACGACAAGTGTTAGGGTTCGTTTAGATCTCTTATAGAGTATAATGTTTCCGATGCCGGATAATGACGATTGTCAGCCAGATCCAGAGGAAATTGCTTTTGATGAGATGGCACGACAGTATCCGATACTAAAGGAAATTAAACCTGAATATTTTTCTCTGCGAGATGACTTACATGCATTTTATGCTACGTCCGAGCCATGCGATCCAAGTGACAGCAGAACAATGAGTGATGTTGAACATGCGTTAAATTATGCAAAAGAAAATATCAAACGGATCGATGAAATTCTTAATCGGTACAAGGTCTTGTCTGAGCCAGAAGGAAAAGTGAGAAATTATTTTAGGCCAATGAAGAGAGAATACCGTGTTGCGTGTTGTGAACACTTTTACTCGTACATTAAATATGAGTTCTGTCCTCGCATTTCGTCTTTTCTCAATGACATCTCAATAATGCTAACAGCATTACCTTTAGATCTTGAAAAGGAACACGTTATTTATTGTTCTACTTTGGAAAAAGCAGCAGCCATTACAAATGAATTTAATCGATTGTGGGCAATGAGCTCAGATATTCAGACAGATGATGAATATTATGGTTTTTGGTTGGACATTAAGAATCTTCCAACGAAGGCACTTGAGAACGTGCGCGATGGATTGCTTTCTCAGCTCGGCTTAAAAGTATCTCAGTTACGCCAAGAATATTTCATGCACAATGACTATGTATCATCTCGTATGAATCGGTCATTGCTTATTATTACGACGATATTCGCAGTGATTGCAGGGATGATTTCTCTTTTGCAACTTTTCATCACTCCGGCTGTAGAGATTAAAACTGCTGAACCAATAAAAATTCAGCAAGAGCTCGGACAATAATGGATCAAGAATATTCGCGAAGCCGTGGGTGCCTTCGGCGGGACCCACGGCTGGAGCGACTCCACTTGAGGGAAAGGATGGTTCATGGAAGGAAAACCGCAGGTTTGCCTTCCATGCTTTAAAATCCCATTCCACCTCCCATTCCACCTCCGTCCGAAGGCATGGGCATCGGCTCCTCCTTCTTGGGGATCTCCGTCACGGCGACTTCGAGAGTGAGGAACATCGAGGCGACTGAGGCGGCGTTCTCGAGTGCAGAACGTGTGACCTTCTTGGGGTCGATCACGCGCGCCTTCACCAAATCTTCATACTTGCCTGTGAGCACGTTATAACCCTCTGCTCCCTTCATGCTCTTCACCCTCTCGTAGACGACTTCACCAGTCACTCCGGCGTTGTCGGCGATCTGGCGGCAGGGGGCACTAAGTGCGTCTCGCACGATGTCGATGCCGATCTGCTCATCTTCGTTATCAGACTTGAGCTTAGAGAGCATGTCCACGGCGCGCACGTATGCCGTACCACCGCCGGGCACGATGCCCTCCTCGGCGGCTGCACGCGTGGCAGAGAGCGCATCTTCGACGCGGTGCTGTTTCTCTTTCTGTTCCACTTCGGTTGCGGCACCGACCTTAATGACGGCGACTCCACCCGAGAGCTTGGCAAGGCGCTCCTGCAATTTCTCTTTGTCGAAGTCGGAACTGGTCTTATCGAGCGAGATCTTGATCTCTTTCATGCGGCGCTCGATGTCTTCCTTCTTACCGCGGCCGTCGATGACGATGGTCGTATCTTTATCGACAACGACGCGACGTGCACGGCCCAGATCTTCGATGGTGGCGTTCTCGAGTTTCAGACCCACCTCCTCGCTGATCATGCGACCTCCTGTGAGGGCGGCGATGTCTTTGAGAATCTCTTTGCGGCGATCACCGAAGGCCGGAGCCTTCACGGCGAGGGCTGAGAATGTTCCGCGGAGCTTATTCACCACGAGTGTAGCGAGTGCTTCGCCCTCCACTGTTTCGGCAATCATCACGAGCTCCTTGCTGCCTTTCTGGGCGAGAGCCTCGAGCAGCGGAAGGATCTCCTGAATCGAACTGATCTTCTTATCGGTGATGAGGATGTAGGGGTTGTCGTAGGCCGCCTCCATACGGGCGGGATCGGTGATGAAGTAGGGCGAGATGTATCCGTTCTCGAACTGCATACCCTCGACGAATTCCTTCTCGATGCCCAGCGTCTGACCGGCCTCCACTGTCACCACACCATCCTTGCCCACCTCGTCGATGATCTCGGCGATTACGTCACCGATCTCACTATCCTGCGCTGAGATATTGGCAACGGCGGCATACTCCTCCTTCTTGCTGACGACCTTCTTCATCGCCTCGAGTTCGATATTCACTGCGGCAACCGCTTTCTCGATTCCTTTCTTGATCGCAATGGGATTACTGCCTGCGCTCAGGTGCTTGAGGCCCTCCTCCATAATGGCGTAGGCGAGCACGGTGGCAGTGGTGGTGCCGTCACCTGCGGCATCGTTGGTCTTGGTGGCGGCCTCGCGTACGAGCTGCGCGCCCATGTTTTCGAATGGATCTTCGAGGTCGATTTCTTTGGCGACCGAGACGCCGTCTTTGGTCACCATCGGTCCGCCATACTTCTTTTCGATCACGGCGTTACGGCCCTTGGGGCCCATGGTTGCACGCACGGCCTGCGTGAGCTTTTCGACACCTTTGAAGATCTTCTTGCGGGCGTCGTTTCCGAACAGGAGTTGTTTTGCTGGAGACATGACGATTGGGGGTAGGGAGTAGGGGATAGGAAATTGTCAGGCTGAGCGTAGTCGAAGCCTATTTGACTTTACCGAGGATGGAATCGAGGTGGAGTACTTTTACTTCCACGTCCTTGCCGGCAGTGTCTTTCAGCTTCACGTCATCACCTGCGTACTTGCCGAAGAGCACGCGGTCACCCACTTTCAGAAAGTCAGAAGGGTTTGCGACAGGCTTGCCCTCGTTCATGATTCCGCCTTTTCCTAGCGCGATCACGACACCTTCCTGTGGCTTCTCGCCCGAGGCGGTATCGGGAATCACGATGCCCGAAGACGTCACCTGCTCTTGGGGCAGGGGATGTACGACGACACGGTCGCCGAGTGGTTCGATATTCACCTTAAGTCGCGGAACGGATGCCATAATGCTGAATGGGGAATGGAGCTGAAGAACGATGTCGGTGCCTCCATAGAAGTACACCGTTAGCAGTCGGCATTTTAGAGTGCTAATCGTGCGCGTCAAGTGTTCACAGTCCAAACGTGGCCGATTGAGGAATAGTTGCAGAAACGATCAAAGAGGATTTCGCGCGAGCTGTCACTTGCATTACACAGAGGCGAATTCGCATAATCATCTGAATTTCAGTCTCCATTCCAACCTCTCTGTATGCAGTTTTCATCACGTACGATTCGATGGACATCACTGTTTCTCTCGGGTGTAGCTCTCGGAGCGGTCAGCTTTGGTGCCGTGGCCGCCATTCGCGGTTCGGCCATCTTCCCCGATGTAGTCGAGGGTTCCTACTACGATGCAGCCGTGGGCGAGATGTACTCCGTTGGTGTCATCAAGGGGTACAGCAACGGCAACTTTGGCCCCAATGATTTCGTCACACGCGGTCAGGTGGCGGTGATGATGCAGCGGCTCCGCGATGACATTCTGGAATCAGGCGGAGGAGGATCGAGCTCTTCGAGCTCGTCGAGTAGCTCCTCCAGTAGTTCCAGCTCCTCCAGCAGCTCTTCGGAGTACAACGAATTCGGCGCGTTCCGCTTCACGAGTGATAGTTTCAGTTTGCCCGAGACGGTTTCGTCGCTCACGGTGAGTGTCGAGCGTGAAGGGGGTACAGATGGAGCGGTTTCGGTGAAGTATTCGGTGAAGTCCGGCACGGCGACAGCAGGCGATGACTTCGTGTCGGTGGATCAGTCCACACTCTCATTTGCCGACGGTCAGGAGAGCAGGACGTTCACGATTTCGCTCAAAGATGACGAACTCGGGGAAGGGTCAGAGACCATACTCATCGAACTTTCGGCTCCCACAGGTGGAAGCACGCTCGGTTCCCCCAGTACGTCGACCCTTACGATTCTCGATAACGAGGCGCCCTCAAGTGGTGGATCCTCCTCCAGTTCCTCCTCCTCATCGGCGGTGTCGGGTGCCGGTACGCTGGGCTTCAGTGCTCTCGCCTACGAGGTGGGTGAAAACTCTGCTGCCGCCACGATCACCGTTGTGCGCACCGATGGGTCGAGCGGCCAGGTAGGTGTGAGTTACGCCACGAGTAACAAGACGGCGATGTCTGGTTCAGAGTACACCGCGACGAACGGTACGCTCACCTTCGCAAGTGGCGAGACGAGCAAGACGTTCACCGTGCCGATCATTGATGATATGTCCGTGGATGGAAAGAAAATAGCCACGCTCACCTTAAGCGCACCCACGGGTGGTGCGGCATTGGGGGTAACGCCGGTGCCACTCAACATTGCCGATAATGAGATCGGTTCCTTCGGAACAGGATCTTTCATGTTCAGTAATTCTGACTTCGACGGCACAGAGGGTTCTGGTATCGCCACGATCACGGTGAATCGCGTGGGAGGTACGCTGCATACGGCCAGCGTGTCGTACGCGACCGGCAATGGCAGTGCAGGACCGGGATTGGATTTCACCACAACGAATGGCACGCTCACGTTTGCGCCGGGCGAGCAGAGCAAGAGTTTCACGGTGCCGATCATCCAAGATTCTTATAACGACAGCGGTGAGTACTTCACCGTTTCACTCTCGAGCCCCACAACTGGAGCGGATCTCTTGAGCCCCATCACCGCGCAGGTGAACGTCTATGAGTAGAATTTCATGGGAGGGACACCGACGGTGTCCCTCCCACCCCTCGACAAGCTCGGGCAGCGCTGGGTCCCGCCTTAAGGCACCCACCGCTTTGCGCGTTTTTCATTTCATTTCGATGCGGAGGTCTATGCTACACTTTCGCTGCTCTGTGCCGACGTGGCGGAATTGGTAGACGCGCACGCTTCAGGAGCGTGTGACCGCAAGGTCATGAGAGTTCGATTCTCTCCGTCGGCACCATTTTGGTTATTGTACGCCACGCAGTTTCTCGCGGATCGCAGTGGCGATATCCACCAACGCCGCGCCGCCGCAAGTGGAGAGCGTTCCGAGTCCTCTTGAGATACGGGCGATCGGGGCGAGAGGGCCTCGTTCCACTCGTCTCTGTTCCGGCTCTTGGCCCATTTTCTGCGCTATCGCGAACATCTCGTTCATGTGCCTCCATTCCATAAGGAGAGTGTACCGCGAGAGGGTTTCCTGCGGCAGGGGTTTTCGGCATACTGTGCGGGATGTTTTCACAAGCACTCGCGCGCCTTCGGCGCGCCCCTTGGGAGCGATACAGTCAGATCGCGCTCCTACTCCTCCTCGCTTTTGCGCTCTTCTGGCGAGGCGGCCGCACCCTCGATGTCACACTCCTACTGGGGCTCGTCGCGAGTGGCGTCGTGTTGCTGCGTGGACGGCGTACCCGCGAAGGCGATCGGCCTCTTTCTCCGGTTGTCTGGTGGCTGACGGTTCTCTTCATCCTGTGGACGGGCTTAAGCTATGTCTTCACCCAGACCATGAACTACGGGTTCGACGAGGTGACGCAGACGGTAGCGCTCGCGCTGCTCTTTCTGTGGATGGCCCGTCTGCCGCACGACGCGAAGATGCGCACATCGCTCCTCAAGGTGCTGGTGGCGTCAGTGCTGGTGGCCTGTCTTGTGGGGGTGTTCGTCTACGCCATGGGTCCACTCAACCGTTTTGTGGGGACATTCCTCGATATCCGTGCTCCGTGGAAGCACGCGTGGCCCAATGCGTGGGCCGAACTCCTTCTGCTGTCGTGGCCGGTGGCACTGCTGCTCTCGCATCCACACCACGAACAGGGCAAAGGGGATCTCGAAACCTTCTGGAAGATTGCCAAACGTACGACGCCGGCCGGCGTGATCGTGGGGTGCCTGCTCTTGAGTTTTTCGCGCGCGGCATTCGTGGCGCTGGTGGGGCAGGCAGTCATTCTGCTCTTCTGGTCGTACCGACGGCGCGTGTCGTGGAAACGCGTTGCCGCCGTGGTCACCGGCACACTGGTGATCGGGCTCATCATCTTCGGTCTCAGTAACCACTTACGCTCTCGTGCGCATGCGGTGCAGTCACTTTCAGAGCGCGCACTTTTTCTCACACCCGAGGGTACGAGTTCACTGACGGAGCGCGTGAGCTTCTGGCGCCAGTCTTTTCATCTATCCACTGAGCACCCGCTTGTGGGTTGGGGGCCGGGGAGTTTCCGTTTCGCGCAGACGCCGCTCATGAACGATGTGCTCGCAACCTCCGATCACCCACACAACGTCTACCTCAAAGCGGCGGCGGAACGCGGATGGCCTGCAGCACTCTTGCTCATTGCTCTCACATTCGTCCTCTTTCTTCCGCTCCTGAAAGGTCTACTTCCTCCACTGCGTTGCCCCCTCAAGGGTTGCCCGATCTCGCGTGTGCTCGCGCGGGTTTCGCGTCGGGAACTGACGACGGGTCAGGTGTTGCTCCTCACAGCACTCCTGGGTGTGCTTGCCCACAACCTGGTCGACTTCAATCTGCACTATATTGCCGTGAGTCTGCCTGCCATACTCATCCTCGCGATGCTCACGGAAGGGAAGCCCGCACAAATGAACAAAAAATTTGTTCATATTATTGAGTACATCATCGCAATCGCCTTGCTCGCTGCCGTTCTGCACGAGGGGTTTTACGCCGTGACCTCAACGCTTGCACGACGTGCCGATGCACAGGGCAAGGTGGCACAGGCGCTTCTGTGGAACCAGTGGTCGCAAGGGGAGTGGTATAGCCGCGATGGGCTACTGTCCTTCGCACGTCTTCATATGCGTACCGGTTCGCCACAAGCTGCACAGCGAACAATCCATCTTTATACGGAGCTCATTAATCCTCTCGATGCACGTGGGTGGACGCTGCAGGCCGAGATAGCCTCTGCCGTGAAAGATACTGAGCAGGCACGCGCATCGTACGAGCACGCGCTCGCTCTCGGTCGATACACGGATTTACGTATTCTCCACGGGCTTCTGATGCTCCTCTCACTGCAGAGCACGACGGAGATGGCTGAGCGGCAGGCGGAATTCGATGTAATCGTGCAGCACTACTACGATGCCATTCTCCGCAATTCCCACTACATCGCCCTCTCGCCAAATGTGGAGGAGTTTCTCGCTATTGCCGAGATTATGGCACTCACGTTTCCTGAGAATGCTCCGCGCTATCAGGTGATGGCCGCCAGCGTCGATCGGCAGGCGAAAATCGAACGCACGCGGCTTTCGGAGCTTCTCTCACAAGACCTCTGGTGAGAGGGCATCGTGCCTGCTAGAGTGCTCTCCCTTTTTGACTCTATGAAAAAGCTCTTCCCCCTCTTCATCGCTTCGGCACTCCTACTCGTGGGGTGCGGCTCAGAAGTGGACGTGAATGGATCCCTTGGCTCCGAAACGTTCCAGTACAATATGCCGTCGGGGGCGGTGCAGGATCTACGTTTCGGCAAAGAAGAGTTCTTCGCGTACGGACCCATTATGGGATCTTCGCAGACGCCGGCGAATGGGCTTACAAAGGTACACGTCTTCGAGAAGGGAATGTCGCTCCATACGCTGCAGATCAATATTGCGCTGCCACCGGATGGCTATTTCTACGAGGGGTGGCTGGTGAACCCCAAAACAAATGAGCGCCTGTCTACGGGGCATCTTAAGAGTCTATTCGGTGATGTGCGGCACAATCTCGACTACCAGGCGGATCGCGACTTACGCGCGTTCACAAAGGTGATCATCACACTCGAGAGGGATGATGGCAACCCGGCCCCTGAAACAGAGGTGGCAACCGGTACGCTCAGAGAATTGAAGCGTAATTGAGGAAAGATTTTCAGGTTTTAGAGTCAAAGAATCCGCCCGACCTAGGCGCTCAGCGCGCAAGGAGGCGGTGATAGGGGACTGCGAGGCAGCGTTTGTATGTGTGTGCCTGCAGGATTGCGGAGGCTCCGACCTCTCCCGCGTATCGGCGATCAGCCGAGGACCGGGAGACTCATCACCATCGCGAGAGACAGGAAGGTGATGAGCAGCGCATGCATGAGCACGAGCTGGGCGGAAGCACAGTGAAGATGTTGCTTCACGGGTTTTATCGTAGTGGTAGCCATAAGAGCGCGGCAGTGTACTCAGGCTCGACTTGTTGTCTAGATACCTTTGACTCATATTTGTGATCAGTATTCTGGTACTTGTCAAAAAATCACATGTTCTTGGCTTCATGAAGGGCAGAAGTCATTATTTATTGCGGTGCGAATATGAGAGGTGAGTTTGTACAAATTTTGTGTTCAATAGACGCGCATTCGAGTTACATCAAGCAAACATTATTGATAGAAATCAAGATTTCACAAATGCCGAAGGGCATATTGGCGGATGTTGGCTAACTGTTCAGGGACTTGGCTTGATGGAGATCACCACTGGATAAGTACACGAAGGCGGTCGGCGATGAATTCCTCTGTTGGGTAGCATCCACCTTGTTCGAGATCTGCACATTCCGTCACCAAGCGTGCCACTGCATCGTGCTGTTCTTCGAGGATGTGCACACATTCCTCGTCAGTGAGGTCGGCCAGGCATTGACCGAGGCGAACGCGACAGTGGCGTTTGCCAAATTCCAGTTCTGCGATCACAGATGCAGTCAGAATGGATTCATCTTGTTCAACTGGTGGATAGATCATCAGTAGAAGGGAATCGCGAGCCGTCGATGTTGTATTAGTGGTAGACATACAAAAAATCCCGCCAGGCGCGGGAGAGTAGGGGTGGTCATCAGCTACTTCCTCACGCCGTGGTGGCGGGCAGAATAATCGAGCTGATGATAATGGCGCGAGTAACCATGTGTGGATGTATTGTAGTAGCCCGCAATAGACTGTCAACGAATAGCTTCGGCGGACGCCTTGCGAATGGCCTGAGCCAGCATGCTCACGTGCTGCTGCTGCACTTCATTCGCAGGATGCGTCGTTTCGTTCAGCACCGGAAGAGCTTCTGCGAGAACGCTTGTCACAAATACAGGTCGCATTCTCTCTAGGCTTCCCTCACGCAATGCCTTGATGGCGCCATCAAGGACGAACCGCTCCGAAGGCGTGGTGCTCGTGCCTGCAATGACTGCGAAAATGGCTCGTGCTAATTCCTGCTCAGAATGATTGCGCATAGCCGGCTCTCTGTAGGCTCCAATTCTTTCCATAGCTTGCTGGAAGGATGGATATCATAAATTTAAATACAAATTAGTCAACTATTCGGATGCCCGCCGAAGTGCCTCTCGCAACCGAGTTGAGAGAGGGACTGCTTCTCGTCAATGCTGGTCGGGGCGACCCCGCTTCGCTCCTTCGGAGCTACGCCGGGTCGTTCGCAGATTGTTTTTCCTTCGGAGATTTGTGCAAGGAGTTCCTCTGGTCGGGGCGACTGGACTCGAACCAGCGGCCTTACGGTCCCGAACCGTACGCTCTAGCCAACTGAGCTACGCCCCGATGGGGTGATTCTAGGTGAAAATAGCCAAGAGTCGAGAACTTGATTACACAATGCATGCGCTGCTGCATCCGAATGATCGAACAACATTCGGCTGAGTGGATAGCCAACTGAACTACCCGCCCGAACGTACCGATGTTCGGTACGGGCGGGCGCCCCGATGCGCGTCATCCTAGCAGAGGAGTGGTGGAGAAACAGGGGTTTTCATGTGTTCCGTACAAGGATGCAGGTCTGCCTTCTGGTAAGATCCTTCTCTGTGACTGCAGCGCGGCGAACCATCATCGGTGTGCTCCTTGCCGTGTTCGTTCTGGTGTTCCTCGGCGTGAGCA
This sequence comes from Candidatus Peregrinibacteria bacterium, assembly GCA_043814035.1. Taxonomy (GTDB): domain Bacteria; phylum Patescibacteriota; class Gracilibacteria; order Peribacterales; family Peribacteraceae; genus Peribacter. The sequence goes on from JBDRKJ010000004.1 coordinate 26,661, forward strand.
CGGGAATTTTCCTCTTCTGTGCATCGGCTTGGTGCCCAGATTTCGCGTTGGCGAAGAGGCATGCAGCGGTGGACTACGCATCGTGTGAGCTTCTCGGATTTACGGTCGAGCAGACTTCTCCTCCTCGATGTATCGCTGGCAGTGTCGTGTACTTTGCCTCTGACGTAAGTCGGTTTCACATTATCGAGCCGCATGTCGATCAGGCTGTTGCGCTGCCCCTCGTTATTGCCGGCGATGTACGTGTTGGTAGTGGCACCACGGCACAACTCCTCCTTGCTGATCACGATGGATTCGCGTTGGTCGAGGATGCGATTCATCTCTCAAAAGCACTTTCGGGTCAGGTACTCCCTTTTCGTACCACGGTGACGTTTCCGCGTCCTATGGGCACGGGGGGTACGCTGCACGTTTCATTGCTCTCACACAATGGGAGCACAATCGAGGATGTACGCATTCCGGTGCGGTTTCTCCCGAGTGCCACCGTCGAAATCAAAGCGTTCTTCAGCAACAGTGAACGTGATCCCGAGACGCAGTACTGCGATGTGTCGTATCCCGTGGCGCGACGCGTGACGCTCGACGAAGATTTGCTGACAGCTTCTCTGCACGAACTCCTCAGGGGCCCGACGATTTCGGAACAGCGTCAGCACTTCTCGACGAACCTGCCGGAAGGAGTAGAGATCCGCGCTCTACGAAAAGATGACGGACACGTGATGGTGACGTTCACGCAGGCGCTCCTGAAGGGTACGGCTGGATCCTGCCGCGTGCAGGCGATTCGTTCCCAAATTGAACGCACCTTAAAACAGTTTTCCTCTGTGAATGACGTCACAATCACGGTCGAGGGCATACCTGATGAGGAAGTTTTGCAGCCCTAGTCCTCCGTCGTGGCGTTGGTGCTACCCGGTTGCCTGAGGCTTTGGTGGATTTCTTGGTACCGGCGACGGGATCGGTAACGCAGGAGCAATGTGCTCTGTTCAACGCGGCGAGGAAGCGCATTCTCGATGCGTTGCCGGGAACCGGCACGGAGTCGACTCAAGACATTCTCACGACGGGATTTCTCACGTTCAGCGCGCTGGACCAATCGGTCTCGCTCCTTTGCCTGCTTCTGCTCGATCAACCAATCATTGTGCTTACGATTGACGCACTGGCCCAGACGGAAGAGGAGGGCACCTTCGAGATCTCCTTGTCCGGAGGGGAACATGGCTCGGCACTCGGTATCCCAGAGTTGCCGTTGTATTTGCTCGGGCGTGAGCTCCTCTTCCACATTGGTGGCGAGGACGCCGAAGGGGAGAACGAATATGAAGGTGAGGCCGAGAACGACCATTCTGGTACGCATGGGGATATTGTGGCGTGAATCGCGACAAGCATGCAAGGCAGAGATGGTGGTGTAGTATCATTTCTCCGTGCAGCTCTCTTCGCCCCTCACCAGTTCACTCCTCAGAACTACCCCGACATTCATCGAGGCGCTCAAAGACATGGGCATCGAAACGGTGGAGCAGCTCGTGCTCTATCTACCGCGAGCACACGAAGACTTGAGCCAAATTCAGACGATTGGCGAGGTGCCCCTTAACGAAAAAGTGACAGTGCGCGGAACGGTAGGGCGACTGTCACTCATACGAACTCGCAATCGTAAATCGCTTGTCAAGGCGCTCTTCACGGATCTTCACGGAGACAGCGCGGAAGTGGTGTGGTTCAACCAGCCGCACATCAAGCGCATGCTCTCTGAAGGGGATGAGGTCGTCCTGACCGGTAAAATCCAAGAGGAGGGATACAAGCTCAAGATGATGAGTCCACAGTTTGAGCGCGCCGGTACACGTCCTCTCGTGCACGCGGGGAGACTCGTACCCGTCTATCCGCAACATGACAATATTCATACGAAGTGGTTGCGCGAAAAGATGACACTCGTACGTCGGGTCATGAAGGATCTCCCCGAAACATTGCCGCAGGCAGTGATCGATGAGGAGCACCTGCTCACCCGTGCGCAGGCCGTGGAGGCGTTGCATTTTCCTGACAAGCCGGAGGATGTTGCCCGTGCGCGCGAGCGTCAGGCGTTCGAAGAAATGTACCGTATTCAACTTCAGGCGCTGCGGGAGCGGCAGGAGTGGCAGCGGCTTCGACAGGAACGTTTGAGAATGCCCATGGATCCGGAGCTTATTAAGGCGTTGTTTCAGACGCTCAAATTCACACCGACAAAAAGTCAGAAGATCGCCATCTACGAGATTCTGCGCGATATGGAGAGCGATGTAGCGATGTCGCGGCTCCTTGAAGGGGACGTGGGATCAGGCAAGACGCTCGTGGCGACAGCGGTGATGGCGAACGTGCTTGCACACGGCGGCCAATGTGCGCTCATGGTGCCGACCGAAGTTCTCGCCCGTCAGCACGCGGAGTCGATTGCACGCATGCTTGTTGCGCTCCATAACAACCTGCATGCACGACGCCAGACCGGAGAGCGCGTTCCGTCGTTTCGCCTTCCGTCCGTGTCACTGCTCGTTGGCTCGCTCGCGGCAGCAGACGCTTCTGCTGTGCGACGGTCCGTTGCAGCAGGACAGACGGATATCGTCATCGGCACGCACGCGCTCATTCAGGATGCGGTGGAGTTTGCGGATCTCAAGTTGGTCATTGTGGATGAGCAGCACCGTTTCGGCGTAGAACAGCGTGTACGCCTGCAAGAAAAAGGTACGCCTCACGTGCTCACCATGACCGCGACACCCATCCCGCGTACGCTGGCACTCACGGCCTACGGGCATCACGACCTTTCGGTCTTGATCGAGAAACCCGGTAACCGCAAGACGATTCGAACGAAGGTGGTCTCGCCGCGCGATCGTCTGACTATTGAGCGGTTCATCGATCAGCAGATTGACGAGGGACGACAGGTGTTTGTCATCTGTCCGCTCATTTCGGCTTCCGACAACGAAGTAATGGCTGATGTGAAAAGTGTGGAGCATGAAGAGCAGCGTTTGCATGAGAGCTTTCAGCGACGTCGCATCGCTTCGCTGCATGGCCGCATGAAGTCTGCAGAGAAAGAGAAGATCATGAAGGCATTCAAGGAACGTCAGATCGATCTACTCGTTTCGACGGCAGTTATCGAAGTGGGTATCGATGTTCCCAATGCATCAATCATGCTCATTGAAGGCGCAGAGCGATTTGGGCTGTCACAGCTGCACCAGTTCCGTGGGCGCGTAGGTCGAGGCGAACATCAGAGTCATTGTTTCCTCTTTACGACGACAGTCGATCAGGCACGTTCGCCGAGGCTCAAAGCCATGGAGGAACACGATAGCGGCTTTGTTCTCGCCGAAATTGATCTAAAGTTACGAGGGTTCGGGGAGCTCTTCGGCACACGCCAGAGCGGATATTCCCTCTCTGCCCTTCAGGAGTTCCTGCAGCCGGAATTCATCGTGCGCTCCCGTCGAGCAGCGGAGCGCACTTTGAGCGAAAAGGCGTTTGCTGGTGAGGAAATGGCTGCTAGACTCTAGAACAGTCTATTCCTCTCATTGCTATGGCTCAGACTCCCACTCCTCCGCAACCACCACGCCCAGGCGATCCTGTTCCTGCCGGTGGTCTCGACCCCACACAGGTGTTCGGTTCGCCGCCACCTCCACCGCAGGCGCAGGGCCAGCAAACAGGTGGAGCGCAGCAAGATGGAACAATACCGCCGACTGATCAGGGCCCGCCGCCCCCTCCTCCTGGGACGAAGGCGACCAAAGAAATGGGTTTCGATGATGAGGATCTTAAGATTCTTGCTGAAGTGGGTGACTACCGTTTCGGCAGTATCACGACCAAGTTGACCAACGAGAACATCCCCGTACCTGCGCATCCCGAAACGAAATTCGATGATCAAAAGTTCCTCATGTTCCTATCCGGATCGATTTCGCTCACCCGTGACGAGAAGTGGCGCATCATCATGGCGATCCCTAAGCTCTCGCAATTCCAGATTGATGAGCTTCAGAAAATTCTGGAAGAAGAGAGGCGCAAGTTCTCGGAGCTTTCTCCAAAGCACTTGCTGCAGCTCATGAAGCTGGAGCAGAAGCATTCCGAAGACTGGCATGACTTGCAGGCCGTTTCGGTACAACAGGCTGCTCGCGGACAGGAAGAGGAGCAGGCAGACGATATTCGCAAGCAGTTGGGCCTCTCGTAAACTACAGTACGTTCATCCGGTAGAGCACGAATGCGGCGATGCCGATTATGGTGAGCACCGCGCCGCGCACGAACCCTCTGCCGAAGGTTTTCCAGAGGCTTGAGAAGAGCAGAAAGAGGTAGGCAGCGAGTGTGAAACTCAAGACGAGCGGTGAGAGAAAGAGCCCTTCGACGTAGGGGAGGCGAAAGGGGAGTGGCCGTACATGCTGGTAGTGCCCTAACGCGTAGACGAGGCAGTACCATGCGAGGAGCCATCCTGCATAGAGGCGTAAGGTGTCTAAGAGGGGAAAGTACGTCTGCTGCGTTGCCGTAGACGATTCCGTTGGGGCAGGAGGAGCAGATTTTTCGTCTGCGGGTGCCTGCGGCGCGAGAGCCAGAAGCTTTTCGGCGTGTTCCGGCGTGAGGGATTGTTCCGAGGGCATCGATTCGTGAATCTCTTCTGGAACAAGGTTCATCTGCCTGAGGGCATCGTGAGCTGACTGCAGGCTGAAGGCCTCCATGGTTCCTGTAACGCGACGATTATTCTCTCCTATGGCCGTGTAAGTAAACTGCGGCATGGGGCTATGCTACCACAAGAAGCAGTGTTGCTGGCGAGCCTCTGCAGAGCCTACTCTTCCATGGCCGAGAGGTGTTGCGTCATGTACTCCACTGCCGCTTTCAGCGCTGATGGAGCTGTAATCTCGATGTGGCGATCTTTGGTCCACTCATAGTAGCCGCGCACGGTTACACCATCATCGCGCACTTCTCCACTGGTCATGCCTGTGGTCGAGAGAGCACCGCCAAGCAGATTGACAGCAATGGGGCCATCAGAGACGTTTTCAATCTCCTGTGAGCTGATTTCCACATGCCAGAGAGATTCTGTTACTGAGCCGAACGACCTAAAGTACCAATTGCGATGAATCGGAGCACAGAAGCCGATGGTCGGCGGAGCGCAGTAGGCTTGTGTCCAGTTGCTCGTGGCGAAGTCCTGTTTGGCCATGGCAGCTACTTGTGCGGCGGTGTCTGTCGCTGTCGAAGGCGTGCTCGACAAAGCTACAGATTGCTGTGAGGACGATGCGGCCGGTTTGGCCGGGGCTGCACTCGATACGGCAGCCATGGCAGAAGAGGCCTCGGAGGAAAGCGATGATGACGATGCCACAACAGCGCTGCTCACCGACGACGAAGACTGTTCTTCGAGCTGAATCTTCTCGACGCGCATGATTGTTCCACCTTCTTCCACTGTCGGGCGAATCGTCCCCGTGACTTCTGTGCGCTCCCCCACGTAACCGTTCAAATCCACGGTGTCACTCGAAAGTAAGATAAACCGCCCGTCGCCAAGCTCCAGACGATGTGTACCCTCCATGTAGATGCTGATACCGCTCGGACGTATCGTGCCGATGAATGAGACGTTATGCGTCTCTACGATGGGGGCATCTGAAGAGGATGAAGAAGAGAGATCCTCATCTGTGGGAGTGACGACAGTATCCCCTCCGCAGGAAGCGAGGAGAAGACCGATGACAAGGGGTGGGAGTAGGCGAGTACGCATGTAGGGGAGGTGAGAAAAACGTGGGACTGCATTCTACCCCCTCGCGATGGCTGTGCACATACAAAAATCCCCCGGAGCGAGGCCCCAGGGGAGAAAATTCCCATTATTACTTCAGCAGACCATCAATTGCGTTCTTGAAGTTCTGCAGAGGCTGTGCGCCAGAAACGACGGCAACCTTCTTGGTCTTGTGGTTGAGGATGAGGTTACCGGGGGTTCCCTGTACGCCTGCCTTGGAACCCGCTGCCATCATCTCTGCTATCTTGGTGGCGTACTTGCCACTGTCGAGACACGTCTGGAAGGCCGTTTGGTTGAGACCGATCTCCTTTGCGTAATCGCCGAACTTGGCGAGATCAGAACCCTTCTCGTAGATCGTGTCGACCATCGCCCAGTACTTATCGCTGCCGCCCAGCTCTCCCGCACATTCCAGTGACTCAGCACCTTTCTGCGCGGTTGGGTGGAACGCGAGTGGGTAGTGACGGTAGACCCAGTTGACCTTGCCATCGTAGTCATCGACTACTTGCTGGATGGTGGGGTGCACCCGTGCGCAGAAGGGGCACTCGAGATCGGAGTACTCCACAACGGTAATCGTTGCATCAGGATTGCCACGAATGTAATCATTTTCGTCAACTGCCGGTACGCTTGCATACTCTGGCGCTGGATCTTCTTCGGGCACAGACGGGGTCGGTTGGACCTGCGCCGTCGGCGCTGTCGGCTGAAGAGCAGCCGTACCGGACATTTTGGAGCCGGCGAAGCCAACCACGGCTCCGACGAGGACCATCGAGATACCGAACCACATCTTCGTTTCCTGCTGAGGCGTATTGGTCATACAGGGGTTAGGAAAGGGAAAATAGCCTATGCAGTATAACGATTTTTTTGCCGATTTCTAGGGGTAATTTTGCAGTGGCGAATTCGAATATACTCGATAAATTCACGATAAAATCGCCGAGATTCCCAGATCTGCCTTTCTTGTATCGGGCAGGCTACATCGTCTCCTGGCCGGCACTCGCGTGGACCAGTACTTGGTACTTTTGGGCGAGTGTTTTGGGGATACTCGTGTAGCGGGAGTAGATCACGCGGCTCTCTTCGCGGCCATCCGCAAAGACAATGCGCTGGATCCAGGCAATCTCGTTACCTCGCGGGGGGCGCTCATCTTGAGGAAAACTCACAAGATCCGACTGCGTGAAGAAGGGGCCGGTGATCATAGATGTACGCCCATCGGACGAACCGTAGATCTGAACGACCGCTTCAGTGCCCTCGGTGTATGCCTGGAACAATAGGTAGTTACCCGTGTCATTGACGAAGGTAAGATCCTGACTGCCGGGAAACACGGTTGCGTCGATGCCCACCCCGTACTTCTCGTAGTAGCTGACGTACATGCTGTGATTCGCACGCTTCACGGACGGGAATCCTGCATTCAGCATTGCACGAAAGGTGGTGGTCGACGCCTGACAGATGCCCCCACCAGGTGCCATGCGCAATTCATTCGTGTTAAAGATAACTTTCGCCTCGCGCCACCCGTTACTGAGTGTGACAGGCCTACCCAGCGTGTCATTGAATGAGAAGGTTGCCCCGGGAGGTACGAGCGCGTTGTTTACATGTTCGTTGATGGCCTTGCGCACGTTGAATATGCGACCTACGGTGGAACCCTTGAAGTCGGACTTTCCCATACCGAGGAGCGTGAGCTCGCCCAGCGGGATTTCGGTCTGGTTCTCGACCGGTCCGCCCACGTGGTAGAGCGGAGCGACGAGTGTTTCGGTGCCATTGCTCAGTGCTGTCGCAAGATCGTGGGTGATCGTGGGCATGTCGAAGACAATGCCAGGACGCGCTGCGCCCGTGCTCGTCACCACGCGCTCCACGTCTTCATCAGTTTCGATGGCAGTGATTACGGCTTTATGGGGGGTCACTATTCCGTCGATCTCCTCGCGTTGCAGGTACTGACGGATGCGTTCCTCATCCACGCGGAAGTATGCCGACGCAGGGGAGATGTCGGCCTTGAGCCAGGTGGGATACTTCTGCAGATTCACCTCCCATGTGCGGTAGGTAGGATTGTCCGGAAGTTGAAGCGTAACGATCGTCTGGTTGCGCAACAGTGCGCGCTGCTGTTTGAGCGCCTCTGTGAGTCTGGAAATCGGAGGTGATGTTCCCTGGTTCTTGGCGATGCGTTTGCTCATACGCTGGGCCACACGCATCAGTGCAGCCTCAGCCTGCGTTATGGGTCCTGCCGCTTCTGCTGTGTACCCACCGAGCGTGAAAGCAGGAAAGAGCGTCGGCGAGATATCCTTCGTCCCATCGTCTAACATGGATTGTGGAACCGCGACGCTGAGGAGCAGAATCGCGCTGCTTGCGAGCAGTATGGAGAGAGTCTCTTTGTGGCTGTTGGGCATGGTGTTTGTGTAAATGAATGTTGGTTTAATATTATATAATATATTGACAATATTAGCAATATATTAAATAACATCAAATATGCCCAATCATTCTCACTTGGCATTGTGTCAGTGCAGTGTCCCTCGGCTCGTTCTTGCTTTGTTCAGACTCGCTCGGGACATTCGACTCGGAGTGGGAGTGGTCGGAGTCCCGCAGAAGCGGGACGAAGACCATGAGCGAGGCCGAAGGCAGAGTCGAATGGTGGCCCAGACCAGGATCGAACTGGTGACACCTCGCTCTTCAGGCGAGTGCTCTACCAACTGAGCTACCGGGCCACATCGAGAGCGGCTGTACTGTATCAGGGCTCAGCTGGAGTGAGAAGGGATTCCCCTCAATGCTTCCCACTTGCCTTTTTTCTTTCTTTCGCTAATCCTGAGTGCAACACCCACGCAGAACCGTGGGGCTGTAGCTCAGCTGATAGAGCGCCGCATTCGCATTGCGGAGGTCAGGGGTTTGATTCCCCTCAGCTCCACCACACTTCGCCCTCGTTCACTCCGTTTACGAGAGCTTCGCGTGGCGAGCCAATTTAATGTACATGTGAATGCGGCGCTCTATTTAATCAAGAAAACGCCGCGGACGCGCAGCGTCCATTCGCATTGCGGAGGTCAGGGGTTTGATTCCCCTCAGCTCCACCAACCTTCGCGCAGCGAAGGTTGTCCACCGTAGCCTTGGCGAAGGTGGACTTATTTGGAGCATCGAGGGGCTGCGGCTACGGTTGGCAAGCCATCAGCGTTTGAGCTTGCCCTGAGCGTTGCGAAGGATCCCCTTAAGCTCCACCAGTCTCTACACGCCCTAGAACGAAACCGACGAGAACGGGAAGAAGATGGAGTTCCAGTCAAATACCGGACGTACGATGTAGAGAGGCCGCTCAATGATCTTGGGGAACATGAAGAACAGGGGATTTAAGGAGCGTTTCACCGTACAGTCGTTGTTACAGTACGCGTGAGAATTCCACACCCACTGCGTGGGAGAAACAGCGGCGTACTGCGTGCCGTCCACGTTGTAATCGACGTTCTCACACTCTTCAGAAACGAACATGCCTGTGGCGGGATCGGAGAAGTTGTCATCCAGAATGCCGTCTCCACAAATGGGGAACTTGCAGTCGACCCGACACCGGTTTGGGAGCGTATCGCTGTTATCTGTGCCCCAGTCACATTCCTCATCATTGGTCTGCTCGAGAATATTGTTGCCACAGACAAGGTTTGCGTCTCCAAAACTTGAGGAGCTCGAAGCACTTGAAACCGGCTGCACCGAGCAGGAGCCCGTTCTTCTTTGGGTTTCGCAAGCATCTTGGTTATCGGCGTACCCTGAGAACAGACGAACATCCGTTTCGAGAACATTGGGCTGGCAAGCCTGGCCTGCCCGTAGAACGGTACAGCGGGCGGTATTGCCATTCGAGAGACAGCAGTAGGTATTGTTGCTCGGAACCCACGGGTCATCGGTAATCTGCTCCCATCGGCAGTCAGGGTAACCCAACCAGCGATATGAGATGCCGCTTTCAATTTTCGACGTTGTTCCTGGATCATTGGTGCAGGTCGTGGACTGCGCGAGAACTTTGGGCGCCGAGGATGCGCGCGTCAGGAGTGCTCCTGCAAGGACACTGACAACGAGAAGCATGAGGACACCGATCGAGAGATCTATGAGTGAATGACGATGGTGCATAGGTAGGAGGGAGGGGTTTTATACATCGTACAGCACAGAAACCCCCGAAAATTTAGAACGCCTTGAAAAAATTCAAGAGGATTGCAATTTCTATAGATGTGTATCGACTCTCGTCTGGCCAATGTATACCTTTGTTCCCTTCTTTCGGTGGCGTTCCACTGTCGAAAGGAGCCCGATTTTCCGCAGCACGTCACGAAAACGCTTGAGTCCACCCACACTCTCAAAGTTCGTCATGGTTGTGAATTGCTCAAGCCGTTTGCCGGTTACGAAGAGCCCACCCCTCTTCACCTCCACGGCGTACTCTCGCATTCCTGCAGCAGATGCCTGTGGGCGCAGCGTGGGGATCGACCGTGAAGCGCTCGGTGTGCGTGAGGCCATCTGACGGGCTTTCAGGACCAGAGGAAGCATCGCTGTCATGAGGGCATCGGTACCCTGTTTGGTCGCAGCCGAGATGCTCGTCTGCACGGGGACCTTCGCTTTTTTAAGCGCCATCATGAGCGCAAGCAGGGAGGCAGTTGTCAGATCTGATTTGTTGAGGACGATGAGTTCTTTCTTCTTTGCGAGTTTTGGCGAAAACGCCGAGAGCTCTCGGCGGATGGCGCGGTAATCAGCAATGAGTGCCTGAGGGTCGAATGTGCCGTCTGGCAAGAGTGCGCGCGAAAGATCTAAGAGGTGGATGAGGATGCCGCAGCGCTCGATGTGACGCAGGAATTGGTCGCCGAGGCCCTTACCCTTGCTCGCACCTTCGATGAGACCGGGTACATCACAGAGGATAAAGCTGCGATCTTTGGCTCGGACGACGCCGAGATTGGGAATGAGTGTGGTGAAAGGGTAGGCGGCGATCTTGGGGCGGGCCGAACTCACGACGGAGATCAGTGTGGATTTGCCGACGCTGGGGTACCCGATGATTCCCACATCGGCCACAAGCTTGAGATCGAGTTTGACCGTTCGGTGCTCACCCGGTTCGCCCTTCTCGGCGAAGTCCGGCTTACGGCGCACGGAACTCTTAAAGTGTGCATTGCCGAAACCACCGCGGCCTCCGCTTACTACGGTTACCCGTTGTCCTGGTGTGGCCAGATCCGCAAGGTGGGCGTTGCTCTCTGCATCGGTGACAATGGTGCCGAGTGGCACGTAGAGCACGAGAGGTTTGCCATCTGCACCGTGAGACTTTTTGCCGCGACCGGCCTCGCCCGACTGGGCAGTAAAGCGTTTCTTGGAGGCAAAGTCACTGAGGGTGTCGGTGTTCGCATTGGCCTCAAGAATGATATCACCCCCACGTCCGCCGTCGCCGCCGTACGGCCCGCCTTTGGGAATGTACTTCTCGCGCCGCCACGAGACACAGCCGTTGCCACCATCGCCGCCGGTGACTGAAATTGTGGCTACATCAAGGAACATGTAGAAAGTATAGAGTAGGGAAGAGAAACATCGCACATGATTCCTTGACCTTCAGTCTTTGGCACTCTAAACTTGCGAGTGCTAATTTCGCATATTCCCCCAAAACTATGTCCAAGATCATCGGAATCGACCTCGGTACTACCAATTCCTGCGTGGCAGTCGTGGAAGGCGGCGAACCTGTCGTCATCCCGAATGCAGAAGGCAATCGCACCACGCCATCAATCGTCACGTACAAAGATGACGGCGAGGTCCTCGTGGGTGTGACTGCGAAACGTCAGGCTGTGACGAATCCCAAGCTCACGGTGTCGTCGTCCAAGCGCTTCATTGGGCGCAGGTTCGATGAGGTGAAGGAAGAGGCCGGGCGTATGCCGTTTCCGGTCATCGAAGGGAAAGAAGGCCGCGCGGTGATGGAGGTGCAGGGCAAGAAGCTCCTCCCACAGGAGGTGAGCGCACAGATATTGCAGAAGCTCAAGCGCGATGCCGAGGCCTACCTCGGAACCAAAGTCGAGAAAGCGGTGATCACGGTGCCGGCGTACTTCGATGACTCGCAGCGTCAGGCCACCAAGGAGGCAGGCGAAATTGCAGGATTGGAAGTGGTGCGCATTATCAACGAGCCCACAGCCGCAGCCCTCGCGTATGGTCTCGATAAGGGGCATGAACACACGATCATCGTCTACGACCTTGGAGGCGGTACCTTCGACGTTTCGGTTCTTTCACTGGGGGATGGCGTCTTCGAAGTGGTTTCGACCAACGGTGATACGCATCTGGGTGGTGACGACTTCGATCAGGTGATCGTGGAGTGGATACTCGCGGAATTTAAGAAGGAGCAGGGTGTTGATTTGGGCAAAGATCCCATTGCCATTCAGCGCGTACGTGAAGCGGCCGAGAAGGCCAAAATCGAACTCTCGTCTGCTACGCAGACCGAGATCAGTCTGCCGTTCATCACGGCCGACAGTTCCGGCCCCAAACACCTCTCGCTCAAGCTCTCGCGCGCTAAATTGGAGTCGCTCGTTGCAGATTTGATCGAGCGAACCGCAGGACCCTGCGAGGCGGCACTCAAGGATGCCAAACTCTCAAAATCCGATATCCATGAAGTGGTGCTGGTTGGTGGGATGACGCGCATGCCGGCCGTGCAGGCGAAAGTGAAAGAGCTCTTCGGACGCGATCCGCACATGGGTGTGAACCCCGATGAGGTGGTGGCGATTGGTGCCGCAGTACAAGGAGGTGTGCTTGGTGGAGACATCCACAAAGATATCGTCCTCGTTGATGTGACTCCGCTCTCACTTGGACTTGAAACTCTCGGCAGCGTTGCCACCAAATTGATCGAGCGCAATACCAAGATTCCCACGAAGAAGAGCCAGGTCTTCTCGACTGCAGCCGATCAACAGCCATCAGTGGAGATACACGTGGTACAGGGCGAGCGCGAAATGGCCAGTGACAACAAATCGCTCGGGCGCTTTATCCTCGATGGTATTCCGCCGGCACCGCGCGGCGTGCCACAAATTGAAGTCACGTTTGATATTGATACGAACGGAATTTTGCATGTCACGGCCAAGGATCTCGGTACGAGCAAAGAGCAGCACATTACCATTCAGGGCTCTACGGGCCTTTCGAAGGACGAAGTGGAGCAGATGAAGAAGGATGCCGAGGTGCATGCTGAAGAAGATAAGAAGAAGCGTGAGCTCATTGATCAGCGCAATCAGGCCGATGCGCTCGTCTTCAACCTCGAGAAACAGATGCGCGAGCATGATGCCAAGATTCCTGATGACCTCAAGAAGAAGGTGAACACCCGTATGGGCGAAGTGAAGGACGTGCTCAAGAAAGAAGACGCAACTGTAGAAGAAATCAAGAAGGCCACCGAGGCGCTAAGCACCGAAGCGATGGAGATCGGCAAGCTCGTCTACGAAGAGGCGCAGAAAAAAGGTAAGGAAGGGCAGGAAGGTAAGGAAAGTAAGGAAAGTAAGGAAGGGAAGAAGGGGAAAGTGGTGGATGCGGAGGTCGTGGATGAGAAGGACGAGAAGAAAAAATGAGGTTTGCCGTTGCGTTGACGGCGCATGCAGAGGCAAGAACTCACAGGTTCACCATCGGGGTCTCGCGGCCGAGGAGGTGGGTGGTCGTCACGCCTCCGCAGTACTGTGCAACGAGCGCTTCAAGCTCTTCGAGGATTACGGGGAGGGGATCGGACACATCCAGACTCTCGATGACAAGTACGGCATTCGTCGTCTGTTGAGTCAGTTTCGTTCGGTCTGCCTCGCGCCAGTTCATCTTGCGACAGATCACGCCTTCGTCATCTTTGTAGACTACTTCGCCAGATGCAGGCGGATCATCCTGCGTGCCACCGAGTTCCACGAAGGCCTCGCTGCCTGTGGCGCGATCGAGCACGATATCGCCGCTGCAGTGATCCAGATCTTCTCCTCCGACGGGCAAGAGGTGTCGTAGTGAGAGAACGTTGTAGAGATCGACTAGTGTATTGATGGAGGGGAGTGCTCCGCCCTTGAGTACACGCTTGGCGAGCGCGAAGTGTGAAGGGGCGTAGCGCTTGGGATTGTTGCCAAAAGCGCGATGTGCCTCGAAGAATTGCACAATGTGTGGATGCTCTTTGTACGTTTCATCTGTGAGCCTCGCCCTGAGTCCGGTTTCCGCATCGCGCAGGAGCGTCTCGACTTGAGGATGTGCCTTATTATTTGATGCCCCTTTCACGCAGAGCACGCCGACACGCAGCGTCGGCAGAAGATTGAGGACGGATGGAGAGATGAAAAATTGCATGATGAGAATAGGTCCCCCGTAGCTGGGGTTCATGAACCCCAGCTACGAAGAAAGGTTGATTAGAGCTTCTTCCCAATAAATTTCGCAAGTTCGACAAGGCGGTTACTGTAGCCCCACTCGTTGTCGTACCACGCGAGTGTCTTGCACAACGTGACGCCGTTCTCTGTTTGTACGCTCGTGTACGCCGCGTCCACGATGGAACTGCGCGGATCACCTACATAATCCTGCTGTACGAGCGGCTTTTCTTCATAGCCGAGAATGTCTTTCATCGGACCTTCGGCTGCTTTTTTGAATGCGGCATTCACCGCTTCGGCCGTCGCCTCCTTGCCGAGGACGCAGGTGAGGTCCGTAAGACTTCCTGTTGGCGTGGGAACACGTACGGCTATGCCATCCAGCTTGCCGGCGAGGTCTGGCAACACGAGACCGACCGCCTTGGCCGCCCCAGTGCTCGTCGGGATGAGGTTGATAGCCGCGGCGCGCGCACGTCGCCAATCCTTGTCCGGTCCGTCCACGATCTTCTGGCTTGAGGTGTAGCTATGAATTGTGGTCATGAATCCCTGCCTGATACCGAAGGCGTCGTGGAGCACCTTGGCCATCGGCGCGAGACAGTTCGTGGTGCACGAGGCATTGGAGATGATATCCATCTTGGCAGAATCATAGGAATCCTCGTTCACGCCTATGCAGAAGGTACCGTCAATTTCACCCTTTCCTGGTGCGGAGAGGATCACTTTCTTCGCGCCGCTCTTTAAGTGCAGTGCGGCACCCTCCCGCTTGCGGAACACGCCCGTACACTCCAGCACGATGTCGACCTTCATCTCTTTGTGTGGCAGGGCCGCTGGATCTTTTTCTGCTGTCATGCGGATCTTCTTTCCATCCACGATCAGCTCTTTGTCGTTCGTTTCCACCGTTCCCGGATATTTGCGATAGACCGAATCGTACTGAAACAGATGCCCCAGAATGTCATTGGGCGAAAGGTCGTTGATGAGTACGACGGTGAGTTCCGGGTGCTTTTCAAGAATGATACGCAATACCTGACGACCGATGCGTCCAAACCCGTTAATAGCAATATTCATGGAAGGAAAAGGAAATGTTGCCGAAAGTATACCGATGGATCAGAGGCGTGTGAACGTGTTCTTCAGAAGCAGCGTATCCTTTTCTAAGAGTGGTGATTCGCATACCACCACGCCTTCGATCTTGCGCTGCTTCAGTACTTTCAGAAATTCCTTCCAATTGGCATCGCTCTTCTGCAGGGGCAAGTGGTTGCGCTCGCCCTTCGCCGTGTAGGCAATGCCCGAAAAGTGCATATGGACGTTCTTCAGTGCCTTCTTGCCGAGGATCTTCTCGTACAGATCGAACATGTCGTTCCACTCGGCTGTTGAGTTGATCTCACCATTCGTGCGTGCGTGCATGTGTGCGGGATCCACGCAGGGATAATTGCCGAATTCCTTACTGATCTTCAGCACGTCTTCGAGCGTGCCGAACTGCGTTTGCTTACCCATAGTTTCGTACGCCAGATTCACGTGAGGGAAGAGCTTGGCTTTATGCTTCATGATGTCTTCGGTGGCACGCCGAACATTGTCGTACACGTTCTTTGGTGCAAGCCCCAGATTGAACGCGGCATGCACGCACACGGAGCTGGCCCCGCAGAGCTCGGCCATGGCCAGAGCATCGAGGATACGTCGCTTGCTGGCGGCAAGCTTGGTACGATCGGGCGAATTTAAATTCACAAAGTACGGTGCGTGTACGGTGAGCGTGATGTTCAGCTTCTCTGCGGTTTCGCGGATTTCGGCCATCCGCTCTTCGTTCTTTGGCACGCTCTGCACCCATTCAATCTCCATGGCATCGATCTTTAGCTTCTTGGCACGCAGAAGTCCTTCAACCGTTCCACCGGGTCGGGGAGTGGAGAGGGGAGTGCCGGCAACCGCAAATCGCAGCATAGTGATCACAAAGTAAGCGAACAGTGTGTATCTCCGAGTTGCCCCGAGCACAGCCGAGGGGCGACAGCAAAGTTCAAGGGAAGGAACATTGATGGTAGTGTACCACCCGTGCCGATTACGAAGGACATCGCCGCGCGTACCCTTGCGACCAAGCAGGGCGAAGTTGCGTACCAGATTGTCGAGAAGCTGACGGATGCCGGCTTCGATACGTGGTGGGTGGGCGGTGGTGTGCGCGAGATGGCAATGAATGTGATTCCGGAGGATATCGATATCGCCACCGAGGCGCTGCCCGATCAGGTGCGCTCCCTTTTTCCTAATACTGTCGGTTCCACGGGCGAGCAGTTCGGGAGCGTGATTGTGCGCATCAAGGGACTCAACATGGAGGTAACGACGTTCCGTGAAGATGACGAGGCCTCTGACGGACGTCACCCCGAATCCGTCGTGTTCGGCAAACGGGAACAGGACGCCGCACGGCGCGATATCACCATCAATGCTCTGTACTGGAATCCCATCTCTCGGGAACTCTATGATCCCTTTCACGGCGAGGCGGATCTGCAGGAGCGGCTCATCAGCTTCATCGGTGATCCCGCGGTGCGCATCAAGCACGATGCGTTGCGGCTTCTGCGTATCGTTCGTTTTCGTGCGCTCATCGACGGCCAGTACCATCCCAGTACGTATCGCGCTCTGCAGGAGCAGGCACAGATGGTGGAGTCGCTCTCGGGCAGCCGACGCCTGCGGGAACTGGAGAAGATGCTTCTTGGCCCACATCCCGATCGGGCATTTGAAGATCTATGGGAGACGCGGATCTTGAGCTATCTCATTCCTGAACTCTTCGCATGCAAGGGCATTGCGCAACCCAAGGATTACCACCACGAGGGTGACGTGTGGGATCACACCATGATGGCTTTACGCGCATTTCTGCCCGAGCACGGACCGGATGTGCGGTGGGCGACGCTTTTTCACGACTGCGGCAAGGCGGTGACCTTTGAAACGAAGGAGCGTATTCGGTTCGATGAGCACGCCCCCGTTTCGGCGGATCTCACCGACAAGGCACTGCACAGACTGCAGGCGACCGGGCACCGGATGCGCAAAATCCACTGGCTCGTGGCGCACCACATGATGATGGGGTTCTTTGCCGAGATGAATGTGGAACGAAAGTCTCACTGGTACTTTCACCCCTGGTTCCACGAGCTTTTGCAGCTCTTCTGGCTCGATATCGCTGGCACAGATCCGCAGGATTTCACCCTCTACGGCGAGATTCTGCAGGATTACCATCACTTCCTCGATGCGCACCCGCGACCCCCAAAGCAGCTTCTCTCCGGTGACGAGATTATGGAGCTCCTGGGTCTTACACCCGGTGAGAAGGTTGGCGAGGTGATTCAGGCCCTTCACGAAGCGCAGGTTCGCGGCGAGATTACAAAGAAGAGCGAGGCACGGGAATTCATACAAAAAATGCTATAGTGAACGTATGATCGGGCGAGTAGCTCAGTCGGTTAGAGCACAGGACTTATAAGCCTGCGGTCGGTGGTTCAATTCCACCCTCGCCCACCATCACAGACAATCGGGTGTTTTATGAAATCCTCGAAGAGAGGATTGAGCTTTACCGAAGCCACTTTCTGCTGGGCGACGTAGATGTTCAAAACTAGCATGTTGGCAATATCGTTCTTCACGGCGTGAGGGACGAGTTCATAGTCTTCCGAAGCCGTTTTCAGGGTGTTCAAGAACCCCTCAACATCCACAGAGGAAAACGCCAAGGTCGCCTCCAAGGTCTTGATTTGCTCGTCGAGCTTGGCGATCTGGCTCCGCAGCCGCTCTTGCTCCGTGGCGTACCCCTGCTTCGCCTCGTCGTCGTAATCTTCCTTCACGCGGCGGAGGGCCATGGCCTTTTTCTCAGTGTCCAGCTTCGTGCGCTTTGTTTTGAGTGTTTTGATTTGATCCCTCACGCCCTTGTGGGTCTCAGCCACGTTTTCAGAGAGGGCGCGTTGTAGCTTTTCGCGGTCAATTTCCTCGGGGCGAATGCTCCGTAAGAGCTCGGTGATGGCGTCGGAAATCACGAACGCACGGACCCCCTTGCCGTATTCAGGACAGGATTTGTTTGCGCATCGGTAGTAGATTTTCTTTCGTTGCTTCATGCCTTTGCCCTTGGATGCCCCCCTCGTTCGCAGTTGGTTACATTCTGCGCAGTACACGATGTCGCGGAAGGGGAAGTCGTACTTCACTTTTTCCTTCCCATGGTTGCGCCGCATCTGCTGGACCCGTCTCCACTCGTCCTCCGTCGCCATCGTCTCGAACTCGTAGAGGGCCGTAAGGTCAATTTCCTGACCCCTTTGTGACAATATCCCGTAGTAGATCGGGTCCTTCATGTACTCGTTGAGCTTTGCCGCGGTCATCGGCTGCTCTCGGCTCAGACGGACCATTTTGCTTTTCAGGACGCGCCTGTAGCCCATCGAGTTCACTTCCTCGACGATCTTGCTCTCACGAACCCCTTGGAGCCGCAGCGCCCACGCCCGCTGCATCGGAGCGAAGTTCACAGGATCGGGCTGGTAGAACCCCGTTTCGTCGTCGCGGACGTAACCCGCCTTATACCCGCCGCTCGACTTTCCGTCCTGCAACGCCCGCATGTTGCCGCGGCGCACGTCTGCGGAGAGCTTGTCCGAGTAGTGTTTCGAGAGGGCGAAGCTGATCCCGAGCATCATCTTACCGTTTGCATCGTTCGTGAACGGGAACGATACGAACTTGAGGTCGAGGAGCTTGCCGTCGTCGATCAACTGGATCAGTTCGCCGCCTTCCATCATGTTGCGGGCGAGACGGTCGGGATGCCATGCAACGATGCCATTGATCTCTCCGCGGTCAATCGCCTCCACCATGGCTCGGAACTTCGGGCGGCGGCGTGGCTTCTTTGCCGAGATGTCCTCGATGATCGGGCCCCCGATAATGTTTAGGTCGAGCCTCTTGGCGAGGTCCTGACATTCCGCGATCTGATCTTCAATTGAGCGCACCTGCTTCTGAGGGTCATCTGTGGATTTGCGAGCGTAAATCACATAACGGGTCGCCCGAATGTCGTCTGGGTGTTCCTCCATGTCTTCAATTGTACCTGTTTATCCGCTTTCTTCCGCTTCAATCCCAGTCCGATGCCTTCCCGTACTTTCGGATGTATTGAAGGTTGTACCGTTCGGGCTCTCGGCGTTCAAGGTAGGCCATAGCCGCCCTCGCGTCGCCCTTCCTGATCGCATCCGCCCACGTATTACGGGCGAGACATGCCGCGTACCCCTGCGCCGCGTGCATTTCGCCGGAGAGCGCTTCGTTCTTGGCAACGGCCTCCGTGTAGGTTTCGGGGGTGATCCCCGCGTAGGCGCACGCCGTAGGCACGTCGTGGCCGTTCCAGAACGCCAGCTTTAATTTCTGGACTGTCTCACGTCTCATAGGTCAGTTTTGCGAAACAAACCCACGTTCATCGTTCACGTCGATCACGACGGGGCTTTCGACCGTTTCGCCCTTCCGCATACGTTGGACCCGTTCCAACTCGTGTGTCGCCTTGTAAATACGGTTCTCGACGGTCGTCTGATAGCGAAGGTAAATACTCGACAGCCGTTCCACGTCCTCGTACTGCATGACGGGGCGGTAGCTGTCCTCGTCGTAGTGAATATCGTTCAGACGGTCGAAACGGGAGGGTTTAAGCCGCGTCAGCATGAACTCGCGCTCGGCCTTCCCTGCGCGGTACAGCATGAGGAACCCCGCCGCGATACGCTCGACGAGGAAGATTTCCATGACGCCGACGGGCTGGTACTCGGCGCGAAGGTCGTGGAGGTAGCGGTCGAGGACGTTCCCCTCGTACTTCGTCTTCAAATCAGCAAGGATGCCGTGCTGACGGGCGTTCCATCGGACGATCTCCTTCCCTCGCGCCGTCTTCACGCCGCCGAGCTTGGCATTGTTTTTATTTGCGATCCGCCGTCGTTCGGAGGCTGCGACTGGCATGGTCATATTGTAATCGTCGTGGAGTTTCGTGTCGAAAACAACGGAATGTGAGGGATTGCGCGGAGGAGGGGGGTCGAGGATAATTGCCTTGCCACAGTTTTCTCATCGGTAGCGACGCCCGTTCTTGGCGTCCTCTGGAATCGAGCCCCGTAAGGGGCGCTGCTGATTCAGTTCAGCTTGATCCAGAGGGTTCGCCCGAAGGGAAAGCTGTGGCACTGATCACAGCGTCCCTTTTGCGCATGGTAGGGATGGCTGGGTCCTCCATCCCATTCCTTCTCCCCCCGTATGGAACCTCTCTTTCAAACCTCTCTGATGGGTTTTAGCGTGACCGTTTACCCCGACCGTGTCACATATCGAAAGATGTGGGCGGGGGAACAATCCGTCCCGCTCAGTCAGATTGCCTCCGTCACGGTCGCGATGATGGGAGTGCAACGGGTCACAATTGAAACGACGGGGGGGAAGAAGATCAAAATGCCAGTGGCGCTCTCTGACAAAGACAAGCTCCGCGACGCGATCTTTGCCGCGCAGTCGGGCACAAAATCTCAGCATGTCACGGGAGCCCCGCAGAGCGAGGCAAAGGTGAAGAAAGGGGCGAAGCCCGAGATGGTGCAGGAGCGGGGCAGGGGAGGCCTCAGGCGCGTCCTCGCATGGGTCATCGGGGTCTTCTTCGTCCTCGCTGCGCTTGGCACTCTCGGGACCCATCCTGCCGCAGCGCTGGCCTTCCTCGTCGCGGCTGGCGTCACCCTCCCGCCTTCATCCCGCTACCTTCAAACCAAGATCACTTTCCTCTCGCGCTCGGGCATGAGGATCACGGTCGCCGCGGTCGCCTTTTTCGTCGCCGTGGGGCTGCAAGGGAGTGTTGAGCAAAGACCGAACGCGGCGCAGCCGCAGAAGGAGGCGCAAACAACCTCAGCCGCAGTCCTCGCCCAACACAAGGTTCTCCCCGAGGGCATCCACGGCACGACGAGAATAATCCATGTGATTGTTCAACCCACTATCACCGAAACCGAGATCGTCGCCATCAATGACAGTTTGATCAGTAAGTATGCGAGGGGGTTGACCCACCTCAACATTGAGTACTTCGACGATGAGGCGATTGCCGCCGATTACTTCCAAAGACTTTCTCAGGTATCAGAAACAGAAGGAGATAAAATGTTCAAACATTACATAGGGACATACACAATGAACAAAACCACGGGGTACAACAAACTCGGATTCCATGTGGGGGACGGCTGGGTAACGATAAAAGAATACTAGTGCCTATTGCCCATACTTTTGGACTTTGAGCCGTGCGCGACCCCGCGAATCAACGTCATACTTCGCCACTAGTAATGGCGATTTGATCCGTAGCGGGCGCAGCTCAATGGGGTCCATGCCGTCACAGAATATAAAGCCTACGAGTTTTTCCTCTGGCAAAGTGTCTTCTGCGAGCTCGACCTCGTAGATCATCATGTCGAAGAACTGGGCGAAACCGACTACCGTCCCGTCTGCATTTTCAATCTTGACGTTCGCACCGCTCGGAAAGTTGTATTTTATATGTTCCGTTTCGTCATCCCAGAAAACGCCAGTCTTTATTTTGATTGAAAGTTTGCCCGTCCCGTAGCGAATGAATGCTCGCGCCGTGTCCCACTTCGGATCAAGCACGATGTCTTCGCCCATGTAATATGCGACGAAATTGAAGAGGATTTTTGCAACACCACGCTTTGTGACGGTATCTACAATCCCCGTGGCATCCAAAAGAACCTGATTTCTGTCACCCATGAGAGGCGCCAGTTCGGTGTAATTGAAGGGTGAAGTGAACTTCAACCCTCGCGCTACGAGGTGGTTGTACATTTCCTCCAACTTGGATTTATCGCCCGACAGCTCCACGTCCAGCTTCCGTTTGAGCCATGGGGTGATGTCGAAGGTATCGGTCTGATCGTAGCGAATAACTGCCTCCTCCTTTTTCTCACGATCAATCAAGCGAACAATGGTCTGCATTTCCGGCTCCCCCCTCGTCCCGTCCATTTCGAATCGGAGCTTCGGGACCCCCTTGGGTCTCTCGTCGTCGGCGAGTTCCATCGTGACGCGTTTATGAGGTCTCCGCGCCGACGAGCGAATCCCATGCTTGTACCGTTGCATGGCTTCAAGGGAGTCCCGCGTGAGGGCAATATCGAGTGTGTCACCGAAATACTGGTTGCAGGAGGCGCAGACGCATTTCAGGGTTGGCGTGTTGCTTCCGAAGGTGCCGAAGCCTTGGGGTACGACGTGCTCCCCTCTGCGGGTAAACGTCACCTCGGGCTCGGCCTTCAAACAGTAGATACACTTCGTCATGGGTGTTGAAAACGTCTTTCGCTACACAGTCACGGTTCGGTGAACCTGAATATCTGACCGTCCGTTGTCTTCATCTGCGTGCGGTTCTCGGGATTTTTTTCCCTCTGGGCTTGCTCGGCGTAGAGCTTATTCACCAGCGCCACCAGAGCGACGTACTCGGGGTCCGTCACGCCTTTTTTGAGGTGCATGGACATAGATCAGTAGGCAATGGCCTCGGAGAAGAGTGTAGCGTGTACGGGGTCCTTTTGGTAGTGCAGCGCGGCGAACCGGCGAGACTGCTCCATCACGTGCGGGGCTTGGATCAGGACGGCAATCAGGTGTTCAATATGTTGAGGAACTAGCCCACCAACCTCCGCAGGAGGTTGTCAACCGTAGCCTCGCCGAGGCGAGCGAAGGTTGACTCTTCGGTTAGGACCTCCTGGCTACGGTTGGCAGGCCAAGCCATCGTCTATCCCGTGTAAGCCACGCGGTTGACGTTCAGGCTTGTCCTGAATCGTCATTTTCGTCCGCGATACTGCCGACCAATTCCTCCAGTGCATCTTCGAGCGTCACCAGTCCAATAGTTTTGCCGTCATCCACAACGATTGCCAGCTGAGCCATGCTCTTTCTTAAGAAATGCAGAAGGTCGTCACAGCGCATTTCACCCTTCACCTGAGAAATAGTGCGGACGATGCTGAGCACAGACACATCTCCTTCGCCATAAGCCAGAGCCTCCAGTACATCGCGACTCCGAATATAACCGCGCACATCATCAAGAGAACTCCCTACAATCGGATAACGCGAATGACTGTGTTTAAAGACCATTTTTGCGGCACGCCGAATCGTTGTATCGGTGTGGCAATAGACTATCTTGGATGCTGGCGTCATCACCTCGGCCGTTGTGCGATCGTTGAGAACGAACGCCTTGTGGATCAGCTCACGTTCATCGGCATCAATATGTCCGGCCCCGCCGCCCAAATTTGCGAGTGCGCGGATTTGCTCCTCGGTGCCTACCTTTCTTTTTCCGGATTTGAACAGATGAACCAGTTTCTCCAGCAGACAGACAATGGGGAATAAAATGATGACGAGCGCGCGCAAAAACGGTGCCGCCATTCTGCTGATGCGAGGCGCATGGTGTGCCCCTATCGATTTAGGAATGATTTCCGAGAAAATGATTGTCATAAACGTAAGGATGGCTGTAATGAAACCAATAGCACTGCTGCCGAAGATGGCCTCCGCCTTTCTTCCAGCCAAAATGGGCCCAAGAATGTTGGTAACATTTGTCAGAATCACGATCACGATGATAGCGCGCGTGGTGTGCTTGAGGAGTGTCTTCAGCGCAACAGCACCCCAACGATTTTTTGTAATCAGCACTTCCACTTCCGCCGGTCCTACACTCAAAATTGCCGCATCAATCATAGCCAAGAAGCCGGACACAAAAACGAATCCGACAATGAAGATGGCAAGTTCGATCATGTAGAGAGGATTCTAGTGCAGACCTCATTGGTAGTCCATCTGCCCAATTTCCAATGACGGTTTAACCTTTTGATCATGTCAGCATTCAAGAATCATGCAAGCAGAAGTAATTTCAAGATTATGCAAGAAGGACAATAATCGGGACCACGTAGCTGAAATTTTCTCCCCCCTCACTATGAGCGCAAATGTATTGCAGAAGAGACTTGCTATTTCTTGTCTCTCCTTCTTTGTCTCTTCACTAACTTTCAGCCCGGTTGCCCTGGCGGCTGACCGCTACTGGAGAGGGCAGATGAATAACAGTAACCAATTCGAAAATCCCATCAACTGGTCCGCGACGTTGGGTGGAAACGGAGGTGTAGCCGCACCAACTGCCAGTGACGAAGTCTTCTTTATATCAAATTCCACTGGCTCCACGTTGCTTGGGAAAACTGTTTTGATCAAGAGTAATGCCAGTGCGAACGGAATTGTCATCAATCAAAACATGACGGGGACGATCCTTCTGGGAACGGGTGCACTGACGGTAGGATGGAATGGTGTGCGTATGGGGAGCGGACGTATTATCGGAGGCACGGCATCGAATACTGTTGCGGTAAGAGGAGGATTTACACAGACGGGAGGTATCGTGCGCGTGGGCAACGGCACGTTCGCCGTATCGGGGAGCTTCGTCGTGACAGGCTCAACCACCAATTTTACATCGACGGGCACCGTTATTCTCAATGGAGGTGCGCAGAACCTCAACGCAGCATACCGCGCATCGTTTACGAATCTCACAGTGGCATCGACCGGAGCCACCACGCTGTTGAGTGATGTCAGTACTGTTTCTGGTACGTTGCAAATTAGTACGGGAGCCACTGTCTCGCTGGGTTCGTACACCCTCTACGCAACGGGAGCGACGATCATCAACTACGGCACGATTACCGAAGGCACGGGTTATATCAGTCATACGTCTTCCAATGTCCTCATTACGGACGCGAACTATGCCGAAGATAATTCGCTGACTCCTGGCTATGTGTACTTTAACGTTACCGACAGTGACGAAAATATCGATGGTACGGTGCAGGATACGATGGCGATTACAGTCACGGCGTCAACGGGAGATTCGGAGTCTGTGACCCTTACGGAGACAACGAACACATCGGGCATTTTCCGTGGTTCGATCTTGGCGACATCGAGTACTGGCTACGTAGCGTCGAACGGAGCGTTAGAAATCACATCGACAGCCACTGTATCGTTTACATACACGGATGCGCAGGATAGTGCGGATACCGGATCGGATACGGCTACCCTGACGATTGCAGCCGCTTCATCGGCGAGCTCATCGACGGCAACCGGTGGCGGAGGAGGGAGGCGGGGAGGAGGAAATACCACCCCAGCATCGAGTTCAGCACAATCTGCAGCATCATCTTCCCAACATGCTGTGGGAACCTTGCCCGAGGTGCGCGGGTATCTGTCTGTGAGCATCGATGGCCAGCAGGTGGTGTTTCGTGATGTTCCCGTTGTGGAGTGGTTCGCGCAATACATTCTCTCGCTTGTCGATGCCGGTGTGATATCGGGGTACCGTGATGCGCAAGGGGAATTGACGGGTGAATTCAAGCCGGGCAACAGTGTCACCTATGCGGAGATTGCGAAGATGGCGGTGGAGGCTGCGGGCCTCATGCCGCGCGTAGGTTCGCAGCCGAACAATCGTTCAGCCAGGGGCCAGTGGTCTTCGGGATATATTGCTGCGCTGGAGGAAAAGGGAGTGTCTGTCTTTGCATCATCTGGATTGGATGTGAACACTCCTGCGCCACGTGGCGCGGTTCTTCAGATTATCCTCGAGACCTTCGGTCAAACGATTGTCTCGCCACAGGGCGGGGTATACAGCGATGTCTCAGCTGACACGATGTTTGCTGGGGCGGTCGAAACGGCTACTGCCGAAGGAATCGTATCAGGCGATGATGGCAGGAGTACGTTCCGACCTGCGGCATACGTGAATCGCGCAGAGACTGCGAAGATTGTTCGCAATGCCATGATGATGTTCTGAGACAGTAGGTAATTGACAATTACCTGAAATGATTTATAGTAATCTGCGTGACTCTTCCTCGCATCAGTGTTGTCTTGGCCTTGATTGTTCTGATGAGTGCAGCATGCCCGACTCCTGTTTCCGCTGAGCGCTGGGATTACCTCTTTGAGGATCTCGCTTGGCCGTCTTCCGATGAAGGCGAGGCAGGGGAGTCATCACTCTCAATCGGAGGTTTTTCGGATGCAGGAAGAGACTGGGGGATCAGTAATAGTGGCTTCTGGAGTTACCTTTTCGAAGACATTGCATGGCCAGAAGGATTTCTTATTGGCAGTCCATCTACCCAATTTCCAGTTACGATTTAATATTTTGACCATGTCAATATTTGAGCATCGTGCAAGAGAAAGTAATTTCAAGATTATGAAAGAAGGGCGATAATCGTGACCGTATTGTCTAAATTTCTCTTTCTTCCGTTATGAGTACAAATATTTTTAAAAAAAGACTCGCCATTTCTTGTCTCTCCTTCTTTGTCTCTTCACTGACTTTTAGTCCGGTTGCCTTGGCCGCTGATCGATATTGGAGGGGACAAATGAATAACAGTAACCAATTCGAAAATCCCATCAACTGGTCCGCGACGTTGGGTGGAAACGGAGGTGTAGCTGCACCAACTGCCAGTGACACTGCTTACTTCATGTCGAATTCCACTGGCTCCACGTTGCTTGGGAAAACTGTTTGGATCAAGAGTAACGCCAGTATGAAGGGGCTTGTCATTCACCAGAATATGACGGGGACGATTCTTCTTGGTACAGGATCACTCAACTTCGGATCAGATGGGGTGAGAATGGGAAGTGGCCGTCTGATAGGTGGTACGAATAATCTTTCGGGTTCCGGCAGTTTCACGATGACGGGAGGCATCGTTCGGCTGGGAGCCACGGATCTCTACCTCTCCGGCAGCCTCGTGATTTCGAAGGGTGTAGGTGCCTCCTATACCGAGTTCGTATCCACGGGCTCCATTGTATTCAATAGCAGGATCGCCGATCAGACATTCACTGTGGGATCGACTGGCAGTAACACCAATTTTAATAATTTGACGATCAATAATACGGCAGGAACCACGATTGATGATATCAATGTTGACGCGTCCGTTCTCGCTCTCTCAGGATCTCTGACCATTACACAGGGGAATCTCAATCTTGAAACGAGCGATGTTCCTCTTTTGGTAGAGAATGGAATTACGCTCGCCAATAACGCTCAGGCGACACTTACCATGGGCTCGGGTGATCTCACGATGTCGGGTCACTTGGTGATGGGTGCCGCGGCAAGTGCAGATTTCACTGCCGATAATACGGTGACCTTGAATGGTATTGATCAGAACTTCGATATCAACAATTCGCCCTTTCGCAATCTTACCATTGCCTCCAGTAGCGGTACGCATCTTACGAGCGATCAGAGTGTGACGGGTACGATTCAGATCAATACCGGATCAACCCTGTCATTGGATACCTATACGATCTATGCAACGGGTGCGACGATTATCAACTATGGCACTCTCTCTGAAGGCACGGGTAAAATCAAACATAGCGCTTCAAACATTCTCATTACCGATTCGAGTTACTCCGAAGACAATGCACTGACCCCCGGCTACGTGTACTTTACTGTGACCGACAGTGACGAAAATATTGACGGTACAGCGCAGGATACGATGGCGATCACGGTGACTGTGTCTTCTGGTGATTCCGAGTCTGTGACTCTCACAGAAACGACGAAAACGTCGGGTATCTTCCGCGGTTCGATCTTGGCAACATCGAGTACGAACTATGTGGCATCGAACGGGGCGTTAGAAGCCACAGCGGCGTCGACTACTGTGTCTTTTACGTACACGGATGCGCAGGATACTTCCGATACGGGATCAGATACCGCGACCATGACCATTACAACCAGTTCTGCGTCGAGTGCATCAACGACCACTGGAGCTGGAGGCGGAAGGAGAGGCGGAGGGGGCCCTACAGCACCGAGTGCAGCGCAATCTGCGTCATCTTCCCAAAATGCTGTGGGAGCCTTGCCCGAGGTGCGCGGGTATCTGTCTGTGAGCATCGATGGCCAGCAGGTGGTGTTTCGTGATGTTCCCGTTGTGGAGTGGTTTGCACAGTATGTTCTTTCACTGGTCGATGCCGGTGTGATATCGGGGTACCGTGATGCGCAAGGGGAATTGACGGGTGAGTTTAAACCGGGCAACAGCGTGACGTATGCGGAGATTGCGAAGATGGCAGTGGAGGCTGCGGGCCTCATGCCGCGCGTAGGTGCAACGCCGAATAACCGCTCAGCGAGAGGACAGTGGTCTGCGGGGTATATTGCTGCGCTGGAGGAGCGAGGTGTATCCGCTTTCGCTGCATCCGGATTGGATGTGAATGCTCCTGCACCGCGCGGTGCTGTTCTTCAGATTATCCTTGAGACCTTTGGCCAGACGATTGCGTCCCCACAGGGAGGGATGTACAGCGACGTCTCAGCAGAAACGACGTTCGCCGGCGCTGTCGAAACTGCGACGAGCAATGGGATTGTGTCGGGGGATGACGGAAAGAATACGTTCCGACCTGCTGCACCCATCAATCGCGCAGAAACCGCGAAGATCGTCCGCAATGCCATGATGAAGTTCTAGAAGGAATTTGCGAGGAATTGACAATTCAATGAAAGTGTTTATGATTGTATCTGTGATACTTTCGCGTCTCAGCATAGCTCTGGCATTGAGTGTTCTGATTGTTGTGGCGCTCCCCGTTCCCGTCTCCGCCGAACGCTGGGATTACCTCTTTGAGAATCTCTCGTGGACACCGGCTGAAACCGACGGCGAAGGAGGGGAGCGGTCGCTCTCCGTCGGCAGTTTTGCCGAAGCAGGACAGGACCGGGGATTCTCCAACAGCGGATTCTGGGGTTATCTCTTCAGCGATCTGGCATGGCCAGAAGAATCCTTCTCAGTGGGAGGATTGGGGGCAGGGGAGTGAGCGTGATTTACTTCTCGGCGTCGACCTTCACGGTGAACTTCTGTTCGAACTCGCCTGATTTGAGTGTTGCCTCAAACGTGCCGGTTGACTTGATGTGCTCGACGAGGCTGACATCCGATACCTGAGCTTGCACTTGTAGCTGATCTGCAAGAGCTTCAACAATGTGCTTCTCGGTGATGGCAGCGTAGAGCTTGCCAGTCTTTGTTACCTTGCGATTGAAAACCACTTCTTTGCCAGTCACTTTACCAACCACGCTGGAGCGCAGGGCCATCTCGCGCTGTTTCTCTTCGGCTCGGCGCTTGATCTCTTCTGCGTAGCGACGACGCACGGTGGGTGTGGCCACGAGCGCCCGACGGTCGGGCAGCAGGCAATTCAAGGCAAAACCGTCCCCCACGACGAGGAGGTCGTTCTTCTTACCAATGCCCGGAATGTCTTGGAGGAGGAGGATTTCCATAGGTGAACTGAAGTTCACAAAAGCCGCGAGAGTCTACGGACCGAATCAGGACCTGTCAAGGGCCAACTTTAATTCACATCTCGCAAATAGCCTATTAGATGGAGAATAGCCAAGACAAAAAGGACAACCAGCCCTTGCCGGATAGAAATTGTCGTTCCTGAAGGATGTACCACTTGTGGAGCGTGAGAAAGCGATCGGAATGGAGAGAAGGATGCCCGATCGCAAGATCGTGTACGTCCTGGTGGTACGCGAACGTGTAGAGCGGGGAGTAGAGGAAAACGGCCGGCACATCTTCTGCGAGTACTTTGCGGAGCTCTCCGAGAGCTTCTTGTCGCTCCTGTTCGCTGAAGGTTTGTCGAATTTGCGTGAGCAGAGTATCGGCCTTGAATGAGGAGTACTGCGAGAAATTGTAGGCATCGAGACGCAGACCAGAAGGACTCCCTTCCGCATCTTGAATGCCATCGCTGTGCCAGTAGGGATAGCTGTCGAGATTATCGAGGAGCGACTGGCCAAAGAGGAGAATATCGTAATCGCGGTTGATGAGCTTCTTTTCAAATGCGGAGCGTGTCTCGGGTACGTCAATAATCACCTCAACACCGAGCGTTGCCCATTGGTCGCGGATGAGCTCGGCAGTCTGTTTGTAAGAAGGCGGCGAGGAGCTGGTGAGGAGCCGCAGCGAGAGGCGCTCATTACTGTCATTGATACGAATGTCCGTCTTG
The DNA here is from genome assembly GCA_043814035.1 of Candidatus Peregrinibacteria bacterium. Taxonomy (GTDB): domain Bacteria; phylum Patescibacteriota; class Gracilibacteria; order Peribacterales; family Peribacteraceae; genus Peribacter. Next base: position 56,409 of record JBDRKJ010000004.1, read on the forward strand.
TCATCCGATTCCCTTCGACGCAGCATGCCTTGATCCACAGTGAGATCCTGCACGGTAATGCGTTCATCCGGTGTGAGAGTTCCTGCACGTGAGTCAATGAATTGCTGAAGGAGAATCTCTTCGGTCGAAGCACGCCGAAATTCTTTTGTGCTCGCAGTGCGCCAGACATACAGAGAATCGACAACGTTTCCTTTTTCATCGAGAAGTTGTACGAGGTTCTGTCCCAGCTGCAGCGAACCCGTTCCGCCGGTTGTCGGAAGGGCAACGATCCATGTGCCCGAGGCGGTGGGACTCTCTTGAACGGGGATGTTGTTGACGGTGGCGCTGACCTTCACCGTGGAGAGTGAACCGGTAAGCGTGAGCGCTGCACCCGTATCGAGGAGCACGATAGGATCAGCGTGGAGTGCACCAACCTCGTTCGTTTCACGAATTTCTAGCAGACGCTGGAGTCGGGCTTTCTCGGGTAAATTCCATTTCGATTCGAAGAGGGCACCCTGCGCGGCCGTTGGATCGTAGTTGTAGCGCCAGTCAGATGTGTTAAGTTCAAGGAGAGGAGTATCCACGATGACGCTTTCGGTGAGGCCATCGACGATTTCTTGTTTATTCGTGCCAAGCTGCAGGCCGAGCCTGAGTTTGGTGTCTTGCAGAAAGGGATGAGTGAGATTGAAAAAGAGTGCGACGTACTGCGGAAGTGTGTAGTTGATTGCGACAAATCGACGAGGAACGATGGGATCGCCTTTATCGTTGCGTGGAACCAAGCGTACGCCGTCTAAGTTGCGGATATCGGTGAGGAGCGAAGAGTAATCGGGGAAGATGCGAAAGATGATACGTTTGATGTAATAGTCGGGATCGATAGGCCGAGGGAACCGCTCCAGCGTGACTTCTGTTGAGAGGTCGGTCTGTACCAAGCTCTTGAAGGCGTACGGCCCTGTGCCGACCGGCTTGAGTCCAAAATCGAGTGTCTGGTCGAGTTTGCGAATGGGAACGCCTTCAAACGAACGCTCGGGCAGAAGTCCTAACGTGAGATTGCTGGCGAAGAAGCTATACGGTTCATCGAGCAAAAATCGGATTGTTTTGTTATCGACCTTCTCTACTTTGACTCCGCGAAAGTTTTCGCGCAGGAGGGTATTGGGAAAGTCGGGATTCTGAATTGTGTGGAACGTGAAGAGAACATCTTCGGGAGTGACGAGATGCGGAGATTCTTCGGTGGAGTCATGCCAGACAATGTTATCTTTGAGGGTGAGGGTGTAGGTTTGCCCGTCGCGGCTTACTGCGAGTGTAGCGAGGTCATCTTCAATCTTCTTGGATTCGGGGTTGTACTTGAGCAGCCCTGAGAAAACGAGTGAAACGATATCACGATTCACATTGTTGGTGATCGTGAACCAGGGATTGAGTGGTTGAAACTGACTGACAGATCCCTCGATGTACGTGCCACCACGTTCAGGAATAAGCTCAGAATTCTCGAGATAGAAGCGGCGCAGGAGCAGGAGTAGCGCCAGCAGGAATGTGAGTGCGAGAAAGCGCAGAGCCCACTTCTGCACGTGGGATACAAGCCGGAAGAACTGGCGCGGGTCAGACACCACAAGAAAAGGGAAGGGGAGTGCAAGAGTACGTCACACGTACCATTGCAGCACCGAGAGGGCGAAAAAGATGATACTAAGCCAGATGCTCATCTGGTAGAGCAGCTTCTCTGCGCCACGTCGCTGCACGTAGCTTGTCCCAATGCCGCCGAAAGTGGCACTTAAGCCCGCGGCACGATGCTGGAGGAGAATCGTCAGCGACAGGAGCACGCTTACGATTACGAGAATTGTATGAATGATGGTCATCCCCCAGATTCTAGTCGAGTGCATGCGCCGGAGCAACGATCTGGTACACTTCTCTTATCAGTTGGGTGGTTAGCTCCCACCTTTGCTCTTCGCTTCGCTTGAGCTACGGTGGGCAAGCAGTTGGTTTTTGCTATGCTAGGTGTTATCGGGTGGTTAGCTCAGTTGGTTTAGAGCGTCTGGTTTACACCCAGAAGGTCACAGGTTCGATTCCTGTACCACCCACCAATTTCCGCGCTGTGGAGGCCCCCTCAAGGCATCGGCGAGAGCGGGGCAAATATCCGTATAAAATCCCCAATAACAGAAGATTCTGCCAGCTATGAGCCATTTGATGCTCAGGAAAAAGAATTGACAAATGTGTCAATTCCACTTAAAGTAATCGCCATTTTGTTCCCCAACCCGTCATGCGTTCGTATCGCCGCTTGCAGATGCTCTCTCTCCTGAGTCTGGTTGTCGGGCTCGCTATAGGGCTTCACTCCCTCGTGGTTTCTGTGCCATCTCCCGCTGCTCAGGCCTCTGAGGCCCGCAATATCTTCCTGACGCTTACCAATGGTGCCGACACGGTGAAGCCGGGAGGCGCTCTGACGTATGTGGTGATCGTGCGTTCCGATGCACAGACCGTGCAGCTGACGGATGTCACTCTGACACTTCCGGCGTATGCCAATCTCGTAGAAGCGAGCAATGCGGGACAGCGTGTAGGAAACTCCATTGTGTGGAATAACGTCACGCTTGATCCGGTGGTTGAGCGCCGACTCATTGTGAGCGTTTCTGTGGATCCGTTTGCACAGATTGGTGGCGTGATGACGGCCGAGGCTACGTGTGAAGGTGAGCGTGCAGCGGACACGACGCGGATTGTGGATTCACGTACTGTTCTTCTCCCACCTGAACTGAGGGTTCGCATCAGTGATGGCAAAGACTATGCCGGACCGGATGAGGAACTGCGATACGTGATCACGGTTGAAAATATTTCGGATACCGACCGCACGTTCGAATTGCGCGGCACACTACCTTCAACGCTCTTGTTCCTTGCCGCTACTGGTCAGTATCAGGAGAACTACGGTTCGATTCACTGGTCCGATCAGCTCATTCTTGCAGGCGATGTGCGGACATTCGAAGTGATGGCCGCTGTGGATCACAGTGCTGTAGATTTCACGAATATCACCTTCAAGGTTTCGGTTGATGGTATGCCGGCCGGTGATGTTACTGTTGTGCAGCGACAGCCGGTTATTGAGGGCTTTGCCATTACAGTTACTGATAATTTGAATGAGGTGTCACCGGCTTCAGAGGTGATCTACCAGATTCGGCTGCGTAATACGGATTCCATCCTCGCAACAGGGCTCTCGTTGAGTGCCGCCCTCCCGGTCTACGTGGAATTCATGGATGCCTCGAATGGCGGTGTTTGGACAGGAAACAATGTGCGTTGGGACAATATCACGGTGAGCCCGCACGGCGAGCGCCTGCTGACAATTGTCGGTCATGTGCGCACCGATGCGCCCGCGGGAGCAACACTGCGTATGAGTGCTGAGACCCAGGGCTTGGTTGCCGTGGACCTCACGCGCGTCGTCGCTGGTACCCCATCTCGCACCAATCGCCCGTCGGCATTGCTCACGAAGACGGCAGATCGTCGTGAAGTGAAACCGGGTGACACCGTCACGTACACGGTGACCCTTCGCAATACCACCGATCGTCCGTTCCGCTCCGTACGTATTGAAGATCGCTTGGATGTTCGCTTCATGACCGTGCTGGGAGCAGAACGCGGACAGATGCAGGGTGACCAGCTTGTCTGGGGAATTCCGGAGCTCGATCCTGGTCAAGTTTGGACCGTACGCTACAGCGTGGAGATTTCGCCTCGTGCACCCCATGGTTTCGCTATCGATAACGTCGTGACGGCGTCGGGTGAGGGTCTCGAAACGCTCTCGCTTACGGAGAAAGTGTACACGACCAGTCTGGGTGTCGTGCGCGGCCTGCCCCCGACGGGAGCTGCATTCGATGTGATCTTCCTCGTACTGTCAGGCTTGGCAGGCATCGGACAAACCTTCCTCCTCAAGAGACGGATCGCCTAACGAGAGGAGAAAGAACATTGATGATAGAACGCCCCGTAACCGCGGGGCGTTTTTAGCCTCCGCTCATCGCTGTGAGGATCTGCTGCATCAGATCGATGATATCGCTGAAGGAGAGCTCGAAGGGAATATCGAGCAGGCGGGCGATGAAGAGAACAAGGAAGTACGCGATAAAGGCGACAATCAGGCCCACGATGGAGTACCGAATAGTGTGCACAGCTTTCTTGATCTTCTCCTCGTTTCCGGCAGAGAGGATGAACGAGATACCGCCGATGATGATAAAGATGAGGCAGAGGATCGTGGCTGCTATAAGCCCGAGCGCGATGAAAACCGAGATGATTTCCATGGCATTGCCGCCTTCGAGGAGTTCGCGGAGCATCGGAGAAGAGGGGAAAAAAGAAGAACAGTGCTCAGGCAGCAGTTGCCGCTGAGTCCGGTTCAAGAATCTTGAGGTTGACGCGCTCCGAAGCATTGCCACCAATGATGCGTAGCAGTGTGCGGAGGGCCTTGACCGTCTGGCCGCCCTTACCAATAAGCTTTCCCATATCACGTTCGCTTACGCGAACCGTGAGCAGAATACCGAGCTCGTCTTTCTTCACCTCAATCGCAAGTTGATCTTTATCTTCGCAAAGCGCGTCGAGTACAAATTGGAGGAACACTTGCCCGGGGAGTACCTGCGTGTCTTCTGACATATGTGGTTAGTCTAGTCGGTTTGCGAGCCGATGCAAAGCACTCACGCTGCGGGAGTGGGAGCGTCCTGTTCGGGAGGAGGTGTTTCTGCTGGTGTTTCGGGAGCAGGAGTCTGGGCAGCTTCAGGTGCCTCTGGTGCAGGAGTCTGGGCAGCTTCGGGTGCTACATCTTCTACTGCAGGAGCCGAAGGTTTTTCTGCTGCAGGGGTGGCCGGCACTGTTACGGCCGGTGCCTCTTCTTCCTTCTTGCGTTTCTGTTTCGTGTAACGCTGTATGTACTTCTCCATTCCCTTCATGCCCTGTTTACGCAGCAGGCGTGCTGCAGTGTCGCTGATGGCGGCTCCACGCTGCATCCAAAATTCCACACGATCAGTTTTCACCTCGAGAACAGCTGGATTACGAGAAGGCAGGTAGTGGCCGAGGATTTCGAGGAACTTCCCCTTTACCGAACGTGCCTTCTCGGCAACAACGAGACGGTATGTCGGGAGATTTTCGCGGCCAGTACGCTGAAGTCGAATGATGAGCATGGAATCAGTGACCTGACGAAAATCAGGTGTGGGGGGAGTTTAAGAGAGCAGGAGCCTTGGTGCAAGCGGGAATACAGCTTTCCTTCAGAAGATGCTCTTTATTTCTGTGAACGTGTTCGCACGAGACGAATGGTACGCACAGGCAGAAATCCGCATTCTTCACGCAGAAAGACCTTGAGGTGTGGCAGTGCAGAAAGGCATTTTTGAGCGGCTGCCGAGTGTTCACATTCAATGAGGAGTGTGCCGTCTTCCTGCAGGGAGCGCGGCAGAACAGCTGTACGAATATCCGGCAGATTCTCAGCGATCCATGTGCGCGCATGTTGCAGAACGAGGGCCGCGTCAACGTGTTGTTTCAGGTCTTTTGATTTGAGGACGTTCGAGGGGATAACCTTGAGGCGATCCATGAAGAAGGGGGAACGTGTCTCGTCAGTGTAGGCTTCTGTGAAGAGAGGAGGAAGTACACGTTTCCCGTTTCTGGTTTCTCATTGCAGGTTTAGGATGGAGGGGTCATGCCTGAGCACATTCCTACACTGTTGTTCGTCGATCAGTACGGGCAGATCGGCGGCGGGCAACGCATTCTTCTGGATCTTGTGGAAGCGGCGAACACAAGAGGGTGGCAGGTGCACGTGCTGTGTCCCGTAGGCCCGCTCGAGGAGGCGGTACGTCATGCCGGTGGTGAGCCGCACCCGCTCACACTCCCCTCAATGCGCGATGGTCCGAAATCCGTTTTCGCATTCCTGCGCGGATGGCAGGCGTCTCGGCGCATTGCGAAGGAGTATGCATCGCTTGCACAAGGGTGCGATCTGATTGTGGTGAATGGCCCGCGCACACTTGCGATTGCACGTGCGTGGGTACGTACGCTTAAGAAGCCCACACTGCTCTACCTGCATAAGCGGTACGGACGCGCAGAGATGATGCTCGTGCGGTTCTTTCTCTCGCTTCCGCGCACGGCTGCCGTAGCTGTCTCGGCATTGGTGGTGCAACCGCTTCGGGATCTTTCCAATGTCCACCTCATACATAATTGGGTTTCTGTGGCATTCCTCGAGGAGCCAGTGTCTGCAGATCAATTGCGTCAGACGTTAGGGATCACCGATACCCATCCGATCATTCTGGTTCCCGGTCGGTTCTCTCCTCTCAAAGGTCAGCTGCTCGTTTTAGAGGCATCCAAACTGCTCTCGGATATTCCGTGTCACTTCGTCTTCTCGGGGGCGCCGCTCTTTGAGGGGCAGGGGAGGAAAGTTGCCAAGGAACTGACAGCTCAAGCCGCACAGCAACCGGACAGGATTCACGTAATAGATTGGCAGGAGGGGATGCCCGCACTCTATGACGGAGCGGATATCGTAGTCGTTCCTTCGGTGTGGGAAGAGCCGTTCGGCCTCACGGCGGTCGAGGCGATGGCGCGCAGTCGTCCGCTCATTGTGACGGACCGTGGCACATTGCCTGAGATTGCAGACGGCGGCAGGATGGCGCAGGTGGTTTTGGCAAATGCAGAAGCAATCGCAGCAGCGCTTCACACGTTCTTCGTAGATCGTCAGATGTGGAAGGAAAGGGCAGAACGAGCACGCACCTACGTGGAGGAGCAGTTCCATCCGCAGAAGTTGCAGCAACAAGTTTTCGATGTGTGCGCATCACTGCTCTCTTCATGACGATTGACGTACTTATTGCGGCGAGTGCGCTCCCGCGCATCGAAGCAGAGCTTCTCGTTGCCACGGCGATGAAACAGAATCGTACGTGGGTGTTCGCGCACGGCGATGTCTCTGTTCCGTCCGATGTGCAGAACAGTATCGAGAATTGCTTTGCGCGTAGACGTGCGGGAGAACCCGTGGCCTACATCATCGGCGAACGCGAGTTCTTCGGTCGTACATTCGGTGTGACGCCTGCAGTGCTCATTCCCCGTCCTGCGACGGAGCAGCTGGTGGAGCGCGCACTGGAGTATCTGGCGCATCCTCACGATACTTGCACTCCGGCAGATGCAGGGATTTCCATCGTGTCGAAGGTGCTCCGTCCCGGATTACATCCTGCGGTCGTGGTGGATTGCGGAACAGGTTCGGGATGCATCGCGATCACGCTGGCTCTGGAGTGTGGGGAACTCCAGATCATTGCGACAGATAGCAGCAGCGCAGCACTGGAGGTTGCGCGTCAGAACGCTGAGCGGCATGGCGTCGCTGATCGCATCGATGTTCGTCAGGGCGACGGACTCGCTCCCGTTACGGATCTGCAACAGCCTTTCCTGCTCGTCGCCAATCCTCCGTACATTCCGGCTGGTGCAGTCCTCGAGCGGCAGGTGGCGGAGCACGAGCCAGCGATGGCTCTCTACGCGGGTGATGACGGTGGCGATATCATTCGCATGTTGGTGAAACAGGCACGGGAATGTCCACAGTGCGTGGGCATGTTGTGTGAGTGTCAGACAAATCAGGCTATTTGGCTTACATCAGCGTGAAAGTGCACTAAGATTTTCTTGATGGCCGTTGATGAATCTCCCGACGATCCCAATTCCTCATGGCAAAGAGTGCGGTATGGCCCTCCCGATCCTCAGGCAATTGAAGAGGATCCTGAGGTAGAGAATGATCCTCTTATCCAGAAGATTCGAGCCCTGCTGGACTCGGGTGAACCGCGGAGTTTCCTTCTCAAAGGTCGGGAAGATTGATACTGTAGTGCCGTGCAGAAGCTCTTGAAGTCCTTCGGCCCCGTCTGTGCCGTCATCGGCGCCCAGTGGGGAGATGAAGGCAAAGGGAAGGCAATTGACCTTTTATCGGAGCACTACGATGTCATTGCGCGGGCTTGTGGTGGGGCAAATGCCGGACACACCATTGTCGTTGCGGGGAAGAAGCATATTTTTCATTTGCTTCCGTCCGGAGCATTGCATCCCCATTCGACTGTCGTGATTGGATCGGGGCTGGTACTGCATCTGCCGACACTCCTCGAAGAAATTCGTACGCTACAGGATGCGGGAATCGATGTGCTGCCGCGCCTCTTCATTTCTCGCGAAGCGCACATCGTCTTTGAGTTCCACAAGCAGATCGATGCCGCATTCGAAGAGCAGCGAGCGGCGCGGGAGGGGAAGGGGATTGGCACGACACAGCGGGGTATCGGGCCTGCATACATGGATAAAGCGGCGCGTTCGGGCACCCGCATGGAGAGTCTTTTGCTTGCAGATTTGCGTCCTATTCTCACGGCGCATGCCGAGCGTGTGCAGCGGCTCTACGATGTGACGGTGGACATTGATGCCGAGCTCAAGAGTCTTGTCGAAGCTCAGAAGCTGCTCGGAGACCATATTGTCGACACCGTCGCACTCCTCCACGAGCAACTTGTGCAGAAGAAAAACGTGCTCATTGAGGGCGCGCAAGCCAGCCTGCTCGACCTCGACCACGGCACGTACCCGTACGTTACGAGCAGTCAGACCACTGCCGCCGGTGCACTGCAGGGATTAGGTTTGCCTCCACGTGTGCTCACCTCCTGTATCGGTGTGGCCAAGGCGTACTGTACGCGTGTCGGTGAAGGAGATTTTGTGACGGAAGTCACGGGGGAGCGCGGTGACCGGCTCCGCGAGCGGGGAGGGGAGTACGGCTCCACGACGGGTCGTCCGCGACGCTGTGGATGGCTAAGTATTCCCGATCTCAAGCGTGCAGCCATGATCAACGGCTTCACACACTGGAACATCACGAAGCTCGATGTGCTGGATGAAGAGGAGGAGATTCCGGTCTGTATGGACATCAATGCCGATGGTGCGCCTGTGTGGAAGAATCTTCCTGGTTGGCGTACCTCAACGGTTGGCGTTACGGCATTCGACAAGCTGCCGAAGCAGGCGCAGGAGTACATCATGTTCATCGAGAAGGAGACAGGGGTTCCTGTGAGCCTCATCGGTACAGGGCCGGGACGGGAGCAGATGGTTGTTCAGCTCTAGTTATTCTCCCCACCTGAGTTTTGTGCGCAGTGTACGGAGAAAGGTATCTTGTTTTCTGCGCAAGAATTTTGCGGTGTGTTTGGCTGTGGTGCAACGCACGTGGTCACCATCCTGCAGGGGGATGTACATCTGCCCGTCGATCGTGAGGTTCACGTCGACATCGGCAAACTTGCGCGTCTTCATGTGTATGCCGACGTCCACCTTGCTGTCGCCATTAATGACAACTGGTTTCTGTGAGAAGCTGTAAGGATTGATAGGCGTGAGGATGAGTGCAGATTTGAAGGTCGGATGCACGATCGGGCCGCCGGCAGCCAGTGAGTAGGCCGTGGATCCGGTAGGAGTGGCAATGATGAGTCCGTCGGCATGATACGTCGTGAGGGGATCGCTGTTCACAACGGTCTCGAGATCGATAAGGCGTGCAATCGTCCCCTGGGCAATGACGGCTTCATTGAGAGCATACCCTGAGAAAAACTTCTTCTTCTTGCGAATCGTTTCGACGCTGAGGAGACTACGTTCGTCGATGGTGCCCTGTCCTCGCAAAAGGGCTGGCAGAACGCGCTGGATTTCGTCGAGCTCAATCTCTGCGAGAAAACCCAGCGTGCCTCTGTTCACGTTGAGGATCGGCACCGAGAAATCCTGCATTTCGCGGACGGTGCGCATCACCGTTCCATCACCACCAATCACAAGCATGAGATCCATCTTCTGCCTTGGTGTAAGAGAATCGCATCCGCGGGCACAGGGCAGATCGTGAAGACGTTTGTGATCGACGAAAATGGTGCTTCCAGCCTTGTGCAGAATCTTCAATATAGACGATATGGCTTCGTCTTTATGATCGAATCCAGATTTCACCGTCAGGCCGATCCGGCGGTATTTCGTCATGCGTACAGTGTACCGTGTTACAGGAATGCCTGGACACCAGAAAGAAATAAATCCACTGTGCGTTTCCAGCTGAACCGAAGCGCCTGCTGCGGGCCAGCACGGGTCATCTGCATACGGACTGCGCTATCCTCTAATAAGGTTTTGAGGCTGTGAGTGAGAGCTATTTGATCCTCAGGATCGGCGAAGAGTGCCGCATCACCTGCCACCTCTGGCAGGCTTCCTCGTTTGCTTGTGAGCACGGGGATACCGCGCTGTAGGGCATCTAAGACCGGCATACCAAATCCTTCGTACAGCGACGGGAGCGCGAAGATAGTGGCAGTCGAAAGCAGCGCTTCGTACTCAGTATCCGTCACGTATCCACGCCACTCGACACCCGGGGTCTCGCGAGCGAGGCGGATGATCTCACGGTCACGCCACCCACGACCGCCGGCAATGACCAATCGTGCATTGTTGCGGGTGGATTCAGGCAGGGCGGCAAACGCGCGGATGAGTCCGATCTGATTCTTGCGGGGGCAGAGTGTACCGATGCTCAAAATCGTTCGACCGTCCGGAACATTCTGCGGTGCGGTTTCACTGTACGGCCCTGCAAATATCACGGAGATGCGCTCACTTTTGAGGAACGCAAAGCGATTGAGTAGGTCGTGCTTCGTGGCTTCGCTAATGGCACAGACGTGACAAGCATTCGCGAGGGCGCGTCGCAGTGTCAGACGTTCAATAATCTGCGCTTTGCGTTGGTGCGGTTCCCCACGAAATGCGATGAGATCATGTACGAGCGGGATAACAGGAACGGAACCACCAGTGAGAAACGGGACGATGTAGCTGGTGGGGCTGAAGTACGTGAGGTCGTTCTTACGAGAGCGCAGCAATCGTGCGGCGCGCAGATGCCAGCGTGCGCCGGCGGGAAGAATATGACTACGAACATTAGGGAGCTGCCAGGACGAGGGAAGTGCGCGATCACTGAGGAGTAACACGGGAAGATTGCGTGTAAAGAGCTCCTCAAGAAAGCAGTGTGCCCAGCGAGCTTTTCCTGTTGGTGTTGCGCTGAGTGCCTCTCGACAATCGATGGTGAGCGTACGCATAGAGACAGTCTAGAGATGGATGGGGTGTGGTGCTATCCTGAATGCAATGGCTTCTCAGTTTTTCCGTAAGGTGATGGGGCTCGAACTCGAAGAGAAGATTCTCAATGCAGGGGCTCTTGTGGCAATTGTTGGTGTGTTTCTCCCCTGGATCGGTGGAGAACAGTTGGGCGGGACAACCGTCTCGTACACAGGTTTTGGATTTTACACTGGCATTGTGGGCATCAGTGTCTTTGCCCTTCATCTGTTTGTGCTCCTCATTACGATTATTCCTCTCACAGGAGGGCCGGTGCTGATCCGCCGTCGTTACCGTGAAGTGGTGCGCCTCTGTGCGACTGCAGAAACGGTTATTCTCATTCTTTCGTGCCTCTCTGTACTGATCAAGGTGACATTTGACCTGGCACGTATGGAGATTCGCTTCGGCATTTACGTAGCGCTCATCGGCAGTCTGGTTGCTCTCTTTGAATCCTTCTTACGTTTTCAGGAACAGCGGAAGGGTTTTGTGCAGGAACTGTTCCATCATCCCGAAGAGCAGTCGAAACCCGTCGATAAGCAGGAGTTCTTCGAGGCTCCACCTCCACCACCTCCACCACCACCCCTGCCTCCAGAAGAGCATCGTATACATCGTTAAGATGCCGCCGAACGCTGTAGGCCTGCGACACGTGATGCTATAGAATGGTCGTATGGCTGACTTTGTCGATAACGACTTTCTCTATTTTGATTCCGAAACACGCGCCGTGATCGGGCCGGTGCAGTGGTCTAAATTGGGCAATGTGAAACCGCTCGAGAAGCCTGCCGCGGCTCCTGAAGAAGGCAACGATCGTCGTCGTAGAGGAAGGCGACGGAAAGAGTACTACCTCTGGGGTTCGTATCGATCGCTGAAGCATTTGTACAATCTCGAAGGCAAGAGAGTACGCGAAGAACATACACAGACGCTCGATGAGGTGATGGCGCGTGCTCTGCACGAACCGTATTGGGATTGATGTTATTCTTGTGATGTGAGGGAGGCACAAATACGTTCCACCTCATTCTTCGATCCGATGATGAGGGGGCAGCACTGATCCACCGCTGTTATGGGAATGTCGAGAATGTCTTGAGTGCCATCGGATGCCGCGCCGCCGGCCTGGTTCGCCAGATAGGCAAATGGGCCGCACTCGAATGCATGGCGCAATTTTCCTTGGGGGTATTTGTGGCTTGCGGGGAAGGTGAAGATGCCCTGCCCTTTACTGAAGATGTGATGCACATCGGCAACGAGACAACCGGAGTATCGAAGGGTCATCTGCTGCGAGAGCCATGATTCCATGATGCCGCGGTAACCTTTGCTCTCGTCAATGCCACGGAGGTTGCCGGGGCTGAAGTTCTTGGCGTTGTCACCAATACCGAGGTGCTCCCGCAGGAGGATGAATTCTCCCACATCGTTGAGGAGGAATTCATGTACACCGCTTCCGGTAGAGTAGACGAAGAGCGTGCGAGGCCCGTAGAGCACATACAGCGCGGCAACTTGCTCTCGTGGGGTGTGACCGATGATCTCTTTTCCTTCATAAATTCCGAATATCGAGCCGATAGCAAGATTGGCATCGACCAGCGAAGAGCCATCTAATGGATCGAAGACAACAGAGTAGGGAGCATCGGGCGAGAGATCGACGATGCCATCGTGTTCTTCGCATGCGTACGAAGATACGAGGAGGTTTTCTCGAAGGTGTTCTTGGATGATGCGATCGCTGAGCACGTCGAGCTTTACTTGCTCCTCGCCGAACATGTTCACCGATCCTGCAAGCCCGGCCTCTGTCGTTTTAATGGCGTAGCTGATGTACTTTGCTGCTCTCGAGATATCATTGATGAGGTGACGGAGCTTATCGGGCGCCTTCGAGACGTGGAACAGATGGCCATTAAGACTGCGTTGCTCGGCGGGGACGGATGGAGAGGGGGTCATAGTGTGGAGGATCACTGCAGGAGCTTACCAGTATCGAGGACCATTTCTGTAACACGCATCGAATATCCCCACTCGTTGTCGTACCAGGCAAGAATTTGCACGAGGTTGCCATCAATGACGTTGGTCGAGGCGAGATCCACCGTGCTCGAATGCGGGTCTGAGACGTAATCGGACGAAACGAGGAGCCCCTCTTCAACTGCGAGAATGCCGTTGAGTTCGCCTTCTGCTGCACTGCGGAGCTTTACGTTGACCTCGTCGATAGTCGTCGCTTCCTTGAGTTCGAGGACGAGGTAGGCTGCAGAGACATCCGGTACGGGAATGCGCAGTGCCATACCGTCGAGCTTGCCTTTGAGGTGCGGGAATATCTTTCCTACGGCCTTGGCGGCCCCTGTGGTGGAGGGGATGATATTGAGTGCCGCAGCGCGTGCGATGCGGAGCTTGGAGCTGTTGGTAGAGTTATCGAGGAGGTTTTGGGAACTGGTGTAGGAGTGCGTCGTGCACATAAGGCCGCGCTGAATGCCCTTCCATGCATCGAGGACAAATACAACCGGAGCAATGCAGTTTGTGGTGCAAGAAGCGGCGCTCACAATGGGAAGCGCATCTTTGAGTTTGTCGTCGTTCACGCCCCGGACAATCATGATTGTGTCGTCTTTGGGAGGGGCGGTAATGATAACGGCTTTTGCCCCCGCATTGAGGTGAGCCTGCGTCTTCTCCTTCGTGCGGAACTTGCCGGTCGCCTCGACGACGACGTCAATCTTCAATTCTTTCCAAGGACATTTGGAGGGATCTTTTTCTCTGATGACGTGCACGGTCTTGCCATCGACACGGAGGTTTTCGCCATCCACATCTACGGAGTGATCGAACCGATGGTGGAGCGAGTCGTACTTCAAGAGATAGCATCGCATGGCCGCGTCGCTGGATGCGTTAATGGCAACCACTTCAACTTCTTTCGGATAACGCTCAAGAAGCTGTCGATGCACTACTCTGCCAATGCGTCCGTATCCATTAATAGCAACTCTCAACATAAAAGCATGATACTGATGTCATCATGAAAGGCAAATTCAGCGAAAGTGCTTTCGTGCTACCCAAACATCCCGACAAAGATACCTAACATGGCAAAGAAGATGCCGATGATCCAGAGGCGCATGGTCACCTTGCTTTCACCCCATTCCAGTGCTTCGAAATGATGGTGCAAGGGAGCTGCGCGAAACACTTTCTTTCCGTGACGTAATTTCTTACTTGTCAGCTGAATGATGACCGAGAGCATTTCAATGACGAAGACGAATCCGATGAGCGGTAAAACGAGTACTTGATCGATCATGAGGGCGATCACGCCAAGCATGCCGCCGAGAGCCAGTGCGCCGGTATCACCCATGAAGAACAGGGCAGGAGGAACGTTGTGCCAGAGAAAGGCAGCCGTTGCCCCTGCTGAGACAGCACAGAATCCGGCGAGCACGGTGAGGCCTTTCAGGTAGGCGAGAAAGGCGAGCGCGAGAAAGGCGATGGTCAGTAATCCTGCTGCCAGACCGTCGAGGCCATCAGTAACGTTCACGGCATTTGCCGTTCCGACGATGATGAAGATGAAGAGGGGAACGTACCAGCCACCGAGAAGCAGTGGGCCGATGTACGGCAGGTGAATGGAGTCGTATTCAAGCTTAAAGTAGAACCAGAGGCCTCCGGCAGTGGAGAGCAGGAGGAGTGTGATGATCTTGGGGAGCCAATCGAGTCCACGCTTCTTGCCGATGCAGCAGATGTTGAGATAGTCATCGAGCGCGCCCAAAAGCCCGAAGGACACGAGCATGAAGAGGGGCAGGTAGACCTGACCTCGTTGAAGGAGAGAGCGCTCGACGATGCCGAAGAATGATAGTACGCGCGAGAGGAGGACTGTCAGTAGAATCGAACCCCAGATGAGCACACCTCCCATCGTGGGGGTGCCGGCCTTCTTGGCGTGGAACTTGTTGAAGACGGTGGCCGCGAGGCCGTCGACCGTTTCGCTCCGCAGTTGTTTTCCGAGATTAAAGTGGAGGAGCACCTTCAGGTACCACGGGGTTACCGTGATGCCGATCATGAACGCGATCAGCGCGTAGAGCAGAATCGCGAGCAGTGGGATATCGGGGCGGACGGGAATGAATGTATCCATGTGCGCACAGGATAGCCGCATTGTTGTTCATGGCCAATCGCCCAAACATCTATTATGCCGAGTGCACTTTATCGATGTCGTAGAAGCGCATCTGCTCCTTCTTGAATAAGAGCTCTACGCGTCCGATGGGACCGTTGCGGTGTTTGCGGATGTAGATGTCGGTCACGCCGGGTCGATCACTGTCTTCTTCGTAGTAGTCTTCGCGGTACATCATAAGTACCACGTCCGCATCCTGTTCAATAGATCCGGAATCGCGCAGATCCGACAGCTGGGGAATATTGCCCGGGCGGGTCTCAACTGCGCGGGAGAGCTGCGAGAGGGCGATAATCGGCACGTGCAATTCGCGCCCCAGTTGTTTGAGGGAACGTGAAATCTCTGAGATTTCCTGCACACGGTTGCCTGCATAGCTGGCGTTGCCCGTACTCATGAGCTGCAGATAGTCGATAATGAGCAGATCGAGCCCGTTCTCCATCTGCAGACGACGTGCCTTGGCGCGGAGCTCCGGAATGGTAGAGGCGACAGAGTCATCGATGAAGATATTTGCCTTGTTGAGCTCATCCATAATCGGGCCCATATTCTGAAAGTCGGTGTCATCCAACTTGCCGCGTTGGAGTTTCCAAGAATCCACGCCGAGCATCGAGGCAAACAGGCGATCCACCAATTGTTCCTTACTCATTTCAAGTGAGAAGATGCCGACGTGTTTTCGCCCACGGATTGCGGCGTTCTGGGCGATATTGAGCGCGAGGGAGGTTTTTCCCATACTGGGGCGTGCCGCGATCACCACGAGATCCGATGGCTGCATGCCCGAAAGTTTCATATCGAGGGATTTGAAACCTGTGGGCACACCCTTCACAGTTTCTTCATCCTGTGATTCGTGCATCTCGGCAAAGCGTTCGTAACGCGTCTCGAGTACGTCTCGAATGTGAATGAACTTATCTTTGAGATACATGTTCGTGATCTCGAAGATCGATTTCTCTACGAGATCGAGGAGCTCAGCAACAGGTTTCTCCTCTTCGTATCCCAGACCAATAATGTTCTGACCGGCGGCAATGATGCGACGATGTACAGCTTTCGTCTTCACGATCTGTCCGTACTGGTACACGTGGGATGACGTCGGTACCTCAGAGGCGAGCTCTGCCAAAAAAGCGCTTCCCCCTGCTTTCTGGATTTTCTCATTGCCTGAGAGCTTTGTGGTGACGGTTACGAAATCAATCGGCTCGTGACCCATGTAGAGCTCGTGAATGGCCTGATAGACTTCGCGCAGCGTGGGATCGTAGAAATCCGATGGCATGAGAAAGTCACTTACTTTAATCACGGCCTCGGGATCCACGAGCAGCGCGCCCAAGACTGTACGTTCGGCCTCGGCGGAATGCGGCTGAGTTTTGATGGAGGATGGGGTGCTCGTAGCCATGAACACGGATTGTAGTGCTCGCAGCACTGACGGCAATCAAACCCGCTTGATGACGGCAGTGAAATGAGATACGGCGTGTTGGTGGATTGTGGAGGAAATGTGGAAAGAGGGAATCGGGAATAAGGATTCGGACTTAGGGTTTCTATTGATGATTTGTTGGAAGCAGGAGGTTGATTTGATTTCAAGTGCTCCGTTAAAAATGTTTCCTAAGTCCTATTTCCGAATACCTATTCCCTCAATACCGTGTCCCGGGCGAAACGGAGCAGGCCGTAGGCACTCGGCATGTGGACGTGAGAGCCATTACAGACGTGTTCAATAGCCTTTTGAATGGTGCACTCGTGTACTTCGATCAATTCAGTATCATCTTGAGGCAGTGGATCAAGAGCGAGCTTCTTGGCGACGAAAATGTGATTCATCGTGGGGAATCCCTCTGAGTGGTTGCCACTGCAGAGAAAAGTAATTTCGTCTGCGCGATAGCCCGTTTCTTCCTGCAGTTCGCGTAGAGCTGCGATTTTGGGATCTGGCTCCTTATTTACCCGGCCCGTGGGCAGCATCCAGATGTAGCCATCGAAGAACGGACGGTACTCGCGGAGGAGGAGCACATTTCCACTATCGGTGACGGCGATGATGTGAGCGGTATCACAACGGACGACGCGGGCCATCTTTTTCATCTTCCCATTCGGGAGAGGCGCTTCTTCGAGCGTGACGCGCCAGCCGTGTCCGGAGTAGAGCTCTTGTGATGGAAATGAAGGGGTATCCATGTGGTTTTCAGTATAGACCTTTTCTGCGCGGGATTCGGGAATAGGGATTCGGACCTAGGATGATTCTGACAGTGAATGCATTTTGGTGATCAGGGCATTGAGAATTTTGTGTACCTCCACGCAGTCCCGATGTAATTCTTCATGTTGATTTTTCAAGAGATAGCTGACACGAACACTGAATATCAGTTCAGTCATCACTTCGACGAGTTCGCCGCGTGCTAGCACATATTTATATTGTTTGTCCGGATAACTATATCGACCGAATCCTTCTGCGATATTCGCGGCCACAGAAACAGATGCTCGACGCAGTTGAGATACAAGACCGTAGCGCTCACTCTTTGGAAAACTTTCTGTGACGTGATGAATCTTGACTGCAAGATCCATTGCTTTACGCCAGCCATCAAACTGAGTGAAATCGTTCGTCATACTTCGTACTTCCTAAGTCCGAATCCCGAATCCCTATTACCTCAGCCTAAAGGCCGGCAGCACTACGGATTTCTTTCTCAAGCTTCTCACTCAGTTTCGGTTGCCCTGCGATGTTGAGTGAGGCAGCCATTCGTCCTTGGCCGAGGGCTTCTTCTCCGCAGCGGTAGTGCGTGCCCGCCCGCTCGATGATGCCGTACTTCACGCCCATATCAAGCAGATCGCCTGCGTAGTTGATGCCCTTGGCGTAGAGAATGTCGAATTCCGCCTGGCGGAACGGTGGGGCGACTTTGTTCTTCACAATCTTGGCTCTGGTGCGGTTACCGACGATTTCCTGGTCGCCCTCACCCTTCTCGATAATTTTGTCGATGCGACGCACGTCGATGCGGATGGAGGCATAGAATTTGAGGGCATTGCCGCCGGTGGTTGTTTCAGGATTGCCGAACATGACACCAATTTTCATGCGCATCTGGTTGATGAAGATGATGGAGCAACTGGTCTTGCTCACAATGGACGTCAGTTTGCGAAGAGCCTGGCTCATAAGTCGAGCCTGCAAGCCCATGTGGCTGTCGCCCATCATGCCATCGATCTCTGCGCGTGGGGTGAGTGCGGCGACGGAATCGATGACAATGAGATCGATACCGCCGGACCGTACGAGAGTTTCGGTGATTTCGAGGGCTTGTTCCCCATCATCGGGCTGCGAGACTAAAAGTGCATCAATATCGACCCCGATCTTCTTGGCGTACTGCACGTCCAGTGCGTGCTCCGCATCGATGAAGGCCGCCTTACCTCCACGTTTCTGCGCCTGTGCGATCACGTGCAGGGCAAGAGTGGTTTTGCCGGAGGATTCCGGACCGTAGATCTCGATGATGCGGCCCTTGGGGATGCCGCCGCCGAGCGCAATGTCGAGCGAGAGAGCACCGGAAGGAATACACTCGATCTTCACTGCGTGATCCTGGCCCATGCGCATAATGGCACCGGCACCATACTGCTTCTCGATCTGTGCGAGGGCGGACTTGAGCGCCTCTTCTTTGGGATTTTTGGAGGTGGTCGTGTCTTTCGTGGGGGTCATCGTGATTTTGGTAGGAGATGCTTTTGCCATGGTAGAGTTGAGGAGAGAAGGGTAAAAGGTGTAAATTCGTACACCACGATACGTTTGAAGATTCACCTCTGCAACGACAATCTCTTGCGGAATCGCGCAAATGATGATGGTGTATTACTGTACACCTCTAGGCACCACCAATCGCGCGGCACCTTCCAATATTCTCCTGAAAGTCGGTGATTTCACAGTACTGCCCCGTCGGGCACAGAATGCCAGCGGTCCCGCCGCAAGGAGAACCGACAGTTGTCTCTGATTGTGTAGCGGACGATTGTTTACCAGAAGCATCACCGAAGGTGAGTGATGTGAGGAACACCAGCCACTGAGCGTGCAACAGATCGGCGTCTTCCATCTCTTGTGGCGGTGCGAAGGTGAGGACAATCAGATCTCCGTCGGATTCCACCGAGGCAATTTCCTGCTGCGAGTTGGGTGTTCCCTGACGTACCGCGTAATGCCCGGAAATCTGAAAGGGCGATCCGGTGGAAGGGAGGGAAGTCTGCGGAGAACGGATGATGGTGACGAGTGGCGTTGCGGTTCCCTCAACGAGGAATACGGTCGTGTTTTTCTGCGTTGCCATGATCCACGAACGGGGAATAGCTCCTGTGAGCCCAAAGGTACTGAGAGAGATTCGCTGCAGGTCCTGCTCGAGAGTCGTCACATCCTGCGTGACGAGAACAGGGAGGAGTGAAGGATCGGTATTGGGCTCAAAGATGCCGCGGATCACCACGGTTTTTCCCTCAAATGTCCGAAGATTGACGACTGTACTCTCGACGAAACAGAGCCGTTGTCCCTCGTACGTAAGCAGGTGCGTGCCACGTCGCAGGGTCGAGATCTCGGCGGGAAGCAGGGTACCGGTCATCGTCTGCACGCCTGTGGGAAGGGGAGGAGGGAGGGGATCTCCACCACCGCAAGTAGTGAGAAGGAGTGCGCAGGAACCCAAGCTGAGTAAGAGGATCTTTCGTGTCATCACCACCATTGTTGGCGCTCAATGCCGTCTGCGCAAGGCACGGCACGAAAAAAGAGGCCCAACCGTAAGGGGCCTCTTCTACGATTCTTAAGGATTACTTCTTCTTGCTCGGATCGAAAGCGTATACGGCGCGTCCTACGCGAGTGAAGTAGGGCATCTTCTGCAGGTTGAGAGAAATCGTGCCGACCTTCACGGTGCGCTGCTTGGCGACTTCGGAGATGATCTCTTTCTTGCTCAAGGGCCCCTTCTCTTTGAGGATCTTCTCAATCACATCAGCTACGGTACCCGGCTCATAGCCCCAATCGCTCAAGGCGTAGAGACCGCGGCCTACGAGGACGAATTGGGGATAGCGGATGAGTTCGTTGTGTACCGCCTGAACGGTGACGTTCTTATGATCGAAATGCGCGTCGCGGATGCGATTGGCGATTTCCATGAAGTGGAGCGGCTCACCGGACTTCTTAAGAATGATTTCCACTTTGTCACGGATACTACGTGGGCGAACGAAGCGCCACTCGGTCAGACCCCATCCTTCGGTAATCTCTTTGAGACGCTCGTCGATTTTGAGGCAGGAGAGTATGAGTTCACGACTGGGTACCCGGCCCTCGAAGAGGTTCATCGATTGCACGGCCGAGACGATCTCATCAGCCTGCATGCAGGACTTTCGCTTCTTGAGGATCTTCACGACGCTATTGACGATAAGAAGAATGTCTTCCATGGCCAGAGACTCGAGTCTCCAGAATGGGACGAAGGTGTTGCTGTGGCTGCCCATGGCCATCTCGCTGTCGATGGAGTACGAGAGACGAAGAACGGCTCCGTCGACCTGGGTGCTGCCCTGAATGCGACGTAGCACCATGGTGATGAGGTCGTCTTCGCGCATGAGCCCCCCGTGCACACGCAGTACACCCTTCGCCAGGGTATTCACTTCATCGAGTCGTGTGGTACGGACAGTGCGCTTGAGTTTGTTGAGTGCGATGGATTCGATCTGACGAATACGCTCACGCGTGACATTGAACTGCTTACCAATCCGCTCGAGGGTCTGCTTTTGATTGCCCTGTAGAGCGAAACGCCTCTTCACCACAGTTGCTTCCTTGTCGGTCAGGACGAGGAAGAGATTGTCGAGTAACTCCTGCAAATTGAGAGAGATCTGCGGAAGGTTCGGTGTCTGCTGGGATGTGGTGGTGGAGGAGGCTGCGGGAGCGGTCATCATCGTGGGGGAATGAACATCCCTCGTTTTACCATAACATTGACAGAGACAAAAGATGCAGCAGAGGTTTGGGTGGACGGATGAGAAGAGATGTTGCTCCGTGTCTCTGCGTCGATTTTCTTCCTCATCGATCAAAATCTTCGTCGTCCCTCACCCAAGCGCTGATGTCGATACAGTCGCGCAACGGGTGCTCTTAAGTTTGCGGCAAAACGGTGGAGTCCAATGAACAGGTAAAGGATGGTATTTTAGTCAATTTTTTGATATTGTCAAACATCTCCTCAATGCTTTTATAAGGCTGTTCAGAACAAATTGAGGGCGGCAATCGCGTCAGGATCACCGGTATGTGTACGAGGAGTGGTATAACGCTCGTCACGCAGTTCTACCGACCATCCGCGTTCCTGCATCTGTTCTGTAATTTCACGAACATAATGGACCTGCGCACCCTCGTCGCCTGAAGGAAGAAGGGGGAGCCCTACAATCAGCCGATCGATGCGGCGCTCCTTAATAAGGGCAGAGAGCATCTCCAAGAGCTCTTCAGTGCTCGTATGCTTCAGTGTGGTGAGCGGCAGGGGGATATCTGTTTCTTCATCCAAATAGGCCACTCCCGTGCGCTTCGTCCCGATGTCGATGGCGAGAATTCGAGTCATGAGTTTGTGAATGTATTTGGAGTGACGTGAGTACGATTTCGTTGCTCGTTGTTCGTTGGCTGGTTGCTCGATGATGGATTGCGATGATGGCGTGAATGCGAACGAAGATAGGTAATGAGCTTTGCGAGTTGTGCTGCAATCTTCTTCGTTTGCTCGCTTGTTTGATCAAATTCCAGTTGGTTCAGGTAGTTCTCATTAAATCCATAATAGAGATGGGAGCGAACTTCTGCCGATGACCTCTTCGCGTATCCCAGAAAGACGACAAATTCTGCATTTGTCTGGGCATCGTTTCCCTCTGCAATGTTTGCCATGATCGAAAGAGCAGCACGACTGATTTGGTCAGCCCATGCCCAATCTTTTTTTTCAATCGCACGTCGAGCGAATTGTCGTATGAGGCGCACAAGCGCATGAGCCTCTTGCCACGCTTCAATGTCCTCAAAGGTTTGAAATCCCATAACAAGTAACAAGTAACGAGCCAACGATCAACAGTCATTTACTTCTTCGCATCCAAGGCGGCGACCAGGGAGGCGGCGTGTGATTTCTTGTGTGCGGCGTTCTTCCAGTGGACGATGCGCTTTTTCGCAGCGGTGTCGACAATCTTGTTGACCATAGGGAGGAGTTTTTTCGCCTCTTCTTTTTTACCGGCCTTCGCGAGATCAGTGAGCTCACGAAGAATACTCTTCATCCGTGTGCGGAAGGGACGTCGCGCGTCGCGTTTCGTTGCGCTCTGGCGCATGGCTTTGATGGCGGAGGAGGTTAGTGGCATAGCGGCGGTAGGGTAGTGATCGTATTGGGCAATTGCAAGGAAAAGATGGGGTTGTGGAGCTGGTAGATGATAGTTGGTAGCTTGTAGATGATAGCTGGTAGATGATAGCTTTTAGGTTGTAGGTTCGGGTGTGTGAGCATCGAAGATGAATAAAAAATCTATCAGCTAACAGCTCAAAGCTATCTGCTCAAAGATATCAGCTCACAGCTCAAAGCTATCAGCTCTTTCATTGACTCTCGGGTGTAAATCATTAAAATCTCCCCATTCCCAAGCCATTTCTCACATGTGCGGAATCATTGGATATATCGGCAGGAGAACAGATGCAGGCGTACTTGTCGTACAGGGTCTTAAGCGATTGGAGTACCGCGGATACGACTCGTGGGGTGTGGCGTGTAAGACAGAAGAGGGCATAGTCATTCGCAAGGATATTGGCAAGATCAGTACCGTGGATGCCCGTGACTTTGAGCAATCGAGCTCGCTTGCTATGGCGCACACGCGTTGGGCGACGCATGGCGGCGTGACTACTGAGAACGCCCACCCGCACATAAGTTGTGATGGCAAGATCATCGTGGTCCTCAATGGTATCATCGAGAACTACGAAGCATTGCGCGAAGAGCTGAAGACTAAAGGACACACATTCGTCTCGTCGACCGATACAGAGGTGATTCCTCATCTCATCGAGGAAGAAATGAAGGTTCGGGAATCGGGAATAGGAAATGGGACTTCTGAAAATGGAATCCTAAGTCCGAATTCCGATTCCCGGATCCCTCCCCCCGACTTTGCCGCAGCGGTGCGCCGCGCCTGCCTGCGCTTCGAGGGACGCTACGGCATTGTGGCCATGCATGCCGATTTCTCATTACTCGTTGCGGCGCGCACGGGTTCCCCGCTCATTGTCGGTGTGGGAAAGGATGGCTTCTATATCGCCTCCGACACACCGGCGTTCATGGAGCACACGAGCACAGTGCAGTACCTCGACGACGGCGAAATGGTGGTGACAGACGGTAAGACCATTCTCTTCTCTGACATTGAGTCAGGTGAGGAGCGCGCGAAGCGTGAAATCGAAATCACGTGGTCGCTCACCGAAGCACATAAAGGAGAGTACGAACACTACATGCTCAAAGAGATCATGGAGCAGAAAGAATCCATTGCACGTGCAGTGGATCAGGATGAAGAGCAGATTGAGACGCTCGCGCGGGCCATTCTCAATGCACAGGGCACATTCCTCGTGGGGTGTGGCACGGCTGCCAAGGCCTGCATGGCGGCGGAGTACTTCTTCTCGGTGATCGCAGGACATCACATCAACTTCGCACCGGCCAGCGAGTTCAAGCTCTACCATCGTTTCTTGAAGCCTGAGAGCCTGCTCATTGCCGTGAGTCAGAGTGGCGAGACGGCCGACACGCTCGAGGCGATGAAGATCGCGAAATCCAAGGGGGCGAAGGTACTCGCCATTGTGAATTCCGAGGGTTCTACAATCGCGCGCGAAGCGGATTTCACCCTGCACATCAAGGCGGGCCCGGAACGCGCAGTGGCCTCGACCAAGGCGCTCACCGGTCAGATGGCTGTTCTCCTGCTTATTGCGTACGCCATGATTGATAAGTTGCCCAAGGGTCGTACGCGTCTGCTCGAGACCGCCGCAGCGATCAATGACATGTTGAATCCCCGCTACACGGAATTCATCGAGACCATTGCCGAACGTATTCAAGAGAGTTCCGACCTCTACATCATCGGTAAGGGATGGAACTACCCCATGGCGCTCGAGAGCGCGATCAAGATTCAGGAGGTGAGTTATGTGCACGCCGAGGGGTTTGCGGGTGGAGAGCTGAAGCACGGCCCCATTGCCCTCATCGAGAAAGGCACGCCCTGCATTGCACTCGTGGGGAACGACGAAGTGCGCACCGACATCATCAGTAATGCCATTGAACTCAAGGCGCGGGGAGGCTTCATCGTCGGCGTTGCTCCCGAGCGTCACGAGGTCTTCGACGAGTGGATTAAAGTGCCCGATGTCGATACGGCTCAGGCCATTGTGAACATTATTCCCATACAGGTGCTGGCGTACTTCCTCGCCGTCAAACGCGGCAAAGACCCCGATATGCCAAGGAATTTGGCAAAAAGCGTTACGGTGAAGTGAGAGAGAATAGGGCAGAAGTTCAAGATATCTACTTCTGTGTGGGGATTAGAACGTTTTCCCATTATGGTTAAATTACTGTATAATAATAACGAAAACTCACATCCACTTCCCATCCATTCTATGGAACGCAAAGCTGTGCTCAGTCTCATGTTTTCGCTCTGTGCATTCGTGTACAGCGGCCTGCTCGTCTCAGGAGCGTACCTTCCCCAGGTGTCTACCGGTGTCGTACCGGATTCCCGCTCACTGCTCGCTGCGGTGACGGGTGGCTACTGCGGTGACGGTGTACAGAATACCGGTGAAGATTGTGATGACGCCAACCGCAAGCCGGGTGACGGCTGTAGTTCTCAGTGTGAAACAGAATTCTGCGGAGATGGAGTCGTTTCTGGCAACGAAGAGTGTGATGACAGGAACACGGTCAACAATGATGGATGCAATGCCCGGTGTCTGTTCGAGTACTGCGGCGACGTCGTCGTGCAGACAGGCGAGGAGTGCGATGATGGGAATGTGCTCCTGAACGACGGGTGTGACCATGATTGTATGAAGGAGCCACTCGTGATCGACGCTTCCTTCTCTACCGATCTCGATACCATCACCTTCTCATTCTCGCAAGACCCCGGAACGCAGAATGAGATCCGCTATGAAGTCTACAGAGTGGGGAGTGATGTGATGCTCGGAGGTGGCGCTGTCGGTACACAAGGAGATCCGAGCGTCATCACCGGTTTCCGTGGTCAACTTGATTCATACGGTGCCGGATCGTACCGCATCGATTTCGCCGCCTGCCCTCGTCCTCCGATGAATGAGGCACCGAATATCGATGCAACGTGTGGTCCTCGCGTTTCGAAGACAATCAATTACGTCATTCCTTCATCTTCCTCGTCTTCCAGCGTTTCTTCCTCTTCTGTTCCTGCTTCGCGGAGCACCTGCGGCAACAGTGTGACGGAAGCGGGTGAGCAGTGTGACGACGGCAACAGTGTCGATGATGACGATTGCACCAATTCCTGCACACTCAGAGTAACGCCTCCATCTGATGGCATCTACGTGCTTGATAACAGTGACCCACGATTCTTTGTCATTCACAAGAACAACTTCCAGGATCACGGCAACGGCATGATGGTTGATGATCGTGCTGCGTACAACGGCAGTTACCACTCACTCTTGAATGTGACAATGGTCGGATGGAAGTATGGCGGGACGTTCGGTACACCTGAGTATCGCACACTGCCCGGCGGTACGTACGACGTGTATGCGACGTGGCAGCCGTCCGGTGGATACACCAGTGTGATGTTTACTGCGCAACTTGATCTCGTGCTGCCGAGCGGAGGACGACGCTCGGCCATTGCGGCCGTTCTTGACCAGCGCGTGAATCAGACAGTGGCACCGAGCGGTGCCACCTTTAGGGGCCAGACATGGAAACATATTGGCTCGGTGACATTTGAGGGTAATCGTGAGGTCAAGGTGCTCGCCAAGCCGATGCTGACGAATGACCGGTTTGGCGCCGATGCCGTCGCCTTCAAGGCGAGAGCACCGGTCGTGACCTCCTCGAGCGCCTCTTCTGTGAGGAGTTCCTCTAGTTCGGGGTTCACTCACAAGGATTGTATCGGTCAGGATGGAGCAATCATCGCGGTTCCCATTAACGAACCATGTCCCACATTCTCTTCGAGCTCTTTCTCGAGTGTTTCCTCTGCAATGAGTTCGGCTTCTTCCACGCCGACAGGCCGCGCCATCTGCGGCAACGGCGTAAAGGAAGGCAGCGAGCAGTGTGACGACGGCAACCGGTACAACCAGGACGGATGCAACGTGGAGTGTAGAATCGACACGCCTCTACAGCCGCTCTCAGGAATCTGTGAGCCGTGTTCTGAGTGTGACCGCACGTCAGCCGGGTGCTACGTATACACTGGCAATGACCCGGCTATTCTCAGGGATATCATCAATCCAGCCTGTAAGCAGAGCCCCTCGACGTACCATGCCACGACCTCCGGCTGGCGCACCTGCAGGCAACCGCCTGTCCGTGGCAATGGTCGACTCGAAGGTCAGGAGGAGTGTGACGATGGCAATACGGTTGATGGTGACGGCTGTGGTGCCTACGGCAACAGGGAACCCAAGTACTACTGTCCCTCCTGCGAGGGCGTCACGTGCCCGACCGGAAAGGCGTGTTATGTGACACGCAACGGGAGCCCTACCTGCCTCTCGATCAACTCCAGCAATCCGAGCTGGTATCGATGCAGAGATTGCGGCAACGGCCGGCCGGATGCCGGTGAAGAGTGCGACGATGGCAATACCGTCAACGGCGATGCCTGCACCAACGAGTGCACGCGCGCGAAGTGCGGTGATGGCGTGATCTGGAACGGTCATGAGTACTGCGACGACGGTAATACCGCCAACGGAGATGGCTGCGGGTCCACCTGTCAGGATTGCGCCTGTTCCCCGGCGTGTTCCTACGGGCAATCCTGCTTCATCAGTCTTGTTGGGAATGCACCACACTGTGGTGCCCCCACATCAACGGGTGAGGTCTCTGGCGGCTACTGGGACATCTGTCCGACGTGCGGTAATGGTGCCCGCGAAAAGAACGAGACGTGTGACGATGGCAGACTCAATGGCACTTCCAACCACTGCAATACAAACTGTAACGGAAGAGTGGCCGCTCGCTGCGGTAACGGTGTCGTAGAAAGTTCGGAGCAATGTGACGACGGTAATCAATCCAATACCGATGCCTGTCTCAATACCTGTCGGTATGCGGCCTGCGGAGACGGATTTATTCGAGCGGGTATCGAACAATGTGATGACGGCAACAGAACACAGGGCGATGGATGCAATGCTGGATGCCAGATTGAGGTGAATGGATCCAGTGCGTCGAATGCGGGTAAGTGCACTTGTTCACCGGCGTGTCCCAGCACACAATCCTGTTACGTGCATGTGAGTGGACGGGCGGTCTGTTCGACTCCTGGTCTCTCAGTGAACGGTTGGTCGGAGTGCACAGGCGGTGGAGGTGGAAGTCCCTGCCCCAGCCCGCCTTCCTGTGTGGCGCCGAGTCAGGGATGTTCGTACAGGAATCTTGTTTACAACAGTAACGGCTGTCTGATCAGTTGCGGGCCCCTAGCATGCACGCGTACGACGACGGGCGATGTGTGCGATCAGTGTCAGCGAACGGCATGTGCCAGCAATCAGTCATGCTACGCCAATTCGAACACAAGCAGGACACCGGTCTGCAGTGTCCCCAATCTTCCTAATGTGAGTGCATCGGGCTGGACGGAGTGTAAGCAGGGGACAAGCGGATCCACCAATACCATCAAGCCGGCTGTGCAGGCTCCAACAACAAGTGGCACCGTGTGCAACCAGTGCCAACAGGTCTCGTGTACGAGCAGTCAATCCTGCTACGCAAATTCCAATACAGCCAGGAAACCGGTGTGCGCCCCGAAGAATATCAGCGGTGTTGCGGCATCGGGTTGGACGGAGTGCCGGTAATCTGAAACGTGCGATTTACAAAGGTGCCGAGGATTCATGCTTCGGTACTTTTTATGATTCATTTCTCGTCCGGCGGAAGACCGTAGTACCTGAAGAGGAAGGTGGCGATATCTTTGAACACCGGCGCAGCCGATTGCACACCGAGATCTTTGCCGTACGCCTTGGGGCGGTCGAACTTCACGAGGACGACGAATTTGGGATGATTGGCGGGAGCGAAACCCGCGAAAGAGGTGATCACCGATCCGGTGCCGGATTCGTACTTGCCACCCGGCCCCGCGATCTGACTGGTGCCGGTTTTGCCTGCCATGCGATATCCGGGTACTTTGGCGACTTTGGCGTAGCCGTTATTCACCGAGCTCACGAGCATGGCGGTGATCGTGGCAGAAGTTTCGGGAGTGATGACCTGATCAATCACCTTCGGCTGCGTGCGCTCCACTGTTCCATCGGCACGGATGATGCGATCGATGATCATTGGCTTCATGAGCTTTCCACCGTTGCTGAGGGCAGCGAAGGCCGTGATCATCTGCAGAGGGGTGGCCGAGAGTCCCTGACCGTACGCGGAGGTGGCGAGCAGCGCATTACTCCAGTTCTTCCACGGCCGCAGCTCGCCGGGGAGCTCGTCTTCCAGCTCCACACCGGTAATGTGTCCGAACCCGAAGCGGTCTAACGCACGGTAGAAAAGCTTGCGGCCGAGCTTGGCAGAGACCGTGGTCATGCAGGTGTTGATCGAAAATTCCAGACAGTTGGTCATCGTCACCTTGCCGAAGTACTTGAGGAGTGCGTTCTGGATGGTGTACTCGTCCACCTTCACCGGGCCGATATCATCGTACATGTCATTGGGCGTCACTTCGCCCTGGTCGATGGCAATGGCCATGGTGACAGGTTTCATCACCGACCCCGGTTCGTACACGGTCTGCACGGCACGATTGAGGTATGCTCCCACGCCGATTCCATTTTCGTACTTGAGCCATACATTCGGACGATCGGTGGGAAAGAGTTCGATGCGTGTCGTTTCGCCCATGTAGAGGTAGTACCGCACGATGTTTTGCAGTTCGTAGAGCTCCTCAATTTCCTGCAGTTGCTTCTGTTTTTCGGGCGAGATCGCCGAGCGTCCCTGTTCGGTGAACACGTCATCGATGTACGCTTTCAGGATGAACGATCGCGTATCAGGGTGGTAGATCTCTACAACAATCTGCTTCTGCTGGCCGGTCGAGAGCACCATGGGGACCTTCTCGAAGACCGCTCCGTAGTTATTACTATCGAAGAGGGGAGCATTCACCATAGCGAGAATACGGCCGGTCTGAGGATCCATGACGATCGCCTGACCGCCCTCGGCATCGATATTTTTCACAGCGGCATCCATAATGGTTTCCACCTCTTTTTGAATGCTGCGGTCAATGGTGAGGACGATCGTATCGCCGTCTCTAGGATCAACGATGCGCTGATCTGCGGTGAGGATCTGTCCGCCACTGGGATCGCTGACTGTGGAGATAAGACCCTCCTGCCCTCGCAGTTGTGGATCGAATGTGCGCTCGATGCCGTACTGTGCCTCCTGGCTCGGGTTGAGGAACCCGACGACGTGTGAGCCTACCGTTCCATCGGGGTAGAAGCGCCAGTGTTCAGGGATGAGCGCGATACAGCGCAGGGGATCAGCAATACGTTCCGCCTCTTCGATCGTACGCGCGGATTTTTTACGGGCCAGTGTTTCTTGCAGTGACTGGAGCAGGAGATCCTTCACACGGAAGGTGATCGAGGGGGGGAGCCGTCGCATGATCGAGACGTAGCGCATCGGCCGACTGCGTAACATGTCGCGCAGCACGATAGGATCCTTGCCGAGCGGTTCGGAGAGCTTGCGTGCGATCGTGGGCAACTGTGACTGATTCACCTGCTCAGGATCTGCCGAAATGAGCTGCGAATCTCGGTTCACCGTAACGCCCGAAATTCCAAGTTGCTCCACTGCTTCCATCTGCAATTTGTTTGCACCGTAGAGGAGGGGGACGAACGTCACACGATCCTCGGTAATGCGCTCTTCGATAGAGCGAGCGAACCGTCGGCGCACTTCGGTAATGTCGGGGAGATCGGAGGGATCAGGTGGCGGTAAATCCTTGGGGAGTGGTTCGAGGAGCGTGGTCGAGAGAAGCGCATCCATGCGAATCATGGGATCGAAGGCTCCCAGATACTCGCGCATCAATTCACGCGGACAGAGCGACGAACCCGCGGAGCAGGCGGCGTGCACCTCGGGCGTGACGAGAAGATCAGACAGCTTCTCTGCCACCATCACCGGATCTTCGAGAATGAAGGGATCCACGTAGAGGAGATCGAGGGTGGTATTCGTGGCGAGCATGCTTGTCTCGTTCGTCTTGCTGCTCTGAGAGAGAATTTCGCCGCGCCGGGCAGGCAGCACGACACCTCCGTAGTGTTGGGCTTGGGCGTAGGAACGGTACTCGTCACCGCGCAGAAGCTGCAGCTCAAGCAAACGTGCGAGTATAATGAGCCCGCAGAGTGCGAGCATGACGTGCACGATGAGCATGCGCTGCTCGATGGAGTGTGTGCGCTTGCTCTCGAAGGGGGAACGGTACGCGCTCATGGGCACCGCATTATAGGGATGGGACCTTTGAGAGTGGAGGGAGTTCGATGGACAAGCTGCTCTCAGACCGATGAAACCGACGAACCGGGGAATGGCCAGTAGTGCGTTTTTCTGCTATAATGAATCGATGGCTCCAAATGCTTGGGAACAGATGGATGGCAAGACGCTCTTGAGCACGCTCGAGCAGAAATGCGTTGCTCAGGGCATTTCTGACCTGCACTGCTCGCCCGAGAAAACCTTCGTGCGATTTGAGGTGCGTCTGCACGGAATATTGGAGCTGCTCGCGCACATTACGCCTGCGGTGTACGTGGATTTTCTGCGCCACGTGAAATTCGCGTCAAAGCTAAAAATGAATATCACGAATATCCCCCAGGACGGTCAGTTGGTATTCGATGTCAGCGAGAAGACACAGGATGGTCAAGAAGAGATGCGCACGGTCAACATTCGTGTCGCGACCATTCCTTCCCGCTTTGGTGAGGCAATCACCCTGCGTTTTCTCGATCCCAAGCAGGGGATCGTGGAGCTGAAGGAACTAGGATTCCCCGATGGGATGTCGAAGGATCTCACCGAGATGATGAATGTGGCCAACGGGCTCTTTCTCATTACGGGTCCCACAGGATCAGGAAAAACGACCACGCTCTATGCACTGCTCAAGACAATCATCGGCACGCATCGCCACATCGTCACGCTTGAGGATCCGATCGAGTACGAGATCAGCGGTATCGTGCAGAGTCAGGTGGATCCTTCACACGACTTCACGTTCTCGTCGGGATTGCGCTCGCTTTTGCGTCATGACCCCAACGTCATTCTCGTGGGTGAAATCCGCGATCTCGAGACAGCACAAACCGCCATTGACGCCTCGCTTACGGGTCACTTGGTGCTCAGTACACTCCATACGAACTCTGCGATTGAGGCGATTCCCCGTCTGCTGTCGATGGGTGTCAGTCCCTATACGTTTGCTCCGGCACTCCGTGGTGTAATGGCACAGCGTCTCGTGCGAACACTGAAAGACGAGTTCAAGAAGGAAGGGGCACAAATGGATCCCGCGAACAGTGCCTCGTACGACGGTCGTACGGTGATTGCTGAGTTTGTGCAGGCGACGCCCGAAATCCAGAACCTCATTCTTGGCAACGAATCGGCAATGGCCATTGAACAGCAGGCCCGAAAGCAGGGATACCGCTCCATGCGCGAAATGGGCGATGAGTTGGTGAAGGCGCGCGTCACAGTGCAGTCAGAGGTGGATCGTGTGACACGATGAGACCTGAAACGTTCTTGTGTCATCTTGTCTCAAGCTGGCTATTCTTTGTTTTCGGTGAGTGGAATCACGGCGGAGCGCAGCGGAGACGGATGGATCGGGTGACACGCTGAGGTCGTAACAGTCTTAAGAGGGAAAGAAGGCCTTTAAGAGGGGTTTTTTGGTATGTCTTGCCGGCTTCTCCTGTTTCTACGCCTCTCCAGCCTTTCGTCTCTTGCCTTCACCTATCATTCACGTTTACCATAAACGACCAATCCCTTGCCTATGCTCTACTACCGCCATCGCCGCAATCATTTCGCCCTCGCGGAGCAGTCTTCCCTTAGTCGAGCGGTGCGGCCGGTAATTGGAATCATTCTTGCGTTGGCTATTCTCTATTTTGCCGGGTCGTGGCTTCTGCAGAAAATTGGATTTGGAAACCACGCACGCCAGACAGCGGTATTACTGACGGTTGAGCGACAAGGGGCGGCGCAGGTCTCACTGGATGACAAGGAATTTGCCACGGCGCAGAGTGACATGAAGCTCTATACCACGGACCGGATAAAAACAGGTGCCAGCGGAGGAGCAGCACTGACGTTCTTCGATGGCACGATTCTGCGGTTGGGCGATCAGACAGAGGTGACGGTGCTCCAGAGTGATGTGCGTACAGAACAATCCCTCCTTGCGGTAAAGTTGTCGACCGGGCAGCTCTGGGTTTCGACGCCCGCAATGCCGGCGTTTACGGGTGCAGTACTGCGCACGGTTGAGACGGCGAGTGACATCGTCTTCGAAATTCCCAAGGGCACCGACGCCGTCATTGGTCTGCGTTCCGCCACGGTGTATGCGGCTTCTGGCTTGGGCATGAAACTCGATATTCCCAAGGCAGTGCTTCCGGTGATCGTGGGCGAGGGCCAGCAGTTCGCACTCCCTGAGAATTACAATCCCGATACAGACCTCTACCAGTATCGCTCGGTCATTGGCTCACTTTCCTCTCTGCCGGTACTTGTACAGGAAGGCCGGTCGCTCTATCTCTCGAAGAAGCAGAAGGTTTCCTCTTCTTCCGGATCTGCCATGTCAGTGGGAGAGGGTATAGAGCTGACAGTCTCAAACCCCGCGAACAACATCACGATACAAACGGGCACTGTGGAGGTGAAGGGTATGGTGGGGAGCAAGGTGTCGACTGTGCGTGTGAATGGCTATCAGGCCAATCTGGCGGCAGACAGGACATTCTCGATAGAGCTCTCGTTGCCTGATCAGAATTCTGTCTCTGTGACGATTGAGGCGCTCGATACACAGGGCACCGTGCTCGAAACGGTGGTGCGCCAGATTGCGCGTAATTTGAAGCCTCCGGCATCGCCGACGATCACCGATCCAGCGAAGAACGGACAGACGTACCGCACGCAGCGCACGGAGCTGGAGATTTCTGGTTCTGCACCTCAGGGAACAGCCGGCATCATCGTGAACGACTATCGCCTGCAACTCTTCAAGCCCGGTGATACTACGTGGACATACCTGGCCTCGACAAAGCTCGACAATTACAAGGAGGGGGAGAACGTCTTCACAGCCACTGCCATCAATGATGCAGGGATGAAGAGCGAGCCGGTCACACTGAAGATTATTCTGGGAGGCGAGGGAGAGGGGATCATCGATGCGGGGAGCGCCTCAAGTGATGCGTCCATCATCACCTCTGAAGAGGATTTGCCCAAGAATGCTGCACTGAAACCCGGCACCGTACATGTGACGGGGCCGATCGCCGGAACACAGTACACCTCCACGGGAAGCGCCTTCTTGATCGAAGGTACTAATCCTCCCGAAACGGACAGCGTGTGGGTGAACGGATACCGGTTGCGCCTGTACACACCTGGCAAGACATTCTGGAACTACATTGCCGATCCCGCGCTCGGTACGCTGAATCGAGGTGTGCATACCTATAGTATCAATGCGCGCAATGCCAAGGGCGAGTTGCTCGATTCGATCACCTACACGGTCACTTACTGATCCTTGGGGAGCGTAAGGGATAGCGTGCGTAGCGTTTTTTTGAAGGGAGCGGGCAGCGCAGCGACGACTTTTTGTTTTTTTGCTGCGGGTGACTGAAACGAGAGCTCCCACGCGTGCAGGCAGAGATGGTCTGCAGTGCGATTCTGGGATCCGTATGTGGTATCACCGAGGACCGGATGGCCGATGGCGCTTAAGTGCACGCGGATCTGGTGGGTGCGCCCGGTGTGCAGATCACACTGAAGGAGTGCTGCAGTCTTTCCTGCAGAGAGGAGGTGGTACGTGGTCTGCGCGCTGCGTGTTTGCGAGGCGCCCATGATCGCCATCTTTGTTCGGTTTGCGAGGGAGCGGCCAATGGGAGCATCGATGTGGGCTTCTCTGTCTGAGGGCACTCCCTCAACAATGGCGAGGTACGATTTCTGTACCGTGCGATCCTTGAATTGCTTCTGCAGTGCGGCGTGTGCCTGAGGCGTCTTGGCGATCAGCAGGCAGCCGGTCGTTTCGCGATCGAGGCGGTGAGCCAGTACTGTTGCAGCAGAAAAGGGGATGCGCTTCTTTTTAAAGAGGAAGGCAATGCCGTGCAGAATCGTCGGTTCGTCCTTCTTCAAGCCCGGTGCGGGGTGCACGGCAATCCCGGCAGGTTTATCGATCACGAGGCAGGCGTCGTCTTCGTACAGGACTTTCAGCTTGAGATCCACGGGAGTGATGTGACTCTCAGAGGCGGGCTCTCCGTTGTCCGTCACGATCACCCAATCTCCGGGTTGGACGATGCAGGCGGGCTTGCGAGCAATCCTGCCGTTGACGAGTACGCCACCTGCGCGGATCAGTACACCCGCTTTTACACGGCTTAAACCCTCGTTTGCAGCGGCAAGGCTCACATCCAGACGTGTACGGGAGGGGACGAGGAATTCCATGCTGACCAGTGTACCCGATGATGGCTATTCCTCGTTGAATTGGGCTGGTATCCTTCTGCCCATGAGCAATCACGATGAATTACTCACCCGCGCTGTCGAAACGGTGGTTCCGCGCGATCTTGCCGAGAAGAAACTCAAGAGTGGTAAACCGATCCGCCTCTACCTCGGTATCGACCCTACAGGCAATAAGCTGCACATCGGGCACTCGGTTCCGTTGCGCAAGCTCAAAGCGTTTCAAGAGGCAGGGCACGAAGTGATTTTTCTCATAGGCAGCTTCACGGCGATGGTGGGCGATCCGACTGGTAGGGATGCGATGCGCGTTTCACTAACGAAGGAGCAAGTGGAGGAAAATTTCAAAACGTACAAAAAGCAGGCCGCAAAGATTCTGGACTTCGAAAAACTGAAAATCGTCTATAACCATGAATGGCTAGAGAAGATGAGTTTTGCGGAGATCATGAAACTTGCGAGCCACTTCACGGTTCAGCAAATGCTCGAGCGAGAGATGTTCCGTAAACGTATGACACGCACAGTCCTGTGTAAGAAGTGTCGAACTCCTATTCCGCTGTTTAAGTCGTCGGATGTTTCGATGGAACAGATACAGGGAGATCGCTGGCCATTCTCGGTAACATGTGGGAATTGCGGTTTTGCATTCACTCCATTGAAAAAGGAGATTCTCGAAGAGGAACCAATTAGTCCGAATGAGTTTCTCTATCCGCTCATGCAGGGCTATGACTCCGTTATGTTGGATGTGGACTGCGAAGTCGGTGGTAACGATCAGCTGTTCAACATGCTCTGCGGTCGCAAGCTCCAGAAGGTATTTGGAAAGCGCGAGAAGTTTATACTCACCACCAAGCTCATCGAGGGAACAGACGGGCGCAAGATGAGCAAGACCTACGACAACTGTGTGTACATTGACGATGAGCCAGCCGACATGTTCGGCAAGGTGATGAGTGTGAACGATGACCTGATGGCCACGTACTTCGAGTGTTGCACTGATGTTGCTTTAGACGAGGTGAAGAAGATTCTCAAAGGCTCTCCGCGTGATGCCAAGGCGCGTCTGGCGCGGGAGATTACTACGCTCTATCACGGTGCGGATGCCGCAACGAAAGCAGAACAAGCCTTCGATCGTGTCTTTAAAAACAAGGGCCTGCCGGAGGATATGCCGGAGGTAAAGGTGAAGAAAGGAACGCTCCTCGTTGATGTGCTCGTGTCATCCAAGCTCGTGACCAGTAAGTCCGAGGCCCGTCGCGTGATCGAACAGGGAGGCGTAAAGCTGAACAAAAAAGTTATTCAATCAATCGAGCAAGTGGTAGAGGAGGGGACGGTGCAGGTAGGGAAGCGGAAGTTCGCCCGCCTCTCAGTTTCGAGCTGAGGGGTGTACTCTGGGATGGTGTGGCTGGCTCTCCATCGCAGAGTGTTTATGGCTGGTGCCTGCGTGCTGCTCGCCGCCTGCGCCTCTCAGTACGACACTCAACAGAATGCCGCTTTTTCCACTGAAGGTATGAGTCTGGATGCAGCGCTCTCGGGACGGCGATCTGTGCGGGAATTTACCGATGAGCCTCTCTCAGAGGAGCAGCTTCTGAAGCTCGCATGGGCGGCACAGGGGATGACACACCCGGACGGGCTGCGAACCGCACCGTCTGCGGGGGCGCTCTATCCACTCGAACTCTACGTGGTGACAGCGCAGGGAGTGTGGCACTACGAACCGGCCGGGGGTGGCCTCACGAGGCATCGTTCTGGCGATGCCCGCCTTTCACTGTGGCGCAACGCTCTTGAGCAGGATCCTGTTCTCCGTGCTCCCGCAGTCTTCGTGATTGCGGCGGTGATCGGACGCACGGCGGCGAAGTACGGCGACCGCGCGGAACGCTACGTCATCTTAGAAACGGGACACGCCGCACAGAATCTTCTCCTCGAAGCTGTGAGTCTGAATCTGGGGGCCGTGCCTATCGGGGCTTTCGACGACGGAGGAGTGACGCAGGCACTCTCACTCCCCACAGATCACACACCCTTCTACCTCATTCCCGTTGGGAAGTCGAAGGAGAGGGCTGACTGACGGAATGGCACATAAAATGATACGCAGAGGATTGGCTTGCAGATGCCAAAAGTCAATAATAAGAATCCCTTGCACTGGCAAGTGCAGAATTCTAGACTCCACGGCAATGGCCGTTGGTTCAGCATCAGAGATCGGAGGGGCCACACGAGACACCCCACGCATGACGGATGTCGGTACCGCAACGCCTGAGGCACAGTTAGATCAACTAACGAAGGATTGCCCCGAAACGGTGGCCCTTCGGATTCTTTTAGCAGAGGCAGCCCAGAGAAGATTGATGGATTCTGCACTTCTCGGTCAGTGCATGACCTTCATCGATCGAGCGGAGCGGCGAGAGATCGCTGCTGAAGAGGAAGGTGATGACGGAACCCTCTATTAATCCTTTCCATTATTCGTGACAATCGGATGGCAACGTTTCTCTGCCTAGAGCATGCACATCAAAAACGGTGTGTGTTGTGGAACGAGAGTGCTCAATGCTACAGCCACGCTCACCACGATGAGAGTGGAGAGCAGGAGGGCGAGGCCGACGGAGCGTGTATCGTGAGACATTGGATAGAGGAGTGACACCGGTATAACGATAGAGAAAGGGCTACCGTTACAGAGAAAGAACACTTTATGAGATCTTGGAAGTGACGCGGCACCCCAGTTGCTGCAGATTGAGCAGCGCAGAACGAACGGCGGGCTGCCCGCGCACGGAGGGCAGAACGATGTGCAGATCACTGCGCTCGGGGCAGGCCGAAACCCACTGCAGAACACCCGAAAGTGAGGATTGGGGCGACTGGGAACAGTCGATGCGCACGACCGAAAGGGGTGAAGTTGGCCTCTGGTTGAGCATCTCAGTGTGCATGCTGCAAAATGAGATTTTCCGCTTCTCCTCTCCCCCAACTGGGGGAGAGGGTAGGGTGAGGGGGCCGGAGGGCTGTGCAATGTTATCCATGATCGTCGAGGAAAAGTGTACACTCGTACACCCCTTGGATGCAAGTGTTTTGATCCCAAACCGTGTTCGATCGGACGAAGTGCGCAGCATCATCGAAAAAAATGACAGCGTCACTCAAGAAGCGTAAAGCCAAGAATCGAATGCACTCACGTGGAATGATGAAATGTCGAATGCGTTAGACGTTGTTTTTTCCGTTGACGCTCTTCACGGCGTTCGCGACCGCATCGGTGACACTCTTCTCAAAGACTGAAGGGATGATCTTCTCGGCAGTCGGAGAGGGGACCAACGCTGCGAGTGCTTCGGCCGCAGCAACCATCATGCCGGGCGTGATGCGACGGATGCGCGCATCCAGTGCACCCTTAAAGATCCCCGGGAAGACCAAGACGTTATTGAGCTGATTGGGGAAGTCGCTCCTGCCGGTGGCGACGACCGCAGCCCCTGCAGCCTTCGCCGCATCGGGCATCATTTCAGGGTCAGGATTCGCCAGCGCGAAGACGATGGGACGCTCGGCCATCTGGGCAATCATCTCGGGCTTGAGGATGCCGGGCTTGCTCACCCCCACAAAGGCATCGGCGCCTTTAAGGGCATCGAAGAGCATGCAGCAGGTACCGCTTTTGTTGGTGAACGTGGCGAGCAGATTCTTGAGCCACCCCATATCCTCACGGTGGGCTGTCACGACACCCTTCGAATCGGTGACGATGATGTCGGCCACCCCATACGAGTGGAGCAAACGCACGATGGCCGATCCTGCCGCCCCCGCACCCGAGATCACGATCTTCATCTTCGCGATCTCTTTGCCCACCACCTTCGCCGCATTCAGCAGCCCCGCGAGCACGACGGTGGCGGTGCCGTGCTGGTCGTCGTGAAAGACGGGAATATCGAGTGCCGTCGAGAGCCGTTGCTCGATTTCGACACAGCGCGGTGCGGAGATATCCTCCAGATTGATGCCGCCGAAGACCGGTGCGATAGCAGTGATAGTCTTGATGATCTCCTCCACGTCCTGCGTATCGAGTGCGATAGGGAAGGCATCAATCCCCGCGAACTCCTTGAAGAGCGCACACTTGCCCTCCATTACGGGCAGTGATGCTTTGGCACCGATGTTGCCCAGTCCCAATACGGCAGAGCCGTCGGTGATCACGGCCACGGTGTGTGATTTGATGGTGTAGCGCCACACGTCTTCAGGATTCTTGGCGATGTCGCGACAGGGGGCGGCCACGCCGGGGGTGTAGGCAATCGAAAGATCCTCTGTGGTCTTGAGGGGCATGGTCGTCTCGATGCGCAGTTTGCCCCGGTGATCTGCGTGGCTTTTGCGTGCTGCTTCGTCGAAATTCATGGATATTGCGAGTGAAGGGACTGCGAGTATACAGGATGCATTGTCGGCTGCCCGAAAGGGTGAAGGAAAGAGTGTCAGCTTTGCTCGACACCGCCCTTTCGCGCTCTATACTGCGCCAGTCGGTGTTTGTGTTTGGTCCTTGGCATCAAAGGAGGAAGCCGTGAGATCAATAGCGTTAGGTGCTGCCGAACTGGGAGCAGCATTGAGGACTATTACCGAGAGGCGGGGGTTGAGCGTGTTGTCCAACTCCAGCATTCCTTGGTATCCGAAGGGACTCAGTTTTCCTTTGGCAGTAGACTGCAATGATCGTTCGCACCATCAGTGTGATGACGAGCCGACGATCAGGGGAGTTGCGTTGGTCTTCCCAGTGATTTTCTGGGATATGTTTTACGGCCGTCGTAGAGGTTCCTCGTCCTCCTTCGTGCCATACTGGATCGGGTGGGTGGCAATCCACGACTGGATGCCAATGCCCGATCATAAGGTGTGGCGTGATGGGACCGTCGTCGAAGCATTGAATGCAGTCGCGCAAGCGCCCGAGATTGGGAGCGCGCGTTGCTACGACGAGGACTGCTACTGGCAGCAGCCGTCGGTACAAGCCTATTTGCGACAGGGAAGAGACGTCGTCGCCGACGTCGGAGGGAGTTCTGCCTTCCACCACAGGTTCTTCGTGAGGAGGGACCTCTGTCCGTCTCCTCCAAGTGTGATCGAGAATTACTAACCCAAAGGCATGGAGCCTCGGACCGAACCGACACCGCACACTGCACCATTTTTCAGGAAACTGAGAGATGGTGCTTTTTTATGGCGAAGAACAGTGTCAAGTTCACGAGTACAAGCGCAATCATGCCGGCCAGCCCCGTGCCACCAATCGTGAGGTCATTGCCGCCGCTTACGTAGAGGAGAGATAAGCCCATGGTGCCGTTGAGCGTGCCGTGGAAGATGGCAGCCGCGATGACAGATTTGGCGCGCAGGGTGATCACGTTCATGAGTGGAGTAATGAGAATCGTCCAGAGTGTCATCATGAAGACGCCTGTAATCGGATGTTGGGGGTAGTTATGGCCGAGCAGGATCAAAGGCGCATGCCACAGGCCCCAGATCGTGCCGATGATGAGAGAGCTCTTCCAGAAACCAATGGGGAGCAGGCTCTTTAACAGTAATCCCCGCCAACCTACCTCCTCACCGAAGCCTGCGAGCGCATTGACCGTGATGCCCGCTGCCATGCCGCCAACGAGACCGAGGAGCAGAGGCATGTAGGGTGCACCGGCGAGCTGCATGCGCATGGCATCGAGTTGCTCTGGGGTGAGGCTGGCACCAAATTGTGCGAACATCCCCTCCATGCCGGCGTCGAATGCAATGCCGGGCAGGAGCAGGCTGACCACGAACGTGAGCAGAGCGAGAATCGGCGGTACCACCCACGCCACCAGCCACCAACGATTGAACGTAAACGAGAGTCGAATCGCGGGCTTGATTGGTTCATGAAAGACGAACGTGAGCAGAGCCATCGCCGTGAGAAGCGGCAGGAGCATGTAGATCACTGCCACCATCAGAGCCCCCGGCATCTGCCACTGCCCACCAAAGACGAAATAGAGCAAGATGAAGAGATAACTCACGATGAAGAGCGTGAGAGTGAATGTTCGGGCGCGATTCAGGGGGGTGACAGATCTCATAGGCATACTCTAGCAGATTATGCTTTGGCTTGTTGTAGCCAAAAATCACGCTGTTTTCAGCATGCGGTAAGAGGGCTAGAATTTGGATGTTTCTTCCCCCCATCCGCTATGCCCAAGAAAGCTCGTACCAAGAAGAAAGCCAAGAAGGCTCGCCCGGCGAAGCACGCTGCGCGAAGTCGGGTGAAGAAAGTAAAGAAGGCGACGAAGCGCAAGCCTGTTCGCCGCGCAAAGAAGGTAGTGAAGAAGACGAAGATGCCCAATAAAGCTCGCCCAGCGAAGCGCGCTGCGCGAAGTCGGGTGAAGAAAGCGAAGGCGAAGACCGCCAAGAAGGTCACGGCTGCCAAGAAGAAAATGGTGAAGAAGATTACCGAGAAGGTGATCGGCAAGGTCATTCACTACTACGACCGCATTGGTGTGGCTGTGATTGCTGTGCAGTCGCCCATTCGACTGGGTGACACGATTCGCCTACGCCACGGTAAACATGAGTTCATGCAGACAGTTCATTCGCTGCAGAAGAATCACACGCCTATCGCCTCGGCCGCCAAGGGACAGGAAGTCGGCATGAAGGTGAGTGAGGTAGCCTCAGAAGGAACGCTCATCCTCCCAGTGTAATTTTCGTCATGCAACGTCGATCCACACGTGACGGCCGTGAACCCATTGCGCGTGCGCTGGGGCAGACCTTCGCCACGCTGCAGCACCTGACGGATTTGGGGTTCGC
Organism: Candidatus Peregrinibacteria bacterium; assembly: GCA_043814035.1. Lineage (GTDB taxonomy): Bacteria > Patescibacteriota > Gracilibacteria > Peribacterales > Peribacteraceae > Peribacter. Next base: position 97,737 of record JBDRKJ010000004.1, read on the forward strand.
GTGGGGCAGTCGCAAATTGAAGAAAGCGGGAGGTGGCGCAGAGTCAGCACCTGTGCAGAAAGGCGCGCTACCTCTACTCAAGCGTCTCGGAAAACGATCGGCGCGGTTTGTGGGGACGATGGGGGATTCGTATTATGAGTGGTATGAGAAGTTGAAGTCACGAAGTATGAAGAAGTGACAGGTGAAGCGAGCTCTGCTTCGTTGGACACATGTGAATCTGTTTCTTTTGTCAGGGGACCAGGGAACCTTGTTCGGTTCCCTAGGCCCCCCGACACCCCCCTTACCCTCCTAACAGTAAACCTCCTCAATCTCACAAATACTGTATTGTTCGGTGCTCGTACGTGCTCAACGGACGTGTGTGTTTGTTGTGTGTTGTTCGGGCACTATTCTTTTCAAAAAACGGAGGGGGGCGCGTCACAGGGGGTGAAGGGGAAGGCCCTGAAATCCCGCATGTGCGGGACCGACGAGGCGGTTCCGAATCCCTGTAGGAACCGGCGAGGAGGCTCAGGGCCGGGCGGAGTGGGCGTTGACGCGCCAGCGTTTTGCCTGCCGGCCGTAGCTTTAGCGAAGGCTGGGCTCCACCTTTGTCGCACTGACAAAGGTGGAAGAGAAAAGACAAAGAAAGGACACAACGCTCCAAACTGCAAAACAAAGAACGAAAAGAAAAACCTTTATCGCACTGACAAAGGTGGAAAAAGAAACGACACAACAATGCCAACTGCAAAACAAAGGTGGAAGAGAGAATCAAAAGTTCCACAAGAACGTTTTTGTGTATAATAACTCCCTGGAATGGAACGGGAGATCCCTTTTCTCCGGCAGAAGAAAATTTTCGTCTTCGCACTCTCGGTGCTCCTGTTTGCGATAATCGCAGCTTTTGCACCGAGCATGGCGCATCCCTTCATGAGCGATGACTACCATGTTCTGAGTGCACTACAGACACTGCCCAAAGATTTCTCGTTCTTCTTTACCGGTAACGGCAAGTACCTGATCCCTGTGACGAAGCTTTTGTGGGTGGGGGAGTGGATGCTTTTTGGTACGCGAGAGGCTGGCTATCACTTCACGTCTCTCCTTCTACACATTATCAATACGTCGCTCGTGATCCTCTTCGTTACGCGCCTGCTCAAATCGAAGTGGACGGGTTTGCTGGCAGGAGCCTTCTTCGCACTCTCGGCCAGTCACTGGCGCACCACCATGTGGATGTCTGCGCAGATGAAGTTGCTTGCGGCATTCTTCCTGCTGCTTGGCCTCGTCTGTTTTCTCGCATACCTGCGCACCGGCAAAGGCCGCTACCTCGGCTGGACACTGGTGGCGCAGATCGGCATGCCCTTTTCAAGTGCCCTTGGGGTGGAGCTGCCACTCGTTTTAGCCCTGCTCTATCTCTTCGTGCAACGCACCAATGGCAAACGTGTCCGCGTGCCGCAGAAGTGCGTCTGGAAGAGTCTTGGCGTGCTGCTGGCACTGGCCCTCGTCTACGTCGTGCTGCAGCGCCTGCTCTACGCCCACGCAAATGCGTACCTCCTCAGTTCTGGAGGAATTGTGCAGGCCTTTGCACACCTCCCACAGGCTGTGCGCTGGCTCGCTGCAGGGCTCTTTGAGGGCCTGATGCGCTCGTCAACGGGCATCTTCATCGGAGCGCTGCCCTCCATCTTTACGCTCCATGCTGCGGCCGTTCCGTTTGGCATCCGCCTGCTGCCTCTCGGCCTCCTCCTCATTCTGCTCTTCCTCCCAAAGCGTCGTCACTGGGGGTTGCCTGCACTGCTCTTTGCCGCGTGGACACTGCTGCTTTACGTGCCACCTGTCCTGCCTGATCTCTCGCAGGGATTCATCGAAGAGTGGTTCGTCACCCGTGCACGGTACTTCTACCTTCCGGCAATTCCGGCTGCCGCCCTCCTCGCACTCCTCCTCACGCACGTCAAACTCCCGAAACGTCGTCGCCCATTTCTGCGCGTGGGAGTGATCGCCGTACTGGCACTCTTCGGGGCAACGGTGCTGCTGAGCAACCTCTCACGCATTCATCAACTGGAATCGTACGCTGCCACCTACACGCGCGACTTCGGACAGGTACGCGATACGTATGTGGGTGACCTCCGTATCCTCCTTTCGCAGACATGGGGCACGCAGGTAGTCACCATTCGCGACAAGCTGCTTGGCACTGTGACCGGCATCGACTACGCAGCGCATAACGTGTATCCGTCGCATCTGGCCAAGGTCTACCTCACGGCTGACGAGCTTGCCTCCTTCCGCTTTCTGCCCGACGGCTTCTCGGCAGATTACGGGGTGACCTTTGACGGTTCACTCTGGCCGCCGCTCTACGAAGAGGAATACAAAAAAAGTGGCACCGATCCGCAAGCGGGGGTGCCACATTGAGTGAGGGTTCTCTTCCTCCTCCTTTCATGAGATTTTCCAGGACGATGCCCCGGGAATTTCGCCGGGCACCAGGGACGGATGCTTACGGACCAGTGCCTCTTTGGGCACCAGTCGTTCCAGCATTTGCACGAGATCGGTAAGCGACGGGTTACCAACGGTTTCGAAGTCCGCTTCGATCTCCGCGGACGTTCTGCCGACAACGAAGAGGGGATGCTGCACCTCCTCCGCCATTGCCTGCGTAACCCGCGCAGGGCTTCCACGCGAAGCCCAGTACCGTTCGAGAGCCGCTTTGGCCCTCTCCATACGATTGACCGACATTTCTACACCTCCTTGAGAACCACTCGGTCTGCTATCGCCGTGAACCATTCACAGTAACAGCAGGCGAGCGGCTAGATGATTGAAGGATCAGGTAGGCTGTCGAGTCTAGGATCGGCAGAGTATCCGCGCAAGGAGGAGGAGAATCGCGCTTAAGATGCCATATTGTGGGGGCGCAATCATCCGCTATGCTGCTACAGACCTATGGCATCTCCGTACAAGATCCCCACACCGAAGCTCCTCTACGTGCATGAAAATCTGTTGCCCCACGTGCGGCACCAGTTCGGCATCGATTCCTATGAGTATCAGCTCGCCACCGATTTCATCGCACACATCGCTGCCGAGAAGAATGTGCGCATGGGTACGCTCGAAGAGCAGCTCGGCAACCTGTACCTACAGTTCTTTCCGCCACCCGGGATCTTTGAGGTGACGCTGGGCTTTGGGCGCAAGGGCGAGGTGCTCGCGCGGATGCTGAACAAGCGCTGGGGATGTTTCCCTACTATTCGTCGCCTCGACATCACGCGCTACGAACAGGTGGATGGCAGCCATGTTTTGAAGAGCAAGACAGATATTTCGATCGAGGAGCAGATCAAGCGCGCGGTCACGTCGAAGTCGCTGGCGATTGTGGATGACGTGCTCTTTACGGGGTTCACGGCCTTCTCGATTCTCAACATGCTGCCGCGCCACATGTGCGACTGCATTCACCTCTTCTTCACACGGGGAATGGAAGTGACGCGCAAGAGTCTCGAAGAGAAAGGCCACAATGCCGCCGTTGGGGTGTGCCTGAAGGGGAAGATCGAGGTCGACGTCAGTACCATCTCGTCGATGAACCTCGTGTCGAAAGGCGCCATTCACACGCCGACAGAAGGGGATATCTCGTACGCACAAAGACAGGAGTGGGTGGAGGCGTGGTTCCCCGCACGCACCAAACGCATCCTCGATCTGGCGCACGACATCACGGATCTCGTGAAGACGTTCGAACCGACATCAGAGAGCGAAGAGACGATCGTATAAGAATGTAGCAGCAGCCCTTCGTGGCTGCGGCTATTGTGTAAGAATGCAGCAGCAGCCCTTCGTGGCTGCGGCTATTGTATAAGAATGCAGCAGCAGCCCTTCGTGGCTGCGGCTAGAAGGTATACGATGAACCGCTATGTCTCAGCGCCACCCGATCCTGAATGAAGATGTGCAATTGGTCACTACGGTGACAGCCCAGCGCATGACTATTTTCGCCGATCCCGTTCATGCGCGAGAAGCAGTCGAATGTTTGTATCGCGTACAAGCGCGGCATCCGTTTTTCCTCTATGGATTTGTGATCATGCCGGATCATTGTCATTTCCTCGTACGCGTTCCGGCTCCGCAGAAAATTTCCACAATCATGAATGTATTCAAATCCGGCATGACATTCAATCTCGGCATCCCGAAATTGTGGCAATCGCGCTATCATATTCGTTCCGTGAAGAATATGCCGGAAGCACTGCGATACGTTCATGCAAATCCCATCAAGGCTGGTCTGTCGGATTCGGTTACGGAATATTTGTGGTCATCTGCATCCGGGAAATGGGACGTCACGGAATGGGGCGATTAATTCTTCCCGCACCCGCGAAGGGGTGCTTCTATGTGTTGTGAACAATATTTTCATTCCCATTCTTCATTTTCATCCCTAGCAGCAGCCCTTCGTGGCTGCGGCTATTGTGTATGAATGCAGCAGCAGCCCTTCGTGGCTGCGGCTTCGTGGCTGCGGCTTTAGACCAGCTGCGACCCGTACAGCAGCAGGCCGCCCATGGCGATCGCCACAATACCGAGCACCGGACGTAGGGCACCGTCGCCCAGCATGCGCTCCGAAATACCCGTGAGCACCGTAGGCTTCCACGTGGCGGTGATGCCTTTGATGAGTCCCAGCCATGCGACGATACGGATCAGCCCGGCCGGATCGGTGCCGATGCTGTAATCCATTTTGAGCGTGAGCACCGTCAGCACAACGATCAGTGCGCCGGCCGTACGCATGTACAGGGCGCTTCGCATGAGCTCCTGGACGAAGGCGACCGTGGCGTCACCGTTCACGAGCAGGGGAACGCCGACGAGTACAACCAGAATGCCGGTGATTTGGGCAAATGTAGAGAGTTCCATGACTGTGCAGTGTACACGCAGTGCAAGAATCCCGCATCAGCGATTGAGCCAGGTGATCGTGGCCTGCAGGACCGTCGCAAAACTCACCCAGAGCAGGTAGGGAACCTGCGCCCAGCCGACCCACGGAGCGAGGGGGGCAACCGTGCGGATCATCCAGAGAATCGAGCCGAGCACGACGAGGATGTCGATGAGCGCGAAGAGATTATTCTTGAGCCCGAACTGCAACGGGGTGAACGCCAGATTGGCGATCAGGTTGACGGCGAACGGCAGCAGCACCCACGGCGACCATTGACCGTTGATGACCTTGTAAATCACGAATCCGAACGAGAGAGCGATGATGATATACAGCACGGACCACACGGGGCCGAAGATCCACGACGGCGGGGCGAAAGACGGTTTGATGAGTGCCGCGTACCAATTGGTGGTGTCTGAGGGAACCATAGAGAGAGGGGGAAAAGATTATCGTTGCAATTGCTTCTTGATCGCTTCGGCCCACCGCCTGCCCGGATCGCCTCCCCACAGAAACCATGCAATGAGCCCGTTGCTCGGGCGATCGGGATTGCCGAAGTCTTTGCCACGCTTATCGACTTCGTGTCGTGCGAAGAAGCTTACCATCCGCAGGATTGTACGCTTCGAGAGGGGACGACGGTTCTTAAGATCCCGTCCCCGGGCGATGCCCACAGCCGTGCCTCCACGTTTCCACTTTCGCCGCAGTCGCAATCCTTCGGCTGCGTATTTGGCGACCTCGGCTGGAGGGATGAAGCGGTCGGCTACCGTCATGGTCCCCATGATACAGAATAATGACGTATATTCCCTCTGCGGCGCGTTGACGTAGCAGGCACAAAGGCCATAAGATACTGAAAGTTGCTCTTTGGCAATATCGCACAGCATCACCTGCTCTTGAGGTCTTCGATCGAAGGCCCCGTACTTTTCAGTACGCTCAAAGGAGAGTAGTAGATGAGAGAAGGAGAATTCTCATGCCACAGGTCGCCAATCATGGCAGCCAACAAGGTACCTCGAAGAGGGTGCAGTGCCCGCAGTGCGGGATGAGCGTCAAGCTCAAGAACCTCAAGTCGCACAAGACGAAAACGTGCAAGAAGCGCGACATGCAGGCGCGCAAGAAGCTCAAGATCAAGCCTCCGAAGGAGGAATCCGTCTTCGCCGGATTCGAAGAGCCCCCTCGGCGTCGCGAGATCACCCCACGGCGGGTGAAGGCTTGGTGGGAGTAGTCGTGAATCTCCCTTTCATCTTTTCGGGGGCCCGCTGCACTTCGTTGCAGTGGGTCCCCAATCTTTAAACAATGAGAGTAGATGAGGCTGTGCACAAGAAATACAGAGAAGTTCCCTGACAGAGCCTCTGCCAGGGGCTACATTCACTCTCTTTTATCATGCAACTGCGTGAAGCAATCTCCGACGGCAAAATCCTCCTGCTCGATGGTGCCATGGGAACAGAGCTTGCGAAGGTCGGATTACAGGGCAAGTGTGATGCCAGTCACACCCATCCGGGCAAAATTATCGGCATTCACGATGCCTATGTGCAGGCGGGCAGTCAGGCGATCACTACCAATACGTTTCAGCTGAATGCCCTCACGCCTTCGGTAGAGCGCCGGAATCTCGATCTTGTTTTTCTGAATAAGGTGGCGGTGGAGCTGGCGAGGAATGTAGCAGGCAATGATCACTATGTTCTTGGCGGCATCGGCCCCACCGGTCGATTGCTTGAGCCGGATGGACCCATGACCGATGCGTCGTGCCGAGATGCGTTTCTTGCGCAGGCGAAGGTGCTCGATGAAGAGGGGACGGATGGCCTGATCATTGAGACCATGACCTCTCTCAGAGAAGCATTGCTCGCCCTCAGTGCGTGCCGCGAAGCGACCGACAAGCCCGTCATCGTCTCGATGGCCTACAAGACTCTCAAAGGCGGCGGCAGAACCCTGATGGGGGATAGAGCAGTGGAGTCTTCGCAGCAGCTTGTCGAACAGGGAGCGGACGTCGTGGGTACCAATTGCGGAGAGGTTCTCATCAGCGAAATGGCGCAGATCATCGCCGCAATCCGCGCGGTAGTGACTGTTCCGATCGTAGCGCAACCCAATGCGGGCCAGCCGCACGGGGTTGAATCAATCTATGATATGACTCCCAAGGAGTTTGCAGTGGAGCTGGAGAAGTGCCGTCAGGCGGGGGCAACCCTGCTTGGTGGGTGTTGTGGGGCGGGACCGGAGTGTATTGAGAAGGTGAAGGAGAGAGTGAGACGCTGACTTACAGAAAGAGTGAAGCGCAGTCATCGCTTAGTCCAGATTGCTGCTGGGCTTCTGTGAGAGTAGTTTTCTCCCGATGAAAAATATCCACCTGACATCCTGTCAGAAAAAAGCAATGCCATTACTTAAGGGTAAAGAGAATGTGTTTCTGACAGGTGAAGCAGGAACAGGCAAAAGCTACTTGCTCGGTCATTTTTTGAAAGGCAAGGGAACAGAACGTTATCCAGTAGTTGCCAGTACCGGTGCGTCGGCAATTCTTGTTGGCGGTCGTACCTTTCACAGTTTTTTTGGACTTGGGATTCTCGAAGGTGGTTCGGAAAATACAATCCGCAGAGCACTGCGAAGTCGTAAGCTTATAGATCGCCTGATTCAGGCAGATTGTCTGGTGATTGATGAAGTCTCGATGCTCTCTGGCACGGTGCTTGAGACGGCGGAGAGAATTGCACAGAAAGCGAGAGACAGCGATGCCCCTTGGGGTGGCTTACGCATTATCGCAGTTGGCGACTTTGCTCAGCTTCCTCCTGTTGATGACTCTGTATTAGGGAAGGAGTGGGGGTTTCTGCATGAGGTATGGCAAAGATCCCAATTTGTACCCATTCTTCTCAAGACTGTTGTACGCACACAAGATACTGAATATCTGAAACTGTTACAGTCGGTGCGTAATGGTGATGTAAGCAATGAAGTTGAAAACTATCTGAACTCTAAAATTATCGAAGATGCAGATGATTTTGAAGGAACGAGACTTTATCCGCATAGAGCAAGTGTTGATGCTTTTAATGTAAAAAAACTTAATGAGATTAAAGGTGAATTGCAGGAATTTGAGACAGCCTACACAGGCAAGAAAAGCTATGTTGATATTCTGCTAAAGAAAGCTCCGATTCCTAAAAAAATACTGCTGAAGAAAGGCGCTCTTATTATGATACGCAAAAATGACATTTCTTACTCTGAATCGAAGATGATCTATGTGAATGGGAGCTTGGGATATGTTCACAAGATTACCGAAGATACATTGGAGATTGATTTGATGAGTGGTCGCAGAATTAAGCTAGGTAAGCAGAGTTTCGACATGCTGAACGGTGACGGGGACATCATTGCACAGGCATACAATTTTCCTGTGAATCTGGCGTGGGCTTCGACTATTCACAAAGCACAAGGTGCAACGATTGATCGCGTACTGGTGCAACTACAAAGTCTCTGGGAGCCTGGACAAGCATACGTTGCGCTGAGCAGAACACGATCTGGTGACAATTTGTTTCTTGCAAGCTGGTCAGCGGGATCAATCATTATTGATCCAATGGTAAAACAGTACTATGAGCAGTTGGCACAGGAATCATGACATGAAACAAATTCGAAAATAATGCATCTCTTTGAGTTGCGGGGTGGGGGAGGAGTCAATGACAAAGACAGTAGCCTCGCTATTCTTTAAATGAAGGGTTTACCTTTTTCATCACTGAAGCAATTTCACTGGGGCCAATAAGAGACATATTGACACGTATCGCATGGATCCTGGATTTTTTCCCAAAAGGAAGAGTTGAGACAAATATGGATGCCACAGCCTTTGTTTCTTTCATTGAACCTCCCAGCGCTCGAACATGGAGAACGGGCGTTAATCCAGCTCTACCTTTTTTTAATAGTTTGCACTGTCCAATTACGTAAGCACCATTGTGGCGGGCGCGAATGTCCACACCACCGTCAGCATGAAATTTACCTATTTTCTGACTAACCTGTACGTGGCTGTAGCCAAGTTCCTCAAGAAGGAATTTTGAGAAGTACTCAAAGGCCTGGGGAGAAAGACTCCGAATGTCGGACATGGAGCAAATTCGTTCAAAGGCCTTGCGATCCACGAATTTCTTGCTCATTTGAAATGAGAATACAGGATTTATGATTCCGCCGAAACACCGCCTGCGTAAGCTGGCGGATGAAGAGGTTCCGGCATTCTCCCGGTTGGCTTAGGATGGAGTCATGGAGTGCAAACGCCAATCCAATTGTCTCTATCACTGTGTCTATCACCTTGTCCTCGTCACGAGGTACCGTAGGAAAATCTTCAATGATGGAGTTTTCAACTACATGAAAGCGACGCTCAAGGAACTATCAGAACACTATCCTGAGATGGAAATCGTTGAGATGAATCACGACAAAGACCATATCCATATCATGATTTGGATTCCTCCAAAAATGCCCGTGGGCAGAGCAGTGACCATTCTTAAATCCAATACGGCGCATCATCTCAAGAAGAAATTCCCATTCCTTGGCGAGGTATATTTCGACGGTGGAGGAATCTGGTCAGGTGGTTATTTCGTGTCTACGGTTGGCATTAACGAGCAGACGATTAAGAAGTACATCGAGCACCAGGGAAGGGAGGATGCCGGACAAGCGAAGCTTGCCCTGTAATGACACCGCCTGCGTAAGCTGGCGGTAGTTCATGAG
>JBDRKJ010000005.1:0-21820 GCA_043814035.1 Candidatus Peregrinibacteria bacterium
TACAGCGTCTCCCGCTGCGAAAGGGTAAGGTGAGCCATGCGGTATGGGGTGAGAGAGTTAGAAGCCTTTCCCTCATACCGTACTTCGTTGTGATGCCTCCAGAAGCCTTATCCTCTATGCGTTTCAGATCTGAATTCCGGAGGTGCAATAGTTGCTTTTTCTTATTAATAGGGTAGAGTTATATTTCTGTCGAATGGTCGACAGAAGGCTGTGTGCTCCTTCACAACATCAAAGAAAGCGAGATGAGAAATGATGACCGCATATTCTGTAGCACTCGTCAGTGCAGTGATCATGGCAACGGTCTACGTGATCGACATGATAATGGTATCCAAGACCTACACGAAACCAAGCCAGCCTATGCTGATAGGCAGTGCGTTCAGCATTCTCTCCGGATTGATCCTGATGATGTTATTGGATTGGGACAATCCTCCGCCAACAAGTGCTTGCTACATGGCGCTTGGAGCCGGCGTGCTGTTTATGATGACGTGCTGGCTCTGTTGTCTTGTTGTCTTCAGCGGTGCTGGTGAGTGTGTTGAGGTCGCGTGTTTTGATTGCTCGAGCGTCTTTATCGTTGCTCTGGCAATCTTCATTATGCACTGTTTGCATGTCCCCCTCCACGACACAATCCTTTTCCGGCAATGGCTCGGTGTGATAATTGGAGGATGTGGACTTATTGCGGTCCATGTCTTTGGAGACAAAATGGCGTTTGTTGATTGGCGATACCGGCTGCTGCTCATAGGCTTGATGCTCTGCGGAGCCGCGTATGAGTTGCTCATCGACCGCGCAATATTTGTGGCCATAGTGCCACTGCAAGGTATGCCAAATCCTGACCTATCTGCATTTTTGCAGGTGAGTCCGTTCTTCTGGTTCGGACTTTCTACGGGTTGCGTGGCCATACTTCCACGCAGCGAACGGCAAGCCTGGAAAGAGAATTTTCCAAATATCAGGCGCGACTTCTGGTTAGTCGTGCTGGTACAAGTCCTAAGCATTTTGGGATTTTCGAGCGCAATTTTCGCATTTGCCAAAGGGCACGTTGCGATTGTTTCGCTGTTGACTGGCAGCTCGCCAGTCTTCGTCTTGATCGTGAGTGTGGGGCTGAGACGGTATTTTGGTTTTGACCAAAATACATTCCCAGAGATTCAGCATCCCATGAAAAAAACTCTCGCTATCCTTCTCGTGATAGCGGGGTCTACATTGGCGTCCTGGAACTAAAGAGCACACAGCACAGAGCGCAGCCCCACAAGGTTGCGCTCTTCGAAATGGAATTATTTCAATAGGAATCACCGAGTTCCTGCAATCCCAGAGAATGAGCCTGTACACTCAGGATTGTGGATCTATCACCCTTTGCCTTATTCGAGCCGTTTCGTGATCGCCTCGCTGTCGCAATCTGGAACAAGCACGACCCTCAGCCACACGATATCTGCGGCGTGTTGGATGTGAAAGAAGAGGCGTCAGCCGAGCAGGTGCACGGAGCCAAGACAGCGATCGTGCGCTCTGCAATGTCACACGTACCGGGAGCGGACGGGCTTATCACGGATCAATCTGGGCTCGCACTCTCAGTACGATGGGCCGACTGCCAGACGTTCGTTGTGTACGCACCGGAGCGCAACGTCGTCGGCGTGCTCCACGCAGGTTGGCGAGGGCTGAATGCAGGAGCAATTCCTGCGTTCTTTGCAGCACTGAAAAGAGAGTGGGATATCGAGCCGCAAGACACCTACGTCGTCGCCGGGCCATCGCTCTGCGCTAAATGTGCGCAGTTCAGTGATCCCGCGCGCGAACTCACCACAATTGATCCCATGTTTTTTCACGAGCGTCACGTCGATCTACGCGGTACCGCAGATGCGCAATTCTTTGCACTTGGCCTTCCGCATGATCATCTCGAACGCTCACCGGAGTGCACCAGCTGTACGTCGGGAACCTACTGGACGTTTCGCGGAGGCGACCGGGAAGCAGTAAAACGTGGAGGGACGAATGTGTTGGGGTGTGTCCTTTTGGACAGGAATGAAAGGAAATAGAAGAAATAAAGGAATGAAAAGAGACAAGGTCGTGATCGTTCTCCTTTATTTCCTTTGCTTCTTTTGCCTCCTCTGTTTCCTCTCCAAAGAGCTGTCTAGCAATCCACCCCCCTCGTCGCTAGAATTACACCCGTCTGGACGGCACGTCAGAGTCGGTACGTTTCTCCTCAAGTGCTTTAGGGGAGGCCTACTCTCTCCCGACCGTGGTCGGGGGATGCGGTCACCCACCTGGTTACCCAGGAGCATAGCGTCCCTGCTCAACGGCCGTTTGGCGTATTTCATGAGAGACAAACCTTTGTCGTCGGAAAAAGGTGGAAAGGAGGTACACTCGTTCTCTCATGATGAATCTTCAGGAACGTCTGCAAAAGGCCAACACCCTCCTCGCTCCATACGCGGTGCCACACGAGGGAACACTGGGACGAGAAGTGCAGGAGTCAGAGGATGAGACTCGCTTCCCTTTTCAGCGTGATCGCGATCGCATCATCCACACTCAAGCATTCCGACGCCTGAAAGGAAAGACTCAGGTGTTCGTCGCCGGCCTTCGCCAAGGCTACGGCCGGCAAGCGGGAGGTGGCGATCATGTGCGCACGCGCCTGACACACACTCTCGAAGTGGCGCAGATCAGCCGCGACATCGCACGGACACTGGGCCTCAATGAGGACCTCGCCGAGTGTATCGCACTAGCACACGACCTCGGGCACCCGCCCTTCGGCCACGCAGGTGAAGAGGCGCTGGATGCGTGGATGCAGACTCAAGGATTGCGGTTCGAGCACAATGAGCAGTCGCTGCGCATCGTCACACTCTTGGAGGAACATGCATCACGCGCGCCCGGCTTGAACCTCAATCGCGAAATTCTGGAGGGACTGAAGAAGCACCTCACACCGCACGATGAACCCGAGGCCTCGGCGACAGGTCACATCCCCACACTGGAAGGACAAGTCGTGAACCTAGCTGACGAGATCGCCTACACCGCACACGACTGTGATGACGGACTGAGCGCGAAGCTCTTCACGTTCGACGAACTCACGGTACTCCCCCTCACCAAGCAGGCAGCAGCACAGAGCGCCGCACGGGGAACCTCACTGCGCGGAACACTCATTCACCTGCTCGTAACCGACCTGTACACCGCCACCGAGCAGGAGCTCAAGACACATGCAATCCGCACACAGAAAGATGTCTCTGCCGCACCGACCTCTCTCGTGCGTTTCTCGGATGCCATGCAGCAGGAATTAAAAGGGCTCCATGATTTTCTCTGGCAGCATCTCTACCTGCACCCCCAGGTGCAGGCCTGCAACACGCACGGGCAATCCATTGTGACGGCGCTCTGTCGACACTACGCAGAGCATCCGACAGACAAGATTCTCTCCCTCGCCAAAAAAACGCAGGGATCCCTGCCCGAAGCCATTAAAGACTACGTCTCGGGCATGACAGACGCCTACGCTCTCGCGCAAGCGCAGGAACAAAAACTCACTGCTGATCTCGATCCACCGTTGGCCGATGGGGCCCGCCCGACCGAACAGTTGTTCGGGCAGGCAGAACTGTGAGCGGATCGATGCGCTCCCCTTCGACGATCACTTCGAAGTGCAGGTGCGGTCCCGTGGTGAGTGTGCCTGCTCCGGGTGTGCCGGGCATTCCGCCGGATGCAGCAAGCACGTCGCCCTGTCGCACTGTGTCACCATCGGCCACGAAGAAGGAGCTCGCATGACCGTAGAGCGTGGCGAACCCGTCGTGTTTCACAATGATGTAACTGTAACCGAAACCGTTATCGACAATCTTGTCGACGACTCCATCGGCAGCACTGCGAATAGCGGACCCCTGCACCACCGGAATATCAATGGCTCTGTGGGGAATACCGAAACGCTGTTCGTACCCCGTATCGAGGAACAGAGCCGAGAGGCCCTCATCCGGTTCCACCGGCCAGAGTGTGTGGACCATACCCGGGCTGCCCACAGCAACTGTCGCGGTGAGGCCCTCGGCCTCCCACATCTCACGTAGCGTCTGCAAGAATCGCTCTTCGGCGGCACGCTCATCAGCCAAGAGTGCGAGGAGCTTTGCTCTCGCATCACGAATCGAGGCGCTGTTACCCAAACGGACTGCGGCATCTTCGAGTACTTTAAGTTCGTAGCGCAAAATCTCTTCGCGGCGTGCAAGCACAGCCTGCTCAATGCGAATGCGACGCGCTTCGTCTTCCGCACTCCTCACGGCCATGACACGTGCCTGACGATCCGCCCCGCCGTCGCCAAGTCTTTGGCGGGCAGGCCCGCCTGCAGGTTCCGCATTTTGATACACAGATACTGCCGATGCTCGTACCTGATCGCCGCGGGGAACATCATCCCACGACATCCATAGCACGACCCCTCCCGTTGCGAGGAGCAGGAAGAGTGTCTCGATCGGATGAGGGATATTGATTTCTACGCGAAGCATCAAGGTATTGTACCAAAAACCGCTCAATTGAGCCATGCTCATTCAGAACAGAAAATCGTAGAGGCGCCACTATTCAGTGCCACATTAGAGTGGCTCGGCGTTCACTAATGGCTCAGCGAAGGCGTCGGGGTCACCCGAGAATCCTTCAGGATCCGCCTGTGCCGTTCCACCGGCAATGAGTGCGGCGCGTACGGCCGCAACACCAGCAGCGTTCGTTGGCTTGCCGTGTGTGAGAATGTAGAGCGCTGCGGCTCCCGTCACGTGGGGACTCGCCATACTCGTACCGCTCATCACGGCATACTTGCTACCCTTATACGTGGAGAGAATACACACGCCCGGTGCGGCGATATCCACGACCGATCCGTAGTTACTGAAATCCGCAAACGTATCATCCTGATCGGCTCGGCATGTGGCCGCGGCTCCGCCACCCGGCTGACCGTTGAAGTCGGCAATTGCCGAAACGGTGATGACATCGGAATGATTGGCCGGGCTGTCGTTGGCCGCGTCGATGCCATCATTGCCTGCCGACACCACGTACACTACGCCCGCCGCCACCGACTGATCGATGGCAAGATCCATCGCAGCTGTCTGGCACCCCGTGCATCCCAGACTCATGTTGGCGACTTCGATTTGCGAGGCATTGGCTGTGACGTAATCGATGCCTTCGATCACATCAGAGAGGTACCCTGACCCCTTTCGATTGAGCACTTTCACCGACCAGATGCGTGCACCGGGTGCCACGCCCACCACGCCTGCCGTGTTGTCTTTGGCGGCAGCGGTACCCGCTACATGTGTGCCATGACCGTTCTGATCATCGGCCGATCGCTCACGCGTGAAGTTGACCTGTTGCACGACAGTGAGATCGGGGTGCGACTTCTGTACGCCGGTATCAATGACCGCGATGTCGCTGTCTACTGTCTGACTCACTCCATCAATCTGCGCCGTAGATGAGAGATCGGCATCGATGCGATCCACGCCGGTCGGCAGAGTCTGCACCGAAGGGGCGGAAGATGATGATGAACGAGGAGGGCGCTTGAGTGCCTCGACCACGTAATCGGGCTGAATCACCGCCACATCCGGATCATTGCGCAGCGCCTCGGCCTGTTGATCACTGAGACGCGCGGCGAACCCCTTGAGCGTGCCGTAGTGCTTGGTTTTTTTGGTCACGTTGTGACGACGCGTAACCTGATCCACATTGTCGCCTTTGGTGAGCACGATGTACTGACCGGGCACGACGGGCGAAGATTTTTTCCCGTTTTGCGCGGCAGAGAGCAGGAGAGGCGAGAGGAGCAGTGCAGCCGAAAGGGCGGCAAACGTGGCGTAAGAGGTGGTCGGACGCATGGAAATTGGGGGGGGAACCGCCACTATACGAGTGTCTCTTCTTGAGCGTCAATTATATGAGAACCGCCCTATATCCCCCAATACCGCTAAGCACGAGCCTAAGCGCAAAACAGGCGTTGACACTCTGTATGATTTTGTATCTGTTTGGTACCTTCGCCGTGGCACTGCCGCAAGCTATGAACCCTGAATGTCTGCAATGTTTTCGAATGCGGACTCAATGGCTAGTCGCAATGTCTCGGCAACCTGTTTCTCGTCTATCGAAAGTATCCGCTGACGTGCGATAGCAACGTATTGGTAATAGCCAACAATCATATCCATTTGGTCCTTCAGCAAATCGAGCATGTGGAGCGCCGTTTCATCTGATGAGAATTGTGTTGCCGACAGTGCAGCGCTGAGCGTGGCAATATAGGTGTTGTGCCGACTGAGAAATTGTATGTATTCCGGATCGGATGATCCTGCAATAAGTGAGGAAGAGGACGACGTTCCCGAAATCACGTTCGTCGAAGAAAACGACAAGGAAGATGTGCCGGATTGCTCTTCCTCAATATTTTCAATCACAGAAACAGATGACGTGCTCGATGATTCGGAGGAAGTTCGTTCTGAAAAGGAAGGGAGAGGCAACTGAATCTGAATCGAATCCGGTGCATGGGGTAGCGCTCTTGTGGCCGTATCGCAATCAGGAAACACAAGACCCTGCGGTGCGCGAGCAAGCGCGGCAAGCATCTCCACCTGATTCAGCACATCATTCGGGCGCACAGTCGATCGTGCATCGTCTCCACGAAAAATGCAGTGCGCCGCTGCGAGGCGCAGAGGCTCCGCATACCAGGCATCTTCGGGGACATCAGAAAACGTTGGGGCATTTTCCTTGGCGGGCAGCTCGAACGCGCGGATGAGGAGGATGGCTGCTTCGGCACGGTTGATCGCCCTGCCAGGGTACACGTAACAGGGATGTTCTCCTTGGCAATTACCCGCTCCGCGCACCCACCCCTGCGCGGCACCCTCCTCAAATAGGAAGAAGTGTGGATCCTCTGAAATCACGTCATCGAATGTCGCTGAGGGGAACGGCCCATGCACAATCCCACCCTTCATGCGCAACAGAAGATTGAGAAATCTCCATCGTGCCGCCGGTGCCTGAGGTACGACATCCGAGGTGCTGATATACCCGGCCTCTTCAAAAGCGGAGATCAGGGGTACATACCACGCATCATCTGCCAAACCCGCATGAACCGGATACAGAAGTGCGCCCAGGAAAAGACTAATGAAAAAACGTCTGCCCATGAAGGACCTTTATGATAACGCATTTGTGATCATCGATCATGCTACTTCTTCTTTTTCCCGAACCAGCGATCGAGGCGATTCACCCCGAGCGTGGTCACACCGCCTGCCATAATGCCGACGAGCACTGCATCCGGCGAAAGGCCGAATTGCAACACACTCAAGAGTGCGCCGACGACGAGTGACGTCACCGGTTTGCCCCACACCATTTCTGCGAGCTGTGGAATTTTAAAGAGTGCCTCGCAGATGAAGAAGACGAGAACACAAACCATGAAGAACTCCGACGTAAAGACCGCCTGCGGCAACGTCTGGAGGAGAATGGAGATATCCATACGGCAAGGGGGAAAGACAGTGTAAAAGTGTAGCGCATCACCCCTTCAAGTAAAATGAGATCTTGGCAGGCGCGGCCCAAGCTTCGCTGCGCTATGCCGAGGCCGTTCGCAGATTATTGAGGTAGTTGTTCGATTGCTTGGTTTAAGATCTGGCAGGCGCGGTAGGACTCGAACCTGACCCTCGGTTTTGTCCCCATTGCGCTCGCTATGCTCACTTCAGGGGATCGCATGCTCTCGGCTTCGCTCACGCTCAGCTCGAGATCATCCGAGAGACCTTCGGTCGTCAATGTGGCGGTGCCACGTGATCGCGAGCAGGGACGTAAAGCGACTTCGTCGCCATCGTCCCACGTCAAATCGCTTCTCGCTGCGCTGCGAGCGATTTTACGTGGCAGGCGCGGTAGGACTCGAACCTACGACCCTCGGTTTTGGAGACCGATGCTCTACCAGCTGAGCTACGCGCCTATACCTCTTCTATTTTATCGGCTTCTCTGCGTGCATGATAGAGAGGAAAAAGGCTTCAGCACGGTGGATGCAAAAATACGTTCTATATTTGACATTTAAGATAGCACATAGCATAATAGCATACTGTAACTCTTCCCTAATCAACATGCCAGGTCTTACTGAACAAGCGGATTCACTTCATGAAGCTCTTGGTGAAGCGGGACAAAAAGTAAGTCGTGAAGCTGTTGAGAAAGTACTGCTCACAATAGAAGAATTCCATCCAGAAGTAACAGTTGCAACTTTTGATGGGATCCAAGTCCAAGTTAAAAATGTCATACTAGAACTTATACAATATGCTACGCAGAGCGCTTTTGGGCGAGCAGTAGTGGCTACGCTAGAAGACATTGGTACTTTGCACAAAGAAGAAATTCCTGAAGAGCTGCATATGCCTCAGCCGGTCATAGAAAAACTGAAAGATCTTCGTGCTCCTGATGATAAGTTAGAAATCGTGGCCTACATTCTCCTCAATGCTACATCAGAAAGTGACTTGGCCAACAAAACAGGCGCTGCACATCTCAAAGCAGGAACTGCACAATTTTTGGTACCAATCTTTTACGCCTTAGCAAATAAAGATAGTGGCGTAAGAGATAGACTACTAAGTGTTATGTCTGAATTGGCAGCATATCGGGCAATTCAAGATGTGGATGGCGCAGTAGAGAGTTTTTTCTCTGCAGAAGAAACCGCGCCCGATATAGAACTGGCTCTTACTTTTGGTGAAGTAATATCTGAAGAAGAAAGAGAAAAGTTCTGCCAAACTTATGTAATGACCATGCTGACTCTATTGAAAGAGTATCTTCAATCTTAAATCTACGAGATAGAACTTATTTTCATCGCACAGCAGAGCTATGCGCTCTTCTTCGGCCATTTTTTCCCTTTCCACTTACTGGGCCCGCGCGCCCGTTTTTTGGCGAGCAGGTCAGAGGCATCGTCGAGCGTCACTGCCTCGGGCGTGAATCGCTTGGGCAGAGAACAATTGGTCTTGCCATCGGTCACGTAGGGTCCGTACCGACCGGTCTTTAGGGTAATCTCGGCGCCCGTCACCGGATCAGAGCCAAGTGTTCGCAGCGGCGCGGCTGCCTGGGCCTTGCGCTCTTTCGCTGTCGAGAGATGTTCCAAGGCCTGATCTTTCGTCACTGTGGCCGGATCGAGTTCGGTACCTAAGCTTGCCGTCACCTTGCCCCATTTGATGTATGGTCCGAAACGTCCCAAGTGCACCTCGATATTCTCACCGTTTTTATCGCCGAGAGTACGGGGGAAGGCGAGGAGTGAAAGTGCCTGCTCCAGCGTGATCGCATCTTTCCCGATGGTCTTGGGGATCGATGCACTCTTGGGCTTGGGAGCGTTCTTCATCTTCTCGCCTTTCTTGAGTTCGATATGTCCTAATTGAATGTACGGACCAAAGCGGCCGGTGCGCGCCAGCACCTCGAGGCCCGATTCGGGATCAACGCCGATCACGCGATCTTTGAGCACGTCACCTTTCTGCACTTCGACTGTCTTCGACTCGATGAGTTTGTGAAATGGCTTGTAGAAGCTCTTAAGGAACGCTCCGGATTTCATTTCACCTTCAGCAATATCGTCGAGCGACTGTTCCATTTTTGCCGTGAAGGCGAGATCCACAATGTTCGAGAAGTGTTCAGTGAGTAGATCAGTCACCGTGAATGCAATCTCTTCGGGTTGGAGTTGCTTGTTTTCTTTCTTGATATAGCCGCGTTGCTGAATCGTCGAAATCGTCGGTGCGTACGTACTCGGACGACCAATGCCCTCTTCTTCGAGACGCTTCACCAGGCTCGCTTCAGTAAAGCGCGGTGGCGGCTTGGTGAAGTGCTGTTCCGGAAGCAGAGACTTGCACGTGAGTGCTTCGTCTTTCTTGAGTGGAGGCAGTATTCCCGATCCCTCTTCTTCTTCAGCGGCCGCCTGATCTGACTCGGGCTCATCACGACCCTCGAGATACACGCGCAAGTACCCATCAAATGCGACGGTCTGACCGGTGGCACGGAAGGTATAGATGCCCGCGGTAATGTCTGCTCCCACGCGCTTGAGTTGTGCTTCAGCCATTTGCGAAGCAACCGCGCGCTCCCAAATGATCGTATAGAGCTTGAGTTGTTGATGATCGAGCTCGTTTTTGAGTGATGCGGGCACGCGCGCCATCTCGGCGGGACGAATGGCTTCGTGCGCCTCTTGCGCTCCTTTGCTCTTGGTCTTGTAGCGACGCGGAGAACTGAGGATGTACTCGCGACCAAAATTTTTCTCAATCGTTTCGCGGGCATCGGCGAGCGCCTTGTCGCTCAGGTTTACGGAATCGGTACGCATGTAGGTGATCAAACCCACTTGCCCTTCACCCTTGCCCAGATCGATACCTTCGTAGAGTTGCTGCGCCACCATCATGGTCTGCTTCACCGAGAAACCCAGTTTGCGCCCTGCCTCCTGCTGTAAGGTCGATGTTGTAAACGGGGCGGGTGGCGTCTTCTTCACTTCCTTTTCTTCGAGTGTCTGCACGACGTACGGCGCATCTTTAAGATCCGCGAGCACTTGCTGTGACTGCTCCTCATTCACGGGCACATACTTCTTGCCGTCCTTCTTCTTAAGATCGGCAGTGAACGGTTGCTTCGCCTCATTGAGGAGGTCGGCTTTGATCGTCCAGTACTCCTCCGGATTGAATGCCTTGATAGCACGTTCACGATCAACAATGATCCGCACCGCCACCGATTGCACGCGTCCTGCCGAAAGGCCGCGATAGACTTTCTTCCAGAGGAACGGTGAGAGCGTGTAGCCCACAAGACGATCAAGAATGCGTCGCGCATGCTGTGCATCGACGAGTTTCTCATCGATCTTACGGGGATGAGCGACGGCCGCATCAATCGCCTCTTTGGTGATTTCGTGGAACACGATGCGCTTTACCGGCTGCTTCTTTTTGCGCTTGAGGATCTCGACCAAATGCCAACCAATGGCTTCTCCTTCACGATCTTCGTCAGTTGCGATCCACAGTTCAGCGGCGCTATCGAGTGCTTTCTGCAGTTTTTTCACGACCGTGGCCTTCTCTTTAGGCACCTCATACTTGGCGGAAAAATTCTCTGTATCGACCCCCAATGTTCCTCCCGGCAGATCACGCACATGCCCCATACTCGCTTCAACATCAAAATCAGGTCCAAGAAAACGCTTGATGGTCTTGGCCTTCGTGGGGCTCTCGACAATGACGAGATGACTTGGCACTGAAAATCGAGAAATGAAGTCGGACGAAGAACAGTGCGAAAGACTAGTGGGGAAAGTGATCAGGTGTCAAAGAGAAAGGTGTGCTGTCACACTCCTCCATACCGCGATACAAAAGTTGCTCCATCGCGAGAAATGTTACTCAATCATCAGGCAAACCCCTCATAGCTGACTACCTTTCGTACTCAGTTTGTTTGGCTTTGAGAAGCCGTAGTGACGAAGTTAAGCGCAGAAACCGTCCTCGCGCCAAATTCGTGGCTTGCCTAAGCCATTCCCCTCCGTACACTGAAGACGATTTACTTCTCCTTCCCCCTATCCTATGTCCAAGCAGGATCTCATCAACGCGATTGCGGATGCGGCAGGTATCACCAAGCGTGCTGCCAGCTCTTCGCTCGAAGCTCTCATCACGCTCGTCACCAAGGAGCTCAAGCGGGGTAATACCGTGACGATCACCGGCTTCGGAACCTTCAAGGTTTCTAAGCGTGCTGCCCGCATGGGCGTAAACCCAAGGAACCCGACGCAGAGGATCTCGATCCCTGCCATGAGGGTCCCGGCTTTCAAGGCCGGCAAGACCCTCAAGGACGCTGTTCGGTAAATTACGTATTTGGTTTTTAGTAAGAAGGCCTCCGTAAGGGGGCTTTCTTTTTTGATTGATGACCCGTGCATCGAGGATGAAAATGTGGAACTAAAAAATACGGAGTCGTTAAAATTTACGATTTCTCAGTGGATACTCACCGTTATAGACATAGTTGACAATTTTGCTCATATTATTGTATAATAGTGTTATGGCATTCATACTTAAAAGGGGCCTCGAAATAGTGCCTCCAAACATTGAGACAATTATTAAGGACGCATTAGCCACAGATCTCACAACTGGGGACTCTAAGAAATCTGATAGATTTGGACAGGTGCTTGCTTCCTGTTCGCATGAGGAATTTAGACATTTGTATAGGAGGATTGGGGAGGAAGTAGAGGACGATAGAAAGAGAGCAAGAACCGAAGGTATCGGACATAGGGTTTCCAGAAAAGCCAGAGAACTGTTAGGAACAGTTATTCCTGCCGTCGCGCCAGGACCAAGTCGCGAAAAGAATGCTGAGATACTTCTTTGGATGACCGGACTCGAGGCAAACCGCCGAAGAGGTTCTGTTGCAGATGATAAGTACAATCACCCAGAAAAGGGTGCGACTGAGACATCTTCGAGATTCCAAAATAAGGATAGGCAGCGCCGCCAACTCGTCCAAGAGGGCATAATGACCTGGGGAGAATCGCTGACAATAAGTTTCACTTCTGAGGGGCCAAGCCGCGTTGTTGGCCCGAATCCAGAGTTTCCGGAAATATGGACCTCACTAGAGATTTCTGTTGATGATTCCGATAAGGTAACGAAGCAGTTTATTCTCGATCACGCAGAAGAATTACACGCAATGTATAAAGAATGGCAGAAGAACGGCACGAGCTTGTAATCTCGTATTTGGTTTTTAGTAAGAAGGCCTCCGTAAGGGGGCTTTCTTTTGGGGATCAGGAATTCGGGAATCGGACTTAGGGGTTCTGTTTCAGGATTCATGATGAGAAGAATGCTGCTTTCTGCCTAAGAAACTCCGCCAAAGACTCTCCGAAGTCCGAATTCCTATTCCCGAATCCTTCATCACCCGCTATCCTCCGATTCCGATGAATACTGCACTCATTCAAGACAGTCTCGGCCAACTCTTAACCCTCCTCAATCTTCCGTTCGATTCGATTTCTGTAGATGAAACTGAAGGGGAGGGATTCATCCGTGTCGATATCGTCTCGAACACCCCCAGCCGCCTCATCGGCTGGCATGGCGAAACGCTCAACTCTGTCCAACATCTACTCAAGTCCATTTTGCGGAGTAAGGAAAAACTGGAGAAGAGCCCCTTTATCGTGCTCGATGTTGACGGGTACCGCCGCGAGCAAGAAGAGAAAGTGAAAAAAATGGCCGAGAACAAGGCGGACTTTGTGCGTCGCACGGGTAATCGCGTGGCATTGGCCCCCATGAGCCCATACTTCCGTCGCATCGTGCACCTGCACATTGCCAATAATCCCACCTTTCAAGATCTCACCACCGAGAGCATTGGCGAGGGCGACTACCGCCAGGTCGTCTTGCGCTCGAAGAGCAAGAAGGACCCGACAATCGGTGAAGAGCTCTCACCGGTGATGGAAGAGGCCGCACCGAGTGGAGAGGGGTTTGAGAATTTGGATGTGTAACGGAGTTTTTAGCTGATAGCTGTTAGCTTGTAGCTGATAGAAATGTTTTCTAAAAGCTCTCAGCTAAAAGCTACTCCCTCATTCTTCTCCACTCTTCGAGCAGCTTCTGTTCCGCACGCGAGAGTTTGGTGGGAACTTCTACATTCACTGTCACGTAGTGATCCCCGGTGCGACTGCTATTGAGAAGAGGCATACCCTTGCCCTTGAGACGAAAGACCTGACCCGGCTGCGTACCGGCAGGGATCTTGAGCGTGACAGATCCGTGCACGGTTTTTATCGAGATCTCTGTGCCGAGGAGCGCATCGGCAACGGGGATGGAGACAATTGAGTAAATGTCATCCCCATTACGCTCAAACTGGGCATCGGGACGAACGCGCACGATCACATAGAGATCTCCAGTTTTGGCGCCACGCACACCTGCCTCACCCTCTCCGCGCAGGCGTAGCGTCTGCCCATCGTGCATGCCCGCCGGAACGTGTACGGTGATGGGATCACGCGTGCGCACCTTGCCATCGCCGCTACAGGTACGACAGGCATGCTCGTGCGTTTCGCCCGAGCCACCGCATGTTTCACAAACCATCGCCTGACGGAATGTCCCGAAAAATGATTGTGCCGTACGACTCACTTCCCCCGTTCCTCCGCACTCACGACAGGTCACTTGCTCCGATCCTTCTTTTGCTCCTGATCCTTCGCATTTCTTACAGACGCGCTGACGCTCAAGTGTGATGGATTGATCGACCCCGTTCACGATATCCACAAACGCTACCTCGATTTCTACTTGCAGGTCACGCCCTTTTTTCTCGCGCTTGCTCCTGCGACCCCCTGCCCCGAAGAATGTTTCGAAGATGTCACCGAAGCCCCCAAGATCCTCCGGATTGAATCCCGAAAAATTAAAACCGCCGAACGGTCCTGCCCCACTGCTCGCCCCTCCGCTTCCAGCCGGCCCTCCCGTCGTGCCGAACTGATCGTACATCGCGCGCTTCTTATCGTCGTTCAGCACCTCGTACGCCTCATTCACTTTTTTGAAACGCTGCTCAGCGTCCTTGTCCCCCTTGTGACGATCGGGGTGGTGCTCCTTGCTCAATTTGCGATACGCCTTTTTCAACTCTTCTTTCGTGGCATTACGCTGCACTCCGAGAATGGCATAGAGATCCTTAGGCATCCCTCCTAGGATCGCGAAGGAAAGGGCAGGAAGCAAGGGTGGAAGCCTATCTCTTTTTATGGTAAAATAGTTCGATGGCTTTCAGCGCATCACTCTCGCGCAGATTCCTTGGCTGGAGCACCCTCTCACTGGGGGGACTCTGTCTGCTCATCGTGGGATACGCTTTCTTCGGATACAGCGGAAACTCTTCTCCTCTTGCAGGACGTCTGCTCCCATCGGAATATCGTAAAGAGACACGCTGGCGCGTGATCACTGCCAATATGGTGGAGAGTGGAGCAACCATTCCGACCGATACGAATGTGATCTTCACAATACCGGGCGATGCCCCGCGGATCCTGCGACGAATACTTTTGGGTTCATACGATCGAGAGATTCGTTACTGGGGTTACTGTCTGCCCGAGAATTACGACCACACCCAAGCTTTGGCGAGTGATCGTCTGCCTGGACGAGTCTTTCTCTCTGAAGGAGAGCGCAAAGTCCGCGATGACGAGTACAAACGGGACCTCGCCAGAAAGTTCTCGATTCCCGATAATCTTACGGAAGAGGATCTCAATGAACTCCAAGAGCGCCCTGCAGGACGAATCGAGCATGAAATCGAAACATTCGAGCCCGGCAGTATCTGCTACATCATGTCTCAGGTTCCTCTCGCTATCGGTCTCGATCCGGATGACGACGAAGCCAACGACCAGGTAGAGAAGGAATATGGCACGGATCCTACCCTCTTCGATAGCGACGGTGACGGTATTTCTGACGGTCGTGAAATATTCTTCTTGCACTCAAGCCCCATTCGCCGGGACTCCGACGGCGATGGTCTCATCGACGGTCTTGAAGATATCAATCACAATGGCCATCTCGAGAACTCCGATACCGATCCCATCAAGTGGGATACTGATCGCGACGGTTTGCCCGATGGACTCATGAAGGTCGGCGTGGGGCGCAACACGCAGATTTTGGGAGAAGATAAAAACCTCAATGGAGTTGTGGATGAAGGAGAAACAGACCCACGCAAATGGTCTTCCTACGGTGATAATATCTCTGATTACGAGCGGTATATGCAGTGCATAATGACCGGAGGGAGCGATTGCTAGTATTTCTTAAATCCTGTATAATACTTCGATGACATACAAACATCTCCTTCGCGGCACTCTACTCGTTCTCGGTCTTGTCGTGGCCCCTGCTGCGCTGGCATATCTCTCGCCCGAGGATGTATTGCTCAACAAAGAACTCTACCTTCCCCCCACCCGACGTGAGGCGGCTCTTCGTGTCGAACAGCAGGCACGCGAGAGTGCCGACCGCAGAGAGCGGGAGCAGGAAATTCTCTTCAAAGCTCAGCAGTCCTCTGAATCTTCCAGCGCCGAAGCGGTTCCCATGCCCTTGGAAGGGAACGGGGCGGCACCGGAGTACACAGGATCGTTCTCACAGGAGGATCTGCGCTTACTCCAGACTATCCGACTCTTGGACCGCGTACAGCGCAATCAGCAAGTGGTGCTGTACGGTGACCGTCTGCTTCCTATGCAAGTTGACTCTCTGCATGGAGGCGCCCCTCTCGCCCCCACAGGAGCCGGTGGGATTCTCTCAGGAATCACTATGCTCGGGGCTGTCGGCTGGACGCTCCTGCGCGCACAAAAAGGAAAGGTTGTGGCCGAGAAGTAATCACCAGAGCGGAACATTGGATCCTTGTCTCTACCCCTGCTAGGCTCATTTGCCTGTGCAGAATGCTCTCTCATTGACGGGAAAACGCTGGATACTTCCGAAGGAAACCAGCACCGCACCCAATGCGATTGTGGCGCGACTGCTCGCCGAGCGTTCTCTCGAAGGACATACCCTGCCATCACCGCAGGTGTTTCCCGACATGCCACGTGCAGTCGCACGTGTGCGACGTGCCATCGAGCAGCATGAGACCATTGGGATTTTTGGCGATTATGACTGCGATGGCATTACGGCGACCGCCCTGCTCGTCCGTTTTTTGCGCAGACACGGCGTGGAACCCGTTGTACGTTTGCCTCACCGCGTACACGATGGCTACGGGCTCAGCCAGGAAATCATAAAGGAGTGTGCAGCGCAGGGCGTCTCGCTCCTGCTCACCGTCGACACAGGCATCACTGCTGTTGCAGAAATTTCTCTGGCGTCGGCGCAGGGCATAGATGTGATCGTCACGGATCACCACCACCTGCACGCCGAGGTACCCAAAGCTCTGGCGCTCATTCATCCGGCGCTCGCTCCAGACCATCCCTTGCCACATCCTTCCGGTGCCGGCGTTGCACTGCAGTTCGTGCGCGCACTCGAAGGGCATGAAACGTGGAACGATCATGAAACAGACGATGCACTCGCGGCCATTGGCACTATTGCCGATCTCGTGGAACTCAAAGGTATAAACCGTATTCTCGTGCGACAGGGTCTCATCGCTCTCGATACACTCACCGCAGGACCCCTCGCGGAGCTTGCGGCTTCGGTGCGCAAACACGGTAGCCCCCTTACGAGCACAGATATCGCTTTTCGTCTCTCTCCCCGCATCAACGCCGCAGGACGCATGCAGGACCCTCTCATTGCGCTCACAGCCCTTCTGGAGGGCGGGGAATCCCTTACGCAGTTAGAACAGCTCAACGTGCACCGACAGGACGCTACGGGCGGCTTCGTGGCGCGAGCATGGCAGCTCCTCGGCCTCTCGCCGCAACCGTGCGCTCATGAATTGCGTGGACTCCCTCCCCTGCTCACCGTGGCAGGCGAGGACTTTCACGAAGGACTCATCGGGCTCATTGCCGGCAGGATCACCGAAGTCACGGGGCACCCCAGTTTTGTCATAGCCGTACGGGACGGCGCATGTACAGCATCGCTCCGTAGCACTCGCTCTTATCACATCGCTGAAGGATTGGAGCGCGTGAGCGATCTACTCACGACATTTGGCGGCCACGCACAGGCCGCAGGCTGCACGTTCAGCAAGCAGCACCTTACCGAGCTGACCCAACGCCTCACCAATGACGTCGCTGTTCACACTACAGCCGATGATTTACTCCCCACTCTCACGGTTGATGCGGTCCTTCGTGCTCAGGATGTAACACTCTCGCTCTGCGAGCAGCTCCGGCACCTAGAACCCTTTGGGCAGGGGAATCCTGAGCCGCTGTTTCTGCTGCAGAATGTTTCACTGGCACAACCACGCTGCGTGGGAAAGGAGGGAGCACACCTGCAGGCACACGTCGCCGGCGCGAAAGCGATTGGATGGCGACTGGGGCACCTAAGCGAACAGCTCAGCCAGCCTCTCGATATCGTCTGCAAGATCGGCATCGATACGTGGAACGGACGGCGCGCTCCGCAGATCGTGTTGGAGGATATGCGTTCCGCGATTCGATCAGCAGGTTCGCTTGTATCGACAGGTACGAATTCGATTTGAAAGAAAGAATTTCATATCACGACCATCCTACCATTACCTGATGATCGGGGGGTATTTTGTCTGTCGAGAAACAAGAATCCCGAGAGAAAAAGAGAGGAGTGGCCGGTCAGGCAAAATCATGTCCTCGTTTTCAACAATAGCCAGTCACTTTCTGTAGTGCCCTATGTTTTCCTTGAGATCTGGAATCTCGCAGTAGTGCCATGCCGCAACGCGTGTGAATCCCTTTTGAAACGCCCACAACGCCCAGACAGCCCCTTCTTTTCGTGTCTACAGCGAATTGCGCCAAACGCCATTCTGTGATACAATATCTTCGTCACTCCTTCCCCCTTCCACAATGGAGCACAAACACCAACACTCGCTCCTCCTCTTCTTCCTCACCTTCGCGCTGGCTGCCCTCGCGTTCATCGCGGTGGTTCGTCAGGCGCGCTTCACGGCCTCCGTTCTGGGCTCCGCTCCGGCGCTGTCCACATGGGTAAGCTGACCAGCCGGGTGGCGATTTCCTCGCTTACTCCGCAACATTTCCGCGGATGCACATCCGCGTTTTGTGGCGGCGGGGTACTTTTTTGTCGGCTCACTCGGTCACGCACGAATACATCCTCTGTCGCGTTTGTTTTCATCCGTCAAGCCCAAGGCCGATGCCGCGTCCAAAATTTGCTACACTGCCAAACAACATGCGGAGGCATTTCCTCCGTCTTCCTCCTTCCCCATCTTCTCCTATGGAAACTTCTCTCCCCACGAGGGCGGCCCGCTCAGGGTTCACCCTCATCGAACTCCTCCTCGTCATCGGGATCATCGCGATCCTCGCTTCCATCGTCATCGTGGCGATCAACCCCACCAAGCAGATGGGCGATGCCCGCAACGCCCAGCGCCGCAGTGACGTGAATACTATTCTCAATGCTGTCTATCAGTATGCCATCGACAATAGCGGTGCCATGCCGGGCTGTCTCGGAGAGGATCCTCCCACCGGCGGCTCCATCTGCGTGAAGGGAAGCACCTGTACCGGTGTCGCGGGTGGCTGCAACTTAGACGCGCTCACCACGTCGTACATCGTCGATCTGCCACGTGATCCCTCGGGGGCGACGGGCAACGATACGAATTACGATGTCGCCATTACGAGCGGTCGTGTCACTGTATCGGCTCCACAGGCTGAGCAAGACCAGACCATCAGTGTGACGCGCTGATAGTAGAGACACGGCATGCCGTGCCCCTCTCACCTTAAAGAACACCTCCAGGCGACTGGGGGTGTTTTCTGTCCTGCAAGCGAGGCTCGCTCTTAGTCGCCCGCAGTCTCCGTCCCAGTGAGCCGATGCCCCCAGGACTACCATTCACTCCCCGACGAACTTGCTCGCCTCGCCCCGGTTGCGCGAGACCGCCGAATTCCCTTATCGCTGCACAAGATGGTGCTCATCACTGGTTCTTTAAAAGCTCCTTCGTCGCCAAGGCTCCGACGGATAAGTCCGGGCTACAGCCCGACATGGTCGTTCTGACGTGCGGAAGGGCAAGCGATCTTCATTTTAAGAGTTCTTTGGCAAGCGCGATGATTTTGGCCACTTCTGCGCGGTTGATGGGATCATCGGGGCGGAAGGTGCCCAAGGAATTGCCAGATGCATCTTTATCGCCGGAAACCAGTTCCAGGTACGTTGCCATGGCAATGGCGCGAGCGTACGGATGCGAAGCAGGTACATCCGAATAGGACGTTTCCGCTTTCGGACCCGTCGGAATCCCCAACACCTCCAGTATCGTCTGAATCACCGCCCCGCGCGACGCGGACTTCATCACATTACGTTGCACAGAGAAGACCGAGAGCTGCAGAGACTCGGCCTTGGCCACGTAGGCAGAGGCCCAGGTGCCCTTGGCGGAAGTGTTACGGGGTGGGGGCAGACCCTTCAGATCGAAGGCCTGAGCGGATGCCTGCATCGCCATCTTGAGCACTTCGGCGTAGGTGATGGGATTCTCGACACCGAATTCCCCCGTGGGTTTGCCTGCTTCATCCGCGTAGCCCGTCGCAATCTTCTCTTCAATCACGTAGGACACATACGGCGCATACCATGCCGAGAGGGGAACATCCATGTAGATCACCGGCGTCTCATCCACGAAGGCGTAGAGTCGATCACGTCGTGCGGCGATGGTCTCGGCAGAGTTGCTCAGCCGAAGAGGGCTCGCAGCTGAACGGGAGGGGGGAGTTTCGAGGGCAAATTCCTCCTGCTCCTTCAAAAGTTCCTCTCGCTCTGCCAGGCGCTGCGCACGGCGCAGGCCATTTCTCTCCTGCTCTTCTACAAGAGCCCGCTGTTCATCCTGCAGGGCACGCTCGCTTTCGGCTAACCGCTGCTGCTCTTGCTCCAGTGCCTGGGCATAGCGCTCTTCGCGATACTGTTCATATTTCTGCTGCAATTCCTCCTCCTTCTTCTGTATCAGAGCAACGGAGATCTCGTGCTCCGCGATGCGCTGGGCAATACGATCCTCCCGCTCTTTGGCAGCAAGCGCTTCACGTTTCGCCTCCTCTTCCTGCGCGAGCAATTGTTGCCGGATGCGCTGATCTTTCTCCGTCAGGCGTTCCTCTCGGCGTAGACGGTTTGTCTCTTGCTCATTTTTTAACGCATCCTGTTCTGCGAGCAGAGCGGCCTGACTCTTGGCCAGCTGTTGCTCCTCTTGCTCCAGTGCCCGGGCGTAGCGCTCTTCGCGATGCTGTTCAAACTTGCGCTGCAGTTCTTCCTTCTGCTTCGCAATCTGGGCAACGGAGATCTCGTACTCTTCAATCCGTTTGGCGATCCGGGATTCCCGTTCCACTGCGGCACGGTCTTCCTGTGCGGCCTTGCGCTGCTGTGCGGCAAGCAGACGCGTATCCGCAGTGCGTTGCTCCTCGTCGGCAACGAGGCGTTCGC
Organism: Candidatus Peregrinibacteria bacterium; assembly: GCA_043814035.1. Lineage (GTDB taxonomy): Bacteria > Patescibacteriota > Gracilibacteria > Peribacterales > Peribacteraceae > Peribacter. The sequence continues at coordinate 20,751 of JBDRKJ010000005.1, forward strand.
TCTGTTGGCGCTTGCCTTCGAACCGCGCGAGGATCGTCGTCTGGGCCTGTGCGATGCGGGTGGCCATCTGCGTAGTGCTGCCACGGCGGCCTCCAGTACCTCCTCCTGCCTGCGCCTGCGCGCTGGAGGAAGAGGATGATGCGGGAGCGACATCATCCGACGTCAGCGTGATGGTGATTGTTCCCGTCCCTCCCACCTCGGCATTGGTAGGACTCCCGAGCGTCAGGATGATGGTTTTGTTGCTCTCCACGGAACTGTCATCGATGAGCTGGAGGATGACGCCCGTGGATGTTTCCCCGCCTTCGAGGACCAAGGGAGAAGGCGTCAGAATGGTGTAGTCCGATCCCGTACCCGTTGCCGTTCCGCCGAATGAGAAGGGAATGGTGATATCCCTTGCGGATGATCCGCTCAAGGTAAGGGTGACGGAAACGGTACCGGAAGTTTCGCTGAGTGTGAGGCTGCCCGACTGGAAGGAGACTTCCGGCGTGTCGTCCGAGGTGAGAGTTAACGTCAGTGTTCCCGTGGAGCCAAGTGTCGCGTTCGTGGGATCGCCGAGGGTCAGGATGATCGTTTCGCTGTCCTCCCCGAGCGCATCGTCGGTGAGATTCAGGATAATGCCCGTCGACGTTTCGCCGGGGGCGAGAATGAGCGGAGAGCCGGTTATGACGCCGTAGTCGCTGTCCAGGGTCGCCGTCGAAGCGCCGCTGATCGTATAGGGAACGGAGATCTGGAGCGGGGAGGATTCCGTGAGGGTGAGACTCAGCGTCACTATACCGTCCGCTTCGCTCACGACGAGGGAGCCGGACTGGAAGGACACGTCGGGGATGCCACCGAACGCGACGTTCACAGAATCGAGAATCGGCGTATCTGATGCGTCGGACGCAAACTCCATCTGGTAGTAAAGGTTTGCGCCTGTCCAGCTTAAGACCGCCGGAATTCAGATCTGAAACGCATAGAGGATAAGGCTTCTGGAGGCATCACAACGAAGTACGGTATGAGGGAAAGGCTTCTAACTCTCTCACCCCATACCGCATGGCTCACCTTACCCTTTCGCAGCGGGAGACGCTGTA
>JBDRKJ010000006.1:0-88912 GCA_043814035.1 Candidatus Peregrinibacteria bacterium
ACAGCGTCTCCCGCTGCGAAAGGGTAAGGTGAGCCATGCGGTATGGGGTGAGAGAGTTAGAAGCCTTTCCCTCATACCGTACTTCGTTGTGATGCCTCCAGAAGCCTTATCCTCTATGCGTTTCAGATCTGAATTCCGGGACATGAATACTTGACGTGCCATGCAATTCATTAGAAAATGCGCCTCCTATGGATGAACGTTCCGCACTCCTTATCGATCAGAATCCCGGTGTACTGATGGCGCTTGAGGGCCACCTCACCGAGCAGGGCTGTCGCACTCTAACAGCTGGGACGAGTGCAGATGCTCTTTCTCTCCTCGAGGGAAGTACGAATGATTCGTTCTCGATAGTTCGGATCCCTGATGTACTTCATCCCGATCATGCTACTCAACCCCTCGTCGGTCCCGCTGGTCTGCAGACGTTTAAGAACCATCCGAAGTTGCTGCTGGCCTGTGGATGCAGAATTCTCTACCCGGTTTTGACGAGGCGCGAAGAGGTGCGGCAAGCGGCACTGGCACTTCTCACAGGGCGCCAGGTGGGGCTCTCTCTGATTAATAGCATGGACGAAGTGGAGTTCTGGAAACGATGGCTTGCGAACGAAAGCATGAAAGGCATCGAGTTGAGTCTGGATGATGCGACATTCGATCAGTAGTGACACTAATATTTCCGCATCACGCCGCGCACAACGCCTGCTGTCTGCAAATCCTCCACAGCGTACATATCGGGGTAGGCGGGGTTTTCTGCCTGTAGATAGAACTTTCCCTTCCCTCTCTTCAGGCGCTTCAAGGTAAATTCGCCGTCGAGGATCCCCACGACGATGTCGTTCATTTTCGGCTCCTTGCCACGCTCCACAATTACAATGTCGCCCTCCTGAATGCCGACGTTAATCATGCTGTCACCTTTGACGCGGAGTAGGAATGTCCGTGCCCGATCACGCACGAGAAAATCTTCTATTCCCACAAGTTCCTCTGCCTGCTCCTCCGCTGCCGTAGCAAACCCTGCGGCAATGGGCCCGAAGAGGGGAAGTACCATTGGCTGTGGACGCTCGTGGGCTTCGGGCATTTCGAGGATCTTGATTCGACCCTTGGGGTCCTTCTCCAATTGTTTTTCTCGCAGGAGTGCATTCACCACTTTGGCGATGGCATTCTTGCTGCGCACGCCGAAGGCGAGAGCGAGGTCGGCAAGTGAAGGGGAGTACCCGCGCTTCGTCTGGAATTCGCGAATGTAGTTGAGCACGGTGCGCTGATGGGGGGTGAGCGTCATAGTTCGATGGGGAACGAACGTACACCATGATAGGTGGACGATCGTATTCGGTCAAGAGAATGAGTTTTGTGTTGTGGCTCAGGAAAACTCGTTTGATCTTTTCATCCCTCAATCACATCCAACTCCTTGAGCCTGCTCAGTTCCAAGTACGTGATTGTCCACACGTTCTGGCGGAAGACTTCTAAGTACGCGAAGAGGTAGCTCGCGAAGCCGATGATGATAATGCCGATGATGGCACCGATGAGGATGGCTACCCCGAACGGTAAGAAGCTCCCGAAGAGGAAGACTATGCCGATGATGATGCCGGGCACGAGGAAGATCATCAGCACATTCAGAAGGATGCGCAGGCTGATGAGGAAACCTAAGATGAGTAGAAACACCACGTGGCCGAGGTAGCTGATGACGAGTTTGAAACTAGCCTTCATGGCCTCGCCGATCCCCAATTTGCGGATGACAACGCCCTCCTCCGACATAATGAAGAAGAAGCGCAGGATATTGGCGAAGACGAAGAGAATGCACATCATGCCGATGCCGAAGGGAGCGATTTCGGGGGCGTACCGCACCATAATCGAGCTCAAGGTGATCACCATCGAGACACTGCTGATGAAGAAGAATTCGTGAATCGCGAACAGCGGGAAGAAGTTGTACACGGCCAGTACCAAACCGCCCTTCACCTCTTCCTTCTTATAGGATTTGGCAGCGAGACCGATGATGGCCCCCTTCGCGAAGTGCGGGAAGATCCATTCGATGAAGATCAGGATCAGGAAGATAGTGACGATGGTGGCAACCCACCCAAATGAGAGATACTGGCTGAGCCACTCTACATCGGCGAAGAAACCGATCGGGTCGCCCTGCCAATAACTGATGAGAAACCATGTTTGGTAGATGAGCAGTTTCGTACTCAGCATCGTTTCGAGCAGGGCTGAGGCGAAACCCCATCTACGGAGCTGGCGCTCCTTAAGCGTGATCGCCCAAGCTTGTGCGATGATGTCGCGCGGATTCATTCCCCGGTTCTTCGTCTTCTCCCCTGCGGGGGAAGGGGGGTCCGGAAGACCGGGAGGGACATCGGCTATCATTTGTCGGTAGTGAGGAGGTCTTGAAGCGGTTGATACGTGTAGCCCGTGCCGAGCACGATGGTCACTGCTCCCCGCTGTTCCTGAGTGAGAGAAGCCTCCTCGGTGGTTATGGAAAGATGAAGGAGAGTGCTCAAATACTCTGCGGCACTTGCGGCCCCGTCCTCCGAAAGGATCATGGTCCAATCTTTCTGCTTCTGCAGATCTTTCGGTATATCTGCATTCTCGATACGTTGTACGTTGAATCCGTAGCGCGTCAGCTCGTTACCCAATCTGCGGGCCAGACCACTTTTTGCACCCGCATTGAGCACGTCAATCGTCGGACGACTGAGGTACATCTCACGTTGACGGAAGAGGAGGGTGCTTAAGGTCTCGATTTGTTTCCACGTGATCGGGAATTCGGGAATGGAGATGGGTAGCAGAACCGAAGCCCCCTCAAACTGATCTCGTGGTGGGGTGTAGAGAAACCCTCCTGGTTCGATGGCGCTGTCGTAGAGAGCATTACGATCGTTGATCTGCATTGCAATCACGCGGTCGGGAGTGATTTTCTCGGCAAGGTCGGCCAAACCGATGAGCTCGCGTACAGTCATCGTCATTTTTACATTGTCCGCAAAGATCTTCATGAGGTCTGTAACGGTGGATGGATTCTTGTAGAGACCCTTTTCCTTTACGCTTTCTCCGATGGCGACGATAATCTGTTGCTGACGAGAGGAACGGGCAAAATCACTCGACGTATGGCGGCTGCGCGCATACTTGAGTGCGGTCTTGCCATCAAGGTGCGCCGGACCAGCGGCGATGGAGAACGGCTCGTACCCGTAATTCTCGTCGGGGTACTGCGTGTCGTTGATCGCCTCGGGCACGGTGAGATCAATGCCGCCGATGGCATCGACGGCCTGCTCAAAACCGGTGAAGTTCACCTTCACGACGTGGTGGATGGGCAGGCCAATGTGTTCCCCGAGCACATTGCCGAGTTCTTGTATCGCTTCGAGCGAAGCCTCACTCTCCTCCATACCCTGTCGTCTGAGCAGGATTTTGTAGTCCCGGTAGAGGCTGTTGAGGCGCCCTTTGCCCATCTTCTCGGTCTTGAGAAAGTAGAGATCGCGGGGAAACGAGAGCAGGACGACGCTCTTCGTCTCTGTTGGGTCGATGCTCGCCACGATGATCGTATCGGTGAGGTCCTTGCCGTCGTGACCGGCATCACCTTCGCCGAGGAGGAGTACGTTGGTGAATCCATGCTCATCCTTCGGCAGATCCGATCCGCTGAGCGACACTAGCGAGCGCATCGAAATAATATGCAGGCCCACGAGCGCCTTCACCGTTCCCGCAAGCAGCAAGAAGGCCAGCAGTACGGCAAGGAGCACGAGCAGAGAACGCTTGAGTAGTAGGAGGCGTCGCTCATGGCGCACCTCTTTCGTTCTGCGCGTTTTCCAGGAGCGGTACCATCCCGCAACAGGGCGTGCCACAGCAAGAATGAGTGGCAATTTTTGCCACGGGAAACGGCGCTTCTTACGCATCTCAGAGACGCGACGGACAGAGAACGACATCGCGCACAGTGTAGTGGAAAATGGAGAGAGAAGGAAAGAAAGGAACCACCATGTCACAGCCGAATAGCAAACCGCAGCTGAGGTCCGAAGACCGCAACTGCGGGCGGAATGTGTAATCGTACCTCAGATCATTTGAGCACGACTTTCCCTCCGGCTGTCTCGATCTTTTTCTTCATCTCTTCAGCTTCGGCTTTGGGAACGTCTTCCTTAATAACCTTGGGAGCGGCATCCACGGCGGCCTTGGCCTCGCCTAATCCTAGGCCCGTGATCTCGCGAACCACCTTGATCACGGCGATCTTCTGAGCGCCGCAATCGATGAGTTCCACATTGAACGAAGATTTCTCTTCGGCGGCCTCACCACCGGCTGCACCGCCAGCTGGGGCGGCAACTGCCATGGGAGCGGCGGCGGAAATACCGTACACATTTTCCATGTATTTTACGACGTTGTTCAGCTCAACGACATTCAGCTTCTCAACGGCGTCAATCACCGCTTTCTCTCCTGCGGAGAGGGTCGGTGCTTTAGTGGCGTCTGCCATAGGAATAGGGGGAATAAGGAAGTAGGGAGAAAAATTTAAACAGTGGAAGCAGTTTCTTTCTTCTTCGCGAGTTCAGAGAGGCCGCGGGCCATACCAGTGAGCGGCGACGAGCAGATATTTGCGAAGGAGACGAGTGGGGATTGGAGCATCGCAGCGAATATAGCGAGTAGTTGCTGTCTTCCGGGCATCATGGCCATTTCCATCGCCTCTTCTTTTGTCAGGAGTTTGCCATCGTAAATGCCGCCAATCAGCGTCACTTGTTTGTGATCCTTGGCGAACTTGAAAGCGGCCTGTGCACCCGAGAGAGGGTCGGCGAAACTGAAGATGCAGGCCACTGGACCTTCGAGGTTCTTCTCGTTGATCTCGGGGAGCCCGGCATTCTTCGTCGCAATGCGCATGAGCGTCTTCTTCGCCACTTTCATTTCGGCATCGGCTTCTTTGAGTTGTTGGCGGAGTTCGCCGACTTCACTCACAGTGAGACCGATGTACTGTGCGAACATCGTCGACTGAGCTTTGCCCATCTTCTCTTCGAGTACTGTGAGCTGAGCCTCTTTCTGTACGCGTGTGACGGCCATGGTAGGGGGTAGGGATAGGGGTGGTGATGCAAAAATCTCCCGGAGATGATGAGACCGGGAGACCAGCGAGGCAGACGGCACGAATCACCAAGCCGAAGCCGGGCGGCCGATGCTGTATGCCTCGGAGGGGCTTATTTCGGCCTGCGGCCTTGTGCCCTCGGTCTTCGGTCAGGCCCAAGGATAGAGAGAAAGGGCTGAGAGTCAATATTTATGCACGGTTAATATTAAATCGATAAGCAATTAAATGAAAATATGTCAAATATTATGAGAGGTCTAACAATAGACAAAATGTACTAAACATTACAGAATATTTTCATGTCGGAAGGAGAAGCATCAATAAATATCTTCGAGGCAACGCTTCATGAAGATGGTGTGGCTGACGTGCTTAACGCGGTACGGGGACGAGGACATCGTGTTGATGAATTTACCATCATGCCTGCACCAGATGAAGGCAGGAAGATAGCGCTGGTACTTCCTCCTTCATTAGCGTCGAAGGGACAGCCCTGGTTCAGAGAACCTGAAGATATCTTGCGCAAGCAGAAGGGAGTCGACGCAGTTCGCGACATGGAGACATCCGCGCGACAGCACCTGCGTCTACTTCTCAATTGTCATCACGATCAGGCTGCCTTTTTGAAATTCATCATAACGAGCTTGGGTGGCTCGATGAAGGTGGAGAAAGGAGGTGAGGTGAGGTTACAGCTCACAGCAAACCTTGCTTCCATCAAGCGAATTCTGGAATTCCTGCATGCGGAAAATGGCTTGGGGAGCCGTGTTCGGGTCAATCCTGTTTATGAAAGCCTTGCTTCCCGGCCAGAGGTGGATGACCTGGCGGAAGGAACGAACAGGAGTAGATCTTCGCAGCGTGGTGAGGAGGTTATGCTGCGCATCGTCGGGGACAGAAAGATCGGGCCGCAACTTGATGTTGTCCGACAGTTGGAAACAGAGGGGAAGAACGTCGAAATCGTCCAGCTCAGTTGCCACCCGCGTCCGCCGGGGTCGGAATCCTTCGAAATAATTGCTGTTCTTCGTATGCGGGATTCATCGAAACTCGATGCGCTGAGGGCGGGGATCATTTCCAATCATGTGGGAGTATACGGCGCGGATATTGTTACACCAGATAAGTCGCGCCAGACCGTACAGGTGGTAACGGACGGTTACGGTGCGCGGGATCTGGCCAAGGCTACCGGAGGAGCTCTGCAGGCACACTTCAAGCGATGGTGTGATCCCAGATTGGTTGTCTCCGGTTCGTTAAGATCCACATCTGCATCACGCATCATGACCGATGTTGCCGAGGCACGCGTGCCCCATACCGCGACTGTCCCAATTGCACTGGTTCCCCGTGCCGTTAAACCTCCCCAGAAAATCCGGCACGGATTCGGGGCATTCAGCGGTATGCCGGATCCTGAACAGATAGAGGAACCAAAGACCTATTCTGAGGGCATGCGTCGGTACCTGTTGGAACTCTTAGACCGGTAATCGATCCTGATGCGAAACCTGTAGGTCTCCGGTGCAGAAAAATTGCGCTACACTCCTCACTATGCGTCTCGTTCTTCAGCGCGTGTCTCAGGCATCGGTCTCGGTTGATGATCAAACAGTCGGCAGCATCGGCCGTGGCTACGTGATTCTGCTCTGTGTGATGAAGGGTGACACATCACTCCATGCACAGTGGCTGGCGGAGAAACTGGTGAAGCTCCGGCTCTTCGAGAGCCACGAGGGCAAGGTAAACGATCGTTCGTTGCTCGACATCGGTGGCGAGGTGCTCGTCGTTTCGCAGTTCACGCTTGCGGGCGATATTGCCAAGGGTAACCGTCCCGACTACATGGCTGCGGCCGGACCGGATGAAGCAAAAATCCTCTATGAGTACTTTATGAAAAAGCTCCAGGAACTGAGAGTACACAAAGTCGAGGGGGGTGTCTTTGGAGCGATGATGTCCGTGCAACTTACTAATGATGGCCCCGTCACCCTGATCCTAGAGAAGTAAAACAAGGCGCGGAATGCCCGTTCCACAGAGAAAATCTCGGGTTCACCGATGTCTTTTCCGGCAAGGTAAAACCCTACTATTGGGCTATTCTCTGACATTGATGGTGCTAGAATATGCGTCCCGATGACCACCGTCACCACTGCCGAGCTCACGGCTGTTCTCTCGCGACTCGCTGTCGACGGCGAAGCTCCGCAACTCGATGAGCGACGTCTCACACAGGCGCTGAGTTTTGCACAGGAACTCTACGGTCATGACATGCACCACTCCGGTGTACGAATCTTAGATCACGCACTCGAGACGCTCGAAGTACTGGCTCCGTTTCATCCCGATGAAGAAGCGGTGATTGCCGTCTTGCTTCATCATGCGTTGGATGGTGGCGCCATCACTCTCGCACAGTTACAGCAGGAGTTCGGCCCGGCTGTACGTTCCCTTGTGAGCAACGTGCACTTACTCTCACATGTCACACTCAGTGCACGGCGCAGTCATATCGAAGATCTACGCATTATGTTGCTCTCGGTTTCGGATGACGTGCGCACGGTGCTCATTACCCTCTGCGATCGGGCGGCTATCCTGCGTATGATCGATGTCATTCCCGAAGCGGAGCGTCGTGCCATGTGCAACGATGTCCTACAGCTCTTCGCGCCCGTTGCAGCGCGACTTGGTATCTACTCGCTCAAGCATGAGCTTGAGAGCCGTGCCTTTCCGGTGATCTATCCGCTCGATGCCGAACGTATCGAGGAGCAGATTCAGCAGTTCGAGACGGAGAGAGGGCACTTCTTACCCCTCGCAGCGAAGGAACTGAGAGGATTTTTTCAGGCACGCGATATGGCAGTGGAGATTGAGTGGCGCAAGAAAGAGATCTACTCGATCTTCCGCAAAATGCAGGAGAAGGCGATTTCGCACATTCGCGATCTCTTCGATCTCTACGCCCTGCGTGCAATTGTCGACAACGAAGCGGAGTGCTATCAGGTGCTCGGGCTCCTGCACCAGCTCGGTCGACCGGTGCCGCATCGGTTCAAAGATTACATCGCCTTCCCAAAGCCCAACGGGTACCAGAGTCTGCACACCACCATCATTCAGCTCCCCGGGGCGCCTTCTGATGCCTTCGTCGAGGTGCAGATTCGCACGCAGTCGATGCACCGCGAGTCGCAGTACGGTGTTGCCGCGCACTGGGCATACAAAGAAGGGGTCACGACAGAAGCCGTAAGACACGCGCAACTGAAGAAGATGCTCCTCTCGCAAGAGTCGGTGATGGGCACCAAAGCTCCACCGTACGCGGATCACATCTTCGTGCTTACTCCCAAGGGCGAGATTATCGAATTGCCCGAGAACGCCACGCCTCTCGATTTTGCGTTCACTGTGCACACGGATCTTGGTATCTCATTCAGCTCCGCGCGAGTGAATGGGTCTATTGTCCCGCTCTCGTACAATCTGGAAAATGGTGATGTCGTCGAAATTCAAAAGCAGACGCCACCACGTCCTTCTACACGCTGGATACAGCTTCTCAAGATGGCGTCTTCCCGTGCCAAGCTCAAGCGCTACCTCGCCGCGCAAGATCGACCGCGTCTCATCGATCATGGAAGACACTTGCTTAACGAGGAACTGCGCAAGCATCACCTCTCGCCGCTTGATACTGATCTCACCATCCTTAGAGTGTGCGATGGTGAATCACTTTCGATGCAGCAACGTGAGGATGTGCTCATGAAGGTGGGTCAGGGGGCCGAGAAACCTTCCTCATTCTTCCGTCGTCTCGAGGCGTTGCGTGGTGTGGTGGCAGTGGAGGTGCAGCAGCCCAAAAAGCGTACAGGCAGACTGCAGCGCAAAGATAACGAGATCCTCGTGGAGGGGAGCATGTCCATGCCTATCTGCTATGCCAAGTGCTGCTCACCCGAGGTGGAGCCGCGTAGCAAGGTCGGCGGCGTGATCAACCGTACAGGTGTCATCATGGTCCACCGTGAGCGTTGTGGCATGTACAAGCAGAGCAGTCCTGAGCGAAGAGTTGAGGTGCGATGGCGAAATTAAGCAGCCAACATCTGCTCAAACAGCTTCTCGACTCTCTTCTGCCACTTGAGTTGGTCGTAGGCCTGGCCACCGGGGCGGTAGGCAGCTTCAACTTCTTTGCGTTCCTGTTCTGAGAGAGGGGCGAGCATGCCCTGCACGGTCGTCGCAACTTCTTCATCACTCACAGTGATCTTCTTTACTTCGAGCATCTCGCGGATGCCGAGACGCAATGACAAACGCTGAGAAGCGCGGTCCTCGAGTTCCTTCTTCAGCTCCTCCGGCTTTTTCTTGGTTGCCTGCATCCAATCCTGTAGTGATTTTCCCTGACGTTTCAGTTGCTCCTCCATATCCGACAGAATGCCGCGCTCTTCTTCTTCGACGAGTTCTTTTGGCAGGGTCACAACGGCCGCTTTGCGAATCGCCTCCATAAGTTCTTGTTCGCGACGCTCGCGATCTATGCGTTCCTCCTGCAGCACCATCGATTTTTGCAGTTCCTCGCGGAATGATGCGGCGGATTCCACGTGCAAGTGTTCCTTGGCGAAAGCATCGGTGAGCTCCGGTACCTTCACTTCTTCCACCTTCGTCACGGTCACGTGGAAAGTGACAGGTTTCTCTGCGAGTTCGGCGGCGTGGTACTCCTTAGGGAACGTCAGCGTGAATGTCTTCTCCTCGCCTTTCTTCACTCCCATCAGCGCCTCCTCGAATCCTGGAATCAGTGACTTGCTACCCAATACGACGGCGTGGCCTTGCGAGCGAATCGGGGCAATTTCTTTTCCTTCACTATCTGCGCCCCAGAAATCCATGGTGATGCGATCTTTCTCTTGTGCGCCACGATCCACCTCAGTTGCGGTTTCGTGTTTACGCAGAATAAATTCCGCCATGCGGTCGATATCCTTCTCTTCCACCTTTGTCTCTTTCTTCGCAATTTTGATCTTGTCGACTCCTTTAAGCGTCACGTTTGGTCGTTCGACAAAGACGATGCTGATGGTGAGGGGGTCGCGTTTCTTGAGCGAGATCTTGGGTGAGATGATCGTCTGGATATTCTGCTCCTTCACAAGCGATTCTAAGATTTCTGGTAACAGACGATGAATCGTCTCTTCCATCAGGTCATCGGGATTGATTTTTTGCAGAACGGTCTCGCGCGGAGCTTTGCCGGGCCTGAATCCTGGGATCTTCACTTTTTCCGCAAGTGCCTGCAGGGCCTTCTCTTCAGCGGCGACGGCCTGCTCTTTTGTGAATTCCACCGTACATTCGATGCGGCCATTCTTCTCCCGTTCGATTTTCGGGGGATGAGTCATAATTGCTATGAGGAAAAGCTCACTCCTTCTTCCTCAAGAAAACCAAGAGGGGAGTGGCGATGAAGTACGAGGAGTAGTTGCCGAGGCCGATACCGACGATGAGCGCGAGAATAAACCAGCGGATACTCTCGGAACCCAAGAAGTAGAGGCAGAAGAGCATGAGGAGCGTCGTGATCGAGGTATTGATTGTACGCACGATGGTCTCTCTGAGGCTACGCTCTGCTGTAAGAGCGAAATCCTCATTCTTGGGTGCGTAGGCGACGTTCTCACGAATACGGTCAAAGATGATGATGGTGTCATTCACAGAGTAACCGAGCACAGTAAGGAGTGCGGTGATGAAGAGTGTATCGAATTCAAAGTTCGTGACACGGCTCAAAATCACGAAGATACCGGCAGTAATGAGCAGGTCATGCACCATCGCCACGACGGCGAAAACGCCAAAGCGCCATGGCGAAAGTTTGCGAGGCACGCGGTAGAAGGCGAAGGCAATGTAGAGCACGATGCCGATGGCGGCGATGATGAGCGCCTCGACCGATCGACGCTTGAGTGTTTCTCCCACTGTGGGGCCGATGGTCGTGAACTGTTTCTCGTTGATGGTGCTACCGGTTTCTCGCTCTAAATGTGCGAGTAGTGCGAGGTGCTCTTCGTTGCTCAGAGTGCGTGAGCGGATGATCACATCCCCTTCTTGTGTCATGGAAAGGGTGAAGTGCCCCAGTGATACATCATCTGCATTGCGGAATTCCTCCATCATGCCCTGAAGGTCGGCTTTGGTTTTTCCTTCGGGGAGAGCGATATTGATGAGTGTTCCACCGGTGAATTCCATGCTGAGCATTGGCCCCGGTACGACAAGCAGCACAATGCTGCCGATCACGGCAATGGCCGAGAAGACGAGGAAGATCTTGGAGAGCTTGATGAGAGACATTCTTTCTAGGGTTAGGAGTAGGGCGTAGGGGTTAATTCAGCGAGGAGCCTAGCGGTTTATGCTATGTGAATCCAGAAAGAAGACGGGAAGATGGAGGAGTATTCCGGGCCTGTTAGCGCTGCGGAAGGATCGTCAGTGTGAGGATATCGCCCTGTCGCGAGAGAGACCACTGCAGTGCATCGGGTATTGAGGAGGCGAGTGGTGATGCCGGAGCGAGGAGGGAAGGAAGCATTGTGGGAAGCGATGAAGAGAGCATGTTGCGCGAGAACGTGCCACTGCCGAGAGCAGAGGAGCCAGGGCCTTGAGGACGCTCAAGAACCGCGCGCTCGAGCACGGCACAGTTCGTTGCCATCATAAATTCCTCTCCTTGTATTGCAGAGCAGAATTCGCCCTGTAGCACGTGCGCCGTCTTGCGCAGTTGCATCCCATCGACGGATGCCTCTTCGTTGGTGAGCATATTCTCATCGTCGCGGATGTTACGGAATGTGTAGCGGCCCTTGTCGAAGACGCGCGTCACGGTTCGTGCAATAGTTTTGCTGCCGCGAAAGACCTCGTGCAAGTGAGCGATTCTGGTAGCAGCATCAGGTGCACTGCCCTGTAGAAAGAGCACGGTAGCACCCGAGGCAGTGTGTGCCATCGAAAAACGTGCAGGGCGAATGAGCAGCGGGAGAATGTCGTATGTAAAGCTCACATCATCGCCGAAGGACAAAGAAAAGAATGTGAGAATGCGTGTATCAAACATTGCCTGACGATTGGCTGGGAGTGCCGCATGGAGCATGGTGAATGTTGATTTTGGCCGGGCGAGTGCGAGAGAAAACGAAGCATCGTCCATCGTCGGCGGTAGTGCCAAAGGCCGTCGTTCGGTATTGGCCGGAAAGACGCGAATAACCATTCCACTTCCCGTGTGGGGAACAATGCCGAGATAGGTAGCGTCTTGCAGGAAGATCGTATCGGTGATGACGTCGGTGAGCGATGATGATGCAGGAAGCAAAGAGTGATGCACAAAAATCCATGGTTCCTGTTCCGTCATTCCGCGTGAGAGAAGCAAGAAGGCTTGAGAAGACGCTACGGAATCTGTCACTTCTGTGAAGTGCGAGAAAATTTCTGTAGATGAGGCTGCAACGAGCAGTGGGCCGATCTCGCGCTGAGTCCAGTACGTGCCGGATGGGAGTGTGTCTGCGAAGACGGGACGCCTGGCAAATACGACGAGAGTTTTTCCTATCTGCGGCGTATCGACGACAGCCACAGTGCGTGGAATGTCGGAACGCGGGAGATCCTTAAGAATCGGTAACCACGATTCGTACTGACGCAGGAGGTCATCGTCTGCAGAAGAGAAGAGTGCGAGTGTTCCCTCGGCCGGAAGCAGATCTGCCGGTGTGAGGGTGTAGGTTTTCAATGAGGTCACCACCAAGGTTATGACGCTCACGATGAGCACCCCTCCCAGCAGTGCGAGGAGGGTAATGAGCGTGGCACGGAAGAGGGAATGTGAGCGCAGCAGAACGTGGCCATTGTAGAGCCTCTTCTATCAGAGAGGCGATATGCAGTGTTTTGCGAGTAAAAAATGTATTCATAAAACAATCTTGGGTACTGCGCCAGTATAAAACCTTGAAGGCCAGTCTTAGGTGACGTACAGTAATTAGATTTGCAACGAGCAAATCATGACTTGGATACAAAAACACACAGGCGCCCGCCAGGCGCAGATACTCCCCGCTCCTTGTCACCATCGGTTCCGTAGAGAGGAGGAACGCCACCCTTCGATCCGCTCAGGGCAAGTCCTCCTTTGCTGATCTTCCATCGCGAAGATCGGAGGGATCATTGAACCATTTTTCTTATCGTGGCCTTCCTCCTCTCTGCTCTGCAACGTTGTGTCGCGAAAATTGAGGTGAATTCGCGACATACATTCCCCCCCTCTCACCAGTGCTCCCCCCGCGCATGCGGGGTTCTAAGTGAGCCGGTACGGTGAACTCGTCCGGTTGCGAGGATAAACAAGACACCAGAGCAAGGCAGAGAATCGCGAGCGCCTCATCGCACCGTCTTCCCACCGATTTCGGCTCAGTCACCATAGTTGTGACCGATAGCCCGGGGAGCGATACAAACACAAAAAAGGCCAGAGGTTACTTCTGGTCTTTTTTGGATGCGTGAAAGTAAAACCTTCAGCCTTCGCCCTTCGGGTCTACGGTCGACAGGACGGTTTTCCTCTCACGAGCTCTCCTTTCCCTAAGCGGTGTGGTTTCCCTCCGGGGACCTTCGGCCAGCACGGCGGGAACCCGCGAGACCCACGCTTCGCCGCAATTTTTTTCTCGCGAGATCTCTTTTCCCTCAAAAATATGGTTCCAAGAGACGCCGCAGCCGCAAAGGGGTGCGGCTATGTGTGGTAGGAATTATGTCCAACGAATATAGCAGCAGCCGTTCCTGGCTGCGTTTTCTTGGATCCCGTCTGCCTGCGCAACAATCAAATTTCCTTTTCGATGATTTCAATTTCTGCCTCCGTCAGCCCATACAACTCATATACCAACTCATCAATCTTCCGATCCGTCGCCTCAATCTGGCGCCTGAGGGACTCTTGATCGTGGGGAGTTTTAGCTGTGAGTAGCTTCGCTTGAAATGAGATCATCTGGCCGACCAGAGTAACTATTTGATCATGCATATTTCGTTGTTGTTTGGAGTCAATTTTAGGAATAGGAAAAGAGAGAATGGCTTCCTTCTTAATCTTTGGGAAAGTTCTTTTCTGATCGAAAAACATTTGCTGCCAGTACCATTTTCCTAACTTAGAGAGAAACAGGGCAAGGATGAAATGCAGGTCATAACTGGAATTTCTCGTAAAGAAGACATTGTAAATGGTATTGAGGGTGTAAAGCCCGGCTGGGGCGATAGTTGCCACTGGTGACGACCCAATCTGACGCATTACAATCCTTTCCTGCTCATAGACATGTTCTTTGCCGCCACTTTTTATAGCTTCAGGAATGAACTGAACATATTCATGCGGTGGTTCGAAGTGATAGGGAGAAATGTTGCCTCCATCGATAACAGGCCTGAATCCTTTCCCCTGTTTGTTGCTGACAAATTGTCCACGATCGAAAGTTTGGATTCCAAAATATGCAGTTGCGAAATCGCCAAGCTGGATAGAATTATTTTGGATGCAATTAATTATGTCTTGTGAATCTGAAGTACCATCGACTCCAAAGTGATATTCGGGGTGCTTAATCCATGATTTTTGAAGGCATGGCGGTTCGTTTGTAGAGATCAACGGAGAATAAGATTTAATGATCTTCACTTCATGATGTGGATTTGGTTTTTCTGCCCTTTTCAGAACAATCACTACAGTATCAACACTGGCACCTTTGAAAACTGAATAGTAAAAGAGACGAATTTGTTCAATTTCAGAAGAGGAGAGGAGTATTTGACGGAGCTCTTTTGCGTGCTTATTTCTTAGGAATGAGTTCGGAGTGATGTATCCAAGAAAACCGTTTTGCTTTGCTAGTGATAGCCCCTTTTCAACAAATACGTGATAAGTATCGATCTTGTAGCGGGCAGCTTTATATTTCTTTGAAAAGTAACTAAATACCGCGGGTTGATT
The DNA here is from genome assembly GCA_043814035.1 of Candidatus Peregrinibacteria bacterium. GTDB lineage: Bacteria > Patescibacteriota > Gracilibacteria > Peribacterales > Peribacteraceae > Peribacter. The sequence goes on from JBDRKJ010000006.1 coordinate 14,769, forward strand.
GAGCTCTTGCATTAATACATATGGAGGATTCCCGATCACCGCATCGAAGCCAGGATTCTTGCGCTTGAAGACGTCCGGAAACGCCGCCTCCCAATCGAAGACATTGATGCGCTGGCGGTCGGCATCTTCCGTCTCCAAGAGTGCCTGTTGCTCGCCGTCGTAGAAATCTGGCCCGATGAGGGAATTGCCGCATTGAATATTTTTGCCCAGATCAGGCAGCACACGCTCGCGCATACTAGAGAGCTGTTGCTGCATTGTCTGACCGGTTTCGTCTTCGAGCACCTTAAGAAGAAGCGAAAGCTTCGTTACCTCTACGGCCTGTGCGTCGATATCTACACCAAAAATGTTATTGAGTAGGATGCGCTTGCGCTCAGTAGAGGAAAGGCGATAGTCGCCTGCCTTGGTCTTGTAGAGTTCTTTCTTCCATTTTTTCGAATCATGCTCCGTGTAGTACCTCAGATGCCAATCGAGGAGGAGCTGGTATGCGCCAAGGAGGAAAGAGCCTGAGCCACAGGCGGGATCCACAATCTTAATCTCGGAAACTTGCTTTGGCTTCTTGCCTTCCAGAAGTTTGCCAATCGTATGCTCCACAATGTAATCGACAATGTACTTAGGCGTGTAGTACACGCCACCCGCTTTGCGCACTTCTGGTTTCTCCTCCACCTTTGCATGGTGCCCTTCAGTAAGCCGGATGACCTTGCCGAGAAATTGCTCGTAGACTTGGCCTAGGATTTCACTCGGAATGACCGAGAAGGCATAGGGACTATCTGGCGGATAGAGGCGGGTGATGATCTCATTCAGAACAGCATCATCGATGGTGAGATGTGGCGTGACGGTATCCGGCGGCTCGCCTTGGTCTTTTTCTTCTTTGAAGTGGAAGAGGCCGGAGTTGTAACGTGCGTCCGCCTCGCGGAAAAGCTCTGTCAGACGTCCGTAAATCCCCGAACCATTGAGCTCCGCCTGCAAACGCCCGTAGGTTTCGAGACCGCGATCTTCGCAGATCCGGAGGAAGATGATGCGATCAATGGTCTGCTGTACTGCATAGTTCATCTCCTGTTGGCCGAGACTGGAATTGCGCGTGGCGATGTTCTTGGCCAGAAGCTCCCGCCAGTGCTCGATCTCCTTCAAAAATTCATCATCCACCTCCTGCGTTCCGCGCCGCTTCTCGCCTGCATATTTATCGAAGGAACCTTTGAGCACGGCTTCCTTCGAGAAGATCGCCGCAATCTCATCCCAGCGTTCGGCATACTCCTCGAACGTGCAGAAGAAAATGCGCGCCGTAGAGGCCTTGTCCGCCTTGTGCGGCCTAATGCGACAGTCATAGATCGCAAACTCTTCAAAGTCGGTGAGGATGCTGAGTGGGAGCTTGGCGGACCACGCATAGCGGCGGAGCTGGAGCGCGGCAGCAGGCGCATCCTTCACATCGACAGAAGGCTTCTTGGCCTCCACAAAAAACTTGCGATCACGGCCAATCTTCATGCAGTAGTCCGGCGCCTTCATGAAATCGCCGATGCGGATGGCATCTTCGTGAATTACTTCTTTTAAGGCTTCTGCATGTCCTTGGGCATTGCGCATGTCCCAACCGAGCGCCTCAAGAAGGGGATCGAGGAATTCCACGCGCAGTTGGGCTTCTTTGTATCCTGCGGACTTCAACTCCTCACGCTTTCGCTTGAAGTGTTCCACGAGCGTGAGGATTTCTTTCGGGACGGGCATCGGGCATATTGTAGCGTTCCTAAACCGCAGCCGCGCTATTTCAATTTCTCCAACCGCTCCTTCGCGCTCAAGAGGTAGGGGTCGATTTCGAGGGCTTTCGTGATGGCTGCGCGGGCATCTTCCTTCTTTCCTGCTTCGGCGTATGCCCACCCGAGCAAATCAAACGAACGAGCGACCTGCGGAAGTCGTTGTGTGCCCAACGTTGCCAGCGCAATGGCTTCATCGAAACGCTCAAGGGCGATGGCCGTCGAGACGGCGCCGTCGAAGGCTTCGATTCCGGCATCCGGTTCCTCCACGAGGGCCTTGTACTGGCCGAGTGCTGCAGCGGCGTCGCCTTTCTTCAACGCCTCAGATGCGATGAGGCGGCGGATCTCACTCTTGGGGGTGAAGCCGTTCTGCAGTGCGTACTCGAGGAAGGTGATGGCATTGTCGTGCTGATTGAGTGCGGAGTGCGCGCGGGCGAGGAAGTACTGGATCTCTGGCTTTTCGGGATTGAGATTGTAGGCACGCTCGAGCGAGGTGAGTGCCTGCTGTGGACGTTCGGTGGTGAGCTCGCAGTAGCCCTGCACGATCCACGCGTCGCGATAGTCTTCTTTCTCTTTGGTCACTTGCGCGAGCAGTGGCAATGCCAGCTCACACTCCTGCACCTGCGCCAGTGCGCGCGAAAGCAGTGTGATGAGGTGCAGGTCGGTGCTTTCAGGAAAGAGTGCAAATTCTTCGTAGGCGCCCTGCAGTGTTCGGGCATTGGTGCGGAGTACCGGTTCCCATCCGGTCGTCACGATGTTGAGCTCCTCTTGAGCAACGGTGTGATTCCCTTCGATGATGCTGAGCAGAGCGAGGGCGTAGTGTTTCTGTGGAGAATCTTCGGCGCTCTCGAGACGCTTACGTGCCGACGAGAGTTCGCCAGTGCGCAGGAGCACGATGTTCTCGATGAGGGCTATGTCCTCCGGGCGCGCGCCGGCGGCTTTCAACTTACGGATCGTTTCTTGCAGGGCGCCCATATCACGAAGCTGCAGTTGAGCGAGGGCCAGCTTACGTAGAGCGGGCAATCCTCCATCGAAACTGACAGCCTTCTCGTACGACTTCGCCGCTTCGACCCACTCGCCGCGTACGGCGTAGAGATCACCTTCGCGCAGGTGCAAAAGCGAGAGATCACGCGAGTCGGATGGCACAAGTTGTCTGTCGGAGTTCTGCAGTTCCATCCGGGAGCCCGTTTGCGTGAGGGGGTCCTGCGTACGTTGCAGAATGGCGTGCGATGCAGCTGTGAGTTGCCACCAGAGAAAAGCCAGCAGCACAGCGGCACAGAAGAGTGCAAAGAGAACGGGAATGAGGATGCGCGCGGGGATTTTCATCGATGCGAACGATACAGATGAGTTGGATGTTTTTCCAGCTGCAGTGATGTGTTCCTGGTTGGCTCGTTGCTGGCTACTCGTTACTCGTTGGGGCTGACTGCTGACATAACGAGAAACGATCCAACGAGTAACGTGCAACACGTGCTCGCATTCCACTACTCCAATCCCAATCCCTAAACAGGTTTCAGCTCCCCATCCTCACTCTGTGCACGACTTACTGTAGAACGTGCAGCGGCTTCTGAAAGGTGTTTGGGAATCACAGCATCCACGGTGCCCCATCGTGCTTCGCCGTCTTCGGGCAACAGAATGGTCACCTGGTCGCCCACTTCTGCGCGGTAGAAGGTTACCGAGGCGAGCAGCACGCGAAATGCCTTTCCCTCGGCGAGCACCTTGTACTGACCGTCTTCCTGAATGAGCACGCCTATCACTGTTCGGCGCGGCACGGGGGCGATTTGCTTGTAGATGAATTTTCCTTCGTCGGTGATCGTGAGTTTCATCCCGTCACCTTCTGCGAGCTTACTCTTACTGGCGTAGTTTGCTGGTACAGGGTAGGTGTTCCCTTCACTATCCACCATGTTCTGGCCATCGAAGATTCCTTCGATCACTTTTCCACTCACAGCTCCACCACCCGTCATAGTATTGGCACGCGACGCATGTCGCTCATGATCAGTATCCGTGATACCCGTGATCGAGCGTAGCAGAGCATTGGCCGTCTTGAGCGACGACGATGCGCTCTCGATGAGTTCCTGAATTTGGAGGAGTTGGTCGTCGGACATGGGAGTGTGTGGGGAGGCGAATCAGAGTGGCCGGTCGGCAACGGTGAGCTGAGTAGTCCGCAGACGTTCCTGCATTGAATTCTCTGTGAGGAGCCCCTGCTGAGCGCCCATCGCGCTCACGACACTTGCAGCATTTAGTGTACCCGCTTTCAGCACTATTGAAAAGGGGAGTCCCTGCAAAAGTGCCCAGGTAGCGCCTGTACCAAAGGCATCGCCGGCACCGGTGGTATCGACTACAGACACAGAATCATCACAGGGGCACTGGTAGCGTCGTTCGCCGTCGGTCGCGGTCACTCCTCTGCTGCCGTCCGTCACACAAATGCGCTTCGCACCACTCTTGAGCAGTCGGGAGAATGCCTCGTCGAGAGTGGTCGTGTGCGTGAAGGTCAGCGTCTCTTCGTAGTTGAGGAGCAGCAGGTCGGTGAAGGGGAGCAGTCGCTTGTTCATCGATGCTTCAATGCCTGCAGCAATCTGTCGTCCCCCTGGGTTCCAGGTGAGATTGGGCGTTTCTTGTGCGAGGATCTCGATGATGTCTTCCTGAATGTCGTGCGAGGATTCCTGAATGTGATTGAGGTACACCCAGTCCATCTGCTGTGCGATTTCACGGTCGAAGTTGGATTTGTGCAGGTGGGCATTTGCTCCGGGAGTGTAGAGGATTACGCGTTCTCCTCCACGTGCGGAAAGGATGAGCGAGAAGCTCGAGATTTCGTTATCGACGATGAGTGCGTGTTGCGTATCGACTCCTTCCTTCTGCAGGTTTGCGAGCAGACGCTGTCCCCACAAGTCAGAGCCGATCACGCCCTCGAAGAGGGCATGGCATCCCAGGCGGGCCAAGCCGACGCTCGTGTTCGATGCGCCGCCTCCACACGTTTCAATCACCTCATCCACGTGGATTTTCTCTCCCAGCGGCAGGGCAAATACGGGTTTTTCTGCCTCTTCGCATAGCGCATCACTCTTCAGGCGTACGAAAAGATCGTACGTCGCTCCCCCGATGGACATTGTGCGCCGCTGAGATGGAGAGGTAGAGGACATGTCAGGAGGATGATACCCTCTCACCCTTCGACAAGCTCAGGGTGAAAGATCCGAGATCTTTCAGAGCTGATAGCGTCGCTGCATTTCCTGCATAAATGCGGAAGTGACGTGCAGGGTCCGGCGTCGCTGCCAGTGGAGGAGCAAGAAAACCAGTAATGCTGCTCCTGCGATGAGGAATCCCCACATCACAGGCGGCATGCCAGGCTTGACGACAGACGGAGGCGGTGGAAGAGCGGGTGGCAGTTCAAATGCGGATCCAGATCCCGCGACGGGGTGGTATCCTGCACCATTGGGTGTTCCCTCAGCTTCCGCTGCGAGGTCACTCAGCACTTCACCAGTAACGGTAATCGGTGTGAGGCGCAGGTAATAGGTAACACCATTAATCAGATCGCGGAGTGTGTAGGACTCGGCATCCCCATTGACCATGCGTTTCTCGGTGAGGTTATCCGATTCCACGCCGTACTCGAGCAGATAGGCCGAGAGCGGTGTCGTGCGTTTCATGGAGGACCACTGCAGCATCAGGCTGGTGTCGCCAGGTATCACCGCGAGTCGCAATCCCAATACGGTGGCACTGGCCACATTGCTCTTTTCGGCACTCTCGACACCATTCTTAAGAGCGGTAACTGTAAAGTAGTACGTCGTGGCCTGCTTAAGACCAGCGACTGTTGCGGCAGATACAGAGGCATCCGTATCTAATGAGTAGATGAAACTGTCTGGCTTGTCGCCAACGTACACACGGTACGTGTCAGCCTCACCTTTCTCGACAGGTTCCCACTTGAGTGCGACCGCGTTCATCTTCGCCTCTGCCGTGAGGTTCTGGATGGTTGGAGGAGTTTTGGGCTTCACGGTGAGTGTTGAGAGCATCTCTGTCTTGTTGCCGAACTTGTCGGTTGCGGTGACGAGCGGCTGGTAGACTCCCACTTTTGCCGGTGCAGAGAAATCGCCCGTGAATGTACCGGGTAGGCCAGCGGATTCACTAAGGTTCATGGTGTTTCCCTCGAGGGTCATGGTGATGGGAGTGCTGCCGACTTCTGTTTTTACCATGATCTGCGTTGTCTGACCCTCTGCCGGTTCTCGTGGCGAGAAATCGACAGAGCTGATGCGCGGTCCCAGAAGGTCAATGAGCAGATGGAGCGGGCTCGATTTGTACTTTCCGCTGGCTTCTTCGACCTGCAGGGTGGCACCTGTGACGGTGGTATTCAGCGTGACAGCCACTTGAAATGCTCCTGACTCATCGGAATCGCCGCGGGCGATCTCGGTTCCGCCAGTGACGAGCAGATTGACGAGGGGCGGTGCCATACCACGCAGTGTCACCAGAGAGGAGCTCACTGTAGTGCCCTCCGTCGGTTCCGTGATGCTGATGCGTGAGGTATCGGGGGTCGTGCCGCCGCCGGTGATATTCACGGATGCGCTGCCCCGTACGTTTCCGGAGGTGTCTTCGACAGCGAGTGTCTGCTCACCTCCCGTATTGAAGCGCAGCCCCAGTGTAAATGTTTTGGCTCCGAGGTCCTTGAGGGTGAATTGGCGTGTTCCAAAAGGCAGAATGGCCTTGGGATCGGTGGAAGAGAATCGGATGGTTCCGGTGTAGTCTTCGACCGTCCGGCCAGAACGATCTTCTGCTACGATGCGGAACGTGGTGTCCTGGCGAATGGGGATAGTCGTTGCGCCGCCCTCGATCTCTACGCGGAAGTGATCGACGACATCGAAATCATTTGTCAGTTGTCCGAAAAGGGTGCGTCCGCGGAACTCACCTACGGGTACGGCTGCCTGTGTGTTTCCGCTGTTCCACCCATTTGCGGGGTACGTCGTGAATGATTGATCGCTGTAGCCTCCGCGTCCCCACTCTTCTCCGACATCAATCGTGACGGGGGTGTCGAGCGGCTTACCCGAGAGCAAATCGATCGCGCGCAAGCTGGCCGTTCCTCGCTTGAGCGAGATAAACGAGAACATCTGCTGCCCTTCGCTGTCTGTCTGTGCGGAGAGGGCGCGGATCTGATCTTCGCCCCTGCTCGAGAGCAGTTGCACTGGTCGATTCTCGAGCGGGTTGAAGTAACGATCACGCAGGATGACGATGACACGCGCAGAGTCGACGCCGTCGGCGGCGATCAGCGTGCGGTTTGTCTCGATGCTGCTCTCGCGCTGATCGATCGTCTCAGGCAGAACCACGAAAGAACTGCATGTGCCGGATCCTTCTGTTTCAACGGTGTACGCACCTGCGACTTGGGTTTCTTCACCGCTTACGTTCAGAGTGGATTTTCCCTGTAGATCGGCTGTTGCCTTGAGCGCAAGGGGAGCGCCAAGTGGTGGGAGTACGCGTGCAACGACGGTTTCACTTGGAGCAAATCCCTGACAGATCACTTCTATTCCCAATCCTGCCACGGTCTGCGTGACATTCGGTGTTCCGGCACTGCTGGCTGGCAACGCAACGCCGCTGCACAGGGTGATCGAGAGAGTGAGGAGAGAGAGTTTCTTCATAAATCCAACTATTGTACCAGTTTTCGCGTTCTGCCTCAATGCAGCGGGTGATAGTAACACTACTATTCTATTTTCTGTCCAGCGTACATGCATGGCTTTGCAGTAGGCAGAAGACCATTTCCAAGTTCTAAGATGATGGGATAGCACAGTATTTGCTGTCGCAGGAAGTGTGGTCGCGTGATGTTCTGTGCCATGTGAGCACCTTTGTGTTGCCGATGCTCTGCAGTATCATGGCTGCCGTGCGGCAAATCACTCCCATTGTCTTTCTCCTCTCTTTGCTCCTCACAGCCTGTGGCGCGAGTACTGATGGAGGGTCTGATTGTCAGACCTACTGGTTCGATCAGGTGGGAGCCTGTCTGCCGGGCACGTGGAAGCTCCTTGATCGTGCAGAACTTCTGCAGCGCGGAGTTCCCGAAGATGTGATTATCGCTTTTCAGAGCGAGGCATCGGTCTCGGGTCAGTACCCTACGGTCAGCGTCACGCGTGAGCCACTCACGACTGTTGTGGAGCCTGCGGCGTACAGCGAGGCCACTATCCGTTCGGTGGCGGTGCTTCCGGGCTACAAGCTCATCGATCAGAAGAAGGTAACAGTTGATGGTGTTTCATTGCCCGTGCACGTCTTTTTTGCGCAGCCGGTGACCGGTGAGCCGCAGCGACGATTCCTGCAGGTGAGTACTGTCATCGGTCAGAATGGCTATACCGTCACCGCACTCACACCCCTCACGGTTAGTAGTACGCTTGAGAATGAAATCCTTACGATTCTCGGCAGCATCACATTCAAGGCTCCGGCGGAAGTAACGCAGAATTGAAGATTGGCGATTTGATAATGAGGACTTTCGAAGATTATTCTTTCTGTTAGGCTGTTTCGGTGTTGTCTGGGCGTTGTATAATTCTTTCTCGCTCTTTCCCCCCCCTCACTCGGTCTCTCCCCCGTGCACGGGGGAGAGAAGTAGCGGTCATGATTATTTTGCTGGTGCCGTAGCCAAGTAGTAAGGCAGGGGTCTGCAAAACCCCCATACGCGGGTGCAATTCCCGCCGGCACCTCCATCCGTCTTCGTTGCTTCGCAACTTCGCCGTGATTTTTTCGTGAAAGGACTTAGCCACGGCGTAGTCGGCAGACGAAGCCGGGCAATTCCCGCCGGCACCTCCAAAGTTGAATTGCAGATGAGAGCAGATGAGAAAGGAACGAAGTGACGCAGTGAGTCGTAAGATCCTTTCTTTCGAAAGAAGACAGTGGTGCGTATGTCATGGTTCGACAGAGCTCACCATGACATACGATCTGATATGAATTTTTATGAGCAATTATTTATCCATACCAAAAGACCGGGAGGTTCGAACGCTTGCGCGCTCGATTCCCGATCTTCGGTGGCCCAACGAGATGATCGCTGGGCCCACTCAAACGCTACTGTCGCTTACCTTTCGGTGTTGGCGCACCACCTGAGGAACTCAGGCAGCCCGACCAGTGCTGGCAAGAGCAGCCCGCAGGCTGCGATGCCGGCGATGAACGGGATCGCAGCGTGTCCGTGCCCGAAGGCACAGTATACGCTCACGAGAACGCCCGTTATTCCAACCATCATGTCTGTCTGGTCTGACCCTAACAGATGAATCGTTCGGGTAATCCGGACGATCCTCGCCAATACCGCTGGAACAGGCGGCTTGACGGTTTTTCTGTCGGCGAACTTCAGCAGAATGTTCGCCGACACGTTGCCTGCACAAAATGTACATGCAAACCCGCACGTCAGCGATACGGGGTCCGTGAGGAACCCGTATACAACGGCGGCGGCCGCGCACAGCAAGGCGGCCAGAGCGAAGGCGTAGTACATGAATGACTCCCTCTCCTCAAAGTTTTGAAAGGAACAGCGTTTGAGTAACTTGTATTATAAAATCATTAAGCTATAAAGCAATACTTTAAGGGGAGGAATTCTGCGTGCTCCCTAGCATGGTTTACGAGTCAATTTGGAGTCTCTTAGATTCGGGTTATGAGAAGGTAAGCACCTCCGGTGCAAACAGCAATAGTGTGCCGAGTGCATACATCAAGAACCCACCGAAGATCAGGGTGAAGCGGGCGTATTTTTTGGTGATACCGGTGGCGTGCAGGGTGTACACCGCGATAGCGAAGATGATGGTATCGTCGATCATGTAGAGCAGAATGTAGAGCCCCATGTAGCCGTAGCGCGCGAGGGTGCTCACTTCGTTGAAAGCGAGAATCTGCGTGAAGATGGCGGGCAAGCCTGCTGTGCACACGAGTTCGATTGCATTCACCGAGATCGCGAGGATTGCTACGCCCAGTAGCATGGCGGGCCAGGCGGATTTCTCGAGGATGGATTTCATGCGGTCGATGATCTTCTTTTTCTGTTTGAAATCTGTCACGGCGCAGGCATTGGGGTCTTTACCAAAGGCTTCGTAGAAGTAGAAGGCGCCTCCACCAATCGCGACGATGCCGATGAGTTTCTGAACCCATGTATTGAAACCGATCACGAGAAATGCGTTCAGCCATGCGGCGATGAAGAGGTAGTACATTGCTCCGCTCACGATCAAGAACGTTCCGCCGATCATCCATATCTTCTTCGGATCACGTGTAGCGATGAGCAACGTCAAAAGTGTAATCAACACCCACATGGCGCACGGGTTGAAGCCATCGAGGAATCCCAAAAGGATTGAGAGAGAGGGCAGCGACAACAGCGCCAGGTCGACTTCTCCCATAAAGGGAACATCGATCAAATACTCGCGCAAATCGACGGGGCATCCTCCGTCGCACGTGCCTTCGGCCGTTTCGAGCTGTGCCTCGGCATCGCTCTGTAGAAAGGTGGTGAAATCCATTCCCTCCGTGCGGTTGGCGTTGTACTCCTGTAGCAGTGTGGTGAGCCTCTTGCCAGTTGTCGTGTCATCCTTGTATCCCTGAATAACGTGGCCGTTGATCACGATGGTCGGCACGCCCTGACGAAGCAGAGGAGCGTGTTCCTGTACTTTGGCAAACAGGGTCTGACTCTGTGCTTGAGCGATATCGTGCAGTTCCACTTCCCATCCCTGTGTCTGTGCAAATGCCTCGAAGTCAGCGCAGTGGGGGCAATCTGCACTCACGAATGCCACGATGTCTGCGTGGATTTCTACAGCAGTTGGCGGCAGTGGCTCTGGCGCTACAACGCGCTGAGGCAGTATGTGCCCCGGAAAGATGAGTGCGAGTGCCACGATGGGCACGAATGCGCCAATGAAGAAGAAGAGGAGCCGCCTATTCATGTTGCGGCAGTATAAGGGGTGAACCTGCTTTGGGAAATACAGGTTGTTCTATTCCCTCATCTCACTGATATACGTTCATTTTGGCGATGCTCGCTCTTCTCAGTATGATACGTACATGCTCCTGCAGAACGACCATAAGGTTACTATAATTATCATATTCTATTCGTCAATTCTCGGAGAGAATTCTGGTTTGAATAAGGAATTCTTGCATTAAACGAACTTGATTTATAAAAAAATCCTGATAAGCTATTCAAAATACCATGGCAAAGTCGAAACCCATCCTCCCGGCATCTACGAACACACAAGACTACTGCATCGCCACCATGGGCAGCCACTCGGCCTTGCAGATTCTGAAAGGCGCGCGCGACGAGGGCATTCGCAATCTGGTCATCTGCAAGAAGGGCACAGAACGACCCTACCAAAGTTACGGTGTGGCCGACGAAATACTCTTGGTGAATGACTGGTCCGAGTGGAACGAAGAGCTGGAGGAGGAGCTCATCCGCCGCAATGCCATCGTCATTCCACATGGTTCCTTCGTGGCGTATCTGGGTCCGGAGCGGGTGATGAAGACACAGGCCATGTACTACGGCACTAAAGAAATTCTCAAGTGGGAGAGCGATCGATCGCTGGAACGCCAATGGCTCGAGAAAGCGGGGATTCAGATGCCGCGGCTTTTCAAAAAGCCCGAAGATATTGATCGTCTTGTGATCGTCAAATTCCATGGAGCTTCGGGTGGGTTCGGCTACTTCATCGCCAAGACACCGGAACAGTTCTACGAAGTGAAGAACCGCAAGTATCCGGATCAAAATGAATACGCTCTGCAGGAATACATCGTGGGTGTACCGCTCTACGTGCACTACTTCTACTCGCCCATCACCAAGGAGCTCGAGATTATGAGTTTCGACAAGCGCTACGAATCAAATGCCGATTCCATCGGTCGCATTCGTGCCGAGGATCAGCTCGCAGCCAATATCTTCACGAGCTACACCATTGTCGGAAATATTCCGGTCGTCGTGCGCGAGTCGATGCTGCCAAAGTTCTTTGAGATGGGGGAGCGTGTAGTAGAGCAGAGTCAGCACCTCAAGGTAGGCAAAGGTCTCTTCGGCCCGTTCTGTTTGGAGTGCATCGTCACCCGCAAGCTCCAGATCTTCGTCTTTGAAATCTCGGCTCGTATCGTGGCCGGCACCAATCCCTTTGTGGAGGGGTCGCCCTACACAGCACTGCGGTACAGCGAGCCCATGAGCACCGGTCGGCGCATCGCGCGTGACATCAAACAGGCCATTGAACAGGGCAAGCTCGACGAAGTGTTGGGCTAGGAGTGGTGCGATTGGTTCTTCGTTCCTTTTCTTCTACACTTTCCGTATATGGATATTTCCTCTCTCCTCAAAGGCTACGATCCGAAAAATATCACTGTCGGTGTGCTCGGAGGTCACAGTGCGCTCGACGTCTGTCACGGAGCGAAAAAATACGGGTTCAAAACGGTCTGTGTCGCGAGGAAAGGACGCGAGAAAACTTTTTCACAGTATTACAAAACGCGAGACGCACGCGGTTGCGTCGATGAGGTGATTCTCGTTGAGAAGTTTGAGGATGTGCTGAAGAAAGATGTCCAAGAGAAGCTGAAAAGTCTGAATACGATCTTCGTCCATAATCGTTACTTCTGGGTGTACTTTTCTGACTATTCCAAGATCGAGACCGACTTTCAGATTCCGATCTTCGGTTCGCGAACGTTCGTGAAAATTGAAGAGCGTGATCAATCGTACAATCAGTATCATCTGCTCGCGGATGCTGGCATTCGCATACCGAAAATCTTTGCCAAGCCCGAAGACATCGACCGACCAGTATTGGTAAAAGCGGCGGAAGCCAAGCGTGGCTACGAGCGGGCGTTCTTCGTCGCCGATGATAAGGCATCGTGGGAGGCCGAGGGTTCCCGGCTAGAGAAAGAGGGCAAGGTATCGGCCAAGTGGCGTCAGGCACCGATTGAGGAATTTATCGTCGGAGCACCCGTAAATTTCAACTTCTTCTATTCACCACTCTCTGGTGAGCTCGAGCTCCTCGGCACCGATACACGGCGCCAGACCAACCTTGATGGATTTCTGCGCATGACGGCGCCGGAGCAGCAAAGGCTCTCAAGGCAGGCATTCCGGTCAAGATGATTGAGACCGGTCATATTGCCTGTACGGTGAAGGAATCTATCCTCGAGAAGGCCTTCGACCTCGGCGAGAAGTTCGTACAGGCCACGCAGAACCTTCCGAACAATCTCGACCCCAGTGGCAAGGGCATCATCGGTCCGTTTGCACTGCAGGGGGCCGTTGTTGCTGAGGAGGGCAAAGAAGACATCGTCATCTTCGATGTCAGCCTGCGCATTCCTGGCTCGCCGGGCACATTCGCGACCCCCTATGCTCGTTACCTCTACGGCGAGACAATGAGTGTAGGAGAACGTATCGGAATGGAACTGAAGAGAGCAGTAAAAGAGGGGGCTTTAGAGAAGGTGGTAACGTGAGTTTTATTACTTGATGGACGATACTGGATGATATTCGAATTGCCAGGCTTCGTTCTCACTATCGTTCGAACTACGCCGCGGCATCCGGCTTTGTCCTTCCATTGGTCAATCACTTCGTTCAGGGCAAGCCCGATGGCTTGCCAACCGTAGCCGAAGCGACTCAATAGAAAAGTCGACCTTCGCTCCTTCGGAGACTACGGTCGACAACCTTCGCTTCGCGAAGGTTGGTGGAGCTGAGGAGATTCGAACTCCTGACCCCCTGCTTGCAAAGCAGGTGCTCTACCAACTGAGCTACAGCCCCACTTCGCGCATAATACTGGAACAGGGGAGCCCTGCCCAGATCGTGTAAGAAAGAAGTTGAAGAAATACGCATTGGCTCTTTGCTCCTAGTGTACGCTCTTCGTAGCCCAGTGATTTTGTCTTCTCATTTAGACAAGCATTGGGTCAGGGCCGAGCAACCTGCTCGGTCCGCCCCTTTTACATTAGGGCATATTCAATGTTGTATCCGGTGATGGGGTTGGTAGCAGTTAAGAGTCGAAGCCTGAACCAAGAGGGGCACCTGTGCGGTGCGACCCTCTTGGTTTTTTGGCCCGATTCGAAGAGAGAAAGGATTAAAAAGCGGGAGCAAATGATGGTTGAACCTGTCGTTCTCGTAGCATCGCAAAGAGCACGGGCATTACGATCAGCGTGAGGATTACTGAGGTCGTGAGTCCGCTTAAGACCACAAGTGCGAGGGGACGCTGAACTTCCGCGCCGGTTCCTGTGGAGGTGATCATGGGCAGCAGCCCGATCACGGAGGTGAATGCAGTCATGAGCACTGGCCGGAGCCGCATGAGGGCACCTTCCACGACGGCGGCATGAATGCCTTCGCGCGTGATTGGCTGCGCCGCGTCGACGATATATGTCGACGATTCCTCCATGCTCGGCAGACCGAACTGTGAGCGGAAGGAGTTTTCTAGGTACACCATGATCACAACCCCCGTTTCCACTGCGTTACCAAACAGGGAAATGAATCCCACCCAAACGGCGACAGAGAAGTTGTACTTCGCCAGGAAGAGGGCTATCACGCCTCCCACCAAACTCAGAGGAATAGTGAGCATGACAATAGCAACGATGCTCAAGTCTTTATAGGTAAGGTACAGGAGCAGGAAGATGACGAAGAGTACCACAGGAATCACGATAGAGAGTCGCCGCTTGGCACGAAGTTGATTTTCGTATTGCCCCGACCATTCGTAGGAGTAGCCGGTGGGCAGCGATATGCTCTCTTCTAGCCGTTTGTTCGCGGCTTTCACGAAAGACGCCAAGTCGGTTCCCCGCACATTGGATTGCACGATGGCTCTCAATATGCCGTTCTCGCTGCCGATCATTGCGGGGCCGTTGACGAGCTTGATGTCTGCGATGCTTCCCAGTAGAACCTGCGCTCCGTTCATGCCGGTGATGGGTAGGGATGCAATGTCGTCGACATTTTGGCGATATTCCTGCTTGAGGCGCACCTGTACTCCGTACTGTTCGCGCCCCTCGATTGTCCGCGTGACCATCGCGCCACCCACGCCCGCGGCGATCGTTTGAAGAGCATCTGCTTTCATGACGCCATGCTGTGCAAGCAGCTCGTTACTAAGTTCGATATCGAGATACCGAAGCCCCGTGGTGCGGATGGCAACCGTATCCGCCGCGCCCGGCACCTGATTCAGCAGGTCTTCAATTTCGATGGCGATCTCTTCGAGCTTTACGGGATCGTCGCCGAATATTTTTAAACCCAGTTGCGTGCGGATACCGGTTGAAAGCATGTCGATGCGCCCGATGATCGGTTGTGTGAAGCTGTTCCACACATTATCGATAAGCATCTTCCCGTTCATCTCGCGTATGAGCGAGTTTTTTGTCACGCCTTTGCGCCATTCGCTTTTGGGTTTCAGCGTGATAAACGTTTCAATCATCGCGAGCGGCGATGGGTCGGTCGCCGTATCCGCGCGTCCTGCCTTGCCGACCACCGTTTCCACTTCGGGGAATGCTCCGATGATCCTGTTTGTCGCTATGAGAATTTCCTGTACACGCTCTTCAGAGACATCTGGCACGGTGATTGGCATGTACAGAATCGTTCCTTCGTTGAGTGGCGGCATGAACTCGGAGCCGATGCGTGTCATCGCCATGACGGCAACGAGTGTCACCGCCCCCACGATTCCCAGCATGCGCTTTCTATGTGTCAGTGCCCATTGCAGCACAGGCTGATAGATCCGTTGAAACCAGCGGACAATGTAGATTTCCTCATCGCTTCTCAGTCTGCCACGCAGGAAAATCACGCAGAGTGCAGGCACCAGGAACAGCGCGGCAATCAGCGCTCCGAACATGGCGAAGAGGTTCGTGAACGCCAGTGGTTTAAAGAGTTTCCCCTCTTGTCCTGTAAGTGCGAAGATCGGCGTGAAAGAGAGAATGATGATGAAGATTGCGAACGTCACAGGTTTGCCGACTTCCAGTACCGCTTCACGTACGCGGCTGATGCGGTCCATGACATTCGCCGGAGGGCGTTCCTGCAATCTGCGATAGGCGTTTTCGCTCACGACGATTGCCGCATCCACCATGGTCCCTATGGCGACGGTAATGCCGCCCAGGCTCATGATATTGCTCGGTACGCCGAAGAGCCACATACAGATGAACGTGATGAGTAGCCCCATAACCAATGCTATTGCCGTGATCATCGTTGCGCCGATGTGCCACATGAAAAGAGCAATAACAATGACTGTGATGATGAGTTCCTGTGTCCGGACTTCGCTAATCATCTTGATGGCGGACAAAATCAAGTTTGTCCGATCGTAGAACGGTTGAATGCGCACGCCGTCCGGCAGGGACGGCTCCAGTGCCGCTAGGCGCTCTTTAACACCGTTGATGACTTGCAATGGATTCTCTCCGTACCGCATCACCACGATGCCGCCCACTTTCTCTTTCTCCTGGTCGGCGAGAACCGCGCGCCGGAAGAGTCCGGAAACGCGCACTTCTCCAACATCGATGATGGTGAGCGGCATGCCACCAGCCTTCATACCGATGACGGTTTGTGCGATGTCCCCCGTGTTTTTAAAGAATCCGATGCCCTGGATGGCCACTTCTCGCCCTCCCGTGTCCACCACCTTCCCCGAAACATTGTTGTTTGCCATCTGCACGGCACTCATGACTTTCTTGATGGTGATGCCGTACTGCTGCAGCTTCTGGGGATCCAGGATGACCTGATAGACTTTCTTGTACCCGCCGACCGATGCAACTTCCGCAACGCCCGGAACGCTTTGCAGTGCATATCGAACAGTAAAGTCCTGCAAGGAACGCAACTCTGTCAGAGAATGCGAATCACTTTCGAGGGTGTACATGAAAACGTGTCCTACGCCTGTGGCGTCGGGGCCCAGAACGGGCATGACTCCTTCGGGCAGCTGGGGCCGCACGAGGTTTAGGCGTTCGGAAACGCGGTCGCGGGCGAAGTAGATGTCGATATTGTCATGAAAAATCACCGTTACCATCGAAACACCAAGCATGGAGAGTGCGCGAACATCGCGCACTCCCGCCAGGCCCTGCATGCTCACCGTGAGCGGATACGTTACCTGGTCTTCAATGTTTTTCGGACTCTGCCCCGTCCATTCAGTCATGATGATCACTTGGTTCTCTGATAAATCGGGAATCGCATCGATCGGGGTCATCTTCAATGCGATGACACCAGCTATGGCGACCATGCCGAACAGGATCAGGGTGATGAACTTGTTTTCCAGCGCGTATTTGATGAGTGCGTTCATCATGGCGTTTTTGGGGAATCATCCGTTTCCATGTTTGAGATCGGGCGCATGAAGACTTCGGGCGGATCCAGCAACACGATCGTCTCTTCGGTAAGGTCACCCATGATTTCCGCCGATTCTCCGTCCTCTGCACGTACGTTCACGTACAGCCGTTCCGGTTCCTGCGATTCCGTGCCCATCGTCCAAATGTAGTTGCGTTCGTTTTCCCGTTTTACTGCGAACGACGGAATGCGGAAGATGGGCTTCTTCTCATCGATCAGGCGAATTCGCGCACTCGCACGGTGCGGGAGCGACAAATCATCCGAAACTTTCGCCTGCACGGTGATTGTGTGTGTCTGCATATCTACCTGCGGACTCTTGCGCGTTACTTCTGCACTGTATGGAGTCGTTTCATCTGTCTGCAGAAAGAACGTCACTGTGTCACCAATATCGATGGCGCCCATGAGTTGCTCGGGTAAGCCGAATTGAATTTCCGTCTTTGCCTTCTTTGCCAGACTTGTTGGCACATTGGTAAGTTCAAATGCTGACATAGATGGCATCACGATCTGCCCCACATCAATGAAGCGTTTAGAAACCGTGCCGGAGAACGGTGAAAGAATTTTTCGGTTTCCGCTTGTTGCATATTCTGATTGCAGCATGGCATCAGCAATCCGCACCATGCTCTGCTTACTTTCGACAATCTGCTCTTGATTCGCCTCCGTGAGACCGAGGGCGTTATGCGCCGTGCGGATTTGTTCCTGGAGCATACGCACCTTGTTACTGTTTGCTCCTTCATAATTTCCACTGCGATACGCACGGTAGAGTTCCGATTCGCCTGATGTAAGCGTCTGGAAGCTATTGCGAGCATCTTCCAGCTTTTCTTTTGCCTTGTAGACCATGTCCTGTGCCGACACCACCTTGTTCAGCCTGTCCGTGAGTTGCTGATACGAGAGATGGTCAATATCGTTTGTCGAAGGCTGCGATGGTGTGTATTGGAGAAGCGTGTTCGTTATACTCAAGGCATCCAGTGATAGTGGGAGCAAACGGTCTATGATGACTGGTTTCTGAGAGTCCGAAGCACCGGCGTATTCTTGTTCTGCACCATAAAGGGTATTGAACCTGAAGACCACGTCGAAAGGTGATGCGTTACTGCTGTCTTTAATACCGAGTGTTTTCAGCAGATCATACTCACGTATTTCGATACCGGTGCGACTATTGCTTCCAAGCAAAATCCACTCAATGAGTTGTCGAGCATTCTGCACTGCGGTAAATGCCTGTTCGCGCATTTGGGTAGTGTTCGCTTCCGACTCGGCGAATTTTTGAAGTAGTGCTTCCTGTTCGCGCTTGGCAATCATCATCTCTGTTTCCTTCTCGTTAATTTTCTGCCTTGTATTGATAACGGTCTCCTGTGCAACCTGCTCGGCAGTTGTAAGGTCAGATTCCGCTTGAGATTTCCGCGCTTGTTTTTCGGCAATCATCGCAGCACTCTGCCCTTCAACTCCCTTGGGGAGCAGTAATGCGACTACTTGGTTCTTCTTGACCGTGTCGCCGATATCTACGTAGATATCTTCCACTATCCCATCTCGTCGCGGGAAAATGTTCGCCGTCTCATTGGAGAGAACAGTTCCGATCAAGATTGTCGATGATGAACCGCTGATCATTTCGGGATGTGTGGTTTGCGGCTCTCTTGGCCCTTCGTCTACTGTTTGCTCTGCCGGCATATTGGTCTTCGACAAAATTATGGATGCGGCATATGAGGTAACAGAGAGGAATACGACGCTGAGTGAGCTCGTTGCAATCAGGGCAATGCGATACCATTTACGTCCCCATAAGAGGCGCTGTTTTGCCTGTAATGATGCGATTAATGAATGCATAAAGAATAGTGGAAGGTATTACATACCCATTTCCTTGTTACCTGTTCCCTTCTGTTCCATCTTCCATTTCTGGTGCTCGTCCCATGTCATATTCATGCGGGAAGCCGCGATTTTGTCCTCACGGTACTGTTCAATCGTCAGACCGTACTTTGTCGCTTGTTCCGCTTCTGTGAGCGGTTTTGGTGCGCCGCATGCTGCGAGGAAGAACAGGGAGAGCGTGCCGATGATTGTAAGAAATTTTTTCATGATTATAGAAAGGTAAAATATAGATAAAGCACATAAAACGGCGCATGGAACATGCGCAGATACGTTGAGAGTACTGTGGTTTACGTTAGCAAAACCACCGTCCCGATGAGGGTTTCTGTCGGTATCGGCGGTGCGTTCGCAAGCATCGGGATTCTTAGCTCTGCCCTGTGCGGTTCTGATAGCTCCCAGAATGCGAGAAGCGTTGTTTGAATGCCGGCAGGTGAGGTGACTTCGGTTTGAGAGTCGGCAGATGCAGCGATTTCATCTTTGTCCTTCTCGCATTGCTCACATTTCATTGCCCCTGCGTGCTCATTTTGGTCCTGCATGATATGAGAGATCGCAGGCATATCCCCCATATTCGTTGGCATCGCGCCCATGGCGACGGGGCACACAACCGTGAAGGAGAAGAGGCCGAAGAGAGCGAGAAGTGCAGTGCGCATACGTTTACGAGTGTACATTCTAGCATCGAAGAGCCACTCTATCAATGGGCTTTGGCGTAATCTGTTACTGATTTTGCAGCACGTTTGTCCTTCT
Source organism: Candidatus Peregrinibacteria bacterium (assembly GCA_043814035.1). Taxonomy (GTDB): domain Bacteria; phylum Patescibacteriota; class Gracilibacteria; order Peribacterales; family Peribacteraceae; genus Peribacter. The sequence continues at coordinate 34,257 of JBDRKJ010000006.1, forward strand.
CTTTATGGCATGTCGAGAGACGTGTCTGGTGATGGGGTGGGCAGAAGCCAACGAACGGGCGTGAGGAAGAAATCGAGTGTGCCTGTGAGCGCCGCTACCGAGAAGAAGAACAGGATCACCGCTGTGAGGATGATAACGTTGTACACACCGCCGAAGTATTCCATCCACTCGCCCACACCAATCATCTCTGCCACGCTCTCGCGATACTTCACAAGCAGAATGGAGCAGACGATGCCGACGAGTCCGAGAAAGGCGGTCATAGATTAACCGATGGCATTGTCGATTTCCTTCTTTACATCCTCTTTGGGCTTGGCGCCGATGAACGTTGCGACGGGCTTGCCTTCTTTGAACATGACGAACGTGGGGATGCTCATTACATTGAACTGTCCGGGTGTTTCGGGATTCTCGTCGACGTTGAGCTTCACGATCTTTGCCTTGCCTTCATACTCTGTGGCGAGCTCATCGATGACCGGACCCATCATTTTGCAGGGGCCGCACCACGGTGCCCAGAAATCGACGAGCACAGGGAGTGGTGACTGCAGAACATCTGCCTGGAATGTTGCGTCGGTAACGGCGTTGGCCATAGTCAGAGGCGTAGAAGATAAGACAGGGACGAGGATAGCGGCAGAGCAAATTATTGGAAAGTGTACGGGCACACAGAACTAGTGTGTTCTGCATCACTTACTCCGATCGGCCCTTGAGCAGCAGATCCTTGGTGATTTTCTTGCCGGTCTCAACGGCGGGCTGCCCGTATATGTCAAGCCGGTAGAGCTTGCCGAGAAAGACGACTTCAGCGAGCAGTAAGAAGAAGAGCTGTCCTAAATGACGTTCATCGAGGCGTGGGAGCGTGATAGTGGCGTGCGGGCGCTTGACGGAGGTGAGCGCAGCGGCCGTGCCCAGAGCGCACGCATCGAGGAGCTGGCCGAAGGTTTTGCCTTGCAGATGCGTAAAGGGTTCTGGCAGGTGTTCCGGTAGGTAGACGCGCGGCTTCTCTTCTTCGCGAATGAAGAGCAACCACTGCTCTCTTGGCCCGGCCATCCACTGCTGTAGCAGTGAGTGCTGATCCTGCGTGCCGATGGCGGCAGTCGGAATGGGGTTCTTCGTTTCGGTCTTGCCCAGGCTTTCGGCAATCAGCTGCTGATCCCAGCGGGCGATGGAAGCGAGGCGTTGGGAGTAGGGCATGATGACGCGGATGGAGTAGCCGCGTTTGAAATCGAGCAAATACTGCACGGCAGCGAGCAGGGCGGCCGGGTTCTCATCAATGGAGGTATTCTGACAGAGGGTGTCCATTTCCTTCGCTCCCCGCACGAAGCTCTCGATGTTCGCATCGAGCAGCGCCAGCGGCAACAGTCCCACGGGTGTGAAGATGGAGTAGCGTCCGCCAATTTCTGCGGGAATGGTGAGCATGCGAATGTCTTCTTCAAGACAGAAGCTGCGCAGGGGACCTCCGAAGGGATCGGTGAGAGCAATGGTGTAGCGTGACGCATTATCCCCGCGGGCAGCCTTCATCTTTTCGTAGCAAGTGAAGAAGAGGCTCATGGGTTCTAAAGTGCTGCCTGATTTACTCGCCACGACGAGCAATGTTTGGCGCCAGTCAACGATCTTGAGTACGGTTTCGACGAAGGCAGGATCGATGGAGTCAAGAACGATGAACTCCAGTGTCTCGGGTGTCTCGAACGCCTCCTGTATCACTTTGGGGCCGAGGCTCGATCCGCCGATTCCCACCCAGACGACAGTACGAATGCGTTCGGCTTTCGCCCAGATCGCCACCTCCTTCACCGCTTGCACAGTGTCTTTGTCGTAGGGAGCCATCGACCAGGAGTGCTGTCCTTTTTCGCGCTCCTTGAGCCACTCCTGCGCGTAACGACGCACGCCGGTACGTAGAGCGCTCAGCTCCTGATCAGGAACACCAAATGAGGGGGTGATCGCTTTTGCCAGTGCCTGTGTGACGGAGAGGTCTAGCAAGAGGTGAGGAAGGTAAGGAGAGTAAGGAAGGTGAGGAAGGAGAGTAGCCCTCTGCGACTGCGATTCTAGAGGGAGCGGAGAGCTGCGGCCACGCGGTCTTCGGTTGTGGCGAGGTCGGCAGGAAGAGACTTGAGTGTGTGGGTGATGGTGGGCGCGTCGTAGCCGAGGGCCTCGAGAGCGGCAATGGCATCGGGGTCCATCGCAAATTGCACGACCCCTCCCACACTCTCGGTGAAGAGCGCAGGAAATTTCTCTGCGAGTGATTTCAGTTCTACGAGCAGCGTCTCTGCCGTCTTCTTTCCGATGCCTTTGATGGAGGTGAGGGGAGAGGCTTCACCTTCTCGAATGGCCATGCTAATGAGTCCGCGTGGCACACTACAAATCTCCAGTGCCATGCGTGGGCCGATGCCGGCCATACCTAAGAGCTTCTCGAAGAACACGCGGCTTTGTGCTGTCAGGAATCCAAAGAGATCGAAGCGATCTTCGCGCACGAATGTTGAAATCCAGAGTTTCGTGGTGTCACCTTCCTCTACGTGTTCCCAAACATCCAAGGGCACCAGCACACGGTATCCCACTCCACCCACGTCTACGGTGAGTTCTCCTGGGTTGTGTCGCGTCACGGTTCCATGGAGGTGAGCGATCATAGGAAGGGAGTGTAACAGAGAACTGCGTGACAGTGCAGCACACCGTTCTTTACACGAGTCGAAAGCAGCATCGTCCATTGAAATATCGCTCATCGCCAATTCTCTCATTTTCCGCTATAATGTGAGGAAACGTGAATACCAAAACCAACCCTTCGGCTTGCCCTGCAAAGCAGGGATCGCTCCCTTCGGCTTTGCTCAGGGCAGGCAGGGCAAGTCGCACTGCCGTGGCGGTGGTCTTACTTGGGGGACTCATACCACTGCTCTCGTTTGCCCTCGTATTCTCTGATGAGAAACGGGATGCTGAGCAGGCATACCGTGTGGCGGTCGAAGAGGCCTCGGCGGAATACCGTCGCACGCGCAGCCTGCCGTCACTCTTTCGTCGCTACACAGCAGAACTCCAAGAGGCACAGGAGCGTCTGCCCAGGCTTATGCGCGACAAGCGCGCACTCCGTTTGCAGATTGCACAGGTTCAGAAGTCCATCACTGCGCTAGAGCAGCGATACGGATGGCATGCTGTGGCCGAGGACTCACTGTCTTCTGTCGCATCCGCAGATATTGCCGAGGCATTTCGCTCTGCGGAGCGTACGCAGTCAGTTCTGGGATCCGATACCCCCAGACTTTCGTTCTTTCGGCGCGTGCTCGTTTCTTCGTTCGGCGATGTCATGAAAGAAGACCTGAAATCCGGGATGATTCGCAGCATTCTACTGGCGCGCATACGTGTAGAGGATTTGCAGAATCAATCGCAGGAGCTTAAGGCACAGCACGAGGTGCTGCGTAGTGATGCACTTCGTCTTACGGAGCAGGAGGAACGTGCATCGCGCGGGCTTAAAGTGACAGAAGCACAACTGAAAAATATTCAGACGACCGTTGAGGAAGTTCACACACAGGTACTGAAGATGCAAGGTGCGCTCGCGCGTATCGATGCCAAGATTCGCAGTCGCATCGAACGGGAATTACTCGAGAAGGGATTACTCACTCCCGGTGCGATCGATCGTTCGGCGATTCCCGTGACTCCACAATTTGCATGGCCAGCATATGGACCGCTCTCGGCTGGATTCCTCGATGCATCGTATCAGGAGTACTTCGGCATTCCCCATTATGGAATGGATATCGTCATCGGGCAGGGGACCCCGGTCTTCAGCGCGGCGGATGGTGTGGTATTCCTCGCACGTGATGGTGGCGCGAGTGGTTATTCTTACGTGCTGGTGGGTCACCGCGGTGGCACGGCCACGCTCTATGGTCATCTTTCGAAGATCTCCGTCACGAGCGGCCAGGATCTGCGGCAGGGTGAGCCTGTCGGCTTGAGCGGCGGAGCAGTGGGGGCGTATGGATCCGGGCCCACCACCACAGGGCCGCACCTGCACTTTGAAGTCATCAAAGACGGAACGAACATCAATCCCAGAAACGTGCTGCCCTAAGCGGTTTTGTCCTGGAATACTTTGACGAACTTCGCCTGAGTCTGGATGATGGCCAGTCCGGTCAAGGATTTGTTCATTAACATGTTCCTCATTCGAGAAAGGAGGTCACCCATGGGTTACCTCGCTGTCTTGATCTCCTGCATACTCGCAGGTGTTGGGTACTACGGACTCCGGCGACGCTCCATCTGGGAGAACGTCGAAATGGGATGTTTCAACGGTTGCCTTATGGTGATCGGTGGAGTCATTACCATGGGCGTGTGCGTTCTCGTATTTCATCTTCAGTTGAATTATGGGGCACACGTTGCTGTGGGTCTAGGGAGCTTCTACGGCTCCTTTTTCTTCCTTCGGTTCTGCGACTACCTCGAAGGTCGCTGGAATCGTAAAAAGGAGGATGATCCCCCTTGATTGGAGGAGGAAGGCAACGTGTCTTTCCTCCTTTTTTATTTCATGAAAGGAAAACCTCGCGGTTTTCCTCTCATGAGTTCTCCTTTCCCTTTAATTGAGTGCCTGCAGTGCTGGGTCTAAGTCAGAGCCACCCAGCACTTCGGCACGGTTATTTGCGGGCTTCGCCCACATTTAGGTGAGAAATATTTACGATTACTGTGCGCCGATGATGAGCACGAATTCTCCCTTCTTTGTGATGGATTGTGCAATCTCGGGAAGTCCGGTGACGGTTACCGAGATGATTTCCTCGTGCATCTTGGTAAGTTCCCGTGCAATGACGATGCGGCGGTCGGGTTGCTCCTTTAGTGCTTCTGCGAGTTCTATCAGGGTGCGCTCGATGCGGTGTACTGACTCATAGAAGACGATGGTCCGTTCCTCCTGCACGAATGACTTCAGCAGTGTCTGACGTCCTTTTTTAAGAGGCAGAAATCCCAGGTATATGAAGCGGTTGATAGGGAGCCCCGAAGCGCTGAGTGCAGCCAAAAACGCCGCTGGTCCCGGTATGACTTCGATGGGGATACTCTCACCGCGCATGCGGGAGATGAGGGCGTAGCCGGGGTCCGAAATGCCGGGGGTACCGGCATCGCTCACGAGGACGAGGTGCTGGCCTTCGATGAGCCTTCTTACGAGGTCATCTACTTTTTTGGGATTGCTGTATCCGTGGCAGCTAATGAGCTCCTTTCGCGGAATATCCAGCAATTTCAGGAGCTGGCCGGTCACGCGTGTGTCTTCACAGACGATGGCGTCACACTTCTTGAGTGTTTCGATGGCACGGAGGGTGATGTCACCCAGATTACCAATGGGAGTGGAAACAATAGACAGCATCGTGAGCAGCATACCTTTTTTGTCCTATTGCCGATCCTCATTTGTCCTTTTGTTGTATTTTGTGTTGTTTTGTTTGTTATGGAATCCGAGTGATTTTCCGTGACGGGGACTTTTTTCCTTCCAGGAAATCTGTATCATCACTCCACACTTCAGCCCCTTGATTTTTCATGCCCAAGAAATCTGACAAACCAGCGGAACCCGAGCGCAACGAGCCGAAAGATAACGGAGAACAGGCCGTTCCCGAGGCCGCTTCTCCTGCAAACGGATTGCCTGTGCAGGACTTCACAAATCTGTCCAACATCGGCACGATTGTTCCGCGTCCGATTGTGCAAGAGATGGAGGCGAGCTATTTGGATTACGCCATGAGCGTGATCGTCGCACGCGCACTCCCCGATGCACGTGACGGCCTCAAACCTGTGCATCGACGGATTCTGTACTCCATGTCGGAGCTGGGTCTGCGGTCCACAGCCAAGTTCCGCAAGTGCGCCCTCGTCGTCGGAGACGTGCTCGGTAAATATCACCCCCACGGCGATAGCGCTGTGTACGAGGCTCTAGTCCGTATGGCGCAGGATTTCTCGATGCGTTACCCTATTATTCACGGACAGGGAAACTTCGGTTCCATCGATGGCGATGGTGCTGCTGCGATGCGATACACCGAGGCAAAGATGGCCAAATTTGCCGATGAGATTTTGCAGGATATTGAAAAGCAGACGGTTGATTTCATGCCGAACTACGATGCGACGCGTAAGGAGCCGAAGGTCATGCCTGCCAAGTTGCCGCATCTGCTTCTCAATGGCACCGTCGGCATCGCCGTCGGTATGGCCACGAATATTCCGCCACACAATCTGGTGGAGCTTGTGGATGCCTCTATCCACCTACTCGAGCATCCCGATGCGACAGTGGAGGAACTACTCGAATTTGTGCAGGGGCCGGATTTTCCCACTGGTGGCATCGTTTACAACAAGGAGGCGATCAAGCAGGCGTACCTCACGGGTCGCGGGTCCATCGTGGTGCGTGCAAAGGCGCAGATTGAAGAGGTGAAGGGCCGCTACCTCATCCGCGTATCGGAGATTCCCTATCAGGTGAACAAATCTACGATGATCGAAAAGATGGCTCGTCTTGTACAAGATAAGGCCATCGACGGCATCTCTGACATTCGTGATGAGTCTGATCGCACGGGAATTCGCATCATCGTGGAGCTCAAGAAAGATAGTTATCCGCAGAAGGTTCTCAATCAGCTCTTCAAGCATACCGATCTGCAGACGAGCTTCGGCTACAACATGATTGCCCTCGACGGAGGGCTGCAGCCGCGACTCCTCAACCTGCAGGAAGCACTCGAGCTCTTCGTTGCACACCGTCGCGAGGTCGTGCGTCGTCGTGTGACGTTCGATCGCGATCGTGCCAGGGAGCGCGCACATATCCTTGAGGGATTGAGTCTGGCACTCAATGACATCGACAAGGTGATCCAGACGATCAAGAAGAGCGAGACGAAAGAGATGGCCAAAGAGAACCTAGTGAAGAAGTTCAAACTCTCCGAAATTCAGGCGGATGCTATTTTGCAGATGCGTCTGCAAACGCTGGCGGGCCTCGAGCGCAAGAAGATTGAAGATGAACTTGCCGAGAAGAAGAGATTCGTTGCCGAGTGCGAGGCGATTCTCAAAGATCCCAAGAAGATCGATAAGATCATCAAAACGGAGCTGCTCGAAATCAAAGAATCGTTTGGCGACGCGCGTCGCACGACAGTTGTGAATCACGATGTGGGCGATTTCTCGGCCAAAGACACAATCCCCAATGCTCCGATGATCGTTACGCTCACGCAGACGGGCTACGTGAAGCGCTTGAGCCCCATGCAGTTCCGTGCTCAGCAGCGCGGCGGCAAGGGGGTCAAAGGAATGACGACCAAGGAGGAAGATGAAGTACTGTCACTTCTGCATGTGATGAATCACGATGACCTGCTCTTCTTCACCAATACGGGGCGTGTCTTCAAGCTGCCTGCGTATGAGCTTCCGCAGGGGAGCAGGGTGGCCAAGGGTCAGGCGATTGTGAACCTGCTCCAGTTACAACCCGAGGAGCGCGTGACGGCGATTCTGCGTGCACAAATGGAGGGCAAGAAATTTCTCTTCATGGTCACGCGCGGTGGCACGGTGAAACGTACGGAGCTCGGCGAATTCGCCAACATCCGCCGGTCCGGGCTCATCGCGCAGAAGATGCCTTCGGGTGACGAGCTTCGATGGGTCGTCGAAACGGACGGCAAGAATGAAGTTATCCTGCTTACGCAGAAGGGAAAGGCCATTCGCTTCAAGGAGGATGATGTCCGTCACATGGGTCGCGCGGCAGCCGGTGTGCGCGGCATTAAACTCGGCGCGGGTGATCGGGTGGTGGAGGCAGCAGCAATCACCGATCCCAAGAAATCAAAGCTCCTCGTAGTGATGGAGAACGGTCTCGGCAAGATGACGCCTGTGGAGCAATACCGCTTCCAGGGTCGTGGAGGCACAGGCGTGAAGGCTGCGCAGCTCACAGCGAAGACGGGAGACATCGTAGGCGGATGTGTGCTTGAGGAGGGCGCAGAAGGGGACTTGTTGTGTTTGAGTAAGCAGGGACAGGCCATTCGCATGGAGCTTAAAGATATTCCCTCTCTCGGTCGTGCCACGCAGGGTGTGATCATTATGCGTCTCAACGGACGCGACAAAGTTGCCACGGTAAGCGTGGTGATGTTCGACAAAGAGAGCCAAGAGGCCGTGCTCGCTGCAGCGGAGGAACAACGTACAGAAGAGGTGGAGGCGATTGAGAAAGAGGTGAGACGAGTGAAGCGTGCTGCACGTGCTGCGAAGAGCTCATAGCCAGAAAAAGAGAAGAATTTTTGCACGTTCCTGGCTTGCCTCACGGATCGTTCCCGCTACACTCTCCCCACAATGAAGAAGGAAACTCATCCGCAGGTATTCTCTGATGCCAAGGCCACGTGCACGACCTGTAGTGCTGTGTTTCTCATTCCCTCCACTGTGAAGGAGGTGACGGTCGAAATCTGCCGGATGTGCCATCCTATCTACACAGGGAAGAAGCAGGGCGAGGCCCGCGGTGGTCGTATTGAGCGGTTCCGCAAGCGCATGGCGGCCGGTAAAGAAACAACGAAGCCCAAGGCGAAGAAGAAGTAAGACTTCATGCATTATGGGAATGGGAGGTGTTTTTTGTATGCCGTGGGACTACGAAAAGATGCGGTCCGTAAGTAGCACTCCCCTACATCGAGTGCTATGCTCTCACCATGGACGCGCGACAGAGCAAGCTCCTCGTGGCGATCATCGATCAGTTCATCGAAACAGCGCTTCCGGTTGGGAGCAAACGGCTACTCGAGGCTGGTGAGTTTTGTTGTTCCTCAGCAACTCTCCGCAGCGAGATGTCACGTCTGGAAGACGAAGGATTTTTGCAGCAGCCACACGTGTCAGCCGGACGCGTTCCCACGGCCAAGGGCTATCGCATGTACGTGCGCGACTACCTCGAGCCCTCTCGTCATGAAGTGGTTGTTCGCAAGCGTTTCGACACGCTCAAAGAGCACTATTTCAAGCGCAAAGATCAGGAGCGTGTGTACGAGACGGTATCGATGCTTGTCCACATGATGCCGAACGTGGCGTTTGCCAAGGTTCCTCACAAGTCACTGGTGTACTATCTGGGTCTCAGTAATGTTCTGAGGCAGCCGGAATTTCAAGAGGATCCAAGCCTTGTCAGTGGAGTGGCCGAGGTGCTCGAAGAGCATTTAAGCGCCATCCTCGATCGCATCGAGGTTGATGGCAAGGTTCGCTACTACATCGGTGATGAGCATCTTCTGCCCCAGATTCCGAGTTGCAGCCTGATCGTCACAGAGTACGTTGTGCGAGGCCAGAAGGGAGTCATCGGCATTCTCGGCCCCATGCGCATGGACTACGCGTACAACACGGTTGCACTCGAGCTTGCCGTTGATCTTCTCCGTTCACACTAAACACTTTCATGTCGACTTTCCTCCTCAAGATTCGGCCAGCTCTCGAAAATGAACGAGGGCCCCTCTACGTCGAATCGATGATCGCGGCACTCCATTCCCTCAAAAGGCATACCGCGTCTGTAGAGCTTGAAATCGGTGTGGGGCGTGACCGCAAAATCGCACTCTTTGTCCGTGCCAACGAAGATACCGTCGGGTTGGTCGAGAGTCAGCTCTACGCGCAGTTCCCCGATATTGATATTGAGGAGGTCCGCGAAGATCCTTTCGTAACTTCAGAGGATGAAGAAGCCGTCTGCGCCGATCTCACTCTGCATACGCCTGAGATTTTTCCCATCAAGCGTCATCCGCAGTTCGATGACATGCTTGCGCGGGTGAACATCGATCCGATTGCCGGTCTGACATCTGCCCTTGCGCGATATCCCTTTGCCGGAATGCGCGGGCACATTCAGATTGTTTTACGACCTCTGGGGGGGCGATACAGAACACGATCGCTGTGCTTTCTCCCTCTACTCCAGAAAGGCCTTCCTTCGCTCTCGAGGCGCTATGCAAATTTCTTCACGCGCGTCGTCCTCGCGCGCGGGTGGCGGCGGTTTGTGTACTGGCCGCTCTCATTGTTCCTTGGCGGTTTTCGGGCCTCGCCCCTGCTTCGTAAAGTTCGCCTGACTTCTGTCGATCTTGTCGAACGATCACAGGAGGATGAAGAGCGGGAGGGGGAGCGGATTGCCGGTCGAACGCATGATCGCGAAGATGCGGTTTCGGGAGCGATCGATAAGGTCAATCGACTTCTCTTCACCTGCAATGTGCGTGTGAGTGTCATTGCTCCGAAGGGCAAATCGCTCGAGGCGGGTCGCAAGGTCCGCGAGATTGTAGGAAGTTTTCGTCAGTTCTCACTGCCGCACAGTAATGAGTTTGCCGCACTCCCTGAGCGCACATTCTCCACAATTCCTTTCGGGTTCACTGTACGGCCGTTTGTTCTCTCTGTCGAAGAAGTCGCCACCATGTGGCATATGCCCACGCTCTTGGTGCAAACGCCGAGTATCGATTGGGTGTTGAGCAAGAAGCTTGAACCGCCGGTCAATCTGCCGCTACCAGGGGTTTCAGATACTGCCGATGCGCTCACGGTGCTCGGCGAGTCGGTCTATCGCGGCCAGCGATCCAAATTTGGCATTCGTCTCGATGACCGGCGTCGTCATGTGTACATCCTTGGTAAAACAGGCATGGGAAAATCCACGCTTCTTGAGAATATGATCTACTCCGACATCCAGGCAGGAAAAGGTGTGGGTATTATCGATCCACACGGTGATCTGGCTGAGATAGTACCGCAGTTCGTGCCCAAACATCGCAGCAATGATGTGGTGATATTCGATCCGTCTGATCGGGATTTCCCCATTTCCTTCAATGTGCTCGATTGTCCCAACCCCGACCAGCGTGTGCTCGTGGCATCGGGTCTCATGAGCGTGTTCACCAAGCTGTGGCCGGGCATGTTCAGTGGCCGCATGGAGCACATTCTGCGCAATACACTGCTTGCGCTTCTCGAATTTCAGGGGTCCTCGATGCTCGGCATCATGCGTATGTTCGCGGATGACGTGTACCGCAAAAAAGTCGTCGCACGTGTCACAGATCCCATGGTGAAAAGCTTCTGGGAGCAGGAATACGCATCGTGGAACGACAAGTACCGCACCGAAGCAGTCGCAGCAATTCAGAATAAGGTTGGTCAGCTTCTCTCTACGCCACTCATTCGCAATATTGTGGGACAGGTGAAGAATGGCCTCGATATCCGTCATGCCATGGATTCGGGCAAGATCATCATCGTGAATTTGAGTAAAGGAAAACTGGGCGAAGATACTTCCGCTTTCCTTGGCTCGATGCTCGTGACCAAATTCCAGATCGATGCCATGAGCCGTGCCGACGTTCCCGAATCGGAACGCAGGGATTTCTACCTCTACGTGGATGAGTTTCAGAATTTCGCCACCGAATCGTTTGCGTCCATTCTCTCCGAAGCGCGTAAGTACCGTCTCAATCTCACCATGGCCAATCAGTACGTGGCACAGCTTCTTATCGGCGAGGGCAAGACGACGCTCAAAGATGCAGTCTTCGGCAATGTGGGATCCATCGTGTGTTTCCAAGTGGGATCCGATGATGCCGAGGCACTGAGTCTGCAGTTCGAAGAGGCCGTGATGACCAAAGACATCCTCAGTCTGCCCAAATATCACGCTTACGTGCGTCTGATGATTGACGGTGTGCCGAGCAAGCCCTTCTCGGTCACCACGCTCCCGCCTCCGCACGCCGGGCACGATCTGCGGCGTCTCGAGATTCTGCACAAACTCTCTCGCGAGCGTTACACCGAAAAACGGTCGGTGGTTGAAGAGAAAATTTCAAAGTGGGCCGTCAGCTCCTTCGAAGCTTCAGCACAGTCTAAAGCAGGAGAGAAAGCCAAAGAGAAGGAGGAAGAAGAAATAAAAAAAGCGAAGAAGAAGGGGATGAACATCAAGGAGTATCGCGCGTGGCGTGATCGCGAGATGTGGACCAACGAATTCAACATGTTGCGCAAGAAGCAGATTTTGGACAAGGAACTCACAGAAGAAGAAAAGAAGATATGGAAGGATTTGGAGCAAAAACTCGAGGCGAGTGGGGGAGTACCACCCTTGAGTAAGGCATTGCAGGAGCTCGCGGAACGCAAAAAGGGTGCTGCGTGAAGAACCCATTTGTTGACGCATTTCTTTTCCACCTTTGTCCGGCGACAAAGTAGGTTTTGTCTCTCATGAATAAAAAAAGACCGGAACGTATTCCGGCCTTTTTGTGTTGGTGTTCCCCTCGGGTGCTATCGGAAGCAAGTAGACTACTTCGCGAGCGGGTGAGGGAGAAGGGTGAAGGGAGGAAACCTTCGTCTTTCTGCCGTGCTGTGGTCCTTGTTTCTCCTCGTGACCGGCCGAGGTCCCCGTACCAGGATCTTTAGACCTCGCAATTGCGGAGGGATCCATGGGGAGTAGAGGGGGTGCGTCCACCCGGCTCCTTGAAGCCGGCGGGCGACATTGCACAGCAGAGAGGATGGTAGTCACATGGTGAGCCTCATATTCAGGAGCGAATCCTTGAACGAAGCGTATGTGTTATGCAGTGATCAACGATAAGCGAGGGGAGGACGTTCCTATGCCCATGCATTCCTTTGGAAGGATGGATAGGTGAATGGGAGGAACGCGGCACGCTTTTAATGTGACCACCATTCTCTCTGCGTAGTATCTGTGGTGTGAAGGGGCGGGCTGTGCTCCGGCCCCGTACCATTCGATTGTCTTACGGTACGGGGGCGGAGCGTTTGTGTTTGTCTTTCTCTTGGTAGGAAGGAACACGAGGCCGCAGGCCTTGATTTGCTTGATTGGCAAATCCGGCCATTGTACCGCGCATGAATATTCAGGCAAATTCTTGGGATAGCCCTCCAGCCTTTTCTGTAGTGTTGATCACATTAATTGAACAACAAGAATTATCGATTCTTGGCTAATAAAAGCCAATTTATACACAATTCATACATGTACATTCCTTTTAACTTTCAATGAGACAAGCAGAACATACATTTTAGAGTCCTTCGGGAGCCATGAGCTCAATGTGACTCTCGGTAAATCGCTTCAGGATTTCTTCTGTGATCTGCGTCATGACGACACGCCGCCGGCCGATAGGAGCAGGAAAGCACAGACGTAGCTCAATTGCTCCGCCTGTTGTGACTTCTGCGTAGACACGAGGAGCAGGGGAAATCTGCGTGAAGTAGTACCCACGCATTCGACGATCTATCTGGCGCTGGGCCTGCGAAGCGAATTCTCCTGTCTCCTTCTTCAGGATCTCTTCGAGAATGCCTTTGGCTTGTTCATACTGACTGGGTTTCTTCAGTCGAATAGGCATTTCGACATTCTCGAAATCTGATGTGCTGTGAAAATTCACAAGGGGATCGACCAGCATCCTCTGATTCGGAATGCGCACGAGCTTACCCATGTGTCCCATGAGTTCGGCATCCATTGTTCGTGACACGATGAGCGTGGTGTAGAGCATGCCTACATCAATGACGTCCCCCACCAGATCGCCGATAGCCACGCGTTGGCCGATGGAGATGGAATTCCTCAATCCGAACCATCCCGCAATCCCCTTGATCATATCTTGCATGACAATGATCAGTGCAGCGCCGATCACGGCAATAACCGTCGAGATTCCCGGATGCTCTGAATAGATGCGTTGAATGAACCAGAAGACGAGTGTCACGTAGACGACGAATGTGAAGACTTTTGTTGCTGCATAGCGCAGGCGTCGATGACGAATGTGGTTGAGTAGCAGATTTCTAATGAGTCGTTCGGCCCAGAAGATGAAGAAGAAGATCGCAAGGTAAGAGAGAATGCTGAAGAGAACACCGAGGTTGCGCACCTGCTGCTCCTGCTTCAATGTGTTGAGCCGGTCCTCTTGTGCTTTCTGATAGGCCTGTAGAACAGAAAGACGCTCTTCGACAATCGCCTTCTTTGCCAGAAGCTCCGGGTAGGATTTTGTGAGCAGTATCTGGCCGGAGGGTAGAGATCCCGTTCCGCTCTTCTGAATTTGCTTGTAGTGCGATTCCTCTTTTTCCAGTAGTGAGAGATCTGCCTTTCTCTCATCGATGCGCTGGTTGATGCTGCTCACAATCGATCGCTGCCGATCGAGCGCCAGTACAAGATCAGAAGGTTCGGCTTGGTCTTGCTCCAGATCTTTGATGGTTTTGGCGAATTCCTTCTCGAATTCTGATCGGATGGCGGCCCGTTCGTCAGTAATTCCTTTCTCAATCGGACTCGTTGCATCGGGTGTTTGCGCCTTGAGCAGGCTGGAGAAACGCCATTGCAGGCGTGGGACATCTTTTTGAATATCGCTCTGAGCAGCAATTGCCACATTCGCCAGAAACAAACCGGTAAACAGGAAGGCGAAGGACCAAGAACGGAAGTTGAAATGGAACATGCTGGAGCACTGTAGCACAGCGTACAAAAACTGTGAGAGATGAGCGGGATTTTTTACTCGCGCACTACTACGACCGTGACATGACCACTTCCTTTCCTGCGCTTTTCTCCACACTTGCTGGTCCGTTGGCGTCGGCCCAATGCTGAGGATCGATACCGGGGCAGGGGAAGGCCTGGCAGAGCTCTGAGATTTCGCCAGCAATGCGGTCTAAGGCTGCTTCGTCTTTAGCATTGGTCAGTACAGCATTGATCCAGTCGCCGATCTTACGCATTTCGGGTTCTTTCATCCCGCGTGAGGTCACGGAAGGTGTTCCGATGCGCACGCCGGAGGGATTCATGGGCGTCTGCGTGTCGAAGGGCACCAGATTACAGTTGGCTACCATACCGGCGCGATCGAGTGCTCTGGAGGCGTCGCGGCCCAGAATACCTTTACTCTTGAAGGTTTCGAAAAGGATCAAGTGGTTGTCAGTTCCACCGGTGATAAGGCGCAACCCGTGTGTGAGCAGCTGATCGGCGAGCGCCTGTGCGTTCTTTACAATCTGCGCGGCGTATTCTTTGAATGCCGGTTGCGTTGCCTCCTTGAAGGCGACAGCGATGGCCGCTGTAGTCTGATTGTGCGGTCCACCCTGCAGACCTGGCATGATTGCCTTGTCGATGGCTTGGGCGTACTGCGCTTTGCACACCATGAGTGCTCCACGCGGTCCGCGTAATGTCTTGTGCGATGTGGTGATGCCGGTATCGGCCATGGGGAAGGGGCTTGGATGTACTCCTCCCAGAATGAGCCCTGTAATATGCGAGATGTCGGCGTGGAAGATCGCTCCAACGTCGTCACAAATCTCGCGGAACCGTTGCCATTCGATGGTCCGCGGGTAGGCGGTGTAGCCGGCAACGATGAGTTTCGGCTTCACTTCTTTCGCCTGTTTCCAGATTTGGTCGTAGTTGAGCCGCTCCGTCTCTGGGTCCAATTCGTACGGTGCTGAGTGGTAGAGCTTGCCCGAGAAATTCACCTTCCACCCGTGCGTGAGGTGGCCACCCTGCGGAAGAGCAAGACCCATGATCACATCACCCGGCTGCAGAACAGCGTGATAGACAGCCATATTGGCCGGGCTCCCCGAGTACGGCTGCACGTTGGCGTGATCCATGTGAAATGCTGCCTTTGCCCGCTCGATGGCGAGCGACTCGATCTGATCGGTGATCTGTTGACCTTCGTAGTAGCGCTTGCCGGGGTACCCTTCAGAGTAGATGTTCGTCAGTACACTCCCCGATGCTTCCAGAACCGCGGAGGACGCGTAGTTTTCAGAGGGAATGAGGCGGATCTTTGACCACTGTCGTTGTTCCTCGGCGATGATGAGGTCGCGAATCTGTGGATCCGTCTTCGTAAGTGCAGGAAGGTATGTCATGGAAGGAGGGGTAGGAGTGAGGGCATCCTCAGCCTACCACGCGCGCGCTTGCTGAAAAGCCTTCTGAACACAAAGGTTGTTATTTCTGTATGAGCGTGAATCCACGTGGGGTGAAAATGCCATCTACGGGGGCGTCATGCTCCTCCATGGGGACAACATTCACTACTTGGCAGTCGTATGCGACACCGAAGTACTGCGATTCTCCGTTTTCTGCGCGATGAGCGGTGATCCACCGGTCGTAGCCCCCGTTTCCGCGCCCGAGGCGGCCACCTGCCTGATCAAATGCGCGTCCCGGAATCAGGGCCACAATCGTCTCTGTAGGATCCAGTATTTCAGCGTCCGCTGATGGCTCAGGGATACCAAACGAACTTGCCTGAAGATGCGAGAGATCGTGCACTCGTCGCATGACGAGTGTGCTCCCGTCGAACACCGGCAGATAGAGCGGCTGATTGCGCGTGAGCAGTTCTGCGAGGAGTGCGCGAATATCTGGTTCGGTTTGAAGAGGGAAGTATGCGCACACCGCTCCCTCCGTTGGCAGTGTTTCCAAAATCCTGCGTTCAATGGAACGGCTCTGGGCGGCACGCTCCTGCGCATTCATGTGCTGGATGCGTTCGAGGATTGCTGTGCGGAGCTCCTCTTTCTGGTCAGAGAGATGAGGCATGGAAGAAGTATACTTTCATCATTACCTTTTGCGATGTTTCTTTTTCCACCTTTGTCGCGACAAAGGTGGAGCCAAAGCGCCGGCGCGCCAATCCCTACTCCACCCGGCCCTGTGCCTCCTCGCCGACTCCTACAAGGATTCGGAGTCGTCTCGTCAGCCGTCCGTTGCCCGGCAGGGCCTTCCCCTTCACCCCCCGTGGCGCGCCACCTCCAGAATTGTATACATCCGTTTGGACTGAGTTCTGTTGCGTCGCGGAGCGACGGAAAATAATTTATCGCGAAGCCGTGGGTGGCTTTGACTTAGACCCGCGGCTGGAGCGATACCACTGAAGGGAAAAGAGAGTCCGTGAGAGAGAAACCGTAGGTTTCTCTTTCGCGATCAAAAAACCTCCGCTGCCGCATCAGCCAGATTCACCACATTCTCTTTGGTATCGGGCTTTTCGCGATCCTTCTCGAGAACACATTCGAGCTTGAGTGAGCGCTTAAAAATCTTCTGCATCACTTGTTCTACGACACGGCTTGCTTCGATTGCTGCCACCTTGTCGCGGTGAAAGGTCGATGTGAAGCCCAACGTTACCTTCGCTCCTGTGATGCCTTGCAGTTCTCCGTTTTTGAGTGACATGCGTACCGAGGCAGGGGTCGTTTCTTCCAGAATCTGTGCCCATGCAGCAGAAATATTTTCGAGAGTCACATCCGGTGCCTCGATTTCTGCCGCGGATGCGGCCACACTGTCTTCCTCACTGTCTTTGGGAGGTGGGGCGGCTGGAATTGGTTCCTCCTTCGCCTTCTTGCGCTCAGATTTTTCCACTGCCTTTGCGGGGAGCACATCACTGCGGCCTTTCGTTTCAGGACTGCACAGGGTGAGCAGGGCCGATTCCACAACGAGCCCGGGAACAGGCGATAGGCGCAGGTTGCGTATGGCTTCGAGCAGAATATCAAGTGCCTGAAGATGCACATCAATAGGCTTCTTCTTTTCGATGGCAAGGTGTAGCTCTACGCGAACGAGTGCCAGGAGCTCTCTGAGAAAGAGATCGAGTGGTGTGCCAGCTTCTTCAAGTTCACGTACGGCCTTGAGCAGAGCAGGGGGGTCATTGCGTCCGATTGCATCTGCTACTGCCGCGATGTACTCCTGACCGGTTGCGCCGATACGTTGCTCCACATCCTTTACAGTGATTTTGGGGAGCGAGCGCATCTGATCGAGAAGAGAGATCGCATCGCGCAACCCGCCTTCGACGTGTCGGGCGATGAGTCGCAGGGCTTCACGATCGACGATGATGTGTTCTTGATCGGCGATGTACTGCAACCGCCGTACGATGTCCTCCTCCTCAATGGGGCGAAAGGGAAAGCACTGACATCGACTTTGAATGGTGGCGGGAATTTTGTTGAGCTCCGTCGTCGCGAGGATGAAGTGCGCATACTCCGGCGGTTCTTCTAGTGTTTTTAAGAGCGCATTGAACGCGTCTTTCGTGATCATATGCGCCTCGTCGATGATGTAGACCTTCGCCGTCGCGACCACGGGCGAGAATTGGATTTTCTCGATCAGATCTCGCACATCATCAATGCCACGGTTCGATGCCGCGTCGATTTCGAGAAGGTCGACGATCGATCCATCTTCTATTCCCTTGATGATCTGACGCTTGAGTGTGTCATCGGTGATGCCGTGCGTCATGATGTGCTTGGCGAGGATGCGCGCGACGGATGTTTTTCCTGTTCCGCGACTGCCGGCGAAGAGATATGCATGTGAAAGTTTCTTCTGCTCCACAGCTTGTTCCAAGGTCGTGACGACGGCGTCTTGTCCCACGACGTCTGCGAAGACGAGGGGCCGGTACGTTCGATAAAGGGCCATGGGAATGTCAGCATACTCTCTCACTCCTCCGTTTGCAGCATCTTCGGTTCCTTCCGTTCTTTACGCAGAGAGGGCGTAGGAGGATTGCTGCGTTGATTTGGAGGGCGTTTTGGGGAGGGAACGAGGTGTCGCACTATCCGTGAGCGTGAATGTCAGCCCTTGTTCTTTAAGTTTTCTCACTCCGCGCTTGAGCACCCAGTTCACGTTACGCACGAGGTGCAGTTGCTCTTCGTACGTCACGCCCGTGGGAATGAGCGTGGTCCAGTAACGGAACGCGTGATTGTTCTTGCGGGTTTCCAAGATCGACAAGAAGTGCTGGTGGGTATTGGGCGGCATGTGAATGATCGTCGGAGCCCACTCCCCCTCGTCGTACCGGCGTACGGCCGGGTCGTGCTGCTTATCACTCACCACGCCCAGTTTCACATTGTCGAGACCCTTCTTGCGGTGCTTGCCTGCCTTGGCGAGAGCCTGCGTGTCATTCGTTGCCTGTTGTTCTAATCCCTTCTCACGGTCATCTGTGAGGTACCCGTGTTCCCGGCACCAGATGCGGTTGTAGGTGCACGACGCAATCGCCCGCATTTTGTCGGGGTCATTCATAGCGGCGAGATAGAGGGGCTTGAGGGGAGTGGGAATCTGATCGTAGGCCATACGCATCTGCTCCAGTGTTTCATCGGCATTCTTCATTGGCTGTTGCTCTTTCTGCGCTTCTGTACGGAATGATTTGAGGTAGCGTTCCAGAGAATCGAGCTCGAAGCGATCGCGCTCCACCCCTTTGCCTTGTTCGAAGAGTGCGCGCGCCTTTTGTAACAAATCCTCTGCATCGTCCCATTCCTTGGCATCGAGTGCGTGACGAATGCCGAGTTTGAGATTCTCCATCTCGCGAGGAGAGGGTGCCTCGGTGAGGTTGAGCCGTTGCTTGGCCTGCTCCACGTAACTTATGCGTTGCCTGTAGCTTAAGAGTAGAAATTTCTGCGGTGTAAGACGATTGAATCCCTGTGGAACGTTTTTTTTCATCTCGGATTCTACCCAGTCGTATTCCGTACGGAGCTTCATCCAGTTCTTGATGTACTCGGGAAGCTGGTGTTCCACGTAGTCGTGCAGTGCCATTGTATTGGGAAATTTTTCTAGTCTCTCAAGCAGCCAGCTCCCTATTTTATCCCGGTTGATGGCACCGGCGGACGCTGCGGTCTCGAGAGAAGATCTCGCCCTTTTGTGCAGGTGTTCGACTTTGCGTGCATTGGCGATCATGGCGGCCTCGACATGCGCATTGAGGTCTTCTCGTTTGTCGAAATGCAGATCCAAAAACTTTTTGCCTCTGCGGAATGTTTCCAGCTGCGACACATCCTCTTTAGTGAGCGACTTGAAGCGCGGATCGCCGAGGAGTTTCTTCCTCTTCTTCGCGACTTTTTCCCACGCAGCAAGGTAGGAGGGCATCTGGTGATTTACGAAGTACTCCTTTGCTTTGTAGTTGAGTGAGGGATTTGTGAAGCGATCGAGCCATCGCTTCTTGGATTCGCGCGTGATGTGATGCTCGGTGTTGGCGCGATCGAGCATTGTGTGCAGCTTCTGCGAAAGCTGATGAGCGGATTGTCTCTGTCGTTCTGCCACCTCGTCGCGGTAGCGCTCCCAGTCACTGATTTCTTCTTCGGTGAGCCCGATGTTCTGCAGCCCCAGACGGAGCTGCTCTGTCTCTGCAGCCGAAGCCACGTGCAGCTTGTCGAACGTCTCACCGATGAACCCCCGAAAGTACTGGACGAGATCACTCCGTCTTCTCGACAGCATTTCTCTTTCTGGAGATTCAACTTCGCCTGCGTTTTCGTTCCCGTGTTCCCGTTGATCCGACAAGGTATCTGTCTGAGTAACCATGGACTGCCATTCTACCTGAGCGGTGCTGCGCGCATGCAAAATGACGCGATTTTTGAGGCATTGTGTGTTAGGATGCCACTCCATGATTCTCTCCGATCGGGACATCAAAGAGGCGATTCGCTCTGGCCATGTGAAGGTGACGTCACCCCTGCGTGACGTGATGCCACACATCCATGCCAGTTCTATGGATTTACACCTCGGGTCCGTCTTCAAGACCTACGAACACAGTCGATTTGCTGTATTGGATCCCAAGAAACCCGAGAGCTTTCACGGTAATACGCGGACCATTGAGATCAAGGACGCAGAGCCCTTCATTGTCCAGCCGGGGGAGTTCATCCTTGGTGTCACTGAAGAGACCATCACGGTGCCCGATGATTTGGTGGTGCGTGTAGAGGGTCGCAGTTCCTTGGGCCGGCTCGGCATCATCGTTCATTCCACGGCGGGGTTCGTCGATCCGGGTTTCTCGGGCACGATCACGCTCGAGATCAGCAACTTGAACAGGCTTCCCGTTGCGCTCTACCCGGGCATGCGTGTATGTCAGTTGGCGTTCGAGACGATGTCGAGCCCGGCAGAGCAGCCGTATCACCTCAAGCCCTTCAGCAAATATCAAGGGCAGAGCCAGCCGGAGGAGAGTCGACTGATGATGGATCCGGAGTTTACGCAGGTGTAATTGATTGAAGATCGCTGGTGCTTTGGTACCATTGGCACCGCTGGACGATTAGCTCCCGCCTTCGCCCTCCGGGGCTTCGGTGGGCAAGCAGTTGGTTGCCACTTCGTTCCTTCTTACATTCCAGTCTACAGACATCGGGCAATTAGCTCAGTTGGTTAGAGCGTACGGTTCACATCCGTAAGGTCACTGGTTCGAATCCAGTATTGCCCACCATTGACAATATGATCATAAATCATTATTTTGCCTATTCCGCGTTCTTTCGCATCATCGAGCGTATTCCCCACCTATCCTCATTTTGAGGTCCGTCTCTTCTACTGTCTGCATTTTGGTTCGTAGAGGAGTACGAATCAGAATGCGGATACAGTGGGGGAGCATATTACTAGGAAGAAGTGAACAACACTATTAAGGAAGGAACTACCCATGTCACGCGTTCCATTTCCGTCTCTAGCCGCCTTGTTTGAGGGATTGGGATCATCCTCGATCTTCGAACAGCGCGGTGCGTGCGCGTACGTCATTGGCACAGTCACCCAAGGCGATAAGGCCATGATCTCGGTCACGGCCCCCGTTGGCGAAGTGCTCAATGGGCGCGTCAGCCATCGTCTTGATGGCGACATCGGGGTCCAACAGAACAGTCGGACCCTTCAGGTCACGCTCTCCGGCTCTCCTTTTGTGACGTACAGGGTCGAGCCGACCACCAAGAGTAACAGGGTTACTATCGTTCTCAATCTGCGAGACGATGAACTGGTGGTCCCCAAGACAGGCGGTCGCCACAGTTGGATCGAAGCAACCATTCTATTGCCGCGATCCGCGACGTGGCGCCTCGAAAACCCTGCCGCTGCGATTGTTCCCCTGGTGACACTGAACCAGCTTGTCGATCGCAATGTCTCTACGGAGGCAACGCGGGCTCGACGGGATCGGAAGCGCCAGGAGAAACGGGCACAAGCCGCTGCCCCGACTCCGCCTCCGGTCCGCGAGGAGCCCGTTCAGCAGACGGCGGCGCCCAAGAAGTCTGCCAAGAAGAAGGCCGCCAAGAAGAAGACGGCGCCCAAGAAGCCCGCCAAGAAGAAAGCCGCATCGAAGCCCTAGGGCTTTGGTTGGCACTTCTCCGTAGTAATCAGGAAGCTGTTTTACGGCTTCCGGGTTCGTGCTCCTCCACGAACCTTTATGCCGCCTTTTCTGCGGCAGCACGATTGCTCCTCCGGAATGACACAGTGGCCGATTTTCGTACATCACCGAGGTCGAATCGACAGAGCTGCAGCTTTGAAAGTTTCTGCAGGTCCACTCTCTCGAAGTTGCCAGCCTGAAAAGGGGGCGGTTCGGTTTTGCTATACGCCCTGCGTGACACCTTTCCCCATGTTCTCCATGGGTCTCCGCATAGTTCGCCATCCGGTTCTCCGATGAGCAGGTACTCCTGTACGTTCGGGGCTTGACGGAATTCAGCGGTCCAGTCACTCAACGATGGCATCCATGAACTGATTACGATTTGGGGATGGTATGTCTGGAGTGCTTCCTCGTACTTCATTTTTTCTACAGGCGCAGTCGGCTGGATGTCCCACTCGTGTGTGTCTGTGGCGATGAGCTGAACATTCTCTAAGTGGAGTTCTGAGAGCTTGTCGCGCAGTGCCCGCGTGAGCCTTCCGTCGCCTGCACCCACTTCGAGAATGGTCACAGGGTTCCCGTTGACGCGAAGATGATCGATGCGTTCGGCGAGGTATCGGGCGAATGCCGAAACGTACTCTTCGGTGTAGATCTCGAAGATATCACTCTTCTTGCAGACGTCGTGCACTGTGTCGGGGTTGCCGTGGTAGAAGTTCAGGGCTGCGAACACGTCACGCCGTGTCGGCAATCGTGCTTGATCATAGAACGATGTATCCGCATGAGGTTGCTCCGATTTGCGGTCGGGCTGCGGAGTGCGTGCACTCTCCGGGATGGTCGTCCAAACGTCCACATCGGTGTGATGAATGGTCACGACCTCCTGCTCCCGTCCGTTCCATTTCTGCATCCTGCGTTCGAGAGGGTATTCCTTGCCTGTGCTCTGGCAGAGGACAGTGCGCGTACCCGTGGTGATGTACGTGCAGTATTTTCCCGGATCACAGCTTGGGATACGGATCTCAACACCCGGTTGCCTGCAGAGGGTGTAGTAGTCGAAATCCTGTATTGCCGTCTCGGCAGGTGGGATATTCACCATATTGATATAATAAAATATTTTACAAATTTAAACAAGTTCCACGGTGTTTTCCAATAACGAGGGAAAACATTGCCCAAATTAGTAACGAAGGACTCCTATTCCCCGTTTTAGCTTCTGTATGCCAAAGATCCGACATCGTGATGTGCTCGCGTTCGTGACGCGGTATGCCCGCTCCCATGCGTGGGCCCTCGCGCTGGTCGTTCTACTCTCCGCCGTCTCGACGGGTTTTTTCCTGCTCCAACCGTTTTTCTACAAAGAAGCCATCGATGCAATTGCCTCTACTGATCAGCCTGATCCTGCAGTGTTTCGCTTCGCGCTCTGGCAATTTGTGATCGGGGTAGGAGTGGCGATGGTAGCGTTTGGCATTGAACAGGTGGGAGGGCTCCTGCTCGGCAAGGTCGAAACAAAAGTGATGCAACGCGCCCATGCCGATGTCTTCGCCATCGTGCAGCGGCATGCGATGGGGTTTCACGTGAGTCAGTTTGCGGGATCAACATCGCGCAAAATCACACGAGGCACCGATGCCATCGAGAGCATTCTCGACAAGATTTTCTTGAACTTTCTGCCTACAACTATCCTCATGATCGGTTTCATGGTGGTGCTCTCGTTTCTCGCGCTGCCCATCGCGCTGGCGATGTTCCTCGGCATGGTGATCTATGCAACATTCTCCATTGGGATGAACTTGTCTCTCACGCGTATGTACAACTGGGTAGATACCCAAGACACGCGCGTAACGGGCAACCTCGTCGATGCAATCTCAGCCAATACGCTCGTGAAGTCCTTCGCCGCAGAACCACGTGAGGATTATCGACATGGGTCCCTGCTGCATGAGTGGGAGCGTCGACTGTGGCTTGCATGGGTGGCTTCGACTGGCGTCACGATCGTGCAGTACTTTCTCCTTCTTGCGATCGAACTCGTTGTCTTCACGTTGGCGGTGTGGCTCTGGTATCGGGGGCAGTTCACTCCTGGAGGATTCATCATTCTCATTTTCTACATGGGGCAACTATGGGGTCGTCTCTGGGATTTCGGACGTAACGTGCGTGATTACATTCGGGCGATTTCACGTGGGGAGGAAATGGTGGAAGTTGCTCTCAAGCCTCTGGCAATTCGCGATGCACCACATGCGCGTTCGCTTATCGTTCGGGAGGGCGAGATCACGTTTGAGCATATTACGTTCCAGTATGAGCAGGTCACCCAGCCCGTTTTCCGGCAGTTCTCTGTGCAGATTCGTCCGGGGGAGCGTGTTGCACTGGTCGGCCACTCCGGTGGTGGCAAGAGCACCTTCGTAAAATTGCTCCTTCGTCTCTACGATCTACAAGAAGGTCAGATTCTGATCGATGGTCAGAATATTTCCAGTGTCACACAAGAAAGCTTGCGCAGTGCCATTGCCCTTGTTCCGCAGGATCCCGTGCTCTTCCATCGATCGATTGCCGAGAATATTGCGTACGGCAAACCCGGTGTCTCGCACGAGGAAATTGAGCGCGCGGCCCATCTCGCCCATGCGCATGAATTCATTTCGAAGCTCCCTAAGGGGTACGAGACGTTGGTGGGCGAGCGCGGTGTGAAACTATCGGGTGGCGAGCGCCAGCGTGTGGCCATTGCACGCGCTCTTTTGGCCGACAAGCCGATTCTCGTGCTCGATGAAGCGACGAGCAGCTTAGATTCCCTCTCGGAGCAGTACATTCAGGAGGCCCTCGCGCGACTGATGCAGAATCGGACGAGCATTGTCATCGCCCATCGTCTCTCAACGATCAAGCAAGCAGATCGGATTCTCGTGATTGACCAAGGACGGATCCTCGAAGAGGGGACGCACACGTCGCTCCTTGAAAAGGAAAATGGGGTGTACCGTCAGCTCTTTAAGCTGCAAGCCGGAGGTTTTTTGGGAGCATGAGGATGCTACACTGCCTGCATGAATCTTTTCTGGCCTCTCACCTTCGTTGCTGACACTCTCACTTACAGGGTTTTTGCACTACTCCCTGAATCGCACGTTGCCGAGGCCGTACATTTTTTCATCGAAGATACGCTCAAGATCTTTCTCCTACTCATCGTCATCATTTACGTGGTCACGGTCATGCGCACGTTCATTCCGCCAGAGAGGATTCGTGCGTTACTATCACGACGTCATCGCGTGACCGGTCATGCCCTTGCCGGGTTGGTCGGCGTGGTTACGCCTTTCTGCACCTGTAGCGCCATCCCGCTTTTTCTTGGGTTCCTCGAGGCGGGAGTTCCACTTGGCGTGACATTTACGTTTCTCATCGCGTCGCCCATGGTGAATGAAATTGCGCTTGCACTGCTTCTCGCAACGTTCGGACTCAAAGTTGCACTTCTCTACATTGCGAGTGGACTGGCCATCGCTGTTGTTGCCGGCATGATCATCGGGTCGCTCAATATGGAGTCTCTGGTGGATCGTCGCATGGAGCAGGACGGATGTGGCTGCGGAAAATCACACCCTGATACGTGGCCGAAGCGTCTGGCCTTTGCCGGACGATACACGCGCATGATACTTCGACGCGTGTGGTGGATCGTGTTGCTCGGCATTGGTGTTGGTGCGTGGATGCACGGATTCATTCCGACAGATTTCTTGGCTCGGTTTGCCGGCGCAGATCGCTGGTATGCCGTTCCGTTTGCCGTGCTCCTGGGTATTCCTCTCTATGCAAATGCGGCGGGGATTCTTCCGTTGGTTTCGGTTCTCACGGAAAAGGGCGTTGCACTGGGGACGACGCTCGCATTCATGATGTCGGTGACGGGGCTGTCGTTGCCTGAATTTCTCATTCTCCGGCGCGTCATGCACACCAAGCTCATTGTGGTGTTCGCGGTGATTGTTGGGGTGGGGATCCTCGTAACGGGCCTTCTGTTTAATGCGGTACTGACGTAGGTAGTATCCCCTACCTGAGGAGGAGGTATACACCCTGTCCATTCGATTATGGCATATGGGATATTTCGTGTTGCACGGCAGTTTTGATTGTCTTTTCCTGTCTCGGCTGATTCCTAAAAACAACCTTCCCTGTAGACAAGACGAGATTTCCCGCTACCCTGTGTGGGCTATGAACTCCTTCGACACTCCCTCCACCACATCTTCCAGGGGAAGGTTCAAGACGATTGGAATCGGCATCGCCGTGGTGGCGTTTTTGGCTGTGGTGTTCTTCATTGCACGAGCGAGCGGTTCAGCATTGCCGCAGGGCATCGTGCTCTACTGGGGTGATGGGTGTCCGCATTGTGCGAACGTGGAGGCATTCGTGCAGGAGAACGATGTCGAATCAAAGGTGTCGTTTACGCGTAAGGAGGTCTACCTGAATAAGAACAATGCCCGTGAGATGGGGCGTGCGGCCAAGCAGTGCGGCCTGCCGACGACGACCATCGGTGTGCCCTTCATGTGGACAGGCTCGCAGTGCCTCAGTGGTGAAAAAGAAATCATCGCGTTCTTCCAGCAGATGATTCAGTAGGGTGCTGTGGTATGCTCTCTGCATGATCTTCTCTCCACTTTCTGGTACCCCAACCGTTACGCAGGGTTTCGGCCAGAATCCTGAGATCTATCAGCAGTACGGTTATCTCGGGCACAACGGATTCGACTTCGGCGTGAGCGAAGGCACGAAGATATTCGCGCCGCACGATGGCGTGTGCACCGTGAAGGATGACGGAGCGAATGGTTACGGAAAGTATGTGACGATTGATGCGCCCACGCGCCGCAGCCTGCTCGCGCACTGCTCGCAGATCCTCGTACAGAACGGGCAGAGTATTGCGCAGGGGGATCCGGTAGCACTAAGCGGGAATACGGGCAGTTCGACCGGCGCACACCTGCACTGGACGTTCAAGATCATGAAGAACGGTGTGGTCCAGAATAAGACGAATGGCTACGACGGTGCCATGGATTGCTCCGAGGTCACGCGCCTTTGGCAGCAGCAGAGCATTCACGATCACGCGCAGTACACTGATGATGCCAAGCCCTACCTCTCGATGACGTTTGCGGCGAATCAGGTCATTAAGAACACCACTGGAGCTTGAGGAGGGGCGCATCAACTTCTCTGATATGCTGTTGGTCCTATGCCGGTTTGTCACAACAGCTGGTGCAAGCAGCCATTCGAAGTCACGGAGGATGACCTGAAGTTCTACGAGAAGGTTTCTCCGATCTTCGCTGGGAAGAAAGAGCTTATCCCGCCCCCCGAGCTCTGTCCGGACTGTCGCATGCAACGACGAGTCACGTGGCGCAATGAACGTACACTGTATCACCGCAAATGCGATTTAACTGGTGCATCTATCATTTCCATGTACGCGGCAGATAAGCCCTTTCCGGTCTACCAACAGAAGAAGTGGTGGAGCGATGAGTGGGATCCGCTCGATTACGGCAGAAAGGTGGAATTCGACACACCTTTTTTCGATCAATTCAAATCGCTCTTCAACGTTGTTCCGCAGATGGCTCTCTATAATGTTCTCTGCGAGCATAACTGCGAGTATGTGAACATTGAATATGATGACAAAAATTGCTTCATGTGTTTTGGAGGAGGGTATGCAGAAGATTGCTACTACGGAACAGTGGTGATTCGATCAAAGAATTGTGTAGATTGCATGAAGCTCAATCTCTGTGAACAGTGTTATGAGTTGCAGTATTCCGAGCGGTGCCATCGGTGCTTCTATTCACGAAATTTACAGGGATGCAACGATTGTTGGTTCTGTTACGACTGTCAGGGCTGTTCCGATTGCTTCGGATGTGCAGGGCTTCGCAACAAACATCACTATTTCTTCAATGTTCCATTATCCAAGAGCGACTATGAGGCGAATCTTCACAATGCGCAGACAGATTGCTTCTCCTCACTGCAAACACTGGCGGCACGTTTCAGACGCGATGTCCTCTCCAAGGTCGTCCATCGGTTTGCCCGCATCCTTGGCTCGGAGCAGTGCAGCGGCGACTACATTACAAATTCCAAAAACTGCGATCACTGCTTTGAAATCGATGAGAGCAGGGACCTGAAGTATGTAACGCTCTCCGAGCAGCTCAAAGACAGCAGAGACTGCTACATCACAGGTTGGCCCGCAGAGCTTTGCTACGATTCCATGAGCCAGTGTGTGAACGCATACCACAATTGCTTCAGTAATTTCTGCTGGAGTGGCAGTGCGGAATTGCTCTACTGCGATCACTGCTTCTCCTGCCAACATTGTTTCGGTTGTGTCGGACTCCGGCACCGCACGTTCTGTATTCTGAATATGCAATATTCAAAGGAGGATTATGAGGCACTCGTGCCGAAGATCATCGAGCATATGCGCAGAACCAAGGAGTGGGGTGAGTTCTTTCCTGTGGCACTCTCTCCTTTTACTTACAACGAATCGATCGCACAGGAGTACTTCCCACTGTCCAAGGAAGAAGTGAAGAAGCGTGGATGGCAGTGGCGTGAGGAGAAGGATGAGATGCCAAAGGTTTCAAAAGTGATTCCGGCGGAGAAACTGCCGGATTCCATCGATGATATTCCTGACGATATTCTACATTGGGCGATTCAATGTAAAGCAACGAAGCGGCCGTTCCGCATTGTGAAGCAGGAACTCGACTTCTACCGCACGATGCATCTTCCTCTTCCCCGCCTACATCCCGATGAACGCCACCGCCGGAGGATGGCACTCCGCAATCCCCGAAAGCTCTGGAAGCGCAATTGCATGAAGTGTCAGAAATCGATTGAGACAACGTACTCGCCGGACCGTCCCGAGACAGTTTATTGCGAGGAGTGTTACCTCAAAGAGGTCTACTGAAGCGCTGAAAGTTGTTTACAAAAGCGCCAAAATACTGAAGAATACTGCCTAAATGGCTCCCCTCCGCCACCTCCACATCGTCGTTCCACAGGGAACGAAGGAAAATAGAAAGCTGGAGTCCAAGTTCCAGGATTTGCTCGTGAGTCTGCGTAATACTGTTACGGAGGAGAGGTTTTCGTTCGAGTACTTCGGTTACGAGCAGTACACCTACTTCTACGTCACCATGTATGAGAAGTATAAAGAGACGATTGAGGGTTTGATCTATTCCGCGTTTCCTGATGCCGAGATTCGTGAGACCAAAGATTTCACGGAGCTCATGCATCCCCAGAAGCAGCACCTTGCCGGATGCGAACTCTCTCTGAAGGAGAGGGATGTCTACCCCGTAAAGACATACGATATGTTCGAAGAAGACAGCATGTCGCGCCTCTTTTCGGTGATTTCCAAAATCGAGAGCGGCGAGCAAGTATGGATACAGATCATTGTGGAGCCGCATGCCGACGATGCGTTCTACCATTTCTTTCGCAGCTGGCGGTTTAAGTTCGCGAACCTTAAGAAGTTCTTCTCGGTGCGTGACCGACTGCGCAAAGATGGGCGCAAGGGTATCCAGTCTGTTCGGTACGAAGCGGCCAAGCAAAAGGAGCTGACGAAGCCGTTTAAGGTCTCTATTCGCTGTGCGTACCTGAGCAAGAGTTTTGATGAGGCGAGTCGCAAGCTCGAAGCGGTGAAGAACAGCTTCTACCACTTCAATGACTCGGATATCAACGGATTTGTCTCTTCGAAGGCCACAGAGTCGGCGTCATTTCTCAAGCACTTCAAGGAGCGGCGCCACGCACGTACCTACATTCTGAGTGCCACGGAGGTCGCCACGCTCTATCACTTGCCGAATTCAGACTACGTGCACCACATCGTCCATGTACTGGCGCGCAAGTCCGATCCTCCTCAAGATCTGCCACAGGCCGGTGAGAAGGAGGTGAGTACCTTCGGTATCACGAACTACCATAATAACTTTGTGAAGTTCGGTGTGCGTCTCGAAGATCGCCGACGTCACCTGTATGTGGTGGGGAAATCCGGTGTGGGGAAAAGTAAGCTCCTTGAGCTTCTCATCAAAGAGGATCTGGAACGTGGTAGGGGAGTAGCGGTGCTCGATCCGCATGGCGATCTGGTCGACTGCGTCTTGAAGCATGTGCCCAAAAATCGCATCGATGATGTGATCCTGTTCGATCCGGGCGACACGGAGTTCCCCATCGCGTTCAATCCGCTCGCGAAGGTGGATGAGGCCTACAAGATGCAGCTCACCATCGGGTTCCTCGATATTTTTAAGAAGCTCTTCGGCGACAACTGGACGTACCGGTTGGAGCATGTGCTGCGCTACACCACGCTGGCGTTGCTCGACAGTCCCAATACCACAGTGCTCTCGATCCTCAAGATGCTCAACGACAAGAACTACCGTCAAAAGATCGTGGCACGCATTCAGGATAACGTGGTGAAGAGTTTCTGGGTCAGCGAGTTCGCCGCGTGGAGCGAGAAGTTCGATTCCGAGGCCATCACGCCACTCCTCAATAAGGTCGGTCAGTTCGTGGCCACAAACATGATTCGCAACATCATTGGGCAGCCCACGGCGCGATTCGACATCCGCGATGTGATGGATAACAAGAAAATTCTGCTCATGAAGGTGAGTAAAGGTCTTCTTGGCGAAGAGAACTCCTCACTCATCGGTTCCATGATCATCACCAAGATGTACCAGGCCGCCATGAGTCGTGCGAACGTAGAAGAGGAGCAGCGATCGGATTTCTACTTCTACGTCGATGAGTTTCAGAACTTCGCGACCGATACCTTCTACGAGATTCTCTCTGAGGCCCGCAAGTACCATTTGAATCTCACCATTGCTCACCAGTACATGGGGCAACTCTCGTCGAGGATTCGGCAGACGGTCTTCGGCAACGTCGGTTCCATGATCAGCTTCCGCGTGGGTGCGGAGGATGCCGCCGTGCTCGAGAAGGAATACGAGCCCATCTTTAAAGAGCGCGATATCATTAACCTGGGTGTACGGGAGTTCTACATCAAAATGTCGGTGAAGGGTGAGATTCGCGAAGCGTTCTCGGGTCGTACGGTGGATGTGCCCAAGCCCAAAAATGACTACACACGCGAGATTATTGAGCTCTCGCGTAAGAAGTACTGCCAGCCCAGAAAGCAGGTAGAAGAGATGCTCAAAAAATGGGATGAGGCGGCTGCGGCACCGCCGAAAGAAGATGAGATTTCCAGTGTGGAAGAAAAGTTTGAGGAACCCATTATCTAATATCATTGCGCAGCCGTTTTTTCGTTTGTGCCCGCCTTCGCTCCGGGGTGGCTTGCCGGCCATAGCTCTGCCAATGTGCATGGATATACTGGCACTGCATCCGGAGCTACGGTGGGCGGCCATCGCAGAGCGACGGCCGGGACGAAGCGGCAGCAGCGCCACCAAAGGAGGGTGAAATCGATTCCATTGAAGAGAAGTTTGAGGAGCCAATTATCTAGGGAGAGGAGTAGAGGATAGGGCATTGGATTCGAGCATTATTGAACATTGATTTTTTCTGAAAAAATAGTATAATATGCATAACACCACACATTCACCTCCATGCCTGATTCTCCTTCGCCGCAGGATTTCTGTCTTCTACCGCGACCAAGCCTGTCGCCAACACCGTCACCGATGCGGTTTGCGGGTGGCGTGGGGACACTTGCGGTTATTTCGGTTGTTGGAGTCTTGATGTTTGGTCTCGGCGCCTCTGTTTCTCTCTTTCAGAACGGTCACAGATTTCCGGTCCTTGCCCGACAGGCACCGGATGATGTCGATTGGAGTGCGCTCAATCAGCAGCGGATCAAGCAACAGGTAGAAGCGCGTAGGCAGGAGCGACTTCGGCAGGCTGCCCCAACAGACCCTGCTCCAACAGTTATCCCAGGAGCGATTCCTATTGAGCCCGAAGAGCCGGTGATGCCTGCTGATTCCGGAGCGATTGTTGTTCCGTCTGAGATACTTTCGGATCCTGCACCTGCCGCGGAAACCGGTGAGGTGGTTTTACCTGAGCAGATCGTTCCGGCACAGGAGGATGTTGCTCCGATTGTCTCCGAACCCCTTGTCGTAGCGGTGCCGCAGTATCCCAGTGAGATTGGCATATTCTTCACGCAGACGAGCGTGAAGAACGACAAATTCTTTCTCAAGACGCTCGATCGTCTCAGTACGCTGACTGGATCTGCCCTCATCTTCAATGTGAAGGCGGGAACCGTGCACTTTCGTGCATCTGCACCCATGGCGGAGGAACTCAATCTCGTTCGTCCTTCGTACGATCTGCCCGAGGTTCTTCGTCAGGCTCGCGAACGCGGTGTCGCCACACTCGGCCGCTTTGTGGCGCTCAAAGATCCCAACCTCGCACGAGCGCTGCCCGAGACGCAGATTCGACACCCCAAGACGGGTCGCAGCGTCGGCAACGTGTGGGTGGATGCGAGTAATCCTCTGGTGCTCACGCACAACGAGCAGATTCTACGTGAGCTCGTGAAAGCCGGTATTGATGAGATCAACCTCGATTACATTCGCTACCCCACCGAGTACGCCCAGGCGTCCATCGGGCTCACCGGCAGTGAAAAGGCTGATCGCATCGAAGCATTTCTCAAGATGGCACGTCGTGTGATTGACGAAGAAGGCGGTAAGACAAAACTTGGAATCTCCACGTATGCGATTCTCGGATGGAACTTCCCCGTGAACTTCGAGCCCCTGGGCCAGGATATTGCCCGCTTCGCGCCGCTAGTGGATGTGATCTCGCCCATGGCGTATCCCGCCACCTTCGCGGCAGGTTCCTACTACAATCCACAAAAGCATCCCCGCAGCCGTATGTACTACTTGGTGTACCGCACGCTCACGGGGTACGCGGAGCTCCTCGGCGATCAGGCGTGGAAGCTTCGGCCGTGGATTCAGGGATACGGCATCACGCAGAAGAACCTCAAAGATCAGATCGACGCTGTCTTCGATTCTGGTGTCTGCGGATTCACCATCTGGAACGCCAGCAATGAATATGGCACATTCATGAAGATGTTGGGAGA
Source organism: Candidatus Peregrinibacteria bacterium (assembly GCA_043814035.1). Lineage (GTDB taxonomy): Bacteria > Patescibacteriota > Gracilibacteria > Peribacterales > Peribacteraceae > Peribacter. Next base: position 66,915 of record JBDRKJ010000006.1, read on the forward strand.
TATTGAACGGCCGGAACACTGCGTACAATGATGTCGTTTTCGTCGCATTGACCTATTCATTCTTTACCATAGCTCCATGAGTGCGGACACACTTTCGACTGGTGATTCATTTCAAGATGAACCCCACGATCGCTTGCTCCATTGCGTTCAGCGTCAAACAGCGCTGCAGGTACTTTCGGAGTGATGTGCGGAATTTACTGCGGCAGAGAAGACTTGGTTACGTGGAGGAATCGGATGCCAAGGATGCAGATTGGTCCGGTGAAACGGCAGATTCTGCCGCGGATATGGTGAATAAATGATACGCTGATGTGGTGATAGACCGTCGACGCATTCTCCACTGTGATGACCATCTTCTTGCCGTGAATAAATTGAGCGGCGAGCTCGTTGTTGCGGGTGCCGGCAGATCTGACAAACTCGCGCTGCTCGATTTTCTGTGCAAGGACTATCCCGGTCTCAAAGCGCTGCACCGCCTCGACTTCGAGACATCGGGTGTTGTGCTCTTCGCGCGTACTAGGCAGGTAGCCGATGCCGTGCTCGGGTCTAAATTCCGCGGATGGGAGAAGACGTATCGTACCTTAGTCGCCCGTCGCATGAGGCGGCAATCCGGCGACATTCGCACGCCGCTCCCCGCCCGTTCCGGAACGAAACGTTCGGGCGGGCCTGCGCGCGGGCAGGGGATGGTTCCTGCAGTGACGATCTACCGCGTACTTGAGATCTTTGCAAATTCCACGTATCTCGAGGCCGACATGCAGACAGGCCGCTACCATCAGATCCGTCGCCATTTTGCCTCCATCGGTCATCCGCTCCTGCTTGATCAGGAGTACGGCAACAGCGCCATCAATAAGGTCTTCACGCGGGAGTTTCGCTTACGGCGTTTCTTCCTCCATGCGGCAAAGCTCGTGCTTCCCCATCCGGTGACCGGTGAGCGTCTCGTCATCGAAGCACCGCTGCCGAGGATGTTCGAACAGGTTCTGAAACTGCTGCAGGGCGCCAGCAAGTGATATTCGCCAGTCACCGTTGCGAAATGCTACACTTCTGCCATGCGTCCGTCTTCGCTTTCGTCTCCGCCGCGGCTTCGCGTTCTTTCTGGCATCCAGCCCTCCGGTCAGCTTCATCTTGGCAACTACTTCGGTTCTATCAAACCCAATATCGAGTGGATGCAGAAATCCAATGAGAGTTTCTTTTTTATTGCCGACCTGCATGCACTCACCACAATGCAGGATGCGAAGCAACTGAAGAACGCGCGGGCCGACATCATTCTCGACTATCTGGCCTGTGGGTTTGATTCTGAGAAGGCGGTGATTTTTGAGCAGTCGAAGATTCCTGAGCATACCGAGCTCCTCTGGATTCTCTCAACTGTCACGCCCATGGGGCTGCTCGAACGGGCCGTGAGTTACAAAGACAAGGTCGCTCAGGGGATCCAATCCTCTGCTGGGCTCTTCACGTATCCGATTCTCATGGCAGCGGATATTCTGCTCTATCAGTCGGACGTTGTGCCGGTGGGGCGTGATCAGAAACAGCATGTCGAAATCGCCCGCGATATTGCCACCAAGTTCAACAACACGTTTGGCGAGGTCTTCCGCCTTCCTGAGCCGCAAGTCCGCGCCGAGGTCGCGGTGGTACCGGGAACAGACGGCCGCAAGATGAGCAAGAGCTACGGTAATACGATTCCACTCTTCGCAGACGAGACTGTCATCAAGAAGGCGATCATGGGCATCCAAACTGATTCGAAGGGTGCCACGGATCCTAAAGATCCCGATACATGCCCAGTCTTCCAGATTCACCGTTTGTTCCTCGATAAGAATGCGGCCGAGTTGCTGGCAGGGGAGTATCGGGCAGGCCTGAGTTATGCCGATGCCAAGAAGCGCCTGCTTGCACAGGTGATGGAGACTCTGCAGCCGTTGCGCGAGCGACGCAGTTCCCTTAAGCCGAAGGAAGTTGCCAATGTGCTGGAACACGGGAATGCGCGCGCCCAGACCATTGCATCAGAAACCATGCAGAAGGTACGAAAAGCCGTAGGATTGCTCTAAAAGGCGGAATTTGCTATACTAGGGAGATCCCTTACTCACACACATTATGAAACGCAGCAGACTCTCCGTGTACGCGACAACTGGCGTTCTGACGATCGCCGTTGTGATCCCCATGGCGACAGCCTTCCTTAAGGATGGTGGTCACTATAGCGCAACGCTCCAGCGAGAGGCGCTTGAAAATAGGCCGGAACTGCGCGCATCGCGGCGTGCACTTACGCGCCTGAACTCGCGTTGTGGTCGAGCGGGAGAAGAACAGAATGCTCTCTGTCGTGCCTACACTATTGTGCAGCAGGAGTGCTTCGATCGACAGGATCAGTACCTACAGAATACAGGGTGTCCCGCCATCAATGACATGGCACGGATTTACAAGGTCCAGAGTGCGCTCGAAATGAACCAGCCAGTGCCTTCTATAGAAGAGACAAAAGCTTCTTCCAGCTCCAGTTCGGGTGAAGCGATTTCTGGTACGACGTTCAAGGATCTCTCCGCGTCCGATCGCAATGTTCTGCGACGCGCTGTTCGTGTGCAGAATTGTTCCAAGAAGCTACCCCAGGCGATGTACCAATTGTGTCTTTCTCTTGTGGGAGAGAATCAGAAGGCCGCCCCCACGGGCCTGACGAACGACCAGCAACAGATACGTTCCGAACAGCATTCCTCACAGCCTTCGACCCTCAAGGATCGGATCGAGATGACGAAGCCCGTCGCAAGATAAAGGCAAGGAAAGTGGAAGAACATTGATGTGTGTTGCGTTATCATGAACGCGATGGATCAAAAGCTTATCCTTGCTTCGGCCAGTCCACAGCGCAAAGCGCTCCTACAGGAGATTGGTATACCGTTCGATGTCTTCGTCACGGGCGTGGAAGACGAGAGTGATGTTACGCATCGCGATCCCGTTGAGCGCGCCCAATTCTTTGCACGTCTGAAGGCGCAGCATGCGCATTCCGTGCATCACGGGGCATGGATCATCGGCTGCGACACACTCGTTGTGGCCTCTGACGGAACGCTCCTCGAGAAGGCGGCTGACAGGGATGGCGCGCGCGCAATGATTCAATTGCAGAGTGGTACGACATCGCTTGTGCATTCCGGACTCTGCGTGCTCACGCCGAACGGGGAAGCACACGAAGACCTATCAACGTCTTCGGTCACCTTTAAGCAGCTCACGCCGCAAGAGATTGACTGGTGGGTCGGCACGGGATTGTGGAAGGATCGGTCAGGGTCTTTTCAAATCGACGGGCCCGGGCAGCTCATGATCGAGAAGATTGCAGGAGATTGGTCGGGGATTGTGGGGCTGCCGGTGTTTCTGCTCGGGCAGCTGTTGAAGAAAGCGGGGTGGGATGTATTTCAGGGAACATAGCTCTCTCTTACATATTTTACTTAAACACAAACTCGCAAAGCTCATCGAAAATCGGTGCGGTAGAGGCGACGCAGCGCACACCACCACGGGGATTTTGGGGATCCATAAGTTCAGTGCGGGATTTTCCTCCTGCCTCTTCGACCATGAGGCAGCCGGGGGCGATATCCCAAAGGTGAACTCCATCGAAGAACACGCCGTCATTCCCCCTCTTGAGGATCTCGGCAATTTCAAAGCCGGCGCAACCGTAGTTCTGCAGTGAGGCGCATCGGGGGTGTGTGAAGGTCATGATTTTGTCCGTTCCGCGGGATTTTCCTCCCATGTTCGTGCACAGAATCGCATCATCCAGATCGCGCGTTGGGCGCAGTTTGGCGATGGGTTTTCCGTTCAGGAATGAGCCTTTTCCACGTATTGCCCAGTAAGTTTCTCCTTTGACCGGGAGCACCGAAACGCCAACGACGGTGTGATCATCTTTCTGAAGTGCGATGAGGCAGGCAAATTCATCTTTGCCGTGCACGTACGGCTTGGTGCCGTCGAGTGGGTCGATAATCCAGCAGTAGGGCGAAGATGGATTGCCCAGATTCTCTGCACCGCTCTCTTCGGCCAGAATGCGGTGATCCGGAAACTCAACTTGAATCATGGTGATGATTGCGGTCTGCGCTGCGTGATCGACATCAGTGACGTAGTCCGTCACTTCCTTGGTGTCGATGACGATCCCCTCCGACGATTGTCGCTTCTGCATGGCGATTTGTGCTCCTGATACAGCTGCTCTCTGTGCGAGATCGAGCGCCTGCGCGAGGTCGAGGGAAGCCATGGGCTACTGCTGGTCATTTGTCAGATCCTTTCCTTCGCCTGCTTTCGTGAAATCATCACCGAGATTCTTGTCATCCTGCTCCGGCAGCAGCAATGGCAACGGGGGAGTGGGCTCCTTCTTGCCGTTGTTGTCGTCATCCCTGGTCATAGCGTTAGTGGGAAGAAGATGAAGAGGAGGCACGCAGTGCCTGCTGTGCCTCAGCGAGTATGGGGGAACATGTGCCGATCTGTGCGATGGCATCAGAGAGGTTCTTGCGCGATGTTTCGAGCACATCTGTCGATTGTGCAGTGAACAGAAGTGGGTCCGCAGCTTCGTAGCACTCCATGGCAGATGCAACGTGTTGCTGCACTTCTGCAGGTAGTGACGCATCTTCACTCACGGATTTCAGTGAAAGGAGCAGGTGGTCCAGCCATGTTCGTGCTGCGCTGGCGCGTACCTGAGCAGCGGCGAGCCAGTAGGGTAGCCGATACTGCGTCCGCAGATTCGCGCGCACGTCACGGAATGCATCGAGCGTCGTGAATACTTTGGCATCAATGGCGTTAGTGACGGGTTGTAGCGCTTCCTGCAAAGCATCAATGCTGGCGAGCATGGCGGCCTTCTGCGCCGCGGGGAGGCTCGGCCACTGATCGATCACGTCTCGTTCATTCTTAAGGGAGTCTCTTTCGATCATCAGTTGCCCGCGGTAACACTGCAGGGTGACGGGCAGCAGGGTATCGCGATTTGCACTCCGTACGTCATCGTGACAGCGATCAATGTGTGTGATGAGTTTGCCGTGAGCTTTCTGCCACTTTGTGATCCAACTCGTATGCACAAGTGCGAAGGAACTCCATCGCGATTTGAATGATGCAGCGCGCTCTTCGCGCTCTGCCCAGATATCGACAACGGAGCCGCTTCCTGCTGACGAACTAGCTGCAGAGGAATGCTCTTGCGCGCCCGCTGCGGGAATCAGTAGGCAGCAGGTCAGAACCGAGAAAATGAGTGAACGCATGTGGAGCATCATAGCATGAATGCGTATGGGATCATGACGCGCTCAGTGAGCGCTCTTTTTCGATGAACTGCAGTACGGTTTCCACGTAGGTCGCGTGGCTCCATGCGAGTGGAGCTACCGAGAGGGGCTCACCGGTGATGGGATGCATCTGTTCCGCCAGAATACCGGTACTCGAAGCTCTGTCTGCTGTCCATTCGAGAATCTCCCGTGCGGGTTCGAGATCTTCAAGTGATTTTGCCTGTGTAATGAGCCACTGCGCGTTCCAGAGTGTTGTGATAATCCAGGGATTTCCCGGAATCTCCGCTGTCGGATGCACCTTGGCGTGGTACACATCGTTTGTAAATCGTGCGAGGCCACCGATGGGAGTATGCACCGAGAGTGCCTGTTTCATCTGCTGCATCGTCGAGACGACGCGTGGATCGTCCGATGGAAGCACATTCAGTTTCCAGATGGCTGAGACACTTGCATCGATGGTGAGGTCTCGTTCGGTCGTGCGCCCATTCTCGCGACGAATCATCTTCACAAAGCGCTTCTCCTTCTCGTCGTACAGGTGAAAGAGCAGTGCCTGTCGTGTTTCATCTGCGGCTGTATTAAAACGTTCGGAGTGTGTGTGATGACCGAGGATCTGACAGATCTGAGCTGCAGCGTGTAAGCCGGCAACGACGCTCGCTACGGTGTAGGTGAAGATTCCTCGGTGTTCCTCCCACGGGTCGTAGCTCGGGAAAGGCAATCCCGTTTCCTTCTCGCGAAAGTTCGTGAGGAACTGCCCGGCCTTCTTAACGAATTTCTCATACATCTCTTGTAGGAATTCGAAGTCCTGCACGCGCTCGAAGTGTTTCCAAAGTGCGTAAATGACGAGAGCGGTCTCATCTTCCTGAATCGGCATCTGCGCTTCGCCGTCGCGACACCATGGATGCCACGAGGATCCCAGAGAGCCATCGGGATTGTATTTGTGTAGCAGGTAACCATCGGGCGTCTGTACCCGCGCGCAGAATTCGAAGAAGCGGCGCGTCACTTCGTGGATTTGTGCGTGGTCGAGGGCGAGTGCAATGAAGGCACCATCCCGCGGCCACACGTAAGTGTAGGTGTCGCGGTTGAAGGCCATGATATCTTCATCCGCAGCAGCCACTATGCCACCAGCGTTATCGGCGTGCAGGCGAATCAAGAGCAGGCTCCGGCGATAGAGATTCACAAGACGCGTGCTGAGCGAACCGAAGTTCTGCCGTGCCATGTGCACCCAGCTCTTCCAGTAGTTGTGGCAGTTTCCCTGCAGACGGTGCTCTCCTTCGGTGTTAACGACTTGGTGTAAGTTGACCACTTCTTCCAGGTCGCGACCCATACAGAGCCAGAGTGTGACGGTTGTTTCTTTCTCCGGCTTTACGATGGCATGAATCCCCACCGTTGAGTCCACCGATCCCTGATCAATAGTCGTATTGCTGAGTTCTCCATCCTCTGCATCCTTCCACGTGCCTTCGAAACCCTGATAATTAGCCTTACCGATGCTATAACTGCCGATGCCAGAGGTGCCCAGTCGCTCTTTACTGCGGAGCACCGATTGGTACTCTCCTGTTCCCATGCGTCCGGTGACGTGCGTATCTGGATCGCTCGTTTCACCTCCCACGAGGAAGTAGCGGGTCTGCCGGTAGTGGATCACTGTGTTCGTGTACGGTTCGTAGAAGGCGGTATCTTTCTGGTTGTCGCCGTAGATGAAGAGATTGTGGTGGAAGTAGAAGCGGATTTTCTTCTCCTGTCCGTCCGTACTGCGGATGCGGAAATTCCGCATGAGAATGTTATAGAACGGATGCACGTAATCTTCGGCAATAAGTTCGAGACCGAGCGCGTCATTGTGTAGCTTCGATTCCCCGACGAGTGAGTCGAGACGGTACTGTGGTTCGATATGCCATGAGGGATCAGAGAACCATTTCATGCCGCGCCCTTCGACGAAGATGCCGATGCGATGCGCATTTCCGTATCCCGTGTGATCCTCCATGCCCACGTGTGGAAAGTACAAGTCGCGCAGCTGCAATCGTGTATCAAATGCCGCGAGCACTTGGCCGTTGCCGATGACGAGGGAGCGGGGCATGCGTAGGGTGAAGATTAAGATCTGGGAATAGGATTCTTTTTCGTACGTTTTGGTTTTTGTTTCGGCTCCACGCGTGATTTGAGGTCACAAATGGCGTGGCTGAAACGGCGGTAGGCTTCGTAAGGCGAATCGTACGGGCTGAAGTACTTGTGTACGTCACCGTCGTTCCAGTATTTGGTGCACATGTAGTAGAAGTGGTCGGAAGTCTGTAGCTTTCGCCAGGTGCGAATGAGGTCGGGGTTCCCTGTTGCCTTCACAAGCGGTCCTAGTGCATAGAGTGCTTGCATGGCTGCTACTTGAATCTGGTTGCCTTGCCAGGCAGAGAGATCACGCTCTGTATCGGCCCACGAAATTAAACTGTGTGCGTCATACACAGGTTTTTCATTCTGCTCCCACGCATCGATAACTTGTGAAGGCGTTGCGCACTTCACTCCATGTTCCTGCCAAATACCGGGTAGTGTGCGGAGGAACTCGAAGATGCCGGTGTCTTCCCACTGGTGTTCTCCGAACGTTTCATAATCCATAAATAAATTCACGCTGTGCCCGCCACCACCGAGCAACCAATTGGTGAAGGTTTCGGCTTTGAGCGGGAATCCCACCCAACTTTTATCAGAAAACCGGAACGCCACGTCATCGGAGAGGCGGAAGTTCTTAAGTAGGAGTGCGATGTTCTCTGAACGCTTGGGTAGCGGACGATGTCGTGCGATGACCATCTCTTTGCGGCGTGCTAGGCGGAACTGCGGTGGCATATATGGCAAGTTGGGGCTTCTGCCTTGAAGCAAATGGTCTGTGCCCTCTCCTAAAATTCCCTTAAATCCCATGAGTCGCACCGTCTGTGCCAGCTCGTTGCTGTAGATGAGTTCGGTATTGCGGAAGATGCGTGGTGTGATGCCGAAGAGGTCTTCAATCTTGCGAATGTGCAGCGTGACCTGCTCGCAAAATTCTTCGGTATCTTGAATGGAAGAGAGCGAGTGGTAGTACGTCTCGGCAAGGAATTCCACGCGGCCCGTTGCTGCGAGTTGCCGAAAACTCTCGAGCACATCTTCTCCGTACTCTTCACACTGGTCGAGAAATACTCCCGAGAGGGAATACGCGATAGCAAAATCCGGGTATTGCTCAAGGAGCGAGAGCATGAGCCTGTTGGCAGGCAGGTAGCACTTCTCAGATACCTTGCGGAATACCGCACGGTTCTTCTCGTGGTCGAAATAGTTCATGCCACCCTCTTTGCCGATTTCCGTGATCCGAAGATCGCGCAAGCGGTAGGGCTGGTGAACCTGGAAGTAGAGGCAGACGAGGGGAGTCATGATGTGGGGGTGGGTGTAGAAAGTAGAGTTAAGACTGGAGGAGGTTTTGGTAGATGGAGAATACTTTTTCGGCCTGGTTCTCCCATGTCAGCTTCTGCAGAATGCGCGGTGCTTCGGTAGTGAGCTGCAAAGCGAGTGGCGTTTCGCGCAGGATGGTGAGCACGCAGTCCGCCATCTTCTCGGTATCCCAGAAATCCACCTTGAATGCGTGACCAACAACTTCGCTCGCTCCGGATTGTCTGCTTAAGATCACCGGTGTGCCGTGAGCGATGGCTTCGAGTGCCACGAGCCCAAAGGGTTCTGAGAGTGATGGCATCACGAAACAGCTCGATTGTGTGTAGAGCTTTCGTGCCTCGGCGCTCGATACCTTTCCTGCGAAGATGATGTTGTCCTGCAGACCGAGTTTGACGGCGTGGTCCACCAGTGATGAGAGCATGTGGCCGTCGCCCGCCATCACGAACTGCACATCTGGTTTGAACTTGTGTACCAATGAAGCCATTTCTAGGAAGTGCATGGGGCCCTTTTGGATGGCGAGGCGCCCGAGAAAGAGCACCATAGGACTCTTTTTGCTTCGTTTAACCATCTGTTTCTGAGACTGTGACGCATCATGTGTCTCACTGCTTCCGTTGTGTACTACAGAGATCTTATCTGCCGGAATTCCATAGTGCTGCACGAGAATGTTCTTCGTGTAGTTGCTCACGGCAATGATGTGGTTCGCCTGTTCAAATCCCCATCGCTCTCGTTGGTAGATCCACTCATTGGGATGGAAGTGTGTGCGGTCCAACTCTGTGGCGTGAATGTGTGCGACGAACGGTTTTTCGTGATGTCGTGCGGAGAGCACCGCTGCTCCGTAGGTCATCCAGTCGTGTGCGTGAACAACATCCGGATTAAGGTCTTTCGTGAGTTCCACGCTCGTTTCGGTGAAGACGTGCACGGCATGCCCTAGGTCTTCGCCGTAGATCTGGGTTGTTTCACGTGGAATGGTGTGGATTCGTTGTGCATACAGATCTGGTGAGTCGTAGGGCATGAGCAAGCTCGATACGCGAATCTTCTGAATGTGCTTATCTTGTGGAAAAAGCACCTCGACATCCTCTTCTTCATTGCCTACAGCGAAGGGTAATACGAGGGTTACCTTTACGTTGTTGTAGAGCAGCCCTCGTACGAGTCCTTGGCATGCCACACCCAATCCACCCAGGTGTCGTGGAGGGTATTCCCAGCCGAACATAAGCGAGTGAATGGACATGGATGTTTGTTTCTTTCACGCACGCACGCGCATGCGCGAGAATCAGGTAATTATACCACAATTCTATGGAGAATTGAAGGGTTTGCCCCTTGTCCGAGTGTAGAACCATGGCGTTGATTTCTAGGCTTTAGAAAGCGCTAAAACATGCCCCTTAATCACCTGCATTACACTCTCTAAATCCTCATTGACAAGAATATGGTCGAACAGGTGTGCGGCGCGTGTAAAGAAGTCGAGATCTGCCTGCGCATTGATGAGTCGCTCCTCGATTTGCGCCTCCGTTTCGCGACCGCGTGCACGCATTCTGTGTAGCAAATGGCTGAGCTTTGTGCGCTTGCTGGAGCCCGGGGGCAGCAGGCCGAATGAGAGAATGGAGCGGCGACCGAAATGGGCCGCAAGGCTTCGTAGCAGGTGCATTTCGGTGACCACCACGGGGAGTTTTCCTTGCTCCCAGATGGCCTCGATGTCGCTTTTACGGTACCCGTAGCATCGCTGTTCGGAATCGGAGGGCAGGTGTATCCACGCAACGAGCGCATCGCTCTTCTCCAGTCGATCGAATTCCTTGGATGAGACGTATTCGTACTCCTGATCGTCGCCATCTTTCGGTGAACGACTGGTGACGATGGGGACTTTGGCGGTGAAGTCGCCCAACATGTTTGTGAGCAGAAGCGAGACGGTGGTCTTGCCCACGCCCGAGGGTCCGGTGAATGCCAGGATGTAGCCGGGGAACTTCTGAACTTCGGTCTTTGGCTCAGCAATGCGCTGAGTGAGTTCGTACGCAATGTCATACAGGCGCAAGCCTTCTGCATTCACACGAGATAAACGCATGCGTGGCAGGACGATATGGCCGATTGCGGGTTCATCGATTCCTGTGAGTGTGCCAAGTACACGTTGGCCATCGGCGAGTTCGATGAGGCCGATGCGGCGATGCCGATCAGAGAATCCCTTCGGCGGATGTGTGACTGTCGTGAAGGAGAGCAGTGCTCCGGAGAGTAACCGCTTTTTGCGGAGTTGAATGGCACGGGCAGCGACGGCGGGTGAATCAGGCAGACGCATGTTCAGGGGTGTGATGCAGAATGTGCACGCAGCACGTGGCACCGGCGCCGCCGAAATTATGTGCGAGGCCGAAGCGCTGACCGGAGGATTGCAGTTGTTTGCTAATATCGATGATCTGTTTGATGCCCGTTGCTGCAACCGGGTGACCACAGGCTTTCAATCCTCCACTTGCATTCACTGTCATCGATTGCTGTTGTTCGTACCACTGAATGCCCTCACCGGGCTCCGCGAATCCCAAGTCTTCGAGGGCGATGAGCGCCGCAATCGAGAAGCAGTCGTGCAATTCCAGGTGTGCAATATCATCCGTTGTGACATCTGCCTCATCGAGTGCATGTTGCATAGCATCTTTCGTTGCGGCAAAGGAGGTGAGAACGGGTCGGTCGCAGATGCTCACGGTATCGGTGCTCGTTTGGGACGCAGCGATGCGAATGGGGGAGTGATGCTTGGTCGAGAGAAGACAGGCCGCTGCCCCATCACTCACTGGGGAGCAGTCGAGCAGCCGCAGGGGATCTGCCACAACAGTACTCGCACCGATCTGCTCAGGTGTCATCTGTCGGCGGAATTGTGCGAAGGGGTTTTTAACAGCATTTGTGTGGTGGCGAGCGCTGACGAGATTGAGTTGCTCGCGCGTGAGTGCAAACTCATGCATGTATCGGCGGGCGATGAGCCCGAAGATACCGGGAAATGTGAGGCCGGAGGGTGAGTCTTTCTCGCTGTCTGCCGCGCCCATGAGTGCCGAGGCGATCTCATCGGTCGATGCATCGGTCATCTTCTCTGCCCCGACAACAAGCACGGTCTCGGCACGGCCGCTCTCGAGCAGAGCACATGCGGTGTGCATAGCAATAGATCCAGAAGCACAGGCCGCCTCGACGCGCACGGCTGGCGGACGGTGGGGGAGTAACGAAGAGGCGAGGGCACCCAGATGTGCCTGACCGCTGAGAGCTTCACCGAGCATGTTGGCTACGACGATGAAGTCGATATCCAACGCCGAGCAGGGTGCGGAGGTAATGGCGGCGTCTATTGCTTCCTCGACGAGTTCGAGGAGGCTCTTGCCCCACCACTCTCCGAAGGGCGTCTGGCCGATCCCAATAAGCGAAATATCCTTCTGCATGGAATGTCTGGAGGATTCTACACGCTCTTTTGTCCTCATGAAACCGCCGATTTCGTCGAACCCTTGCGATATTCTTCATATGAGACGTAGTGGAGTGATCGTTCGTCTCTGGGCAGGGTGGGTCCGTCACGCAGCATCGTGAGCAAGAAGGCATCCGCTCCCGCCCCCGATCCGTACGACACCAAGAGAATTTTTTGGTTCTTCTTTGCTTCTTGCAGTACGTGTACGAGCCCGAGTAGGGAACACGCGCTGTAGGTGTTGCCGATCGTTGGCACGATGAAGCCCGTCTGCATCTGTTCCTTGCTAATCTTGAACTCTTTGGCAATCTTGCTTGGGAACTTGGCATTCGGCATGTGCAGGACGACGTGGTCGATCTCACTGAGTTTCGTTTTCGTGATATCAAGAATACCGGTGAGCGCCTGTCGTACGTGCAAGAAGTAGCCGGGCTCCCCTGTGAAGCGTCCGGCGTGTGCGGGGTAGGGGGCATCGGCACTCCGCCAGAAATCGGGCGTGTCGGTCGTGAATGAAATCGTCTTTTCGATGCGGCAGAGAGCATTATCGGCAGTATCGGGTCCCACGATCAGTGCAGCGGCTCCCGCGGCCGCCGTGTATTCCAGCGCATCGCCGGGTTTCGCCTGTGCTTTGTCGGTACCGATGGCCATGCCGTATGTCACTTGCCCGCTCTGCACAAAGGCATCAACGATCTGCAGGCCTGCCGTACCTGCCTTACAGGCAAATTCAAGATCCGCGCAGTACGAGAAGGGATGCAGATCCAGCGCGGCAGCCAACATGCTGCTCGTAGGTTTGACCGCGTAGGGGTGCGATTCGGATCCGACGAAGATTGCCGAGATCTCGGACGATTGGATTCCTGTCATTTCGATGGCCTGCTTACCTGCCTCGAATGCGAGCGTGAAACTGTCTTCATCCGTTCCTGCGATGGCCTTCTCTTTCACGCCGAGTCCGTCGATGATTTCTTTCGGGTCACGTTCCCAGTGTTTTGCGATCTCCTCCACCGTGATGCGGTTATTGGGGATGAACATGCCGAAGCCGACAATGGCGGAGTGGGACATAACGAGGAGGGAAGTATACCTGTCTCCGCTCCTCTATTGGAACGTTTCAGTACACTTCTTTGAGATAGCAATTTTCACAGTACACAATTTCTGGTCGTTCGGGCTGGTAGGCCGTTTCAATCTCTTTTTGGCACTTTTGACATTCTCTCTTCCATAACTTTCTTGGACGACGCTGTGCCATGCGATCTTGGTAACGCTGGTTCGGATGTCTGCGGGGGAGCGGTAGGCCCGCTCTGCGGTAAAAATCCAACTCTTGTTTGATGATCATGAAGGGTCTATCGCTTTCTTCGCATCGAATAGCCCAATTTAAGACATCATCGGGGACTTCAGTGATGGTTTCTGGTAAACGTGAAGCAGTAACACTGCGACTTGCCTCGGGTGGAGGAGGCTCGAAGTCTGACCAGCGGATGTTTCGTGAGAGGGCCTCTTTCTTCGTAAGCGGATAGTATTCTTGTGCGCGAGACTGGTTGTAGCCGAAAGGAGAAAAGGTCAAAGGGAAGAACTCTCCCCATTCCCCAGTTTTCCGCATGTGCTCGATAATCTTCGGAACCAGATGTGTATATTCCTCCTGTGTGTACTGTTTATTCAGAATGCAGAACGCACCGTGATTGATGCCTGCACAACCGAAGAGATCATGCGAGTTCTGGGTGCAATCGCAGTAGGCCACATTCTTATTGTCATAAGTGAAATGGCAGGCAATCAGATTGTAGGCATTGGTGATGGCATGGCACTCATACATCATCTCCGACCATCCGACGTGATAGATATCGAGTGAATCCTTTACATCAATTGCGTCAGTGCAATGTCGGCAATCCTCCATTTTGATTGAATCGAAACACTCAGTACAGTTCTTTGAGAAAAAGAGGAGGTCGCCGCTGCATCCTTCCGATTGCAACTGATAGATGGCGGGATGAAGCGCGACGCGCTCCTTGGTTCGTATGTACTGCTCTCTGTATTGCTTGAGCGTTGCAGAGCTGAGCGGGAAGATTTCTTTCATTTTCTGCTGGTACTCCTCCTTTGTGTACTGCTGATTTTCAATGCAATACTGCTTGTTTCGCAAATTCCAACACAGAAAACAATCTTTGCAGTTCAGACAGTCGTAGCAGAACCAGACGTTCTGACAGCGCTTAATAAAGTCGCAGAAGAATGCCTGATAGCTTCCCCATGCGTAGTACGTCTCGTAGCAGAGTTCACAGCCCTCGTTTAAGTAGGAACAATCCACGCAATCGCGGCAGTGATCAATGACCCAGTCGGAGTAGTAGATGTCTTCACTCTCGAATGTGCAGGAGGACAGATAGCAGTTCTTGTTCTTTCCCGAGTGATTTGTGTAGTGCGCGTTCTCGCTCTGCTTGTTCACCAATGCGACGCGCGGTACCTCAAGTTGTAATTCTCGAAACTGATCGAAGAAAGGACGATTGAAGTCGAAATCCCGACCATACGTCAGTGCATTCCATTTATCCGACCACCAGACGTCCTGTTCATAGATTTTGAATGGCGAATCCGGAGGATACATAGAGATGATCTCTTTGTTACTGAAGTCGCACTTCCTTCGGTACATGAAGCGCTCATTCCTCCATGCAAGCCGGCGTTGTTGCCGACAATCAGGGCAGAGGGTTGGTGGCGGAATAGCATGTTTCTCTTCGGCGATGATCGGTGAGACCATTTCCAATGCCGCGAGATCCTCCTGCGTGATCTCGAAGTTCTGCTTGCACCATTGGTTGTTGCAGGTGCTCCCTGTGGTGAGCGCAGTCGAACCATGCATACGTTCAGCGTGCCAGTGTTTTATGCGAAGAAGCAAGCGTCTGCGTTGCCTGGGCTGCCAACAGACTCAATTCTCCTGCGAGAACCGCTGCACCGATCGATTCCGCCAGTTGCTGCGGGGGCCGAAGACTGGTTTTTGGCTTGAGAATAAGCGAAAGACACTGATTTTGCGCTGGGAGCGCTGTCCCCCCACCACGCACGCCAACCAAAACAGCGGGGAGCCGCGTCTGGATGGCAATGCCGTCCGGGATTGCCGAGACGGTCGTATCGGCAAGTGATCCTTCTACCACGTGTGCGCTGTCCTGTCCTGTGGCCAAATACAGCGCCGCGATGACATTGGCGGCGTGTAAGTTACTGCCGATTGCTCCGGCGAGAGAGGATCCCACCTTGAGCTTGGCATCGGCGACCGCAAGCAGCTTGTCTGGAGTTGTTTTGAACACGTCCTCGATTACCGAGGAGGGGATGGTTGCCTGTGCAGTCACCTCGTACCCGCGCCCGCGATCGTGCGTGCGCTTGCTTGGTTTCTTGTCACTGTCCACATTGGCAGCAACAGTGATGAGTTCTGCTTCCAATTCCTCGGCCAGCCAATTGCCGATCGCCTGTGCGGCAATGGTCACCATATTCATGCCCATGGCTTCGGAGGTAGAGCAGAAAATTGTGAGGAAGGTGTACTCGTCAGATTCATCGAGGTCATATCGGAGAATTTTGAGATGTCCGCTCGTTGCTTCGCCGATCTTCTTCCAGTTCTGTTCAAGTGTTTCAATGGCTTCCTTGAGTGAAGAGGTTGGCTTGCCAACCGTAGACAGGAGGTCTGTGTGGGAAGGTCCACCTTCGCTCCCCTTCGGGGAGTCTACGGCGGACAACCTCCTGCGGAGGTTGGTGTACGATTGTCCTTTTCCGTTTTTTGGCTTCAGGGCGATCGATCGAGACATGCCGTGATAGACGGATTGCACATGTATACCTCCGGATCGTGCTACCACTTTGCATCCGCGGTTCACGCTCGCGACGAGTGCCGCCTCGGTGGTCGCCAGCGGAAGAGTGACATCGGATTTCTCGCCGGAACTGAACGTGATCGTGAGAGGGCCAGCGATTCCCACGGGCAGAGCAACGGAGCCGATCATTTGCTCGCAATTCTTTTCATCGGCCTGACCGATGCGGTCAGAAACGGTCTCAAGCAGAGAGAGGTCGGTTCCGGTTTCACTTTCGATGCGTCTGCGTCGTTCATCACAACGCTCTTGAGCACTTAAGCCGTCGGGGAGATTGCGCAGATCCATGCAAGAGGTCGAGAAGATTCCTTACGACAGTAGGGTAGCACCCGGTCCCACTTTCGTTTCGAAGATCGTGCATCCTTTCTGCGCCTTGGCGAACGACAGAACGGCATCTTTGGCCTCATCTGGACACACAAGGTGGACTGTTGGTCCTGCATCCATGGTGAAGAGCACGGGGAGGTGTTCTTTTGTCCGCAGCTCCTTGATGGCATCCACAATGCGGTGCGTTTCTGCATTGAGATACTGCAAGGGAGGCTTGCTCGTCTGCATGACGTGATGCATGTCGAGGCAGTCTTCCTCCGTCACGCGTTGTAGTTTTTCGAAATCTTTCGTGCGGATAGCCTCAAGACATTCCTTCTGTCGGTGCGAGCGGATAGCCTCCACGCGCGCAGCGTAGAAAGGGCTTGTAGAAGCCAATGCATGGCCCTCTGTGGAACCGACCTTCTTCTCCTCCATCGCGGGGATCGTCACGATATCGTGGAGCAGCCAGTGCTGCTCATCGGCAATTTGCTCGCTCCATGCGCTCCCCAGTTCCATGTCGCTACCTTCTTCGAGAGTTGAGAATCCTCCAAAGATACTGCGTGCCGCGGAGCCCGACCCCAGACGTGCGAGGATGCTCGTTTGCATGTCAGTCAGTGCAATCTTTGGTGTTATCAATCCAGCGATGGCCTTTGCAAAGCAGCTGAAGACAGCGGCAGAGGAGGCGAGACCGATGGCGGGCGGAATGTGCGAGTGAACAGTGATGGAAACGTGCTCTGGTAGCTGGGGTTCATGAACCCCAGCTGCATGAAGCGTCGCGAGATATCGTTGCATGAGCGCGAGGACCTTGCGAAAACGCTCAATATCCCTCTCCTTCAATGTTTTTTCCGATCCATCTGCGAGAAAAGAATGGATCGCAAATGTATCAGCTTCCTCAACAGTGATTTCCACTGTAGGTCGGTCGAGGGTCATCGAGACTGATGGAGCCATCGGCAGCCGGAGCTCTTCATTACGGTTGCCCCAGTACTTGATGAGGGCGATATTGGGCGTGGAACGGGCGGTGGTCATTGAATTGTGAGAAGGGGTAAAACTCCATGTGCACTCTTTCGGATCACCGGCATGATGAGATTGGGATTCTTGTGGAGTGCCAGCACCGTCCCGCCTCCACCTGTTCTTCCGCCTGCACCCAGTACCTTGGCCGCACCACCCAATCGCATAATTTCCGTAATGAGTGTCTGCACGGGTTTGGGGACAACTCCCAGGGCGACTTGGGATCGGTGATGATCACGAAAGACTGTGCGAATGTCCTCGCCCTTCTTCAGGCGCTGTGTGCACTTACCAATGGTGATGAGGGCCTGTTTGACGCGTGGATCCTCGGATCGCTCCTGCACCCATGCCACGAGCTCTGGTGTGGATTCATTCGGTGTACCGGTATCGGCGAGCAGCGCGCCGCGCAGAATATCTTTTGGCAATGTGATTACCTGAGGTTCCGATCCTTTGCGGAAGAGAATGGGCTTCTCTTCCCAGATTACGGCGAAGTCGATGCCGCTGTGTCCCGGATTCATGGCATCTTCGACCGCAAGCGCCTCTGCACGCTTGCCCTCTCCGAGTAAACAGCGCGTGATGGCGATGATGAGGGCGGTACTTGAGCCCATTCCCTTTTTGAGGGGCAGCTTATTGCGGATAGTGAGTTTTCCACTAAAGGAGGCGGCTCGATCTTGCTCAAGATGCAGAATGATCTTGCGGGCGTAATCCTCCCACATTTCTCCTCCACTGATGCCGAGCCACTTGAGGGAGAGTGCGCGATTCTTGGGGTTCTCTTCGAACGTCACCTGCATGGCGATGGGGGCCGGCACGGCGATGCCCGGATGCCCGAACACCACGGCATACTCACCGGTGAGAATAATCTTGCCGTGGGCGACGGCGGTGTGTTTCATCCTCCGAACCGACGGGAACGCTTGGCAAAGCCATCAACGGTCTCCTTGAGATCATCCACCGTGAAATCGGGGAATAATGTGTCGAGAAACACCCACTCGGTGTACGCAGCCTGCCAGAGGAAGAAATTACTGGTGCGCTGCTCTCCGCTCGTGCGAATGATGAGGTCAATGTCGGGCAGCTCGGGGTGATCGAGGTGGCGACGCAGATCCTCATCTGTCGGGAGAGCGCTATTCATCTTCTCGAAGGCGCGAAGTACTTCATCTTTGCCGCCGTAATCGACAGCGAGGTGAAGTGTGAAATCCGTGAAGTGTGCTGTCTCTGCACACACCTTCTCGATCAGTTTTGCGAAAGAAGAGGGGATGCGGTCTTTTCGTCCCGAGTGCAACAGACGGATCCCTTTTTTCTGCAGCGTGGGGCTCTCTTTCTCGATATAGCTTTCGAGGAGTGTCATGAGTTTGCTCACTTCCTGTGGGTCGCGCTTCCAGTTCTCGGTCGAGAAGCACCACACCGTGAGGACGCCGATGCGCGGATCAGCTTGGCACCAGTCTGTTATCGTTTGAAAGTTCTCTACGGCCTTCTCGTGCCCCTGCCACGGATGCCAGGCGCGATTTTTTGCCCAGCGGCGATTGCCGTCGGGAATGATGGCCACATGCATGGTTTCAGAATTCTTTGGCATCAAAGCGGGGCGGAACGACGCATGATCATGGCGAACGCGAGATGGAACCACGGCGCGTACTTCGTAGGATCCGTGTGCATGTCCTTCGTGAGTTCTTCTGTCGTGATCCACTTCGCCACATTCACTTCAGCAGGATCGGCTTTAAGAGGAGGATCCCCTTGAATGGATCCTATGAGGATCGTGTCGTACTCGTACTCGGTTCCGCGTGCTTCGGGATCATCGGCACGGTAAACAAACGACGGTCCCTCAGTGAGCGGGCACGTGAAGCCGAGTTCCTGATGGAGCCGCAGTTGCGCCGCATCGGGGAGCACCTCGTCTTCTCTGAGGTGGCTGCAGCACGTGTTGGCCCAAATAAGAGGGAAGAGTGCCTTATCCTTGCTCCGCTGCTGGATGAGCAGTTCTTGCCTCCCTCTACGGAAGACAAACACCGAGAATGCCCGATGGAGCATCCCAGGTGAGGCGTGCGCTTCTGCACGATCTGCCGTACCCATGATCGTGCCGTCTTCGGTGGCGAGGAGGACAGAGGACATCCCTGTCAGCATGGCTTTCTCAGGCTATAGGATCAAGAGAATTGCCTCCATCTCTTCGGCCATACTCTTTGAGAAAAGAGGAGCAGCCGCTGCCACTCCTCCCTATCTTGATACTATTAGGCCGCTCCTGCGGTCGCGAGAGCCGCTTTCGTTTCTGGTGGGGCCTGCTGAAGCGTTTCAGACACCTGCGCGCGGGCTTCTTCTCTGGGTACGGAGAGGGGAGTTTTCTGAATGACGAGCATTAATTGGCCATTGGGAAGCTTTTCGTAGACCCAGCAGTTCACGCCATCTGTGCGATAGAACAGATGGTGTTGAGACTCGCTATCTATCACGCCTTCGGATTCCGGTATCTCTGTCATGGGGAGAAGAAGGGGAATACAAATAGAAAATCACCCCCAGCTTGGGGCGTGGGGGTGACGCGTGCATGGAATCTACGGACGAACGATCATGCGCTGGTACCCCCTGCTAAGGAGCAGCAGGAGGAAACAGGGGAGCAGAAAAGGACGTACGCAGAATTCACGATATCATGCTGCCATGTCATTTCAGCTCTGTCAAAAGGCTCATCACGAATACCATGGAACTCTGCCGAAATCATGTCGTTGTTTCTTTTCTCGTTTGGTGTTTTGTGCGATACGCACAGTGGCGTGTGTTATTTGGAGCGGGCGAGCACCAAAACATGCATGATCACTATGGCCCGGCTACGTCTGTCTGGCTACGTCTACGGACTACGCCAAGACGAGACTTCGCCGTGGCATCCGGCTTTATGGAAAGCGAAATCGCGGCGTAGTCTCATCCGAGTGAAACGAGGATGAACGAAGCCGGATGGAGCGGGCGAGCACCATGTCGCTTCGCTCTGGGTAATCCGTCCAAGACTCTCACATATTCTCTGCGTTCACGTTTTCTCATGAAAATGTTTCCTCATGAATGCTCTCCCAGAGTGAGATTTAAGATAGCGTTCGAAATCTGATGCATGCTGATACGTACCGAACGAGACAGTTAAGCGAAGTGACCAAAGTTTGAATTTGTTCGTGTGAATACTCTTGCCGGTATTGTGTTCGGCAAGTCTCCTTTCTACATCATCAGTGATGCCGAAATACCAATGTTTCTTATCCGCTGATTCAAGGATATAGACGAAATACATAGCGGGTGAGTTTATCACAATTGCCCGGCTCCGTCTCTCCCGCATGTGCGGGATCGACTGCGCCGAGGCATCCTGTCTTGTTCTTCTCAGAATCTCTCAAGCGAAATCTCGGCGTAGTTCAGTTGAGCGGAGTGAAACTGAACGAAGTCGGATGGAGCGGGCGAGCGGAATCGAACCGCCGTCACCAGGTTGGAAACCTGGGGTAATAGCCATTATACGACGCCCGCGGTGGTGCGATGGAACAGGTTCTTCGCAGAGGATAGTGGGCTGATCGTCTCTTGTGAAGCTCTCTAACCTTAGTTCCGGAGCATTCAGAGATATACCTTCGGCGATTCCTCGCGGAACCCGGCGCAGCCCCTGCGAAGCGGGGTGGCGGAGTCGGGTGAAGGTGCTCAGTGCATGTTTGGGTGCGAGGCCCGCATAATCCGCTGGGCGTCCGGTTTCCTCCATGGATGACACGTGAGGAGCCTTCTTAAGAGTAGCAAACTTCCGATAACCGCACCGCGACTCTGGATTACCTGCTTGCCGTACGCAGAACATGTCGGTTCATGCCGGCAGTATCCGTAGCGCCACAAGTGCCGAAGCGGTCCATGATCCGGTGAGAGAGTGTGCTGATACGCCGTGATCGTTGCCACAATGATGGTGCGTGGCAGAAGCCAGAGAATGAAGAGGGGATTGCGCATAGTGAAAGGGGACGATAGGCTACGCCCTACGTTCTCCTCTCTCCATGATTTCTGCAAGCGATCTTCTGCTCGGGATGGAATTCGCCATTGCCATCCTTATTCTCATCGTGCTCTACCACGTGATTTTCATCGTGGTGGATCTGCGCAAGGTCATGCGCAGGGTGGAAGGCATTACACAGGAGCTTGAAGATGTGCTTATGAAGCCGCTCTCAATGGTCGATTCCATTCTGCAGTGGGTGCTCGACACGATTGAACACAGCAAGAAGAAGCAAGGCAAGAAGGGCAATTGATGCACATGCCTGCTAGATGACGGGTTGTTCGTCGACGAAGACGCGCACGAAGAGTCGTTTAATAACGTCGAGTGACGATTCTAGGAGGGTAGCCAGCAGGCGATTGAGTAAGCGGATGCGTGCGTAGATCTTGTTCAATTTGAAGGCGGCTCCGGGCTTGCCTGACGAAGGGATCGAGCGGATTTGCTTGCGGAGTAACCGCACTTCGGTGTGGATCTTCTCTTTCAGTTTCTTCTGCATCACTTGCTCGCTCGGCAAATTTGCAATCGCCTGATCACGAGGAGAAATCGCGCGCGCTCCTGCGCCGCTCGCCTGCATTTTCCCTCCTGTGCTTGTACCATCTCCCGATTTGTCCTCACCGATGCGTTCGGTCATCTGATCTATGAGGTTGAGTGTGTCGAGCAGACTCGAAATCGTTGCCGGTTGCGTCACGGTGAGCACCGGCTTGAGGGAAGTCGGAGCGATTTCGGTGTGTCTGTCAGGAGAGTTCCCTGCAACCATCTTCTCTATTATCTCGCAAAATGGCGATAAAGTCAAAGATTGGTAGGCCGGAATTCAGATCTGAAACGCATAGAGGATAAGGCTTCTGGAGGCATCACAACGAAGTACGGTATGAGGGAAAGGCTTCTAACTCTCTCACCCCATACCGCATGGCTCACCTTACCCTTTCGCAGCGGGAGACGCTGTA
>JBDRKJ010000007.1:0-253022 GCA_043814035.1 Candidatus Peregrinibacteria bacterium
TACAGCGTCTCCCGCTGCGAAAGGGTAAGGTGAGCCATGCGGTATGGGGTGAGAGAGTTAGAAGCCTTTCCCTCATACCGTACTTCGTTGTGATGCCTCCAGAAGCCTTATCCTCTATGCGTTTCAGATCTGAATTCCGGCATATCGTAAGTGGCGTAAAAAGAATTTTTGTTGTATAATTAACAAAATGACATCCTTATCAGGCATCCTGCGGCAACCAGCTGTACGCATGCGGCAACGACGCATGTGCTCGGCCACTATCGGGTGGATCGCTCTTATCACAATGATTCTCGCAGGCTCCACAACCGCAGCATTCGGAAAGCAGCTGACCGAGTTTTTCTCGCCGCTCTCGATGCTCTTCTTGAGCGAAATCATGCTGCTGCTCTTTGCTGTGCTCTCGTTTGGATTCTTTCCCATCATCAAAAAACTGAGGCGCGTACGTCTGCATTTGATTCTGCCACTTGCGGTGGCGAGCGTCTTCAACGGTATACTCGCGCCTATCTTCTGGTTCACGGGTCTCGAACGCACATTCGCCATCAATTCCCAACTCTTCACGAATTCGGAAACCATTTTCCTCATCGTCTTCGCAATGCTGGCGATGCACACATACCCCAAACGTGCCCAGTGGTTCGGTGGTGCCATCATCTTCTTAGGGCTTCTCACTGTCGCTCTGCGCGGCTTCTCTGAGGGAATGACCCTCGCGAGCGGTGACGCTTTCATCATCCTCGCCGGCTGCTTCTTTGCTCTCGGTGGAGTCGTCATTCGCAAATATCTACGCCGGCTCGAGCCGCAGGTCATCATCGTCGTACGATCATGCTGTGCCATTGGATTCTTCTTTCTGCTCTCTCCCTTTATCCAACACCCGTTCGCATTTGAACTCAGCATGTTCCCTCTCGCGTATCTGGGAGTACTGATCGGATACGGACTCATCTCGCGATTCCTCTTAGTCTTGAGCTACTACGAATCTATCGAACGCCTTCCATTGGCCACGGTATCATTGCTCGGCACACTCACCGTCGCATCAGGCCTGCTCTTCTCTCACCTCTATCTTGGGGAACCAGTGACCTGGTATCAGGGCATTGGTGCTTCGCTCATCATCTCTGGAGCAGCAGTGATGCAGTGGGGAAACCTGCGTAAACTGCAAGACCATGTGCGCCACTATCTACAGACACATCATCTGCACTGGTGAGGCATGTTCAGACGCCGTACACCTGTAGCGCCATCGTAACAATCTTTGCCACCTCTGCACGGTTGACGGGATCAATAGGACGGAATGTCCCTAGGGAATTTCCCTGTGCATCGGTATCACCGGCAATGACGCCCGCGCGTGCCGCCATCTCAACTGCTGCAGCAAACTCCACCGAGCTGTCGACATCGGTAAAAATGCCGCCCGTCCTCGGTTCGGTCTTTACGGCCAGAACCTGAAGGAGCGTGGCCACAACCTCGGCGCGTCGGGCCAGTCTGTTGATATCGACCGATCCATCCGCATACACCGCCCAGCCACGCTGCTCCGCACAACGGATGTACGACTCTGACCACGTGTCACGTGCAGCCGTATTCTTGAGTGCAGTGCCACAGGCCGAGAGATCCACACGCGCCACTTGCGTCGCAATCTTTGCCAGCTGCTCAATGGTCAGCGCATCCGCAGGACCGAAAAGACCCTTGAGTGCTCCATTCGCTTCACGGTATCCCGACACAATCCCCTCCTCTACGACATCCCGTACGTACGGCGCGAACCAGGCATCTTTGGGAACATCGCGAAAGATGACCGGTACACCATCGACGCGCGCAGTCAGAAAGTTGGGATCTTCATCGAGTGTTGACTGGCGACTGGTAGAACTGCCCTGCCCGGTCGAAGGAAAAATTTCGTCGCCAGACTCACGCACTGCGTCATCGATCTGACCGCTCTGCTCGGCCTGCATTTGCTCCAGTACATCCGAAAAGGAGGAGGCATCGTGCACCACATCATCAAGAGCACTCGCGAGAGCGAGGGAGGGCACCAGCACACTCAGGACGACGATTACTGTCCGTGAACGCATACAGTGCACTAGTGAATCGTGTTCTGCCTCGGCTGGCAATTGACAGAGTACACCGGAGGTGTGCACGCACGGAGTGATGAAAAAACTTGCCACGCATCGATTGAGCCGGTAACCTGCCGCGCGACCATGACCGGACTGAAAGCTTCCGGCCCCCGTGGCCCACTCAAGGGCAAGGGGACGCCGTTTTCCGAAACACCGGCCTTCGATCCGCAACGCCTGAAAGGCAAAACCATCCTCCTGCTCGGATCGGGGGCACTCAAGATCGGTGAGGCCGGAGAATTTGACTACTCCGGAAGTCAAGCCATCAAAGCCTTCAAAGAAGAAGGAGCCCGCATAGTACTTGTAAATCCGAATATCGCCACAAACCAGACCAGCTGGAATCTGGCGGACCGCGTGTACTTCGTACCGGTTACCCCGCAGTTCGTGGAACGCATTGTTGTGCAGGAGCGCCCGCAGGCAATCGCCTTAAGCTTCGGTGGACAGACGGCACTCAACTGCGGCTTGGCACTCGCCGACACAGGCGTACTCAAGAAACACAACGTCGAAGTGCTCGGCACACCAGTCGAGAGCATTCGCAAGACAGAAGACCGCGCCCTCTTCAATGCCGAGCTCGCATCCATTGCCGTGGATGTGCCACGGTCTCACGCGTGTGAGTCGATCGATGCTGCCCTGAGCGCAGCCAAGGCAATCGGGTTCCCCGTCATCATCCGCGGGGCATTCGCCCTCGGAGGAAAAGGGAGCGGCCGAGCCATGAACGAAAAAGAGTTACAGAGTCTCTGCAAAGTCGCCTTCGTCGAATCGCCGCAGGTACTCGTCGAAGAAGATCTCACCGGTTGGAAAGAGATCGAGTACGAGGTGGTGCGCGATAGCGCCGACAACTGCATTACCGTCTGCAACATGGAGAATGTGGATCCCCTCGGCATTCATACGGGGGAATCCATCGTCATCGCGCCAAGCCAGACTCTCGACAACGAAGATTATCAAATGCTCCGGTCGATCGCCCTGCGCGTTATCCGGCACTTGAGCATCGTCGGTGAGTGCAACATTCAGTACGCGCTCGATCCTAAGTCGCGCCGGTACCGCGTGATCGAAGTGAATGCGCGTCTCAGTCGCAGCTCTGCTCTCGCATCCAAGGCAACGGGCTACCCCCTGGCCTTTATCGCGGCCAAGCTGGCACTGGGGTACGCGTTGCCAGATCTCCGGAATGCCATCACACAAGTCACCTGTGCAGACTTTGAGCCGGCACTGGATTACGTAGCCGTAAAGATGCCCCGTTGGGATCTGCAGAAATTCCGACACGTGAGTGACACGGTGACCAGTGAGATGAAATCTGTGGGCGAAGTGATGGCACTCGGAAAGACATTCGAAGAGGCATTACAGAAAGCGATCCGCATGCTCAACATCGGCGAGGAAGGTCTCGTGCCGTGTTCCATGAAATTCACCGACCACGGCAAGGAGATCAAGCGCCCCACACCCCGACGCCTGTTCGCGGTGGCTGCCGCCCTGGCAGGTGAATGGTCTGTCGATGAAGTGTCGATCGCCACCGGAATCGACCGCTGGTTTCTGGAGCGGATTCGCACGTGCGTCACCATCGCTGCCACTCTTCAGCACACGCGTGCAAAAACCCCTCTCACCCCCTCACTCCTGCGACAGGCAAAGCGTACTGGATTCTCTGATAGGGCAATTGGATTATTGACGGATCTCTCGGCAAACGGGGTACGTGCCCTGCGCCTCGAACACGGCATCACACCCGTCATCAAGCAGATCGACACACTCGCCGGCGAGTTCCCCGCGCAGACGAACTACCTCTACCTCACCTACCACGGCACCGAACACGACATAACCTTCTCGGGGAATACCCCACGGGCCATTGTGCTCGGCGGCGGCCCGTACTCCATTGGATCCTCCGTAGAATTCGATTGGTGTTGCGTACAGGCTGCCCACGAGCTCCAACGACAGCACTTTGAAGTGCTCATGATCAATTCGAATCCCGAAACCGTGAGCACGGACTACGACGAGTGCGACGTCCTGTTCTTTGAGGAGCTCACCGAGGAACGCGTGCGCGACATTGCCGACCTCACCACACCCACGGGCATCGTGGTCTCGATGGGCGGGCAAATTCCCAATTCCCTCTCGCCCAAGCTCGCCGCAGTGGGTCTACCCATTCTCGGCACCGCTCCGAAAGACATCGACCACGCCGAAGACCGACACAAGTTCAGCTCGCTCTTGGATGAACTCCACATCGATCAACCGGAGTGGAAGGAGTTTTCAGAGCTTTCGGGCGCGTCAACGTTCGCGCAGTCTGTGGGTTACCCTGTGATTGTTCGTCCCAGCTACGTGCTGTCAGGCGCTTCGATGGCCGTCGTACACTCGCACGATGACCTCACTGATTACGTGCAACGTTCAGCCTTCGTGAACAAAGAAACCCCCATCGTCATTTCTAAATTCGAGATCGGCGCAAAGGAAATCGATTTCGATGGTGTGGCCCAAGATGGCCAACTGCTTCTCTACGCAATCTCGGAACATGTTGAGAATGCGGGTGTGCACTCGGGTGATGCCACTCTCGTACTCCCACCACAGCGTGTGAACCTCGAAACCCTGCGACGCGTGAAGCAGATCGCCAAAGGCATCGCCCGCGGGCTACGCATCTCCGGCCCCTTCAACCTACAGCTGCTCGCCAAGGAAAATCGACTCAAGGTGATCGAGTGCAATCTGCGCGCCAGCCGCAGCTTCCCCTTCGCAAGCAAGGTAACCGGCGTTAATTTCATCACCCTCGCCACCCAGGCCCTGCTAAAGAAAGCACCAGCTGAGGTACGCTACCAGACCATCGATTTGGACCACGTCGGCGTGAAGGCCGCGCAATTCAGTTTCAACAGACTGCGTGGAGCCGACCCGCGACTGGGAGTGGAAATGGCGAGTACCGGAGAGGTGGCCTGCTTCGGCAGCAACGTCGAACAGGCGCTCCTCCTTGCAATGCTCGCTGTCGGATTCAAAGTGCCGAAGAAGAACATTCTCATCACGGTCGGACACATTGAGGATAAGCTGGATTTGTTCCCTTCTATCAAGCGACTCGCGGAACGCGGCTTCTCCTTCTTCGCCACACAACATACGCACGAGTTCCTCAAGTCGCGTTCGATCCCCTCAGCGCTCCTGCACAAAATCTCAGAGCCGCGCAGCCCGAATATCCGCGAGTACCTCGAACAGAAACGCGTAGATCTCGTCATTAACGTGCCCACGCACAGTAGCTCCGCTGAGCAGACGGATGGCTACTTCATCCGACGGCTGGCCACGGATCACGGCATTCCCCTCATTACGAACGTACAGCTGGTCAAGCGTGTCGAAGAGGCGCTCCTGCGCGAGACTCCCGAAAGTCTCCCCCTGCTCGCCTGGCCGCAGCTGCTCAAGGAAGAACGGTGAGAAAGCCATGAATTCCTTGCCAGATGAGCAAGGTACGCATAGCATGGCGCTCACTCGTCCCCCGCTTTTGCTATGCCAGATATGGATGATTTTACCCTTACGGAAGATGCACTCCCCTCCGGTGGAACTGGCAGCAGTGCCAGTACCGGTGATGAAGATCAGACACTCGTTACCCGCGAGGGCTTAAAGAAGCTCCAGGATGAGCTGGATTACCTCAAGAAGACACGCCGCCAGGAAGTCGCCCAGCGCCTGAAGGAGGCTATTTCGTATGGCGATCTCTCTGAGAACTCGGAGTACGAAGAAGCCAAGAATGAACAGGCCTTCGTGGAGGGACGGGTTCTGGAACTAGAACGCAAGGTCAAGAACGCCAAGATCATCTCTGAGAAGACCGCGCATAAAACTGTCGAAATCGGCTCCACCGTGACTGTGCGCAACAAGACAAGCCGCGAAGACGCCGAGAGCTACACCATCGTCGGTGCGACAGAAGCTGATCCCACCGAGAACAAGATCAGCAACGAGTCTCCACTCGGCAGAGCGTTTCTCGGCAAGAAAAATGGTGATAACGTTGAAGTCACCGCTCCGGGAGGGATGTTCCGGTACGAGATTATGAAGGTCGCGTAAGACTACAGAATCATCCCACCTTGAGCATTGCGCACGCTCCGCGTACGCTGCACGTATGGCCGATCCCAAGACACCCTCTACCGTGCAGATCCCAAAGGAACTACAGAAGAAGCATCCCGAGCTGATACAGCTCATTTTGGAATCGGAGAGCATGAATGATGAGGAGCGCCAGTACTGGGTGAACATTCTGCCCGTGATGACCCCGGAACAAATTCAGAACCTCAGAGACATCCTCACAAACGAAAAGCAGCAGCTGGCCGCCATCGACCGCAAGTACGCCAAGGAAATCGAGCGCATCGGTGAAACGCAACTTCTGCAGAAAGTGGATGATGAGCGCCGTAAACGGCGAGAGAAACGCCACCTCACCGAGGAACAATCACGTGAAAAAGAAGAGGCTACATCTGCCGAAATTCTCGGCAAAATTCAAGAGGAATGAGCGACGGCGCGTTCCTGGGCACCACGGCGCGGAAAGACTAAGAGACAGCGATCGATCAGTGCGAAGAGTTCTTCTTCAGAGTCCGCTCCCGCCTTCCACTCGCCGGTCTTCAGACCTATATCGGCATCGGCAACGCGAACGAGGAGGTCATTGAGTTGTTCCTTTGTGCAGGAGCGAGCGAGCGGCAGCAGCGCGCGTGCCGCACCGAATTTCACATCGGCTGCCTGCATCACACCCTGAACACTCGTCGTGCCTTCACTCACCACCGATACCACAGAGGCGAAGCTCGTGACAATCCAGAGAAAAATGCTCCAGATTCCCTGCGCACTCTCTCCGCCCTTGAGCAGCTCGCGACAGAAAAGAACTGCCTCTTCTGCACGCCCCTCTCCGATCAGATCCAAAAGTCGCCATATTGTCTGCTCCGCCGATGGCAGCACAAGTGCCTCAATGTCTTGCCGTGTCACCGGTCGACCGACAGCCACGAGAGAGAGCTTGGCAATCTCCTGCGAGAGCATTTGCTGATCCTCCCCTGTGCGTTCGAGGAGGAGTGATGGAATTGCCGGTTCTATTTCTGCGCCCGCTGCACGAAACTCCTCCTGCATCCAGCGCAGGAGCGCATCGCTCTTGAGTGGAGCAAAGGTGCGAACCGTTGCGAGCCCCAGAAGTTCTTTAGTTGCCGAAAGCCGACGATCGGGCTTTGGGGCAACGAAGAGCACAATGGATTGCGGATGCACCTGCTCAAGTACCGTACGCATGCTCTGAGCGCCCTTGGGGGCTTTGCTCTTGCCCTGTGCAGCATCTTCCGTCGAGAAGGATGGCACACCATCTACAACGATCAAGCGTCGCTCTGCAATGAAGGGGGATGCTGCAACTTCGTTGATAAATGCCGAAGGTGAGAGGCCAGACGTCGAGAGCCGAGCAAGGTTCTCCTCACCATGCCGTCCGGTAAATTCTGCAATCCAGCGCCCCAATTCCAGATGGAGTGCGTAGGCATTTTCGCCCGTGAAGAGAAACACGTTTTCCATGAAATGAGCTTTAAGTGTACGCAGAGAGAGAATATTGTGATACTTTACTAATCTAAAAATTTCGTTCCAGTAATAGTATTTATCTTACTGAAAGACATTAATCTTAAAGGTACGTCAACTCCTCTGCAGTGGAGGGAAAACGCAAAATCTTCTATACTAATACGAAATGCATATTTCCTACCGTTCACGGCAGTTCCTGCGGGTCCTCTTCTTTAGTGGGATTTGCGTGACGGCCGCCTTTCTCGTCGGCATTCAGAGTGCCGGAGAAGTGCAGCCCATCGCACTCATCGAAGCGGGATCTGTGAATCGCATTGGCGATCTCACCGGCGACGGCAGCACCGATGTGCAGGACGCAATCACCATCCTTGAGGTGGTGCAGGGGTATCGACAGGCCACCCCTGATCAACTGCGCGCCGATCCCAATCAGGATGGCACGCTGACGATTGATGACGCCCTGCGCATTCTGCGTACTCTGCCGTAACTGCGTTGGTTCCTCACACCATGACACACACTGCCACTCATCGTCGGCTGTCCGCGGTTGGAATCTTGCTTCCGCTGGGCCTGCTTATGGCCCTACTGATTCCACGAAGCTTCGGTGCAGAAGAAGTCGCAGAACCGAATCTCTTTCTGCGTCCGCACTGCGAGGACGATGCGGCGTCGTGTGCGACGTACACGGTAAAGGATCCTGAAACTCTGCAGACATCCCCACAGAAATTGAATGATCAAATGCACATGGATCTGGTGCTCTCGAATCCTGGAAAGCGCAAGATTACACGTGTGCGCGCGTGGCTGCAGTACAACTCTGCGGTCATGGAAGGCAAAGGCATCACCGCCGGAGCAACGCTTCCCACTCCCGCACCGGGAGAACTGGCGTTTTCTTCAGCAGACGGACTGGTGAAGATCGACGTTTCTGCCAAGGCAAATGAGGAGCCGGAAGCTGAAGAGATCGTCGTAGCACGCCTGCTCCTCATGGTGAAATCCGTGCCACAGACCAAAACAGACGTGCTCAGCTTCTACGACGTGCAGCCGACGGGGCACACCCGCGTGATCGCTCTGAAGACCGGCACGAGCACCGAGGATATTTTGACCCAAAATCCCGGATCGCTGCTCATCACCTTCGATGGTACTGCAAGTTCTTCGCTGTCCTCGTCTGTGGCCACAGGATCAGGATCGAGCTCGGTGTCGTATTCCTCCAGTAGCAGATCGAGTACGAGCAGTATCGTTCATGGTGCAGGAAGTGGCAGCTCTGCGATTTCATCCACTTCATCTGCAGCCGCTCCGATCTGTGGAAACGGCCTCTTAGAACCCGGCGAACAGTGTGATGACGGCAACTTCATTGCCGGTGATGGATGTTCCATTGCCTGCTCGACTGAAGTGCAATCGAGTTCGAGCGTGATTTCTGGATCAGGTTCCTCTCGATCCAGTACAAGCAGTACCGGAGCACTCTTACCTGACGGCACGGTCTGCAGTTCACACGGCGACTGTCGTGGCGGCCTCTGCAGTGGAGGGATCTGTCGCGGAGACATTCTTAAGGTGGAAGACGGCAACGCATGCATGGTCTCAAGCAATTGTCTGAGTCGCGTGTGCGAGAATAATCGCTGCGCGCCAGAGCAATCGTCCTCTGCTGCATCGTCCACCGGCCCCATCAGTGGAACAGCATTTGCCCTGTTACAAGTGCGTAATATGCGCATCACCACCGAAGGAACGAGTGCTTACGTCGCCTGGGATCCCCTCTCCTCCTCGCAGCTCAAAGCCTACAACCTCTACTACGGCACCACCTCGGGTCGCTACATCCAACGAAAGACTATCTCGGCCGATAGCACGAGCATGGCCATTCGCAGCCTGCCCGAGAAGACCACGTACTTCGTCGCCATTCGCGCGCTCAGTAAGCAGGATGAGGAATCTGCCTTTAGTCAGGAGGTGGCTGTCGAAGTGGGAAACCCCCAGACATCCACCGCACCGCTTACCGGTGACCTGCTCTCGACCAGAAAGCTGATCAGCGTACCCGGTGAGACAGGTATGCCATCGGTAATCGCCCTCATTCTGACGATCTCTGCCATCACCGGAACAGCGCTTGCCTCTCGCAGGCAGCTCGTCGCCACGATCAACCCCCCGCGCGCCCGATGACCGATTTGCATCCCAACTGGCAATCTACGGATAACACACCCGAGGAACAGGCTTTGCCCGTGCGCATCGTGGAGAAACCGAAACAGGAGCAGAAGACACCTGCACAGCCTCCTCATCAGCCACGTATGCGACGCCTTTCGCGTCAACCGGCTGCCATTGCAGGAATGCTGCTCGCCGTGAGCATCGGGCTTTCACTCTTTTTTAGCGCCGACCGCGGAGCGCAGACCACTGTCCGCATCACGCAAAACGGCTTTGCTCCCAAGGCCATTACGGTAACGCCAGGCAATACGATTCAGTGGATCAACGAAACCGATCACGCACATGTACTGCAATCGGATGCCATGTGCACCAGTGATCAACGATGTTTCTCAACCGTCACGATCGATCCAGGAGCAACGGCAACTCTGACCATCACCAAAGATTTTATCGCCGGCACATACCCGTACTACAGCATCAGTGCAGAGGGTATGGAGGCGAGCATTACTGTGCTCGCAAGCGTTTCTGAATCAACACCCACGGCGGCCAAGCCGTCACTGGAACAGCATCTCGCCCAGGCCGCGCCTTTCGAAGGAGTGGCGAAAAGTTCACAACCTTCTTCTTCGGGGGCCGCTTCATCGGCATCCTCATCGATGAGGGCAATGGCATTCGCGCTGCCCTCTGGGAACGATAATGAATTTATCAATATCACCTCCATCCTCACAGGAAACGCCGGTGCCTCGTCTGCCATGTCACCGACGGGAGCACGTACGCAGAATCTCGCTGACTACGCCGGTTCCTCATCGGCCAGAAGTACGAGCCCAGGTGGAATGATCTCACAACTTCCCGTGAATCCTTACACGGTCAACGGCACCCGTTCACACCCCTTCGATGCAGAAGGAAAGCCCGTCCAGGCAGGTAATGCCTCTTCGACAAATCTGCACAGTGGTGCTCCACGTCCCATCGCACAGCCGGATACCGGACCCGCTCTCTGGATCACGATCTTCGCAACATTTGCCCTGCTGTTCTTCGCGACACGCAGAGCACTCCAGAAGCCTTACATTGAATAAATAATTTGTTCAATTAAAACTGCACCTATCACCCTGCGTGCTGTGCATTTAGAGTAGGACGGTGACACCTTCCAGTGCATCCTCTCCCACCCTGCCACCACGAACGATCTGTTGGTGGGTCATCGGCGCTTTCTTCTTTATAGGCTTTCTCGTCTACGGTAGCTCGCTTAAGAATAACTTCGTGCGGTGGGATGACGGTCTGCTCATCTACGAAAATCCCGCCATCCGCGCCATCACACCTACGACACTCAAGACCATTTTTACGACGTACGATCCAGAGCTCTACATTCCACTGACCTTCTTCAGCTACCAGATCGATTACCTGCTGGCAGGAACGAATGCCACGATCTATCACGTGCAGAACCTGCTCTGGCACACGCTCAATGCCCTGTTCGTCGCGTGGCTCCTGCTCCTGCTCACACGACGACGCTGGGCCGCTCTCTTTGTCGGGCTCCTCTTTATCCTCCATCCGCTGCACACCGAAGCTGTGGCGTGGGCGAGCGCACGCAAGGATGTGCTCTCGACGTTCTTCTTTCTCGCAAGCCTCATCGCCTACCTCTCGTACCGTGCAGATCATCGACGAAGAACCTACATCCTCAGTCTTGTGGCGTTCGTTCTCGGTCTGTTCGCCAAGGTCACCGTGGTGACTCTTCCCGTCATCCTGCTCCTCCTCGACTGGCGAGAGAAACGTGCGTGGAACCGCACCATGTTCATCGAAAAGCTCCCCTTCTTCGCGCTCTCGATCCTCTTCGGCGTTATTGCCTGGTTCGGCAAGACCGGCGTCCTCGACTCATCCAGTCTGAGTGAAAAGATACTCATGGCCCCAAAGAGCGCCATCTTTTACTTAGAAAAAATCTTCGCGCCCGTCGGCCTCTCGGTGCTCTATCCATTTGTCGGTGATGTCACGCTCAAGCGCCCAGATATCCTCATTCCACTCCTGTTCTTTCTCGCACTCCTCGTAACCGCTTTTGTTTCGCTCAAGTGGAGCAGGAATGTTTTTTTCGGTATCGCTTTTTTCCTCATCACGGTCTCGCCCACTCTCTTCAATTTTGCCAAGGGGGATTTCTTCTACTTCGCCTCAGACCGTTACACCTACATTCCGAGTATCGGCATCTTCTTTCTCGTCACACTCGCACTCACGAAGCTCTGCAGCCCACGATGGAAATCTGTGTGTGTGATAGGTGCGACAGTGATACTCGTTGTTTTAGGCGCCCTCGCGGCACTCCAGGCTCGAACGTGGAGGAACAGTGAGGCGCTCTTCACCCAAGCTCTGAAGATCTCGCAGGATGCGTACGTCGCACACGTGAATCTGGGAAATGTGCAGCGCTATCGTGGAGAGGAAGATCAAGCCATCGCCTCCTATCGCACCTCTCTGACCATTCTGCGCAAACACGGACGTGCAGGACCGGGCCTCACGCGTTCTCAGTCGAAGATATGGAGCAACCTCGCATCGGCCGAGCGGGAACAGGGTGATCTGGCCACTGCTCGATCCTCGTACGAAGAAGCACTGCGCTTCCATCCAAAAAACGTGTACGCCCTCTTAGGGCTCGGTACAGTCGCCGGTCAGCAGGGATCTGCGAGTGAAGCCGAACGTTGGTATCGCGAAGCCATCGAAGTCGATTCTGCATTCGCACCGGCACATCTGAATCTGGGAGCTCTGCTCGTGAATACGGGAAAACTGGAACAGGGCATCGTCGAGTATCGCACAGCACTGGATTTCAATCCCTTCTTTCCGCAGGCCCATTACAACCTCGGTGTGGTACTGGCAAAACTGGGCCGCAATGACGAAGCCATCGACGCCTACCGCGAAGCCGTCCGCCTGCAGCCGCGGTTCACGGCCGCACGCCTCAACCTCGGCATTCTGCTCTTCAACCACGCGCACGACACCGAAGCAGCTGCGCAGCAATTCGAAGAAATTCTGCAGCTCGATCCGACGAACGCGCAGGCGAGAGCGGCTCTGCAACAGATTCGCGGGCAACGATAAAGAAAGTGTCCCGAAGCGCGAAGGCCTCGGGACAGCAGTGGCAAGTACGGCTTGCGGATGGATCAACGGATGAGGATCGTGGCGGCGATAGACGCGGCATGTCCGTTGTCGTCGGACTGATGCTCATACCAGAGAAGACACGGGGGCTCTACAACGAGGAGGGCACCCTTCTCTTCTTCGAGCTCTCCCTCTTCGGGAACGATGACGAATTTGTCGTGCGCCACGAGTGGAATGGTAACCCCCCCACATTCATGGTGATGCGTTTTCCATTCGGCATCGATCAGGCGCTCAATCAATTTAAGCGCCATATCATGCGTGGAAAGATCTTCACTCAAACATGTCGCAAAGAGACGTTCGTGGCCCGGTTCGTTCCAGGCCATGATGACTGGTGACTCCCAGTGGTCAGGAATGTGGAAGACCGACCAGTCCCGTTCACGTGCTATGCGCACCTGATGACCTTCAGCGATTCCCACGAGATGAAAGTACAAGGGAGCCTCAACTCCCTTATAAAGACGCACACTCGTTCGTTTCTTCATGGTTACTCCATTCAGGAATGTGTTTCGCCTGCATCACGAACCATTCGTGATCTATCCTCTTTAAAGACGAGAACGGCTCTCAATACCTTTAAGAAAGACACTGAGAGCCGCCCTCACTTCAAAAATTCTGCCGTGCCTGCCAAAGATCAGTGCCCAGAAAGCATGCTTTCTAAGCCGATCTATTCTACCCATATAACGCAATTTGTCAATTAGTCAACGTGAGACGTGTCTATGGAATTGAGTGAACTTCGCGCAAGCCGGTAGCATAGATTCCCTACTCCTCATTCACTCACCTCACCATGTCTGCCTCTGAACGCCTCTCGTATGTCGCCGCCACCATCAGCCGACGGCCGATTGCATTAGCGACCATGCTCGTCGTTACGATCACGCTCATTGCCCTCTTCATGACGGGCACCGTGCGTATTCCCAGTCGGCAGACCACCATGGATTTCGCCCTACGACAGAGAGTGTCTGCAGCGTCCACGCTGCAATTCAGTTTCCCTGCACTCATGGATCATCAAAGCGCAGAGGAGCACATGGTTGTACCAGACAGCATGACCGGTGCATGGGTGTGGCAGAATGAGACACTCGTTTTTCAGCCTGCCTCTGCGTTGCCTGCCGGCAAGACCATCGTCTTTCACCTCGGCCGACAAGCCCAGAAATCCGACGGCACGCCCCTCGGCAAAGATCTGGATTTCACCTTCATCGTGGCTGGTCCTCCACAAGTTGCCGCGCGCATTCCCGACGTAGGTGCGCAGGATGTCGCCGCTTCTTCCAAGATTACCATCATCTTCGATCGCCCCATGATTCCGCTCACGCAGGTGCAGGGCGAAGCTGCACAGGCCCGCCTCGCACACTGGCCCGTGACGATCTCGCCCGATACGTCCGGCAAGTGGCGGTGGCTCTCGACAGTCGCCGTGGAATTCATTCCCGAAAAGAGTCTCACCCCAAGCACACGCTACACCGTCAGTATTCCCGAAGGCATCGAAACCGTTTCGGGCGACAGCACCGAAGAGGATTTCTCGTGGACATTTGAAACAGCAAGACCGCAAGTCATGTCGAGCGATCCTGAGGAGGGCTTTGCGCTTGCCGGACCCACGAGTGTGCTCTCGCTCACCTTCAATCAAGAGATGGATGCCAACAGTGCCAAGGAATTCCTCTCGCTCGCACGCACGCCAGAAGATTCTACCACCGAAGAAATCGGCATCCGCACCGTGTCGTACGGCACGATCGAAGTGGAAAAGCGCACTGTTACCGACAGAAAAACACTCGTGATCACCCCTGCCAAGCCTTTCACATTCTCCTCTGCCTATGCACTTACCGTCGCACCGGGACTCAAGGGTAAAGAGGGAACACTGGGCAATGGCACGGGCTTCACGCTGCACTTTTCAACAGTGGGGCCGCTGAAGGTTAAGAAATCTCTGTTCGAGTACGGCCGTGTCACATTCGGGTTGAGTAATCCCCTCTCAGAAGAATCGCTGAAAAACCAGATTTCGATCACGCCTGCCGTCGAGAAGTGGAATGAAGCATCATGGCGCCTCGCCTCATGGACAGATGATCGCGAGCTTAGTGCGTACCTCCCTCTCGCGCCTTCGACGCGGTACACGATCACGCTGGGCACGGGTATCACCGATACCTTTGATCAGCCACTCGCAGAACCTGCGAGTTTCAGCTTCACCACCGATGCACTCCGCCCAGAGCTGCAGCTGGAATCAAAAGGCGAATTCGGCATCTTCGAGCGCGAGAAGCCCCCTATCTACTACCTGAAATCTGTGAATATCACGCGGGTGGAGGTGGAGCTCTCGGAGGTGAGTCTCGAAGATTTCCTCACATTCCGCGGCTCACAGCAGACATGGAACGCACTCCCGGCCAACGTTACCCCTCTGCAGTCATGGTCGTATGTTCCACAAGTGAAGAAGAATGTGTGGGATACACACCCCTTCGATTTGAACAAAGAGACGAAGAAAGCGCTTCCATCAGGGCTCTA
Organism: Candidatus Peregrinibacteria bacterium; assembly: GCA_043814035.1. GTDB lineage: Bacteria > Patescibacteriota > Gracilibacteria > Peribacterales > Peribacteraceae > Peribacter. The sequence goes on from JBDRKJ010000007.1 coordinate 15,219, forward strand.
CGCATTACGCGTGCGCGCACCGAACGAGAAGGGATACGACGAGAAAGAGCTGCAGCACACGCAGATCTTCGCTCTCACCAACACGACACTCACGCTCAAGTACTCGGGTAATCGTGCCCTCGTGTGGGCGGTAGATTTGCGTACGGGCGATCCCGTCGCCGGCGCACGCATCGGTTTCCATTCTCTTAATGGTGACACGGTCATCACAGGCAAAACCGATGCACAGGGATTCTTCGAAACCGAAATCGACCTCAAGCGCTTCGCCACCAATAGGAACGAATGGGAACCGGAATTCTGGGTCACGGCAGAAACGAAGGATGATTTCGCCTTCGTGGGCAGCCGCTGGCACGATGGTATTCGCCCCGACATGTTCGGTACCTACACGGATTTCTGGAACCCTTCAGATCGTCCCGAGCGGATTCATGCCATTCTCTACACCGAGCGACCTGTTTATCGCACAGGAGATACAGTGCACTTCAAAGGAATCCTGCGCACACGCAATCGCGATGGCGTACTCTCCGTTCCTGCAAAAAGCCGGAAGGCTACCGTGACAATCGCTGATGCCAAGGGCAACCAAGTATTCAGTTCAACCCTGCCGCTCACAGATTTCGGCAGCTTCACCGATGTCTTCCCCATCGATGCCAAAGCACCACTCGGCACCTACCATATCACCGCATCACTCCAAGACAGCCCCTACGGCGATGCTTTTGGCTCGTTCGAAGTACTTGCCTACCGCAAGCCGGAGTATCGCGTCGATCTCACTACGCAGCAGGAGGATTACTTTCAGGACGATACAGTGCAGGCAGCCATCGAGGGTGCCTACTACTTCGGCGCGCCCATGGATGGTGCAACGGTGAAGTGGCGCGCACAGACCACCGACTATTTCTTCAACAAGGTACGTGACGAGTGGCCTGCCGGCCGTAGCCTTGGCGAAGGCTGGTACTCCTTTGGGCTCGAAGAATCCTGGTGTTGGCGTAATTGTGAGCGTGAGACCAAACTCCTCGCGGAGGGTGAAGGTCGCCTTGATGCCGCAGGTCAACTCAGTATTCGCGTACCAGCGCAGATCGACGATAAGCCCGTAAGCCAGATCCTCACCATTGAAGCCGACATCACCGATGCGAATAATCAGGTGGTTGCGAATCGCGTCTCGGTTCCTGTGCACAAAGCCGATGCCTACGTAGGGGTGCGCATGGAGGATTACGTGGTCACACCCGGAACCGATGCAAGTGTCGCCGTCATCACGGTTAAGCCGGATGGCACTCCCCTGCCGAATACGAAGGTCACGCTCAATCTCTACAATCGAAAATGGAATTCCATTAAGAAGAAAGGTGTGGATGGCGAGTACTACTTCGACAACACGCCCGAAGACACCTTCGTCCGCGCTGTGAAAGTAACCACGGATGAGAGTGGAAAAGCAAAGGCCACCGTGCGCCCCGATCAGGGAGGCGAGTTCCGCGTGGTCGCGATAGTGGAAGACGGCGAAGGACGCGAGGCAAAGGCCGCCACAAGCCTGTACGCATGGTCCAGCACCTACGTGAACTGGCCGCACGAGAACAATAACCGCATCGAGCTTAAACCTGACAAGCCGGAGTACCGCATCGGCGATACGGCCACACTCCTCATTCAATCGCCCTTCCAAGGCGAGAATGTAAAGGCGCTTGTGACCGTGGAACGCGAGCAGATCATCCGCAAAGAACTCATCACCATTGCGAGTAACGCGCAGAAGATCTCTGTTCCCATCACCGAAGATCTTGCGCCCACGGCCTACGTTTCGATCATCATTCTCAAGCCACGCATCGGCGAGACCTTCGACGAAAACGGTCTCGACACCGGTGCACCGGCCTTCCGCATCGGATACGCCAAGCTCCCTATCGAAACGACACGCAAGCGCCTCACGATCGCTGTGCAGACCAATCAAGAGAAATACCTGCCCGGAGAGAAGGTCACCGTGAAACTCACGGCAACCGACTGGCAGGGCAAGCCTGCACGCGCGGAGCTTTCTCTGGGAGTTGTCGATATGAGTGTGCTCGCCATCACGGGCTTCGAACTGCCCGATCTCGTGGAGCGCTTCTACGGACAGCGCCCCCTCGGCGTGCTCACTGCCGAAATGCTCACGTACCTCATTGACCGCTACAAGCCGGGCTCGAAGGGCGGAGGCGGGGCAGATCTCGAAGCCAAGAAGCGTGGCAACTTCAAAGACACTGCCTACTGGAACCCCACCATCCTCACACAGGAGAACGGCGAAGCGGAAGTCTCGTTCACGCTCCCCGATAACCTCACCACATGGCACCTGCTCGCCATCGGCAACACGAGTGTCTCGACCTTCGGCGCGGCGGAACACACAGTTATTGAGACGAAGCGCGTCATCGTGCGACCGGTACGGCCGCGTTTCGCTGTCGTGGGGGATCACGTGAACCTCAGTGCCATGGTCCATAACTTCCTCGATGAACCCGCCACGTTCTCTGTCTCACTCAGCGGCAGCGGATTCTCACTCACCAGCCCGCAAATGCAACAGGTCACCATCGCATCCGGTAAACAGGCAAAAGTAATGTTCCCCGTAACCATTGCTCGCACAGACCCGCCCGAACGACCGGCATCGTTCAGTCGGGCGGGCAAGGCGACCTTCACCTTCCTCGCACAACACTTGCCCACCGAAGCTTCAGCGAAGGCGGGCGAGACAGCACGTGATGAGGTGGAAGAATCGATTCCTGTCTACATCTACGGCGCACCTCAGAGTGTCGCCACTACCGGTATCACCCAAGACGTCGCCACAGAGACCGTGCTCGTACCCAGTGCGAAAGATGCACGCGAGGGCTCACTCTCGATTACCGTTTCTCCCTCACTCGCTACATTCCTTCCAAAGGGATTAGATTACCTCATTCACTACCCCTACGGCTGTGCGGAGCAGACGCTCTCGAGCCTGCTGCCCGCTGTTGCCCTCACACGCCTGCAGGGATTCGATGCGTTTAACATCGTTGATAAAAAGACGCTCAACAACATGGTGACGACCGGCCTCACGCGCCTCTACACCTTCCAGCGCGGCGACGGTGGATTCGGCTACTGGCAAGAGAGCAAACACAGTTACCCAGCTTTAAGCGCGTATGTGCTGCACGCCCTCTCACTCATCCGGAATAGTGGATTCACAGTCGATGGCGTAGTCATTGCACGCACACGGCAGTACCTCGATGCGTCACTGCGCACATCGGACCCCCAGAACAAGCTCGATGCCGCCACGCGCGCACAGATCCTCTTCGTTCTAGCCGAAACGGGCACCGTGGATGCAAGTCTGCTCGCTAACCTTGATGCACAACGCAGCAAGCTGCCACTCTTCGCCAAAGCACAGCTCGCCATGGCATTCGAGCGAACCAAATCCTCAGCAAAGGCTCGCGACATTCTCTCTGAGATTCTGCGCTCGGCCAAAGTGGACGGACGCGGCACACACTTCGAAGAAGACGACATCGATCGTTTCGGCGCACTCATGCAGACCAACGACCGCACATCCGCACTGGTCCTGCAGGCAATGTTGCGCATCGATCCTCAAAACCCTCTCATTCCCAATGCCGTGCGCTACCTGCTCGCTATTCGTAAAGACGGTCACTGGGATACGACGCAGTCCACCGTGCAGGCGCTGCTGACCTTCATCGAGTATCTGGAACAGACGAAAGAACTCGACGCGAATTTCACTGCCGGCGTGGATGTGGACGGAGCGCAGATTCTCGACTGGAAAGTCACCAAAGAGAACGTGCTCTCCCGCAAGGAGGTGACACTGGCATTGGATGATCTTTTGCGAGGAGAAGAGACCACACTCAAGATCGGGAAGGAGGGAACGGGCCGCCTGTACTACGACGTCGCTCTCTCGTACTTCTACACCGCAGATACTCTCCCGCCCGCCGAAGAAGGGATCAGCGTTCTGCGTTCCATCGAGCCCATTGCGGGCAGCACGAAGACGCTCTCTGTCGGCAACACCTACCGCGTCACTCTCACGATCACCGTGCCGCAGGACCGTCATTTCGTGGCTGTCGAGAGCCCGTTCCCCGCTGGGTTCGAGCCGGTGGATGTGAACATGCAGACCGCGCAGAAGACGCTGCTCTCTGACGATACAACCCACATGTGGGATGAAAACTACTGGCAGAGCGGCCTGTGGCGATTCACACATCGGGAGCTGAGGGATGACATGTTCTTCGCCTTCGCCGATGAGCTCCCCGCTGGTGTGTATCAGCTCACCTACCTTGTACGCGCCACGACTCCGGGCACCTTCCACGAGCGTCCCGCCCGCGTGTTCGAGATGTACTTCCCCGAAGTCTTCGGGCAGACCTCAGGCAAAGTCGTGACCATTGGGGAGTGATGCATCGGAAGAAAATCGCTGCCTTCATGCACTTTCGAAAGCGTCACCTCCTCTGGCTGCTGCCCCTCGTCGCGCTCGCGATCATCATCGCGATTCCCCTGCCCGCGCGCTTACTCGACCATGATCCATCCTCTGTTCGGATCCTCGACCGCAATGGTGAAGAGCTCTACGAACTGCAGAAGGCCGACTACGGATCGCAACGGTGGATACCTCTCTCGCAGATTCCGCAGCCATGTATCGCGGCACTGGTCGCCATCGAAGATCGCGGGTTCTTTGTGCACTCCGGCGTGAGCTTGAAAGGTATCACTCGGGCACTGTGGCAGAACCTCACTGCCGGACGCATCGTCTCGGGGGGTTCCACGCTCACGCAGCAACTCGCCCGCATCACACTGGATGTACAACGACGCACGATCACAACGAAGATCCTCGAGACTCTGTTCGCGCTCAAACTGGAGCAATCGCTCACTAAAGAGGAGATTTTAGAACGCTACCTCAACGTCGCGTATTTCGGGCACCGTTCGTACGGCATTGCTGCCGCAGCACAGACATACTTCGGCACTACAGTCCGCGAGCTCTCGACGGCGCAGTGCGCTCTACTTGCAGGGCTTCCACAGGCCCCATCCACCCTCGATCCATTCGTCGATCCTGTAGCCGCACAGGCCCGGCAGCAACGTGTACTCACCGCCATGCGTGAGACTGATGCACTGTCGCAGGAAGAAGCCGAACAAGCCTCCCGCGAGCCAATCGCACTCACAGAAGACCGTACGTCCATTCGCGCCCCCCACTTTGTGATGTGGCTTCTTACACAGCGACCGGAGGATTTCACAGCTCCCTCCATCCGCACGACGCTCGATCTTACACTGCAAACCGAGGTGGAGCGCATCGTGGAGCGCAAGCTCAAGGAACTTGAAGACAAGAACGTCACCTCGGCAGCTGTGGTCGTGCTCGATGCGCACACTGGCGATGTCTTGAGCATGGTTGGATCTGCCGATTACTTCGACGCAGAACACGACGGCGCGGTGAACAGCGCAATCGCTGCACGGCAACCGGGATCCGCTCTCAAGCCCTTCACCTACGCACTGGCACTCAGTCAGGGTGATACGGCGGCCACTACGGTGGCCGATACGTTCGTACAGTTTCTCACACAGGAAGGCGCCCCCTACACCCCACGCAACTACGACTACCTGGAACACGGCCTCGTGCGTTATCGCGAGGCACTGGCCAACTCGTACAACATCGCCGCAGTACGTGTTGCGGAACGCGTCGGTGTCGATGTGCTGCTCTCGTTCCTCCGCTCTACGGGGCTCACCACTCTTACTGCATCTCCAGAGCACTATGGTTTAGCCCTTACCCTCGGCGACGCCGAGGTACGCCTGCTAGAACTGGCACAGGCCTACGGAATCTTCGCGCGTGGTGGTGAGACACTTTCCGTACGTACATTTGTGGATGATCCCATTAAGAAGGGAACAAATATTCTGGATCCCAAAGTAGCCTGGCTCATTACCGATATTCTCAGTGACGCGACAGCTCGCATGGCAGAGTTCGGCGAATCCGGACCCTTAAACTTCGACATTCCTGTTGCAGCGAAGACCGGAACGACCAGAAACTCCCGCGATAATTGGACGGTCGGCTTCACCCACGATCGCATCGTAGGAGTGTGGGTGGGCAATGCCGATAACGCTCCAATGAAGAATACGTCGGGGGTCACGGGTGCCGGGCCTATCTTCCACGATGTAATGCTGGCGGCCACGAAGAACCTGCCGCCCAATGATTTCGTACAGCCAACAGGAATCGTAAAGGAGACCGTCTGTCGCCTCTCGGGTCTCCTGCCAACAGAGCTCTGCCCGCACACGATTGAGGAATGGTTCATTGAAGGAACGGAGCCAATAGAGCCGGATACTATCTATCAATCGTTCCTGATCGATACAAGGAACGGACTGCTTGCGAACAAATTTTGCCTGCCCCTCCGGAGCTCCGAAGGAGCGGAGGGGGGTGATCAGAAATTCATCGAGCAGAAAACCTTTGCAGTCTTTCCAAAAGAGACAGAGCAGTGGGCACGTGAGAATGGCTGGCCCGCTCCCCCCACGCGTGTATCGCCTCTGTGCCAACAGTATGAAGAATCCTCTTTTCATTCTTCTATTACCTCTATTTCCTCGGTTTCCTCGGCATCCTCGTGGATCGAAATCCTCCATCCTCAAAACGGCGATACCTTCGCCCTCGATCCCCTCATCCCCGATAGCCAGGAACAGGTCATCTTCGAAGCCCACGCCTCCCCCGATATCCAGACGATCGACTGGTACGTGGATGGTGAGAAAGTGGGAACGGCGGTGGCCCCGGACTTTCGCATGAAGTGGAAACCGCAGACAGGAAAACATACGCTGAAGGCTTATACAAATGAAGAAGAGATCGCGCTCACCTTTGAGGTGCTTGGACAGTGAAATAAGACTAATCCAGCTTCAGTACACTCTTGCCAATCGAGAGAAAGTAGCCAAAGATAAACCCCATGCCACAGGTCATCGGACTCACCGGCTATCTTGGAAGCGGCAAGGGCGAACTCGTGAAGCTGCTACAGAAACGAGGGTTTACGTACGTCTCGCTCTCGGATGCCGTGCGGCAGGAGGCGACCAAGCAAGGGCTCGAGCACGCGCGTGACCATTTGCAGAACGTGGGGAATCAACTGCGCGAGGAGCACGGTGCGGGAGTGCTAGGCAAAAAGATCCGTGAGACAATTGAAGCAGAAATTGCGCGCCGGTCCGCCAACGAAGAGCAAGGTGGGCTTGCCCACCGACTCGTCCACCGAAGCCTTGGCGAAGGTGGAAGCCCCGCGAATGCAGGGCGAAGGTGGGTGATTGACGGCATCCGCAATCCCGGTGAGTGGGAGGAGCTCAAAAAACTTCCGGGGTTCCAGATGATTGGTGTCACCGCGTCGCCCGAGACGATCGTAGAACGTATAACCGAGCGCGACCGGGAGGGTGCTCCCCTCTCGCGCGAGGAGATTTTGGAGAAGCTTGCCCGAGAGCGCGGAGTTGGCGAGACGCCCGAAGGTCAGCAGGTGCAGCGCACACTCGATCGTGCCGACTACCTGATTGTGAATGAGGGATCACTCGATGATCTCGATGCAAAGCTCAAACACTTCGAGCGTCTCGAAACGGGTGAGGACCGCCCCAGCTTTCACGAAGTCTTCATGGAGATCGCCTACACGTGGGCCAAGCGTGCCACGTGCCTGCGACGCCGGGTCGGTGCCGTCATCGCCAAAGACAAGCAGCAACTAACGGCAGGGTACAACGGCGCACCGCGTGGTGTGCCTCACTGTGCCGAAATGGGCGGATGTCTGCGCGCGAAGCTGGGCATCCCCTCGGGGCAGCGTGCCGAGATCTGTCGTGGCACGCACGCCGAACAGAACGCCATTACACAGGCTGCCAAGTTCGGCATATCGATCGAAGGTTCCACGCTCTACTGCAACACCTTTCCCTGCGTCATCTGCGCCAAGATGATTCTGAATGCGAGCATTACGACCGTGGTCTACGACAGTGATTACGACGATCCCTTAAGCAAAGAAATCCTCGGCCAGCAGACGTTGCTCAAGCTCGTACGGTACGAGGGACGGAAAATGCGGGTGTAAAAACCCCAAAAGACCCTTTGCTGAAGGGCAAATTCCCCGTACGATGCGCCGCTATGGTAAAGAGGCGGGATCGCTTTCCCATCGGCGAGCACGAAGAAAAGCTGACGTTCCGTACAAGTGTCTATCCACTCAGCAATGATGGAAATTCGCGCCTTGAAGACGAAATGTGTTCCATTGTGAATCCTGATAAGTGCAACTTCAGTTGTTGCGCAGGCGAGGTTCGCATCACCAAACTCAAACTCGATTATGCTGCAAAGATACGGAAATTATTAGAGGGTCGCAGTGTGCTTGGAGGACAGTGCACGCTGCACGAGGTGTAATAGTCAGACCGAAATCGCAGCAGAATGGACGTGCAGAACCGCAAAGCTTTGCTACACTGGTACTGCGTGGGTCGGCCCGGCTTCGTCTGCGGACTACGCCGTGGCGAGTAACCCAGCTGCTACACTGCTCTTTGGTTCATCATCATTATTCGTGGGTCGGTACCGAAGTGGTCCCGCCTGCGTCCGCCTCCGTTAAACTACGGCGGACTACGGACGGGCAGGCAAACGGGCCAGGCCCTTCGCTCATTTTCTCTCATCGTATCTCTATCGTGGGTCGGTACCGAAGTGGTCAAACGGGCCTGACTGTAAATCAGGTGGCTTCGCCTTCGGGGGTTCGAGTCCCTCCCGGCCCACCATCCTCCGCTTACTGCGGCGAGCTACACTTGCGCAAACCATCCTCTGGTACTATTTGCTATCTTTACTAGTATCAGCATAACAGGTACTTCGACGAGAACTCCGACAACTGTTACCAGTGTTGCCCCTGAATGAAGGCCAAAGAGAGAAATCGCGACTGCGACAGCAAGCTCAAAGAAATTGCTTGCTCCGATCATTCCTGCAGGAGCAGCAATGCTATGTGGAACTTTCCACCATTTTGCCCATAGATATGCGACGAAGAAAATGAAGAACGTCTGGATAATGAGAGGTATGGCTATCAAACCGATGTGCAACGGATTTTTCAGAATGATTTCTCCCTGAAACGAAAAGATGATGATGAGCGTACAAAGTAGGCCGATTTCCGTTATGTGTTTGAATTTTGGCAAAAATTCCCTCTCAAAGCATTCATGTCCATTCTTCCTTATTTGACGCCTTCTTGTTAGAAAGCCTGCCAGAAAAGGGATAACTACAAACAAGAACACTGACAGGAAGAGTGTGTCATAGGGTATTGCTATGTCGCTTATGCCAAGCAGAAAGGAGACAATGGGTACAAATGCAATTAGGATAATCAAGTCGTTGATTGCAACCTGTAAAAGTGTGTAACCAGGATTTCCTTTCGTCAGGTGACTCCAGACAAAAACCATTGCCGTACAAGGTGCTGCTCCTAGCAAAATGGCTCCTGCGAGATACTCCTTTCCCAAGTCTGTACTGATGAAATTGCGAAATACAACCGTGAAGAAGAGGAGGGCAAACAGATACATTGTAAACGGCTTGACGAGCCAGTTGGTCACCAGTGTCACCGATAGCCCCTTTGGATGCTTAAAACAATCTCTGATGCAGGCGAAATCAATTTTAAGCATCATCGGATAAATCATCAGCCAGATGAGGATGGCAATGGGGAGCGACACATGCGCATACTCAAATTTACTGAGCGTCTGTGGAATCACAGGAAGATACCTGCCGATCACAACGCCAAGAACAATGCAAAAAAGAATCCAAAGACTCAGGTACTTTTCAAAGATTCCCAATGCCTTCTGTTCAATGCCTTCTGATGATTGTGGTGTTGTCATAGTCAATTCAGAGAATGGTAAGATGATCGCCCTCAAGATATCACACCACTCCGTCATAACACTCCAAACTGAGTTTGCATTGAAACCCTCCCCCACAGGGGCCTTCGGCCGGCCCACCAGATTGACAGAAGAGAGAAAAAGTATTAAATTCTCATAAGATCTATAGTGCAAGTGTTCCTCATGAGGAACGCGAGTAAAAGGTCTGCCGATCTTTGACATCGAAGTTGGGGAAATTCTTTCGTTTGCTACACATTTCTCTGTTACTCGAACCACGATTGGAGACCACCATGGTCATTCGCCTTGGCGCGCATTGGCTCGCCTTCCTTTGGGACGTTTCGACAAGAGGCCCGCTCTCGGATGCCGTGCGAAAAGCACGCAGCGCGGGGGCAACGGTATTCGAGTTGATCTACCACGCGTTGAACGGGCTGAGCCCGTCCAAAACCGCCGACTCACTCAAGGCTGGCGGCATAACGCGGGCAGGGGAGTGCGTATTCTTCCCGGACGGAGAAGACGGAGCCGAGCCGCCGATGGGAGACCCGCTTTCGGACAATGCGAAGCAACGCGGACTCGCCCTGAAAACGTTCCGGCGCATACTGGGATTTATGGTTGCCCTGCGCGCGTACGGAATTACGATCAACCTTCTCGGCGGACCGAGCTGCTGGGTCCTCGGAAAGGACTACGGCTTGGACTGGGTAGAGTTACGTCGGCGCATCCTCCGCTTCTACAAGGAGCTTGAGGTGGACCTCCGCGCAGCAGAGGTACGGATCGCCATTGAGTTCTTACGCATAGAGGAGGATCTCGTCGTACAAACCCCCGCGCACGCCGCCGAACTCGTCGACGCGCTGAACACCGCGATCCACGGAAACATGTTCGGGGTACTCCTCGACACGTTCCACGTCGCAGAGCGTGGCTACGATCAGGTAGCGACCGTTCGTACGCTCGGAAAACGGATCATCCACCTCCACCTCAATGGGGCGAAACGACGGCCCGCCGGAGGCGATGGTGACACCATCCAGTGGCCCGAACTCGTCGTCGCTCTGGATGAGCTAGGCCTCGAAAGAGTCGACGCAACTTACGAGCCATTCTGTGCGCTCGTGAGAGAAAAGAACAGCGCCCTGGGAGAGGGCTTGCCCGCTCCCGTGGACGAACCCGGTGGGATCGTTACGACACGCGAAACGCTCACAGCGAGCGGAATGGAAGTCGTTACTACGTAGGTGCAATCCCCAACGCGCCGATGTCAGGGATCAATTTTCCACCCCGTTGCCGATGTAAAAGTTGGCAACGGGTGTTTTTATAGGTCTTCGGCCTTCCCAAGAGCTAACATTGAATACAATTTTTGTTCGCTGCTCCGACTTTTCCTGATCCTTTTGCGGATTTCTTGAATTCGATAAGTGCCGCGCGAGCAGCCTCTTCGATCGGACGCATGGCGATCCCCTCCCCTTTCAATTTCTCGGTCGAGAGCACGCAATTACTCCGTCCTGCACGCACCACCTGTGATAGGGAATCGAGAAGTAGGCGCTCAAACCAATGTGTGGGATCCACGATCTCGCGATACAGCTCCATGATGTGGTAGGGCGAAATGGCGCCTTCATTCACCATGTTGTAGATGCCGGTCGAACGCTTGGCGATCAGTTTCTCAGCGGCTACAAGAAAATCCGGCAAATACGTGATGGAATTGGGTACGTCGAGCACGCGCTCGAACTTCGTGAGTTTCGAGAGGAGGTTACGAGGGTGCGGAGAGCTGTCAAATGGCATGCGCAAGCGAAGAATCAGCACTGGGTAATCACGCAATGCTCGTTCGCAGACGGCCTTCGTACGGGAGTAGTAACTCCCCGTGAAATTCGGCTCATCGGTCTCGGCAAATCCCCTCCCCTCGTTGTCTCCGGAGTACACGCAGCCGGAACTCAAGTGCACCCAGTAGATGTTGCGCTGCTGGCATTCCTCAAGTAGCACCAGAGGTCCCAGCACATTGCTATGTAGCGTTTCGATTTTATTATCCTCGCACCAGTCCACGTTGGGTACACCAGTCTTGCCTGCGGCGTTGATGACAATATCGGGTTTCTCGGCATCGAGCACGCGCGCCACGGCCGCAGAATCGGCAATATCGACCGAGGGGACGACGGCATCGGGGTAGATCTTTAAGAATTGCCCACCCATGTATCCGCGGCCGCCGAAGAGGAGAATGCGCATATTGCTATTCTAGCGACGAATGTATCGGCTGCCAAAGAACACACTGAGCTTTGAGCTGTAAGCTTTTAGCTGAGAGATGCAGAATATTGAATTCTCAAAGCTATCAGCTCCAAGCTATCAGCTCCACAAAACCCCTCTACAAAAACCCACCTAATACTTCTACAATCCTTCCGTGCCCAAGCACCGACGCAAACTTAAGCGGCCAAAGAGGAGCAGAAAGCGCTCTTCTGCGTCCATTAAAATGAGTTCGGCCACGCAACGCCAGGTGAGCGGTGTGATCCAGTTCACGGTGGGCATGCTCATTCTGCTCTCTCTCAGGCAGCAGGCGGGCTCTGCAGGCGGCGCCGTTGCGACCGTGCTCACTTTCTTCTTCGGTAAGTGGAGCATCATCTTTCCGGCCGTCCTCATTGTCTCTGCCCTGTTGCACTTCTTTACAAGTGAGGATCACTTCAGAGCCAAACGGTCATTTGGATTGGTAGTCTGCCTCGTGAGTTTTCTCGGTTTCATGCACATCGGTGCACCGATTCAGGAGATTGCCACGAAGAAAGAGGAACTCGGCGGGGCGATCGGCTTTCTTGCCAGTGTGCCTTTCTTACTCTTCTTCTCGCGCCCTGTGGGCTACACCGTGCTCGGTGCGGCGTTCTTCATCGGTATCGTTATTGCCTTTGAGCCCAATGTGGGTGCGATCTGGCAGTCGATTCGCGAGTTCACGGCGAAGCGCGAAGCAGCACGTTCACGTCCCATCAGGCTGGCTCGCGCAGAAGATACGAAGAAGCAGGTGCGATCGCATGTGAAGCAAGAAGAGGAAGAAGAAGATCTCGTGGAACAAGATAGCGAAGGACCGGAGCTCAATATCATTCGGCCGGCTTTCGCCCGAGAAGAAAACAAGAAGTCGGCTGCCAAGAAGATTGCCGCCGAGAAGAGCGGCAAGAACGTACAGGCGAAGATCAAAGACATCCTGCAGATGAAAGATACGCGCTTTGAGGAGTGGACATTCCCCAGCTTGGAGCTACTGGAAGATGCGCGCAGTGAACTCACCATCGACGACGAAGAGCTCAAACTGCAGGCCAAGAAAATCGAAGAGAAGCTGGAGGAATTTGAAATCAGGGTCACCATGCGCGACGCCCACCCCGGACCCACGGTGACACAGTTCACCCTGCTGCCGGCCGAAGGCGTGCGCTTGAGCAAGATTGAGAGCCTTAAGGATGATTTGGCCCTTGCCTTAGCTGCTCCGAGCCTCCGTATTCAGGCCCCCATCCCCGGTAAATCGCTCGTGGGCATCGAAATGCCCAATAAGCACCGCGCGACAGTGCACCTGCGCGAAATCCTCGAGAGCCCGGAATTCGCACAATCCACCTCTCAGCTTTCGCTCCCACTCGGACGAGACGTGGGCGGATTAGCCATGGTAGCTGCCCTCAACGACATGCCGCATCTGCTCATTGCCGGCGCCACCGGCTCAGGAAAATCCGTGTGCATGAATACATTCCTCACGTCGCTGCTCTACCAAAACGCCCCCAATGAACTCAAATTCATCCTCATTGATCCCAAGCGCGTGGAACTGACACCCTACGACGGTATTCCGCACCTGCTCACGCCTGTCATCTCAGAATCTGAAAAGGCTCTACAGGCCCTGCGCTGGGCCGTGGCAGAAATGGGACGGCGGCTCCACCGCTTCTCCGACACCGGAGTACGAAACTTGGATGAGTTCAACGAGAAACAAACCGACGAAGCCAACCTCTTGCCGCGCATCGTCATCGTAGTGGATGAGCTTGCTGACCTCATGATGCGCCAGTTCCGTCGCGATACTGAAACGATGGTTGCCCGCATTGCGCAGATGGCCCGCGCCGTCGGCATGCACCTCATCATCGCCACACAACGTCCGAGCGTTGATGTGATCACGGGCCTCATCAAGGCCAATATCCCCACACGTATCGCCTTCCGCACAGTGAGTTCAGTTGATTCCCGCACTATTCTCGATGGTATAGGTGGTGAGGATTTGCTGGGTAAAGGTGACATGCTCTACATGACAGCTTCCACCCCCGATCCCGTACGCGTTCAGGGGATCTACGTGGGCACCAAGGAGGTGGAGCGTGTGATCAATGCGGTGAAGATCGCCGGTGGCGGTCGCATCACCGAACAGATCGCTATGGCAGATGATGAAGAAGGTGAAGGAAACGGACTGAGCCTTGCACAACCCTACGCGCAGATTGATCTTGATGCCGATGACAACTGCGGCGATGATTTGTTCTTCGAAGCGGTGAAAGTGGTGCAAGAGTCAGGCAAGGCTTCGGCCAGTCTGCTGCAGCGACGCCTCTCGGTAGGTTACGCTCGCGCCGCCAAGCTACTCGACATCATGGAGCAGAAGGGTCTCATCGGTCCGGCGGATGGCGCGAAGGCACGAAAGGTCTATATCGAGCAAATGGCCACGCCATGATTGTGGCTTCTCTCAGCGACGTTCGACGTTCTGTTTCGCAATAGAACGTCGCAGGTAAGTATCAAAATTCAAGTGCCAAATGCCAAACAAGAATCAAGGACCAAAACATAATTGATACAGTGCGAGAATGATTGAATCAAAGAATCCCGATCTACTCGAACGTACACTTGCGTTTGCACAAGATATCCGTGCCTTCCTACGAAGGGTGCCACGAACCATTGCGAATATCGAGGATGGAAAACAGCTGATCCGCTCTTCGGGATCTGTAGGTGCCAATTACATTGAGGCGCGTGAAGCGATCAGTAAAAAGGATTATCTGCACCGTGTGAAGATTTGCCGAAAAGAGTCAAAAGAGAGTGGCTATTGGTTACAATTACTTTGCTTTGAGCATCGTGGAGAATTGGAACGTGAACGACAGCGTCTGATCTTGGAGGCCAGACAATTCGTTCTCATGTTCTCTGCTATAGTTTCAAAGGCATCAAAATCTTGATTTTTGCCACTTGGAATTTGTTTGATACTTGTTTTTTGATCCTTGATACTTCACCAATGCATCTTCTCATTGGAACCAACAACGAAGGCAAGATCATCGAAATCTCAGAAGTCTTGCATGGACTGCCTTTGAAGGTACTCACTCCCAAGCATGTAAGCATCGACGAAGCAGCTCCAGAAACGGGTGAGACGTTTGAAGCGAATGCACTTGAGAAGGCCCGCTTCTACTTTGAGCGCACACAGCTGCCCACCGTCGCTGACGACTCGGGCATCATCGTCGAAGCGCTGAAAGACGAATTGGGCATTCATACACGACGCTGGGGTGCGGGGCCTGAGGCGAGCGATCAAGAGTGGATCGCACACTTTTTGGAACGGATGAAGGAGGAAGAGAACAAGCGCGCCGCCTTCGTGTGTGTGCTCGCATATGTGGATCCTCTCGGAGCCACGTACACCTTCGAAGGGCGCTGCGAGGGTATTATCACGCCGAGCCTCGAAGCTGATTACCTACCGGGTCTGCCGATCTCCGCCTGTTTCATACCGGAAGGGCACGACAAGGTTTTCTCGGCCCTGACTATTGAACAAAAAAATAGTACAAGCCATCGGGGTCGGGCGGCACAACAATTAAGAAATTTTCTGTTGTCATCCCGATCGTAGTCAAAGAAGGGAGCGATTAGACATACTCCCTCGCAGCATCAAAATACCGTTCCAAGGCCTCGGCAATTTTGTACCGGAACCACGACAGGTAATGCTCCGTATTTGGCGTATATGTCCGAACGGCTTCTCTCAGTGCAGTTCGAGCGACTTTTCTCTTGGAAAGACCGTTCTCTTTTATCAAAACATTTCGGGGATGGGCACGATTCGCAATCCTGTCGGCTAATGGTATGAATCGCCGGACTATTCTTTCATATTGTGTCTGCCAATCAGAGTACGCAACATCATTACATTTCAGGCTAACAAGGAGATACATTGCCCAATGTTTCCGTTCGGCGACCTGCTGTATCGCTGCTTGCCGTTTCTCGATTGCCTTCTCTCGCCCTACTTCCTGCGCTCTTCTCTTGCGACGATCCACCCTCAGCCTTTCTCTCTTCGTCATCCGAGGAGCTTGCACTTTCTCTAGTGAAGAAGGGCAAGAAGAGTCCGGCGTCGACCTCTCAGCAAAAGCCATAGTAGCACGCTATAACATAGATAATTCGTTGTGCAAATGTTTCCCACGTTTAAACCATAATGGCTATAGAGACGTGAAATCCAGTGCCGTGATCTTGGTCCACACCTGTTTGATCAACACCTGAAGTTCCTTCACCTCCGCTTCTGTGATTTCGAGGTTGATCTCCTTTCTCGCTTCATCTTCGTTACCGACAAAATCGAGCGTGAAGTGTGTCGCGTCGTGAATGAACTTGGGATCTGCCTCGCAGAGCATTTTGTAGAACTTGAGTTGCCGGAATAATTTTTCATCTTTCCTCACTGCATCTTCCGTCTTCTTCGTCCGCCCTGTTTTGTAATCCAGCACACGACAGGTGCGGCCATTCGGCTCGAACAGATCGATACGATCCACTTTACCCTTGATCGGAATATCATCGATCACCGCGTGGAATGTTCGCTCTGTAGAGAGGACGAGAGGCATGCCAGAGGAAGTTTGTTCCGCATACCTCCGTACAATATCTTCCCCGATCAGCTGGTAATGTTCGAGTTTCTCTTTGGTGAGGATTTCTTCTTTGAGATGCCTCTGAAATGCCTCCACTAGTGCATCGACGGAAAACACCTCCCCTTGTTGCCATGCGGAATTCCTGTCTTGAAGCGCGGCATGAACTGCGGTACCGAAGGCCATGGCAGGTTTCTTTTCGCTTGGCCTCTGCAGCAACTGCTCCCAGAGAAATCTCTGTGGCCCATCATCCCCATCCAGAAACACATTGAGCGCCGTGACGGAGAGTTCGTACTCTTGCAATCGCTCTTCTAGGAATGCACGAAATGCTGTATCAATCTTCAGTGGGGGCGTGCATAATGTCTCTATGGGCGTCGGGACATGCTCTTGCGTCAGCGTAACTTCATCCGCGTGTTCCCCCGCTTCCGCCACAAAACTGCTTACCTGTGCATCGCGCATCTGCTCACCGCTGCGGTACGTTTCTGGAAAAGTAAGGAAGAGCTCCCGCCTTGCCCTAGTCATCGCCACAAAAAAGAGTCGGCGTTCGTCTTCCTGCGTCGCCCTCTTCTCCACTTCTTTCTCTAGGCCCATGATCAGATGATCAGGAAGCGCAAGCGAACTCCCGCTGATTCTGTTCCCCCAGTTTCGATAGCGGACGTCTGCCATGATCACCAAATCGAATTCGAGACCCTTGGCTCCGTGTGCGGTCATGAGCTGCACACCATCCTGCACCAAATGCGGGAGGTCATACTCCAATTTCAGTTTCTTCTCTTGCATGTACTGATCGATATCGAACAGGAGTGTGACAAGCGACGTGGATTGTACTTCGTAACAGCGGCTCTTCACGTACTCGTAGAATGCGTGCAGGCCTGCGATGATGCGTGGATCCGCCTCCTTGGTATCCGTGGACGGCAAGAGACCTGACTGAGTAAGAACATCCGCGGTGAGCGCCGTAAGCGTGGTACTGGGGATGGCTTGGTTCTTCGTCATGATGAAATCATGTGCGTGCTTGATAGTTGCAGGAATCGATTGCTCGTTCAGCAAATACTCGTGAAGGCAAACCCTCTGCTTCGTGCGCTTGAACGTACGAAAATCCATGAATAGCTTCCCCAGTTCTGCCGGATGACAATTGAAGCACGGCAGAGCGAGTGCACCCGCAAGCGTACTGGAATTCTCCGGCTCATGAATCGCGCGCAGAAGCGTCACCGCCTGCAGAACCTGCGGATGCTGGACCAAATCCTGCTTGGCAGCAACCACAGTGGGGATACCGGCGGCAGTGAGCGTATCTGCAATCTGCAGCACTTCTTCGTTTCTGCGGCAGATGACGGCCATCTGTTTCCACGGAATCTTTCGTTTCTGCGCCTCCTGAAGGAGGCCCGCAATTCCCGCGTACTCCGTACTCGTATCGGGATAGCGAATGAACTGCGGTTTCGCGCCGCCCTTCTCTTTGCCTGCGACAAGATCTTTCTCTATGTCTTTGACCACATTGACCAGACGCTCCTGATTTTCGGCAATCACTGTGGAGGCTGCGTCCAGAATTGGCTGAGTGGAGCGGTAATTCGTCGTGAGCGTTATCGCCACCGTACGTGGAAACCGCTCAAGAAAAGATGTCATATTGCCGATGTTCGCTCCCTGAAAACGGAAGATCGCCTGATCATCGTCCCCGACAACGAAGATGTTGGGCTCTTGCTCAACGTACGCATACGTTGTCAGAAGATCGAGAACACGATTCTGTGCACCGTTTAAGTCTTGGAATTCATCGACCAGAATGTACTGGTAGCGTATCTGCAACGATTCGAGCAACCATTCGTGCTCTTTCAGAGCTTCGAGTGCGACCAGCACCATGTCGTCAAAATCGTATCGATGCGTTGCGGTCAGTTCCTCAATGTACGCACGGTAGACCAAAATGAACTCTTTGAACTGCTGCACCTTCTTCGTATCATCTCTGTACGCTTTGCTGGTGAGGTCTCTCTCCCTGCCGGTAGGTGTTTTTTTAATCTCCTCGGCGTACGCATCCACGTGCTTCGTAAGATCATCGGGCGCAATCCCCTCTTTCTTCATTTGTGTAATACGATCTAAGAGGTCTGCGGCACGATCGTGCTCCGCGACGGGCATATAGAGCTCGGATCGCTGCCCAAGATCTTTGATTGCTCTGCGCACGATCTGCAGCCGTTCAATGTTGCTCACCTGTTGCAGCGCGCGAAAATTTACGAAGAGTTGTGGGTGCTGTTGAATCAAATCGTTACAGAAGCTGTGAATCGTGCTCACGGTCACACCGTACGCATCGGGGCCGATAATCTGCCGCAGGCGTTCGCGCATCGCCTTGGCTCCAGACGTAGAGAATGTGAGGCAGAGAATATTCGTCGGGCGCATCTGCGTCTTCTTAAGAATATTCGCTGCCCGCATAGCCAATACCTCCGTCTTGCCCGTGCCCGGCCCCGCAATACACATCACTGAGCCCTCAACCGTTTCGACAGCACGCTTCTGGTCGTCATTCAGCATGGCAAAGCGCTCATCGAACGCTTTGGATGACCTGCTCGCTACCGTGGCTTTCTGCTTCGTAGGCATACGGAAAGCATAGCATCACCGCCCTGCAACGGAATCATAGGAATTCAAGATACTTGCGCCCACCTGGATACGTGATGATACGAGCAGAGAACAACTGTCCGATAACAAACCGGGCATCCGCCCTGATAACACGCAGCCACAGCATTCCCCCGTTAAAACTATCCACCTGCACACGGTGCTCATCGACGTCCGTCACACGCCCTTCGATATACTCGACAGCTGGTTTATCTGAAATGGAGTCCATCGGAGAGAAAAAATATTATGCATTTTGCAACTCGTACGCGCAGTGATCGCACTTCTTGAAGGATTTTCCCTCACGCATAACATCAATGAGCGTGCCCTTGCGACATTCGGGGCAGAGCTTGCCCGTGAGGAACGTCTGTACGGGCGAGAAGCCTACGCGCTTGGGAGCGCCTCCCGCTTCGCGGATTGTCATGGAACGCGGGTGATCGCGCATCTTCTGCAGGACTTTGGCCTCAATCTGACGAATGCGCTCACGTGTAACGCCGAATTCCTTGCCGACTTCTTCGAGTGTGTGCCCGATGCCATCGCGTAGCCCAAAGCGCATCTCGATGATTTTGCGTTCGCGCGGCGTGAGGAACTCGAGCATGGCATGCACGTTCTCTTTGCGGAGCTGTCTGTTTGTGGCGTCAAATGGATTCACGGCATCTTCGTCCTCGATAAAGTCTCCAAGCTTGCTGTCTTCTTCAGAACCCACTGGCGACTCGAGTGAGATGATGTCCTGGCTGATCTTCTGAATGTGGCGAACCTTCTTGATATCCATCTCCATCTCGACCGAGAGTTCCTCCACCGTGGGTTCACGACCCAGCTCCTGCACGAGACGGCGCTGCGTGTGCGTGAGCTTGTTGATCGTCTCGACCATGTGCACCGGAATACGAATGGTGCGCGCCTGATCGGCAATCGCACGCGTGATGGCCTGACGGATCCACCACGTAGCGTAGGTAGAGAACTTGAATCCACGATCTGGATCGAATTTCTCGACAGCGCGGAAGAGGCCGATATTCCCCTCCTGGATCAAATCGAGGAACGAGAGACCGCGGCCGATGTACTTCTTGGCGATAGAGACCACGAGACGCAGGTTCGCCTCGGCCAGCTGCTGCTTGGCACTGGCATCGCCCTTGCGAATGCGGCGAGCAAGCTCAATCTCTTTACGTGCATCGATGAGTGGCACGCGCCCGATCTCTGAGAGGTACATGCGCACGGAGTCGTTACTAATTTCGAGCAGATCCACCTCGCGCTCACGTCGGCGCTTCTTCTTCTCGTCATCCGAAAGATCCTTGTCGTCGATCTCAATACCCGCGGTGGCCACCACCTGCATGGTGTCCTCCTGACCCAACTTCTCGACCTTCTCATCCGATTCGCTGTCTTCGCCTTCATCGTCATCGTCGACACCCGAAGTGGCAATCTCGGTGAGATCCTCAGTAGGTTCGGGAACCGGCAGCGCTGATTTGCCTGTAACTTTCTTTTCCCAAATCAGCACATCTTTCACATCGATCACCTGAATACCCAAATCCGTAAGCAGTGTGTAAATCTCATCGAGCAGGTCGACGTTTTCTTCTGCATTCGGAACAACAGCCATGATTTCCTGATGCGTAACGTAGCGCTGTTCGCGCCCTTTCTTAATCAGGTGCGTTACTGCAGGAGGAAACTTGGCCAGATCCTCTTCGGTAGGCTGAGGGATGAACTTCCGCGGATGGGACGCCATGTGGGAGCAGTATAGGCAATTTGGAGCGAACGCCAAGGGAAAAAGGGAGGATACCGACGATGCCGGAGAAACCGAGGAATCCGACGAGCGCTCACACAACCCACCACCCATAATCTGTCGCGAAGCGGTGGGTCTCGCGGGCCCCACCGCTGGCCGCAGGTCCCCGGTGGGAAGCGACACCGCTACAAGGGAAAAGGGTGCCCGTGAGGGGAAAACCGCAAGGTTGTCCCCTCACGATTTATCCCGCCATCTTCGTCAGTTTCAAGACCTGCTGGTACTGGGTCGAGAGCTGCGCCTCTTCGAGAGTATGCCCCTCGGCGTGGGCTTCTTTGAGGCGACGCGCGATATCGAGTTGTTTAAGTCTGAGCGTGATACTGTTCGCCCGTCGGCAGTTCTTGCGTATCTCGCGGATGGCGAGTACGTCGGACCATTCCTGAAAACCGTGCACCTCGCAGAAGAGCTGCAGAATGACCGCGCGTTCGCGCTGCTCATCAGTAAGAGAGAGCGCTTGTAGATCTTTGGCATCCTCGGGGGCAGACTTGAGCGCCTTGTAGAGCGCACCTGCAAAACCTTCTTCGTGAGGAATGAGTTCAGGAAGCAGAGATCGATATTGCGGGTAGACGAGAAAGAGACCGAGCACTACTTCAATGGGCGAGAATACGTCAGATTTTTCGCTCGCCTCAATCGGTGTCTCGGTTGCAGGAGACGTAAAATGCGGAAGACGTTGCAGATCATCGCGAACCGCGGTCTCGGTGGAACCGAGTGCCGCGGCGATACGCGCGACGTAGTGTCCTCGCTCTACCGAAGAGACCAACGCATCGAGTAGTGGCAACAATCGCTGCAGCACCGCACGCTTGCCCTGCACCGACGACGTATCGCCCGTCTGGATCTCGGCGAGCACAAAGTCAAGGTATGGCACGCCCCCATCAGTGAGGATCTGACGCAGAAGATCAGGAGATTTCAGTGCGGCTTCATCGGGATCCTTCTCTTCAATGGTGACGGCCTGCACCTGGAATCCCTCGTGTGCAAGAAGTAGGAATGCGCGTTCTGCGGCGTCGCGCCCGGCGCGATCCTGATCGAGACAGAGAATAGCTGTTTCAGCAGAACGTTTGAGAAGTTTGACGTGCTGTTCGGTAAGGGCCGTACCACTCACAGCGACAGCATTGCTCACACCAACCTTGTGACAGGCCAAAAGATCGAAGTACCCTTCAACCAGTACAATGGCCTTGCGTTCTCGAATGGTCTCGCGCGCCCAGTTGAGGCCATAGAGCACGGCGGATTTGTTGTAGAGCGGGCCCTCGGCGGAATTGACGTACTTCGCGTCTTCCTCCCCCACCGCACGCCCACCAAAGGCAATCAGATTTCCCTGATGGTCGAAGATGGGGAACATCAGACGGTTGCGAAAGCGATCATAAATCCGTCCATCGTTCAGATCCTTCTGGACCCCTAATCCCGCCGCCACGATCTCGCTGCGGCTGAATCCCTGTTTCAGCAGGTGTTCGTACGTCGAGGAGAAGGAGTCAGGCGCGTAGCCCAAGCCGAAGAACTCGATCTGCTCGGCTGGCACCTTGCGTTGTGTGATGTACTCCTGCGCCTTCGGGGAGCTTTTGAGCTGGTCGCGGAAAAAGGCCTGCGCAGCTTCAAGACACGAACGCAGACGCTCCTTCTCATCCTTTGGCAAACTGGACTTAGCGCTGTGCTCTGTGAGCTGCACTCCTGTTTTCTCGGCCAGATCCTTGAGCGCCTGCTTAAAATCCACCTTCTCGATCTCCTCGTAGAACTTGAAGATGTCACCGCCCTTGCGACAGGCGAAGCAGTAGGCAATGCCCTTGTCGGGCGACACCTGCAGGCTGGGATGCGTGTCGCTGTGAAAGGGACAGAGACACACAAACGACCGGCCCTTCTTTTTGAGCTGGCAGTACTGAGCAACCAGTTGCTCAATGGGGAGCCGGGCTTTGATCTCTGCGACTTCATCCATGGGGAGAAAAGTATACCCTTAAAAAGGAAGACGTGAATCTGCTTGTTATTTTGCGCCTGCGCAGGAGAATAATCCGCCTTCCGCTCTTTCACAGCACACTCCCCCATTGATCAGTTCTTCTGGCGGCATGGATGTCCCATGCCAAACTACAGTCCCGTTTGTCATTCCCACGGACTTCGAATCACACCGGAGTGTGAGGAGAACTGATGCCGTGGGGGAAAGGAGTCGCTAATGTCTCTATCGTGTAGCCGACTACAGTGTCGGGAGGTGACAACCGCCACCCCCCAGATGCTGGCGCTCGTGGTCGATTGCCTCGAGCAGCCGCGCAGCGGGTTTCATGTGTTGGCAGCGCACCCGAGCGACCTGCCCGAGAAGTGGAAACAGGACGCCGCGTTCTTCCGATGGAAGAACCGCGGCGCTCTGTGGCAAGAATCCGCAGAGGTCCGCCGCCAAGAGTATCTGGCCGCTGTAGATGCACTGCGGCTCAGCATGCCCGTCGGGCTGGCCCTGGTGTACAAAGCCTCGAGGCAAGTCCAGATTCTCACGTTCGTGTTGCCACGCCACTTCGGTTGCTACGACTCGTCGCTGATCATCCGTGGCCTCATCGATGGGGTCGTGGATTTCAGCCGCAGAGAGGGGTATGTGAGTGTTGCCTGCCTCTTGACGCAGAGCGACGTGCAGTCGATCCTGTACGAGCGAGGGTTCCGGAGAGACGGCTCAGTGATGGCCTGCAGAATCTGAACCCCACGGCAAAGGCCGCCCCACTCGTACGAGTGGGGCGGCTAATCAACATGTCTCTAAAGGGCATTGAATGCCGAGCCAACCATGCGTACAATGCGCGAAACATTTTTCCCAATCCTTTCATGATTACATCTCTCAAGCGTCAGTCTGGACTTCTGCTCCCGCTCTTCGCCATCGCAGGGGCTACGGTCTTCGCCAGTGAAGCGGCAGGCGGTGCGCATTCTTATGCTTCCACCTTCCTCTGGATCGCGATCCTGCTCATTGCCGCCAAGGTGGCGAGCCTCGTCGAGCGCGTGGGGCAGGCCTCGGTATTAGGTGAACTCGTCATGGGTGTGATTCTGGGTAACCTCATCCTGCTCAATATCCACATTTTCGAACCGGTGAAGGAGAATAGTACACTCACGTTCCTCGCAGAACTTGGTGTCGTGATTCTGCTCTTTCAGGTCGGATTGGAATCGAATATGCAGAAAATGCGCAAAGTGGGATTGCCGGCCTTTCTCGTTGCGATCATCGGTGTTGTTCTGCCCTTCGTGCTTGGCACGTATTTCGTAGGACCCTGGATGCTGCCGGGGCTCTCTTCTGTCGAGTACCTCTTTCTCGGTGCGGCCCTCACGGCCACGTCCGTCGGCATTACCGCTCGCGTCTTCAAAGATCTGGGCAAACTCCAAATGCCAGAAGCGCAGATCGTCCTTGGTGCGGCCGTAATCGATGATGTGCTTGGTCTTATCATCCTTGCCGTGATTTCGGCCATTGCTACTTCGGGCACCGTGAGTGCCATGGAGATCGGTTGGATCACGAGCAAGGCGTTGCTCTTTCTTGTCGGTGCGATCGTTGTCGGTCAGCTTACTGCGCCAAAATTAGGGAAAATGTTCTCGGTTATCCACACGGGTGTGGCCATGAAATTCACACTCGCAATTTCATTCTGTCTGATCTTCGCAGCCGCCGCACAGTGGGTGGGTCTCGCCCCGATCGTCGGCGCGTTCGCTGCAGGTCTCGTATTGGACCCCGTGCACTTCCGCTACTTCAAGGATCCCAAAGTCGTGGCCGACGTGAAGGAGGCCATCGCGGAGTGTGACGATGACGTGAAGCACAAGCTCCATACAGCGATTGAGCCGCATGCACACCGCCACATCGAAGACCTCATCGAACCTGTGGGGCACTTCTTGATTCCGATTTTCTTCGTGATCACCGGTATGAGTGTGAAGCTCGAAACCATGTTCAACGGACCCATCTTGCTCACCGCTCTCGTCATCACACTCGTGGCATTTGTCGGAAAACTCGCCGCAGGGCTCGCGGCCGGCAACGTGCGCAAGTGGCTCGTGGGCTGGGGCATGGTGCCGCGTGGAGAAGTCGGCTTGATCTTCGCGACGATCGGTAAGGGTCTTGGTGTCGTGAATGATGAGATGTTCTCGGTCATCGTGATCGTGATTATCTTCACCACGCTCTTAACACCACCGGTGCTGACGTGGCTGCTGCGGCGACAAGAGGCCTGAGTACGAAGTTCTATCATCTGCTCCCTAGCTTCACCAGCCATCGTGGCAGACGGTTGAGGAGCGTTCCCTCCTTCGCCAGACCGAGCCCCAGCGCGATATTCTGAAAGCGAAGGACCGTGTCACCGTGTAGCGTCGTATCACACTGTAGATCCTTGCCTGCGAGAAGATCGGCGAGCTCAGATTCGGACAATTCCATGACTTGCGCCGATGCAAAGTGCCCGCGCAGTGAAACGATCTCATTGGCCACGCGAAAGCGTCCGTCGGGTAGCACCTTGGCGTAGGGAACGCCCGTGGCGTACTCCGTGACCGGCAACGGAAAGGAATGTGCATCTTCCGCAACGAGGAGGAGGTAATTCCCCTTCTCGGCCAAGTACTCCCCTGGCACGAGAAAATCCGTGCCGAACTGCTGAGTGAAGAGACGCGAAACTGCCTCCGACTGCTTGCGGCTTAAAGGCCGGGCGGCACGTGGGAACATCTCGAGCGGTTCTATTTCGCGAGTGCGCTTCACTTTTTTAAAGACCGCGCAGAAGAACCCTTCGGTGTCATAGGTTTGGGGCCAGAGGCGGAGGAAGGGATGAAGGTTCGCGTGAGAGTTGAGGGATTTTTGGACGGTTTCGGAGTCGGAAATAGCGGCGCTCATATCCCACTTGAGCCCTGAAGGAAGCGCTTCTTTTGGATGGACGACTTCGAGTTGATCACTAAATTTGTTCAATATGCTCAGCGCCACTCCCTCGTTCTCTTCGGGAGTGAGAGTACACGTGGAGTAGACGATGCGTCCTCCCACCTTGGCGGCGTGCACGGCCGCTTCGAGCAACTGATACTGAAGCCGCGCAGCCCTCGCAATGGAATCCATGGAGGAGTACTGCAGGGCAGTGGGATCTTTGCGCGCCGTTCCCTGCGCTGTACAGGGCGCATCACACACCACGCGGTCAAAGCGTTCGGTGAGGTGCTTGCTGAACCACTGGCCCGTCTTGCGCGTGATCACCACTGTCGTCGCCCCCGTGCGCTGCAGAGCATCATTGAGTACACGAAGGCGCTTCTCCTGCATGTCATTCGCAACCACCACTCCAGCCTTCGCAGAAGGCTGCCCACCGAAGCCTTGGCGAAGGCGGGCCGACTCTTTCCTCGCTTGATGCCCTTCTGCTACGGCCGGCAAGCCCCTACCCTGTAGACTCGCTGCAATCTGCGTCGTCTTACTGCCGGGCGCGGCGCACAGATCCAGAATCGACTCGCCCGATTGGGGATTGAGCAGTGCCACCGGCAGCATGCTGGCTGCTTCCTGCATGTAGAAGTGACCCAACAAATGCCGAATGTCACGACCGAGTGCGACCGAAAGATCCGTACGCTCGATGAAAAATCCCTCCGGCCACCATGGTACCGGAGTTAAGGACCAGCCCTGCTCCTTCGCCCAGGCTTGAAAATCCGCAACCGAACACTTGAGTGTATTTACGCGCACCGATTTGCGCAGCGGTCTCTCTGTTGATGCCCGTAAAGCGGAAAGTTCGGTGAATGACGCGTAGCGGTCGAAGGGATGTGCTGGCACCGATGGATTGTAGAGGAAGAGAGAAATCCCACACCGGAAATTGACGCGAACTTCCTCTAGCACTAGTGTCGCATGCTATGACAGACACCTTCGAAGCCGCCACATCACAGACGGAACAGCCTGCCGGACATGAGGAGGCATTTTTGCAACAGACCGCCCTGACGCGATCTCTCATTGATGAACATCATGTGCACAGGCCGAACCTCAATCTGCTGGAGTACGGATGCGGCTGGCGAGGCGTGCAGCGCGTCATTCTGGAGGGTATCAAAGCCAACCATGATCGGCTGGCCCTGTTCGACCCTCATGCGAAAATCCGCTCTCCCGAATGGCCGAACGAGCGCATCGTGGATCGTGCCGAGATTTTCGGCCACAATCGCATACCATTCGACATCATTACTCTCTCGTATGTGCTCTGTTGCGTATCACCAGAAGAGGGACAACGCATTTTGCAGTCCATTCGCATATCGCAACCTCAGTCCAGTGTGCTCATTGTGGATTACACCCTGAAAAACCGATCGCAGATGGAAGTACTCGCTCTGCTCACTTCTCGAGAGGAAATGAAGTGGCGTAACTCTATGGGCGAGGAGGAGTTTGCAGAAACACGCCGCCAATTTACACCCGAAACACTCGAGGAGTTCGTTCGCTCTGCGGGGCACAATGTACGAGGAAACGCCATTGCACTCGACGAATTCGGCATCCGCGCAGCAATCCAGACGCAGCCACAGCGCAGGAACGGAAGTGTATAATCTTTAAGACTATGGAACATCCACGCACCCCCTCCATCCATTCACCGGATTTTGACGAGCAGGAAACAGCTGCAAGCCGCGTGCTCCAGCGTCTCGTTGCGCTACAACAATTCGTGCGCAAGTGCTGCTTCGGCCAAGATCTTTCCGCCGAGAAGCTTGCCGAGCTCCAAGTGCTGGCTGACAACGTGGACCTGGTGCAAAGACGAGCAGTGAGCAGTTCTTTGGGGGATCTCAGCTCGACTCCGGAAGAGATTGAATTGGAGTGTTTCGAAGATCCTACTCTTCGCGATGCCCTGCTCACACTGGAAGAAGGAGTGGATGAGCAGCGGGGCAGACATTCCCGCAGAGTCGATTTCGCCGCATTTGGCATTGAAAGAGACGCCGCGTAGCCGGGTGCCAAGAGAGCTTCAGGCGTGTACACTGCAGGGCGCTTCCCCCTTACTCCCATGTCCGACGCCCGCACCTACCCACGCGATTTCTTCCTGTACCTCCTCGCCACCGTTACCCTGTACGTGTGCGTCGTGAGTGGGCTTATCCTGCTCTTCCAATTCATCAACCTCGCCTTTCCTGATTCACTCTCTGACTACACGCAGAGTATTCGCGATGCTATTCGCTGGGCTGCCGCCATGCTCACGGTGCTCTTTCCGGTCTTTGCCGGCACCACGCGCTTTTTGCACAAAGACCTAGAACGTAATCCCCACAAGGGCGAATACCACATCCGCAAGTGGCTGCTGTACCTTACGATCTTCATGGCGGGACTCGTGATCATCGGTGATATCATTACCCTTCTCTACAACTTCCTCAATGGTGATCTGACAGGTCGTTTCCTCCTCAAGGTGATTGTCGTGCTCTTCGTGGCAGGCATCGTATTCTCGTACGAGCTGTGGGATGCGCGCCGGACCCAATTTCATCCAACGGCCCAGCACCGCGCCATGAGCTACGGGCTGTCGGTCTTCGTCATCGTCGTCATCATCACCGGATTCATTCTGGGAGGCTCACCCTTCGAGCAACGACGCATCCGCTTTGACGAGCTGCGCGCAAGTGATCTGCAGGAACTGCAATACCAGGTAATCGAGTATTGGGTCGCCAAAGACACGCTTCCGCAGACCATCAACGATCTCGAAAGTCCTCTCACCGGATTCATGCCTCCGTCCGATCCGAATACAGGGGGAGCATACGAGTATCAGTCTCTTCAGAAGCTGACCTTCGAGCTTTGCGCAACGTTCGAAACGACGTCGACATCAGCAGAGAAGCACCGCCCTTCAGTCTACGAGCCCTTCGGAACTGAAAATTTCTGGGATCACGGAGCAGGTCGTGTGTGTTTCGAGCGCACGATCGATCCGGATCTGTATCGCGAAAGAATGGGCAAGCCGATGCCCGTTCCAGTGCGCTGATTACACTACCAAGCTCACGAGTCTGCCTTTCACGTAAATCTCTTTCTTTGGAGGTTTCCCCTCCAAGAACTTCTGCACGTTCGGATGCGCCTTGGCCTGCGTGAGCACGTCATCTTTGGCAGTATCTGCCGATACTTCGATTTCGCCGCGCACCTTGCCGTTCACCTGAATGACAATGACGAACGTCGAAGACTTCGTGAGTTTAGGATCGAACGTGGGCCACTTCTGCTCGATGACAAAATCTTTCTGGCCCTCCTAAGCCTTGGCGACGGTGGGTCCGCCGAGTGACTCCCATAGTTCCTCAGCGAGATGTGGCGCGATCGGGGCCAAAAGGAGGACAAGTGTCTGCGCCGTCTTTTCACTCACTCCCCCTTCCTCTTCCAAGAGATTCAGGAATTCCATGAGTGCGGAGATGGTAGTGTTGAACTTCAGCCCCTCGATATCCTCCGTCACCTTCTTGATCGTACGATGCAGTGCAGCGATGACGTTTGGTTGATCAACTTTTTTGTTCACCTTATCGGTACAGAGCGCATAAATCCGCTTCACAAAGCGATCAATGCCCTTAATACCCGTGTCGCTCCAGTCCCCTCCTTCGGTGAATGGCCCCATGAACATGAGGTACATGCGAAAGGCATCGGACCCGTGACGATCGATGAAGCTATCGGGGCTCACGACGTTCCCCTTACTCTTGCTCATCTTGACGCCTTTGTTGGTGATGAGCCCCTGATGTACGAGGCGTTGGAATGGCTCTTCGTGCGAGACCACACCGAAATCCTTGAGAGCCATCATCACAAACCGCGCGTAAATGAGGTGCATGCATGCGTGCTCCGGACCGCCGATGTACATGGAGACAGGCATCCACTTCTTCTCAATCGTCGGATGCACCACATGCTTCTCATCACCTTCCGCAAGAAAGCGAAGATAGTAGAAGCTACTGCAGACGAAGGTATCCATCGTATCGAATTCCGGCGTCCACCCTTTGCCGAAGATCTTCTCGGTGCGAGCGATGAATTCCTTACTCTCAGTGAGCGGCGATTTGCCCGTCGGCTTGAACGCGACATCTGTCGGCAGCAACCACGGCAAGTGCTTCTCAGGCACTGGATGGGGCTTGCCCTCCGGATCGTAAACAATCGGGATCGGAGCACCCCAGTAGCGCTGGCGGCTGACAAGCCAGTCACGGAGACGAAAAGTCGTTTTTGTCCTCCCTCTTCCTTCGTCTTCCAACCACGCGATCATGCGCTTCTTCGCAGAATCCACCTCCAACCCATTGAGGAATTCGGAGTCTATCGTTTTGCCGGGACCCGTCCAACATTTACCGCCAGAAAGAACACTCTCTCGACACTCCTCAATCCACTGTTGCTCTTGTTCCGCCAAATTTTTCCCCGTTGACGTGAACGCAGCCAATTTCGGAAACACATAATTCGTAAAATTCACGGTAGTCCTATTCGGATCAATAACGCACTCGATCTTCAAATTATAGTACGTAGCAAATTCAAAATCCCTTTCATCATGTGCCGGCACCGCCATGATCGCCCCCGTGCCGTATGACATCAGCACATAGTCGGCAATCCAAATGGGAATCTCTTTGCCGGTTGCAGGATTCACAGCAAACGCGCCGGTGGACTCACCTGTCTTGGCCTGGGATGATCCACGCTCCAGTTCCGTCTTCTTCTGAACATTTTCACGGTACGCCTGCACCGCACCCCAATGCGTCCTAGGTGTGATCTTCTCGACCAATGGATGTTCTGGGGCAAGGACCATGTACGTAGCGCCAAAGAGCGTATCTGGGCGCGTAGTGAAGACTGTGAGCTTGTCATCGTGCCCCACGATATTGAATGAAATTTCCGCCCCCTCACTTTTGCCAATCCAATTTGCTTGCATGAGTTTGGTCTTCTCGGGCCAATCGAGTTCGTCGAGGCCCGAAAGCAGTCGCTCCGCATAGTCGGTAATCTTCCAGAACCACTGACTCAGGTTCTTCTGCACTACCGTCGTTCCGCAGCGCTCACACGTGCCGTCCTGTGCCTGCTCGTTGGCCAGTACCGTCTGACATTTGGAGCAGAAGTTTACAGAGGCCTCCTTCTTGTAGGCCAGTTTGTGCTCGTACATCTTGAGGAACAACCACTGCGTCCAACGGTAGTAATCGGGTGAGGACGTATTGACCATCTTGCTCCAGTCGTACATGCAACCCATGCGACGCAGTTGTTTCACCATAGTCTGTACATTCTCACGTGTGGATTTTTCGGGAGGGATACCGCTCTTAATGGCGTAGTTCTCGGCCGGAAGCCCGAAGGCGTCGAAGCCCATCGGCTCCATTACGTCCTTGCCCTTCATACGCATGTACCGCGCAAAACTGTCTGCCGGCGCAAAGTTGTACCAGTGCCCCACATGCAACTTGTCCCCACTCGGGTACGGGAACATGACGAGGGAGTAATAGGGATTCTTCGCCTTCTTCAGATCCGTCTCGTAGATCTTGGCCTGCTCCCACTTCTTTTGCCACTTGGCTTCGATAGTGGAGGGGTCGAATTCCTGCGACATACGCGAATGATACCCTGCGTTCTGCTGTCTTCAAAGCGCTCTAGCGGCTACAATTCGCCGTAAACCTTCTACTTCGCATGCCCTCCCTCCCCACTGTTGCGATCATTGGCCGACCCAACACGGGTAAATCCACCCTTTTCAACCGATTGGTGGGCAGGCGCCTCGCTATCGAGAGCGAGGTTGCAGGTACCACACGCGATCACGTTGCGCATCGCGTCGAAATGAGCGGTATGGATTTTTTGCTGCTCGACACGGGCGGCATGGGCGGCGGCACGGATGACAAAGACTTTGAGGCGGATGTTCACCAACAATCGCTGCTCGCGCTCGAGCACGCCGATCTCATCCTCCTCACAATCAATGCACGGGAGGAGCTCACGAAGAGCGATCACCTCATCATCGACCTCCTGCGCAAAAACCGCCGTCGTCACGTTCCCGTGATCCTCGTGCCCACCAAGTGCGACAATCCTCAGATCGCGGAGGAGCGGATTTCCGAATTCCTCGCAATCGGCATCACCGATGATGTGATCTCGGTGAGTGCTCCGCACAACATCGGCACAGAGGAACTGCTCTCTACGATCAAGAGGCAGCTCAAGAAGCTCCACTTTAAAAAACAACCCAAGGCCAAGAAGTCCGACCCTCCGCGCATTGCCGTCATCGGCAAGCCGAATGTAGGCAAGAGCTCGCTCATCAACGCCTTCATGTCGGACCCGCAGCGCCGTGTCTCGCCTATGCTTGTCTCGGATATCCCAGGCACCACCCGCGATGCCGTCGATACTGCCATCCGCTTTCAGGAACAGGAGTATCTCTTCATCGACACGGCAGGCATCCGTCGCCGCTCCAAGGTGGAGGATGGTGTGGAGCACTTCGCAGTCCTGCGCAGCATTCAGGCACTGGAACAATGTGATGTGGCCTTACTCGTTCTCGATGCCACCGCCCCCGTCAGTCACCAGGATCAGCGTCTCGCCGCACTGGCCATGGAGACCGGCAGAGGACTCATCATCCTTCTCAATAAGATTGATACGCTCAAGGGCGAAGAACGCAAGACGAAGATCGCCGAAGTGGAGCGGTCACTTCTGTTCTGTCGATTCGCTCCCCTACTCCCCTGCTCCGCCCAGACGAAGGAAGGGTTGCTCAAGGTGTTTCCCTTAATTGCACAGGTGCAAGCGAACAGACTTCGCCGCATTCCGACCAAGGATCTCCACCGCTGGTTCATCGACGCCGTGTACGGCCAGCCGCTCAAGGTCCTCTCAAAAACCAAACATCTTACGCAAGCGGATGAAGTCCCTCCCACATTCGTGCTCTTCGTGAAGAACCCGAAAGCGATCCGCCCGAGCGAACTCAAGTTCCTCGAAAACCGACTGCGCTCAATGTTTGACTTCACCGGAACGCCGGTGCGCTGGATCACCAAGTCGGGAATCGGGAATCGGGATTAGGACTTCGAAAAATGAAAAACCATCCCATGTCCGATTCCCTATTCCCGAATTCCTATACCCGAATCCCTGTGTCGATTATCCCGGGCTTTTCTCTCCCAGATTAGTGGGTGCATCGCGCCGCCCCTCCGGCTTGTCGATTACGCGGCCGTCTTCGTGAATCGGCAGCGGGAATGTGCGGATGACGACCTCCAGCTTATCGAGGAGTTTGACCGGATCATCGTCGAACACCATATTCGGCGGAATTGTACGCAGACACATCTTCGTGATGATGTTTTCGACGTGATCACTGATACCGCCCGTTGCGGTGAGTACACCCATGGGTCGCCCCTCGTCATAGGCAATGGTGAGCTCGTTCAAGGTGCCGATACCACCGCCGATGAAGACCACACCATCAGAAGAACGAATATTCACGATGTCGCGCTCCATGAACCCCTGTCCCGTGTAGATCATCATTTCGTTATCCAGTGGCGAGTGATACTCGTGCACATGTTCGTACTCCGAGAACGCCGGCGAGATACCCACGGTAAAGGAGCCCGCTGCCTTGGCCGCCAGGAGTGCATCGTGCGGCAAACCCGGGCACGCACCATTGATGAAGATGTAGTTGCGTTTGCCGATTTCCTCCCCGAGCTTCTTGGCCATCTCACGTGCATGAGGATCAGAAATCTGCGGACCAGAGGCCGAACCCATTACGCCAATCTTGAGCTTGTGTGCAGGAGTCATTGAGGATGGAAGAATGATATCGGTATTAGTGAATGTTCTCGAAGAATATTATACCACAATTATTTGAAAAACATAAGCTATCGCAGATAGCGCCGCTTGTTCTCAATGTACCTCTTCATCGCCTCTCGGAAATCTCCGCCGGTACTCTTCGTCATTTGCGCATCTGCCTGGCCTCTCTGAAGGCAGTGGCGGCATAGGATTCTCATCTAATACATGGCCAAAACCCAGATTTCTCACCAAGCCTTCGATTTTGCTCAAATGCGGCAGTAATACGGTATCCCTCATTTTTCTCACCTCACCATCCGTACTTTCTTGATTACTCAGTACGGGAAGGCACTGATTATGTAGTGCGTCATACGCTTCTCGCAGAACTCTATCGAATGTTGATTCTCCGAGACTCGAAAAAGATGCGCACACGTCCGTGCACAGCTGTTTCATGTCTGGCCGTACAGTTGCATCCTTCTCGCAAAGAGGATGTAGCCGAGGAATATCACCAAGCCTGTTACTGCCGGACGCAACAGCTACCACCATTCTCGGCAGCCAGTCGCACATCCTTGCCAGAACTTGTCCTGGTGGTAAACCATCCCAATTCGGAACTGCTTTCTCAACAGAGACAACTTCTCCATCATCAGAAATTGTTCTCACGGTAAACGTGCGCGGCACCGTTCCTGCTGCGGCACTCCCTTTGAACTGTGCCTCTTTTACAGCCGCAGCTCCATCAATATCTCCCGCCTCATCAGCTGCTGCGCTATCGGCGATTGCCCTGTCCATCCTGGTTTCATGCATATCCACTACGGAAGCCGCAGATACATGCGTGCCTGCCGCATCGCCTGATGGAGTTGAAGTATCCTGAACATCAGTATTCTTCTCTGGAGTGTCATCCCGCGACTGCGCAAACTCTTTGTCGGCACGAAGAATCTGCTCCAGTGCAAGCTGAAGTTCTTTCAACACCATGTACCCAATAACTGCGTTCTCGAGCGGATCATCTGACCAAGGTATCTCTTCAATGAAACGGGCGGCTGCAGGCCCCGCCTTATCAACCTGCGCATGGCTGCCAAAGAATTCCATGAAATGATTTGCAAAAACGGGAGTTCTGCCGCACTGGGCAGTCTCCGGATGCTCCACACAGGAAGCGCCCTTCAGTTTCTCGAAGGCAGCCTCAAACGCTGCATCAATCGCTGTATCTGGTCCCTGTGCTTCACTTTCGATATCCATCAGTAAGAACTGTACTACTGAACATTTTTGTGTCAAATACCAGCAACAGGCCTCTATCAGCGCAAATACCGCCTCTTGTTCTCGTTGTGCTCCTCATTGGTGGATGCGTAATGAATGAGCCCTTTGCTGTCGTGCAGGTAGTACCAGTAGGGCGACTCCTGCGGCTTAAGCGCGGCGAGGATGCTCGCGAGCCCCGGACTCTCGATGGGACCCGGAGGGAGACCTCTGAACTTGCGCGTGTTGTAGGGGCTCTTCGTCTCGAGGTCGGACTGTGTAATCGGCTCGGTGGATTTTTCCACGATATAGCGCACCGTGGCATCCACCCCCAATGGCATACCAGCTTCAAAACGCTTCCACAGAATCCCCGCCACAATCGGTCGCTCATCATCAGTACGTGTCTCTGCCTCGACGAGCGAAGCCATCGTGACGATCTCGTGGAGCGAGTGACCCGACGCAGCAATCGCATCACCCTCCTTCTGTATCACGCGTGTGCGAAAAGTCCCCAGCAGACGCTCGAGAAAGAACTTGGGCACGAACTGCGATTCATCGACGAAGTAGGTTTCGGGGAAGAGATACCCCTCCAATCGACCTCCTCGCTCTGCAAGACCCGAAACCGCGGGAAGGAAATCGAATGAGCTAAAGTCGCAGCGTGTGAGGCAATCGAGCACAGCGCCCGAAGCGGCGAGCCCCTTGCGTGCGAGAAGTGTATCGATGTCCTGCACCGTCCATCCTTCGGGGATCGTGAGGGCAACTTCTTCTGATTTTCCCGTTCGCAGAACTTGCGCAATCTCTTCAATTCTCATCGAAGGACGGAAGATGAATGTCCCCGCCTGCACTTGCGTCTGCGCGCCCTTTAGCTTCATATACGTCTTGAAGGCAAGTGGCGAACGAATGAGGCCCTTCTGCGCCAGCAGGGCTCCCACCTGTTCCACTGTCATCCCCTGCTCCACCGTAAGACGAACAGCGTTTGTCCCGCCGAGCGGCGACAACTCGTGTTGATACCACATGTACGACACGATACAGAGGCCGAGAATGAAGAGGAAAAGCTTCTTCATAGGAAAATACTCACTGCTGTCCCATTCCCTTCATCCCCTGATCAGTGGGGAACCCCATCTCGCCCATGACACCCTGCATCTTCTCGGCCGAGACCACCTGCGCTTTTTTGAAGGCACGATTAAGTGCATCAACGAGCTCACGATTAAGCGTCTCACGCGGAGCATCGGGTGCAATGTCGATACTCACCACCTCCATATCGGCCGAAACAGCGACTTTAACTCCCCGGCCCTCCGCTTCAACGTGGATCCTCTTGAGTTCCTTTTTTACTTTCTTCGCCTCGCGCTGCACGCGGAACATGTCTTTGATTTGGGAGAAGGATGGCATACGGATGCAGAATACAGGAAACGGAACCGAACCGAAAAGAATCCACGGGGAATCCTATTGGCCCATCGGTCGTCTCCTCTTCCAGTAGCGCACAACGAGGATAGCGGTCCCCCAGACCGGCACAAAGATGATGATCCAGATCGCGAGGTTTGCGAGGAACTTTAGGACGCCCAAGAACGCGGTGACGGCACCCTTGGCAACGACGAGGGGACGCCACTCATTGCCAGATTCGATCACGGGGAGTGACGACTCGTCCGTGGCGATGGAAACGGTGACAAAGGAGAGCTTTGCCGATTCATCG
Organism: Candidatus Peregrinibacteria bacterium; assembly: GCA_043814035.1. GTDB lineage: Bacteria > Patescibacteriota > Gracilibacteria > Peribacterales > Peribacteraceae > Peribacter. The sequence goes on from JBDRKJ010000007.1 coordinate 51,476, forward strand.
AGGTACTTCTTGCGCCCGGTGAGCGATTCAATCTGCGCACGCACACGCTCGATCTCGCGGTGTACCGCGAGCACATCCTCCGTCTTGCGAGCGTCCTTCATAATAGCAAGGAGCTGCGTCTCGCTCGCAGTGAGATTATGCAGCCGGGCAGTCAGGTCCACGTACTCCTCGGTCACATCCTCATCCTCTCCGGTGATAGACTCGCTCGTCACCCGCAGGGCCTGTGAGCGCACGAACGCCACTGCGGCATCCAGCTTGTCTGCAGGAATCCGGAAGGACACTTGGGCCGTCGGCGCCTCACCCTCTTCACTACGTACATCGGCACTAACCACAAAGCCCCCATTTGCTTGCGCGTACCCCTTGAGCTCCTCCGCCGCCTTCTGCACATCCTTGGAAACAATGGCAAGACGCGCAGAACGGATGACAATCCGCTCTCCCACCTGTCCCTGTCCGCTTGCAGAGTCATCGGCCTCTCCCCACTGTGCTGCACTTGGGGATCGCACGTTGGCCATCTCTTTCGCCGGGAAAGAACCGTCGAACCCATAGTCCTGTGAGATAGATATCCTCGTATCCAAAGGTGAAGATTCACTCACAATGACAAGGACGATAACAATGGCGACAAGCACGAGGATGATCCCGACAATCCAGAGCAAAACCTTTTTCATGGAAAGAGGAGGAAAGGAATTGAGGCAATTGTAGCATATTCCGAAACCGCTGATACCGCCTGAAGAACGCTGTTTGACCGCACAGTCTTGACAGTATCTAATCATTCGAGGACGATATCCCCCTTTCTCACACCCCCATGCTCAACGAACCCGACATCCAGCGATATCTGAAGATGCCCCTCATCGGAGCTTGAGAGCCGTTCCCTCCAATTGGATACGCAGCGGCAACATATTGGCAAAGGACAGATGCCGCACGGCATGAGCGTCTATCGCCGTCGGCTGATAAAAGCGCTCGATACGAAACGGGCAGAGCAGGCAGCGCAGCAGACACACTATATGAATTCGCAGGCTCGCTCCGTCAACATCCGCCTCACTCAGCAACAGCGATACGACAAGGGATCACAGGCAGGCAGGAGTGATGCACTGAGTGGCACTTCTTCTCGTGAATGGGATATCGAAGATGCAGAAGAGCGGCGTGGGTACCACGATACGTACTACAGCACACAGCAGCTTCCTTCTCGGTCGTCGTTGTCCCCATGGGGATGGTAAGTTTTGTGGGACGGTTTACCGCACCATCCCAATTCTGTCTTCAATCTCCTGATCGACGAACACCTTTTTGCGACCGAACTTCATGCGGCTGTACTCCTTGATGAGCCCGGCCAGCTCTTCGTTGCGCTCTGATTCGTCGTAGATCGTCGCCATACTGAAGGGGCGCGATGGAACGTTATTGATCGAAAGTTTCATGTAGCAGTTGAAGTTTGGAATGCCGATCACGTCCTGTTCACTTAAGTCAGGTGCGAATTCCTTGGCCATGTACTCGGCATCTTCCGCACCGATCTTGAAGGAGCTGATGGATCCCACGTTACCGAACACGGCGTCACGCAACTTAGTATTGGCCTGTCCGTATTCCTCCGTCTTGCCCACGAGTTGCCCGATAAACTGATGTGCCATGACAAGCCCCAGCTCGTACTTGCGTGCCTCACTGAGAATGGTAGCAAAGGCCTCGGTCACGAAGTTCTGGAATTCGTCCACGTACAGGTAGAAGCGCTTGCGCTGTTTGCGCTGCACATCGGCGCGCGAGAGTGCGGCCATGTTGACCTTATTCACGAAGATCAGGCCCAGCAACTGCGCGTTTACATCGCCGATTCTACCTTTGCTCAGGTTCACAAGCAGCACCTTGCCGGAGTCCATAATGTCGCGGATCTGGAATGCGCTCTTGGGCTGCCCGATGATATTGCGCATGGTGGTATTGGTGATGAATGGCCCGAACTTCGCCGAGAAGTACGGAATCATCTCCTCCTTTTCGCGCGCACCGGTCTTGGCGATCTCGTGTTCCCAGAAACTGCGCACAACGGGGTTGCGGCACTTTGCCACTTTGTAGCGCTGGAACTCGTCATCCACGTACAGACGTGGCACGTCGATGAGCGTGGCCCCCTCCTCCTCGTCATCCATGAGTGTGAGACAGCCGTTGCGGAAGTAGTGCTGAATACGCGGACCGAAGATTTCGTTACCGAAGAGCTTGATGAAGATCCCCATCGCATCGAGCGCGGCGCGATCTTTCTCTTCGGGCGTCTTGGCCTCGAGCAGATTGAGGCCCATCGGCCGGCCGGTATCCGCGGGATCGAAGACGACGATATCTTTGGCGCGCTCCTTGGGTATATGAGCGAGCGCGTCTTCAATCAGATCGCCGTGAGGATCCACGATGCACACGCCCTCGCCGTTCTTGATATCCTGACGACTCATCCACGATAGCAGTGCAGATTTACCCGTTCCGGATTTACCGATGATGTAGTGGTGACGCGTGCGGTCTTCGGGGTAGAAGCGCACGGGTGTCTCGACGGCACGATGCTTGTTGATGCCAAGCAGAATGCCCTCTGCGGGAATATTCGGAGGAGGCGGCAACACGCGGTAACTGATCCACTCGATGATCGGAATCTTGTTGTAACGACTATCAGGAAAGTGGAAGAGCCCCGCCAGTTCTTTCTCGACGAGCATGCAGCGTCTGTGCCAGAACCCGTTGATACGTCGCGTCCACAGTTTGTAGAGAATCGGCGCGTTCCACGCGAGCGGAAAGAAATTTGAGAACATGCGGTAGTCATCCAAATAGTTGCCGTAGATATCTTTGAACGCATTGAAGGCGACCTGCAGGTTGTTGGTGATTTCGATCGAACGCTGCCACGTCTTGGCCGCGGATGCGATGCGAATGGAGGCGAAGTAAAAGCTCATGCCTGCCTTCTCACCCATGCGCTTATAAAGCTCTTCTTCTGGCTGGATCATGCGGATGAACGCATCACCACGATTTGCACCGGGCGCGAATGTCGAGCCATCGGTTCCCGAGGCGACACCACCAAGGATCGAAAAGAGTGTGCCGAGAAGCGGAATAGAACTGAACCATCCGTCCTTTTTGCCCTTGAATCGCTGCGAGGCAAATTGCTGCGTGCGCTTGCCCCACTTCTGCGACGAGGACGGCATGAGCACGATCTGCACGCCTGCCGTCTCATCGGGTTGCATCTTACTCAACACGTTTGCGATGCCGTTAAGCGGATCATCCTGCATATGCTCATAAAACCGCATCGGGAACATGAACGGCTTATCGGTGATCATGTTGTAGGCCGTGAGTTTCGATCCTTTGGGCCAGAGCTCTGGCGTTTTGTGCAGGGTGACTTCGGCATTGGAGTAGAACGCCGTGACCTGCTTCTCGACAATGGATTGCAGCTCGGGTTGGGTGACAATGTAGAACATGAGCTGCCCCTTCTCGACGTACATCTCAAAACTGATCGTGATGTAGCGAAAAAACCAGTAGCGCAACTCCTGCCAGACCGTGAGGCTCTGCACTTCCCAGAGAGCCCGGTACAACTGCTCCATGATCGCGACCTTCTCTTTGAAGTCCTTCTCTGTGCGCTTCTCTTGATCCACCTTGCTGTCGGAGCGCGGAAGCAGGATCTTCATCATCACGAGCGACTTTGACTTCCATACGGCGTACCAGTACCGGAAGTTCCACTTCACCATCTTCCAGACGACATACGCACCAACGATGAGCCCGGAATTGAGAAACGGACTCGCAATCCACCACGTGCCGATGAGCCTCCATGCTCCGGGCACGAGCGAAACGGTCGTCAGGATGACGATCCAGAACAGGGGCCAGAAGAAGCGTTCAAGGATGCTAAACAAAGGCGAACTTGAGGAATATACAAGGAATTCGTTTAATTATAGCATATTTCGGCACCTCCTGCCCCTCACGGCAACTTGATACGAAATTAAAATATGATGTGATGATACAGTGGTCCAATTTTGTCATCGAGCGCATTCCCACGCGTCCATCGTCATCTCACGGGCCCGCCCATCGACCGTACCAACCCGAAATCTGTACAGGCCACTTGCAGAAGGCGTGAATGTAAACACCTCGCCAGGATTCACCCAGTCTTCGATACGCTCCTCAACTCCATCGGGGTGCACAATAGAACGCACGACGAAGGGCCGAATAGATCTGAGCGTGAGCGCACTCTCTACAGAGATGCCGTGCGGCACGCCGCGATCGAAACGAACGTCGCGTGTAATGCGCTTTTGGTAACGCCGCAGCACACCATCGCACGCATCAATGAGTGCACTATCACCCAACCGCTGGAATCTGGCCTGTGTGATTCCCTGACTGCGAGGGGCAATGCGCGTGAACGCTTCGAGACTCAGATCCATATCACGTCCCTCCACGTACGGCCCGCGATCGTTGATGCGCACGATCACACTCTGCCCACTCTCGGCGTTCGTCACTTTGACGAGTGTATTGCAGGGAAAAGTTCGGTGTGCCGCTGTGAGTGCATGCATGTCGAAGGATTCGCCGCACGCGGTTCCTTTACCGTGGAATTTTTCGGAATAGAGACTCACTTCATGCACCTCCTGTGCGAGCATGTCATCGAAATTGGCAGCCATCACCAGAAGCTCATCGGCAGAGCTCACCGGAAATGAGATATCACGCTCCTGCTCAATGAAGGGATACCGTTGAAGGAGTATGGGGAGTGATTCTGGCATCATCTCGTCGAGATCCGCGACATTCCGTGTGCGCAACAACCACAGCACGGCATCTGCCATGAGGAGTGGCTCATCGGGATAAAACATTTCATCGTCGTCAAGAATGCCACGCGCTTTGGCATACGTGATTTCCTCACTCCCCCGCTCGCCTTCGGGTACATCGCGGAAAGGAGACTCATTGGTAGGATCCGGATCGCGCCGGATGCCCTCCCAGATCATCAGAAATCCATCACGACGCGTGATGCCCTCCGCTTCGGAGAACGCAGCAAACGGCACGAGAACCAGCACGAGAAAACACGCGAAACGGCGCATGGGGATATGCTGCACGAGACGCAATAGAAGTTCAATTGACGAACGTTGTACCAAATACTCAGCCGCAGGCATACTTGCCTGCGGCGCAATCGTGTAGAATGAGCCGCTATGGTCGTGAAATGTAGGCCTATCGAGAACGATGTGACATTGCTCGTCACAACGATACTGCAAAACAGAAAACCCTTGTTCAGTAATCCTGCAATTGCACGAGAGGCAATTGACACATTGTACCGAGTTCAAGATCAACACCCGTTCTTCCTTTTCGGCTTCGTCATCATGCCTGACCATTGTCATCTCCTCATACGAGTGCCATCACCAGGAAAAATATCCACCGTCATGAATCGCTGGAAGATGGGCGTGGCACACAGCATCGGATTAGGTCCGATTTGGCAATCCCGATTCGACGCACGAACGGTCCACGATGTTTCTGAAGCTCTGCGCTACATTCACAACAATCCTGCAAAGGCCGGTCTCGTAGAGATCCCAGACAACTATCCTTGGTCTTCTGCAAGCGGAAAGTGGGATGTGCAACCAATCGACAATTGGTACTGAAGACACGGGCGGGGAGGTATCCCCGCCCTGGGGTAATGGCGATTACAGTATCCCCGCCCTGGGGTAATGGCGATTACAGTCCCCTCCATCCTTCGCTCCTCACAAGAAGATACGCGTCGTAGCGCTCCTCCTCACGCAGATTCTTGAGCGTCTGTGGACCCACGACACCTGCACCTGTGCTGATTTCGGATGTAACGAGATTGCGATCCATCTGATAATGCAGAACTGACTCCTTGGTCTGCTGACCGAAGTATCCGTTTAGCTTCTCTCGTGGAAAGTATCCGCGATCGGCAAGCAGTCGCTGCAGCAGAGCCACTTGCGAACCGCTGTCGCCCTCACTCAGAAACTGATCGATGTTCTTGCCGCGCTCATCAAGCAGTACCTCGACACGGTGCAGAATCAGCAGACGATCCGCCAATGCCGCGACGAGTCGCTGGTTCCACTTTGTCTCGAGTTTGCCACGGGTGAGTGGCCCGATACGTCCGGCTCCCGGATCCTGTGCCGTGCCAACCAACTGTTGGCTCTGCTGGAATGTGAGAATCGAAGCAGCTAATGCATCATCGTATACGCCATCCGTTCTGCCGGTATAGAAGCCGAGGAATCGCATGGTTCGCTGTGCCGCACGAATAACCGAAGCTCTCGCTCCCCTGTCGACGTTTCTGACGACGGGAGGCTGGGCCTCGGAACGACGTAGTGCGGCAGCGAGGAATGCAGCTGAGCGCTCACTGAGTTGATCTGTAGGTTCGGCAAGACCGTATGCCGCGCTGAAGCGTGCAAGTGCTTCTTGTGTAACCGGACCGAAGAGCCCGGTAACGGGATGACTGAAGTACCCCAATTTCTTCAGCGATTGCTGGAGCGTCTCGACCGAGAGGCTACGATCGTCCATCTTTATCGAAACGTTAAGCAGATCCTCGCCACGCACGAGAAACGGCTCGAGCCGGTCGAGCACGGCAGGAAAACTCTCGAGTGAGAAACGCTCCTTGGACTGGAATCCTCCCTTCTCATACACCGTGCCACGCACGTGCCGCACGCCGAATGCGAGCGCCCGCGCTAACCCCTCTTCACCCTCCCCCACCCAGATATCAAGACGATGCGCACCATCGAATAATTCCGTAATCGCCCCGCCACGATCGTGCACGGTGAAACGGCCGATACCGGGAAGTGCGACAACGGTGCCGAAGGCATAACTCGACGGAGCGGCGATCATGCCGGGATACACCTCTGTACCATCGGCACCATGCGTGCCCTCTCCGTTGAGAATTTTGTCGGCGCGGTATCCGCCCTTTACATAGCAACACTGCCCCGACTTGGGAGAGTAGTAAGCCGTGATGATGAACTCCTGTTCGCGTGGAAGATCGCTGCTCACTCCTACTGCCATCACAGGTGCGACCAACGTAAGCGCCGCAATGAGAAGTTTGATATGCCGCGGCAATCGTGCGCAGCGCGTGCGGTGGAGCGGTGTAGAAGTGATGTGCATTTCTGATCATTCTAGCATGTTCGCGGTCCCTTGTCCCCTTAGCGGGAAGATCGAAACATTTTGAAACCTTCGAATGCAAATCATACTTATCATTCTTATTTTTGGCTTCTAGAAGGGCTCAACGAACAATAATTTCATCTTCTAGTCGTATGCCAAACTTCCCCGGAAAGTACACCCCCGGCTCGATCGTGACAATCTCGGAAGCGAGGAGTGTTTGGTCGGGACGCTTCTGACTAAGCGTGACGCCCTCGTGGATCTCGAGCCCTACACCATGACCGAGCGAGTGAACAAAGAGCTCTTCCATACCGTACTTCTTCAAGACTGATCGTGCGATGCGATCGAGTGCATGCGTGGAGGCGCCGGTACGCACCGCACGTTCCGCAGCCTCCTTCGCCTCGCGCACGGCGGTGAGTGCACGTTTCTGCTGAGGAGTTTTCTTACCCGTGAAGAACACGCGACTCTGGTCGGCACAGTACCCTCCGTAGCGCGCGCCCACGTCGATCTGCACAATGTCACCTTTCTTGAGTGCGCGCGTGGTGGGGTGATGGTGTGGACGACTGGTATGTGCACCAAACGCCACAACCGGATCGAAGGCCAGATGATCGGCGCCGAGATCTTCGGCCCAGATACGGAGGCTTCGGGCAATTTCGCGCTCTGTAACACCGCTGCGCAATGCGGAGGGAATGCGTTGAAGAAGCATGTGTGTGATGCGCTGCGCACGTCGAAAGCGTCGCACCTCTTTTGGATCTTTGGCACGTCGAAAGTGGGCGACCACATCGCTCTTCGATAGGAATTTCGTTCCGCGAAATTTCTTTTTCCATCGGTAACTCTGGGCAAGCGTGACGACTTCTGACTCGCAACCGCACACGGCAAAACGCTTGAGCACGTGCTCCAGATCATCGAGGGGACGCACCATGCACCCTGCGGCAACCTTCGCAGCCACTTCACGATACCGGGGATCCACGAAGAGGAGGGTACGATTCGGCGTGAGGAGTACAGCTCCCGCACTCACCTCCGCCCCCGTCAAATAGCGAATATGTACCAGGCTTGTGACGAGAAAGGCCGGAGCAGCGGCACGCCGGAGGAGGGAACGAGGCGTAGATGGACGCATTGCAGGCGGAGTGGCAAATGGACACAAAGTATGCTATCATAAAGCTTGAATACCAAGCTCAATACCTTAACACACATGAGTACCCGTCTCTGGCTCTGTGCCGCTCTCCTCGGATGTTCTATTGCCGCACTGCACCTCGCATTGCCTGAAGGACATGCCCTCGCACAGGTCTACAACGGTCCGGGCTTGCAACAGGGAGCAGATAGTGGAGTTTCGGGTCTTCAGGGAGGAAACCTTCGTTCGACGATCGCAAACATCGTGAACAAAATTCTCACGTACGTCTCACTCATCGCGGTCATTGTCATCATCATTGCGGGTCTCTACCTGATCTTGAGTCTCGGCAATGATTCGGCAAAAGACACGGCCAAGAAAATCGTGTTGTACACCGCGATTGGCCTCATTCTCATTCTGATTTCAAAAGCCCTCGTCATATTCTTCATCGGTCTTGCCGGCTAACCGCCATGATTTCCATTCGCTACTACCTCACTTCATTGGCCCTGCTCACTCTGCCGCGCGTCGCTGGTGCACAGGCACTCGGCAATGCGGATGACATCAATCTTGGTGGAGGTGGGGGCACTGATCTGAAGGGAACGATTCTGAGTATTGCTCAGAAAATTTTGGGCTTCGTCTCGCTCGTTGCCATCGTCGTTATTGTCATCGCCGGTATCTGGCTCATCGTGGGGCTGGGAGAAGAGAGCTCCAAAGACAAAGCGAAAAAGATTGTCATCTACACCATTGCAGGATTGATCCTGATTCTCATCGCACGCGCCATTGTCACGTTCGTCATTGGCACCGTTTCCTGATCATGCACACCTCCCTCAAGCGCCACCGGCTCATCATCGGCATTGGCGTCGTGCTCCTCTCATCGATCACGATCGCACATGCCATTGAACAGGATCAGCCGTTCATCATGGAATCGTGGACACTCGCGCCGGGAAGCGTGCTCGAAGTGCTGGCCATATCCGACTCCTCGAGTCATCAGGTTGCGTGGTCACTCACCAAAGCCGATGGTGCTTTTGTGCAGGCAGACCGGGGACCGCTCTTTCGCGAACGATTTGTGGAGGCAGGAGACTTTCTTCTGCGCGGCGAAGTGACTCAAGAAGATCACACACCAGTGACGACACGTACATTTGCTATCCACATCGTTCCCGGCACTCCAACATCTGTCGAAGGGAACGAAGGAGCTTCGCTCGTCGTCACTGACCCTCGGCAGGATGTCAGTGGCAATGCTGTCCTCGATAGCAATGCAAAAACCATTCTCATCAGTGCCAAACCTGGATCCTCAGCACTCAGCATCGATCTGGATGGCACTCTTGATACCAACGGAGACGGTGATCCCACCAACGACAACGACACACGTGGAACATTCTTCGAAACCGAAGGGGCTCCACTGCGAGTCTGGTTTACTGTCGGGCACATTGAGCGCACGTTCACCGTACGAGGGAACGGCGCCGCTGGACCCGCAACACAGGTGATCCAACTGTACTCAGGAAGCATTCCTCCTCCCGTCGAACCTTCTGTTCAGACACCCGTCACCTCACCCAATGGGCTCGAGCTCGTGCACATTGAAAATCATGGCAGTGGCACATACGCATTCGCGATTGAACCATCGGCACTCTCGAGCGAAGGACGTGCCCTGCTCTTCTACTGGGATTTCGGCGACGGACGCCAGAGCATGCTCGATCATCCAATGCACACATACGCACAGAACAACCAGTACACCGTGAGTCTGCAGGTACGCGATCTGGCAACCGCGCAAGAAGTACTCCGCATCACGGGCATTCTGCCCGTCGATAGCATTATGCAGGTTCAGCAGTCCAGCAGCGCTTCTGTTTCTTCAGAGTCGTCAGCGTCAACCACATCTTCTCGCTTCAATTTGAGAACGATTCTTTCGATCATCGGCGGACTGCTGCTGGCTATTGTCGCAGGATTCGCCGTGGTCACGATCATCGGTAAGATCGTTCAGCGACGTCTCGACAAAGAACCCCCGACTTCAGGTAATGCATCTGGCAAGAAATCCCCAACTCCAGCCGGCCCTCCCTCCCTCGATCTCGCACCACCGATGCCAGTCATTGACGCTGAGCACAGGCAAGAAATCGTCGATTCGCCATTCACTCAGCACGATAAGCAACCCGAAGAGCCAGAAGTTGAAGAGAGCGCAACTGCATCGAAAGAAACATCGAAATTAAACGAGCTCGCATTCAAAGAAGAGGAAGCACCAAGCTGGCTCAAGCAAGGACACGACGAAGCCGAGAAACGCGGGCACACCGTTGCAACAGCCGCCCCAGCGCCGACAGAACCTATCGAAGCTCCATCTGCACCGTCCCAGCCTGAGGAACAGAAAGAGCAACGTTCTATACCCCCATGGCTGTCCGAAAGTCCCCAGGAGGAATCTGAGCCAGCGACACCATCCCTCGAACCTGTCGCCACTCCTCCGCAGGCACCCGCAGAGCCGACTCCTCAACCTGAACCGGTCGTTCCTCCGCCAGCAGCCTCAGAGCCGCAGACACCTCCGACTCCCACTCCTGCACCTGTTAGCGCTCCGTCTCCGACACCCGCTCCTGCACCGGTGACGCCTCCTGCACCCATCTCTCCCGCTCCTGTCCCCACTCCGAAAATAGAAAAACAGGAAGCCGCACCGGCACCCATCGCAGAAGAGACCGAGCCAGATGACATGAAAGAGGAAGAAGATACCCAGAAAGAACTGACCCCTGTCGAACGCGAGAAGCGCCGCAAGAAGCGCGCCCGCTACCGCGCCAATAAGAAGAAGCGCGAAGAGATCGCCAGTCAGGAGGAACCATCGGAGGAACCGAAAGAACAGGAAGTAGCTCCGCCACCCAAGACTCCGGACAGCGACCCGACACCTGCAGAGCAGCCAGAGGAATCCGATGAGCCCATTGCCATCATTCGTGCCGACAACATCTCGCAGGATACGAAGGACGAAAAGGGAGCATAAACACGCTGGAAAGCGTGTACAATTCACACTAGGATACGTGCACCTGTGGCGGGCGTAGCTCAGTTGGTTAGAGCGCCAGGTTGTGGCCCTGGAGGTCGTGGGTTCAACCCCCATCGCTCGCCCCAGTATCCTTGTATACAGAGACTAAATCCCCTCTTTTTGGCTTACTCTTGAGCAAAGAGGGTTCGATACCGGGAATGCGGCTCGCAATTTCCTTTGGATCGAACCGCAGGAGCACATTTGCCTCCCTCGGTTCCCCTTCGGAAATCTCCACACGCTCCACAATCATATCCACGATCTTGCGCTTCTGCTCGAAGGTGAAGCCCTTGAGCCCTTTCTCAAACTTCGCGGAAAACTCCCGCAGGTGGTCACACGCGACGTTGTAGGAGGCAAGCCGGGCAAGTTCCTGCTCCGCTTTCTCTTTCGACTTGAAAGCGCCTTCCCGCTGGTCCTCGTACTTCGCCAGCCAATTATCCCGTTCAGGTTCATCGATCTTCCCCTCGTAGAAGTCGTTTTTCACACGCTCGATCTTCTCATTCACCGTCGTAAGGGCATCCTCGTACGTCCGTAGTTGTTGGCTGAGTTCCTCCTCGCGCTCCTGACGGGTCCTCGTCTCATTGTGCAACTTGAGGAAACCTTCTGGATCGTCAATGGCCGTTTCAATGTGCTTCCATACGAATTCTTCGAGCGGCTTACCGGCAACACTCATGCTCGGGTGGTAGACCCCCTCCGCCTTGTACTGCTTGCGACGATAGTTCTTTGTATTCTTCGAAGAGAGATAGCCCACAAAGCCGCGTCCACTTGGGACCTCCGCGAGCTTCCCCCGCAAAAGATACTGCTCCTTCCCTCCGCCCTTGCCGGGCTTCGCAGCCGTCCTCCTGAGTTTCTCCTGCGCCATGTAATAGAGCATGTCGTCAATGACGGGAGGAATACGGGTGATGATCCATTCGTCTTTGGGTAGCTCCTCGTACTTACGGGGGGTGCTGCTGATTTTCTTGAAGCGGTTTGTAATGAATACGCCTCTGTATTCTTCATACCCGAGCATGCTACGTACCGTGTATTCATGCCATTTCGTATCCTTCGCCCGACGGTTCGCCTTGCCCTTGGGTACCCCAACCTTATTGAGTTCCTGAGAGATCCATCGTGCACTCTTATCCTCAAAAACAAACCATTCAAAGATCTGTCTTACGATTTTTCCTTCCGAGGGAATCAAATGCAGCTTTTTCCCCTTTTCGGGATTCGGCACATCAAGAAAGCCAAAGGGAATCGACCCGCCCGTGTAGTTGCCAGCCCTAGCCGAAGCCTTTCTTCCCTCCTCCGTGCGCATGCGGATATTCTCGCGCTCGAACTCCGCCAACGCCCCGAAAATCTGGAAGATGAGCTTACCGATCGCTCCCGTGAAGTCGAGATCCTCCTTCATGGAGGCAAACCCCACGTTATTCCGGTCCATCGTCTCAAAGAGCTCCAAGAGGTCAGAGAGGTTCCGTGAGAGGCGATCAATCTTCCACACGAGTACAAGATCAATCTCCCCCTTCTTCACGAGATCCATAAGCACCTTCAGCTTTGGACGCCCCTCGATCTTCCCGCCGGAGCCCATATCAAAGAAATGCCACTTGGGGTCCGTGTACCACCCTTTGTATTCCTTTCGCTTCACCTGCTCGGCAAGCTGCTGCAATTGGAATTCTGGGCTGTAGCCCTCAAGCACCTGCTCTGCGGTGGAGACTCTCATGTAGAAAGCTACGCGAACGCGTTTATCCACTAATGATGATTTGACTGTCTTCTGTAGTGATCGTGCATAATTCTTCATATTCATAATGGTTATGGATAACCTATAAAGAATTTACGCCATCAAATAGAAAAAGGAAGTACACAGGGTCAGATTCGCTTAAAGTAAGCAAGCCTAAGGATTTCGACGTATAATTATTGAATGACAAAAGAAGTCGAAATAGCCATCCCGAAGGAAAACCCTCGGCAACCTCATGAATCTGAACTGGAGTACCAAGATAGAATGGATTTATTGGCTTTCGGGAAGCTCCACGAATTAAAAAAACGAACAGTACAGCAAGAAAAGGAATACAAAGTATTACTGGATAAGGTTACTGCCACGATTTTGCTTAAAGAGGGTCACCTACCTGAGCACTTCGCAGATAATGATTTGAAAAAGATGGTTGTACGCATCCACACTGAATTAGTGAACAGCCATGGCATCGAAACACCATTGAAGAGAATCCTCATTGATCGATTAGCCTCTGTGTGGTCTATGGCCTATTCCTACGAGCGGGCATTCGGTATGACAAAATACAATAAAAATGAAGATGGAGGATATTCGGCATACTACTCAAAAGAACGAACGGCATTCTTGAAAGAGACGCGAAGGGGAATAGAAAGTGCGAATGATCAAATTCTTCGGCTCACGCAAGCGCTTCAAAACCTCGTGTCACCGCCCATTCAGATCATGGCGAAGAACGCGATCGTGGCACAGAACATGCAGATCAATCAGGGTGTCGTCTCTAAGGATTTCGACAAGAAAACGTCTGTGTCCGATAATCCCGAAAACCATGCGAAAACCACTCATTGAGGCATGTGAGAGGCTTCATGTACATGATCTGCAAGCTGCAATCCCGGAAAAGGCAATTTCCGCAATTCTGCAAGTCGGATCACAAGAAATTGGTGTCCGTGGGAGCCTCACAAACCTTCGGAATGGCTATCGCTATCACTTCCTCTGTCCGCAGTGTGGAAGACCATTCGAGAGCCTCTACAGAGCTGATATGGGTCCTTGGGTGTGCAGAGTGTGTTTGGGGTTGGGATATGCGAGTCAGAGTTCACGAAGTTGATCTGGGTCCACAGATTGAGTTTTTAAAAGCTATCTCAAAATAGACAATAAATTAATTCCAAAGAAGAAATGGGATAATCACCAATAAGATCAATAACCAAATGTTTTTTGTGTCCATTCACACCAAGCAACATGGCTCTTGCAGTATTCAGCCCTGTTCCTTTTAACACGTTCAAAGGTCTCAGCTGCGGCCCTCTCCCACTCGGCTTGCCTTTCTGGTAAGACCAGAACGAAGGCCTCAGTCTCCACTCCGAATGCTTTTGCGACCTCCAACCAAACATAAGTCGATTTGAAATCCATTTTCCCATAAGGTTTTCCTGCTTCAAGTTCATGATAAAGATGGGAAAGGTTGAGCTGCGCTTCTGGAACCCCAAGCTCTGCTGCCTTCAATAGCCACTTTTCCGCCTGCTCCTTATTGGTGGGGATTCCGTCGCCCATCGCATACATTGCTCCAAGCAATAATGCAGCTTCGGGAATGCCCTGCTCAGCAGACTGCTTTACTAAATCAAACGCTCGCCTCTTATCAACTCTCACTTCATCACCTTGATAGTAGTTAAGAGCAAGAAAGTATTGATTAACGGGTTCACCTGCATCTGCTTTTTCCATTCTCTTTTTTAGAGATTCAGATTTACTTCTCTCAATGGACAATTGTGATCGATTCGCAGAATAGTCTCTGTAGAAGTTAGTCCCAAACCATGCAGAAAGGGCTAAGAGAGAAATCGCTAGCAATATTCCACAGACCCTTAGTTGCCTTCTGAGGAAATTCCGAGCCACCCGTGCTAAATCCCGAATGATACGCACATGGTCAGTGTACTCCCTCCCTAGGAGTTTGTGTCTATATGTCAGTAGAATATCTAATAAGAGAATATTCGGCTACAGTAGTTGATATGATTCCTGGATTTATAATATCGCTGGCAACATTCCCTGGCATAATGGTTCACGAGTTTGCTCACAAGTTTTTTGCTGATCGTTCTGGAGTGTTAGTTCATAAGGTTTGTTATTTTAGACTTGGTAATCCAGCAGGATATGTAATCCACGATCCAGCAGTAAATCTGAAACAATCATTCTTGATTTCAATAGGTCCATTAATTGTAAACACTGTTTTGTGTGCTCTGATTGCATCACCAGTTATGTTTCCAGAAGGATATTTGACACTAGGTATTAGTGACAATTTAACGCTATTTATTGGTTGGCTTGGTCTTTCTATTGGCATGCATGCATTTCCAAGTAATCAAGATATGTCTAATTTCTTGTCAGACATAAAAAAAACAAAAGGACACAGTCTTTTATTATTAGTTTCGCGGGCATTTGCAGTTTTGTTACGGATTTCAAATTTGCTCCGATTCTTTTGGTTCGATCTAATTTATGCAGTAGGTGTAAGCATGTTACTTCCATGGATAGTGATGAATTTTTACAAATGAGTGCAGGTAATGTAGATGTATCTCAAATGATTTCGAGTAATAACAATGAAATAACAGTGAAAGCTTAGTGTTTAGGAGTTTGTATCCATGAGATAAGATTGGCACAGGGGGCGTTCTATTAATGTGTAGAACGCTTTACGGGGCTTTGGGATCAGGAGTAGTATCCTTAACATGAAGCGTGTGGTTGCAAGCGGATTATCGTTAGTATTCGCAATAAGCCTTGTTGCGTGCACAGGCACTCAAGTTACACAGGAGCAGGGTCAAAACAGCCCACTTGAGCTCAGAGAGAAGGAGCTTGCTCTTAAGGAAAAAGAGCTAAATCTCAAAGAAAAAGAGCTTCAGATGCAAGAACAAGAAGCCGACAGTACTGACCTCAGCAATCTCTATTATAAACTAAAGAGATCGATATTTACGGTGTATACAATGACCGATGACGAGAGGATCTCTCAAGGAACTGCCTTTATCATTGATCCATCTGGTGTAACCCTGAGCAACTATCATGTTTTTGAAGATGCTGCGCATGCGGTTGCTATCAATGAACTCGGAGATAAATTCCTCATTAGTGAGGTTCTAGATTATGATGAAAATCTTGATTATTTTTTGTTTCGGCTTGCACCGTATAGCTCAAGTTTTGTCGCGCTTTCGATAGCAAAGGAAGTTCCAAATGTTGGACAAAATGTTTTCGCGATAGGAAATCCTGAGGGTTTAACAAACACTTTAACAAAAGGGATTATCTCTGCCCTCCGCGAAAACGGTTCAATGTTACAGACTGATACAGAAATCACACATGGTAGTAGTGGAGGACCTCTCTTCAACGAAAAGGGAGAAGTGATAGGGATAACATCTCAGGGTATTGAAGGGCAAAATCTTAATTTTGCGATCAATATTCAAAAAATACCCATTCAATCAATATTGAATAGGAACAGAGCCATTGTTGCCTCCAATCAATTCGATGCGGTTACGTTTGTAAACAACTATTTCAGTATCTTAGAGCAAGAAAGCTTCAGTGAGTTATATGCATTGTATTCCGATGATATCCAAAGGTATTACTACAAATATAATCCAGATAAAAGTTGGGTGATAAATGACATTCAGACATATAAAAAAAGATTTAAGGTAAATGCAGTGCAATATAATATTGACCAGTCTTCCATCATCAGTTACGTGGCTGCCAATGGGAACAATACTATTGAATTCGAGATGGATTATTCCTTAGACAGACAGGAAAAGGAGAAGGCTTCTAACTTCCATCTAAAGCTGTTCATGGAAGTTGACCATGAGGGCAAAATTGTCAGTATTTACGAAGATATTCTCAGTAAGTATTAGCTCCATTACTTTCCGATTTGTTCATAATAAGTTTCACATCCTTCATTGAATGACTGCGAATTGCCGTCGCAACTACCACCAGTTCTCTCTGCCCACTCATAGCCGGCGTAATGACCGGTATCCTCGGAATAGGGATTGCCAACGTAACCTCCATCTTCATTCTTAGTATCCGAATAGTCGCCTGAATTGCCTCCGCAACCAGCAAGGAAAAGTGTGACCAAAGAGGCAATTGCAAACATCCTCATAATGTTAAGTATGGTAGCTAATACTAGGAGTCTGTGTCCATTATTCAATTTTGTTGCTTCCACAGCTCTTGTATCTCCTCATCCGTTAGTCCATAAACATCACGGAGATAAGCTTCCGATTCCTTTTTCGATTGTGCAAGTTGTTCTGGAGTCGGTTGTTCGTTTGTCAAAACCCTGTGTTCATATTCTCGCAACAGCGGCTCAATTTCCTCCTCTGTTTTGCCCTTGCCCTTCCAATGCTTGATGAAACGCTCAAGTTGGTCGGCGTCTAGGATGGTACTGGTGAGATGCGATATTTGTTCGCATAATTGTTCTTTGATAGATTTCAAAAAGACCATTAGATTCAATGAAACATCATCTAAACCGTCCATATTCATTCTTTTGATCTTATTTGAAATTGGGATGATATTTGCTTTGTAGCATTTTTTTGTTTGTTCTGAACCTTCAACATTCAGTAAGAAATACCATGTTTCTTTGCCAAGTTTATTCTGTATCTCGATTAGCAGCCGCAATCCATCCATGCCATCAGGATTCATATCAGCAATAACAAGATTCGGCTTCCGCCTTTTTATCTTCATCTGAGCTTCTGAAGCTGTTTCAGCAACCTCAATTGCAATATTGTCGTGTCTCTCTAATATCCATCTAATAATGTCATGGATGAGCAAGTTCTTCTTTGAACCAATTATTACAACATATGCATTTTTCATGTCCCTACGTTCCAGTTCTTCCCTAGTCGGGGGCTGAGGAACCGGTGGCATATCAAGGAATTCTTTGATGGCTCTTAATTGCCTATTCTTTTTTCGTTGTTCAGATTCTTCCCGCATTTTTGCTCCTAGAGGAGCAAGAAAGAAAAGTACAACTCCCCCGAGAATGACGCCAATGGCTATAGAGAAAATACTCATCTTATGGCTTATGCTTTTGGTCCCAAACTGTCCAACAACAATAAACGATAAAACCTATGACAATTGCTGGAATAAAACCTCCCTCAAAAAGCAGTATGATGGGAAGAGCCAGTCCAAATACCGCAGATTCTCCTTCGTTGGATAAAATCATCACTCCAAAAATAGCTGATACCACATACATGGAAAGGAGAGTTTTTAAGAATCTTCGAGCGTCAAAATCTAGCTGTATTTTGCTGTGTTGAACTGGTTCTTTTTCATGCTCTTTTTGTTTTGGAAACATGCGCTCAAAAATGTGTTTCCTTTCTTTATTCAGTTTCTGGGTTTCCTTATGCTTTTCAGAGGCTACAACTAACATCAAACCGTAATTCTCAACAAGTGATTTTAACTTGGGATTTCCTCTGTCGGTTTTTCCATTTGCATCAATTACACTCTTTGCAAATTCACAATTAAATTCGTAGTCTATTCTAATACAATTACTAGCCATCACGAGATTTAAATAGACCCTTCTCGATAATTCACACCATTTTTCAAAAAGGGTACGCAATACTTCATCCTCAATAATGGGGATGGCTTTCTGCATCAAAAATAAGTCATTTCCTATGTCATCCTGCAATCTTCTAACAGGCTTAAAAAATGCTTCACTGTATGCTTCGTTCAATTTCTGCATTTGTTTCGCATTCTCAATCCTTTCGCTGGGCTTGTCCGACTTTTTAATGTGATCGCCAAGGACTTCAAAGCACTTACAGTAGTCGCTATTACCCTTATCCAAATGACAAATCGCATAAGCCTCAAAGTTGACGAACTTTTCTTCAAGATCTGAGACCATCTCAGGTAAATCCCTTAAAGTCACTTGATCGACAATATCTCTCAAATCCTCAATTGAATTCCGTAAACTATTAAAATTTATTGGCTCACCATTATCAGTATCACAAGACTTCAAATCCTCTTCGAGTCTCTGAGAGATGCTTCGCCATGCACTTTCTTCGGCAGTCAGCTCGCTCTTGTTTTTAGTAAAATCTGTTCTAAGAGTTGCATACATCCAAACAGAAAGTGCGTCCGCAAAATTCATCTGCTCTATTCCTGCTGTAAGTGCTTCCAACTCTTCACGGACATTCTCAAATCCAATCGCCTGCTTAGCACCACCCAGTAAACGGGATGCTTGAGCCACTAAGTCATTCTTTTTCTTCATATTCATTGTTAAGTATTCTAACCCTAGTTGAAAGTTTATGTCCATAAGACAAAAAGGCCGATAGAGATGTTCTAAATGGCTAGTTTTGCTAGAATTGGGACAGTATGAGCATTAGTAAAGAAGAATGTATGGCCCTAGTGAGCGAATTGAAAAACTCAAAGCCACTTCAGTTTGAGACAAGGAAAGAGGCGATTGAGAACTGGCTCGGTCGAGCTTGGCATGTATTTACAATTGTTAAAGAAGAAAGTTCCATCCCAGTTGAGCCCGGTTGGGGTTTCTATTTCTTGTGGAGGTTATGGGATATATATTCTGAACCTGGCGAAGGTGAGCCATCGGAAGAGGCACATGAACATTGTTTCTTCGTTGAGGACCCGATGGAAGATTGGAGCAATTTATATTTAGCTACCATGCTTTCGCTGCATGATCTCGAATTTAAAGTTAATAATGTGTTTACTCTTGCATCTGTGGCATCAAAAATCGGCTATGAGGGAAGTGAGCCAACAGATAGAAAAATGGAGAGGCCCCTGGAAGGACATGGGCTTAAGATTTGGCGATCTCGCCAGGAGGTTGAGTGTGCTGGGTTGCCAGTGCCATTGAAAGGAAGAAGTTGGGACATCGTTGAGAAATGTATTACCAATGAAGGATGGGCTTATGAATGTAATGAGAGAGGCAAGATTGATATTGATACAGACCTAAAAACGCTAAATGCCCCTTGGAAAAATACTGGCTGGAGGATTGCAAAACACTTGGATAAGAAAATCGTGTTGGGTCGGTGCAAACGGAACCGTCAAACCAGAAATCCTCCAGAAAATCCCCCGAAAGTTCCCATAACCTCACCCGTGGCAACCACATAGCACAAACCTAGACTGGTGGCATGCAAGATTTGTATGCTACCAGCGACTTAGGGCTTGGCTCCCACCTCCACTGCTGTGGCTTCGTACTTGAGGCATTAGACCGTGCCAATCCTCAGCGCGTTGAGTTCTGCTTCCGGCGTGATCCGGGACTGGAGGAAGCTTGCCAAGCGTACTGGAGCGGCACGGCACGAGTAAATCCTATGTCTCTTCTTCTGAGCCAGAAGGTTCTCAAGCAGAGACTTTACGACGAACACCCATGATTCCGACCTTCCCCCCCTCGGCGTCATTTTTCGTTAAACCCCGCGAAGAGCGTCCTCCTTGAACAGGGGAAAAGACCCAGACGACCGGTAAGCCATCTTTAGTCCTTTTCCCCCTTCACTATGCCCCATTTTAGCCCTCAATCCAACGATCACAAAGTCCTCGTTCTCGAAAGAGAGCCCACATGGACTGACCTCTACTGCGGCTACAGGAAGCCGCGATTTCGCCGCTACAAGTTTGTTCCTATTTCCTCGCTCCTCCCCAAGCCATGGTCCCCGCAACCCCGCCGATAAAGAAAGCTACCCCTTTCTGCCCGCCCGTCGCCTTCGAGGTAGCAAGGGTACCGAAGCCGACCCTCCACACCTCCTTCGATGCATGGCGGGAAGTAATCGAGCGCAACTTCCCGGAACTCGTCCACGCGGCAGAAACTGGCCTCAGCGTGGCCTGCCAGCTCCTCATCCGCGACGTAACGAATTGCAGCGCCCTCGTGCTCGTAGATCAGCCCTCCGCAGGAAAGACCATCGCCATCAATTTTTTCGACGACATAGAGGGCATCACATATTCCTCAGATACCTTCACCCCCGCATCGTTCGTATCGAACGCCGCTACCGTAGCGAAAGACAAGCTCCCAAAGATCGACCTGCTCCCCCGCATCCGCCGAAAGATGTTTCTCGTTCGAGACATGGCCACAATCTTCTCTGCACGGGACGACGATCTGATGAAAAACCTTGGCATTCTGACGCGTGTATTAGATGGCGAGGGATTGGCTACAGATACCGGAATTCATGGAAGACGCTCCCTGCGGGGAGACTACGTTTTCATGATGTTGGCCGCCTCCACTCCCATTCCTCCCCGCGTGTGGAAGGTCATGGGAACGTTCGGGCAACGCCTTTTCTTCCTCGGGCTCCACCTCAAGCGCAAGACCAAGCAAGACCTCACGCGGCAGATCAAAGATACGAGCTACAAGAAGAAAGAAGCAGAATGCCGGGAATTCACCCGTGACCTGCTCTTCACCCTCTGGAACCGGCATCCCAAAGGCGTGGAGTGGGATAAAACGAAGGACCCCGACGCATGCCTCGACATTATCGCTCAGTGCGCCCTCCTCCTTGCCCGCCTCCGAGGGCAGGTCTTCGTCTACAAAGAGCGATGGGAGGGCGAAGACAAAGACTTCGGCCACACCGTACCGAGTGTGGAGCACGAGAGCCGCATCAACCAATGCCTCTACAACATTGCCCGTGGCCATGCCCTCGCCATGGGCAGGAAGAACATCAGCGAGGAGGACATGCACCTCGTTGTGTCACTCACACTCGATTCCGCCCCCGGACACCGCGCTCCCATCTTCCACGAACTCATTAGAAGGGGCGGAGAGCTCAAGACAGGCGATGTAGAGGCTCTTCTGCATTGTTCCACCCCTACAGCCCTCAAAGAGCTCAAAACCTTCTGCATCCTCGATCTCTGCAAGGAGTACGAAGGCGACGCATTTGAGCCCTCCACGCACGTACGGCTCAAAGACGACCTTCAGTGGTTCCTCGGCGGGGAGTGCCGAAACATCCTTAACCTTACCTCCGTGCCAGAAACTCAAAACGACACCCTCCCGTTTTAAGCATTTCTGACCCTGAGAAGCTTTATGCCAAATGGACCACCTTCTCCCGCTACCGGCTCCCCCACTCACCCCCTCCCACGGGGAGCCCTTGGTGGCACGGGCTGGACGCAAGCGGGGTCCCAAGGCTCAACCCATGATCATGCGTGTGTCGTACGTGGGATCGGAAGGGTGGGACTACAAGAGGGCCATATATCCGATGATGAGGGAGTGGAGGTTTTTTGAATAAAATGAATAATAATATTTGTTAATATTTCCTTGGAAAGTTTCTTTTCCCTAGTTGCCACAAATACTTATCAATCTGCTTAAGATTAAATTGCTGAAGACCGTAATGCTTTCTAAATTGCATTAGAACATTTCTGAACTTACTGTACGTCTTCAATTCTTCTCTTGAGAATTGATGGAAATGATCTTTATTTCTGAAGTACATAAGTATCTTATCAACGTAAGAATCATAAATCGGATACACCTTAGGATAGTGATGACTGCAATATTTTGTTGCAAAGGAATAGAAATTTATTATTGATCCTCCCGGCATGACTACTCTTGATATTTTATTCACTATTGAGAGATCACCTTTCGTAAGTTGTTTATCAATCCCTAGCGAAACAATATGCTTTGCCACAGTAAATGGAGAAAATATATTCGTACTGTAGAAATCATTGAGTGCGCAAACCTTGATAAGCACATCATCCATTTTACTGTTTGACGGATATGTCTTTGTGAACAATTTCTTCAGGCTGCTTTCCTGCAACATATAGTTTTCTAATGAATCCCATCGTTTAAGATAACGCCTTACTTCCTGCGATGATGGTTTCCTTGGAGTTTTCGTAACAGAGGAGGAGGTGATATTTCTGAACATATCGCAAAGGTAATGTCCTATGTAAAGGTAGTAATGTACTCTAGGCAGTTGCAATAGCGTAAACAAAGAATAGGAAGGCGGCTATACAACCAAACCCGAGAATAGCGATAGGAACCAAGAATCCAGTCCCTGCATCTTTCGTGAACATTGTCCCGACTAACCAGAAGAACAGGAAGCCACCGATGAAAATAATCCAAAGCATGATGAGGCAAGCAAAGTATATGGTTATGCCATATCACTTTGCAATGCTTTACTATTCATCTATCTCATCTAGAAGTGCTAAAGGGAGCTCAAGCTGATCTTTCTGGTCTCCGTAAGCTCTGGCGGCCTCTTGCCCTGCCTTAATTTCTTTCTCTCTTCGGAATTCATTCGTTTTTCCAGCTGTTTGATATCTTCTTCTGGTTTCAAGTGCTCAGGCAGTGTTCCCCCGATGTCTTTGATCGTCTGCCTCACCTTGCCTCCAACCTTAAAGTGCGTGTTAGCCGCCGATCTATCGCCAATAATATCTCCGCTTTCCAGCCGTTTTCTTAGCTGTTCATCTGTCTGCGTAATTCTGAACAAATTTGCTGCAAGTTCAGTCGCTCCCGCCCTGTCGAGTACCTTGTCCTTTCCAAGCCCTTTTTTCATCTGAATGCTTTTATGCGGCATTCCATACAAGCCCATGTATCCTGCGTCATTAAATGTTCCAAAACGCGTTACGCCTGATTTTTTAGCCGTCTCAGACAGTTTTCTATTGTGATCTGTGACCTCTCCACGAATCATTAACCGCTTCCTATTTTCCGGTAATTGTTCATATATTTCCTGCTTTCTCGTTTGAAATGCAAAATAGGTTTGGGCGAGAGCGATGGGCTTCTTGTCAGCGGCTCCATTCTGGGCAATGAGGTAACATGCATAACGAGACAGCTTGTAATCATCTATCTTTCTTTGGCCTCCCTGACCCAATTCGGACATTTTGCTGATGTCAGCAAAATGATCAGCAACATTCTGCCCACTTGTTGTACAGGCTGTCTTTGCTTTCTGAATAACACTCTCAAAGTTTCTCCATTGTGCATAATCCAATAGAGGCATTAACTCTCTCGCCTCCCAATATTCTATTCCATCGGCATCCACTTTCTTAACACTTTCAAAATCCCTATGTGGACCGAGTAATGAGCCGTCGGTCAAATCAGTTGTCATTGCGAGTGCAATGGTAGTCGATCAAGCATGTTCATTCCAGCCTTCCACTGATTATTCCCCAAGAACTTCACCCTCATCCTCACCCCAAACAAATAGTAACCTTGCTGCGTCCACTCCCCAGAATTCCTTTGACACAAGCCAAACCCGGATTACACTTGCGCCCGTGAATCCGCGATCAATCGCCCTCGGCATGATGCACATGATGATGCACTCGCTGCGAGGGCCTAGCTTGGCGTAAGGGATTCCCCCAACCTGCCAAAAAAGCCCCCGCATCCGCGAGGGTTTTTTCTTTTCTATTCCCTTTTCCCCCCTATCCCATGGTAGTCCTCGTTCCCCAGCGCGCACCGGATGGCACGCCAGTTTTTGTAAATTCCGTCGAAGGCAAACGCGCACCTGAAGAGCTGGCCGCGCGAGCCGAAGCGGCCCGCAATGCCCACGTGACCGTCAACCACGCCACCGGTGAAGTACGACGCCTGGCAGATGGTGCATTGCTGCGGCATCTGCCATCAAAGGAGTAGGAATTATGCGACAATAGCGCAGGAGTGTGGCCGGTAACGGTTCGCACTCCTGCGGACTGCGTAGAAGTACCCTTCTCAAAGGAACTCCTCACTGATACACTTTCTACTCATATATGGCTGAACCCCAATTTCGCACTCCCATCCCCCTTCGCTCCCCGCTCCAGCAAGGAGCTACGGCGGGATCTCACTGGTAGCTCCACTCTCCCCGAGATAACATGTCAGAACCCTCGTTCCGAACCCCGAAAGGCACGCACGATGTCCTCCCCGAGGAACAGCGCTACATGACCTACATCAAGAAGGCAGCGCGTCACCGCGCCCGCCAAGCGGGATTTAAACGCATCGAAACACCGATGTTCGAGAATATCGGCGTCTTTGAGCGCGGCATTGGCGAGCATACCGACGCCGTCGAGAAGGAGCTTTTCTTAGTCTCTGGCAAGCACACGGATGGAGACGAAAAAATTCAATATGCCCTGCGTCCCGAAACGACCGCTGCAACGTGCCGCGCCTATATTGAGCACGGCATGCAACAGTTACCCCAACCTGTGGAGCTCTATTCAATCGGGCCAAATTTCCGCTATGACCGACCACAGAAAGGGCGTTTCCGTCAATTCAATCAATTCTCCTTCGAAATGATCGGGCTCAAAGATCCGAGTCTCGACACACAGCTCATTCATGTCCTCACAAAGATTTTTGCAGATCTTCGGATCCTTGACCGTCTCACGCTCCAGATCAATAACATCGGTACGGGTGAGAACCGCGACGCCTACGTACAGGCGCTCAAAGACTTCTTCATCGGCAAAGAGCGAAATTTGCCCGAGGTCGATCGTAAGCGTCTCCAAACGAATCCTCTCCGACTTCTCGATTCGAAAGAAGAAGACACGCAGGTGCTCCTCAAGGGCGCTCCTCTTCTCGAGCAGTTCTTGAGCGACGAGAGCAAGCAGTACCATGCCACTCTGCTCGAGTACCTCGATGCGCTCGGCATCGCCTACGTACCCAATCCGCACCTCGTGCGTGGACTCGACTACTACACCCAGACGGTATTTGAGTTCTGGGATCAGTCGACTGGCGCGCAGAACGCCGTCGCGGGCGGAGGCCGCTACGATGGATTGATCGAGCTCCTTGGCGGCAAGCCCACACCAGGCGTGGGTTTCTCCGTTGGTATGGAACGTGTTGTCTGGCACATGAAGGAGGCAGGCGTGCAGGCCCCACACAAAGATCAGGTCGATATCTTCGTGGCACAGCTGGGCCCCGAGGCCAAGAAGACGTGCCTCCTCCTCATCTCGGATCTCAGAGAGAAGGGCGTGCACACCGTGGGTGCGCTGGGTGAAGCCAGCCTCAAGAGCCAAATGCGCCTCGCCGACAAGTTCGAGGCGAAGTTCGCGCTCTTGCTGGGTAAAATGGAAGTGAAGCGCGGCACGATCATCTTAAGAGACATGCAGAAAGGCCAGCAGCAGGAAGTGCCCTTCGATGGCATCATCGATCGCGTAATCACCCTGCTCGGCGAAAAGAACCTCGATACGTACACACTACGGGATCAGTTTGAGGGGTCCACAGACGAATAATTCATAAGAGACAAACCTTCCCACAGGGACCTTCAGCCAGCGCTTAGAACCCGAGAGACCCGCGCTTCGGCACGAATTGTTTTTATTGGATTCTGAAACAACATACAAAATATGAAAGAGTGCCCGTCTCACCTCTTAAATATCCAAATTCTTCACCGTCTTTGCACGGCTCTGGATAAACTTGCGGCGCGGGGCTACCTCGGGCCCCATGAGGGTCGAGAAGGTGGCGTCGGCCAACTCGACATCCTCCATGGTCACGCGCATCATGCTGCGACTCTCGGGGTTCATGGTCGTATCCCACAGCTGATCGGGATTCATTTCGCCCAAACCCTTGTAGCGCTGGATGTTCACGCGCGATGTCCTTTTGGGTTCTTCCTTTTTCTTCGCTCCCTTCGTGAGTGCTTTCATTTCTTCTGTCTCCTCTGTTTCTTCTGTCTCCTCTTCACCCTGCATATCCTTTTCGGCCACACCCCACCTCTTGAGCGTCTTCTCTTTTTCGTCGTCGCTGTAGGCGTACTCCATCTCCTTGCCACGCTGAATCTTGTAGAGCGGTGGCTGGGCGATGTAGATGAAACCTCCTTCAACGAGCTCCGGGAAATAGCGGAAGAAGAGGGTCAAGAGGAGCGTGCGAATATGGGCACCGTCTACGTCGGCATCGGTCATGATCACCACGCGGTGGTACCGGAGCTTACTCAAGTCCTTCACCTCGCCAATTCCTACTCCTAGCGCGATGATGAGCGCTTTGATTTCGTTGTTAGACAGCATCCTGTCGAGCCGGGCCTGCTCCACATTAAGGATCTTGCCTCGAAGCGGCAGAATGGCCTGGTAGTGGCGATTGCGTCCCTGCTTGGCACTGCCACCGGCGCTGTCACCCTCGACAATGAAGATCTCGCATTCGCTGGGATCGCGACTGGAACAATCTGCTAATTTACCCGGCAGCGTCATACCCTCCAGCGCCCCTTTGCGGATTACCGAGTCACGGGCGGCGCGGGCGGCGAGACGCGCGCGGGCGGCGAGCAGACACTTGGCCACAATGTTTTTCGCTTCACCGGGGTGCTCCTCAAAATACTCGGCCAGCTTCTCATTCACCACCGTCTCGACCGCAGTCTTCATTTCAGCATTGCCAAGCTTGCTCTTCGTCTGCCCTTCGAACTGCGGATCCTTAAGACGTACGGAGACGATCGCCGTAAGACCCTCGCGCACATCCTCGGCCGAAAGATTTTCATCCTTCTCTTTAAGCAGGCTCTGAGAGCGCGCATAGGCGTTGATGGTGCGCGTAATGGCTGCCTTAAACCCCGTGAGGTGGTGACCGCCCTCCATGGTGTGGATGTTGTTGGCGAAGGTCGCCACCATCTCCTGAAAGGACTGCGTGTACTGCAGTGCCACTTCCACAAAACCATCGGAGGTCTCTTTCTCAAACCAGATGGGCTTGCCGATAACATCGCGGGACTCGTTGAGGTGCGACACGTACGCAGCGATACCTCCTTCGAAATGAAAGCGGTACAGACGCGCCTGTTTCTGATCTTCTTCGCTGCGTTGTTCACGCTCATCCAAGAGTGCAATCGTGATACCACGCGTCAAGTACGCCTGCTGCCGAAGCCGGTTCATAATCGTCACAAGCGAGAATTCCAGCGTGTCGAAAATCTGTTTATCGGGCCAGAATCGAATGAGAGTGCCGCTCTTTTTCGCCTCGCCTTTCGGCTTCACATCAGCCAGAGGCTTGCCGCGTTCGTAATCCTGTACCCAGGTTTTTCCGTTGCGGTACACCTCGGCGTGCATCTTGGAACTGAGCGCGTTCACGACCGACGAGCCCACGCCGTGCAGACCTCCTGAGACCTTGTATCCACTGTCATCGCCACCGAACTTGCCACCGGCATGGAGTGTCGTGAGCACGATTTCGAGTGCGGACTTCTTGAGTTTGGGATGAATGTCGACGGGAATACCACGTCCGTTATCTTCTACGCTCACAGAGCCATCTTCGTGCATGATAACGGTGATGAGCGTGGCGTGACCACCCATCGCCTCGTCAATTGCGTTGTCGACGATCTCGTAGACTAAGTGGTGCAAACCGCGCTGATCGGTGGAGCCGATATACATGCCCGGACGCTTGCGAACGGGCTCCAGGCCTTCTAAAACCTGGATGTTCTCGGCGGTGTACTTCTTTGCAGTCGCCATATCTTGGTGGATTCTAGTGAGAACGGACGGCGGTGGCAATGCCTGAGATCGTCACATTGAAGAGGTTTTATGTTTTTTTTCGGTGGACCGATTTTCTCTCGGTCGACGTGGCAAATCCTTGACCCTCCAGGTTACAGGGAAGAGGTTTTTTCCTTGCAAACACTTGCCCTCTCCCTTACCCTTTTCCGGCGCAATGGCCATTCATGCTCACAGAAACGGCGACGAATCCAATGACCGCCTTCAGCAGCGGTTTAAGGGACAGGTGCAGCGTACGGGGCTTTTAAAGCTTCTGCGTGAGCGTTCCCGCCTCAAGAAAGCGCCAAACAAACGTATTCTTCGGCAACGCGCCCTCAAGCGCGAAGGTTTCCGCGAGATCAATCGCAAGAAGAAGTTCTATTCCAACATGTAAGAGGATAGCTTTTAGCTGATAGCTTATCGAAAATCACTTGTTCCGAGTTTGCGGATGATTGTGGAAAGCATCTTCTGCACTTCTATGAGAACAATGAGAATTTTTGCGATATTCAAATGATGAATACCTTCTGCGAGAAGCAACTGTGTTTCAAGCTCGGCAGCTGATCCTTGCGCAATACGCAAGAAATGTGCAAATTCTTTCCTGGTTCCCCTCTTCTTGCCCTCGGCAATGTTTGACGGAATGGAAACAGCACAGCGACGCATCTGATCTGCCAAACAATACCTTTCAAGGCTGGGGAGAGTTGAGACAAATTGATAGACGTCCTGAGCCAATGTCATCGACCGCTGCCAGACGATCAAATCTTTAAAGGATTGAATAACCATACTTTCACAGTAGCGTGCCCACCCACGCGCACAATTCTTCTCACTCCATTCCCAAAGACCACCGTTTGGTTTTCCGCTTCCAGAAGAGCTCTTCTGCGTTCTAACCATCACAAGAACCTGCCCAGACAAACCTACCAGCTCCAAGCTAAAAGCTACCAGCTACCAGCTCTTTATCGCCGCCCTGACTTGAGAAGGGAGATGGCCCGAGCCATCTGCTCATCACGCTCGGCCGACGGCACCACGACATCCGGCTTAACACCCAGACCGTCAATCTTGTGCCCGAGCGGAGAAAGCCACTCGGCAATGGTGAGCTTGAGACTCGATTTGTCGCTGAACTCCAGTACTTCCTGCACGGTGCCCTTGCCGAACGTCTGCTCGCCGAGAATAGTGGCACGCTTCGTATCTTGCAGTGCGGCCGCCACGATCTCAGAAGCCGAAGCAGAACCACCGTTCACGAGCACAATGAGGGGAACAGAAGGTTTGATTGTGGGTTCATCCTCGGTACGCTCCATGCGCTCGCCCGTACGCGAGCGAATCGTGGCCACACCCGATCCCTTAGGCAAGAAGTTGCTCGCCACGACGGTGGCAGCGTGCAGCAGGCCTCCCGGATTACTGCGCAGATCGAGGATCACACCTCTGGGATTCTGATCTTGAATGTGCTTCATCTCCGGTCGCAGATCCGTCTCTGAGAGCTTGCCAAACTGCATAAGTTTCACAACGGCAATGTCCTCCTGCCACTTGATATCGATCTCGGGTACTTTGATCGTATCGCGCGTCACTTCGACATCGAACTCCGTGCCACTACGACGGATGCGTAACTTTGCCACAGATCCCTTGGGACCA
Source organism: Candidatus Peregrinibacteria bacterium (assembly GCA_043814035.1). GTDB lineage: Bacteria > Patescibacteriota > Gracilibacteria > Peribacterales > Peribacteraceae > Peribacter. The sequence continues at coordinate 81,134 of JBDRKJ010000007.1, forward strand.
CGTACGCGATCGACCATTTCTTCATACGACAGATCCAGAAGGCTTTTGCCATCCACGGCGATGATCTGGTCGTTGGGCTTAAGACCGACCTTCTCGGCTGGTGAATTCGACAATGGCGTGACGATGGTCAGCACGCCTTCGCGATCCTCCACTTGGGCTCCGATGCCCGATACCTCACCCTGAATGCGCGACTGGAACGCACGGGATCCTGCCGGGCGGTAGAACGTGGAGTAGGGATCCCCCAGGCTTTTGACGATCGCTTCCGCAGCGTTGTAGGCGGCATCGTTGGCGTCGATCGTATCAGCGTGGAGGTAATCCTGTCCGATAATCTTCCAGAGTGTTTCCAAAATCTGCGCTTTGGGCAGCTCGCTCGACGTCGTCGTCTGAGAGCTCTTGGGCATGAAACGAATTTCAATCGTGGGAATGTTGTCCGTTGTATTCCGCTGTCCACCATCCTCCCCCATCACCTTGCGTAGAAAGAGGCGCGCCTCTTTGCCCGTGAGCACTTCGTCCACACCAAAGAGCGCATTCGACTGCGGCTCCATCCACTCCTGATACACCGCCACACCGACTGCGCGAGCCAGTGCGTCACTCGTGCGAGCATCGCGATACTGCGTGGTCGGCTCGGCCGTCACGTGTCGCAATGCCACCACTACTTCGAGTGCCTCTCCACGGGTGATGGGTTGTGCGGCATACAATTCATTGCCAAACGTCTGCAGTGCATCCGTGGCGTATGCCGCCTTGATGTACTCCTCAAGATCCCGCGGAACACGGCGGTAGGGCAAAATAGCCCGATCACCTCCCGTGGTACCGAATACTTTCACGCAAGCGCGAACGAATTCCCCGCGCGAAACCGGAGCCACGTCAGTCATGCGCAGCACATCGGCCACCGGAACCGCGGCGACCACAGACAGTGGAAGCAACAGGAATCCGACCGAGAGGAGAAAAAACTTCGCAGTGGAGAGAGAGCGCATGCGTTGAGGGGGGAAATCGCGAGAACGTGGTGTGTGTGCACACCTCGAAAGTGGAGCCATTCTACCCACCCCTCCTCCGCGTCACAACCAATGATCCATTACCCCACACGCACAAATGTATCCGTCACGACCAGGTGCCCGTGCTCTTTTCGATTTTCATTGCGAAAGAGCAAAGTGCTCAGTATCCAGAACCCACCCAAAACATAAAAGAGTGACGGAATGAGAATGAGAGAGACGAGATGGAGGAAGGACCCTTCAGCGAAACCGAGCAGTTCCCCGAGTGTACGTGGATTACCAGGCAGTAGATCGGGTAATGACACCATGAAATTGAAGAGTCCATGCAGCACGACAGCGATCGTGAACCCCGTAAGAATCATCTGGCGTCGAAAGACGTCTTTTTCGGGTAGACGCAGAAATGCCCATGCCACGCCCGAGAGGAGAGAAGTTTTGCCGTGACGACGCGCCTCGTCCAACGTCGGCCCCGCAAAGATCGCGAGCCCGAGGAAGTACCCCAGCACTCCCGTCGAAACAATGTGCACCATCGTCGTGAGAATGGAGCGACCAATTACATTGCCGGCGAATCCGCCCCAGTCGGCTGAAGCGGGTGCGAGTAGATACTCGCGCACGAACCCCACAAAGTATGTGGGATTGATGATGTTCTCGGCAAAAGCGAACCCAATAGCGACAATAATGCCCAACTCCACGACATCGTTGATACTCCGAAAGAATGTCGTGCCGCTCTTACGCAGCACCCAGAATTTACTCCCCTCCTCGATCACACCGACGAGAATGAAGGCCAACAGTGTCGAGAGCAGTGTGTTCTGAATATCTGGCGCTTCGACGATGGCACCCGTCACGAGAGCGCTACTCGAACGCGTGAAGTTCTCAGGAACGATCTTGAAGAGTAGAAACTGCAGCTCTACCCCCCTGCGTACGAGTGCGTCGTAGAAGAGAATCGGTGCCGTACTGAGCATGCCCGAGAAGAACATGAGCAGGACCAAGCTCATCCGCTCCCAGTGGTACTTGAGAAAGAGCACGCACCAGATCACCGCTGGAATAAGTGCTACCCCAATCGCGAGCAGGTGCGCCGTACGCTCCACGCCCGCCTCTTGCCAGAGCAGGTGAAGCACCACCCAGAAGATGAATGTTCCGAGCACCGTTGCCTTGATGTGTGCAATCCACGGACCGAAGAGGAACCGCCATGCCAGCGCAATGCCCACCACGCCCAATGCCGAGAAGAAGGCATCGACACTCTGGGTATGATCGAGAAGCGTGCGCTCGAAACCGATGAGCACGAAACTTAAGATTGTCCCAACAACAATGGCAAAAACGTACTCCTTGGCGTGCTTCCAGCGCACGAGCCCCATGCCAGCAATCGCACAGGCGATCGAGGCAAAGAGAATGCCACGCTTCAGGCCTGCAGGCCCCTCGAATGGAGAGATGGTACCGAACGTCCGAATAGTCAGAATGAAGAGCACAGCCGTGCCGATGATGGAAATCAGTACGACGCCAATGGAGGGCAGATAGGGATGGCGACGCTCGATCGAAGAAATTGGCTCCACATCGAGAAGCGATATGTTCACAATCCCAACCCACACACGCGTGAGTAGTGCGGAGAGCACGAGGAAGAGCAGGAGCATCCCCATGACGACGAATGCGCTCTTACCTGCCTGTGCTGCAGTCTGTTCCGCCGCCAAGGCAATGGATGGCAGCAGGGTTGCTCCAACGGTTGTCATGGCCAGCCCGACATGTCGGTACTGGCGGGCGAGTGCCACGCGAGAATGCGTGAAAGACAAACCTACGGTTTTTCTCTCACGAACTCTCTTTTCCCTTAAAGGTGCGGCTTCCCCCTCGGGGGACCTTTGGCCAGCACGGCGGGACCCACAAGACCCACGCTTCGCCGCGATTGTTTCATCACGGCACCGCAGGCTGCCTGACCCTGCGCACCATCCCAGTAGAGCACGGAAAGTTGGTGACATGTGTTTGAGTTGATTATAACATATATTTTGATCCTTGAAAATACGTCGAATCCCTCAGGAGACGGAGCGGAGTGGCAGTTTGCGCAAGCATTCGCTACGCTCCCACTTGACCTATGCCAGCCACCTCTCTCGACCAGCTCGTTTCTCTCTCTAAACGTCGCGGCTTCATCTTCCCGGGATCCGAAATCTACGGCGGACTCGCCAACACGTGGGACTACGGTCCCTTGGGCGTGGAGCTCAAGAATCGCGTGAAGAAGGAATGGTGGAAAACCTTCGTCCACAAGCGTCCCGACATGGTGGGGCTCGATGCCGCGATTCTGATGAACCCCAAGGTGTGGGAAGCGAGCGGGCACGTAAGCAACTTCAACGATCCCATGGTGGACTGTAAAAACTGCAAAGAGCGCTTTCGCGGCGACAAGCTGCTCGAAGAGAAATTGGGAGTGGAAGCGGCAGCCGTGCTCACACTCGATCAAGTGCAGCCCATGCTCGTCGCCGAAAAAATCCCCTGCCCCGCCTGTGGCAAAATCGCCTGGACCGAAGCCAAAAAGTTCAACCTCATGTTCAAGACGCAACAGGGCGTGATCGAAGGAGAGGGCAGCGACATCTACCTCCGCCCCGAGACTGCTCAGGGCATCTTCGTGAACTTCAAGAACATAGTGAACACGGTGCGTCCCCGGCTGCCCTTCGGCGTTGGGCAGATCGGCAAGGCGTTCCGTAATGAGATCACACCGGGTAATTTCACCTTCCGCACGCGGGAGTTCGAGCAGATGGAAATCGAGTACTTCGTGGAACCAGGTGAGGATAAAAAGGCGTTCGAGGAATGGAAGGAGACCGTCTGGGATTGGTACCTGTCTCTGGGTATCACGAAGAAAAACCTGCGCATACGCGAACACGACAAGAAAGAACTCAGCCACTACAGCTCCCGCACGATCGACATCGAGTACCAGTTCCCCTGGGGATGGGGCGAGCTCTTCGGGCTGGCCAATCGCGGGGATTTCGATCTCTCGCAGCACGAGAAAGCCAGTGGTGAAGACATGAAGTACACAGACTTAGACGATGCCACAAAGAAGTTTCTGCCCCATGTGGTTGAGCCGAGCTTCGGCTGCGATCGCACGGTCTTGACCTTCCTACTCGAGGCCTACACCGAAGAGAAACTCGAGAACGGTGATACGCGCACCGTAATGAAGTTTCATCCCAAGCTCGCTCCGATTGATGTGGCCATTCTGCCGCTCAGTAAGAAGGAACACCTCGTCGCCAAAGCACAAGAGCTGTATAAAAAAATTATACAAGAAACGGATCTTGTTGTGAATTTCGACGTGACGGGCAGTATCGGCAAGCGCTATCGCCGACAGGATGAGATCGGTACGCCCAAGTGTGTGACAGTGGACTTCGGCACGCTCGGGGAGGATGACAAGCAGGGACTGAAAGACACCGTCACCATTCGTGACCGCGACAGCCTCAAGCAGGAACGCGTACACATCGAGGAGCTCATTGGCTCTCTGCGCTAATTTCTCCAGAGAAAACGGTTGCAGGAGAGAATCGCCTTCTGTATAAACAACCCGCACTTTCGATTGATCGTCGCGGTCCTGGTCCCGACGGGTAAGACCCTGAAGGAAATCCTCCGCACTATACGAGTAGACATCGAAGGGAAGCTAAGGATTCTTCCACCGCACCAAGATCAACAGACTGCACAGTCTGTATCCCTTACGTCTTACGTCTTACGTCTTACGTCTTACGTCCTACGCCCTAATCCCTACCCCCTCACCCATGTCCCTCCCGACGGAAAAGGAACTGTTCGTAGCCGCCTGTCACATCGGCCATCCCAAGAACAAATGGAATCCGCGCATGGCGCCGTACCTCTACGGCGTACGCAGGGGCATTCATATCTTCGATCTCACGCAGACGAAGACGCATTTGGAACTCGTCGTTGAGCAGCTGAAGAAACTGCAAGCAGAGGGTAAGACCATCCTCTTCGCCTCTACCAAGCAACAGAGCATTCCCCTAATCGAAGAGATCGGCGAGACACTCCGTCAACCTACGGTGACCAAGAAATGGATCCCAGGACTCCTCACCAACTGGCCCACTATCAAGCGTCGCATCAAGTATTTCCTCGAGCTTAAAGAATCGTTCCGCTCCGGTGAAATCGATAAGTACACCAAGAAAGAGCAGACGATGCTGAGAAAGAAAATGGCCAAACTCGAGACGGCCCTTGGCGGTGTATCGGGTATGACGCGGGTTCCCGATGCCATCTTCGTGATCGACGCACTCCGTGATCGCGTGGCAGTACTTGAAGCGAACGTGCTCAAGATTCCCGTCTTCGGCATCTGCGATAGCAACGTGGATCCGAAACTCTTTCAACAGTTCATTCCGGCCAATGATGACGCCGTGAAGTCTATCGGCATCATTCTCTCAACTGTTCGCGATGCGCTGGGCGGTTCCCCGAAGGAGCGCATTCCAACCAAAGAAAACGTTGCCGCCTAACCCTCATTCCTACGCCCTACGCCCTATCCCCTACCCCCTCGCCTATGTCCCCCGTCTCCGCCTCCGCCGTTTCTTCTCTACGTCAGCGCACCGGTGTTTCGATGATGGAGTGCAAGAAAGCACTCGAAGAGTCTCAGGGCAACGAAGAGAAGGCCATTGAAATTCTTCGTAAGCGCGGCATCGCGCAGGCAACCAAGAAGGCAGCACGTGATCAGTTCGAGGGTCTCGTGTTTCTCGCCCAAAATGCCGATACAGCAGCCTTGGTCCTGCTCAAGTGTGAGACAGATTTTGTCGCACGCGACGACAACTTCCGCGCCACAGGCACGAGCCTCGTCGATACGTTGCTCGAGAAAGGCGAAGATGCCATGAAAACGCTAGCGGAGAAAAGTGTTCCTGAACTCGTGCAGAAACTCGGTGAGAATATCTCGTTCGAAGAATGCCACCGAATAACGGGCACGACGCTCGGCACGTATCTGCACACGAACAGTAAGATCGGCGTGATCATCGCACTTGAAGGTGGCAAGTCAGAAGACGCCCGCGATGTCGCCATGCACGCGGCAGCTATGAATCCAACGGTCATGCATCCCGACGAGATGCCCGCCGAAAAAGTGGAGCAGGAAAAAGAGATCTGGCGCGAACAGCTCAAGAAGGAGGGCAAGCCTGAGGCCATGTTCGACAAGATCATGCTCGGCAAGGAGAAGAAATTCCGCGAAGAGAGCGCTCTGACCAAGCAGTCGTTCGTCAAGGACCCCACGAAGACCGTAGAGCAGTTCCTCGGAACGGCAAAAGTGACCTCCTACGTGCGTCTGGCTATCGGCTAAAAGATGCCAAAGGAGCATATTTTGAAACGTTGCAACGTGAGACGTGCTTTCATGAGGCCAAGAACACACCTTCACAGACCATCACGAAAGGCGTATAATGGTAGTTGATGTCTGCACCAAACATCCTCATCGCTGAAGATGACGCCGTACTCCGCGAGGTATACGTGAAGAAGTTTACCATCGGCGGTTTCACGATCCGTGCAGTGAAAGATGGGCAGGAAGCGATTACAGAAATCGAGAAAGAGAAACCCGATCTCGTCATTTTGGATCTGAATATGCCGGTCTTGGATGGATTTGCCGTTCTGGAGCGGTTCCCGCGCGCACAGCGCACCTTTCCGATGATCGTCCTCAGCAATTTCGGCAATACGAAGAACCAGGAGCGCAGCATCGGATTGGGTGCGGATGACTTCTTCATCAAGAGTGAAATGACCATCAAAACTCTGTTGGAGAAAGTGATGACCCTCCTCAAAGCAAAAGACATGTGGCAGAAGTAGCATGAGAGACAAACCTTCAGCCTTCGCCCTTCGGGTCTACGGCCGACAGGACGGTTTTTCTCTCATGAACTCTCTTTTCCAGCCTTCGCGCAGCGGAGGCTGCCCACCGTAGCCTTGGCGAAGGTGGGCCAATCTCTTCTTAGGTTTTGGCTGCGCTTCGGCTGGCGAGCCCTTAATGGTGTCGCTTCCCTCCGGGGACCTTCGGCCAGCGTTTAGAACCCACGCCTGCGTGCCGGAAACGCCGGCAACTTCGGCGTGCAGGCACGAGACCCGCGCTTCGCGACGGTTTTTTATCAAGATACCTGCACTCTCCTTCTCAACTCGTGGAGGAGGCGCGCCACCCTCCTTCGCCACGCATTCGCGAGGCTTCGGACGGGCAGGCGGGGAGTGAAGAGGAAGGCCCTGCCACCAGCCGACGAGACGGCTCCGAATCCTCTTGTCGGCCGTAGTCCCGCATATGCGGGACGAAGGCTGATGTAGGAGTCGGCGAGGAGGCGCAGGGCCAGGCGGAGCGGGGATTGGCGCGCCGGCGTTTTGGCTCCACCTTTGTCGCTTAGACAAAGGTGGAAAGAGTCCCAGATTTGTCGAATAATCCTACAATCTCACCACGACTCCAATCTCAAGACTCGGTCTACAATCCCTCCCTACACACACATTTTCGTGGTAAAATGGTAGGATACACGCAACGTGAATTTCCTCCTCGTCCTCTTAGGCCTCCTCGCTCTGTGCGGAACAGTCGCCATAGTGCTCTGGGTGCTGCGCCTGTGGCAGGATATGCGACGTGAGCAGGACCTGGTCTTTCTGCAGATTCTGGTTCCCAAAAAAGAGAGTAAACAAGACCGGGAAGTGGAATCAGAAAAGTTCTCGGTAGGCCACGATTTCAAAATGGTCCTCGGGGTGATGGATCACCTCTACCAATCCCTCCACAGTCTCTACTCCACCTCTCCCACACGTTTTTGGCGCGGGCAGCCCTTCTTCTCGATGGAGTACGCCGCCCTGGCGGGCGAGATATTGTTCTTCGTGGTGTGCCCGCGTTCTGTCTCACATCTTGTTGAAAAGCAAATGACGGCGTTCTATCCGGATGTGATCATTGATGAAGTCGAAGACTACAATATCTTCACCGACTCTTCCGTTGTCTCGGCACAAGTGCTGCTGCCAAAGAAGCCCTTCGCATCGGTATTCCGCTCGTACGAACAGCTCAAGAGCGACCCACTCAATACCATCACCAATGCCTTCTCAAAATTCAAAATCTCGGAGGGTGCCGCCATTCAGTTCGTGCTTCGACCGGTACGATCGGGCTGGCAGCAGAAGCTGCAAAAAGAAGCTGTGCGTTTGATCAACCCGAAGAAGAAGGGGCTCTCGTTCTGGAATCCCCTCCATTGGATCAGCGCCGTCATCAATCTCTTTCTGCCCGGCAGCGATCTCACTCCGCAGCAGGAGCGGCAGTCTACCGGGGAACGTGTTTCGCAGATGGTGGAAGAGTACAGCAAGGCAGTCGACGAAAAAGCTGGTAGCCCCGGATTCAGAACAGTTATCCGTGTCGTGACCTCGTCTGATACCGTCAGTCGCAGTTCCCAGCTCCTCGACACGGTACTCGCCTCGTTCTCGCAGTTCGACGGTGTCCGCGGCAACCGCTTCCGCAAGCCACACTTTGTGAATCAGCGGTCTATCGTTGAGCGTTTCATCCGTCGTTCTCCCCGTCGCACACTCCTTCAGTCCCTCGCCTCGCCTAAGCTGCTGTTGGGCACCGCTGAGCTCACGAGCTTCTTCCATCTGCCCAACATCAAGTACAACAAGGTCGAGACGATCAAGTGGCAAAATTTCAAAATTGCTCCGTCGCCCAAAGATATTCCCGAGGAGGGAATGTTCCTCGGTGTGAACAGTCACCGCGGCGAAAAGAAGAAAATCTTTATCAAGAATGAGGATCGATTCCGCCACTTCTACATCATTGGTCAGACGGGTACAGGAAAATCCTCGATCATCCAGATCATGGCCCGTCAGGACTTTCACGCCGGAAATGGCATGTGCGTGATCGACCCGCACGGTTCGCTCATCGAGGATCTGCTCCCCTACATCCCACGAGAACGCGCCGATGACGTGATCTACTTCAACCCAGCCGATACCGAACGACCGATGGGCTTGAATCTGCTCGAAGGCAAGACGCAGGAAGAAAGGGATCTCATCGCCCTCGATGCCATGAACATGATGGTGAAGATGTTCGGTAATGAAGTTTTCGGCCCACGCATTCAAGACTACTTCCGCAACGGCTGCTTAACTCTCATGGAAGACGAAGAGGAGGGTGGTGCCATCACTGACCTCGTGAAGCTCTTCACCGACGAAGAGTGGCAGAAGTACAAAGTTTCAAAGGTGAAGAATCCGATTGTACGCAGCTTCTGGGAGAAGCAAATGGCCATGACCGGCCAGCGTGAGAAACAGGAAATGATCCCCTACTTCGCTGCTAAATTCGGTCAGTTCTACACGAACACGCTCATGCGCAACATCGTGGGACAGACCAAGAGTGCCTTCGATATCGCCGACGTCATGAATTCAGGAAAGATTCTGCTCGCCAACCTCTCGAAAGGTCTCGTGGGCGACATCAACGCACAACTCCTCGGTATGATTTTTGTCAGCAAGATGCAGGTGGCAGCCATGCGCCGGCAGCGTGAGGATGCCAGCAAGCGCAATGATTTCTTCCTCTATATCGATGAGTTCCAGAACTTCGTGACTGAATCGATCGAATCGATTCTCTCGGAGGCCCGCAAGTACCGTCTCGGCCTCATCCTCGCACACCAGTACATCGGCCAGCTGGAGAAAGAAGATCGTCTGTCGGGCAAAGTAAGCCTGAAAGGAGCGATCTTCGGAAATATTGGCACCATGATGTTCTACAAGATCGGCCCGCAGGACGCCGAAGTCTGTGCCAAAGAGATGGCTCCGGTATTCTCAGAACAAGATCTTGTAAACATGGATGCCTTCAAGGGAGCTATGAAGCTCTGCATCGACGGAAAGCCTTCTCGTCCATTCACTGTTGAAGTTCCACGCCCGTGGCTCGACACGACCTTCACGAAAGACGCCCAGGCAGCCGAGGCCTTTAAGCAACTCTCGCGCCTCACCTACGGACGTCAGAAGGACTTCGTCAGTCGAGAGATCCTCCGCCGAATTGGGTAATGCGATGGATTTGAGGAATGTGATTGCCTGATAAGCCTGTTATTGGCATTCAAATTGCCTTTTCTCTGGCCTTTGATAATATATATAAATATGTTATAATATTCAACGTACATCAACATCCTTTCCCATCTCATCCATGACGTACAGCAGAAATACCATAGCCGTTGCACTCTGTGGTCTCCTCGTCAGCGCGCTTGCCAGCATTGGAACGGCACAGTACGCACACATTGTCGCCTTCAGTGGCGCAAACCCTAATACTGTGCGACAGCAACAGGGCATCGTAAAACAGGCCAGCAGCTGCGTGAATCCCCGCAGCATCATGGACAACCTGTTCAGCGGCTTTTCGAAGCAGCGCCCGTGTCGGTCTGTCACAGAAGAGACACCGGAGCAGGTACATGCTGCACCGACGATCATCGAAGCAGAAAACGAAGACTGCGCGCAGACCTCAAACTCCCGTCGCCGTGCAGCCTGTAATGCAGGATTGCGTCTCACGAATGAGACGAACCGATAATTGCCGTTCTTTCCGTTTTATTTCCTTTTACTTCCTAATACATGGCTAAATACAAAAAGTCACGTGCCGCTGTCCTTACTGGATTGCTCATCGGCGTGCTCATGGGTCTTGGCGCAGAAGTGACAGCCAATCTACTCATCGCACGCACAGACTTCAACTACCGCAGCCAGCGGTACAACCGTGACCTCGCCAACGAAGGTATCTTCCGCAGCGATGGCATGGACGGAGCCCGCAATCTCGAATGGAGCAACGCAGAAACACGCACCGAGAAGGCTCCTGCCACTGCTCTGCGCGGTGCCGCACTCACGAAGTTGCGCTACTGTGAAGGACAGAGTCCTGTACGCCGCTCGCAGTGTCTCGTGAACGCGGCCAACCAGATTCTCAAGGACGCTGCTCAGCAGGGCGAATAACTTGCATACTTTCTTCGAAAAAGGGCGGGCAATGCTCGCTCTTTTTTTACAAGGCTTCTCCGCCTGATCCCCTAATTTCCTGTACTGTTTAACGTTGCCGGTTCCATCATCAGGACAAAAGATTGGCCTTTGCTACTTGGACAATGCTCCATACCTCTCGGGATAACTGCGATCTGTCCTTCGCTTAGGACAAGTTCTGCCTGTCCGCGTATTTGGATTGTAATCTGACCTTTCACAACGAAGAAAAGCTCATCTTCCTCAGTGTGAACATGCCAGTGATAGGAACCCTCAAACTTCGCCAAGCGAACCACCTGGCCATTGCACCGCGCGATTTCGAGCGGAATCCACGGCTCTGTCATCGCCTCCATCTTCTCAGAGAGATCGACGCATAATGGCAATTGCATGCAAGGAGAATAGCATGGGGATCACTCCAATGTGACAATCCGTCGCGAAGCGCGGGTCTCGCCCGTTCGACTCCTCGCTGACGCTCGTCGCTCAGGGCGCCCTGAGCGCAGTCGAAGGGCGCGGGTTCTAAGCGCTGGCCGCAGGTCCCCGGAGGGAAGCGACACCACTAAAGGGAAAGGGGTGTCCGTGAGGGGAAAACCGTCCGAAGGTCCCTGTGGGAAGGTTTGTCCCTCACGAATTATCGTACGGCCACCGCTGCTCCCACCGGGAGTGCGTGAACGAGGTACCGCTGCGAAATGGAATCAGGCGGCCAGCACGTGTAGAGAATCAACTCCTCTCCACTGCCGTTGTCGTTGAAGGGCGTGGTGTCTGCTGCGTCGACAGCCTGCTTGTGCGTCACCTCGTAGGTGTGCAACTTACCAGCGTATGTCACATACACGCGGTCGCCGACTGTCAGTCGGTTGATCTGACGGAAGATTTTGGTGAATTGCGACAGATCCCACGGGTAGCCGCTCGAATGCCCGTACACCATGATCTTGCCGCCGGCACCCGGATAGCCAAAGAGGTGGCCCACACCATATTTGAGTGGCTCCAAGATACCATTTTTGGAGAATGGATCCTGCGGATGTGTGACCGTAAGATCACTGATGGCGATAGAGGGAATCGAGACGGCAAAGTACTTCTCAGAAGCGTAGGGAATTGCGGAAGTCACCGTACGAGCAGTGATTGGTGCGACGGTGCCGTACGTGACAGGTGCAGGAGCAACAACGGCAACAGGATCAGGCTCCGCCCCCGAGAATGCCGTAGTGCGAGAAGACCGCACGACGGAGAGACGGTAGGCCATGTCGAAGAACTGTCCACGCGTGATGGCCGCACCCAGTCGCAAGCGTCCGCGATGCATGATGAGATTGCGACGAATGGCAGCGTTGATCGCCTGCGTGTACCACTGTTGGCTCTGATTCTCGATATATGACGAGAGCTCGGCAGTTCCGCCCGTACCACCTCCCTCCCCCATTGTGCGCATAAGCAGCGCCACCGCTTCCTCAACACGCAGATACTGCCCTGGACGCAGTGACCCATCGGGATACCCCGTAATGAGCGACTTCTCGAATGCTGCCTCGACGAAGGGCGCATACCACTGCGCCTGATCGGTATCCCAGAAGAGCGGCATGGCCGGCAAGTGACCTTGATACCAAGCGACGCGACTCTTACCCGCACTGTCGAGACTGAGAATGACCTTGAGTGCCTCGGCACGATTGAGCGGATTGTGCGGTCGTGCCAATCCGTCGGCATACCCCTGAACAACGCCCATCGTCTTGAGTTCACCGAATGATGCTTCGTACACTGTTCCCACGGTATCGGGGAACGACGCTGCAAAAGAGAAGGCAGGCGCGAACGTGAGCGACAGCAGAATGCCGATGTGGAACCACTTGTTTGGCATGGAATGCGTAAGATGAATATGATATGTATTTTGCCGGTTTTGTCAACGTTTTCTGGAGCGCATCATTCTTGGACATTTGGCCGTAGAACCTCAATAATCCAGCGTTTGTATGGCATTGCACATCGGTATTGCCCCGCACCATTCGCTTCGCTCAGGTGCGGGACAGGTCGGCTTCTGCCCATTCCACCAAACATTCTTATGGCTCTACATATAGGCATCGTCGGGTTACCAAATGTGGGCAAATCCACCCTTTTCAACGCACTCACTCGTACCCGCGGAGCACAGGCAGCTAACTATCCATTCTGCACCATCGAACCGAATGTCGGTGTCGTGGAAGTGACGGATCCCCGACTGCAAGCACTCGCCGAACTCGTGCATCCCGAGAAAGTGATTCCAGCGGCGATCGAGTTCGTCGATATCGCAGGGCTCGTCCGTGGTGCAAGTAAGGGTGAAGGACTCGGCAATCAATTTCTCGCAGCCATTCGGGAGGCGGATGCCATCTGCGAAGTCGTACGTCTTTTCCCCGGTTCAGACGTCACCCACGTCGAGGGATCGGTCGATGGCAAGCGCGACCGCGAGACGGTGGAAACCGAGCTCTGTCTGGCAGATCTGGATGTTCTCGAGCGGCGCCTCGAGAAGGTGCGTGGAGCGGCGCGCACCGGTGACAAAGAGAAGCAACGTGAACTCGCACTCATGGAGAAAATTCTGGTATCTCTGAAAACCGGACAGCTGGCATTCCACACAGATCTCTCACCCGAGGAACGGTTCTTTGCACATTCCTTTCAGCTCCTTACCTTCAAGCCCATCATCTACGCTGCAAATGTGGGTGAGCAAGAGCTCCATCAGATGAGCGCCCACCATGCGCGAGAGCTTCTGGGCCTTCCCGATACAGCAAAAATCATCGTGCTCTCGGCAAAGATTGAAGAGGACCTGCAGGAACTCTCTCCTGAAGAAGCACAGGAATTTCTTCGTTCACTCTCGGTTTCCTCGTCCGGCTTGGATCAGCTCATTCATGCGGCGTACGACACACTGGGGTACCAAACGTTCTTCACTGCCGGCCCCGAAGAAGTGCGTGCCTGGACAATGCGCAAAGGCGGCACCGCCCCGCAGGCCGCAGGGGTGATCCACTCCGATTTCGAGAAGGGATTCATTCGCGCCGAGACGATCGCCTACGAGGATTACGTGCAATTCGGCGGAGAACAGAAGGCCAAGGAGGCTGGCAAGATGCGATCGGAGGGAAAGGACTACGTCGTGCAGGATGGCGACGTGATGCATTTCCGATTCGGTGTGTGAACGTCGGAAAATGTGACCAAAATGCTTCATCGAGACGAGAAGATATTTTATACTACTTTTGTGGAAAGTGAATCCCACAGCGTTGGTGCGGAAGGGCTGGTCCAAAGGATCGAATCCGCAGAGGAGGTGCTCGATGCCAGCCTCGCCTCCATCGAGCGGAGGCGCGGTAGGGGCGTTGCGGAGAAGATCGACCGTCTTCGCCTCTTTCGAAAGTTCCTCGTCAATATCCGCCTGAATACAGGAGCCTTCGAACAGGCACCGATCCCGCTGCGCATCAATCAACTGCAGGCCCTCCATGATCTTATTGCCTTTCTGGAAGATGAAGGAAATGGAGACCGCGTCGGATATTTCGTTCAGCCAAGCGGTGCGGGGAAAACTGTCCTCTATGGAGCGGTTGCACGACTGATGGATGTCCGGACACTCACCCTCGTTCCGCGGTCGAATCTTCTCGAGCAGGTGAAGCGTGACTGGGTGGAAACCCTTGGAATGCAGGAGGACAGCATCGGCCTCGTCGGCGGAGAGCACGACGAGCTGGGCAGGAAGTTCACCATCGCAAACTATCAGTCGCATCTCTCCCGCATGCGCCGGGATCCAAAGTACCGAAGAGAAGCACAAGAATGTGAGCTCGTCCTCTGCGACGAGGCGCACAAATCCCTCGGCGATGCAACAGCAGGGAGCATCGACGCACTCGACCTTGAGTTCGACAGGAGTATGAGCCGCCGCGACGAGCAGACGGAGGAAACAACTTTTGCCCACCTCTCGAAGTACACAAGCAGGCGCGCGCTCAAGCTCGGCTTCACGGCGACCCCGCGCCTCATCCAGAAATCGGTACGGGACCGTTTCAAAACACTTATCTCCCAGACATCCTACAGCGGTCTTGTTCAATCGGGGATCCTTGCAAAATTTAAAGTAATGCAAATTCCCGCACATATTTATCCCGAAGAAGTGGGTAATGGGATCACATTATCTCAAGAAACTCACATCCTCTCACGAGAAGAAATTTACCGTAAAGCAGTGGAGGCACTCCAGAGAATGCGGCAAGAAATACATGAGCGGCTCCTCCCCATCGCATTCTGCTCTTCAATTCGTGAATGTGACAAGTTACAGGCTGTTGCCGATGAGCAGGGCCTTTCCTCCTCCATCGTGACGGGTCGTGAATATCGTAGAAAACCGAGAGAGGATCATATTGGACGGGCCGAGATGCAGCTCCTCAATGGCGAGATTGATCTCATCGCCAGCGTCGACAAGCTGCAAGTGGGATGGGATTTCCCACCACTCAATACAATCCTCCAAATGCGCGCAACTCTGAGCGCAGCCATCCTAACTCAGGAGGCTGGAAGAGTCTCACGCATTGCTCCTGGCAAGAGCATTGCTTATGTCATCGAGCCACGTTGGCGACGAAATAGGCCCTCTGAACAAGAGATCTCTCATGGAAGAATAATCATCAGACGAAAGGATGCTGCTGCCCCGGAAGGAAGGGGGCTTCCTCAGGATATTGCTGGAATCTCTGGGCAGGCCGACTCAACAGAAGAAAATGCCACTCCTTTCTACTGGGAAACCACACTGGATAAACGAAAGAAAAGACGGCAATGGAAAGGCAGCGCCGTTGAACCAAGCGAGGATCAGCCACAGGTCATGAACACGAAGTTAAAATTTCATAAAACGCCGCTCACTCTTGCAGAGGCGTTCCATGTTCTTGGTGAGAAAGACGTTGATGCAATATGTGAGGGATGGCATGGGGAGCCTCTTCGGCACGGGACTGTCTTATCATTGGATGAGCAGGGAATGGTAAAAATCAATGGTCATGTGGCTGTTGGATTGAATGCATTTGCATCTATCCACGGACTGGGAGTGACCGCTATACAAAAGGAGGCTGACGAAAGAAAACTCACGCCAATTGGTATTGCACTTAGCTATGTCCACTATGTACCGGTCTACAAACTGTGCGAAATCCAAGCACTTTCATATGTACGTGATCGTCTTGAGCTCGAGCGCTTGACGGAGGGGGGAGAAGTACTCATTGGGGGATGTATATGTGTTGGAGCCAGTGCATATGCGAAACTCCACGGATTAAACGATCAATTATTGAACAAGCACATTACGGCGGCAGGGCTCAAACCTGTCGGTGATGCCATTAGTCGCAATTGGAAGATCCCCGTCTATCGCAAAAGTGACATCGAGACTCTGCCATATGTTCAAAAGTGTTCGCATCTTCAGCAGGTCGATACATCCACCCACCAAATCACAATCGATAGTAAAGTATGTATCGGGCTCCGGTCCTTCGCTCAGCTCTATGGTTTGTCATGTGTGACACTCGAACGATCTGTACAAGAGGAAGGGCTTCAGCCCTCTGGGCGGGCATTGCACTACACCAGAACCATTGATGTCTTCCCGATCCAACAACTTGAAGAGCTACAGTACGTAAGAGATCGTCGATATCTTCCAAAGATCGATCAAGCCACTGCGGAAGTTATTCTGCAAGGCCACGCATGCATCGGCCTCAAGGCATTCTGCTCCTTGCACCCAGGGCTTTATCATTCACAACTTGTTCAGGAAATCGAAATAGCCGGCATCGAACATGCAGGTTTTGCCATCAGCAAAAGTGGGGCGAAGGTAAAGGTGTACAACAAAGCTACTGTCTTGGCACTCCCGTATGTACAGGAGAAATTAGATAATAAGTAAGCTTGTTACATGCCATTCATTCCCCGCCAAGAATCCTTCACCTGCTCGCATTGCGGAATCGCCGTGGAACCACTGGAGAACGGAACATACCGCAACCATTGCCCGCAATGTCTCTGGAGCAAGCACGTGGACGACCGCGGACCGGGGGACCGTGCGGCCACCTGTGGCGGGCTCATGGAGCCTATCGGCTTAGACTTTCGCGGACCCAAGGGCTGGATGATCGTCCACCAGTGCACGAAGTGCGGAAAAACCATCACGAACAAGTGCGCTCCGGATGATGATCAAGCCAAATTCACGGCACTGCATCCCTGATTTTTGAAGTAATATTTTGTTCAATTTTTGTGGCTTCAGCAAGGGCTCTTTTCGATTTATACTTGAAAATCTATTGGCAGAACCTCTAGGCTGCGCAGCCTCATGCGTTGGTTCTGGATGCTCTGTGCCTTCGGCCTGCTTTTCATCGCTATTTGAGGAGCGTACTCATAGAGACAGCCGCGAACACGACTGCATTCTGCTACAGAAATACTTCACCTCCTTCCACTATGCAGACTGTTTGAATTGGCCTAAGTACTGTTCGCTGAACGCAGGAGAAATCGGCATCGCTTCTTCTACTTTTCCTTCGGGCACCACGACCAGCTGATCTACATTCGTCTTCTGATCTGGCTGAATAGAAAGTGTGAAATCCCCTTTCTCCAATGCCTGCTTCAGGCTCATCGACAGATGGAGTGAACGGAGAACGGACGACAGACCAAATTGTTGAATGTCTTCCTGCACCTGTGCGCGCAGCGCCTCAGCCAACTTGGGCTCCGACTCCATGGCGAACTTAAGTTCTGCCAGAAGCTCGTTGCGTTCCATTTCGCGCTCCAGGTCTTCGGGGCCCTTCACCTTCTCGCGTAGACGCTCGTACTCCGCCTCACTTAAGTGAAAGCGTTCGCGCAGCCGCTGACGCTTTGTAGTAGGGATCCGGTCGAGCCAAGAGTCAGACATGGACGAAGAATACCAAGGAAACAGAGGAAGGAGAAGAAATAGAGGAATTTGCACCTTCGGTTCCCCCGTTTCCTTCGACTGCGCTCAGGGTGGCTCGCCTCAACTGCAGCCCGAAGTAGCGCCACAATCGAGACAAACTTCGCAACTTCCATTCCTCTTCACTCGTACGCCGCCGCAGCCGGAGCAAATGGAGCCAGTGAAACCCTGCTGACGAGCCGTTTCGATGTGAGAGGAGCGAGACGTGGCACGCGGAGGATCTTCTTCGAGCAGTGCTGTCTGTGCAACACGTGCGTACCCCCCTACTGCTCCCTCGTCGACAATAGGCAACGACATGGCAAAGGCATCTTTGCTCTTGCTTCCCTCCCGATACGCCTGCTCAATGAGCTCATGATTATGAAAGTGCATGGCTATATCTTTCGAGAGGAATTTGAGCGCGAGCCATCGCCCTAGGTAATCCATGAGACTCTGCACCATGGGAATCTCTTTATTGGTCGTCATACCCATCGGTTCGAAACGCGTGCGCACCAGTTTCTCGCATAATACTTCGAGCGGTACGCCGTACTGCAGGTTCATCGAGAGGCTCAAGGCCAGCGTATCCATCACACCCGAAAGTGTAGAACCCTCTTTCGCCATCTTGATAAAGATCTCACCAGGCTTGCCGTCTTCGTAGAGCCCCACATGCAGGTACCCCTCGTGTCCTGCCACCGAGAACTTGTGTGTGAGTGATGGACGCTCATCGGGAAGCTTGCGGCGACGCGGTACTTCTTTGATCACGATCTTCTCGACCACCTCGCGCTGCACAAGCGGCTCGTCGTTCTTCTCTTTCTTCTTCGTACTCTTGTGGGTGCGTGCCGCAAGCGGCTGACTCAGTTTGCATCCATCGCGGTAGAGAGCATTCGCTTTGAGACCGAGCTTCCACGAGAGCAGATACGCATTCTGAATATCTTCGACCGTTGCTTCGTTGGGCAAGTTGATCGTCTTGCTGATGGCCCCTGTGATGAAAGGTTGTATCGCCGCCATCATGCGAATGTGCCCCTCAACGGAAATGAGGCGTTTGCCGTGCTTGCCGCAGCGGCTGGCACAGTCGAACACCGACAGGTGCTCGGCCTTGAGGTGCGGGGCGCCCTCCACGGTCATCTGGCCACAGACGACGAGATTTGCGGCCTCGATCTGCTCCTCGGTGAATCCCAGTGCGGAAAGGAGGTCAAACGAGGGATCATCCGTGCGCTCAGGCGGAAAGCCCATGCGCGTGAGAGAATCTTGCGAGAGCGTCCACTTGGTGAACACCGATCGAAAATCGAAAACTTGAGGCAGGCTCTTCTCGATTTTGGCGATGTCTTCATCGGTAAACCCCTTGCGCTTGAGTGAGTCACGATTGATGAAGGGAGCACCCTCCAGACTCAGTGTGCCCAGAATATGCTGCAATATTTCGCCAATCTGACTCTCGCTGTATCCGAGGAGCTGGAGCGCCGGCTTCATCGACTGGTTTACAATCTTCATGTAGCCACCGCCCGCGAGCTTCTTGAATTTTACGAGAGCGAAATCGGGCTCAATGCCCGTGGTATCACAATCCATCAGGAGCCCGATCGTGCCCGTGGGCGCGATGACCGTAACCTGTGCATTGCGGTAGCCGTGCTCCTCGCCGCGCGCCAGTGCGCGATCCCAGCATTCTTTGGCCTGTGACAAGAGATCGGGTGGAGCCAAACGCTGATCGATGCCAACAGGTAATACTTGAAGCCCTTCGTACTCACGCGCAGGCGCGTCGTACACCGCACGTCGATGGTTGCGGATCACCCGGAGCATGGACTCACGATTTTCAGTAAACTTCGCAAAGGCACCGAGCTTCTCGGCCATTTCTGCAGATGCTGCATAGGATTCGCCGGTCATAATCGCCGTAAGCACCCCCGCCCAGGCACGTGCCTCAGGAGAATCGTACGCAATACCCATGCGCATGAGCATGGCACCGAGATTGGCGTGCCCCAGACCCAGTGTGCGGTAGAGATAACTCAATTCGGCGATGTTTTTGCTCGGGAATTGCGCCATGAGTACCGAGATCTCGAGCACGATCGTCCAGAGACGCACCGCGTGCTGGAATGCCTCAGTATTGAAGGTGCCGTGCTCCTCGTCGTAGAACTTGAGCACGTTGAGGGAAGCTAAGTTACAAGCCGTGTTATCGATGAACATGTACTCGCTACAGGGATTGCTGGCATTGATGCGACCGGCGGCAGGACAGGTGTGCCAGTCGTTAATGGTCGTGTCGTACTGCAAGCCGGGATCAGCACAGACCCAAGCAGCGAAACCGATTTTTTCCCACAATTCGCGCGCTCGAATGGTCCTGCAGGCCGCAGGCGTGCGACCTTCTTCTTGTGCGCGCCGCCTCTCGGTGCGCCAGGTGAGACCCCAGTCGGTATCGTTCTCGACTGCTTCGAAAAACGCGTGTGGAATACGCACGGAGTTATTGGAATTCTGGCCAGATACCGTCTGATAGGCCTCGTCATTGAAATCGGTGGAGTAGCCGGCATCGGCGAGTGCAGCAACTTTCTTCTCTTCCTTCGACTTCCACTCGATAAACTCCACGATATCTGGATGATCGAGATCAAGACACACCATCTTCGCGGCACGGCGTGTGGTGCCGCCTGATTTGATGGCACCGGCAGCGCGGTCACCGATCTTAAGAAAGCTCATGAGCCCCGAGCTCATACCTCCCCCCGAGAGCGGCTCGCCAGCCGCGCGCAGACTCGAAAAATTCGTCCCCGTTCCTGATCCGTACTTGAAGAGGCGCGCCTCGCGCACCCACAGATCCATAATGCCACCCGGATTCACCATGTCGTCATTCACCGAAAGGATGAAGCAGGCGTGAGGCTGGGGATGGGAGTAGGAATCAGTGCTCTCGCGTACCTCCCCCGTCTTGGCATCGGCATAGTAGTGCCCCTGGGCAGGCCCCGTGATGCCATAGGCGTAGTGCAAGCCTGTGTTGAACCATTGAGGACTGTTCGGAGCCGCCATCTGGTGCACGAGCATGTACGCCATCTCATCTTCGAATGCCTGCGCATCCTGTGCGGTTTCGAAATAGCCCTCCTGCTGACCCCAGTGCCTCCAGCATCCCGCAAGGCGGCGAATCACCTGTTTCACACTTTGCTCCGACCCCGTGACCACGTTGCCGTCCGCATCGTGAAGCAGATTGCCCTGCGCATCGACTTGGGGAATTCCTGCACGACGAAAATACTTGCTGACCATGATATCCGTGGCCATCTGGCTCCATGCTGCTGGGATCTCGGCCCCTTCCATCTCAAAGACCACCGAGCCATCAGGATTCTTGATACGGCTCGTCCTGCGCTCATAGGTCACCTCCTCCAGCGGGTCATTGCCCGGCGTCGTGAAGACGCGCTGAACCGTAAGCCCCTTTTCGCGATGAGACGGGGCATTCTTGCCAGCGTGGTGTGAGACGGAGGATGCGGAGGATGACGAAGAAATGGGTGGCATGGAGAGCGGCGGAAAGAAAAGATAACACATCATCTTGTGTGTCATCCCGTGCAATAACACAAGATATTGATACTCACGGTCAGGGTCAAATTCCACTCTTCGTCATATTCCCATCTGACCGATCGATCAAAAAAGGGCGATACTGTCCCATAGGATGCATTTGAAAGAAAGGGGGCCATAGTGTGAGCGCGAATCATTTTGCAAAGGCAGTAAAGATCAAATGATCGCCGCTCCCGCCGCCACCCGCCCTCGCGTATCATGTGCACGTGCACGTCCTCGTTCTCGTCGCCGGTACGAATCAACCCAGCAACTGTGAAACGCTCGCCGATGCGTTCATTGCAGGGATCGGAGAGGAAGGACTCGCTGCGCAGAAGTTGCGCCTCGCGGATCTCGCCATTGAGCACTTCTCGCTCAAACATTACGAGCCTCATGCGCCAGAAGAGCCTGATTTCGGCATGGTTCGTGAGGCCCTGCAGGGAGCAGTCGGCCTCGTCATTGCCAGCCCCATCTGGAATTTTGGCGTACCGGCTCACCTGAAGAACTTGATCGACCGGTGCGGCAGTTTCGCCCTCGACCGCACACAGGGGCGTGGAAAACTGAGAGGGCTCCCCCTCTTCATCCTCTTTACCGGCGGAGCGCCCAGCCCGGCATGGAGAGCCACGCTCAAATCCGCAACATCAGGAATTCCCCTTTCTCTGAAATACTTCGGCGCAACACATGCCGGCACACACTTTGAATCCAGATGCACACTGGGCCGTGGCCGCTTTGGCCTCGTCGTACACGAACGACCAGAGAGTCTCGAACACGTACAGCAAGAGGGGAGGAAATTTGCGCACATCGCACGCAACTTCAGCGAGCACGGTTCTCTGCCTCCGAAACTCGCCACTGCCAACACACTGCGCAGCACACTCCAGAAAGTCTTCGGAAGATTCCTCTAGATCAGGAGTGTGAAGAGCAGTATGGCTGCCGCAATCGACATTATCATCGCGAGTGACCAGCCCAGAATATTCGACAAGCGGGAATTCACCCTTCTGCCCATAATCGAGCGATTGCTCCCAATGAGGAGGATAAGAATGAGGAGCGGTGGTGCGGTTATGCCATTGAGGATCGCCGCCGCGTACAGGAGTTCGAACGAGGGCAAATGGAGGAAGTTGAGGAAGAACCCGATGCCCGTGGCAAGCGCGATGATCAGATAGAACATCGGTGCCTGCTTAAACGTGCGTGACAGGCCCTCGTGCCATCCGAATGCCTCGACGAACGCATACGAAGCTGACCCTGCCAGAATGGGCACTGCGAGAAGCCCTGTGCCAATGATGCCAAGCGAGAAGAGTAACGCGGCAAATGGCCCGGCGAGTGGCTGGAGCATGGCGGCAGCCTCAGTGGCAGTTGCGACAGTACGAATATTGTTTGCGCCGAGTGTGGAGGCGGACGTGGTAATGATGAAGAACATGACGAGATTGCTGAACACCATGCCCACGGCCGTATCGGTGCGCATCGATCCGAGGAGCTTCTTGCTCAAACGGGGTTTGCCCCGGCCCATAGAAGGCAGGAGGTGCAGAGCCACTTCTTCTTCTACTTCTTCATCTGCCTGCCAGAAGAAGAGGTACGGTGAAACTGTGGTCCCGAGCAGAGCGACAATGTTCACCAATTCTGCACGTCCGAACGAGAAAGAAGGAATGAAAAGGTTATGGAATATTTCACCCCACGGCTGATCCACCGAAAAGGCAGCGAAGACGTAAGCCAGAAGCGCAATGGCGAATACCTTTAGAAACTTTGCGTACGTACGGTAGCTGATGAACACCTCGAGGCAGATCACGAAGAGCGTAAACACGACCAGCCACACCCATCGCGAAATCGGCGAGATGAGTTCAGCCGCAGATGCCATGGCTCCCAGATCCGCACCAATGTTGAAGATGTTCGCCACGAGGAGGAGGAGCACCGCCGTGAAAAGGAGCGGACGTGAGTAGTGACGGCGAATGAGGCCCGAGAGCCCCTTGCCCGTCACGAGGCCAATGCGACCGCACATCTCCTGCACCGCAATCATGAAGGGCGTGATAAAGAGGGCAAACCATAGCTGCGCGTAGCCAAATGCCGCCCCTGTCTGCGCGTACGTGGCAATACCGGAAGGGTCATCATCCGCCGCGCCGGTGATGAACCCGGGGCCGAGGACGCGAAGGAGATTTTTAAACCGTCTACGCTTCACAAGTCAGCACTGTAGGGCAGAACCTCTCGTTGTGAAAGCGCTCTTACTCTCCCCCTCCCTCCAGCACTACCTCGGCATCGATCACTCCTGCGCTTCGAAAATTCCGCCATGTCTCTGCTCCTCCCTCAATGAGAACGGAGGAAATTCCATGGAACGAGTCCGCGGGAGTCGTGAGTACGCTCCAGAGTGCAGGAAGATCAAACCTGCCGTTCTTGAGAGGCACTTCCACAATCCGCACTCCCCTGTCTGCAAGCGCTTTCACCTTACCGGAGTCGCTCTTTGAGCCGGTGACAATCAGCGTTCCGGCAGCCAGATCCCCGTTGATGACACGGGCAGCAAGCGGAATGCGAAGACGTGGATCCAGAATCACGCGCAATGGAGATGGCATGGAAAGGTCGAAGCGCACGGTAAGTTGCGGGTCATCGGTGACAATCGTCTGCACACCCACGAGGATGGCATCGTGGCAACCCCGCAACCACTCGTGGACCCAGCGATCCTGCACCCGAGAGGTAATCTGCATCGGGGAGCCATCGGGACGGGCAATGGCACCATTGCGTGCCCTAGCCTCACGCAGGGTCACCCACGGGCGTCCTCTGGTGCGTAGGCAGATGAACCCGCGATTGAACCACTCGCAACGCGCACGCTCCATCGGACCAACGACCTCGATTCCCGCCTCGCGCAGACACGCAATCCCCTTCCCTTGCACCTGCGGATCTGGATCGATCATGCCGAAGACGACGTGCTTCACTCCCCTCTCGCGGATGATATCGGTACACGCAGGCGTCTTACCTGTGTGACAACACGGCTCCAGATTCGTGTAGAGCGTATCGGTCGGTTCGATCTCGCCCGCAAAATCCTCGAGGAGTGTGCGCTCCGCATGGCGCTTGCCGAAGCCCTCATGAAATGCCTCCGCGATGATCATGCCATCACGAACAAGTACCGCTCCGACGAGCGGGTTTGTCCCCACGTTGCCACGGCCGCGTTCGGCGAGGATAAGGCAGCGGTGGATGAACGGCGCGTGCATGAGGGAAGTATGGCACAACTGCGCAATAGCATGCCGTTCAACCGGCCAGAAAATCCGGATATCTTTCGACGTATTCCATGATGAATTAAAGAGAGCTCATGACCTGCCCGACTGTCGTCGTTCAGGCGAGGATAAAAACCGTCCGAAGGTCCCTGTGGGAAGGTTTGTCTTTCATGAATTATCGCTTCACAATCCCCTGCCGCTTGGCGATGACCTCATCCGCCACATTACCCGGCACCTTGGCGTAGTGGCTGGGCTCCATGCTGTAGCTGGCGCGGCCCTGCGTGAGAGAGCGCAGATCGGTGGCGTAGCCGAACATCTCGGCCAGCGGCACGTTGACCTGAATGGTCTTGGCCGTACCGCGCTCACCCGTACCTTGAATCACACCACGGCGGGAGTTGATATCACCCATGACATCGCCGAGGAATTCCTCGGGCGTGATGATTTCGACCTTCATGATGGGTTCGAGAATAATCGGCTCGGCTTTGCGTGCTGCATTCTGGAATCCGATAGACGCGGCAATCTTGAACGCCATTTCGGAGGAGTCCACATCATGGTACGAGCCATCGAAGAGCTCCACCTTCACATCCACCACAGGGTACCCAGCTTGAATGCCGCGCGTCATACCCTCCTGAAAACCCTTGTCGCAGGGTGAGATGAACTCACGTGGGATTTTGCCACCCACAATGCTGTTCTCGAATTCGTACCCCTTGCCCGGCTCCTGCGGACTCATACGGAAGACCACATGACCATACTGGCCACGACCACCCGACTGCTTGATGTACTTCTCTTCGTGTTCCACCTCCTTCTGAATTGTCTCACGGTACGCCACCTGCGGCGCACCGACATTGGTTTCGACTTTGAATTCGCGACGCATGCGGTCGACGATGATATCGAGATGAAGCTCGCCCATACCGGCGATAATCGTCTGGCTAGTCTCGTCGTCGGTGTGCACCTGGAACGTGGGATCCTCTTCGGCAAGCTTCTGCAGGGCCATGCCCATTTTCTCCTGATCGGCCTTCGTCTTTGGCTCCACGGCCATCGAAATGACCGGCTCTGCGAACTTGATGGCCTCGAGGAAAATGGGGTGTTCTTCGTCACACAACGTATCACCCGTACGCGTATCTTTGAGGCCGATCACTGCCGCAATGTCGCCTGCCTCGACCTCGGTGATCTCGGACCGGTGGTTGGCATGCATGCGCACGATGCGCCCGATGCGCTCTTTAGTGCCGGATCGTGAGTTGACCATGTAGGTACCAGCCTTCATCACCCCCGAGTAGACGCGCACGAAGGTGAGGCGCCCCACAAAGGGATCGGTGGCGACCTTGAACGCGAGCACCGTGAGCGGATCATCATTCGAGGACTTTCGCTCCTCCTCCTGCTCCGTATCGGGATTGGTACCCTTGGCTCCAGGTACATCGAGCGGCGACGGCAAATAGGCCACAACCGCATCAAGTACGAGCTGCACACCCATGTTCTTGAGTGAGGAACCGCACAGCACGGGGTAGATCTTGTTCTTGACTGTTCCCACACGCAGTCCCTTCACAATCTGAGCATTGGTCAGTGCGTTATTCTGCAGGTATTCGTCCAAGAGATCATCATCGGCTTCCGCCACCTTCTCCATGAGCAAAGCGCGGTACTCCGCCACCTTCTCTTGCATATCATCGGGAATGGGGATTTCGATACGCTTCTCACCGTGCTCCCCTTCAAAGGTATAGGCCTTCTTTTCAATCAGGTCGATGATACCTTTGAAATCCGCCTCCGCACCGATAGGAAGCTGAATCGCTACGCCACACGTGCTCAAGCGATCATGAATACTCGCCAGAGACATGTAGAAATCGCCACCCGTCTTATCCATCTTGTTGACGAACGCCAATCGTGGAACGTTGTACTTATCGGCCTGGCGCCACACGGTTTCGCTTTGCGGCTCCACACCCTGCGAACCATCGAACACCACGATGCCTCCATCGAGCACGCGTAACGCACGTTCCACCTCGGCGGTGAAATCCACGTGGCCCGGCGTGTCGATGATATTGATGATGCAATCCACTTCTTTTCCCTCGACGTCTTTTGCTTTCCAGTTGCACTGCGTCGCTGCGGACGTGATCGTGATGCCGCGTTCGCGCTCTTGATCCATCCAGTCCATGGTCGCCTCGCCCTCGTGCACTTCACCGATCTTATAGTTTTTGCCCGTGTAAAAGAGCACGCGCTCGGTTGTCGTCGTCTTACCGGCGTCGATATGGGCGATGATTCCGATATTGCGGAGAAACTTGAGGTCCATGGGATGGAAGGTTGAAGGGGTGAGAAACGTGTGAAAGGGTACAAAGGTTCGGGAGATTGCCGAAACCCGCACCCTCCAGTCGGATGCGAAGCATCCGGAAATCTAGCGCGAAAACTATAGAGAAAGCTCCCTAAGGGTGCAATCGTTTAGAGGCAAAATCATGCGCTTATCTCGCGAAGTGCGCGAAAGCCTTGTTGGCCTGTGCCATCCTCAGAACGTCTTCTTTCTTCTTCACCGCTGCACCCTGACCCGAAGAAGCGTCGAGAAGCTCTAGACCCAGCCGCTGCGCCATGGGCATGCCCTTGCGCGAACGTGCTGCCGTGAGGAGCCATCGGATCGAAAGTGCCTGTTGGCGACGTGGATTCACCTCCACCGGCACCTGGTACACGGCACCTGCCATACGCTTCGGACGCACCTCCACAAGCGGCGTGACATTGAGGAGTGCTTTGTTGAAGACCTCGAGCGCGGGATCTTTGGTGCGCCCCTTCACCACCTCAATCGCATCCCAGAATACCCTGCGAGCCGTGGCCTTCTTGCCGCGCTTCATGAGGCAGCAGATGAACTTCTCAATGAGAGGATCAGAACCTTCGGGGATGTATTGCTTGATGGGCTTGGCCATGGGGCAGTAGAGGAGAAATCAGGGGGAATTACTTCTTGGGCTTCTTGGCACCGTAGCGGCTGCGACCTTGTCGGCGATTCTGCACGCCTTCGGTATCGAGAATGCCGCGCACGATATGGTAACGCACACCCGGAAGGTCTTTTACGCGACCGCCGCGCACGAGCACCATGGAGTGCTCCTGCAGGTTGTGACCCTCTCCCATGATGTACGCCTTCACCTCGTGACCGTTGGTCAGGCGCACGCGGGCAATTTTTCGCAGAGCGGAGTTTGGTTTCTTGGGCGTCATGGTCGTCACCTTGATGCACACACCACGTTTGAAGGGCGCTCCCTTGGGGAGCGGAATGGCCCGCATATTGAGCGTGTTCCACGTGTACTGGAGGGCCGGAGCTTTCGACTTGCGTCGACGCTGTTTGCGGGGGTGCCGGATGAGCTGATTAATGGTAGGCATTCTGGTTCAAATGGAGGAACAAAGCCGAGAAAGGGTACTGAAAAGGAAAAGGAACCGCAAGGAAAATCACACTTCTTGCGGCTCGGGGGGAGTATCTGCGGATGTCTCGGAAGACCCGTTCTTCTCTGAAAGATAACGTTTGCGGTATACCTCGCCCGTGGGAATGAGACGACCGATGATCACGTTGGCCTTCAGATCCTGCAGATTATCGACGCGACGTGTAGTGGCGGCTTCGACGAGTACGCGAATGGTCTCTTGGAAGGAGGCGCCGGCCAGCCACGAATCGGTAGCGAGGGCTGCGCGGGTGATGCCCAGAAGCAGACACTCGAAGGTGACGAGCTTGCCCTTACCTTTGTACTCCTTCTTGATGAGATTGTTCTCAGCCTCGACGACACTGACGTCCACGGTGTCACCGGGCAGCAGAGCTGACTCGCCCGCATCGATGATACGGACTTTGCTGAACATCTTCTTCACAATGATCTCGAGATGTTTGTCATTGATGGTCTGCCCCTGCGAGGCGTAGATCTTCTGCACCTCCTGCACGATGTACTTCTGCACCGCGTAGGGACCCTTCTTCTCGAGCAGCTCGTGCAGATTGAAGTGGCCGATGTTCAGAGGATCGCCCACCTTGATCATGTCGCCCGTGCGCACGCACAGCGACTCACGACCGCCGAATTCATAGGTGCGCTCCTGAATCTCACCGTGACGGACACGTACAACGTCGTTCTCGGCATGCGTCACTTTGCCCAGCACTGTGGCTTTCACCGTCGAGCGATCCATCACCGATCGTGCGAGCACCGTGCGCTCCTTCACCTCCTGCCCTTTCTTCACGGCAATTTCATATCCTGCAGGAATGCGGTAGGCATCTTCACCGAGTTCCTGTGCAAAGAGGTGCACCTGCGTCTTGCCACCCTGGTGCTTCACCTTCACCTGCCCGGTAATGTCTGCGAGAATAGCCGGCGTGCGGGGGCTGCGTGCTTCGAAGAGCTCCTCCACACGCGAGAGACCCTGCGTAATGTCGGACCCCTCTGCGACACCTCCCATGTGGAAGGTGCGCATAGTCAGCTGGGTACCCGGCTCGCCGATGGACTGTGCGGCGATGATCCCCACCGGCGTGCCGATTTTCACCGTGGCGTTGTCTCCCAGATCGCGCCCGTAGCACTTCTGGCAGATACCCTTGAGCGTGGCACACGTCATGATCGAACGTACGGGAACCTCCTGCAGCTTATGTTTCTGAATCTTGTCGAGGAGCACCGCATCGATTTCGTCATTGCGTCGCGCCAGCGTTTCACTCTTCACCACGAGATCCTGCGCCAAGGTGCGACCGAAGAGACGGGCCTCGAACTTCTCGCCCACCTCCTCCGACTCACTCTGCGAGATGACATGGAATGTCTCGGCACCACAGTCATCCTGAATGATGAGAATATCCTGCACGGCATCGACAAGACGGCGTGTGAGATAGCCGGCTTCGGCCGTCTTAAGGGCAGTATCGGATTTTCCTTTGCGGCCTCCGTGTGTGGCGATGAAGTACTCAAGCACCGAGAAGCCGTCTTTGAGGTTTGATTGAATCGGCAGCTCGATGGTGCGTCCCGAAGGATTCGCCACAAGACCTTTCATACCGGCCAGCTGCGCCACCTGCCCCCAGTTTCCACGTGCACCGGAGTCGATAACGTACGTGATGTCGTTCTCTTTGAATTTGAGGAACCCTTCGATCATCTTGGTGGAAATTTCGTTTTTCGTCTTCGACCAGATGGTGATGGCATGGGTGTAGCGCTCATCATCGGTGATGAGACCTTTCCAGTAGTAGTTATTGATCATACGTATGCGATTGTTCGCTTCGAGCAAAAGACCATCGCGCGCGGCCGGAATGAGCATGTCCTTCGCACCGATAGAGATGCCCGAGAGCGTGGCATACTCGAAGCCGATATCTTTGATGCGATCGGCAAAGCACACGGTCTCTTCGCGTCCGGCGACGTCGATCGCCTTTGCCAGAAGAGCCGAGAGAGTCTTCTTACGCATGGTCTCATTGACGAGACCGAGTGCAGCCGGAACGATCTCTTGAAAACGAAGCCGACCCACGCTGGTCTCGATCATCTTCGGTTCTTCATCGAGTTGAGTGTAACGAACCTTGATCTTTGCCTGCAGATTCACCACGCCCTGTGCATGGGCAATGAAGGCTTCTTCAGGAGACGAGAATATCATCCCCTCCCCCTTCTTACCATCGTGTACCTGTGTGAGGAAGTAGCAGCCGAGCACCATATCCTGTGCGGGATTAATGATGGGCTCGCCAGCGGAAGGTTTGAGCAGGTTCTGGTGCGCCGCCATGAGCGTGGCAGCTTCGTACTGCGCCTTTTCGGAGAGTGGAACGTGCACGGCCATCTGGTCACCGTCGAAGTCCGCGTTGAACGCGGCACACACGAGCGGGTGCAGACGAATCGCCAGCCCCTCCACAAGCTTGGGCCTGAAGGCCTGAATGCCGAGGCGGTGCAGCGTGGGTGCGCGGTTGAGGAGCACATACTTGCCGTCAATCACCTCTTCGAGAATATCCCACACCTCTTTTCCACCATCCTGCACCAGACGTTCGGCGCCCTTCACGTTATGCGCCAGCTCGTCGCGGATGAGGCGACCGATCACAAACGGCTTGAAGAGTTTCATCGCCATCTCTTTCGGCAATCCGCACTGGTGCAGTTTGAGTTCAGGACCCACCACGATCACGGAGCGACCAGAGTAGTCGACGCGCTTGCCGAGCAGGTTCTGACGGAATCGGCCCTGCTTGCCCTTGAGCATGTCGGAGAGTGAGCGCAATTTGCGTCGATCACCGGCAGTGAAGAGGGTCTTGCCCGCGCGGGCGGAGTTATTGAGCAATGTATCGACCGCCTCCTGCAACATGCGCTTCTCGTTTCTACAGATCACCTCGGGTGCGCCGATACTCATGAGCTTCTTCAAGCGATTGTTGCGGTTGATGACGCGACGGTAGAGATCGTTCAAATCTGACGCGGCAAAGCGGCCTCCGTCGAGCTGCACCATGGGGCGCAGATCGGGCGGAATGACCTGCAAGCGCGTGAGGATCATCCACTCGGGCTTGATGTTGGCTTTCTTCAGGCTCATCACGAGCTTCATGCGCTTCATGAGTTTCTTGAGTCGCTGCCCGCTCGCCTGCGTGCGCTCTTTGGCAAGATTTTCGTAGAGCGTGTCGAGCTCAATATTCGCCACAATCTCTTTGAGCGACTCGGCACCGGTGCCGGCACGAAAGACGTGACCGAACTTCATGTTCACCTCGCGGAACTTGAGTTCCGAGAGCACGGCCCCCACATGCAGATTTTTGAGATCATCGAGCGCCTCGCGGTGATTGGCCTTGAGCGTTTCGAGCTTATCGGCGTACTCCTTGTCGAGTGCGTCCAGCTGATCACGCGTGGCCTTCGATTCGTTGAGGCCCTTCTTGGCCTGGTCGTACTCGCTCTTCACCTGCTTCTTGCGCTGGTCCATAGAGGCATCTAATTCCTTCTCGGCTTCTTTCTTCTGATCTTCATCAACGGAGATCACGATGTACGCCGCGAAGTAGACGATCTGCTCCAAGGTCTTGATTGGCAGATCCAACAGAAGCCCGATGCGCGACGGGGAGCTACGCAGAAACCAGATATGCGTGACCGGCACGGCCAGATTGATGTGACCCATGCGCTCGCGACGGACAATACTGCGCGTCACCTCCACACCGCACTTCTCACACACCACACCTGCGTAACGCACGCCTTTGTACTTGCCGCAGAAACACTGAAAGTTTTTGGTGGGACCAAAGATGCGCTCGCAGAAGAGCCCATCGGGCTCGGCACGTTGCGTGCGGTAGTTTACGGTCTCGGGCTTGGTCACTTCTCCACGGCTCCACGCAAGAATGTCTTCGGGGCTGGCAACAGAGAGCGCGACGGCATCGAAGGAATCGGTGGCGGCAGAGATTCTGGGGGCAAGCATGGGAGATAGGGTTAGGGATTAGGGATAGGGATTAGGGCGGAAAAATATCAGCCTTTCACGTACGAAAGACCGCAGCCCCTCCTCGCTATTCGTCTGAAATAGTGGAAGGACTCCGGTGAATGTAGAGCTATTTTACTCGTCAAAAATGCAGAGGCAAGTGAAATGAGCAGTTTACCGGAGGCAAACGCTGTGATTATGTCACTACTTGGCTACTTTGTTCTCCGTTGCCAGCTGCTGGAGCAGGAGAATAAGATCGGCGTTTTTTTCATCGGCAGGAATCTTTCGGATGAATGCATTGGGTTCTTGCCACTTCTCACGGTCTTCATCGCTCCAGCGCAGCACCCACTTGCCCTTTTTCGTGAGGCCGAGGATGGCGCCGGTACCTGGCACCTGAGGATTTTCAACGGAAAGAAAGTGAAACTTTGATCCCAAATTCTGCTGCTGCACAAGCTTCTCGCCCGCATGTGTTGATTCATACCGCGCTGCGATTTTTTGAATCGATTCATTGGCTTGCAAAGCCTGGCCCACCTCTTCGAAAGAACGGAACTGATTCGATTTCAGTGTGAAGATCTCGGTTCCCTGCACTGGCTTAGGCTCTTCGGGTTTGGTGGCTGGTGCTAGTTCCTTCAACAGTTCGTTCACCGTGACCTTGAGCTTCTGAAGCTTGGTTTTCGTTGCATCAGAAAGATTCTTATTGTTTTTTAGATGTCCATCAATTCCTTTTACAAATTCATTAAGATTCTGTCCCTTCACCGTCTTGAGAAGATTAATACGCTCGGTCATTTGATACGTTGCATGGCTAACTGCAGGATCGTCACCTTTAATCCCACTCGAGATGGTCAGGTAATACAACTCCAGAAGAGGATTCGATTCCCACTGTTTCTCGGCATCACTGGGAGTTTTTTTCAGGCCCTCTGGGATTGGAACCTCTGGTGGTCTCGGAGGCATGGCCGTAGTGGCCGATGGTTTCGGAGCGGGAGCTGAATCCGGCGCTTCTGATTCTGCCGGAAAACCCCATCCATCATCATTTTTGTCTAAGAAAGAAATCTTTGGATTCTTTTTCAAAATGTTATTCAATTCTTCCGAAAGGTGCCCGTTGATGTACAACTTTTTCCCACGAAACTCCGCTAGAGCGGTAACAACCTCCACTGAAGCATTTGAGAGCCGCGGTATGCTGAGTTGTACTTCAGAGCCGACACCAGCAAGAATTTTTGCATCGCTCTCTGTGAGTTCAACTAAACCACCGTAGACGAGAATACCCTTCTTCCACTTTGCAAAGGCGGGGGCCATTTCTGGTAGGAGCTTCCTGTCGCTTCCAGTGTTCCAAGATATGTGTAGATCACCACCCTCTTGTGCCAACGCGGCTGCTGTTTCTGGAGAAAAATTGTCGTAGGCAAACAGGTACGTCTTTCGCTGCGCAGGACGATGCCTCATCAGAGCAGTTGCCGCATCAGGAGTAAAACCTCTTAACGTGATGTCCAGATCTCCATCTACAGGACTCAATATGGCGGCGTTCTTGGAGCTGAGTGTTGATACTTCCAGGTCGAGATCACCCTTCCTCGTCGCGAGAATCGTGGCGACTTCTTCTGTGAGAGGATTGTGATACGCCCTCAGCAATAACTCGCCCTTGTAGGCTACAAGTTCTTTTGCTACCGCCGAATCAATAGTGGTTTCTAGACCTCGAAGGTTGAGAGATCCACGGCCTGTTGCTACCAGTTTAGCCACCAGTTGTTTGGCCTGCTCGGGAGTCAGATGGGTGATATCTGTTGTCTTTTCCGGCAACGCGTCCGATGGTTGCTCAATCGGTTCTGTAGCAGGCTTCTCCGCATTCTTTTCCTTAAGACGACCAATTTCGCTGCGTAGCTGTGCGAGCCTCTTAATATTCACATCCGTTCCACGAGGTAAATCTTTGTTGTTGTTCAGATCTTCCAATCTCTTCTCGCAGCTTTGAAGATCTCTTTTTTCTTCGGGTCCGAAAATCTCTTTGTTATTCAGTGCAAAAATTTCGTGCTCCAATTGAGACAATTCCTCAAGTGCGAGCTCTGTGTTTTTTATTTGTTCGTTTAGCGATTCCCTCATCTGCGTCTCTTTCATTAGCTCTCCGTCTCGCTTTTTTGCTGCCTCGCGCGCCACTTCCATTTCGTACGCCTTCTCGATTTTCTTCGTGGCTTCAGATGTCCATTTGCCATCGCTTTCAATACCAATATTTGCCTCGTGTACCAAGTCATCACGAACATAAAACTTAAGGTATGCAGCATTGGACTTGAGATGACCTTCCACGCGCACGCGCCCACCAGCGTAATCGATGGCATCCAGTGCTTTTAGAAGTTCCTGCGTCGCCTGTTCATCGAGCCGCTGTTTCCAGAATTTTTCTGCGCCCGTTTCCTCTTCGGTTGTTTTCCACGTGATGAGCTCGCTGAATTTCTTTCCATCCAACTTCTCTATCTTCTTTTCTGATTCAGGAGGTGGAATGGGGGCCGCGGGAAGTTTCTCAGTCTCGGGCGGTACTGCATCAGAAGGCGATTCAGATGGCGCGAGCTTGGGAGCGGGCTTAGGCTTTGTCTTCGATCGGAGTTTCGGAGCAGGAGTGGCCTTTTTGGGCGTCGTTGATCTCGGTGACGGCGTAGAGAACAGCGAAGGAGTATGGGGTTCTGGCGTAGGTTTTGTGCGTGCAGGAGGAACAGATTCTTCCGTCGGCTCAGCGAAGAGAGCAAAGTCTTCTGACGGGGCACTGGCCATGCCGCCGTTTGGGCGGTGTTGCGCTTGTGCGATGAGCGGCTCGCGCGCTGGAGCTGCAGGGCCACCTGCAAGCACCATATCAATGAACCGCAAAAGCTGCTTCTGATTACGTGGCGCTACGCGATTTATGTCCCGATCGCTCACGCCCTCGCTTCGCGCAAGGCTGCGGATGAGTTCGTCGGCCGCACGAAGATCGGGGTTCCCCCAACGAAAGCCGGCTGATTGCAGATCGTCGCGCAGACGCTCGCAGGCACGGCGCGCCTCGGTGTTGCGGCCGGCGATCTCGGCAATGTGCTGCAGGGTGCCCTGTTGCGGCTCACGCTCTGACGACCCCTTGGCAGAAGAACGTTCCCTCTTCCACTCTGCGAAAGAAGGGCGTCTGGCAACAGTCTCCTGTGCGAGCACCGGTTTGGTACCGATGGGCCCCCAGATCTTCTCACCTTCGATCACGATGTACTCATTCGCCGGAATATAGGTGATGCGCACGAGTGTGCCGTTGGATGTCTGTCTGACCTGGATTCCCATCTCTGCAAGAGAGCGCTGAATATCACCCATCTCATCGGCCTCGCGAATGTTCGCACCGAACCCGCGCTCCGTTCCCTCCTGACCCAAAGGACGAGCGCCTTGGATGTTATTGATCATGATGGACTGACGAAGCCCCAAGTGCATCGCCCCCTGACTGCCCGAGACATTCGGGAGTGCCTTCTGTTCGCGACCCCATCCGGTCGAGAACGAGAGGATGAGACGCTGCTGCTTGCCGCCTTGCCCCGGTCCGTCACGCCACCCATAGGGGTAGAGACGTTCCACAGGGGGCTTCACGCGTTCCGTTGCTCGTGATAGAGAAATGGGAGACATGCGCTCGATCGACGCCACTTCAATCGGAGGACTAGGGAGACCGGCTTTCTGCTCGTACTCCCGCAGTATCTGTTCAGTTTCCTGCAAAATCCGTTCACGTCGCTCCACCGACTTATGGAATTGTCGCAGATCTCCCCCCTGCACACCATTGAGCGATCGACGGAATTCCACAACCGTGGATCCCGCCCTGCCCCGGTAGGCGTCCAATGTTTCCTGCGCGGCGGTCTCTTCTGCCAGCACCACACCCATTTCGGCAATCGGTCGTGTGGCAAGTGATGCACCTGCTGATTCGATTTTCTGCTGGAGTGCACGATCCAGTTTCTGCATACGCTCCTGCAGCTTGCGTGCACGTTCGGTCGTATCGCGGAACCGGTCGATATCAGATTTCTGACCGCGCTC
Source organism: Candidatus Peregrinibacteria bacterium (assembly GCA_043814035.1). Lineage (GTDB taxonomy): Bacteria > Patescibacteriota > Gracilibacteria > Peribacterales > Peribacteraceae > Peribacter. The sequence continues at coordinate 116,791 of JBDRKJ010000007.1, forward strand.
GCGCGCTTCACGTTGGCGTCGCTCTTCGGGCGATCCTACAGGATGGCGATTGCGAAAAGGTTGCCTGTCAGGATCGTAAGCTGATGGCTGGCTGAACTTTCGGATCATGCGCGCCTCGCCGATGCGAATGTTATCAGGATGCATTTGCAGTGGGGGTGTCTTGCAGATGATCGAGTTTTTTCTCGGCTTTCTTCAGTTCTTTTTCCTGCGCGCCCTCTTCTTGTGCAGATCGTTCGACACGCTGAATTCCGCGCTCGACCTGGGTCACCTGTTGCTCTGCACGAGTGAGTGATTGCTGTGCTTCCTCCTCTATATGACGAACCTGTTCATTCACCTGTGCCAGACGTTGGGAAAATTCAGCTCTGTCTGCGTCACTCTTCAGTTGTTCCCCAATTGTGATGGCACGGCCACGTACAGCCTCAGAAAGGCTTTCGTATGAATGGATCGTTTTCTCGAATTGGTGTGTGTCCACGACTAGTTTATTATAACATATTTAAGAAATATCAGCAAACTGCCAATATTCGGCACTACTTTCGGTCCTGAAACATATCAAATCCCACGGGGACACCCTACGCAGAGCATGTATTACATTCTCGCAAGTATTGCCTCGCCTTTCGTAACGGCATCCGTAAGTCTCTGCTGAAGTGCATCAACCACCTTCGCTGTATCGTACGTGGCGGCATCAACCGTTAATGCCCATTCGGTAATCGCCTGGGCGTACTTCTTCGCCTGTGTTATCGCCTCCTTCAAATCATTTTTACTCGTTGCACTATCAATATTATTGATGAGCGTATCGACATCGCTGGAACGTAAACTCATTTCTTCCTCTATCCATTGCTTGTTCTCTTTGAGTAGACGATAGCGTGTTCTCAGCTGCAGAATCGTTTTCATAGCTTTGTCCACTCGCGTCTTGAGTACGCCTGTTGGTGCAGTAGCCATTTTGTCCCGCAGTGATACATGCATGCTATCGAACTTGGCCATACGTGCGGTACGCTTGTCTTTGTTCTTTTTCTTTCGCATTTCTTTGATCTGTGCAGGATCGGCGGTCTCTCGCTCACATTCCTGAAGAACAGGATCGATTTCGTTGGTGAGAAACTCTTCCAGAGCAATTGTGTCGCGACTTTTATCTAGTCGTGCACTCTCATCAACCGCTTTTGCAGTCTTTCTTTCGCTCTTTTTAACTTGTGGCTTTATCGCCTCCAGCTGGCCACGCAGAACGAGTCGCTCTGCGGCGCGCGTCTCGTTCACCATAGACCAGACACTGCTCACCTTCTTCTCGAGATCGATGAGTGCAATTGTCCGGGCAATGGTGCCCGCATCGAGCGTGTTTTTCTTGCTCTGCAACGAGTCGATTTCTTGCGAGAGCTTGTTCGCCAATTCGTCGCGTCGTGCGTTGATACTTCGGAGTCTCTCTTGGCAGTTGAGTGGAATCTGCGGGATGCGTTTCTGCGTCCACGTACCATCCGGTTGTTTTGCCGACACGAGCATGGCGAGCTTCGGAGCACTCTTGAGCTGCTGCTCTTCTTTGTAAAGCATACTGAATGCCGCACTCATCTTGGTGGAATCGACTTCTCCGGTGCCGGCCGATACGCAAGCGGTCTCGGTGATGGATCGCATAGCATTGAGGAGTGCAGCATACGCAGTGCGCAATTCCCCCTCGCGACGCGGTGTTTCTGTCGACGGCCTGCGTGCATGAAGCGCGAGCTCGTTACGCACCACATCCATCGCCTTCACAATATCCTGGCTCTTTCCAGACGTGAGCGCGACATTGACATTTGCGTCAATCACCCCTGCAATTTTGGGCAGTTGTTCGCCGAGCATCGTCGTAAGCTGTTGTACTCTCTGTGGACTTTCGTTTTTCGCTATATCCGCTTCGATCTGCTGCACACCTGCAAGGAGCTTCGTAGGATTAGATTCCTGCACGCCTTTCTTGAGCGTATTCATGCTGCGATTGGCGATCACGCGCTTGATATCGAGATACTTGCCGGCCAAGAATTGCAGGCGACCCGTATCAAGTGCGCCACCTTCCACAGGTACGTGGTTGGTGCGCTTGAGAAATCTCCACTCTTCGAGTGTGGCAGCTAAGGCATTCTCTAATTTCCCTCCATCCAACTTGGGCGGTTCATCTGTGAGTGCGGCTGTCGTCTTTCCGCGAAGCGGGGCGTACTGCAGGTCGCGGGCTTTCTGCAGCAAACCACGAGCTGGGCCAGCTACAGGGTTCGAAAGCTTCTTCTCTCGGGCACGCATTCCGACGCCATCCACACCGGGAAGATACTGTAGCTCGCGCTCAATGGCTGTGACCTTCTGCTCCGGCGTACCAGTAAGGAGAATTTTGTTTGTACTGGCCGTAAGCAATAGAACGTACTGCTTGTTCAACGAACGTTCCAGACCCATAAGCACAGCGATGCGTTCTGGGTGCTGGTCGGCGTTGCGATTGAGCCAGCGCAGTTCCTCTTTGGTGTAATCCAAGGCTTTGCGGACATCCTCCTCTTTGCCAGAGCGCTTGGCGATCTCGGTTGCGACATCGGTGCGCTGCTTGACGAGCTTGATGGTGCGATCTTCCACCTCCTGCTCTCCGCTGAAGTGGTTACGCATGAAGCGGCCCTCCTCATTGATCTGCTTGAGAAGCTTACCGGACTCAGTGAGAAATGCTGTTTTCTGATCGTCACTGGGGCGTGCCACCACTACCCTCAGGCCACTGACTTTTGCTTTCTCCTTGCGCACCGCCTCGGTCGCCTGAGCGATGGGATCTTCCAATCCTTTGATCTGCGCATCCAGCTCTTTGAGAGGATTGGTGAATGTATCCTCCATCTCTTGCTCTGCTGCTTTTACTTGGTCCTCCATGGGCTGCACCTTCTTCTGCTCTTCATCGATACGCTTCTGGCGCGCCTCTATGACAGTTTCAATACGCTCTTTCAACGGCTTACCCGGTACGGCGGCAATAGTGAGGGCTACCTCTTCGGCGTCCACCTTTTTCTGAGATTCCGTGACTTTCTTCTGAGCGGCGGACCTCTTCTTGACCTCGGCAGTGAGTTCCTTCTTGGCCTTATAGAACTCCCGAATCAGCGGCATATCTTTAACACGCTGGGCCTCGATAACCGCAATCTGTCCTGGCCCCTTGCCCACTTTCGCTGCTGTAGCATCAGCGATCCGTAGGTTAATGGCATCAAGTTCTTTTGGCGGCGTGAGGTATTTTTCCTCCACCATTTCTGCTCTGGCAGCTGCATGTTTATCATCGAGCGCGTCCTGTGCGGTAACAACGACATCCTTGGCCGCTTGGAGTGCTTGCTCGTGCGCGTCAATCTCTGCCGGCCACGCCTCAGCTTTCGTCTTCGCATCGGTCTCTGCTTTCAATGTGGTCTTTGCGGTATCAAGAAGCCTCTTTTGTTTATTAAGTGCTTTTTGCTTGGTTTTGCGTTCTGTATCCAACGTGACCCTCTGGGCTTTGAGATCGTTAAGTCCGCCCACCACCGCATCTACCTCTGCCTGCTGCAACGCATTTTCGGCTTCTGCGACGCCCTCTTGTGCTTCGCGTGCCTCTTTGCCTCCGTACATCTGCGTGAGCTTTGCATTGTAACTGTTGTACATCGTATCCGTCTTCTGCAGATTCGTAGTAACATCACCACGCAACTCCTGCTCCGCCGACTTCGTCTGTTGAAGCATGGCACCGAGCTTGAGGTCGCTCTCGATGACATGCACACGCTGTGCGAACGCATTGATGACACTGTCCACCTGATCCAGCTGCTCCGCACCCTTGAAGACATCCTTGGGAGTGGAGAACCCGCGCATTGTCTCGTTGTAGCGCTGAATCAGCTCTGCACGGCTCGTGTTGATCGCGGCGATCTGCTGGGCAATAAGCTGCCGCTCCGCCGTGATCTTCTGGCGCAAGGCCGGAGAGGGCGTGGCAGTCAATTGCTGATTCAAGCGCCCATTGATCTGCTGCAGCGCGGCAACACGCTTGTCCATGCGATCGACGAGGGCATTCGACTGATTGAAAGCACGTTCACCGCGCTCCAGAATGTCGAAGCGACCGATCTGCCGTTCGGGCTGGTTGCCCGGCTGCTCCGGCGTGCCAGCGAAGTGCGTCAGCCGAGCCTCTTCGTGCCGAACGTGAAATATTCGAAAGTGAATCATGGCAAATGTGCTAGGGAATTTGAGAAAGCTTTTCTTCAATCTCACTGAGCCCTTCGCCCGTGTCGCCCCTTTCGGCGGTCGTTCGCTCCTGTTTCTTGAGCAGCTTCTCCGCATTCATGATGGCGTTCTCTAATTCGGTGAGCGATCCTTCCTGCACCTCCTGGTCTGCTTCACTCACGGCGAGATCACGCAGACGCACAAAAAACTCAGCGCGGTCGTCGTCACTCAGTCCCTTTGCGATATCGAGCGCACGAGCCATCCGCTCTTTGGGGAGCGCAGTGAGCTTTTCGATCTCTGCAGAGAATGTCTGAAGATCCATAGGAGTGATGTTTATCTTTCCTTTATTATAACAGAAACGGGTTTCTCGCTCAATGTGCCTTTTGAGCCCTTCTCTAAGCCATCCGGCTTCGTTTGGTTCCGCTGCGCTACACCAAAACTACGCCGCAATTCCTTCCCTACTTTACTCCCTCTTCGAGCAATTTTTTGCCCTCCTGCATCTTCTCAATCCCCTCTTGCACCTTGGCAGTACGATCCTGAAGATCCTGCAGCATTTCCTGTGCACCCTCTACAGCCTGCTTACCCACCTCAACTGTTCCCTCCACTGTTTCGCGTGTTACAGTGATAGCTCCGCTCGCTGTACCGGTGAGCTGCGCCCACCATCCTTTCACCCGCGCTTGCTGACGCTCGATCGGTGCGCAACCTGTAAGGAGAACGCATGAAACAATTCCAACGAACGCCATCATCCAATGTGTCATCCTGAGCCCGGCCTGCCGGGCGTAGCCTTGGCGAAGACTGGTCGAAGGATGATACGATCTTGAAGCGCCTGCCATGGTTCGACAGGGCTCACCACGACAGTGCTGATTTTGTGCTTCCATACAATTACGCGATATCTGTGCCTGTACTGCCCTCCCCCTTCGCTCTTTGCGCTCCCCCCTTTGCGGAGTCTTCGGCAGACAAGTCGGCAGAGAGGTCTTGCTCTGTACCGAACTTCTTGAAGAGATTTTCAAAGGAACCATCAGACTGATCGAGTGCCTCGTGGAGCATGGCCATCTCATGATCACTCAACTTGAGCGAAGAAGAAACATTCTGACGTGCATCGGATGCAATGGGTTCAGCCCCCAGTTTTTCGACACCCTGCAGCGACGCGTGCAGCACGATGAAGGCATTGCACATATCGCACTTGAGCTGCAGCAGCATGGCGTTCTCACTCACCACGCGCACGGCACCGAAATCCACCGGAACCTGCTTGCCGCACTGCGGGCAACGCATCTGCTGACGGATTCGAAGGAGGATCTGCTGGAGCGTGTGTGGGTCCAATTCCATGTCTTTCAAGTATAGCACGAAAGGCAATCCCCTTCAAAAAATTTGATGGTGAGAAGAAGGCTTTACAGAGCCGCGATGATGGGGCGCTCACTGTCGGATGAATGGGGCTCTTCGGTTTCCCTCCCACGAAAGCTTCCGCTACACTTTCGACCCGTGCCCCGAACGTCACGGATTTCGCGCCAGTCCACCCCCTCTTCAGAAGAGAAACGCGTGCGTGTGCACAGTGCTCCCCGCAGAAAAAAATCGGTCTCCGCACCGGCACCCCAGATCGTTGCAGCACCACAGCCTGCCCGAACGGATGGGCAGGGATTCTCGCTGCACGTTGCCGCTGCTGTTGCCGCGGTGATTGCCGTCGTCGTGCTCTCGCAGGGTGCACTGCGTGATGGTGCTCCATCATTCATGGCGCAACTTCTGCCTTCACAGCGCATCGAAATCGGCCTGGAACACGCCAGGCCCGTCACCCTCGTGCTCTCGCTCACCACGAACGGCACCAAAGGAGTGGCAGATATCCGTCACGATTCCCTCGAGACGATTGCCCTCAGCCTGCCGCAGTCGTGGACCAAGCGTGAAGTGGGCGGCGTGCCACTTGCGGCCGTCACGGCCGATCCCCCAACCTTCGGCTTCACGCGCTGGAGCATCCCACCTGGCGCCATTGTCTCGTTCGACGTGACTCCTCCCTCTACGATCCTGCTACACAATCCATCGGGCGTGCCGGCCGAAATTCGACTCACGCGCGTGGACCTAGAACAGAATGCCGTGGAACGCGATATTCTGCTCGTACAGGAAGGAAGTATCCTTCTGTGGTAAGGTGACATGCTGTGCGTATCCTGCCTCTCCACACACCGATTCTCAACGAGGGCGATGATCTCGTCGGCATTCTCGCGCAGAGTGCTTCATTCGAGAAGGGCGACATCCTCGTAATTTCTTCGAAGGCTATTGCGACCGTGGAGGGCGCGCGGATTGACCTTACAAAAATTACGGTGACACCCGAAGCACAGGAATGGGCGAAGCACAGTGGCCGCTCTGCGGCTTTTCGCCAAGCCGTGCTCAACGAAGCAAAGCAACTACATGGCAAAGTGGTGGGAGGAAGCGAACTCGCCATGCTCACGGAGCTCAAGCCCGAAGGATTGGACGGCACCTTACTCGTCCCCAATGCCGGGCTGGATCAGTCAAACGTGCCCGAGGGCTTCTGCATCGGCTGGCCAGTTGATCCCCTCGCCTCCGCCCGCACGCTGCGAGATGAGATCATGCACACAACCGGCAAGCACCTCGCCGTGATTGTGAGTGACAGTTGCTGTCGACCCAGACGTTGGGGCGTGACGGCTTTCGCCCTCGTCTGTGTGGGATTGGATCCCCTCTCGCCGCAGATCGGCAAAAAGGACCTCTTCGGCCGTTCACTGACCATGACCGTCGAAGCTCAGGCCGATCAGCTCTGCACCGCCGCCAATGCAATCATGGGCAATGCCGACCAGTCCATCCCCGCAGCGATCATCCGCGAACATGGCCTGCCTCTAACAGACTTTGCCGGCTGGGTACCGGGAATCAATCAAGAGGACGATCTGTTCAAGGAAGCGTTCTGACCCATCTCTTTCAAAGTATCAAAAGATTGTCATGGTGAGCCCTGTCGAACCATGACATGCATATTTTTGTCGCACTTCGACAGGGCTCAGTGTGACAAACGCTCTACACGTAATCCTCTGAGTGGATCCTTTCCTTTGGAATCTTCCATTCATTCATGGCTTTCTCTTTTGCAGCCTTGACCATCTCGGAGCCACCGCACACGTAGACACTGCGCTCTGGCAGGTCGCTGATCACCTGCTCCGCCAAGTCCTGCACGTAACCGGTGTGGCCTTTCCACTCTGCCGAAGGCTGGTCGAGCGAAACGTGTACATGAACGTTCGGATGCCCCTTCGTGATCTCTTCGAGCTCTTTGATCCAGAACAGATCCTCTTTACCTCGCACGCAGAAAATCAGATCTATCGGGCACGCGTTGCCCTGATGCAAAGCCTCGACAATGTGCGAGCGCAGCGGTGCGATGCCCGAACATGTCGCGAGGAAGAGGAACTTTTCTTCTCCGCTTTCTGCGAGCGTGAAGTTGCCCAAAGGGCCCTGCAAATTCACTTCATCTCCCTCTTTGAGCATTTCTGAAATCCATCGTCCCGCACGTCCGCCCTGTTTGATCTTGGCAACGAAGAGGAGCTCGGGCTCGCTCGGCGCAGAGGCAATCGAGAACGCCCGACCCTGCACGTCAGAAGGATTGTCTACCAGTGGAGCGAGGAACATCACGAATTGCCCCGCCTGAAAAGAAAATCCTTCGGGCTTGGTGAGCGTGAATTCGTAGACATCATGGGCGATCTGACGATGGCCGGTACAGCGAGCAGTGAAGGTGGGAGTAGGCATGTTGTGCGTACTGTGACAGAGGCGCGGACGAAATGAAATAAAAGAAATAGAGGAGTGAGAGGAAATAGAGGAAGAGGAAAACGAAGGAATCTCAATCTTCTATTTCCTTTATTTCTTCTCTTTCCTTTCACTCCTTCACACCCTCCCTCACAACTTCACCTCTCCTAACTCGATCATCTGCAATACCTTCGGATACCACTCTTTCTCCAATTCCTGCACGCGCTGCTGCAGCGTCTCGGGCGTGTCATCGGGGAGGACAGGACAGGTCTTCTGCAGTAGAACCCTGCCGGTATCGACCTCTTCATCCATAAGATGAATGCTGATGCCGCTCTCTTTCTCGCCCGCGGCCAGTACCGCCTCGTGCACGTGGTGACCATACATCCCCTTGCCACTATGCTTGGGGAGCAGGGCTGGATGCACGTTGATGATGCGATTCTTCCACGTCTGGATAAACCACGGACTGAAGATGAACATCCATCCGAGCGCTGCGATTACAGTGTTTTTTTCTCCTCCCAGAGACACAATGGCCTCCTGCACGCGGCGGTCGAACTCCTCGCGTGATTCGCCATTCACCCGTGTGACAACGACAAATGGCAGATCCGCTGCTTTCGCCTTGTCGATGCACGGGCGATCCGCACGATCCGTCACAAGCCCCAGACATTTTGCTTTAAGTTCCCCGCGCTTCTGCGCATCGATGACGGCTTGGAACGTAGTACCCCGAGAAGAACTCAGCACAATAAAGTTCATAAGAAAGAAGAAGGCGTCGCCTGCCCGGCGTAGCTCTGCGTAGCAGAGCGAAGTCGGGTGCCGCGGGAAGAACTGAGGACAACGAAATTCATGTCTGAAGGAAAGAAAAGCAATAAAGGATTAAGAGGAAATAAAGGATGAACGAAGTTTCGTTATAAGAAAACTAACGCGACAAATATGTTCGTCACACTGTATAAATTGCTCTTGCGTCAGGTAACCCAAGTCCTTCGCGAGCAGACATTCGCAGTGCAATTCCTCCAAAGAACCCAATGCGATGAGAAAAAAATGCATTTTATCTTTTCCTGAACGTCGGGCATTACCTTCTGCAATATTGATCGGCACGCTTGATGCCGCCCGACGAATTTGACTCACCAACGCAAAGCGCTCATCTGAAGGGAATTTGCGCGTCATCTTATAAAGAATCAGGCAAAGCTCATATGCCTCTTTCCAAGCCACCAAACGTTGATACGGTCGCTCTGCCACACGATCAGGATACCATCTCTTCCTTCCTCCTCTATTTCTTTTCCTTCTTCTATTCCCTTCCGTCCAGCACTTTTACAAACTCATCAAAAAGATAATTAGCGTCTTCCGGACCCGGAGTAGCTTCTGGATGAAATTGCACTGAAAGGAATCGTCCTGAGTCATGACGAATCCCCTCCACTGTTCCGTCGTTGGCATTGGTGAACCAGATCTTCCAGTCTAAGGGCAGCTGATCGGGTTTTACCGCAAAGCCGTGGTTCTGCGATGTGATGATGCACTTCTTCGTCTTGTTGCCCTGCGCATCATGCTCGATACAGGGTTGGTTCACCCCACGGTGGCCGTACTTGAGCTTGAAGGTGTCGCCGCCAATGGCCAGCGCAAGCAGCTGATTGCCCAAGCAGATGCCAAACGTGGGTAGCTTCTTCTCGATACTCCACTGGATCTGCTTGATCGTCGCATCGCACTTCTTGGGATCGCCGGGCCCGTTACTGATGAAGACCCCATCGAACTTTAGATTGGATGATGCGAGGTCATAGTTCCACGGCACGCGGTGCACGGTGATTCCCCTCTTGAGAAAGCTTCGGAGAATATTGTTCTTGATGCCGCAATCGAAGACCACCACTGCTTTGTTAATGGCGTTCTCCTTCCCTGCCGGCCGTAGCCCCGCATCGCCAGACGAAGGCTGGGGCTCGTACGTCACGGGTTCTTTGCAGCTCACTTCGGCCACGAGATTGCGCTCATTGGGATCCTCGATCGCCGTGTTCTCTCCGCCCTCCTGCGCAATGCGGCCAAGCATCACACCGTGCTCACGGAGCTTCTTCGTCAGCGCGCGCGTATCCACCCCCGTAATAGCGGGGATCTTGTGATGCTCCAGCCAGCGCTGAAGGGAACTGGCCGCGGCCTGATGACTGAAGTGCTCACTTGCCTGTGCCATGATCACGCCGCGCACGTGGATGCGCTCGCTCTCCATGTTCTGCGCAAATCCATACGCATTCTTCTCTTCGGTCGGCACGCCATAGTTACCTATGAGCGGGTACGTGAAAACGAGGATCTGCCCCTCGTAGCTGGGGTCCGTAAGGCTCTCGACGTACCCCGCCATACCCGTGTTGAAGACGACTTCTCCATCCGTATCCCCCGCAAAACCAAACGGCTCTCCTTGGAATGTCGTGCCATCTTGGAGAATGAGTTGAGTCATCAAGCAGAAAAGGTGGCTTGCCCGGCGAAGTCCGCCGCAGGTGGACGAAGTCGGGTGCCGCCTGCCCAGCGGAGCCGAGTGAAGCGAAGCGAAGTCGGGCCTGCCCGCCCGAAGCTCCGAAGGAGCGAAGGAGGGTCTGCAAGAATCAGGGATGCCATGTGTCTGGCGCAGAGTACACGAAGAATGCTGCCGTCTCTACCTGATCCTTAGATTTTCCTCACCTTGGACTGACGCTTACTTCCCTCCAAAGGACAACAGCTTATCGACACGTTTGTGGTAACTATCGATGAGCCGGAACACCGGATTCGTCACAAAGCGCACCGGCGCCTCGATACTCCGCCTGCCCAACGCAAGTGATCCCTTCACGAAATTCGTCGGAGATGTAAGCACCGCCCGCGCGGCGTGCTTGGCCGCATACCCAATGCCACCGATCGTCTCACCCACGTAGTGGAACCACCCCGGCGCCTCTGTTTTGACACCACTCTTCGCCTCCTCTTCGGGTGAGGGAGGCCGGAAAAGGTTGAGGGGATTGAGATTCATATCACCTGTATTGTACAATCTATTGAGATTTATGTCAATATTTGACAAATCGGGTATTTGACATAAAAACACACTTAAAGTAAACTATAGATGTTTTTCCACAACTATGGATATGGATCAAACACCACAGCCAGAAGGACCTCCGGAGAATCCAGCAGAAGCAATACGTCGCATTGCCGACGAAGTCGAAGCGATCAATGCTGGAGGTGAAAAAGGGGAGAAGCTCGTCGCCACTGATCAGGCAAGCCCACGAGAAGCTACTTCTAAAAAAACAATCGGGAAACGCATTACGAGTGGCATGCGAAGTACACGTGAGGGAGTTGGTAGGTTTGCCAGCCGATCTGCAGATGTCCTAACAGGGACAATTTTGCCGACAATAGGGAATACTATTCAGGGCACCCGAAAAGGAATTGGCAAGTTATTCAGTAGACCTCATCGAGAACGCACACCTGAAGAAATTGCATCTCGTCGTCGTGCAATGAAGAAGATCGGTATCGGAGCCGGTGTTCTTGCCCTTGGTGGGACGGGGGTGGGATATCTTGCAACTAGAGAGCCACGAGGATTTGATCTTGAAGAAGAAAAAACAGAGGAAGATATTTGGGAAGGTATGCCTGAAATATACAAAGGGCAGGAAAAAATGTGGGAAGACCTCGGCCCTGACGGACGAAAGAAGATGCGCAAACAAATGAGTGGATGGAAAAAAGAAGGGGTAGTGGATACAAAAGGCATGTCAACGGAAACAGGGGGAGAAATGGCAAAAAAGGAACCAGAAGGTTGGTGGGCATGGGCGAAAGAACAAGCTGGCGAAAAGCTATATTGGCCCGATTTGGTCGCACGTGTTTCGGCTCCTGCTGCAACAGAAATCGTTCTGCGAGTGCTTCAGCACATCCGAAGGAATAACTCACGAGAACGAGCAGAGCAGTACTCGCGAACCGAATTGGGCGATGATAAAAATCGCAATAGATATCACGGTTCCCCCTATGATGACATACCTCTTGAGTCGCTGAGTTCGACTCAATTGCACAAACTGCGTGAAGAAGTATTGAGTTCCAAACGAAAATTCCGCAGGGAAACGAAAACTGTTGAGAGGAAGATTGTAACCGAAAGAACTGTGGCATACTCGGCCATCGCTGCCGTAGAATTAATCACGAACCTAACGTATGCTGGCCTGATTTCAGAACAAATGGTTGCCAATATTGTGGGAGGATGTCTCGGTTATGGAACAGTCAAACTTGGGCGAGTGTTCGCTAGCGCATCTGAAGACACTATCGAAGACGAACTTGATAAAGTTGTGACAGACATCGATGACATCTTGCCGACTGTCAAAGAGCGCGAGGAGCATGCATCGCGCACAGAAAAAGCCGCGGAAGAGAAAGGAAAAAGAGATGAGCTAAGAGGTGAGACTCAGGAAGAGAAGAAACTCGAACGACGGGAGGCACGTAGGGATGCAACGATAGCTCACAAACGCGAATTAGCGCGACTGGAGAAACAGGCCGAGCTTGAGGCAAAGAAGAACGCACCAAAAATCGCAAAACCTGGAGACCCTGAATGGAAAGGATGAGAAAGATACTTCTGTAGAACCGATCCGTGGAGTGACCATTCTACTATGGAATCGGCACACCTCTGATAAAGTTCCATCCCTGTACGACGTAACTCCACGCTTTAGGAAACATCCCAAAGTATGTTTGTACTCCTGCAGCCCCCCATCCGAGATACGCTGCACCGGCACCGAGAGCAACGAGAGCTCCCACTGAAGTGACAGTGCTAATCGGTTTGGTAAGAACGGACCATCCTCCCTTCAAGCTTCCTGCCAGTACCTTTTGTGTAGTAAGGAAAGGAATCGTGGCGGTCCCGACAACTAATTGCATGGCAGCTTCAATAGTACCTTTCAGAAAATTCATGCCCATTTTTAATCCTTTTATTCCCGTCTCTTTTGTCCACTTCAGTGCTCCTCCTACACGCTCCGAAACATACTCCACTGCCCGAGCGAGCCTGTTCCCTTTTTCTTCTTCCGTTACCTCACCCGTCAGACCTTGTTTGATATTGTGCCCAACTATCAGGGCGCCAGAAACAGGCGCGGAGACAGTTCCGGCTAATACATCCAATGACTTTGATGCTCCACCTGTTACAACAGCTCTGGGGATTTCATACATCTGTCCTATTCCCGGTATTTTTGAAACCGTCGCGCGTGCGAGTTTATCGCCAATGTAGAGAGTGCCGGCAGCAACAGGATTTGCAGCTACCGCCCCCCAGAAGAGCAAGTTCCCTAATGGGCGTCGTACTGTATCGTGAGTAACGCGCCAGATCGCAGAATTGGCTCCCGGCTGAACGCGTTCCTGATCCTTAGGTGCAACAACAGGATTCGAGAATCCTTCCTTCGGTGTTTCGGAGGGAATTTTTCCAGAAGCAGGCGCCTTGGGACTCTCTTTTTCTTTTCCGCGCTCCGCATCTTCACCTTTATGCTTTTTTTCGCCTTCTCCAGCGGAAGGTTTCTCCTTTTCTGGACTTGAAGGCTCGCGTGGCTCTGCCTCTGGTGTCGAGGTGTTTGGCATTGATGGTTAAGGGAGTTTGCTGGCTCTTTCTGTATCTTTCACTCCATTCCAAACTTCCAAGAACTGTTGGAATGTGACGAGCCTTTCTCGCTCTTCAAGATACTGATCAAGCAGGCGAGCTTCGTGAACAGACAAGTGGAGTGGACGATGTTGCTCCTTCTCGGGAATGGAATAGCTTGTCAGCATTCCACGAAGAAAGACTTCGCCGAGCACCACGTTCTCAAGATATCGCTCGTAAGATGACCGAGCAGCCGCCTCCGTATTCTCTTTGAGACATTTTTGGTAGGTCGGATCACGATCGATCCGCCGCTTGAGCCACTGATCAGCAGAAACTTTCATGGCCCTATACTCTGCATCCCCAACAAGCCAATTGAATGGAAGAAAGAAGATTTTTGAATCTTGCGGAGTGAGAGCTTTTAGCAAATCGGAACGACGCCCTGCACTACCGGCAACTGATAGGATCTCTGAATCAATGTTATTTGGTGCTGCGGCAGCGCCGGGCACCGTCAACAGCTTGTCGAATTCAATTGCAACAGGAGGATCTATTCCTTTTTCGAGCAGGGCCTCAAGATCTCTTTGGGCAGTCACTAATACTTGTTCAGCTGTTGCAAGTGCAGCAGAGGCATTTGTTGCTTTGGTTTCGGCTGCTGGTATTCCCACTATCTGTGGGGTGATCACATTTAGTTTCGCAACAATCACCGTAAGGCGCTGATTCATTTCTCGTGCCTTCTTTTGATCGTTTGGATCAAGTGATGCAACGAGTGGAGGAAGTAATACGAGAAGGCTGGCCTGTTCCTGCGAGAGAGATGTTTTTTCCTGCTCAAGAGATTTGAGACGAGAAAGATTCGCGTGTTCCTGTTCGTTATCAACTTTTCGTCGATCACGATCTGTTTCTGCCCCTCGTAATGTACCTTCTAAAGTTGACTTGTTTCTATCAAATGTTTGAATTGCAGTAAGAAGAGCAGGATTTTTTGTAATTTGGCTGTAGAGATTTGTAGTGAGCACCTCAAACACATATCTCTTCTGTGCCGGCTTGAGTGCTTTGAATTTTTCTTCTGTATCTATGTCTACATCGAAGAGCTTCTTAGCAATTTCCACCTGCCATTTGACCAGCGACTCTCTTACTTTATCTTCACTGATGATGGCACCCGCAGCATCCGTAAATTTGAGAATATTCGTGCGTCGAATGCGAGTTCTCTCAAATGCACTGATAGTTGCAGTCGGAGCCAACACATCGCGAATGGGATAGTTCCCACCACTAAACATACTCACCAAGGATTGCTCCTCCTCTTTGTATTGCTCATTAGCTTTTTCAAGATTTAATTCTTCAAACTGATGCCCAAATACACGGCCTACACTTTCAAGGAAGGGCTCTATGTAATCATGCAACAGAGGAACGGTAAGCATGTAATCGTAAATGCCCTTCAATTCCTCGAATGTGCGACCAGCTACATTAACTGTTCCTTCAAACACAAACCCGATCACGCCGGGTGTCACTTCCACTACCGTCATACCAATCTTGGAGCCGGTATCGATGACGAACTTCCATGCGGTGATGAAGTCATCTTTTACTTCGGGGCCAAGCTTGGCTCCCGTCACACGCATCCAGTCCCATACAGCTTCAGCCGAATTGAATACTGCATCTTTGCTTGCCTCGTAGATCTCCGGAACTTTGTGGATACCCTGCTTCATCATCACCCACGCCTGCGTGCCGTATTTCTTTACCAGCGCGGCGGCCTCTGTATACGTGTAGCCGAACATATCCGCAGCAGCTTCGAGGTAGTTTCTATTCTCGAGCATCTCTTTGGTCGGCATCTGACACTCCGACATGATCACCTCGAACATCGTGGCGGGCTTTAAGTTCGCAGCACGATTCACGACGTAGCGCTGTCGGATGGTATCTGCGCCTTGTTCGGCATTCGTATCGACGTTGCCGCCGGCAAGCCCATTGATGCGTGCCACGTCGCCACAGAGTGCTTCGAAGGCAAAGTACGCCACCTTATAGGCTTTCTCTTTGGAGCCGGTAGAGCCGAGGTTATCTTCGATGTCTGAGACACGCAGCGACGCAGGTGCGCCGAGTGCGAACTTTTTTCCACCACCGGACTTCACGGCCTCGCGCCATGCGAGGAGCTCCTCTACCTTCACCGGATGTTTCTCATCCATGAGAACGCGGATGGCCGCCTGACCAGAGGGCTGCATGAGCATTTCGTATCGCTCATCGAGCGCGGCACCACGTCGACGGAAAGCCTCAAGCGGGGACGTGCGGTCCTCCTTATTCTTCCAGCGCATGTTCTCGCCGAGCAAGTCGCGGCCTGTGCGCTGTTTTACAATGTGATTGACACCCAAGAGGATCGGAAGACCGAGAAGGAGGAACTTCCCCTTCTTGCTCTTCCACGCCTCCCTAATCATCCAGTAGGCAGCGAAAGCGATGGCGATGACCTCGGCCTTACCGACCATGTCGGTATTCCAGAGATCCTTCATCGACTCCAGCCCCGTACGGAGCCATCGGTCTACGGGATTTGTGAACTCATCTTCATCTTCGATTTGCTCTTTGGCTCTGATACTGCCGCGCATCTCGAAGAGGAGTCGCTTCTGTATGACATCCACCGCCATGCGCGCGTCAGTTACCGTCACCTTCTCGGTGCGGCCCTGATGCTCGTATGTCTGTTCTGCCCCTGTCACAAAAGCATCGAGGAACGCCTTCTTCGCAGGACCGTTCTCCAGTGCGATCTCGAGAGAAGCGCGCACCTGTTCGGGAGGATCCATGAGCCAGCGACCCACGTTCGCCGCCAGATTGATGGCAGGGTTCGCAGGATCCGGTTCCTGACGCAGGAGATCGAGTGCACGCGGCTTGAGTAGGAGTCCGCGCTGGCGCAGGGGACCCACGATGTCTCTGCCCTCCTCATTCTCGACAAGCGCACGTGCATCGGTATAGGACAGGAACGCATCTCTGTCGGCCGGGTGCTCGGCAATCCATGTATCGACGAATGCATCCTGCCGTTCGGGTGTCACGAGTGCCGCAGTCTTCTGCAACAGTTCTTTTGCTTCATTGAGGCCCTTCTCGGGATCACCCTTGGTATCCTTATACTTGAGCATGGACATCCAGAGCGTGAGCTGACGTAGCCGCTTCGAACGCATGCTCCAGCCCATCGTATTGAGCTGGCCGATCACGTACTGGTTGGCCATGAGCAGCGCACGGGCCTGTTCTTGGTGCTCCAGCGGGGAGACTGCGGGATCACCGCGGATAGCTTTGAGTTGAGCTTCTCTGCGACCGCGCAGACCATTTTCTGTGGTTTCGAGGAATTTCTGCGCTCCCGAAGAGGCCGTCTGTAGCTTCTCGAGCGCGGCCTTGCCACCCTCCAGAGCTGTCTGCTGGTTGAGAAGTTTCAGCAGATCGGCATCATGTTCCGGATCCCAGAAATTCTTACGGATTCCCGCGATGTAATCCCACCATATGCTCCCGCCCGCTTTGGCGAGCTTCCAGAATTCGGAGGCATGGTTCCCGACGGATTCCTTCCACGTAACCTCGTGCACCTTTGCCGTGCGCATCTTCGTGTAGATATCCATCGGCTTGCTTCCGGCCGCGACTGGGAGCTCGTTAAGCTGCTGGATGAGAAGCCCCCTGTTGACCAAATATGTACCATCTGTCTGATGCAGCAGGGGCCCGCCTACGGCCTTGAATTCCGCAAGCTTCTTTTTTGCCTCCTTGTCAGCCTCAGCTCCATTGCCATCAAAATGCAGGAATGTGAGGTACTCGAGCAGCAGGCCACCGTCATTCTTGAGCTTGAAACCGGTTCCCGAGCCTGTGGGCTCCGTCACGCTTTCGACGATTGCCGTGGCACTCTCCCTTCCTAGGAAGCCTGCTTCATCGACATCTGTTTCGACCGTGAGCGTCCCCATTCTCGTCATCAGCGCATCCTCATTTGGAATAAGATAAAATTTATTGTCTGGACCGAATACCTGGATGAGACCTGCCTTCAGAAAATCGGCGATATCTCGCTCGGCCAATCCACTTGCCACTACACCTCCCTTCGCTGTGTGAATTTTTTCAAGTGCCTTTTTTAGATTTTCAACAGACACCTTGAGGCTGGCAGCTACAATGCGATCGATATCAGGACTGAGTGCCAATATCGCTTGTGGTTTGCCCAACGGCACTTCTTTCTTCTTTGTGCCAAACCGCTCCATCTTCGCGACGGAGACCAATACACTGGGGCTCGGACGGTAGTTGCCGTCCTCCAGCGTCTTCACCACATCCTCCGGCATGCGTGCGCGCAGTGCCAATGCCGAAAGTGAAATGCCCGTGGGATTGTCGATTTTTACGCCTTCGCTCCTGAGGTAATCCTCCGCCTTTCCGGTATTCCACAGGCTCAAAAGATCGCGGGAGAAATCGTCGATGGAAACCGTTGCGGATGGGACCGTCTTCTTCAATTCTGTTTCCGACTTCGCACGGTCCGCCTCTACGGCTTCTCTTCCGCCTTTGAGGATGGCGAGGATGAGTTTCTTGATTTCATTGTCGTCCTTGATCTTGTACTTCTCACGGATTTTCTTCACCTGAACGAGATCCGCCAGCACGATGGCACCCTTCAGCCCGAGGGATTCCTCGAGCACATCCTTCTGTGGACCGGTAAGCTTGGCCTTCTTCAGAATCTCCAGCCGCTGAATGAGCGCATCCAATCTGAACTTACCATTGCGCTCGACTGACAGATGAATGAGCGCCTCCTGATCCGTTCCACCGAGGCGGTCTAAGTAACGGACACGCTCCTGAAATTCGTCCTGAATGTGTTTCTGCTGATCGATCTCCATGGCCGCCAGCTTGGTATCGATGGCTTTGATGGCCGCATCCACCTTCTCGCGCTCATCCGCAGTCAGAAGCTCGATACCGCCGGTCTCGCGGACGATCTTGAGCAACGCTGAACGGCGCGCAGTCGGTTCGGTGGCATCGATGTACGGCTTGAGCCTGTCCTCGGAAATACCGGCAGCGGTCAGCTTCTTTTTCCACGGGTCTACTTTCTGGATTTCATCATCGGTTGCCCAGAGGATGTCTTTGAGAAGATCAACCAGCTGGTCGAAGCGCTTCTTAAATGTGTCGAAATCCGCCTTCTTCTGGAGCACTCCGTTCAGTGATGCGTCGAATCCCGGAAAATCCCCCTCCCCTCCAGCATCTCTGTAGGCCTTTTCCTGCGCCTTCAGTTCATCGATCGTCACCTGCAGAATCCGAGCGCACTCTTTCGCATTGACTGTAGACTTGTCCTTGGCCGCATTGATGGCCTGTCCCTCGCCGGTGAATACTTCGCCGCTCTTCTGCAGGAATGATAGAGCAATGGCAGTGAGCCACTTCTTTGATTTGTTCCCCGGAAGCAATTCCACCTGCGATGCGATCATTTTCACCGTCTCCTTATCCGCGAGCATCTCATTGATCTTGGGATCATTCAGCGTTCTCGCAGCTTCACGGAGTGCGGCAGCGGCCTCGGTAAGTCCGGGCCCCAGCTTCTCTTGGTCCTGCCGTATTTTCTCGCCACTGCTCACCCCTGGCTTCTCGGGACCATCTTTGAAAATAAGCCGCGCTTCACGTAGGTCATCAGGGCCAAATATCGGAAAGAGTTTTTGTGTCATAAAATCTCACTATTGTACCAAAAATCGCGTTTTTCTTCAATGGAGCCCTAAAGCCTTCGCTTAAGCCAAAGTAGAGACACCCCCACGCTCGAAAGTACCCCCAAAACGCCCATTTCGGGTATGGAGGATTGCTGGCGGTCTTCGCCCGTCACCGTCAGAGAGTCGGGTAATTCGGTCTCCACGAAGGTCATGAGGAGGGAACCGGATACAGAGGAAGGAAAAGAAAGAGAAGAAATAGAGGATCGGGACGCCGAGACATAGCGAGTCCGTGAGAATGCGGGCGCTGCCGCGGCGACGGATTTCTTTGCGCTCGCGATGGATGAGACTGGTAATGGCAGAGTTGTCTGACACGTATTGGGTAACCCGGGCGTGGGATCGGAGGTTCTCCATTCCCCGTTGCAAAAACTCAACGACGTTCCTGCTTTGAGTTTCGGAATCGTAACGTGATCGGACCATGAATTATCGGGCGCAATCAGCCACACGTCATCGCCTGTATCGTTGAGGGCGAGCTTCGTATCATCCCGCGAAAATATGCGATACGCGCCAGCTGCAATCGTTGTACTCGAAGGAATAATAAATGGCTTGCTCCCACCTCCGCTCCTGGCGGAGCTACGGTGGGCAAGACCGCCTTCACGGAGGTCATCGAGTATCCAGCCAGCCAAAGAAATTTCGTGATCGGTCGAATTGAAAAGTTCGATCCACTCATCGCCGGTCATCATCACTTCACTTAAAACAGCACCCGTCTCAACGAGAGCAGAGGCGGAAGACGAAAAAGAAGAAATAGAGGAAGTAAAAGAAATAGAGGAGGAAGAGGAGACAGAAGAAAAAGAGGAAAGAGAAGATGAAGAAGCAGAAGATTTCGAGGAGCTGGATTGTGGTTGTTCTTTCGGAAGCACGGTCACGTTGAGAGTGCTTACTGAAATGCCTCCGCAGAAGTCACGCACCGTCAGACGCACCGTGTAATCACCGGGGTCCGAGAATGTGTGTGACGGCGGATTGCAGGCACTGCTCACTGCATCATCGCCGTAGTCCCACGTGCATACGGCGGAAGCGAGGGAACCGGCTCCGGCAGCGGCTTGCAGGTTGATCGACACGTGCTCCTCGCCCACGACAAATGCGCTGCCAACCGAAGCCGATCCGGCATCCTGAATGAGGATGCGCGGCGCAAGTGATGCGACAACGTTTGGTTGGCCTTCGCTGGGAACGCAGAACGCATGGAGCGCGTAAGGCGGATCTTTATCGCGACCGAAACTCACCTCTTCGGCTGTCATCGGATACTCCCACGCATCGATGAGTTGTGAACCGTTCATCAGACTCACGCGCTCGCCGTTGTTATCGAGCGGGAGACTTGTGACGGATTTGCGAAACGACCAGTACTCGCCCGGTGCCAGAAAAAATCCGGAGCCGGATTGCGGCAGGATCGTGTACACCGCGGAGGAGTTTCCATCATCGAGCGTCCAACCGGCGATGTTCACGGAAACGGCTCCCAGATTGGCGATCTCGATCCACTCTTCAGTATCCGCACCGATGGGATTTGCGAGAACTTCGGTGATGAAGACGGAGGGGATAGAAGAAGAAATAGAGGATGAAGAGGAAAGAAAAGAAATAGAGGAGAGCGAGGATGCGGATGACACGCTGCTCACGAAAGAACCGGAACCGGAGGATGACTGCACGGAACCGAGCGATGACCCTGTGGAGGAAGAGGAGGAAACTGAAAATGCCGAGGAAGCCGAAGATGCCAAGGGGGGAGAAGAGTCACGCAAAAATCCCGGCGTGCCGAAGATGGGCGCACCTTCTTTGAATCCGAGTGACAGAGTTGCCGTCTGCCAGTTCTCGGCAATATTGCCCGGCACCGCAAGATCGATGCGCTCCATACTGGCTTTGGGTAAGCCAGAAACATTTGCGCCGGCGAAGGGGCTACCCACGCCGTCATCCACTTCATCGCGGACCACACCGTCGGCATCATAAAGCCGCAGGAGCAACTTGGTATTCGGCAGGCTCATCGACGGCGTTGTGATCCACGGCTCTGATAAAAGCCGCGAAGACGCCGCCGGATAGTTGCTCACAACGCGTACGTCACCGGCCGGGAGCATCGCACCCGTTTGGAACGTGTGAATCACGGCTTCCTCACCCGTGCTCTTTGAGCTCGTGAGAGTCCAGCCACTCAAATCGCAATCGCCTACTCCTGTGCATACGATCTCGACCCACTCATCGGACGTAGATACATCCGATCCCATCCACATCACTTCACTGATCACTACCGAACCGGCCGCGGCCGCCTCATCCGCGAAGACCCTGTGTGCAGGAAGACCCGAACACACGCAGAGCAGCGCTCCTGCAGGGAGCAGGTACGCGAGAAGCCGATGCAGTACTGTGCAGGTTTTCAATGGGATCCATTGCAGCGCACGATGAGCGCCAGAGCAGCAGCTTCATGCGAATGAAATGCGATCGACAACTGTTTTTTGGCTTGAGGATGCGAATAAAATGGTTCTGTAATCAAGTGGAACACTCCCCTCTCCGTGGCAGGTGTGCGACTGGTTCGGAGAGGGGGTGAGGGGGTGAGGCAAACATTCAACACAAACACTTATTCTGTCAACCGTTCCTTTTGGCTTGAGAGTGACACGGTGGCTTCGTAAAGCCTCGACTTTCTCTCTTCGCACGAGTGGGATCATCCGATATAATAGAGCAGAACTCTCTATAGAGTTCCTACCGTTACACGCATTTTTCCCCTCTGCTCCCTTCCTTTCGAACTCTCCCCCTGTGACGCTCTCTTCTCCATTGATGGCACGCTCTCTCCTTCTTCTACGGAGAGACAGGTAAGAAGCTCGAGGTAGGAGCAGGGTATTTCCCTGTTCCCTAATTACTATGGACTACACCATTGTGTTCCTTGCACTCCTCGCCGGGTGCGGTGTCGGTTTACTCGCTGGCTGGTTCTGGTTTAACAAAGGCAAACATGTCAGTGCTTCGTTGCAGACCGAGATCAACAAGAAAGAGCAAGAGATCGAGAAGCTGAAACTGCACATCGGGCAGGCGCAGAGTCAGATTAAAACCGCCGAAGTCGAAGCCCGCGCGATTGCCAAAGAGATCGTCTCGGATGCGAAAGCACAGGCAACCGAATCGGATGCGAAGATCGAGAAGGAGCAAGGCAGGCTGGAGGAAAAAGAAAGGACGCTCGACGAAAAAGTTCGCGAGCTGGAGCGTCAGCGCGAAAACATCGCCAAGCAGGAAGAAGAGGTAGTTGTACTCAAGACGGAACTGGTCACTGCGAGTGCGAAGCATCGCGAAGCACTCGAAAAAGTCGCCAAGCTCACGCAGGATCAAGCGAAGGAGCAACTTAAAGAAGAGCTCGTTCATGAGTTCTCGGATTTCTTCGCCGGGCAGGCCAAGCTCGTACGCAAGCAATTCAAAGAAGAAGCTGAGGAGGAAGCGAAGAATCTGCTCGCCGAGGCCATGCAGCGCTTCGCCTCAGAAGTGGCAACGGAATCCACCGCCACGGTGGTGCAGCTGCCTTCTGACGATGTGAAAGGCAAGATCATCGGCAAAGAGGGGCGCAACATCACGGCATTCGAAGCGGCAACCGGCGTCGATATCATCATCGACGACACACCCGGCGCCATCGTGATCTCGGGTTACGATCTGGCCCGACGCTACGTGGCCAAGCTTGCCATGGAGAAGCTCATCAAAGATGGACGCATTCAGCCGGCACGCATTGAGGAAGTCGTGAACAAGATGAAAGAAGAAGTCGGAAAGATGATGTTGGAATTCGGCAAGCGCGCTACAGAAGAACTCGGCATTGCCAATTATCCGCAGGACCTGCTCAAGATCATCGGGCGCCTGCGCTTTCGCACCAGTTACGGCCAGAACGTACTCAAGCACTCACTCGAGATGGCCAACATCGGCAAGATGCTCGCCGAGGAAATCGGCGCCGATGCGAATGTGGTAGCGGAAGGATGTTTGCTCCATGACATCGGCAAAGCACTCGACCACGAAGTTTCGGGAACGCACGTGGAAATCGGCATCGAGATCGCAC
This sequence comes from Candidatus Peregrinibacteria bacterium, assembly GCA_043814035.1. Taxonomy (GTDB): domain Bacteria; phylum Patescibacteriota; class Gracilibacteria; order Peribacterales; family Peribacteraceae; genus Peribacter. The sequence goes on from JBDRKJ010000007.1 coordinate 139,805, forward strand.
GCAAGTTCAAGGTGCGACCCGAGGTACTGCACTGCATTGCCTCCCACCACAACGATGTGCCGATCGAATCGCCCGAAGCCTTCATCGTCGCGGCAGCGGATGCCATTTCGGGGGCACGACCGGGAGCACGTCGCGAGTCGTTCGAGGCCTACGTGCGCCGACTCAAGGAACTCGAAGAAACAGCCAAAGGATTCGAAGGTGTAAAGCGTGCCTTCGCCATCTCTGCCGGGCGCGAAGTACGCGTGTATGTGGATATTGAGAAGATCGACGATCTGGGACAAGAGCGGCTGGCCAAAGACATCGCCCAGAAGATCGAGAAGGAACTGACATACCCAGGCGTGATCAAGGTGAACGTCATCCGTGAGCGACGTATAGAGGAAACAGCAAAGTAAAAGAGCCCGAAGATAACAATGAAGACGACGATATCGAGGAGGACCATTCCTCCTCGACGTCTTCGATTTCCCCCTTCGACTACGCTCAGGGTGACACTGTGGTGTCATCGGCACTCTCTTATAAAAGACAATGATTCTTCGTAAGAGACAGAAACATGAATACAGGAACTTCGTCCGCAGCCGTCAAGCCATCACGGATGCGCTCAGATGCAGCAATGGTACGATTTCTTAAATTCTTCTTTCCGCTCTCTCTCTCATGGTCTCGAAACGCACAGTTATCCTTGGGGTATTTTCCTTAAGCGTCGCGGCAGCTTTTGTCGGAACGCTCTGGAACCTGCAGGGAAATACCTTCCAGGGGCAAGTCGTCTCAGGAACATCGCAGGTCATTGATGATGGCGATGCGGGATTTAGTACATCCGGTCAAGGATGGCAGCGCTTTCAGCACTCTCTGGGATACAGAGGAGACATCATGGCTCCGTCGAAGGTGACAGATTCCTCGCTCGCTGCCACATGGACATTCTCAAATATGGCGGCCGGGCAGTACAAGTTCTACGTCACCTTCAAGGCCTACAGCCTGCTCACGAATAAAGCACCCTACACCATCAAAGATGGATCATCGACACTCGGATCGACGACAGTGAACCAGAAGACCGATCCCACGGGCAACTTGTACGATGGAAAAAACTGGTCATTGCTCGGCATGTACACAGTGAAAGGGCCGACGGTCTCGATCACACTCTCTCGCCCACAGGATCTCACGGTGAACGGCATGATTGCGGATAGCGCTCGTATCGAACGCGTTACGGCTCCGGCAGAAACGTTTGGGTTGCTCCCTGCTGCAGGGCTAGCTGAAGGGCAAGGTGGTTGCCGTGCGGGATTCACGCTCGTTGAGGGATACAACTATCCTTACATTACGTGTCTAGCTTTCTGCGGGGACGACATCTGCAATACCGCCGAATACTATCAGTACAGTGGATCAACTGCCTGCTGCAAGTGTGGACCCAGTCTGTGGTGCGCTTCTTCGTCTTCCCGCTCCTCTACACCGGGAGCGACATCTTCACTCTCCTCTACACCGGGTGCAGCATCTTCGCGTTACTCTACACCCGGAGCGACATCTTCGCGTCCTGCACAGAGCTCGGCAATGAGTAAGCCATCGACTGGAGGCTCTTCTGCGTTCGCTTCTAGTTTGCCGGATGCTGAGGTTCTTCCGCCTAACCAGCTGCAGTATCCCGGTCAGCAATGCCCCCCTGGAACGATCCCCGATTGTCCCACTCCTAATTATTGCGAATGTAAGCCGTTCCCCTGCCCGCCTGGAACGATCCTCGATTGCAATCCTAGTGGTTGCGACTGTAGGCCGCTCTCCTGCCCGGATGGGTTTTACGTCGACCACAATACTGGTATCTGCATGCCCGTCTCAGTGTGCGGCGATGGCTACGTCGAACCGCAAGGGCGACCGATTGAGCTCTGCGAAACCGGCACGAACGAAGGATGTGCTCCGGGTCGCACGTGTCAGGGGTGTACCCGCTGCGGGCTCTGTGGCGACACCTTCATCGATCGCTCCGAGACCTGTGAGGCCGACTACTCCTGCGCGAGTGGAAGTGCTTGTCAGGATTGTCAGTGCACGACATCGACCACGCCCCTCACGGCGAACATGACTTCTGCACTCGATAGTGCTAGCCCCGGTTTCTCGACGTACACCTCTCCGTACAATACGACGGTCCTCTCGTGGACCCTCGCCATTCAACCACAGAGCATGTACGACGTGTACGTCAAACTGAAGCGGGCTTACAGCGATCCCTGTCCCATCCGTAGCTACTGGCGCGTCTACGACGGGAGCCGACAGGTGCACACGCTCACCATCAATTATGGGAATTACGTCTGCACGACATGGCCGGGAACCAACGTGCAGGGGACACAGGAGGCGTGGGTGAACATCGGTAGTGTCGTGGCATCTTCCTCTTCCCTGCGCATCGAACATGCACCGCCTCCGCCACCGGAGGGGCAGCAGCCGGCAATTACTACTTTCCAGCCAACTGCCGTGCGCGTCGTGAAACAATTCAACATCGTCGATCCCGCTCCTCTTGGCGTCACGCTCATCGACAACGGTGATCTGGGATTCCGTACCTTGGTAGGCACGTGGGAAGAACGTCAGTTCCCCATGCCCGATGCCTGGTCCATCGGTCCCGTGACGAATCCCCTCTTCGACGACGACATCGCCCTGCAATACATTAACAGGGGTGATCCTTCGCCAACTTCGAGCTGGAGCTTTACGGTCGCCCCTGGTAGCTACCGCGTACTGGTGACGTTCGCCAAGCTCTCTCCAGTCAACTTCGTCAATAAGAACGCCATATACTCCGTGCGCAACGGCAACCAGGCCGGACCAGAGCTTGGCCGCGTGACAGTCGATCACTCCTATCCTCCCAATGGCCCGATGTACCGCTTCGTATCGTGGAAAGATCTGGGCACCTACACCGTCACCGGTAACCGCCTCTCGGTCGTGCTCACGAATCCCTACGGTCTCAGTTCCGATGCCGTGCGCATCGAGAAGATCGGCGGCGCCAGTTCCTCGGCACAATCGTCCTATTGGAGCTCCGCTTCGTCACAGGGTCTCACTTGTTCTTCGCTGCCCTGGTTGCAGTGTGCATCCGGATTCCAGTGTCTTGCACAGTGCATCAATGGTGACTGTGCTGGTGTTGATACCCTCGGCTGCCCGCCCGGGACGGTGTCTCAGCGTAATGGAACGTGCGGTAATGACCTTTGTCACAATGAGTGTGAGCGGTGCGTCCCTGTTGCCTCGTCTTCGCGCTCATCCGCCAGCTCTCAACAGTGGTTTGGGTGTTCGGGCAGTTTCAAATGCAATGTCGCATGGGCAAACAACCAGTGTGCTCGCCTCTCCATCGACTGCTCTCCCGGTACGCAACTTGTCTGTGACGCCCCCTGTGGTTCTGCCTCCTGTGGTGGAGAGTGCTGCAGGTGTGCGAGTGTTGCATCGTCGCGTTCCTCTGCCTCATCGGTCGTCGCCTGTGCGAACGAGGGCGAAGTGGTTTCCGAGGGGAACATGCGACCCTGCTGCGATAGCCTGAAATCGATTCCGTTCATACAGCCCGATGCGAGCAATCAATGTTTCAACATATCGCTCAACAGCATTTGCACGCGATGTGGCAACGGCCAGTGCGGAACAGGAGAGAACTTCTGTAATTGCACCAACGACTGCCCGCGACCAGCTTCTTCACGTTCGTCTGCTGTCTCTTCGGCATCCTCAACTGCATGGAGGGTCTGCGATGCGAACCTTCTGTGCGAAGTACAGTGGTACCAAAACCAGTGCAACGTATTACCAATCGACTGTATGCCCGGGGCCAATCTGGTGTGTGACGGTGGTGCATGCGGAAACAATCAATGTGCCGGTCGCTGCTGCAGATGCGTGGGTGGTACGTCTTCACGTTCCTCTACCTCATCGGCCGCCGCTGCCTGCGGCAACTATCGGCTCGATCCCGGCGAACAGTGTGACGGACCGAACCTTCCCTGCCAGCCCGGTCAGGTGTGTACGGCCGACTGTACGTGCGTCCCGCAACCTCCCAACCGCATTCAGTGGGAGACGGTTGGTGATTCCTACCTTGTAAGCACACTCAGTGATTACGCGATCTTCGGACACGGCTCGTACCTCTACATTGTTGGAGGCATGGGCTTCTGGGGTCCAACACGCGATGAACTGCGTTCATCTGATGGCCTCAGTTGGAGCAGGGTGGCCTCGCTACCCCAATCTCTCTCGAATACTGCCTATCTGCAATCCGATGCCGCTGCCCTCCTCGTTGGAGGACTGCTGAACGCCGATAGCACGGTGCATTGGGCCTTCGAGACCCCGAACCTCCTCACGGTAGGTTTCCAATCAAACCCGGATTATGGGCTCTCAAGTCCGCGCTACGACGGTGCGCTCCTGCGGGTGGGAGATCGCACGTACTTCTTAGGCGGTTATTCCAAATCCAGTCCGCTCGGTGGCTTCTTGTTGAGCTCTCTCTTAGGCTCGCTCGTGAGCCAGACGGCGATCTCGACTCCCTCAAAAGAAATCTACCTGCACGTCGGAACCCGCTGGTCACGCGTGCAGCCCGATCTGCCGTTCGCCGTGTCACAGGATGATGCCTTCACCATTGGTAATCGGCTCTTCATTCTCGATCGCTCCACTCCACGCAAGGTCTACATGTCGACGACCGGTACGTCGTGGGCTCAGGTAGCAACCCTCCCGACAGAAACAGCATCGACGAAATTCCTGAAGCCTATTCAGCACAAGGGTGCCATCTGGTTCATCGCCAAATCTGGACCCCTTGCAGGCTCGGCTGTCACCACGACCAATGGACAACAGTGGATCGTAGCGGATGGAGTCTTCCCGTCGGACCTTAAAGAGTTCGAACCGGAGGCCGCTGTCTCGTTCAAAGATGAAATCTGGCTCTTGGGCTCTGTGCGTGACTATTACGTTGGCGGTAATTCCCGCAATGGCAAGGTGTTGCGCACAGGCGCTTCTGGAGGTCCGTTCTGTGGAGATGGCTTCGTGCTTTCGCCCGAACAGTGTGACGACGGCAATGCAACCCCCAGCGATGGGTGTTCCAACTGCCAGATCGATAGTGGATGGATCTGCACAGGTTCACCGAGTCGTTGCACGATGATCATCGGCTCTTCCAGTTCGGCCCAGTCCTGTGCTCAGAACGGAGAAAGGGTCTACGTCGCATCACAGTTCGGCCCCACCACCTGCTGTAGCAAGAATGCTGGAATAAAACCCAACAGTTATCTTGCCGGGGAAATATGCGTTTCGACGACTGACGGCGCGAAGGGAACCTGTATCGACAACTGGTGGCAGACCTGCGGTGATGGGATATGTGGAGCAGATGAGGATCAGTGCAACTGTTCTGCAGATTGTCCTGCAGCCACATGCGGCAACGGCCTTTGTGAAGAAGGAGAGGCAAATTCCTGCCCGGCATGCGTGTACCAAAACCCGCCTTGTAACGCTCCCTGCCAGTCCGGCACCTGCCCCAATGATTGTCCCTCTGTCTGCGGTGACGGAAAGTGTGAGGAAAACGAGAACGCACAGAACTGTTTCCAGGATTGTTGCCCTGCCATGCTCGACTGTCCTGCTCCACCGCCGGGATGCGTATATGTGGATCCACGTGAGGATGGCAAAGGCTGCCCCATAAGTTGTGGCACGCTGAAGTGCGAAGATACCTGCGGCAACGGTCGCATCGACCTCGGCGAGGAATGTGATTCCTCGGCAGAATCTTTCGCGAACCAATGCGGACAGAGAGAAAAATGCGGCAAGGATTGTCGATGTAGCGGCGTCATTTGTCCTGTTTACTCGGCTCCATACTGCCCCAATGGCGTCTTGGTGCCGCAACTGGGACCCGACGAGAACGGCTGCAGTCTGCCTCCGGTTTGCTGCAATGGAGCAAAGAACTTGAAAGCACAGTGCTCTCTCACGCTCAAATGCGGAGGAGGTTCCTGTGTGATCTCTTCATGCACGTGCAAATAATTCTTCTTTTTCCATAGTTCTCTGATGCCCTCCCTCCACTTACGTTGGCCTTCCCTACTTCTCCCTCTCGGTCTCTTTGCGATCATCGCGGCTATCATTGTTACCGTCAGGTCACCCGCCTTGTGGACAGCGCAGACCGTGACGGCCTATTGCGGCAACAGTGTCGTGGATGCGGGCGAAACGTGCATGGAGCCGGGTCTCGGAACCTGCTCTGAATCTCAGGAATGCATTCAGTGCAGATGCACAACGCCAAACAAGAGTTTCCGATGCGGCAACGTCTATGGTCGCACGGGTGGTTGTACACCTACGCGCGCAGGAATGACATGCATGATTGAATGTCGTAATAACCGCCTCATCGCGGGTAAATGCGATGCCAATAAGAACTGCTACGGCTACTGCGGTGACGGCAAAGTGGACCTCGGGGAACTGTGTGACACGGGCGATATACTCAACAGCGAAGCGTGCACAGAATTCTGTACTATCCGTTCAGGATGGACGTGCACAGGTTCGCCCTCACGATGCACGCTGACCCCGGCGGCCGCGTCATCGTCTGCCGCAGCAGCTTCTAGCGCATTGGCTAACCGCAAAGACATCGTACTCGATAACAACGACCTCGGTTTCATGTCGTACTCCGGTACCTGGTCGGTCAGCTCGGTCGGTTACAAGGGAGCACAACACGTTCATGCCACCGGTCCAAGTGATTGGAATCGTCCTTTGGAATGGGGCGGCTGGTCTATCAATAGAGTGCCAGTAGGCAGTTACGGCATGTATGCTACGTGGGAACCAAGCTCCCAGTACTCCAAGAAAGTCACCCTCGAGATCGACCGCTCGAGAGGGCTCGTCTCAGTTCCGTCAGAAAACAACCGATGGACACGGGCAACCATCAATCAGCAAAACAGCCCAACTGCCAGCTGGACATGCAATGGCAGAAAGTGGAGGTACTTCGGAAACCTGACCATCACCAAAGATTACAACTACGTCGGTGTCTTCATGTACACGGAGAATGGCGCACCCAGGAACTCACGGTTCGCCATGGATGGATTCATCCTCTCGCCGTCCGATCGCAAGCCCGTATGCGCTGTCCCACAATCCTCTTCCAGTTCTCAAGTCTCCTCTTCGAGCTCCCAAAGCTCGTCTTCAAGTTCCCAAAGCTCCTCTTCCAGTGTCAGCAGCGATCCCTGTGAAGGAGGAAGGTGTGCGTTGGAATGCCCATGCGGTTCGATCGATTGCGGCTGTATCTGCTTGCCATGCAGCAGTAGTTCCTCTTCCAGTTCCCAAAGCTCCTTGTTCTGTGCCACTACCGGTAAACTGGTGTACGTCTCCCCATCAATGGGTCCCACGACCTGCTGCAGTCAGTTTGATAGCATTAAGCGACTCAGCTGGTTTGCGGGAAACCGATGTTACTCGCCCATCAATTCGGTCATCGGTACATGCGTAAGAGGCTGGGATGAGATCTGTGGCAACGGTTCCTGTGACACTAACGATGAGGATCAGTGCACCTGCCCCGAGGATTGCCATGGTAGTGCTCCCTCATGTGGCGATGGACAGGTGGTCTCGCCTGAACAATGTGACGATGGCAACCAGTGGACCGATGACGGTTGTTCGCACCCCGACTGTCAGGTTGAATCTGGCTGGATCTGCTCGGGGTCTCCGAGCCAGTGCACGAGAATCGCGAGTTCCTCCAGCTCTGCCCGCCCCGTCTGTGGTAACGGCATTCGCGAAGGATCGGAGGAATGTGACAACGGCTCTGCCAACGGGCTGAATTTCAGTTGCGGAAGAGACTGTATGATGTGCATCGCCCCGCCCCCCTGCCCGACAGGCACACACGGCTCAGGAGGCGGCATCGATGCCCGCGGGTGCGCAACCGGAGGCCAGTGCATTCCCAATGAGGCCGTTTGCGGAAATGGAATCCGCGAAGGATCAGAACAGTGCGAAGTAGGCATAACTTGCCCGCCCATCAACTGTTTCACTACTCCTTGCCCTCAGCAACAGTGTGACTTCGCAACCTGTTCCTGCAGCTTCACCTGCCCCGATCCCACGCCCCCCATTTGCGCGGGCGGTGTGCTCTTCCCACAGCTCGGCACAGATGAGAATGGGTGTAAACGTCCGCCGGTCTGTTGCGAGGGAGCCGCAAGCGGAGGCGAGTGCACCACAAACATGAACTGTACGAACGGCAAGTGCGTGGTGGAGTCATGTACGTGTGGCTATCTGTGCCCCGATCCCACGCCCCCCATTTGCGCGGGCGGTGTGCTCTTCCCACAACTTGGTCTGGATGAGAACGGGTGTAAACGTCCGCCGGTCTGTTGCGAGGGAGCCGCAAGCGGAGGCGAGTGCACAATGAATATGAATTGCGCGGGCGGACGATGCATAGTGGAATCCTGTACGTGTGGACACGGCGTCGCTTCGGCCTCCTCTCAACCGTTGCAAGTATCCAGCATGTCGTCAGTAAGTGGTCAGCTGTATCCTGACATCATCTATACTGGTAATGTCATTCCCCAACCGAAACTCAAGCTCAGCATTGAGGGCCCCACGTACGGCCCCGTCGACACGCCCTTCACGCTCACTGCGATAGTCGAGAATACTGGCGACCTGTTCGACAAATCGACGGAGATGACACTCTCGTGGATTATGAGTAAGCCTGAAATTCTCTCATTCCCGCCGACCTGCACAAGAAGCTACCCGTCCGGTGGCATTTCGGGGTACCCGGTCTATTTCACCTGTCCGGTGCCTGCCATTACGCCGTCGACACCGGGGAAGAAGGTCTCCTTTCCCTTCACCTTCCAGCTCGACCGCAGCAGATTTACCTCTGCCATTGCCAAGGCTTGCGTGGACCCGACCTCGATGATCTTCGAGCTGAAGCCCATCATCATCCGACAGAGAACGCCCGGTGGAAACATCATCAATCACCAGATGGGCGGTCAAAAAGTACCGTTGCTCTACACTCATCGATGCGATTCAAGCTCGAGCAGCAGAGTGCTGGCTGTGTGCGGCAACGGCATTATGGAACAGCCGGAATGGTGCGACGATGGAAATACCGCCACAGGGGACGGATGCTACAGGTGCCTCACGCAGGGAGGGTTCTCGTGCACCAAGGTGTATGGCCAACGGTCCATCTGCACGCGCACGCAATGCGGCAACGGCGTGGTCGACTCGGGAGAGGTGTGTGATGATGGCAACGTGGTCGGAAACGATGGTTGCGGCGGGGACTGCAAAGTGGAGTATGGATTCTCTTGCGTCATCTACAAAGACCAGCCCTCTCGCTGTAGCAGGGGAACGTGCGGCAATGGCCGATGGGATCTGTACGAAGACTGCGACGACGGTAACAAGAGCAGTAGTGACGGCTGCAGTGCGGCCTGCAAGTATGAAGCGGGTTGGATCTGCACTGGCTACCCATCAAGATGCTCGCGCAACGGTATATCCCCACCCAAGACCACGCATTGATCACTCGTGGAGGACGTAGGTCGCCCCCTTGCGGGCGGCCAGTTTCTCCTGCTCCAATTGCCTGAGTATTTCTGAAAGCCACCCCCTGTGTGCTGGGGACCAGTCGGAGCAGGTCTTCCGTCCAATGGAGGATACGAACAGGCCATCCGTCGCGTCGCGGAGTACTTCGATGATTTTGCCACGTGTAATGCGATTCGCAACGAAGCGACCGGCGATGACACGACCCGGTTCAGCATTCGGAGCTCGAAGCTCGGTCTTGGGAAAATTTCTGGGCGTGGCTTTCATAAGACTTTTTTTAGAAAGCGGACATGTATCCCATTGGGGACTTCTTTTCGTCTGGACTAAAGAACCAAAGTCCATGAGTGCAGCATGCCAATTACGGGCATCGTGATCCTGGTAACCATCCATCGCCACCTGCAAGACCTCTTCTGCAACCTTTAGAAGATATTTGTCATCTCTCTTCCACGTTCCGTCTGAGGATTCCGGGCCGACGAATGCGCGATGCAAGATACGACGGATGTTTGTATCGATGCACGGAGTCGGCAGGTTGAAAGCAAAATTCCGGATGGCGGCGGCCGTGTAGTGACCCAACCCCTTAATGCTCTGTAGTTCTTCCATACTTAAAGGAAAGACACTCCCGTGTTGTTCCACAATCGTACGGGCGGCATCACGCAGACGGAGTACACGGCTGTTGTAACCCATCCCGCGCCAGGCGAGGATCACCTCGCGATTGGAGACTGCCGCAAGGTCGTGAAGGCGAGGAAACTGTTTCAAAAATCGCTCGTAAATGATGACGACGCGCTCCACCTGCGTCTGCTGGAGCATGACCTCAGAAACAAGGATGTGATAGGCACGCTCGGTGTCATCGTCAATGGTCAAATCACGCCATGGGAGCGACCGTTTCTGCCGTGCGTACCACTGCCAGATCGCCTCAACAAAGGCCAATATCCGCTTATTTTGCTTCATTGTGTGCAGTGTAATCGACGGAGCAACGTGAGGACCATGCCCGGCCGCGAACGAAATCTCTTTCCCTCCCCGATTTTGGCCGTAAATCCGTTGACTGCCCCTATCAATCTCCCTAGACTTTCCGGGCAAAAAGAAGCTAAAGTGCTTCTGATATTCTCCTTTTCCCTCCTTTGATATGGCAGATCAGAAGAAGTTCGATCGCTCGAAGCCGCACGTAAACGTCGGCACCATTGGTCACGTCGACCACGGTAAAACCACTCTCACGGCAGCCCTCTCCGTTAACTTCTCACCGGAAGGCGAGAAGAAGGTCTTCGCTGATATCGACAACGCGCCCGAAGAGAAAGAGCGCGGCATTACCATCAACACCTCGCATGTGGAGTACGAGTCTGCCAAGCGTCACTACGCTCACGTGGACTGTCCGGGTCACGCCGACTACGTGAAGAACATGATCACAGGTGCCGCTCAAATGGACGGTGCTATTCTCGTCGTTTCCGCAGCCGATGGCCCCATGCCTCAGACCCGCGAGCACATTCTTCTGGCCCGCCAGGTGAACGTGCCGTACATCGTGGTCTACCTGAACAAAGTGGACCTCGTCACGGATCAAGAGCTCATTGATCTCGTCGAGACCGAGATACGTGAACTGCTCACGAAATATGATTTCCCCGGCGACAAGACGCCGATTCTGCGAGGCTCCGCCCTCAAAGCGCTAGAAGGTGATACAGGAGAAATCGAAACCCTGAAGAAGCTCTTGGATACGCTCGATGAGTGGATTCCTATTCCCGAGCGCCAGATAGACAAGCCATTCCTCATGTCGGTAGAAGATGTGTTCTCGATCAAGGGACGCGGTACCGTGGCTACGGGTCGTATCGAGCAGGGCAAGGTGAAGGTCAACGAAGAGGTCGAGATCGTCGGTATTAGGCCGACCAGCAAGACCGTCGTCACGGGTGTGGAGATGTTCCACAAGCTTCTCGACGAAGGTCTGGCCGGTGACAACGTAGGCTTGCTTCTGCGTGGTATTGAACGCGAGGATATCGAGCGCGGCCAGGTGCTGGCCAAGCCCGGTTCCATTACCCCGCACACCAAGTTCGAGTCAGAGGTGTATGTCCTCACAAAAGAGGAAGGTGGTCGCCACACCCCCTTCTTTAAGGGCTACAAGCCGCAGTTTTACCTCCGCACGACCGACGTGACGGGTTCTGTAGAACTGCCCGCCAACGTAGAAATGGTCATGCCGGGTGACAACGTGAAATTCGTCGTCACACTCGGCGCGCCGATCGCTCTGACCGATGGTACCCGCTTCGCAATTCGTGAAGGCGGTCGCACAGTCGGTTCGGGTGTGGTGACCAAAGTCGTTGAATAACAATTTTCTCCCGTAGCTGGGGTTCATGAACCCCAGCTACGACGAGAATTATCTTGCTCTTTCCCCCCTCCTCTCCATGGCCCCTCAGAAGAAGGCACCAGCGAAGAAATCCCCTCCTGCAAAGGATACGAAGAAAAAAGCTCCTGTGCAGAAGAAGACTCGTGCCTCCCAGCCTTCGCTGAAGCTTCGACCGGCAAGCAAGAGGGAGCCTGTGGTTGCCGTGCAAGAGAAGAAACACACTCACTCTCCTACTCCCAAGAAAGCAGCCGATGCAAAGGCTGTCCCTTCGATTCGTATTCGCTTGAGCGCGTTCGATCACACTGTTTTGGATGAGGCAGCAGCAAAGATTATCGATACCGCAGAGCGCTCGGGTGCTGTGATTCACGGGCCGATTCCCCTGCCCACCCGCATCCGCAAGTTCACCGTGAATCGCTCAACCTTCGTGCACAAGAACTCGCGCGATCAGTTCGAGATGCGTACGCACCGTCGCCTAATCGACCTTAAAGAAACCACGTTCAAAACCATGGAGAGCCTGCAGAGCTTGAGCCTACCCTCCGGCGTGGATATTGAGATTAAAATGCGGTGAGTTTAGCCTTTTAGTTTATTGGTAACTGCTAATAGGCTCGTGATCACTTCCACTTCTTCACCTTTAAGCCTGCCTCCGCCGCAGCCTGTTCTGCCTCCTGTTTGCTTACGCCATCCCCCTGCGCCACACGTTCTTCGTCAACGAATATGGCACACGTGAAAGTTTTTGCATGATCCGGACCTTGCTCATCAATCACCTCATAGCGCGGTGTGACGCCAAGAAGCTCCTGAGATTTCTCTTGAAAGACACTTTTGAAATCACGATGCTTGCCGGCTTTAAGCAGCTCCCCCAGACGTTGGAGAATGTGATCAAAACAGAATGTGCGTGCTGCCTCGAAACCCTGATCGAGATAGATCCCTCCAATGAGTGCCTCAAGGGAATTTGCCAGCGTTGATTCCTTTTCACGGCCACCACTGGCCTCCTCTCCGCGACTCATGAAGAGGTATTCTCCTAATTTAAGCTCCCGCGAAACGACAGCGAGCTGCTTGCCGTTTACAAGGGCGGCACGCCAGTTGGTGAGCTCTCCTTCGCTCTTTTCCTCAAAAGAAAAGAGATACTCCGTAGTCACGAGCTCGAGCACAGCGTCGCCCAGAAACTCCATGCGCTCATTGTGCTTATGCAGATGAGCTTTTCCTGTGGCACTGCGATGCGTGAGTGCTTGCGCCAACAGATCCTTATTCTGAAAAGAGAGATGCAGCGATTTCTCTAGGAGGACGAGAGATTGGGGAGCCATGTCGATATCAGTGTATGGGATCGATGAGAGAAGTGAAATAGTTCCTCAGGCATCCATCTACGCGTGTATATCTTGCGCAATCGCATTGAGCACCCCATTCACAAATTTACTACTCTCGGAGGTACCGTACTCCTTCGCGATTTCAATGGCTTCATTCATGATGACAGCCGGCGGAGCTTCTTTGAGTATGAGAAGTTCATACGCGCCAACGAGCAGAACACACCGTGAAATCGGATCCATGCGTTCGAGCGACCATCCGGGCGCATGTTCCTGAATGGCTTTTTTGAGCGTATCTTCCTGCTCTTCAATACCCAAGATCAGTGTTTGGGCAAAGGATTCATCCATCTCACCCAGCTCTTTTGCATTTCGCGAAAGCGACTCCTCTTCATCACACGGCCTTCTCTCTCGCTCGAAGAGCGTCTGCATAACGGCAATTCTAGAGAGATGACGACGTCGAGCCATGAGAGAACGGAAAGAGCAACGGCAATTATGCCTTGATTCTTGTAATACCCTTTAGGGCTTTCTGCGTCTTTCGCTTCGGCGCAGCGAGAGCTGCAAACGGGGAATTCTGCTTATTCTTCAACTTGCGAATGCGCCTCTGCACGTAGATCGAATGCTGCCGCCTGCCGCGGCTTTTCTCGCGCCGTTTCTTGGGTGTCGGTCGCTTCGACATGTTGGGCGTAGGGTAAACGAGAGCAAGGGTTTGTGCAAAGAAAATGTGAGCAGAATAACACCCTGTTTCCCGAATACGGCTTCACCGCCTGTTACCGCTGAGCGCCAGCATGAAACGTAGAATATACAGGAAGAGATTGAAGATATCGAGATAGAGACTCAGGGCCAGCAGAAAGGGATTAGCCCCCAGACGACCGAGTGCCTGAATGCGTTGTATATCGTACGCAGTGAACGCCGCAAAGATCACAACACCCACCCCTGCAATAAGTACCTCTGCTCCGCCGGTACGAAGTGCCGGCACAAAGATCTGCAGAAGTGCGATCGCAATAAGCCCAATAAGCCCCATGAAGAGCACTCTTCCGAGACCCGAGAGATCCGCCTTCGTCGTGAGCGCGAATACCGCTGTTCCTGCGGCCATGAAGACCGTCGCAGCCAGAGCATTGAGCAGAATCGTCGCTCCATTTACGTACCCCGCAAGAACGTACAGGATGTAGGGAGAGACTGTAATACCTGACAGCAGCGGAAAGGTTGCAAAGAGAATGATGTTGAGCGGTGAGGAACGCATCCACATGCGCGACGTGAAGATTAAAACGAGCTCAGCAATGAGAAAGAAAATATGTAAACCTGAACCAATCAACACCCGGGCGTACGCAATACCGAGAAATGTTCCAACAACCGTGAGGGCGAGGGCGAGAGCAAAAAGCCCATACACCTTCGCTTCAGAGGAGGAATTGAGTACAACCGGATGACTGCGGACAGAAGTGAGCGCCATAAGGATCCCATCATACGATTGACGACAAAGAATGCAATTGCCGCTTGCATAAGCCTCTTTACCGATGCTCTTTTCTGAGGATAGCCACAGAATCCAGTTTCTGGTACAATAAACAGATTTATGCGCAAGTTCTCCGCAGCAATCATCGCCGTACTTGCCGCCATCCTTCCACAGGTGGTCCTGGCAGCCTCGAACCCGAATCCGGGCATCATTCAAACGTGCGTCGTGCCGGGAATTTCCTGTCTTGGCGGAGACCTAGCCTCGTACATCGACTCGACCATACTCGAAGGGGCACGCATCGCCTTCACGGGGCTACTCTTCGGCGCCATTCTGTACTACGGCATTCGACTGCTCCTTGCCCCCGAGAGTGAGAATACTCTGACAGAAACCTCAAAGGCATTTGAGTATGCAATCTTCGGTGTCATCCTCATGGTTGGTGCGAACCTCATCGCTTCCAGTTTTGTGACAGGAGGCGTAGCCGAACCAGCGGGATTGACCACCGTACTCGGTACAATCGTCACCTTCATTAAAGCGATCATCGCCACAGCCCTACTTGTGAATATCAGCATTCAGGGATTCAACATGATCACCTCGACCGACGAAGGTGGCTTCACCAAAGCGCGAACACGCTTTCTTCATGGTGTGTACGGCGCAGCCATTGTGCTTCTGGCCTCACCGATCGTGAACATGGTGTACGGCAAGAACCCTTCAGCCGGAGAGATCGAATTAAAGGGAATTGCCAACTACATCATTACCATCTTCGGCCTACTCGCCGTCGTGGCACTGATCATAAGCGGTATCATGCTGATTGTTTCTGTTGATGAGAGTTTCAAAGACCGAGCAAAGAAGCTCGTTACCGGAAGCCTCATTGCTCTCATCGTCGTCATCTCGGCCGGTGCACTCGTCAATTTCTTCATCATTCGACCATGACATATCGCTCTGTCATACGCTGGCTGGGAGCATGTGCGCTGTGGACCATCCCCATGGTGGCTTACGGCTTCTTCGAAGACACCATTCAGCACGTGGGCGGCGCACTCTCGAGTGGGATTGGTGGTGCGGAATTCGGCAGTATCTACCAGGTCATCACCGAATCTCTGGTGGGAATAGCATCAATTCTCGGTGTTGTAATGATCGTGCGAACAGGACTCACCCTCACGATCAGTCAGGATGAGGGACAATTCGCCAAGGCGAAGAAAACAATCATTGCTGTTTCTGCAGCACTCATCATCATCAATCTTGCTCCGCGGATCGCCGAGGCGTTCATTGCCTACCAGAGCGGCGGACCCGGTATTCTGGATACAGAAATAAGAGGCCTTCTCAGCTTCTTTGAAACGGTTGCTGCGATCACGGCAATCATCTTCTTGATTGTGAGCGGTATTCGCGCGGTGATCAGCTACGGAGGAGAAGACGGTGGAACACACATGAAACGTGCGATTATCAGTATTGGAGCAGGTATCCTCATTATTGCCGCCAAACTGCTCATCGTGAACGCCGTTGTCATTGAGCGCACGCCGGGCGGCATCCTCGCGATCATCTCCACATTCATGACACTACTACTCGGCTTCGTCGCGTTCGTTGCAACGATCGTACTTATTTGGGCCGGCCTGCTGATGATCGTGAATCTCGGCAAGGATGAACAGTACACGCGTGCCAAGAATCTCGTCATCCGCGTGGGCATCGGCCTCATTGTCATCCTCGTAAGCCTCGCATTGGTGCAATTTGTTATTGTATAGGCATGGAAGGAAAACCTACGGTTCTCCTTCCATGAACCATCCTCTCCCTTTAATGGTGTGCCTCCAGGCAAGCAAAGCTCGCCTTCGGCACAGATTTTATTATTTATTTTGAACCCCCTTACGACGCATACAGAAACACATACACAAACCTGGCGCATAGCACACGCATGTATCAATCGGAAACAGGGTCAACGGCTGTTCGAGGTTTACTGTTAGGAGGGTAAGGGGGCAAAGGGGGGCATAGGGAACCGAATCTCGCCCGGATGACCTCCGGTCGGACGGGCAAGGTTCCCTGGCCCCCTGACAAAAATCTCTTTATTATCGAACAAAGATGGAAAACATTGAAAACACAACACAATGTTTTTGCCCTAGGGCCTGCCTCACCGTCTCCATGCTTTTTCGAGATACTCCTTCACACACCGGTGAGCGTTGAAGTACCCGATAAGGCCAATGGCGCGCTTCATGCGACGGATCCAGCGCGTGCGGCCTTCGAAGTAGTACTCCGGAATAATTTCGTACTGCAGCTGAGTGTAGATATCCTCCGCATCCACAATACGCGTAGAGTCGAGAGAAGTGGCCTGCACGAGCGGACCAATCCGCCAGCCGGCTTCGGGGTCGTACCCGTATCCCTCAATCCACCAGCCATCGAGCGTGGAGAAGTTGAGCACACCGTTGAGGCACGCTTTCATCCCCGAAGTGCCCGAGGCCTCGTGCAGACGCATGGGAGTGTTCAACCACACGTCAGCTCCCTGTACGAGCAGCCTGGCAAGATCGGGGTTGTAGTTTTCGAGATAGGCGATCTTCACCTTATCGCGCAGAGCGTGTGAGCGCTCCACCATGCGCTGAATCACCCCTTGTGCAAACGCATCGGACGGGTGAGCATTGCCGGAATGCACAATCTGCACACGTCCACGACACACATCCGCCAAGCGCTCCAAATTGTCGTAGAGAAGCTCCGGCTGCTTGTACGAAACCACGCGACGCGCACTGGCAATGGTGAGCACCTCTGGATCGAATGTCAGGCCCGTACGCCGATTGACCTCAGCAATGAGACGTATCTTTGCCGTTTGATGTGCCTGCCATAATTCACCATCTTCGTAGTCACGACACGTTGAGAGGAGAATCGATGGATCAGTGCGCCATCCTTTGCTTTTCACATCAAAGAGTGCCTGCATTTCTGGGCTGGACCATGTGAGATGGTGCACACCGTTGGTGATGGCATCGATCTTCGCTCCTGGGAACATTTTGCGCGAGACCTCCGCATGGATACGCGAAACCCCGCACGTAAAGCGGCTCATATTCATGGCAAGCTCCGTCATGGAGAGTGCATCCTCCCCCGCGAGTTTTTGAATGTGCCAGGGTAAGTTATCGCCTGCGATCTTCCATGCGAGATCGTAGGGGAACACATCATGGCCCGCCTTGATGGGCGTATGTGTGGTAAAGGCGCAGGACCGTCGCACGTCCTGATCCTGCCACCCACGTTCGCGAAGCAATTCTAGGGTGAGGAATGCCGCGTGCCCCTCGTTCATGTGATACGTACCGATGTCTTCGTAGCCAAGAGCGCGCAGCATCTTTACGCCGCCAATGCCAAGCACAACCTCCTGCCGGATACGCATGGCTTGGTCACCGCCGTAGAGCCTGTGCGTAATGCGATGCACTTCGGGGGGATTTTCGGGCAGGCTCGTATCGAGAAAGATGATCGGCACCGTCCCCTTCTCGCCCTTGAGGTCGAGCTGCCATGCACCCACCGTTACCGGCTGACCTTCGATGGTGACAGTGACACGCTGCGGAAGACGCTTAAGATATGCCGAAGGATCCCATGCAATCTCCTCGTAACGCTGCGAGCCGTCGGGGTTCAGGGTCTGCTTCAAATAGCCGTGCTTCCAGCAACCGGTCACACACACCGCTGGAGTACCCATATCTGCACACGACTGCATGAGATCAGCCGTAAGGATTCCCAGCCCCCCTGCAAAGGTGGGGATGGCGCTGTTCAAGCCAATCTCCATCGAGAAGTACGCGACAGTCAGAGCGGGTTTGGACATAGATTTGGCTGTTAATAGTATTATACAATATATTATGATTTATTGGAAGCACTGCCTGCACACCAAAGCAGTGACCGCAGGGCAAGAAATCCGTATCCTCGGCGTACCATGACTCACATTGATCCCTTCATTTTCCGCGCCTACGACATCCGCGGAAAGGTTCCCGCACAGATGAATGAAGACATCTACCGCCTGATTGGACAGGCTTTTGGTTCCATCGTGCGTGAACGCTACGCTCTCGATCACCCGAAGCTTGCCGTCGGACGCGACATGCGAACGCACAGTCCGCGCTTACAGCACTCCCTCATCGAAGGGCTCATTGGGACAGGGTGTGAGATCTTCGATATCGGCATGACGCCGAGCCCCGTGAACTACTTCACTATCGTTCAGCAGCAGCTCGATGGAGGTCTGCAAGTCACCGCAAGCCACAACCCGAAAGAGGATAACGGCGTCAAACTTCAGATGCGGGGTGCAGTCGCGTTCGCCGGGGAAGACATTCAAACACTGCTTAAAAGAATTCAGGCTGGTACGTTCCTCACAGGTGAAGGCTCTGTGCAGCCCATCGATGGCATCGCACCGTATCTGGATTGGATCACAGAGCAGTTCGGCACGTGTGCCGAAGGGGCAACTGTTGTGATCGACACGGGCAACGGTACATCCGGACCCGTGATGCTCGAGGCACTTAAGCACATTGGGGCCAATGTCATCGGGCTCTACTTGGAACCGGACGGCACGTTCCCCAATCATCCCGCTGATCCCAGCAAGCGAGATACACTCAAAGAGCTGCAAGAGAGAGTGCAGACAGAGAAAGCAAACATTGGTTTTGCCCTTGATGGCGACGGAGATCGTCTGGGTGTTGTAGATGAGCAGGGCACTATCCTCAGCTGCGATCAGACACTCCTCTTTCTTGCAGAAGATTACCTCAAACGATTTCCCGGTAAACCCGTTGTATTCACGACGAGCATGTCTTCGACGCTCGAAACCGAAATCCAAAAGTGGGGTGGAGAGCCTGTGATGTGCAAGGTGGGCCACTCCTTCGTGGAGCACGAGATGCAGAAGCACGGCGCCCCGCTGGGCGGCGAGCAGTCGGGTCATTTCTTCTTAGAAGATCTTGCACACGGTTACGATGACGCCCTTATCGTGGCCCTGCAGGTGCTCGCGATTCTGTGGCGCACAAAGGAACCTCTCTCGCAACGCCTTGCACGCTACCCCAAAGTCTTCGTAGCACAGGAACTGAGGCCGACCTGCCCCGACAACCGTAAGTTCCAGGTGATCGATAGCATCATCGCGCACTTCGAGAAGACGTATCCCGTAAATACGATGGATGGTGCGCGCATCGATTTCGGTGATGGTGCGTGGTCGAATATCCGCGCGAGCAACACGAGCCCCAAGCTCTCGATCTGCATCGAGGCACGCTCGCAAGAGAGGCTCGTAGAGATTGAAGGGCTCATTCTCGAGCACCTTAAAACATACCCAGAGATCACGCTTAAAGGCTGATTCTCCGCCAATAAACACCTTAAGACCGAGCACAATATTTGCTCAAGCCTTGGGGGGTGTGCTAGAGTGCTCGGCGATGTGGCCATTTCGTCGCCGCTGCACTGAAGAAAAGAAAGGCAACCGCCTGATCAAGCGGCTCGTCGTTGGACTGATCATCGGCGGAGCCATCGGCTCTATCGTTGGCGGCAAGGTTATCGATAAGCACCGCCGCGAGCACGGCGTGGATAAGGATGAGGAGTAGGTGCTTGCCCTTATTCTTCCAGCTCACCCACAAGGCTCTTCTCCATGACTTCACGTAGCCGGGGAGCGCTTTTGCTTTGTGTCAGTACCCACATGAGTTTGACGAGCGCACACTCGAATGTCAGATCTTTGCCAGAAATGACACCAAACTGCTCTAGTGCGGCTTGCTTGCGAAAACGATGCAGATCGGTGCGGCCGCGAATGGTCTGTGACGTCATCACAATAGGAATCCCCTGTGCCGTGACGCGCCGCAACCACGGAAAGAGTCGTTCGGGGAGCATGCCGGGGCCGTAGGCACGCATGACGATGCCGTGCGGCTTGGTCGAGAGAATTGCATCGAGAAATGACGGTTGTAACGCTGGATGGAGCGTGACCGCGGCCACACACGAATCGAATGTAGGACGACACAGAAGCTGTCGCTTGCGCCGCACGATGCGTTGCTCACTCAAATGCACGCCCTCATTGAATTCGGCAAGTGGTGGAATGCGTGTGGTATCAAACGTCTGCAGCAGCGACTGATCCACCTTCTTCGCCCGACATCCCCTGAGTACATGGGGGCCCAGCACGATACAGACTTCGGCAATGTCGAGCTGAGCGGCGCGAATCGCAAACACCAAATTCATACGCCCGTCGCCAGAGATGTCATTGATGGGCATAATCGCCCCGGTAAGGATCACCGGCTTACTCAGACCCTGCAGAGCAAAACTGAGGGCGGCGGCGGTGTACCCCATGGTGTTCGTGCCGTGTACGACGACAAATCCATCGAAATCGTCGTAGTACTGCTCGATCGTCTGTGCGATTTCGATCCAGTCCTTCTCCGTGACTTCTGAAGATCCCACGTTGCTCAACGAAAAGAATTTGAGCGCCACTTCGCGCTGCAACTCAGGCAAAAAACGGTGGATTTCATTCAGAGACTCTATGGGCTCAATACGTCCGGTTTTGCGGTTCATCTTCATCCCGATGGACCCGCCAACGTACAGAAGTGCAATCTTCGAACGTGCCATAGATGGAGTTTACTCGTGGACCTTGCTCGTGCAAGAAAATGGCAGAGGAGTCCCCTCATCTCGTTCCTACTACTCACCGAGAATCACCTCCTCCACCTCGTGAACCGCTACGTCCAGTTGGTCATCGCGATTCACCACACGCGCCGTACACAGATCTGCAATCTTCAACTCTTTGTCCATACTGGCGATGCGCCGCTGCAGCTCTTCTTCTTCAATTGGTGCACGCTTGCGAATGCGCTCAATGAGCCCATCACGACTTTCAGGCAGAATGAAAATGGAGACGAGTGGAAAGCGCGCCTCCTTGCCAGAGAAGAGGGCGTGCGTACGAATGCTGTGAAAGCCCTGAATATCCACTTCACGCACGACGGTCTTGCCCTGCGTCAGAGCAGGAACAATCTCTTCTTCGAGGGTGCCGTAGCGTGCTCCCTCGTGTACCTGCGCCCACTCGAGAACCTGATCCTGCGTGACGAGCGCATCGAACTCCTCATCCGAGAGAAAGCGGTAGAGATCATCACTCTCTCCTGATCGCTGCTTGCGGGTGGTGGCGCTGCGTGGAAACACGAACTCGGGATGATGCTTCTTAAGCTCCAGAAGCACCACGCTCTTGCCCACTCCGCTCGGCCCAATGATGAGCACGAGCTTGCCCTTCGCGTGACCAGATGACGTGCCCGTTATGCGGCTGGAAGAGGTCATACCCTTGCGCATCCTACCGCATCGGACGGTTGTCTGACCATGGTAAGCGTGCTATACTGGCTAGATTTGTTCTTTGACATCCCTGTCCATCATTTAACGCAGGGAGCAGTGAGAAGTGACACCGCGATTACACGGCTTCGGTGGCTTTATCGCTCTCGTCGTCCGTGTATCACGGATCCTCCTGAAGATCTTCTTCAGGCCCCGCACCTTTCTGTGCTTGCACAAAAGGGTGCGGGGTCAGTCACTTCTCTCTCCTCCCTGTTCTTCTCTGCACTCTGTGCAGAACACGGTTGACCGCCGTGCCACGCTGGGGCCTTAGGGTTCCGGCAAACACAAACATTCCACGCTCCCGGGGAACTATCGGGAGGCCGATGCCCGAGCTTCGGGCTACCACCAACACAAACACTGGTGCGCGCCCATTCTAGCGCGTACAGGACAGGGGGCCAGAGCCGGTCACTCTGGGACCGATCTCAAGCACATTACACTCGTGCATGAGGTCACGGGGCACTCGCCTCTTGCGTTCCACAGGGAACATGAGGGGCGGGTGCCCCACTTTTATATGTGCAATTGTTTATGAGCGAAGCGGACCGACAGGCTGGCGCGCCGCAAGCAGGCAATCTTCGCGAGCCTCATACCTGTTCATGCCACTCTGACGCCCACCGTATTTACATTCAACTGCCATCCAAATGGTTCCATCCGCTTCCACCCACATTCCGTACACGGTGCCCTGCCATTCATGATGCACGTGTACCACTTCATTCCCTACCCTGAAACGTGCGCCGAGAAGTATCTGTGCCTCTTCATATACGCTGCGTTGCGTATGTGTGAGACGCCATGGAACGAAGGATGACGCGACAACCTCCGCACGTGGAACGGAATCGACGCTGCCCTCAGCAAGGAGCTCGGACATGGGACACCGTAATAGTACATGTCACCACTCGTAGAGCCAGAGCATGTTTGTCTTGCCGAGCCATGGCACGACTTTCTTTGCCACGGGCTGCCGGTGTGGGAATGGGAAGACGTACGACACCACTTTCGTCCCGGGCTTGAGCTCCTGGTTCAATCGTTCCTCGAGCGACGGCATGACCGTGCCGAACAGGTAGAGGAACAGGCAATCGGCATCATGCAGATTCTGTTTCTTGGAATCACCGAGCCGGAAGGTGATCTTCTGCCCGCTCCACCAGATTCGCAGCTTACCGAGGAGCCAAACCGTCGGTACATACTCCCACCCAATAGCACGGATGCCCGGATGCAGACGTTTGGCCGTGATGAGGATGCGCCCATCCCCTGCTCCGAGATCGTAGACTGTCTCGTCTCCTCTAAGATCGGCAAACCGAATCATCTCTTCACTCACCTGCTTGGAGGTGGGAACAAAGGGAACACCTACAAAGATGTTGCCCAGCGCCGTCACGATGACAGTGAGAAGCAGGAGAAACGCAATGCCGAGGAGCAGATATCCAAAAAGAATACGTACACTGTACGTCAGACTGTTGGAATTCTCACATGTTAGTGGATTGGTGGAGCTGAGGGGACCCTTCGGTTTTTGCCTCAGGGCAAGCTCGAACCCTTCACTGCGTTCAGGATAAAACCCCATGGCTTGCCAACCGTAGTCAGGAGGGTCGTGCGTGAAAGGTCCACCTCCGCTCGCTACGGCGAGGCTACGGTGGACAACCTCCGCTCCTGGTTAGCTTGCCAACCGTAGCCGAAGCGACTCAATAGAAAAGTCGACCTCCGCTCCTTCGGAGACTACGGTCGACAACCTTCGCTTCGCGAAGGTTGGTGGAGCTGAGGGGACTCGAACCCCTTACCTCTTGCATGCCATGCAAGCGCTCTACCAGATGAGCTACAGCCCCAACGGTGAATTGCAGACGAGCAAGGAACTTAAGTGACGCAGTAAGTCGCAAGATCCGTTGCCCTCCGTAGTCCGCGCAGCGGCGAAGGAGGGCAGGCTCATCTACACTGCCAGAAGAAAGAAAGAACCAGTCCTCCTTCGCCCGCAAATGCGGGTCTACGGAGGACATATCCCAGAACGTCCTCGGCTTCGCCTGCGGCGCTCTGGAGATATGGTGCGCCCGGCAGGATTTGAACCTGCGATCTCCTGGACCGCAACCAGACGCTTTATCCGGACTAAGCTACGGGCGCACGTTCGAGAAGAAAGAACGAATACAAACAGCTCCGAAAAGCCGAGGAAGCGTAGCATTCGTGCTAAAAGGAAACAAACGTCTTTCGCGCTTTCCCGCAAGATCGACGAGGCTTTGGCGTCGGCGGGTCGTTTTCCTCTATACTGCGGCCATGCTCGTCACTCTCCTCCTTGGCAGTACGTCAGATACGGAATTTGCGCAGAAGATCGCCGATGCGCTGAAAGAATTCTCTGTCCCCAGTGAGATCGTTGTGGCCTCGGCACACAAGGTGCCCGAAAAGGTGGTAGAGATCATCGCAAAACTCAATTCAGATCCGCAGCCGCAGGTCGTCATCACCGTAGTCGGAATGAGCAATGGGCTCGCCGGAGTGGCTGCTGCCAGCTGCGTGCACCCCGTACTCACCTGCCCTCCCGCCAAGACGCTGGAGGAATACCAGGTGGATTTGCACTCGAGCCTGCGCATGCCATCGGATGTTCCGGTGATGACGGTGCTACACCCAAAAAATGCCGCACTGGCTGCTGTGCGGATTCTTGCTGAAACTGACCCGGATCTGAAGAAAAAGGTGATAGAGCGCATTGAGAAGATCAAGGCAGGCTACTAGTATCATCCTCTTTCTTCGATGATCTATGTCGTCTCATCGTGCAGAACTGCGCTCGGATGTACGAAGGCTCGTCGATCTCCTCGATGATGCCAAGAGGGCGGATCAGTTGATGAATCCGAGAGGTACAGAGAACGTCACCGCCATGCGTTCTACTCTTAAGAAAAGGTATGCGGAGATTGTCAGTCGAGCGAAGCAGGCTGTTCGTGCAAGCCCCCGCATGACGAAAAATACGTTAGGACAGGGAGAACGTAGAGTACTCAGTGAGCTTTTACAGGTACTCAAGGAACAACGCCGTATGATTTCCACTATTCGGCCGAACGATGGGTTGCTCGAGCACTTCTGTCGGGAACTCATGCGTACGAACATCATGTATACAGAAGTTTTTCCTAGTGTTTTGGAGCAACGGATCCGCCCGCCCATTCCCCTGAGCCTCTCGCACGAGTCCATGATCCCCGACGCCAAACAGCTCCTCAGAACACTGGCCGGCACAATCTCAAAACTCGCGCGATCGGAGCCGATGGTGCACAGTCTCGACGACACGCAGAAGAAGGTTGCGCAGCTGTGTGAAACCCTACTTAAGAATTGCGAGCAGGTGGCGTTCGAGGAGCCAGCAGACGGGGCTTATCGAGAGCGGATGGCGCTCTACCACCTGGCCCAGCCTCTCCTCACACTCGTCACCGAGATCCAAACAACACTCGTGCACCTGGAGGAATGGAATCCTGTACGCCTCGGTATTTTCGTTGATTCCCTTAAAAGCATGCTTCGGCATCACTTATAACAACAGGATATTCATTGGAGGATGACGAAAGAGCGGCTAGAATAGGCCATCTATGGCAGATTCCGACGTTTGCAGATTTCAGCGCATGGGCAAAGAAGTCGCCGATGCTCTCCGTGCACGGAAAACTGTCGACGAACAAGGCGGCAATTCTGAGGAGGAGGTGCGATCAATCCGGCTACAGGTGACGACCACGGCGCATGCCCTCCTTGTGGCTTTTAATGGATTGTACGGAAAGTTTTTTCCGGATATGGCAAACATGATCGCCATCATGGCACTGCGCGAACTGGTCCGAGACAAAATTCACACGCTTTCCGTTGATCGTCCGGTGTGTCCTCGTCACCTCGGCAATCTGCTCACCGCGCTGGAGAGCTTGTCCATCCTGAATCCCGCCGCCTTGAGCTCCCCTCTTCTAGGGCCCGAGTTCGATAAGAAGAAGGAACTGAATTGAGTTCTGCACAGCACCACCAATATTGGTAGGATAGAGACATGGAACTCACCCTCCCCTTGCTACAGGAGAAGCTAAAGGCATGGAAAGGTTGCCCACTGCACGAGAATGCGAATGCGGTACTCGGCGAAGGGAACGAACACGCGCAGGTCATGTTCATTGGCGAGGCTCCCGGTGAGCAGGAGAACCGTCTTGGCCGACCTTTTGTAGGACCCGCTGGCAAGTTTCTCGATGAGCTGCTCGCAAGTATCGGCTTCAAACGTTCAGATGTGTACATCAGTAACGTGGTGAAGTACCGCCCACCGGCGAACCGCGATCCTACAGACGAGGAAAAGGCGCAGTGCATGCCATGGTTGCAACTCGAGATCGCACTCATCAAACCCGCAGTCATCGTACCGCTGGGACGCCACGCACTAGGGCACTTCTTCCCCAAGCTCAGCATCTCGGCCGCGCACGGCAAACCGCAGAAGCTCTCAGACTCGGTGACAGTGTTTCCCATCTACCACCCTGCCGCCGCCCTGCACAACGGCAACTTACGCCAATCCTTGCTCGATGACTTCAAGGCACTCAGCGATTTTCTCGCATCCTCTTAAGTCCTAACCCAGCACCATGACTTCCCTTCTCTTCGGACTCTCGCTGGCCTCTTTACTCTCGATCACTTCACTCGTGATTATCGTGCTTCGGGTGAGCCCGCTCACGGCACCGACTCAGGCAATTCCCGCGTTCTTCTTAAGTCTCTTTCTCTCGATCAGTACCGCCGGAGCCCTGATCTTCCTCATGATCTGGAAGTGGCTCCCGACGCACAACTGGGATTCCGGCAGAGTGATGAGTGTAGCGTTGCGCGAGGGCGTCTTTTTGGCATTCGCTGTAGTGATTCTCGTAATATTCCATCTTTTGGAGCTGCTCACGTGGTGGATCGCCATTCTGATCTTTGCAGTGTTTGGATTGATTGAGCTTGCCTTGGATCAATGACGGAAAACGCTACACTACCCCCAGTTATGGACGAATCCCCTTCCTCTTGGCAGGACTTCGAGCGGCGACTTCAGGCTGCGAAGTCTGCTGAAGATCTTGCGGGTATCGAGCAGGAGCTCTTCGGACGCAAATCCGGTGCAATGACGCTCGCGCTCAAGGCCCTGCACGAGAAGAAACCTGACGAACGTAGGGCGGCTGCCGAGGAACTCAACACCTGGAAACGCCGACTGGAGGATCTCGTTGCCCAGCGTCGACGGGACCTTGCCAGCCCATCGGATGAAGCCTTGCGCTCTGCAGACCGCATCGACGTATCGCTGGAGTTGCCGCAGCACGAACGCGGGCATTTACACCTCATTCCCGAATTTATCCGGCAGGTGGAAGAAGTCTTCGGCCGTATGGGATTCGATATCGCCGACGGTCCCGAGATCGAAACAGAGGAATTCAACTTCAACCTGCTCAATATTCCATGTGATCACCCCGCCCGCGATGCGCAAGACACCTTCTGGATCAAGACGAAGAATGCGAAGGATCGTCTGCTGCTACGCACCCAGACCTCTCCCATGCAGATTCGCTACATGCAAAGTCACAAGCCACCGTTGCGCGTGATCGCGCCGGGCAAGGTATACCGCAAGGATTCCGATGCCACGCACTCCCCCATGTTCCACCAGTTCGAGGGATTGATGATCGGAGAAGATGTGACACTGGCAAACATGAAAGCTGTGATGATCACCGCCATCCGTGAGCTCGTATCATCCACCGCGGAGTTTCGCTTCCGCACGGGGTTCTTCCCGTTCGTCGAACCAGGTCTGGAAGTGGATATGCGCTGGCAGGGGGATGAAGAAGACAGCCGCGAGGGTAAGTGGCTCGAAGTTGTGGGCTGCGGCATGGTGCATCCCAACGTGCTCAAGAATTGCGGCATTGATCCAAAGAAATATCAGGGCTTCGCCTTCGGCTTCGGTGTGGAGCGCATGCTGATGATTAAGCACCAGATTCCGGACCTGCGTGCGTTCTTTGAGGGAGACTTAAGGTTTTTGCGGCAGTTCTAGTCGTTCTGTCGTGGCGACCTGTATTCACTGGGATCTCCTGACAAGGGATAGACGCCACGGTGGTCCACAGGCTCGCTCACTTCATCGGGATCCGGCTGGAACGCACGATGCTCTCCGATCTCGACCAACGGGGTATTGCGGATCTCACGCATTGCGGCTTGCATCAGGGCTTCCAGCTCCTTTTGCACTGCAACATCACCGGCAAGAGCAGCGAAATAGTCTTCGGGCAAAGGTGTAACGGCGCTTTCAGAGAGTGACATCATACTGAAATGATAAACTATTATTTTTAATTATCAAATTCCGACATGGAATGGGTTGAAATTCGTATGACGGTCGTAGAAATCTTCCTGCTCCCTTTTTTTAAGGAACCCGACAATGCGATATGTCACGGGTGTGAAGAGTACTTCGATGCCCACCTTGAGCAGGTAGTTGCTCACAATAAGACTGAGGGCAATCGCCCAGGGGAAGACGCCAAAACTGCAGGCCAACGTGATGAACACGACGGTATCGAACCCCTCGCCGACGAGTGTCGAGCCGATGGTACGTACCCACAGATAACGACCCTGCATCCACACCTTCATCTTGGCGAGGATGAAGGAGTTACTAAATTCCCCGAAGAGGTATGCAAGCATACTGGCTGCGACAATGCCGCCGGAGCTGACACTGCCGAGGATGGCACCAAAAGCCTGGTCACCTGCATACCCCAGCCACGCCTCTTCGCCAGGGAGAACTGCAATGAGCCAGAGACATGCACTCATAGCAAGAGAAGCGGCAAACCCCGTCCAGATCACGCGCCGGGAACGCGCGTAGCCGTACACCTCGGTGAGAATGTCGCCGAAGATGTAACTTAATGGGAAAAGGAGCGTTCCGCCGTCGAACGAAAGCCGAAGACCAAAAATCGAAACACCCGCATCCACGATCTTGGCTGAAGATGCAATATTGCTGACGAGCAGCACAGCCACAAACGCTGCCATCACGAAGTCGAAATAACGGTAGGAACGCATGGAACGATTATACGTTACTCGTTGGCTAGTTGCTCGTTACTCGTTACACATTGCCATGCTCCCCGATCAAGAAACGAGCCAACGAGAAACGAGCTACAGACGTCATGTCCCCCACTGTTCCGGATCCCGAATGAACCGTCGCGCTGTTTCAATGTCCTCTTCCGACAACCGTCCCTGCGCACTCGCCACATCGAGCAGGATGGAAAATGTGGAGAGCGGATGCAGGTGGACTTGCGCGATTTGCGCCTTCTCGGTCGCCTCGAGCAGTTCGTAGCTGAAGATTGCCACGACATCGGAGATGGTGGCTTTGCCTTCATTGCGCAGTGCTTCGACAGACGAAACGGCACTGCCACCGGTCGAGAGCAGATCCTCTATGAGGACCACATGTTTCTCAGGTCTAAGATCACCTTCGATGAGCTTCTTCGCCCCGTGCTCCTTGGCCTTGGCGCGCACGTAGACGAAAGGCAGATTCATACGATCCGCCACGAGTGCCGCCCATCCAATGGCCGCCATAGCTGTTCCCGCAATACAATCGGGGGGAACTGTGAGCGAGTGCACGCGAGAGACGAATGCATCCACAACGAACTTGCGCGCATCGGGATGACTGTAGAGCATGCGGTTATCGCAGTAGATCGGAGATTTGATACCGCTCGTCCAGGTGAAAGGCGGATCCACCGAAAGCTTCACGGCACCGATATTGAGAAGGAGTTCCGCGATACGTTGTCCGTGGGGCAAGGGAGGAGGGGGAAGTGTATCCTGACGCTACCATGTTCACTCCCGACCCTCAATTCCCATGATCACCGAAGAGATGCGAAGTCGGCTCGAGCGGCTTCGCGATGCCTTCCTCACAGAGAATGCGAAACTGAATCTCTCCGCCTTCCGCACGCCGGAAACCTGCTGGACAGGGAACATTCTGGATTCGGTGGCCGCACTTGAAACGAAATCACTGCGTGATCAACAACCGCTGCGCATTCTCGACCTCGGCACGGGAGGAGGATTTCCACTCCTGCCACTCGCTCTTGGATTGCCCCAATGCACCTTCGTGGGCATGGACGCCACCCAGAAGAAGATTGCAGCTGTTCAACGCATCATCGATACGCTCAAGATCCCTCGTGTCACACTCGTCTGCGGACGCTCCGAAGAACTTGCCCGTGACAGCGCGCACCGCGAGCAGTACGACGTGGTCCTCTGCCGGGCGATAGCGGAACTCAACGTGCTCTTAGAACTCGCCGCCCCGTTTGCGAAAGTTGGAGGCGCCATCCTCTGCTGGAAGAGTTTGAAGATTGATGAGGAGCTTAAAAGTTCCCTCCTCGCCCGATCCGAGCTCTCGTGCCAGATGGAGCAACCGTACGAGTACGACTTGGGCAGCACGTGGGGCAAGCGGCAGATCCTCGTGTTCACAAAACGCGCGAAGACGCATGCGAAGTACCCGCGTGCAGTGGGCGAGCCGAAGAAGAGGCCGATCCTCTGACGTTCAGCCCTCGCCTTCACCCTCCATAGATCCAAGAACCTTCCTTACTCTTTTTCGTAGCCCCGGAATACCCAAGCCACCCTCGAAATTTGCCCTGCTCGGCTTGCGCCTCGGTGCACGTTCCGCAGCAGTAATGATACTGCCATCGGGACGACGTGCGAGTTCCTCGAATGTCTTGCTGCGCGTTGTATGCGGTTCGTGCCTCATAGAAGCATTTTAAAGTTCTTTTTGACTCTGTCAATTACAGCTCTGGTAAAATTTCCGCATGCCTAAGCGCTACATCCCCAATGATGCGTGGAGTCGAAAGGCGGCGAAAGATGGCTACCGGGCCCGCTCGGTTTATAAACTCATGGAAATCGACGAGCGGTTCAGGCTGCTTAAGCCCGGACAGACGGTAGTGGATCTCGCTGCTGCGCCAGGCAGCTGGCTGCAGTACGTGAGTGAGCGCATCGGCCCCAAGGGGCTCGCCATCGGATTCGACCTGCAGGCCATCGAGCCCATTGCCGAGAACGTGCGAACGTTTCAGCAAGACATCAATGAGCCGGAGAAGATTGACTCGCTGCTCGAGGCAGAACACTTGCCCGCCATCGACCTCGTGCTTTCGGATATCGCCCCCTCCACGAGCGGTATCCGGGATGTGGATCAGTGGCGATCGATCGAGCTCAATCAAGTCGTGCTCGCAATCGCAAATCGGTGGCTCAAACCCGGCGGCCACTGTGTAATCAAAGTCTTTCGCGGAGCGGATTTTGATGAGTTCTTGCGCGACGTAAAAAGAGACTGGAAAGATGTGAAGATCGTCATGCCCCATGCAAGTCGTGACCGCAGCAAGGAGGTGTATCTGGTCATGAGAAAACCGTAAGACGCAATGGCCATGAGAAGTGGAATGCTCCGAGTGCGGAATGCGGTATACTGATTTCCATGATTGTACTCAGGGAGGTTTCGAAAACCTTCGGGAAGAACACCGTGCTCGATCACATTTCACTCACGATCAATCCGGGCGAGTTCGTGTGTGTGGTCGGTCCCAGTGGTGCTGGTAAGACAACGTTGCTCGAGCTGCTCATCGGCGCACAACGTGCAACAGAGGGCGTCGTCGAAGTGGATGAAGTGGACCTGCGTATCATTCCCCCATCGATCCTCCAGCTCTATCGGCGCAGGGTTGGATTTGTTTTTCAGAATGATCGCCTGATTTCCCACCGCACCGTGGCCGAAAACTGCGCGCTCCCGCTTGAGGCAAGTGGGTGGCACGATGCCGCTATTCAACAACGCACCGCTGATGTTCTTCAGATCCTAGGGCTCTCTGCCCTCGCTTCGACTCTGCCGGCAGATCTTTCGGGCGGCGAGCGCTCATGCGTGGCAATTGCCCGAGCCGTCATCCACGAGCCGATGATTTTGCTGGCCGACGAACCGACGGGGAACCTCGATCCTCAGCAATCGATGGAAATTCTCAGGCTCTTTCAGCAGATCCACCAAAGTGGAACCACCGTCGTGCTTGCCACACACGACAGCGGCCTGGTGGAGGCACTACAGACGCGTGTCGTTCACCTGCAGGCAGGCAAGATCGTGCAGGATGGGGCGGGCGGCTATCCCTCCGCCACTCCCACACAAGCCGCCAAGCACGAAATCCTCGCTAAAGAGCCGGCGAAGAGCTCTGGGGAGGAACCACCGGAAAAGAGAAAAATCAAAATTACGGCGATTCACTCGTAGGGCTCTCTGCGCTGGGCTTCTGCTGCACAGGTAAGACCAATTTTGGTTCGGTGAGCGACACAAACCGAATCAGGGCACCGCTGATGAGTACGAAGTACACCATCTCGGGCAGCAGAACCGTGAAAGGCATCATGCCACGCGAGAGCAGCACGACATCGGCAACGAAGAGTGCGAAAAAGTGCAACAGCAGCGCAAGCGAGAGTAGGCGGAACCCTTCAGGACGCAGAAATGCGAGCAGCGCGAGTGCGGCAAGCACGAAGAACAAGGCACCGTGTTGCAGCGAAAAGTAGAAGTGCAGCGGATCCACAGGTGGTACACCGTAGAGCCGTTCCACCAGTGATGGCGAGAAAAAGAAGAGCGACGCGAATGAGAGATTGATGGCACAGGCGATGAAGAGGACCGCCCGAAGGCTGCGGGAATTCTGCATGACAACATCGTACCTTCTCTTGTGATCTTCGGCTATGCTACAAACCGACCATGGCCACGTACAAAGACGCCGGCGTTGACATTCGCGAGGGAGATCGCGCATCTGCACTCGCCTATGCTCATGCTGCTTCGACATTTGCCTCGCGTAAAGATTTGGTGGGAAAACCCATCGAGGAGAAAGACGGCTATGGAGGGTTTCTCGATATGGGCGACCACTACCTCGTGATGAGTGATGATTCCACGGGATCCAAGATTGACCTCGCATTCGATGTGGGCAAATACGACACTCTGGGTTTTGACCTCGCCGCTATGGTGGCCGACGACGCCGTCTGTACGGGTGCGGAGCCCATCGCCATCTCGAATACAATCGACGTGCCAAAAATTGACGCCACGATCATTGATCAACTGAT
This sequence comes from Candidatus Peregrinibacteria bacterium, assembly GCA_043814035.1. Lineage (GTDB taxonomy): Bacteria > Patescibacteriota > Gracilibacteria > Peribacterales > Peribacteraceae > Peribacter. The sequence continues at coordinate 172,446 of JBDRKJ010000007.1, forward strand.
GGGCGGGCTTGCCAAGGCGTGCACTGCCCAGAAGATCGTCGTACCTGCTGGCGAGATCGCCGAGGTACCCGGTGCTGTGACGCGAGGGGTGTGGAGCGCGACTGTCATCGGCATCGTGGCCAAAGATCGCGTACTGAAACCGGAAACGATTAAGCCGGGTGACGCCATCATTGCTCTTAAAGATCCCGTCGCGCGGAGTAACGGCTTCTCGCTTATTCGTTCGATCCTCGCAAAAGCACACGGCAACGACTGGTTCAAAAAAGAGTGGAAGGATGGCACCACGTGGGGCGAAGTCTTCCTCACGCCGAGTGTCATCTACTCCGCTGCGATTCTCTCGCTCACAGGGCGCCACGGTGAACCCGTGCACGTTCCTGTGAAGGGCGTGGCGCACATCACGGGGGGCGGCATCCCGAGCAAACTTAAGCGCGTGCTCAAGAAGTCTAAGTGCGGTGCAACACTCACGGACTTATGGTCACCGCATGAAGCACTGCTCGACGTGATCAAGCTGGGGAATGTTCCTGTGGAGGAAGCGTATCTCACCTGGCACATGGGCAGCGGCATGCTGGTGATTTTGGAAGAGAAGAATGTGAAAAAAGCACTAGAGCTCCTTGCGGCAAGCAATGTCGAAGCCAAGCAGGCAGGAACGGTGACGCAAGAGCCATCGATCGACATCAGTGCATTCGACGGCAAAGTGCTTCACTTTGCGGTTAATTGAGGGACATTGTTCTTAAGCACGGAAGTAGCTACGCTCGCCGTGATGGAGAAGCTCTCCGCACACGCGCATAACGAGCGCTCCGTGCAGCGCCGACCCCTCCACCCAAAACGGTCGTCCATTGCTGACCTCTCGCTTCTGAGGCGTCTGGCAATTCTCGGTGTGCTCTGCGGAAGCACAGGAGAGATGATGCAGACCAAAACACCCCATCCGATACCTTCAGCCGCAGTGCAACATGTGCAGACAATGGATGATCTGCTCTACACCATTCGCTCACAGCTGGGTGACATTACCGTGGAGGAGCAAGTCATGTCGCCCGACGATGCTGATCTGCCGCCGGACCCGGGCGTCGCCCCATACGAGATGACGAAAGCTGGGCTCGCAAAACTCTGGTCGATGTGCGAAAAGCTGTGGTCAGAACCTAGCGAGGCCGCGGTCGATATTTCGCACGACGTCGAGGCATCGGCACGTTATCTGCGCGACTACCGCATGAACGACGACCAGGTACGGAGTAGCGAGCCCTCTGCGCTCGACTGCAACGACCATGCCAATGTCACCTGTGAACGGCTACAGGAACAGGGAATGCCAATGTACCTGCTCTCCATCTGGCCAGAAGATCCCGCACGACGTTTCGATAAAGGGTGGCATCAAATGGCGGTCTGCAAAGTGCGCGAAGACTGTTACTTCATCTTCGATGATCAGAAGGCAACACTTTGGCACGGTAGCCTTGCCGCATTCGCGCGGCAGTACGGATCGGATATGCATACGCGCATCATCCCCTATGTGGGTATCTCGACGTATGCCGAGCCCAAGTACGACAACTTTGCCTCCAAGTTTCTCATACAGGGTCGGCATGGCATTCCCAGCGAAGCAGACATGCAATCGCTCGATCTTCCTGTACGCGGAGAGTCTCTGCAGCTTGCGAGTCGATGAGAGACATTGACAAGAGATCAAACCAGCGTAGGATGCCCTCGAAATGCACCAGAGGAATATTCTCCTCGGCCTGGCTCTCCTCCTCCTTACGGCGGAAGGCAGGTTGCGTGCATAAGAAAAAACCTTAAGAAATAGCACGAGCCTCCCTTCCGAGCGAGACACGTTGTTCGCGAACGACGTGTCGAGGCGAGGTTTTTTGTATCCCCATTCTTCATCTCTCACCACATGGAAACACCCGTACAACCACACGTTATGGTCTTTGATACAACCCTCCGTGATGGAGATCAGGCCGGCGTACTATTCGACGAGAAACAAAAAGTCATCATTGCCCATGCACTTGAGGAAATAGGAACCGATGTCATTGAGGCGGGTAATGCATTCTCGGGTTCATTTGATCGAGAGGCAATCGCACACATTGCAAAAGAGGTGAGAGGTCCTGCCATCTGTTCGCTCGCCATCTGTAAACGTGATTCCGTGGAAGCGGCGGCGAAAGCGCTGGAACATGCCGCACATCCACGCATTCACATCTATCGTGCATCGTCGCGTGAACATTTAGAGAAAGTATTTCACGGGATGGGAGAGAATCAGTATCTGGATGACATCGCCAAGCACATCGAACTCGCGCGGAGATACGTTTCGGATGTGGAGTACAGCGCGGAAGATGCGACGAACACTCCACGAGAATTCTTAGCACGCATTGGGAAGCGGGCTGCCGAAGCGGGTGCAACCACCTTTAATATTCCAGATACCTACGGGCAGGCATTGCCGACGGAGATGGAGGAACTCATGGCCTATCTCTATCACAACATTCCAGCCATTCGAGAGCACAAAATGCGGCAGAGTACGCACAATCACGATGACCACGGACTGGCAACAGCCAACACGCTGTATGCTCTAAAAGGTATGGGGGATGCTTTAAAGCAGGCAGAACTCACGATCAATGGATTGGGGGAACGAGCCGGAAATGCCTCTCTGGCGGAAACCGTGATGACAGCGCGCTACAGGAAAGACCATTTTCCAACTGTCAATTTCGACCATATCAGAGCAGAAATGTTGGTTCGGCTGAGTCGCATTGTCAGTGCGTTGAGCGGAGTTCCAGTTCCTCGCAACACTCCATTCGTTGGCGCCGGAATCAATGCGCTCGGTACAGGAACGCATGTCGCCGCTCAGGACAGAATTGGAATCCGCAGCGGCGCATATCGCGACGATGTTCCACAGGACGTCGGATTCAAGGAATTTGATATTGAGTTCGGTGCAACTTCGGGCAAAGGGGTCGCAGATGTGTATGCACGGAGACTGGGATATCACATCCCCGAGAACGAACTGATTCCCTTCACAGCATTCGCCAAAGCATTTGCAGAAACGAAACGCGGAACGGATTGCCGCATTGTCACACCTGATGAATACTGTACGCTCCTCTTTCAGTATTTTGGAGTTGGCGTTCCCATTGCGGGTACGGGAGGAAAACAATTCCTGCGTGCTTCGAAGAACGGCCAATGGGAAGTAGAACTGACGATTTCCAACCGAGATGGGGAGAAAACCTACACCGGGCGTTCGGAGAAGAAACAAGGTGTACTTCAGGCCGTAACGGCTATATTGCGTGAGCAGTCCGGACTGGACTTTGAGTTCGTCGAACAGTGGGAGGAATCCGATAAGACCCAAGGTGAGAGGAGCGGCAGTGTAACAGGAGTAATGATCCGAGTCGGGAAAATGGAATGCCAGGGTTTTGCGCAAGGCACCGATGTGACGGAAACGACGGTCCGCGCACTCTTCGATGCGGTCAACAAGGCAAAACTAGCTAGTCTCATTCCCGAATGAGTGAAAGATGTTACTTTCACTCAATAAGGAGTGGGAGTAGAGTGGTCAGTAAATCTTCCCCTTCTCTTCCATGCTTACTCCGATCTTCACCCTCATCCTTCTCACAGGTTTCGCCTTCATGGTCATCTGGGCAGTGCGCTTTGCCACGAAGCAACAGCTCAAGTACGCCATCTCATGGTTCCTCGGTATCGGTATCGTGGGCAGTCTGCTCGCCGGAACATTGAGTGTTTTCGCTCAGCACCGCTTCAAGAGTCTGCAACCAGGATTCGACAGTTCATACCTGATGATGGGTGGCAAGGCACGCGCCGGCGAGAAAGGCGGATGGTTCGGCTGTCCCTACGCTGACGAAGCAAAAGATGCGGGCGCCGCCTCTTCTGTCACGCAGAAGTAACCGTCCCTCATGACCCAGCACCACTCCGACCTTCAGCAGGCGCTCGCCGCCCATGAGGAAGCTGATATCCACGGTTCGCGACTGCGCGAGTACATTCAGGATATCGTGCTGGGCGGCAACGACGGCATCGTCACCACTTTCGCTGTTGTGGCAGGCACGGCCGGTGCACGGCTGCCATCGGTCATCGTCATCATTCTTGGCCTCGCGAATCTTCTGGCCGACGGCCTCTCGATGGGCGCAGGGGTCTACTTGTCACTCAAGTCGGAACGGGACCGCTACGTGCGGCTGCGCAAAGAAGAAGCGCAGGAAATTGACGATGATCCCGAAATCGAGCGCGAAGAGGTGCGCCGCGCCTTCAGGAAAAAGGGATTCTCGGGTGAGCTGCTCGAGAACGTGGTGACCACCATTACCGCCGACAGGGAGCGCTGGGTCGATGCGATGATGCACGAAGAGCACGGTCTCGTAGGCTCTGAGCATGAACGACCGCTCCTTAAAGGATTCATGACGTTTTGTTCCTTTGCCGTCTTTGGCGCCATTCCGCTGATCCCCTACCTCCTGCAGCTCCCCGATGCCTTCCGTTTCGAATCTGCCCTCGTATCAACAACCCTCGCCCTCATTCTGCTGGGAATCACACGCAGCGTCGCCACGCGTGAACGCATCTTCAAAGGACCGCTCGAAATTGTGAGCATCGGCCTCATCTGCGCGGTGGTGGCATACGGCGTGGGCGCGGCTCTACGTGGCGTCTTCGACATCGTCGTCTAGGCACACGACCCTAGGCAGTTTACTATGGGTACGTATGGCTGCCATTACGTTTCTCGAAGTGGACCCAGAAGACGCCGTGCTGGTGAAGAGCATTTTTTCTGACGCCCTGATCCTCAAGGAATCACTCGCCGGCAAGGGGGTGATGGAGCAGTGCGCCGATGTAGAAATTCTCTCGTGTTTCATCTACTCCAAAGTCACGAAAGACGTGCTCGCCAAGCTTCCGAAACTTAAATTGCTCATCACGCGCTCCGTGGGATTCGATCACATCGACCTCGAGACCTGCAAAGAGCGCAAGATCGTCGTCTGCCACGTGCCCGACTATGGCTCGCACGTGATTGCGGAGCACGTCTTCGCCCTCCTGCTCTCGACCATGCGCCACATCACCGAGGCAGATAAACGAGTGGAGGGCGGCACCTTCGACTACCACGGACTGAAGGGCATGACCCTGCGCGGCAAGACCATCGGTATCGTGGGAACCGGCAAGATTGGCCGACGCGTCGCACAGGCTGCGCACGGCTTCGGCATGCGCATCATCGCCTTCGACCGCTGCCGCACGCTCGAACTTTCGGATCTGCTGGGCGTGGAGTACGTGTCACTGGAAGAACTCTTGAAGCAGAGTGACATCATCACGCTACACCTACCCGCGATCCCCGAGGCAGAGCACATGATCAACGATGCAGCCATCGACCAGATGAAGCAGGGGGTCATCCTCGTCAATACCGCCCGCGGTTCGCTCATCGACTCCAAGGCGCTACTGCAAGGGCTCAAAGGTGGAAAAATCCGCTACGCGCTCCTCGATGTACTCGAACATGAGAAGAACTTTGCTGAGAACAAGGAACTCATCGATCATCCCAGTGTCGTCACTACACCACACATCGGGTTCTACGCCGACGATAGTGTAACGAGCATGTTCACTGATTGCTTTGAGACCATTAGACAATGGCAAGCAGGCCAGGTGCCTGATCACGTAATTAAACCAACCACCAGGGTGTGCGATCTTCCAGGAATCAAGCCGGTTGCCTAAAGGCCGCTCTGTTGGTCCAGATCCTCGTAGAATTGCCTCTAATCTGCCTTTTCGTCTTTGACAAAGCCAAACACCACTGTAAACTATTCACGCAAAGTCCTTCGAACAGACGCTATCGGTAACCACGAGAAACCTGGTAGAAGGAACAGCGCATTTACTTCCTTCTTTCCATTTCTCTGTATGGCAGATCAACAGATCACCTGCCGCGACTGCGGTGCCGCGTTCACGTTCACAGAAGGTGAACAGGAATTCTACACCTCTCGGAACCTGAACGCGCCACAGCGCTGCAAGGATTGCCGCGACAAGCGCAAGGACGAGCGGAACCAAAAGTTCGACGCCGTCTGCGCCCAGTGTGGTGCCGAGTGTCAGGTGCCGTTCAAGCCGAAGCCGGAGTCTGAAGGAGGCCGTCCCGTGCTCTGCACGGCGTGCTTCCGGGCTTCGAAGGCTGCGTAATACGCTTCCTTTCGACTTCAAGAGAGCCCCGCACTGCGGGGCTTTTTTTATTCTTGCGCGCTGTAGTGGGAAGAAAGAAAAACTCCCCTTCACAAGGGCAAATATTTTGCTAGGATGACTTCCTTTTTCATGGCCCTCTGGACCTCCCGCATCGCGCTCGCCCTTCTGCTCCTCTCGTTTGCCACACCGGGGCAGGCACTCATGATCGAGACGCCGCGCAAGGAATTCACCGAGCGCGAGAAGGAGCGCATTCTGCTGCCATGCAAGCGCGCAAGCGCCGATCGCCGCATCCGCTGCGAGGTACGTGAGCTCAAGCGAGCCGAAGCGGAGTGGGGCATGAGCAATCCCATCAATGCCTACGATGTCTACAACTGGATGGACTTAGGCGGACAGCAGCTACGCAATCGGCTGCAGCAGGAGCGACTGCAGGCTTTCTCGGATCACTGGAGACAAACGCGCAAAGTCTACAGCGAGTTTGAGCCGACCGACGACATCAACACGCAGCGCCTCCCCTACGTGAATGCCATTCGCGAGAGCCGCTTAGACTGCATGTACGCGCGGCATGGTCGTACACGCACTCTCTGCTTCGACATTCAGATAGATGTGTCGCAGAGGATGATGCGCACACCTCCACGATGAGAGCAGCACAACACAGTTGACTCCTATTTCATTCAATCCTACAGTCGCTCTGTCAATGCACCACTCGTCGCTCCAATCCATGAAGAAGGCGACCAAGAAGAACTCCACTCATCTGGAGGCGTGGTTGCGTAGGTAAATACCATTCTCTTTCCTTCCCCACCACCCTCCAGAGACCAATGGAGGGAGTTTCTCGTATGGCACACCGCACGACTCCACCACCGGCAAATGGGTACGATGCCCTGCTCACCAGCGATGTCTACGTTACGAAGGTCGGGGGCGACAATGCCGTAAAGCTTGCCTCGAATGCCAGTATCGTCCACAGACGTGCACAGAATATGCGCACACAAGTGCTTGCGGTCTCTGCAATCCGCAGCTCTGATCCCCGATTCTCAGATAGGACGCACCCCGCGGTCATGGAGCAGGAAATAGAAGAGCATGGCAAGAGAAAACCTGGCTTCAACACGACCTCGCACCTCATTGCCATTGCCCAGTGTCTCGGGAGGGGCGATCAGGATCCTGCACGCGATATGGCTGAACGTATTGCCAGCTTCACGACAACGATCGTCGACGAACAGATTGAGCAGGATGGGCTGCTCGCAGACCGCATCCGCACGCGCGATCTGTTGCATGCGGAAATCACACGGACTATCGAGGACCCTCAGGATCCTACTTCGCTCCTCTCTCTCATTCGCACTACCCGTCCCGAAGATATCCGGCACGTCGGAGAAGACTGGCTACGCGTAGGAGTGAACGGCACGCAATCCATTACCGGTCTGGGCGAACAGCTCGCGCAATCCATCACGCGTGGCTACTTCTTCGCTCGCAACATTCCCTCAAAAGAACTTGATTGCGGTGATAAGCAGGCCATCTATGAAACATTGTTGCAGGGAGACGCCAGTGGCGCACATCAGAAACTCCGCGAGGGTGTGCGGCAATCACTGGAACGCACCCTGCAGTCAGGTCGTGTCATTATTGCCGGCGGCTATGCACCGCCACTCGGCAGTGAGCGCGGCTACAGTGACAAGACAGGGGCACTCATCGCGCATCTCGCTCACACCCTCGACACGAACGTCGCCTACCTGATCGAAAAGGCAAAACGCATCATGTCAGCCGACCCGAATAACGTGGAAGGAACGCGCGGGATATCGAACATGACCCCTTTCCTTGCGAAGGAACTCTTCGGCAATACTCGAGGAGCTGATGCCGGCGCCCTCCATCCCGAAGCTCTCGATATGCTCGCAGAAGACGCCATTCCGATTGTGGTGCTGAATTCAGAAGAGGAACCCACTCCGTACAACACCACACTCATCTATCCATTTAATCCGGAACCGAACGGCGTCGAAATCGTTCACAGTAAGCCTGTTCCCTTTGCGCTCCAAGTCGTCACAGGAAAGATGATCGGCCAGACAGGGTTCGAGGAAGATATCGCCCGCTGGTTCGCCGAGCACCACGTGTCAATTCAGCACATCGCCACGAGTGAGGGATCGATCTCGTACACGTTCGACAACGGTAAGAAGTCTGCTGCCACAGTCGCGGCACTCCGTCAACACGTGCATGATCGCTATGGCGTGAATGGTGAGGAAGTCATTCAGGCTGTCGATCATCTCGCAGTGGTGTACTGCCTTGGTAATGACATGCGCATACCCGGACAAGCCGAAAAGGCCACATTTGCTCTTCATGGTGCCGACGTGAATATCCGCATGATCACGCAGGGACTCAATCAATCGGTGATGGCATTTCTCGTGGATAGAGACGATGCCCAGCGCGCCGTGCAGGCACTGCACGATATCTTCATCACCCTCCCCGATGAGGTCTACCGCACGCTGATGGACGAGGCCCGTCTGAAAATCGCCGGCGCCGTTGTCGCACAAAAACACGGCACCTTGTCACATGCCTGACTCTCGGAATATTTGGGATAGCACGACACTTGCTCTGTACCTATGGGGGAGGTATGATGACAGCATGCAGAAACCGGAGAAGATCTTCTGGGGCCTCGCAGGATGTTCAGTGCTCTACGTGCTCTTGAGCACATCATTTTCCTTTGGTCAAAGCACCGCGCAGGCCACCACCCCTCTTGAACCAGAAGTAGCCGTTGGATCCTGTCATACAGAAGGCGGTGGATGTGGTTGTGGAGGTGCAATACTTCCTTGAGGTTCCCTCTGAGACCCCCTACACTTAGGCATTCATGCGCTCGTTTCTCCTCATTGCCATCGGCCTTCAGATCTTCTTCGGCACTGGATGCTGGTCGACGCTCGCATATGCGCAGGAGCCCGCAACCGAGATGATGATGACTGTAGCGCCGGCGCACGATCCACATGCAGAGTGTGCACAAGGCAATACAGAGACACCCGATGGTAACGAGGGTAGTCTGCCCTGTCTCGGCCACTGCCTCGCAGAAGCCACGCAGCGCGCAGCGAGCGATTCTTCTGTGCAGGTGCTGACTGTTGCATCACTCGCATTGAACACCGATCCACAATCCCCTGTCCCCTCGACAGAATTACGTCGCACTCTCCCTGTTCAACCCTGTTCACTTTCCCCGCCACCGGTTGATACGGTTGTGCTGAGACAATAGAAAGGAGGAAGGCGCACATCATGCGCTCGTTTCGATATCCTTCCCCTTTTTCTTCCCCATGTCCGCACCCTCAGAAAAACGGCAAGTCACCCTGTGCATCAACGGGATGACCTGTCACAGTTGCGAGCTCCTCCTGGAGCGGAAAATTAAATCTGTTCCGGGAGTGACGCACGTCAACGTGCAGCATCGCAAGGGCGTTGCCAAAATCACGGCTTCGGCCGATACACTCCCTTCTTTCGAGCAACTCGAGTCTGTGATTCGTGAAGCGGGATACAAGGTCATCTCGGAGCAAGAGAACCTCACCATTCGCCAAGACCACAGCATTCAGCATGAACCCGAGCCTTCGCAGCAGAAGTGGTTCGAAATCGGTGGCGCGCTCATCATCATCTTCGCCATCTACAAGCTCCTAGGTGCATTCGATCTCATCTCCCTCGCACCTTCTACAGCCGGGACCCTCACCTTCGGCAGTACGCTCCTTATCGGCATCGTCGCCGGCATGAGCAGCTGTCTTGCCGTCACAGGAGGGCTTCTGCTCGCGATGGCCGCCAAGTACAACGAGATTCACGGCGGTTCCACGCCTGGGCAGCGGCTGAAGCCTCTTATGCAGTTCAATATTGGACGTCTCGCTTCGTACTTCATTCTCGGTGGACTCGTAGGACTCCTCGGGCAATCCATCACACTCTCGACCCAGATGACGGGCTTCATGAGTATAGTTGTGGCACTGGTCATGCTCTACCTTGCCCTCACGATTCTAAAAATCATTCCGAAGGGGAGCTTTCCGATTCAGCCACCCAAGGCTTTCACGCACTGGATCGCTAATCTTTCGGAGAATGACCATCCAGCAGCCCCCTTCGCCCTTGGGGCACTCACATTCTTCCTGCCCTGCGGTTTCACCCAGTCACTGCAGCTCGTCGCTCTCGCTTCCGGAAGTTTCTGGGCCGGTGGGCTCACGATGTTCATATTCGCCCTCGGCACACTGCCCTCCCTCATCGGCATCAGCTATATCTCCGCCAATGCCAGAGGGGCTTCTTCGCGGCTCTTCCTGCGGTTTGCCGGAACACTGGTTCTCGTTCTCTCCGTCTTCAATCTCAACAACGGATTTACCCTCGTCGGCATCGACGTACCACAGACCATGGCAGCCGCATTCGGCTCGAAGAATACCGCAGGTGCCCTCCCATCCGCAGCCGCACAGAACGGCATGCAGGAAGTCTCCATGACCGTCACGGGTCGCGGCTATGAACCAAGCACTCTTACGATCCGCGCAGGGATTCCCGTACGCTTTCATGTCGATGGCACCGGAGCAGGAGGCTGCACGCGCGGCTTCGTGATCCCCTCGCTCGGTATTAGTAAAGTTCTCGCCTCAGGAGATAACGTCTTCGAATTCACTCCCCAGAAGCCCGGTCGCATCCCCTTCAGCTGTTCCATGGGCATGGTCCGCGGTTCTTTCACCGTCATTTGACAGTCCTACGCTCTTCACCCTATCCCCTACCCCCTTACTCATGACCTCTCTTCAGTGGAAAGAGCCCCACGGCTCCAAGGCCCCACCAACGCAACGCACTCAGTCGAATTTCTGGTTCGGTGTCTCGATGGTGTTCATTGGCGTTATCGTCGGTTTCTCGGCAGGACGTTTCGCCGGTGGAGGACTCACCTTCGCTAACGCCGTTCCCGCTCCGGCGGCTCAAGCCCCGACGGCTCCCGCTCCAGCCCCTGCGCCGGATCCCGAGACTGCGATCAATGTCGTCCCTGTCGACCTTGAAAAGGATCATATTCGTGGCAGTACGACGGCCGACATTGCCGTGATCGAGTACTCCGACTTCGAGTGTCCGTTCTGTCAGCGTGTGCATCCGACCATGAAGCAGCTGCTCGAACAGAATACAGGCAAGATCATGTGGATCTTCCGCCACTATCCTCTGAGCTTTCATCCGAAGGCGGAACCAGCAGCAATCGCCTCTGAATGCGTGAATGAGCTGGGAGGCAACACGGCATTCTGGAAATTTACGGACGCCGTCTTCGATCAGCAGGCAACCTTTGATCCCGCCACTATCGCGAAACAGATCGGTATTAATGCCGATGCTTTTGATCGCTGTGTCAGCAGTGGCAAGTATCAGTCGATCGTCCAGGAGCAGCTCTCACAGGGCTCCGCTTCGGGCATCCAGGGCACTCCGGGCACCATCGTTCTGAATCTGAAGACGCAAGAGAACCGCATCGTCTCTGGCGCCCAACCTCTCGCAAACTTCCAAGCTGCAATCGATGCACTCCTCCAATAATTCCTCTACCCCTCACTCTACCCCTAACCCTATTATGCGTACTCTCGTCCAAATCCCCGGCATACACTGCCAGTTCTGCGCCGTCCTCATCAGGGACGTCAGTCAGGAATTTCCCTCCATACAGAACATCGACGTCAATGTGGACTTAAAAACAGTCGACCTGCGCCATGACGGCCATTTCGATCTCACATCATGGACAGGAGCTGTCGAAGAACTGAATACCTCCTATACAGTCAAACCGCTTTCACAAACACTGTGAATGAGATTCCCTCCCGCCCTGCCGCCGCGGAAACGGTGGGGCGGGATTTACCTACCCCCTAGGTTGTGGTACCGTGTGGGCATCTTCCTCTCTCACCTATGACCCCACAGAAGCAAAAAGCGCTCATCGGATACAAGAAAGCACAGAGCCTTCTCAAGAAAATCATCACAATGGTCGAAGAAGACCGATACTGCATCGATATCATGCAGCAGAACCTGGCTGCCATCGGCCTGCTCAAGTCCGCGCACCAGCTCCTCTTTGAAGGGCACTTGAACAGCTGTTTCAAGAGTGCGCTTGATACGAACAGTCCTTCAAAAAAGCAGAAGATGATCGACGAGATCCTGACCGTGACAAAGATGGCGAATAAGTGAGCAGGGTTGATTTGCACTGAATTTTTCTTCCTTGACGCCGAGTACCTATACCTATACCCTAGGTATGGGTATTAGCTTTTTCCCCACAGCAGTATGTCCGATTCTCATGATCACACGACAAGCACTCCTGGCAACGGCAAGGTTTCACTGTCGCTCAAGGGAATGCATTGTGCTTCGTGCGCAGGCCTCATTGAGCGCTCATTGAAGAAGCTCCCTGGCATTCAAAGTGCCAATGTGAACTTTGCCGCAGAGAAAGCATCCGTACTCTTCGATCCAACCAAAACCTCAACGGAAAAATTGATTCATGCAGTGGAACAAGCCGGCTACCACGCCTCTATTGCCGTGGAGAACGACCGCGATGCCGATCGAAAACGTCGTAAAGAAGATGTGCTCGCTGTTCGACGGAGTTTCATCGTGGCCTTTATTTTCAGCGCCCCGCTGCTCCTGCTCATGATCGTTCCTTTCTTCCCGCAGAGTGCAGTGAGTGCGCTCCTCGGGCCGTGGATGGGCATCCTCTCGCTTATTTTCGCCACCCCCGTGCAATTCTGGCTGGGAGCAGGCTTCTATCGTGGTTTTTGGTCCAGCCTGAAGATGAAGACCTTCTCGATGGATAGCCTCATTGCCATCGGCACCTCCACCGCGTACTTCTTCAGCCTCTTCAACTTCATCATCGCATCATGGGGGCGCCGATCGCTCATCGGCGAGACACCCAACCTCTACTTCGAAGTAGCCGCACTCCTGATCACGTTCGTGTTGCTCGGTAAATGGCTCGAAGCGCGTGCCAAGGGCCAAACGAGCGAAGCGATTGAAAAACTGATGGGACTGCAGCCCAAAACCGCCCGCGTGCTGCGCGACGGCAATGCGACAGATATCCCCATTGAAGAAGTGCAGGTCGGCGACACGATCGTCGTGCGCCCGGGCGAGAAGATTCCCGTGGACGGCATCGTGACCCGTGGCCTCTCGGCTGTAGACGAATCGATGCTGACCGGCGAGAGTATTCCCATCGAAAAAAAGGAGGGTGATCGTGTATTCGGCGCCACCGTAAACCAGCACGGCTCCATCGAATTCACCGCAGACAAGATCGGTGCCGAAACCGCTCTCTCACGCATTATTCGCTTCGTCGAAGAAGCTCAGGGCAGCAAGGCACCTATTCAGAATCTGGCGGACTCCATTGCGCGCTGGTTCGTGCCTGCGGTTATTCTCACGGCGATTCTGACCTTCGTCGTGTGGATGCTCATCGGCCAGACCCTCACCTTCGCACTGCTCGCCTTCGTCTCAGTGATCGTGATCGCCTGCCCCTGCGCACTCGGTCTCGCCACGCCAACGGCCCTCATGGTCTCGACTGGCCGCGGCGCTGAACTGGGCGTACTGATTCGCGGTGGTGAGCCGCTCGAAGCAGCCAACGCCATCGATACCGTCATCTTCGACAAGACCGGCACGCTCACCCACGGCAAGCCCGTGGTGACGGATATCCTGCCCACGGGATCACTCTCGACACAGGAATTACTCGGCATTGCAGCAAGCTTGGAGCAGGTCTCGGAGCACCCGTTGGCCGAGAGCATCGTGCGCAAGGCAAACGAAGATCAGGTGGAACTCTCATCTGTCGAACATTTTCGTGCAATCCCCGGACACGGAGTTGAGGGAATGATTGCGGGAACACTCACCTACCTCGGCAACCGCAAGCTGCTTGAACAAATACAGATTCCCACAGCACAGATCGAAGAACAGCTACGTGCACTGGAGGAACAAGGCAAGACCGCCATGATCCTCGCGCGAAAGGATGGCGTGCTCGGGCTTATCGCCGTCGCCGATACGCTTAAAGAAACTACGCCGCAGGCCATTGCCGCACTGAAACACATGGGCCTCACGCCCGTAATGATCACGGGTGACAATACCCGCACGGCGCAAGCCATTGCCAAGCTCGCAGGCATTGAGCGCATTCTCGCCGACGTGCTGCCAGAGCAGAAAGCTGAGGAAGTGAAACGTCTGCAAGCTGAAGGAAAGCGCGTCGCCATGGTGGGTGACGGCATCAACGACAGTCCGGCCCTTGCGCAAGCCGATTTGGGAATCGCCATGGGCAGCGGCACTGACATCGCCATGGAAACCGGCGGCATCGTGCTGGTAAAGAACGACCTGCGCGACGTTGCAACGGCGATTCACTTAAGTCGCACAACCGTGAGCAAAATCAAGCAGAACCTCTTCTTCGCCTTGTTCTACAACGTTTTGGGCATTCCCATCGCTGCACGCGCCTTTGCCAGCTTCGGCATCATCCTGCGGCCGGAGCTTGCCGGATTCGCCATGGCCTTAAGCTCTGTCTCGGTTGTGATAAATTCACTCCTGCTCAAAGGATGGCAGCCGGGAAAGTTAAATCTGCTCTCACGGCTTGCCCCGATCATCATGGTGGCAGGATTTACCGGGCTCTTCCTCGTGTTTGCACGATTGAGTGCGTGATCCGGCTTTTCCGCAGCAGGAAAAGGACATTCTATGAATAACTTTTTTGTTCAATCCATTGAGTTGCGACGTACATTCCTTAAGAATGCCTGCAACATTTTCCACAACAATCATGAATACTCCTGAACACGAACCCGAAGCCGCCGAACATGCTGAGCACCCTGACATGCGTACCATGCTGGACACTGAGCTACAGAATCCGTTCCACAAGGATCCTGTGGCTTTTCTTGATGGAAATCCCAACGTCGAGCAGAACGCATTTCGCGCTTCCGATACACGCATTCTGCGCACCGCAGGCTCCGGCATTCTCAAGGATCCCGACCAGTGGGCACAGCAACTGGCAGACTATGTGTGCGCTCTAGAACAGGAGAATGGAAACGGTACACAGATCGAAGTAGAACTGGAAGCGCATGACACCTGCGGCGCAGGCGGACTCAAACGCCCCGACGAGCAGAACACCGACGATCCGGCCCATGCAGATATCGAAGGTATCGCACAGAAACTGCAGGCACTCGGCATCAACGCCACCTGCCCCAAGCAGCGATCACCCATGAACGGTCTTTCGGTGCATAACGCACTAGGCGTTACCATCGACATGACGCAGGGCAGCAGAATGCAGTGTCCTCCGTTCAACAGCTTTGCCTTGAGCTCGCCCGATGCGGATGCCTTCCCTGTTGAAGCGCTCACGGCCGGCCAGATCTCGAGCAAGCCCCTCGAGCAACACGGCCACGGCTACGGCAATCTGCTCAGCGAAACAGGAGTCCCGTACACCTACCTCGTATACGTCGATCCCAGCCAGCCACAGAGTGCAGCACGCGTGCAGGCGATTCGCGAGAAGGTCGAAGAGCTGCACACGAAAGGCATCAACGTCCGCGTCATCGAGCGGCAGGCACCGAACGTCACGCAAAAAGTGCCTGTCAAAAAAGTGGTCGTCCGCTGCATGGACGAACGCTGTAACGCAGCATAAGGACCCTACTGCAGGGCCGCCTTGGCCGCCGAGAGCTCTGCCAACTCCGCAGTGATGTTCGCCTGACGTGTCTGGTTGTAGACGATGGTGAGGTCGTCGAGGATCTCCGTGGCGTTATCGGAAGCAGCGCGCATCGCCACCATTCGTGCCGAGTGCTCTGAGGCACCGGCTTCGAGGATGGCCTGATACACCTGAATCTCGGTGAGTTGCGGCAAAATGGTCTCTAGGATTGCATCGGCCGACGGCTCGAACACGTACTCCCCCACTCCCTCGGCATGCATCGCCATCTGCGTCTCTTTGCGGTACTTACGGGGCAGCAGGCTCTCGAGCATGGATTTCAACTCTGTCTGTGAGAACGGCAGCAATACCTTCACCGTTGATTCCTGCACGAGCGCCGAGACGAAGTCGGGGTAGATGAGCGACACCGAATCGTAGGTACCCGCGAGAAAGCCCTCGGTGGCCATACGCACGATGGGCAGCACATCTTTGAATGTGGGATAGTTCGAGAAGGCCGGGAACGCGGCAATGACCTTCTGGTCTAGACGCGGCAGATACTGCTGACCCTTGCGCCCCACGGCAATGAACTCGACGGATTCGAAATTCGGGAGCTTTTTTAAGCCCTGAATATACTGTGTAGTCGTTCGCAGTAGTTGAGCGTTGAGGTTGCCGCACATGCCACGATCAGGCGTGAAGAGGATCGCAAGGATTTTTTTGGGTTCACGCTTCTGCAGGTAGGGATGGAGCTCCGGATGCACATCGGCAAGCTTCTGCAGGACCTGCCATGCAAGGAACGCGTAATGCCGCAGCTTCTGCGCATTCGAAACGGCACGGCGCATCTTCGAGGCTGCAACGAGTTCCATGGCCTTGGTCACCTGATGGGTGGCCTTGATGGCTTTCATTTTGCGCCGGAGATCGCGGAGACTTCTCGCCATGGGAGCAAATCAGAATATTACGAAGCCTTCATGATAAATCCTCCTTCCTGTTTGAATGTCATGAGCAGGCGTTTGAGCGTCTCTTCGGTCTCGGGCTTGATTTCGGCCGTGAGCTCTTTGAGCACCTGCGGGTGCTTGTTCTGTAAGAATGCCACGAACTCGCTCTCAAAGCGGCGAATCTGATCGACCGGCACATCATCCAAAAGACTGTTCACACCGGCGTACAACATAGCCACCTGCTCCGCCACTGCCACCGGCACGTACTGATCCTGCTTGAGGAGTTCGGTGAGCCTCACACCACGATCGAGCTGCTTCTTGGTATCGGCATCGAGATCGGATCCGAACTGGGCAAACACCGCAAGCTCGCGGTACTGAGCAAGGTCGATACGGAGTCGGCCTGCCACTTTCTTCATGGATTTTCGCTGCGCGGCGGATCCCACACGCGAGACAGAGAGACCGATGTTCAACGCCGGACGAACGCCTTTGTAGAAGAGATCGGATTCGAGGAAGATCTGGCCGTCGGTGATGGAGATAACGTTCGTGGGAATGTACGCCGAGATATCACCGGCCTGTGTTTCGATGATCGGCAGAGCCGTGAGACTACCGCCTCCCTGCTTGTCATCCAGGCAACAGGCGCGCTCCAGTAGACGGGAGTGGAGGTAGAACACGTCGCCCGGATACGCCTCGCGTCCCGGAGGACGACGCAGCAGCAGCGACACCTGACGGTACGCCCACGCATGCTTACTCAGGTCATCGTAGATGCACAGCACATCCTTGCCCTGATCGAGGAAGTACTCACCCATGGCACACCCGGCAAAGGGGGCGATGTACGAGAGCGACGCAGGTTCCGAGGCACCGGCCGACACGACGATGGTATAGTCCATGGCTCCGTGCTTCTCGAGTTCTTTGACAATCTTGGCGACTTTCGACTCTTTCTGACCGATAGCCACGTAAATGCAGATGACGGGCCGGTCGCTCTTCTGCGTCTCTTTCTGATTGATAATGGTATCAATGGCCACGGCAGTCTTACCCGTCTGACGATCGCCGATGATGAGCTCGCGCTGGCCGCGTCCGATAGGAATGAGGGCATCGATCGCCTTGATACCGGTCTGCAGCGGCATTGTAACCGATTTGCGCTCGATGACACGCGGGGCGATTTTCTCGATCGGGTAGCGCTGCTTTGACTGTATAGCGGAACCACCGTCTTTAGCATTGCCCAGCGGATCCACCACACGTCCGATAAGCGCTTCACCAACGGGGACAGAGAGAATCTGACCCGTCGCCTTGGCGGTGTCGCCCTCTTTGATCTTGCTGTCATCACCGAGCACGATCACGCCCACGTGATCCTCCTCGAGGTTGAACGCCACACCCATGATCCCATTGCCGAAATCAACCATTTCTGCGGATCCGACCTTCGAGAGACCCGACACCGTAGCGATGCCGTCACCGACCGAGAGGACCGTACCGACGTGCTCGTGCTTCACATCCTTGCGATAGGACGCAATACGTTCTTCGAGTGTTTTGAGGAGAGTCTGACTGACGGACATTGTATGAGGGGGGAGGACGGAGAAATTAAGAAATAGGAATAGGCTTGGTTAGGCGAGCAGCGGCATCAGCCAGAGCTCCGCGAAGTGTAGCATCGTAACGCTCGTCACCGATCTGCAGCAATACACCGCCGAGCACAGAAGCATCGGTCTGTTCCTCAATGTGGCACGAGCGCTTGAGCGTCTGCTCCACAATGTGTGCGACGTCTTTCTTGAGCGTTCCTGCATGGCCGGACATCGTGGTGATGCGTATTTGCACTTCTCCTGTGCTGCGGAACCACTCGCGCTCGACTAAGCGGGGGAACGTTTGTGCCGCTTTCAGCAAACC
Source organism: Candidatus Peregrinibacteria bacterium (assembly GCA_043814035.1). Lineage (GTDB taxonomy): Bacteria > Patescibacteriota > Gracilibacteria > Peribacterales > Peribacteraceae > Peribacter. Next base: position 190,869 of record JBDRKJ010000007.1, read on the forward strand.
CTGCTGCAACAGCAAGTGTGCCGCCGCCTCTGCCAGTGCGGGGATCTCGTCTTGCGGGAGCGTCTTGGCGACGTCCACAAAGGCCCGAGCAAGGGAAACAGGCGTCATCTTCATTGAATAGTCTTGGGAAGATCAGCGATAAGCTGCTCCTGAATGCGCTTCTGGTCAGTGGGAGTGAATTCGCGTTCGAGTAGCTTCTCGGTCATGCGGATAACCACACTGTTCACCGTCTTCATGACATCTTCCATCATGATCCGGCGCTCTTCGTCGATGCGCTTGAGTGCGCCCTGAAGCGTGGCCTCTGCCTCTTTCTTGGCATTGGCGAGCAACTCTTCGTGCAGCGCCTGTGCCTCTTTACGAATACGCTCAAAGTGCTTACCGCTCTCCTGATCGAGACGCTTCATCTCTGCTTCACGCAGTTTGGCGAGCTCCTGCGCATGTTGCTCAATACGCTTGGCATCTTCCATCGACTTGCGAATTCGTTCCGCACGAGTGTCGAGGAGGTTTAAGATCGGTCGATACAGAAAGAACCCGAGCACTCCCATGACGATGAGGAAGTTCACTACCTGTGCAATCAGGAGCCCCCAGTTAATGCCGAGTTTGGCGAGCAATTCCATGAACGTGAAGGGAAAAGAAAGTCGATGGCCAACGGCAGGCGATCAGCTGCTATTGCTGTTCACTGATCGCTCAACGCTGACCCGCCCGGCCGTTGGCCGGTACGGACGGGCCACCCCGATCAAACGAACTTGATGATGAGGGCGACTACGAGAGAGTAGATCGCAATGGCCTCCGTGAAGGCGACGGCAAGCACCATCGGCGTCTGAATGCGGTTCGCAGCCTCAGGATTGCGACCAATGGCCTCCATGGCCTTGGAGCCTATCCATCCGATGGAGAACGCCGGCATGAACGCACCGAACGCCATCGTTGCGGCAACGAGCATGTTCTTATCGATCGAAGACATTGTGGTCTTCGCAACTTCTGCAACTTCTGACATAAAAACGGGGGAAAAATGATGAAATGGTTAAAGCGCGCGGATTGTAGGGATGCCAGAAGAGACAATCAAGGGTCTTAGCGTGCGCTTTTCGAGAATTTGACAGAAACTGTTTTCGTAGAAAAACCATCTCCTCGAGGCGATCGTGCATACAGGTACGTGTGCCTTCGAACACATCATGCATGTGCCACCTCACCTGCCTGTCCATGATCGTGCCCACCATGCGCTGTGACAGCCATTTTAAGGAAAACTGCCGTGAGGAGCGCAAAGACCAGCGCCTGAATGAATCCTACAAAGATCTCGAGCCCCAGAAACGGAATGGGGGCGAAGTACGGCATGAGGAAGCTGATGACAACGAGCAGGACTTCTCCTGCAAAAATGTTGCCAAAGAGACGAAAACTGAACGAAATGATCTTCGCCAACTCGGCAATGAGCTCCAGAATACCGACGAATGATCCAATCGGATCGCGCCATGGAGCCACAAAGAACTTGCTCGCGTAGGGCAGCACACCGAGTGCCGCGATGCCGAAGAGTTGCGTGGAGATGACCGAAATCAGGGCGATGGCCAGCGTCATGTTCACGTCTGCATTCATAGAGCGGAAAATCGGCAAATTCATGATGTGCCCATTGTGCTCACCTAAGATCGTAATGCTCCCCACACCAGGCAGGATGCCCATCCAGTTGGCAAGCATGAGAAAAATCATAATGGTCGCAACGAGCGGAAAGAACGTACGCGTCTGCTTCTTGTCGCCGATCACCGAATGGAAGAAATCAAAGAGCCCACCCACGATGAGCTCCAACAGCATCTGAAAACGCCCGGGGACCTCTTTGTACTTCGTGCGCCAGGCGAAGAACGCCACGATGAAAATCACCAGCATCGCCAACCACGCCATGATCAGCGTGTTGCGGATCTCGAAGAATCCGAGGTGAGCGATTGTTTCAGAGGCGAGTGTGGGCGGTTCAATGGCGGACATCGAAGGGAGGGTACGAAGTGTTGTGAGAAAAAATCAAGAAAATGGAGCGTTAAGACGCGTCAGAAATCTCTCGGACCTTGCGGTACACGCCGACACCCGAGAGGATCACCGCCATCGCGAACCCCGTGATGATGAAAATGGGCGTCGTGCCCCACATCCTATCTATATACGCGCCGCCGAAGCCGAAAACGGCCACCGGAATGGCGATGATAAACCCCAGATTCCATGCGAGACGCAGACTCAAAAAGAGCCCCATCTGCTTCTCATCTTTGTGAGCCGGTGGCAAGACATCACGCGCCACTGCCGGGCGGGGGAACTGAACTACGGCGCCCGCGTCGGCGGCGGCGCACCACCTTAAGTCTGGCCAGTTCGCGCTCGAGGATGGCTGTGGCCTCTGCAAATCCCTCGTTATCTGCGCGCTTCTCTTGCTGGAGCTTCTCGGCATCTGCCTTCGCCTTGAGAATCGATTCTTCGGTGAGCTCCTCTGCATGATCTGCCGTATCGACCATCACGCGAATCGCGTGACCATCCACCTCCACCAACCCGCGCGAGACCGCCAGCATCTGCTCATTGTCCTTCTGTCGAATAGTGATCGCACCCGGCGCCACAATGGAAATGAGCGGAATGTGATTGGGGAGAATCGTGATTTCGCCCTGCGGAGTGGGGAGGGAAACGGAATCCACTTCCCCCTCGAACATGGGACGATCGGGTGTGGTGATTTCGAGTCGGAGCATGAGACGAAAGAAAATGGAATTACGCCTTCACATCTTCGATGCCACCCTTCATGTAGAAGGCCTGTTCGGGCACGTCATCGTACTTACCATCAAGAATCGCCTTGAAACTCTGCACGGTATCTTCACGACGCACGAACTTGCCGGGAATACCTGTGAAGGTCTCGGCAACGAAGAAGGGCTGCGAGAGGAATTTCTGAATCTTGCGGGCGCGCTTCACCGTGAGCTTGTCTTCGTCGCTGAGTTCCTCCATACCCAAGATCGCGATGATATCCTGTAGCTCCTTGTAGCGCTGCAGCACCTCCTGCATGGAGCGGGCTGTCTGGTAGTGCTCTTCACCGACCACCGCAGCCGAAAGAATGGTGGACGTGGAATCGAGCGGATCGACTGCGGGATAAATGCCGAGTTCCGAGAGCGCGCGCGAGAGTACGAGTGTGGAATCGAGATGCCCGAAGGTCGTAGCCGGAGCCGGATCAGTGAAGTCGTCGGCCGGCACGTACACTGCCTGTACCGAGGTAATGGAGCCTTTCTTTGTCGAAGTAATGCGTTCCTGCAGTGCACCCATTTCGTTGGCCAATGTGGGCTGATACCCCACAGCGGATGGAATGCGTCCGAGCAGAACCGAGACTTCGGAACCTGCCTGCGTGAAACGGAAGATGTTATCGATGAAGAGCAGCACATCACGCTGTTCCTCGTCGCGGAAGTATTCGGCATGGGTGAGCCCTGCGAGCCCCACGCGGAGGCGCGGCCCGGGCGGCTCGTTCATCTGACCAAAGACGAGCGCCGTTTTGGCGAGCACGCCCGATTCTTTCATTTCGTAGTAGAGGTCGTTTCCTTCACGACTGCGCTCCCCTACTCCAGCAAACACGGAGTAGCCTCCATGCTCGGTAGCGATATTGCGAATGAGTTCCTTCACGATGACGGTCTTGCCTACACCTGCTCCACCGAAGAGGCCGACTTTGCCTCCTTTGAGGATAGGGCAGATGAGGTCGATGACTTTGATGCCCGTCTCGAGCACTTCGGTCTCGGTGGATTGCTCATCGAAAGTGGGAGCAGCACGATGAATGGGAGATCGCTTCTTCGTCTGTATCGGTGGCATGCCATCGAGAGGATTGCCTAATACGTCGAACATGCGTCCGAGCGCTTCGGGACCCACAGGCACGGAAATAGGAGTACCGGTGTCTGTCACGACAGTGCCGCGAGCGAGACCATCGGTAGTGCCCATGGCCACAGTGCGTACGGCGCCACCATCCAAGTGCTGTTGCACTTCGAGGGTGAGCGTCTCTTTACCACACGGAACGGTGAGCGCGTTGTAGATCGACGGGATTTCAGCACTGGGGAACACACAGTCCACCACCGCACCCATCACTTGTGAAATTGAACCTGGCATACAAAAGAGGGAATCAAAAATGAGTAGAGCCATCCTAGAAGAGACACTCCCGCCTGCAAAGGGGTAAAGAGACTACTTTTTGTGGAAATTGGTTCGTGAGCCAATGCATGAGAAAACCTTCGGATGAGACCTACGCGAACAGCTTCCATCACTTCTTCTGTGCCTCCCAGTAGGCTTCGCCCTCCTGTTCCATCTCGTAGAGGCGGGTGTAGTAATCGGCCATCTCGCGCAGGTGGGCCAGGGCGATTTTACCGGTGAGCACCGGATCATCGTTCGTCACGTTCGTCTGCGGATCGACAGAGCCGTGCTCCAGTTCGACGTCCATCCCCATGCGAAACTGCTCGACATTGAAGAGCTCTTTGTCCCACACAAGACCGATCTGTTCGCCAACAGTGCGCGCCTGTTCTTCGGTGAAGACTTTTTTGGCACTCATAGAAGTGATAGGGAAAGGGAAGTGAGTATACAAGCCCAGAGGCAAGAACACACATGTCTCAAGTAGCGCGCAATGTGAAATTCCTCCATGATCATCACATGCAGTCTGCCCCTCCCGATTCCCGATACGTCAAACGTACTGTCTGGACCTTCGGCTCCGCATCCTTTCTGCACGATATGGGCGCAGACATGATCTTCGCGATCTGGCCGATGTTTCTCACGACTGTGCTCGGGGCAAACATGGCGGTGGTTGGGCTGATCGACGGCCTCGGCGATGCGTTTGTCTCGATCGCACAAGCCGTATCGGGCTACATGTCGGACCGTTTGCGCAAGCGTAAGCCCTTCGTGTGGATGGGTTACTTCTTCGGCGGCATTGCCAAAGTGGGCTACGCACTGGCACCCACGTGGCACTGGATCATTCCCTTTCGCATTTTAGACCGCTCGGGAAAAATGCGTGGAGCCCCACGGGATGCCATCGTCTCGGATCTCTCGACCGTCCACAATCGCGGCCGACACTTCGGCATCCTACGCATGATGGATAACTCGGGCGCCATGGTCGGTATTCTCGCCGCCATCGTGCTCGTGCAACTCATTGAGCTAAGAACGATCCTTCTCATCGCGGCGATCCCCTCCATGCTCGCCGTGCTCCTCGTCCTCTTTGTGTACCACGAGCAGAAGCCGGATGGAACGAAAGTGTTCAAAGGGATCCACTTCAAAGATCTTTCGCCGGATCTGCGCCTCTATACGATCCTAAGTGCCTTCTTCATGCTCGGATCCTTCAGCTATTCCTTCTTACTCCTGTCGGCCAAATCTCTTGGATTCTCGATCGGCATGATGCCCGTGCTCTATCTGTTCTATACCGCCATAGCCGCCGCCCTTTCGATGTACTTCGGCAAACTCGCGGATCGCGTGGGACGCAAGGTTGTACTACTTTTCTCCTACGGGTGTTGGATCGGCGTGGCGCTGCTCTTTCTCTTCTTCCGTTCGCCCGCAGTGGTCATCGCGGCCTTCGCACTCTATGGCGTGCACATCGCATCACTGGCACCCGTGCAAAAGACACTCGCCGCGGAATTGGCCCCGAAAGATCTGGTGGCCAGTACCCTCGGCGGCTACCAGATGATCATGGGGATCGTGAGCCTTCCTGCTTCTCTGCTCGCCGGAATTTTGTGGGACCGCTTCGGCTTGGGTGCGCCCTACCTGCTCTCACTCATTCTCACAGTGTTTGCAGGATTCCTGCTGCTCTTCTTGAAAGACGGAAGCCCTCATCATGCATCGTAAGAAGGAGGCCGCTCTTACAAAATGAGCGCGTTGGCGATCGAGAAGTAGATCACGATTCCCGTCACGTCCACGAACGTCGCCACGAAGGGGCTCGACGCATATCCGGGATCGACGCCGAAACGTTTGAAGAGGAGCGGCAACATGGAGCCGACGACCGTGCCCCAGAGGCAGATGACCGCCACGGATTGCGCGATGACGAGCCCCAGCATCCAGCGATCAACATTGCCGAGCAAACCCTGCGGCGTGAGAGAGGCACGGACGAATGCCACGACGCCGAGTGTAAGCCCGAGTGCCAGACCCATGAGCAGCTCGCGACGTATCACTCTCAACCAATCTCGCGGTGCCACATCACCCAAGGCCATGGCGCGGGTAATGAGCGTGGCCGCCTGCGAACCGCTGTTGCCTCCGGTCGAGATGGTAAGCGGCACGAAAAGTGCGAGTACCGTCACTGCGGCGATGGAAGATTCGAACTGCGCCAGTGCCGTAAAGGTGAAGAGCTCCGCGACAAAGAGTACCGAGAGCCACACCACACGCTTGCGCCAGATGGTGGCGAACTTACTTTCAAGGTAGCTCGCCGAGAGCGGATCCATACCTCCCAAGCGGTACACGTCTTCGCTCGCCTCCGCCTCGGCAACGCGCAGTAGATCGTTCAAATGGATGACGCCGACAATCTTCTGCTGGTCATCGACCACGCACGCCACATCGACTCCTTCGCGTTGTATCGTGTCGAGCACTGCCTCCTGATCGGTGGAGTGGTGGAGCACCGGAATAGGCCGCGCCATCTGTGCAGGAGCCGTGTCGTTGTTGGCAGACATGAGCGCGCGCGAGGGAATCCACAGAATTTCCTTACCACTTGCAAGCAGCGCGACGGGCATCTGTTTGTAATGCGTGCGTGCGTACTCGCGGGCGGCGTTGAGAATAGCAGGGAGTTTGTCCTGCGAATCCACCTCGAGAAAATTGAGATCCATAAGACCGCCCGCCGTCTCGGGACCGTAGAGGAGCAGTTTTTCGATGGGCTTGCGACGATCTTCGCGCATTTTCTCGAGAATGTGCGGATACCGTTTTGCCGGCAGGCGCTGCAGGATGTCCGTCGCTTCGTCTTCGTCGAGAAAGTGGAGGAACCGTGCAATCGTGAAATCCGAGAGGCGCGGAAGTGCCGAGTGCACGCTCGACTCTGAGAGCAGAAGAATCACATCTGCCTGGATTTCGGGAGGGAGAATAGCGAAAGTCTTGCGTTTGCCGTGCTCAAGCTCATCGATGATGTCGGCAATTTCGCGGGCATCTTCGTGCACGAGAACCTTGCGGAGCTCATGATCACTCTTGGTCTCTAGCAAGCCGTCAACCTTGCGGAGGAGTTCCTCGTGCATACGACGAAAGTGAAAGCGCTGACATGCTACCCCTCTCTTAAGAGAAAGAGGAAGGAAAACCATCCAAACTCTCTGCTGTGTTTTAAGAGAAGATGAACCACAAATAAAGCCCCGCTCTTCGTTGACAGACGCACAATACAGACGATAATCGGCATCCCTTTTCACCCATTCCATGACCCTCGCAAAGCCACGCGCAGCCGAAGCTCCACGCATGAGGAGTAGTAATAGGGGCAAGGCCCACCAGAAGATCAAAGAACGATTGCTCGCTATGCGTGGTGTATTGCGTGGCGATTTACGATCGATTAATGAACGGCACAGACCTTCGTCCACTGCCGCCGCGAACATTGTCGACGGTGCACAAGATCACGAATGTGCCGATGAGCGTCTGATGGCGATGGAGCTGTCCGGTACGAGCTTAGAACGAGTAGAAGCAGTAATCGTACGAATTCAAGAAGGAACGTACGGCCAGTGCGATGAATGTGGATGTCTGATTCCGCTGAACCGATTGGATGCCATTCCCGAGACAGACGCATGTGTAAAGTGTGCGACAGAGCTTGAACGAACGGGGGAAAGAAACGGCAGCAATGATGAGGGAAGCTTTGCTCGTCTCGCAGATCTAGAAAACGCGGCAGTGGCAATGGAAAAAGTTGCTACAGAAAATCCTTTCGATGATGAGTGAAGCGGCTGTTGCGACATATCCTTTGCTCGCACGCAATTGGTTGCCAATACAAAATTTCGTAGGCTAGAAGGTAATTTCCCCATTTTGCTCTATGGCCCTCTCTCCCCTTCACTGGCGACGGTACACAGCGGAATTCCTCGGCACCGCGACGCTGACCTTCGCCATTCTTGGTTCGATCCAGCAGCAGACAGCAACGCCGTTCGTGGCGGCACTCGTCTTTATGCTTGCGGTATATACCCTTGGGCCCGTGAGCGGTGCGCACATCAACCCCGCAGTAACGGTGGGGCTCTGGAGTATCAAGAAGATCAAGACCCCCGAGGCACTCGCCTACATCGCATCGCAGCTTGTGGGTGCTGTCGCCGCGCAGTTTCTCTTTCTGTACCTCGTGGGCGGATTGCCCGTCGTCACGGTGACAACCGGTTGGGGCATCGCCTTCGCCGAGGCACTGGGTACATTCTTCTTTGTGCTCGGCATCATGGCTGTCGTCACCAACAAGGTGCATCGTGCCGCGAGCGGGCTCGTGGTGGGATGTTCACTCTTGCTCGGTATTCTCTTAGCTTCGCTCATGAGTAACGGCCTGCTCAACCCCGCCGTAGCTATTGGGCTTCGTTCCGTATCACTCTCGTACCTGATCGGCCCCTTCATCGGCGCCGTCTGTGCGGTGTTCCTGTATCAGTGGCTCATTAAGGAGTGAGCGCATGACATAGCATTGAAAAAAGGGCTGAGTCGGTCGGCTCTTTTTTCAGGAAAGATCCGCCGTGCATCGCTAGAATGACCACATGATCGAAGCCCTGCGCGCCATCGGCCTGTGCATCCTACTCGGCGCATGCTCCCCTATGCCGTCGAACGTACCAACACCTTCTTCGACGGTACCACCACCGGGAATGCTGGAGCAGGTTCCCGCCGAGCTCTCGATCGCACACTTTGCCGCGATGCGTCTGGAGGGAACGGACCTGACATTCACCGATGTCTTGGCCGACAACACCGCCTACACCCGCCACGCCATTACGTACCGGAGTAACGGATTACTGATTAGCGGCATTATGAATATCCCCAAGGGCGAAGGGCCGTTCCCGCTTGTCGTGTTCGCCCATGGCTTCATCAGCCCCGCGGTCTATACGCAGGGCCGCGGACTCAAGCGCGAACAAGATTTCTTGGCGCGGCAGGGATTTGCCGTGCTCCACACCGATTACCGCGGGCACGCAGGGTCGGACCCGAGCCCCGATGTGCGCGAGGTCTACGATGCGGGACTGGAGTACAGCATGGACGTCGTGAATGCCGTGAATGCCGTGCGCGAAGCGAACCTTCCACAGATGGATGCGCGCAGAGTGGGGATACTGGGCCACTCGCTCGGCGGTGGTGTAGCCCTGAATATCGCCGTGACGAGGCCGGCTTTTGCAGACGCATTCGTACTGTACGCACCCGTGAACAGCGACGCGTGGCAGAACTTTACGCGCTGGAGGTCGAAGCGCGATGACAAGGATCGCACGCTCGCGGTCTTAGGCACGCGCGAAGAAAATCCCACAGCGTGGAACGCGCTCTCGTCACAAACCGTACTCCGAAACATCACGTCTCCGATCCTCCTCTTTCAGGGCACCAGCGATGCGGATGTGCCGCCGACATGGTCCGATGATTTGAATACGCGGTTGGAAGAACTGCACAAAGACATCACGTACATATCGTACGAGGGCGAAAAACACGAATTCATCCCCCAGTGGGAGGATTTCATGCGACGCACCGCCGCGTTTCTTCGTGAGCATCTGACGGAGCAGATTGCGTGGGCCGCTCCGCTCAACCGCATGAGCGAGCGCGTGACCCTAAAACCCTTCGGCATCCATATCACCCCCAAGGATTCACCAGTGCAGCCGGAGAGATTTTCGGGCTATCACACCGGAATGGACTTTGAGCTCCTGCCCGGCGAAACGCCGCATGACATCGCAGTACGCGCCGCCTGCACGGGCGATGTGATTTACAGAAACCGCGTGAGCGGATACGGAGGAGTAGTCGTGCAGCGCTGCACATTGAATGATCAACCGGTCACGGTGCTCTACGGCCACCTCTCGCTCGCATCCGTCGCCACCGCACTCAAAAACCTGCAAGCGGGCGACCGCATCGGCGTGCTGGGAACAGGCTTCAGTAACGAAACTGACAACGAACGGGCTCACCTTCATTTTGCCATTCACCACGGAGCGGACGTGGAGCTGAAGGGCTACGTGCCGGCCGAAAAGGACCTCACAACGTGGGCGGATCCGATGACGGTGTTTGGGTTGCCATAAGAGAAATTCGGCACATTCCACAAGCGCCATGTGATAAAATGCCTCCATGAAAAAAGAGTTCAATCTTGCTTTCATCGACGGGCAGAACTTACACCTTGGAACTACCCAGAATGGATGGAAAGTTGACAATGCAAAATTCAGAATTTATCTCAAGGACAAGTATAAGGTTAGTGAGGCGTATTACTTTCTCGGCTATGTGACCGAAGAGCAGCAGGAGCTTTACAAAAATCTGCAGAGATCAGGTTTCATCGTTCTCTTTAGGGAACATAGTGAAAACCTGAAGGCGATCAAAAAAGGCAATGTGGATACCGATATTGTTTTTGAAATCATGAAAACACTCATAGAACGCAAGGACTTCAAGCAGATCCTTCTTGTCTCCGGCGATGGTGACTATAAAAAACTGGCTGACTATCTTCTAATAAAAGGCCGTTTGAAAAAGTTACTGTTCCCGAACAGGCAGTTTGCATCTTCCTTGTACAAAAAACTGCCCCCGGCGAATTTCGACTATTTGGATACGGTCAGTATTCGGGCAAAAATTGGATATCGACAAAAAAAGAAAAGGTCTCCTTAGGCACGGGCACCGTTCGGATTCCCTTTCGTCTTAATACCCGCACAGTCTAGAGGTTCTTTTTATGTCCACGCAAGAGGTCTTTTTCCCTTTTTAGAGGGAATTATGGGCAGGAAGAGAAGGAACAGAGTGGATCCGATGACGGTGATCGGATAATGATCAGCCCCGAAGACCATCGAACACCCGCTTGAGCGCCTCCTCCGCCGTGCAGGCCGATTCCTGCACCTTAAGCCCCTCAAACGGCTGTAACGCAATCGATGGCAGCAATGCGGTCACAATCGTCTTGCCTTTGTCTTCACGCAGAACCACGTTGCACGGCAGCGCCAGTGCCGCGTCCACGTTCCCCTGCAGTGCCTGATGCGCGAGTGCGGGATTGCACGCGCCTAAAATCATGTGCGGCGGATGATCGATGCCAAGTTTCTCTTTCAGTTTCGCGGCGATGTCGATCTCGCTGATGATGCCGAATTTCTCCTGCTTGAGCGCGGTACGCACCTCCTCCTCCGCCAGGCTTACGGGGAGGTCGAGTGTGGCCGTGAAAGAATAGGAATCTGCAGAAGCCATCGAACAGAGAGTGAAAGAAAACTCTATCCCTATAGATGAGGCACCGGAAGACAGGCAAGCGAATGCGCAAGACGTTCTTGATCGTCCAGGATCCCCGACAGCAGTTGCCGTAAGACTTACGTCCCCTGCCGATGCGCCTCGATCACGTCCTGTTTCGTGAGCGCACACAAATCTTCAATTTTGTACCCGATCGCCCTCGCCACTTCGAGAATCGTCTGCGGGGTCGGGCCCTCGATCTCGAGAAAGGGCGGCGGCAGATTCTCGCTTGATCCATCGCACGAGAGAATGTGATCCAGTTCGACGCGTACCGCCCCCAGCACGAAACGTGTGCGTGCAGAAAGCATGTCTCCGCGACGCGTAAAAGTATCATCGAGCAGGCTCTGCATGAGCTGATAGCGCCGTTTACCCTTCGCCGCACCATGCTGTATGAACTCGTGCTCGGTGCGTCGCTTAAATTTGGGGCCAAGATCGGTGCGACTGGGCAGAACCAACGATGGGAGTTTTTGCTTAATCGTCAGCTCCAGCTGTTCGCCGTGCACACCCGTAAGCCGACGCAGCCTGGGCCCGCTCAGGCCCTTCTCGCGCATGGCATCGGTGGGGCAATAGCGCTGCTCGGTAATGAAGAAATTCCCCTCATGTATAGCCCCGGCCTCGCGCAGCCTTTGCTGCACCTCCTCCGTATCGACACCAAGAATCTTGGCCTCGATCTCGTCGTTGCCTGTGTCGTTAGCAAGGTTCTCGAACATAAAGGAGCGGGAGTATACCTTCCTTCAAGGTTTGCAAAGCATCTTTTTCGCGACACTTAAGTGCTTTCAAGCGCACGAGGATTTGCTATGCTCTTGCGTACGTTGGGGAGTCCCGCCTTCGCTCCTTCGGAGCTTCGGCGGGCAAGCGCCCCTTCTGCCATCATCGATCCAGATATTTTGCATCTCGTTGGGGAGTCGCCAAGTGGTAAGGCACCTGCCTCTGGAGCAGGCATTCGGGGGTTCGAATCCCTCCTCCCCAGCCACTACGGGCATGCGTAAATAGACCCACGTGCCTATCCACGTGGAGCATCCCGGTGACCCACGTGCCCTTTCATATATCTGATAATATTTCGTAACATTTGGAATCATTCCTCGTTTTACGTAGCGGAGAATGAAGTTCTGGGTTGGCCTTCCATTTTGAATCAAAATGTCATCGATTACTCCACCTCCTGTTTGGATCACACGTCACCCCGAAGGGTGGCAAGTGAAACGCGAAGGAGCAGACCGTGCCTCTGCAGTAACAGAGAAACAGTCTGTTGCCATCGATATCGGTCATGGAATTGCTCAACGCCAGAAAACGGAAATCTTCATCACAGGCAGAAACGGTCAGATCCGCGAGCGCAACTCGTTCGGTCATGACCCAGCCTCCCGGCGCGGCTGAAATGTAGCCGGATTTTTTATTTCTGCCAACCCAGAACTTCTCTCCATTGAATGCGATAGTTGTCGAAACTGGCCTATCTATGGGGTAGGATGTGTTTGATGTCCTCTGATCTCACATTCATCACAAACGAGCAAGGAAAGAGTCTCAAAGAACGGTTCAAAGTTCTGGTCAAAGACACGCGCCTATTCGATGTTCTTGTGGGGTATTTCTACACGAGCGGTTTTCACGCCGTCTACAAGTCCCTCGAAAAGACCGAGAAAATCCGCATCCTCATTGGCATCAGCACGAACCGTCAGACATATAACCTCGTGGAGCAATCAAAACAGCCCGAGCAGACTTCGATAGAATTTTCCCATGCAGAAGCCAAGGAGGAGTTTGAAAAGCGTATGGTGCATGAGATGGAGTGGGAAGCGAAAGACACCGTCACCGTAGAGGAGGGGGTACATACATTCATGAAGTGGTTGCGCTCGGGAAAGCTCGAAATTCGTGCCTATCCCTCTCAAAAAATCCATGCCAAGCTCTACATCATGACCTTCCCCGAGGGTGACCGCGACGCGGGTAGGGTCATCACAGGATCCAGCAACTTTACGCAATCGGGGCTTGTAGAAAACCTCGAGTTCAACGTCGAATTGAAGATGCGGGCAGATTACGAGTATGCGAGGAAGAAGTTCGAGGAACTATGGAAAGACAGCGTGGACATGTCGGAGAAGTACATCGAAACCATCCAGAACAAAACATGGCTCAATGACACCATCACACCACGAGAAATGTTCTTGAAGTTCCTCTATGAATACTTCAAAGACGAGATCAATCGACCTGTGGAGCTCTTTTACCAGTACGTACCGACTGAGTTCAAGCAACTGGAATATCAGGAACAGGCCGTACTCAATGCAAAAAAAATCCTCGACGAGTACGGCGGGGTCTTCCTCTCCGACGTGGTGGGCTTGGGCAAAACCTATATGGCGGCCATGCTCGCGCAGCAACTGGATGGCAGGAGCCTCGTGCTCGCATCGCCGGTGCTGCTGGATGCGGACAATCCGGGATCATGGACAAATGTGTTCTCGGACTTCCGCGTGAGTGCAACCTTTGAGTCCATCGGGGTCCTCGAGAAGCTCCTCGAACGTGGAACTGATCAGTACAAGAACGTCTTCATCGACGAAGCACACCATTTCCGTACCGATACGAACATCACCTACGAAATGCTTGCACGCATTTGCAGAGGTAAACGAGTCATCCTTGTCTCGGCAACGCCATACAACAACTACCCGCGCGATATCCTCAACCAGATAAAGCTCTTCCAGAAGGGAAAGAGCAGCACCATCCCCAATATGCCGAACCTCGACGCGTTCTTCGCAATGCTCGAGCGCAAGCGCAAGAATCTGGACCGGCAAAAGGACTACGAGGAATTCATGCGCGTCACCAAGGAAAACGCGAAGGAAGTACGTGAGAAAGTTCTGAAGTATCTGATGGTGAGACGGACACGTTCCGAGATTATAAAATACTTCGGTGAGGATCTCGCAAAACAGAAACTGCGCTTCCCCGATGTTGCTGATCCTGAGGCTGTGTTCTACGAGTTCAATTCCGAGGAAGACAAGGTCTTCTCTCGGACCATTGAGATCATTGCCCGCGAATTCAGTTACGCGCGGTACATGCCTCTCTCGTCCAAGTATTACAAGGGCGATCTCCAAGGTTCCGAGGAGCAGGCGCAGGTAAACATGGGTAAGTTCATGAAGATCCTTCTCATCAAGCGTCTGGAGAGCAGTTTCTTTGCTTTCCGAAATACCGTAGCAAGGTTCATTCATTCCTATGAGCGGTTCCTTGAGGAATATGAAAAGGGATCGGTGTATGTGAGTCGCAAGCACTCGCTCAAGCTCTTTGATCTCCTGGAGCGTGACGACGATGCTGCGGTGGACCGTCTGATGGAACAGGACAAGGCGCAGAAATACGATGCAAAGGACTTTAAGAAGGAATTCGAAAGCGATCTGCGAAGCGACCTTGCGGCTCTCCGGGAAATCGAGAAACTCTGGAAGGGCATCGTGCGGGACCCGAAACTGATCGCTTTTGCAGAGATACTCACTTCCCGACCCCTGCTGAAGGACAATAAGCTCATCGTCTTCACGGAATCGAAGGAAACCGCCGAATACCTAGCCGAAAGTCTGAATGAACGTCTCGGAAACGTGCTGTGCTATACGGGCAGCTCGGATGCTTCGGTACGAGAGCAGGTCATCAAGAACTTCGATGCGAAGGTAAAAAATCCAAAGGATGACTACCGGATTCTCATCGCCACCGAAGTGCTTGCGGAAGGTGTGAACCTCCATCGCAGCAACGTCGTCATCAACTACGACATTCCATGGAATCCGACCCGTGTCATGCAGCGTGTCGGACGCATCAACCGCGTGGATACCAAGTTCCCGAAAATCTACACGTTCAACTTCTTCCCGACGAAGCAAAGCAACGACCAAATCAAGCTGCGGGAGTCCGCCGAATCGAAAATACATGCCTTCATCGAAATGTTGGGAGCCGATGCACGACTGCTCACCGATGGAGAGGAAATAAAATCGCATGATCTCTTCGTTCGTCTTTCGTCGAAGCAGACGATTACGGGAGAAGGCGAGGGTGTGGAGAGCGAGTTGAAATATCTCTCCATCATTCGCGACCTTCGTGACAATGAACCTGACATCTTTGAGCACATCAAGCGTCTGCCAAAGAAAGCGCGCACTGCTAGAGCCAGCACCGAACTTCGCGATTCTCTCCTCACCTACTTCCGCAAGGGCAAACTGCAAAAGTTCTTCCTCGCAGGGGCAAAGAACGCTGCGAGGGAACTGGATTTCCTTGCTGCCGCTTCCTACTTGGAGGCCGAGAAGAACGTGAAACGTGAGGAATTGGGCAAGCGGTATTACGAATACCTTGAACAGAACAAAGAGGCGTTCCGCTTCGCCACCAATGAGGAAGTGGAGATGATGGAGACACAAGGAAGAACGGGGGCAGACAAAGGCACGCGTCTCCTGAAGATTCTTCGCGCCTCAGACATCCGTAGATTCAAGGGATACACCGAGGATGACGAAGTCTATTTGGAGAGGGTCATCCGGGAAGTGCAAGACGGCGGTATGCCCAAGCAGACGCTCAAGGAAGTCATGAAGCTCATTGAGAAGGAAATGGAAGGTGGCATACATCCCCTGAAGATCCTCGGCGCTCTGCGTACGTGTATCCCAGAGGAGTTCTTCAAGGAGAGCCTCGTGAGTAGCGCAGCTAAGACAGCGGGTCCGCGCGAGGTTATTCTGTCCGAATATTTCAAAGCTTGATCCTATGGATAATATCGCAGCCGCCAACCTTATTCGCACCACCTTCCAGAACCCATTCGATAAGGCGCGGTATGTGTCCTTCGCGAAGAACCTGCTCAATACGATCGATGAATTCAAAGCTTTCTCCCTCTACGGTCAGTACGTTCCTGAGAAATTCCGCGAGTTTGTGAAAGGATACGAGCGCATTGGCACATTTACTGATCCTGAAGGGCTGAAGCTAGATGTCCTCATCGTTCATCTCAAGAGCGAAACAACCTTGGCCCGGGCACGAACCTCACAGCGCAACTTCATCGCTAACTATCTGAAGAGCAGAGATGCGAAGGATGCCGGACTGATCGCTTTTGTCGCTCCGAACCCTGAGGACTGGCGATTCTCCTTTGTGAAGATGGACTACAAACTCGTGGAGAAGGGCGGAAAGTTCAAGGCTGAAGAAGACTTCACTCCCGCACGCCGCTACTCGTTTCTCGTCGGTTCTCACGAGAGCAGCCACACGGCACAGCGGCAATTGCTCCCCATCCTTGCAGACGACAAGCACAATCCGACACTCAGCCTCATCGAGAACGCCTTCAGCATCGAAACCGTCACCAAGGAGTTCTTCGAAAAGTACCGCGATCTATTTGTGCGCGTGAAAGAGGCATTGGATGCCCTCGTAGATTCAGACAAAGTCCTTAGGAAAGAGTTTAGAGCAAAAGACGTGAACACGGCTGACTTCGCAAAGAAGCTACTTGGGCAAATCGTCTTCCTCTACTTTCTGCAGAAGAAAGGCTGGTTCGGAGTAGCGCGCGATGCCGCGTGGGGTAGCGGTCATAAGAACTTTTTACGCCAGCTTTTCGAGGGGAAGCTCATGCGCTACAAGAATTTCTTTGACGACGTGCTTGAACCGCTCTTCTACGAAGCGCTCGCCGTCGAGCGTGAGGAAAACTACTACAGCAAGTTCAACTGCAAAATCCCGTTTCTCAATGGCGGCCTATTCGATCCCCTCAATGGATACGATTGGGTGCATACCGACATCACCTTCTCCAATGACCTCTTCTCGAACACAGTAAAAACCAAGGAGGGGGACATCGGCTCAGGAATTCTCGACATCTTCGACCGCTACAACTTCACCGTGAAGGAAGATGAACCGCTGGAAAAAGAGGTGGCCGTTGATCCGGAAATGCTCGGCAAAGTGTTCGAGAATTTGCTGGAGGTGGATGAGCGCAGTGCGAAGGGGACGTACTACACGCCCCGCGAAATCGTTCATTACATGTGCGAGGAAAGCCTCATCAACTATCTTGCCACGGAACTGGAAGGCAAAGTTTTGAAGGAAGACATCACAAAACTCGTGTACTCGGGGAACATGATGATCGAGCATGAGAGCCGCGTGGCGAACGAAGGAAAGGAAACGCGCGATTACTCCTTCAAGCTGCCGGAAAGCATCCGCAAACACGCAGTACTCATCGATCAGAAGCTTGAAGACATTCGTGTCTGTGATCCCGCCATCGGTTCCGGCGCATTCCCCGTTGGCATGATGAGTGAGATCGTGAGCGCCAGAGAGACGCTTTCCAGCTATCTCCCCGCAACGGGGAATCGCACTCCATACGATTTTAAGCGGCACGCTATTCAGGAATGCCTCTACGGCGTCGATCTCGATCCTGGGGCTGTGGAGATCGCTAAGCTGCGTCTCTGGCTCTCACTGATCGTGGACGAGGATGACATTGCACGCATCAAGCCGCTGCCGAACCTCGATTACCGCATTATGCAGGGCAATAGCCTCCTTGAAGAGTTCGAGGGCATTCGATTGTTCGATGAAAAGCTATTGGAAAGTAATACAGAAGACAAAGAGAAAGAACTTGCGAATGCGAAAGACAAGATCAGCACCCTGCAGCAGGAGTACTTCGCGTTGCACTCCAGTGGAAAGCTCAAAGACGTGCGGAAAGATGAAATCCAGCTTGAAATCAAACGATTGCAGGCACTCCAGAAGCAGCTGCAGGCGAAGCCGAAACCAACGGAGAAAGTCGGCATGTTCGACTCACCGAGCCGTGTGGGAGACGTGCTCAACAAACTCAAGACTCTTCATAAAGCTTTCTTCGAGGCAACACAGCGTAAGAAAAAAGATGAGATCAAAAAGCAGATCGAGGAATTGGAATGGGAGCTGATCGAAATATCACTGACCGAGAAGAAAAAAAACGACCTTCTCGCCAAGCTCAAGCGCACGCGCGTACGTCCGTTCTTCCTTTGGAAACTACATTTCGCAGATGTCTTTAGGGAAAAGGGTGGTTTCGATATTGTAATAGCCAATCCTCCGTATTTGCGTGTTCAGGGTATTGATAAATCCCAAGTCCAAACCTATAAAAAACTATATCGATCAGCGACTGGCAGATTTGATCTGTATGTTTTATTTGTTGAATGTGCAATATCTCTTACAAGAAAGAACGGAACTATCAATTTCATCATGCCTGATAAATGGAAAAATTCTGCTTTTGGAAGCGGCTTGAGAAGTATTATTTCAGCAAGTAATTATCTTTATAAACTTATTTCTTTTGAGGAATATCAAGTCTTCAATGCATCAACGTACTCGTCATTGGCTTGGTTTAGGAAAAGCGATAACAAGTCTTTTCTTTTTTCTAAACTGCAAAGAGACCTGAAAACGAATCGAGAACTAGATGAGTATTTGAATGAACTTAATGAAGGCAAATTTTCTGAGATTCAGGCAGACACTTTAGATAGTACGAAAAGTTGGACTCTAACTTCTTCTGAAACTGGAACTGTGATATTAAAAATGAGAAAACAGCCTTTGACCACAAAAGATATTTTTGAGGGAATTTATCAAGGCATCATCACTATAGGAGATGATATTTTTTACATCCCTGGGAAAATTGAAGGTGATCATTTCATCGGAAAATCAGACCGTCTGGGTGAGGAGGTTATTTTTGAGAAAGAAATCATGAAACCATTGTTAATGGGTGATGACATCAAAAGGTATGCCCCCCTTGTGAATAGCATGTTTTGTTTGTATCCGCATTACGTTGCTGACTCAAAAACAAAACCATATGAAGAAGCTGTGTTGCGCGAGAAATTCCCAATGGCATTTAAGTATCTAATGAAATTCAAAGAAGAACTGCAGAGCAAAAAGGTAAAATATAAGACTAATCCGACCCATTGGTACTCTCTACATAGAGCAAGAGAAATGGAGGTATTTGAACAAGAAAAAATAATAACTCCGTATCTATCTCTGACTGGTGACATGACGCTTGATACCAACTCTCACTATACGAATGCTAAATGTTATAATTTAGTGAAGAAAACTACCATGGAAGGTAGCTATAGATTTTACTTGGGTCTGCTCAACTCAAAACTGACAAGCTATTACATTCGCTGCTCAGGGACTGTTTTTAGGGGTGGCTATCTCGCGTACACAAGCGATTATCTCGATTCTTTGCCGCTTCCCGATTCAAGCCTCACAAAAGAGCAGCACGATATCGAAAGCTATGTTGATCGCGCTCTTGAAGCAAAAAAGGGAAATCCGAAAGCAGATACGAAACAAATCGAAGCCGAGATCGATAAGTTGGTCTATCAAATATATGGACTGACGGAGGAGGAGATCAGGACTCTTGAGAAGAGCATCGCAAGGTAGCGTGGCTTATCCGGTCTTGAGAATGATCCCCGAGGGGCTGACTGATTGTTTCCTCCTGCGTTCCATAGCTTCCTTCGCCCTTCCCTTGGGCGTAGCAAGAACGAAGATTTGTCTGGTCTCGTAGAACTCGAAAAGCCAGAGATGGCCGTTCTTCACGGTCTCGAAAGGGATGACCTTCGCTCTACAGACACGGCCATCTCCCATGATGATCGTCTTCGCCGAGCGCGCAAAGGCCATGATGTCTGCGTTTGCGAGGATCTTCTGACCGTCCTCGCTCTTAAAATCGACCACGTTGTACCAATGATCGTCGTATCGCTCCTTCCATTCGCTGAAGCGGTAGTTAAGTCCGCGTGCGATGCGGATGAGCACCACCTGGACCCTTCGCCAGTCCTCGTCACTAATCTCGATGGCACGGACTTTCTCTCCGGTGAAGAGGCCGCTTTTCGTGAGAACGTCGAATGTCACGGTCTGCGCGGCGATCTTTGGTCCAAGTCCGACGAACCGTTTCATCGCCCTTGCCACGCTGCCGAGGAAGTGAGTCTTCGAGACGGGATTGCCAACGCCAGCATCGTGTACTAGAAGAGTTTTGAACAACTCGTCGTCCTTTGAGTATTTTTTGCGGCAAGCCTCGCAGGACGGGACAGTCACGAGATCAGGGGTTCCCTTCGCGTACAGCGAACGAGGGGGAATGTGATCCTCATTTTCTGCGGTATTCGGGCAGTACGCGCACCTCATCCCGTGCCACCAAGGCTGCCTCTTCTGCATACTTTCATTTTAGCGTAACCCTCTCACGGGCAACTCACCCGAATGTCTGGCATCCATCTGCAAACTCGCAATCGAGGTTGGCGACACTGGCGGTCTCGGCGTATATTTCGGTACATGGCTAACGGCATCGTTATCAACTTCATCGGCGAAATTAACGACAAAACCACGGGCATTCTGTTTTTTGTCCTCACCAATCAGCTACAGAGTGGGGCTAAAGAAATACGCCTCAATATCTCTTCGCCTGGCGGGTCAGTTTTTCATGCGATCACCGTCCACAATTTCATCTTGGGACTTCAAGATGTCACAGTTCACGCTCACAACCTTGGTCAAATCGACTCGGCGGCGAATGTCATTTTTCTCGCTGGAAAAGTGCGTACTGCGAGCAAGGCTGCCACATTCCTCATGCACCCACCCAAGGTGATGTTCAACGGCCCACAAGCGATGTCAATTGAGGAAATGGGAGAGCGATTGGAAGGCTTGAAAAGTGATGAAAAGAAGATGGCCGGGATCATCGGCGCATGTATCTCCAAAAGCCCCAAGGAAATTATCCAGATGTTCAAGAAGCGTCGCACGTATTCAAGCGAGCAAGGTATTGAGCTTGGCTTCATTTCCCGCGTGGAAGAGTTCTCGGTGACTCCCGGGCAACCGACTTTCACTATCACGAACAATGGCTGAACAAATTATTATTGGCGCTTCATTCAGCACGATGCAGCGCCTTAAGGAATTGGCAAACAATTTACGCTACCTCTCATCAAAGGAACGAGGTGCGGATGTACAAATGCAGATTGCTTTTGCCACTCCACTCTCAATTACCCCAATTGCAGCCGTTATCAACGATAGAAGCCTGTCACATGCTGGCCAGTTCAATTCTTATCTGCACACTGTGCATTTTCCCGAAGGCGTGAGTGAGTGCAAAGAAGTCGGCACTTATTTCCCAATCATTCATTTACAAATGGAAGGCCTGACAAAAGCAGACATGAGTAGGAAGCTGGAATCTCTCCATTCGACCTTTCTTGATCTTCTCAATAAAAATATCATTGCCGATAGGCAGTTTTTGGAACTCGTCACCAAGAATACTTTCGGATTCTTGCTCGGTGAACTCTTCGATAACATTGAAGAGCATTCACAAGCGAAGAATGTATATTTGTTCGCACAATATTGGCCAAAGACCAACAGTTGCGAAATATGCCTTCTTGACGATGGTCAAGGCCTCCTCGGCTCACTGCGCGGTGCAAATAGGGATGTTAGCAGTAACGAAGATGCGATGAGAAAAATCCTCAACTACCGATTGTCGGCAAAGGATGAATTCGGAGATATTCGTCGAGGAACAGGATTATGGAATACTCGTCTTGCTATCATCAACCAGCAGCTCAAAGGTGAATTCTTGATTCTCTCTGGTGATACGGCTTTTGTGCAATCTGAAGGGCAAAATGGACAATTCTTGAAGTTGTCAGAAACTCAATGGAATGGTACAATAGTAATGATGAGGCTTGTGAAGCCTGTGGTACCATTCAGTATCTACGACTATGTCAGATAAGATTATCCGCCTTCGGGATGTTTTCAGCTCTTCCAGTCTTGTAACGAGACAGGCGGCGCGGGAGCTTTTTGATTTGATCCAGCATTCACCCGAGACGCGCATCGCCTTGGACTTCGATGGAATCGAATACTCCTCACGATCTTTCTTCGATGAATTGCTAAGCAAAGAACCTTTGTTTATGCCACTTGGGAAGAATGTCACATTCGTTAATGTTTCACGCGATTTGGAACAGACGATGGATTTAGTGAAGAATCCATCACATCACGAGCTGGCCTACCAGAGTGTGAGTAACGCTGAAGCTTTGACGATATAGATCTGTGCATCTTGTTCTGGGTCCTGATTATCGAACATTGTGTCATGACAGCAGAGCTGCGTGCCCTATTTCAAGGACGCACTGAAGAAAAACTATTTAATCGTCCCCGTGGCTTCCGATCTCCCGAGAAGAGATTGAAGTGCTAGAAATCAGTTGTGGCGTTGAGACGGAAGCTGAGGAGAGATTGATGCCCTTCCGACCATAAAACCCGCCAAAATGGCTAGGATGGGCTAGGATTTGACAGTGCATTGTGGAAGGTGATGAGGGCACATGAAGTATGATAAGGTTCCTACTCTCTTTCTTCTGAAATGCCGAACCTGCCCCACGAAAGACGCGCCGCAATAGAAATGGATATGCTGGAGAAGGAGACAAAGAGGCTCTTGCCGCTCCTTTCCGAAGATGAGAAAGAGGAGAAAAAAAGAGAACTTGCCCAAAGAGCAGGGACGATTATCAAAAGGGAAACGCAGATGTTGAAGGAAGAGGATGCGCAGGCCGTCCTCCATATTCCGCATGCTTCCATGGTCATACCGGATCACATCCGTTCTGCGTTTCTCACGAGCGACGACGAGCTTAATCATGAGCTTCAACGCATGACCGACAGATATACGGATGAGCTATTTGCACTCCCTGACGAGTTCGCGACAACGATCCGATTCCCCGTGAGCAGGCTCGTAGTGGATCCCGAGAGGTTCATGGAGGACAGCGAAGAACCCATGGCCAAGATCGGCATGGGAGTGATCTACACCCGCACCTCCGAAGGCCGCACTCTGCGGCTGAAACCGACGGAGAAGGAGAGAAACGGGCTCCTCGGATGGTACTACAAACAGCATCATGATGCCCTGAAATGGGCGACAACTCGCATCCTTGAAAGGCAAGGGGTCTGCCTCATCATTGACGCTCACAGCTTCTCCTCCAAGCCTCTTCCTCACGAGCCGGATCAGAGCCCTGACCGCCCGGACATCTGCATCGGCACCGACCCCTTCCATACCCCGCATATGTTGTCGATGGTGGCAGCAGAAGCGTTTCAAAAATGCGGGTTCTCTGTTGCCATTGATCGCCCGTTCCAAGGGGCGTTGGTGCCCATGAAGTATTACCGGAAAGAGAAGCGCGTCTTTTCGGTCATGATCGAAGTGCGGAGAGACCTGTACATGGACGAGGAATCGGGCAGGAAGAACGATCGTTTCCCCATTATCCGCTCGCACATCGAGTCCGCGCTGTTCTCTATTCTGGAATGCTTTCCAATGATCCCGCCAGAAAAGCTCAAGAAGCTGCTCAAAATGAGCGAGGAGGCTCTGGAGTATGCACGGAAGGTGGGACTTCTCCCACCGAAGAAGGAGGAGGCGGCTGAGGCGGATGAGGAATTGGCACATTCGTTTCGTGAGCACGCTGGTGACTTATTGAAGTGCAGTGAAGCGATGACAGAGGTTGCCGCCGCCTTCAACCATGCGAATGTGAAGACGAACGAAAAAATCGACAAGAAGATCAAGCCATACTTGCAACTGCGCACATGGTCGGAGGGAATGATCTGTGGATCGGTGGTAGCGCTACTACTGATTGCACTTGCACAACTCGGTATTCTTCAAGAACTGATTCGCAGATTGATCGTCACTTGATCTTACAGTAATATTCACACATCATGCATGAACAACACGAGATTGAACATTCGCTTAAGGAAGAAGCCAAGAGAATTAGCAATACTTTCAACGGCGCACCTGTAATAGTGATTGTTGCAGGCGATTCCAAAGCAGACATACCTCGGGTTATGACTGGTTCAAACGTAACTGGCCGTCTCCGTGATCTTCTTGGAATTCTCCAGACAGCAATCCAAATCGAGACATTAAAGCACTTCAAATTGTTCAGATAAGCAACCTGAATTCCGCTCTGTTGCTATTCATGTTGTAGGTTCCCCCACCCACAAAACGCACATTCCGAATGCTGCTTAGGTAGTGATCCTTTCAGGCAAGCTACTGCATTCTCAAAAAGCGATCGTGCCCTCTCAGGATCAATGTTCACCTTAATAATCTCAGAGTGGAACCGGAAAAGCCCCTTGCCCTCCACAGTATCTGGAAAGTAGTACACAAGATAAGCAAAGTCTGAGATCTTGAGTCCTTGCGCGCTGAGGAGGAGCGCATACGTATCAAGCTGTGTCTGATAATACTGTTCACTCGCTCCATCTTTCGGCGCACCGCGGCGGGTTTTGAAATCGAGAGGGATATGTGTAACACCATCTATGAGACACTCATCAAGCATCCCGAAAAGCTGGGCATCCAGTTTCTCGTCTGTGTAGTAAAGGCGCTTGCCGATCATGTTTCGATCCTCTACGAGCACACCCTCTACTTTCCCCTCGATCTCTGGCGGGAGTGAGCCTTTGAACTTTGCGTAATAATCACGCAGAACGCTATCCATACCACCGGGGAGTGAAGGAAATGGCCCCTTGGGGCGATGGATGCCCTCGTTATAGTGTTGCCAGAAGCAGTGTGGACACTCCTTAAAGAGACTAAGGCCGGATGTAGGGGATAGGCGGATTGTTGAGCTTTTCTTTGGCATGACGGCATAATACCAGTTCTGCTGGGAGTTTTTGAGGAATTGTGCACTACAAATCCTCTTCATATGCTCAATTTTAGGATGTCTAATTTCTTTACATAGCTCTTGACAAGTATTTCTTCATTCAATATCATAAGACCGTATACGCTTACCATTCAGTATTATGGCCATGAAGAAATTCAGCAAGACTATGCGCCTTACAAAGGCTAATCTCGATAAAGTACCTGGTGATAAGCCAGGCGTGTACCGTATCAAAAATGCACAGGGTAACGTTCTGTATGTAGGCAAGGCAAAAGGAAACAGACTGGATGACCGCATTGAGGAACACAAAGGCGAGTTTGAAGGTGGTACACAATTTCAGTTCCGCACCACGCCAAGCAAGGAAGCCGCAGAGCGTCTTGAGCGCAAAGAAATAAAAGAGCACAATCCACCGTCTAACCAAGCGTAAGCATGCTTTCCAAATTCATCCAGCGGCAGCGCATCAAACGCAACCTCACACAGGAATACCTTGCGTCAGAGCTTAAGATGTCCCGTCCCACGTACATGCAAATTGAGCGTGGGGAACGGGAGATCACTATCAGCGAGGCAAAAAAACTCGCGGCGATTTTCGATATGTCGCTGGAGGAATTTTTACAGAAACAGGAAATGCCTGTTCCAAAAGTTATATTCGTAAAAGAGGGAAAGATACCATCCGCCAAAAAGCAGGAAATGCGCATCAATGTCCCCCGGAAGAACCTGCGAAAATTCAAGGAGGTATTGCTCTATGTTCTGGAGAAGGTCGGCGCAAGGCCCAATGTTGGAGAGACTGTGCTTTATAAGCTGCTCTATTTTATTGATTTTGATTATTATGAGAAGTTTGAAGAACAAATGATCGGTGCGACATACATCAGAAACAAATATGGTCCGACACCGGTTGAATTTAAAGCTATTGTGGAAGATATGGAAAAGAAGGGTGAAATTGAACATGTAAAAAGCTCATATTTCAAATATGAACAAAAGAAGTATCTACCACGGCGCCAACCGGATCTCACAGCACTTTCTGCTCAGGAACTAGGACATCTCGATGAAGAATTAAGCCGGCTTGCACATATGAGCGCGAACGAAATCAGCGCATATTCTCACGATGACATGCCGTGGAAAGCCGCGGAAAAGAATGGAAATCAATTGGATTACGAAATGGTGTTTTACAGGGACTACAGACATTCCGTCCGCAATTACGATGATGACCCTCTTTGATGAAATACATGAGTTCCAAAAGGACTATAAAAGGCTTGATAAAAAGTATAGATCGTTATCTGAGGACCTTGAGCGCCTAAAACAGGCACTGCTGGTCTCGCCCATACCGAGTGATAAGCATACAGCCATCCTCACAGAGCAAGGTCCCTATAAAATAATAAAAGTTCGCATGGCATGTCGTGCTCTAAAAAAATCCTCTTTGCGTGTCGTTTATTCGTACGAAGAAAACAAAAACAAATTCACTTTTCTTGAACTATATTTCAAGGGCGACAAACCTTCTCAAGATGATGAGCGTATACGATCTTTTCTAAGAAAAGAGATTGCCACAGGACTGAGTTGTGAATAGTGTAATCTTAAGCCGTGAGAACAACTGGAAATCGTACCGAAACGTTCAGCAATTTAAACGAAGCGGCGGCGGCCGGGCGCCCCGAATTTTTGCGGCCGCCGCCGTTAAATCCCCAAATCCGTTCGAATTTTGCGCAGCAAATCCAGCCATTACAGTCCCCCGAAAAACTTCACCATCGCCTGCGCAGGAAACCGCAGCCGCGAAGGGCTGCTGCTAGGTTCGGGGGGCAATATTGATCACACACAGAAGCGGCCGTTCCTGGCCGCGGGTAGAATGAAAAAAGCCGCGGGTTGAATGAAAAAAGCCGCGGATAGCATGAAATATTGCCGCGGTTTGAACAATTATCCCCAATTTCCCTACAACCCCCCGAAAAACTTCACCATCGCCTCACCCCCTCCTCTTCCTCTCACTCAATTCCGGAGGAAACCACGTCTGTGCTTGAGGTTTAAGCTCGTGTGCGCTGGCAATAAACTCCTTCCACAGCGGTGTGATCACGTTCATGCCGTCGGCATTCGACATGAGGGGTGAGTAATCGGCATTGCCCGCCCAGATGCCCAGCACAAACTCGGGGCTGTAGCCCAGCGTCCACACATCACCGGGTAAGAGCGTGCACCGGCCCGTCGCGGGATTCACGTACGCACAACGACTACTCGTTCCTGTCTTGATCGCCGTCTGAATACCGGGGACGGTGAGCGCCTCGTTCCACGCAGGTGTGGGACGGATGGAATTGTCACTCAGGATGCTCGTAAGCCAACGCGCATGTTGCGGAGCGATGGCCTGCACCGCGGGAGTAGCTGGAGGACTCAAGAGCGTGCCATCTACCGCACGCACATTCGCAATAGCGGTAAGAGGACGGCGGATTCCGGCATTGGCCAGCGTGAGGTAGCCCTGCACCATCTCGATCAGCGGCACCTCGGCCGAGCCAATCGCGAGCGGATAACCAAAAGTGAATGAGGGCATCCACTGACGTTTGAGGTCGCGCGTATCGAGCGGCGTTACGACACCCATGCGCGCTGCCGTGAGCAGTACGGCTTCTTCGCCACCGGAATACAGCAGCGCCAGAATCGCAGGAATATTGCGCGACGCCGCCAGTGCATGGCTGATTTGCGTCCAACTGCGATACCCGCCTTCGTAGTTGCGGGGGCGATCGGGCCCCAGTGCAAGTGGTGCATCGAGGAGAAACGTGGTGGGTTCGAGGCCCGCGGCGAAGGCTGTTGCGTACACGAAGGGCTTGAAGCTGCTTCCCGGCTGACGCGCCACGCGCGCCATGTCGATCATGGCTCCGGGCTCATCCACGCTATAACGCACATTGCCGACGTAGGCGAGGATGTGCCCCGTCACGCGGTCCGCCGCGACGAGTGCAATGTTGCCGGCTCCGTACCGCGTGCGGATCTCGTCGGCGTGCTCCTGCACAATGCGCTCGGCGAGACTCTGTAATACAGGATCGAGCGTGGTCTGCACGATGCAGCCGCCGGCTTTCGTATCGCACGGACGATCTGTTTGCACTGCTCCTTCTCTAAGCTGCCGCTGCACTTCGAGTGCGAAGTACGGCATGGTGCTGACACTCGTTCGCTCTGTAAACCGCATGTTCTTCATCTCTTCGCGTGCCAGGGCGAGCCGCGCCTCGCCGATGAATCCGTTCTTGTGCATGGCATCCAACACCAAGTCAGTGCGCCCCCGCACATAGAGCGAGCCCGTGGCTGTGAGAAAGTGCCTACCAAGGAGCCCAATGGTGATGTCGTCGGCAGGAATCTGTCCGACTTGTTGGATGTTTCCTTCGCGAATGGCACGCGCGGCCTCGCGCGAGATCGCTGTGTGCAGATGGATACCGTAGGGGCTGAAGTACGTGGGCCGCTGCAGCATGGCTGCCAGCACAGCAGATTGCGCGAGTGTAAGATCGCGGGCACTCATATCGAAATACGTGCGACTCGCCTCCTCCGCGCCATACACCATGCCCCCAAACGCCATGTGGTTGAGGTAGAGACCCAGAATTTTGTCGCGGCTGATCGCCTGTTCCAACCGACAAGCGAGCAGCGACTCCACCGTCTTGCGTGCGATGCTCTTGTCACTGCGATCAAGCATGAGGTTGCCCGTGAGCTGCTGCGTGATAGTGGAGGCCCCCTGCGATTCCGCCTCCGTGAGATTAGCGACAATCGCGCGGATGACAGCCTTGATGTCGATGCAACCGCGCTCGAAGAAGCGCTCATCTTCGATGGCGACTACCGCCTGCT
Source organism: Candidatus Peregrinibacteria bacterium (assembly GCA_043814035.1). Taxonomy (GTDB): domain Bacteria; phylum Patescibacteriota; class Gracilibacteria; order Peribacterales; family Peribacteraceae; genus Peribacter. Next base: position 219,413 of record JBDRKJ010000007.1, read on the forward strand.
TGAGGAAGGGAGAGAACGCATCATCCGCCAGTTCCAGACGATCTTGCTCTCCGTACACACGTCGCAGCTCCGTACCACTGGCATCCATGAGAATGACACTCTGCGGTCGCATAAAACTGTCGGCCCCCACGGTCTTCAGCCACGACCACAGGCCGGAAAGCTGCAACATCAGAACCGCACTCACGATGAAAAAATTGGCGAGCAGACTATGTCTCAGGATCCGACGCTTCGGCGTTTTTGGAGAATCGCGCCTGGAATGCGACGGCAGAGAGACCATAAAGTGGTTCATGGTATACGCATTCTCCGCATGCCACTAGCCGCATAACGGAGAGCTTTTTCTGTGGGAATTACCCCCCAGACCATTCCCACAAGTGCCAAATTCCGGTAAAGTACATGGGATTCACCCCACTTCGTCCCGCACATGCGGGACTTCGCGGGGCAAGTGAATACTTCTCACACAATGAGTATTAGGAATATCGCCATTATCGCGCACGTCGATCACGGCAAGACCACTCTCGTGGATGCACTGCTCACGCAGGGCGGCGCGTTCAAGGACTACGAAGAGGTGGGCGAACTGATGATGGATAGTAACGTGCAGGAGAAAGAGCGCGGCATCACCATCTACGCCAAGAACACGTCCATCCATTACAAGGATTGCAAGATCAACATCGTCGATACGCCCGGGCACGCCGACTTCGGTTCTGAGGTGGAGCGCATTCTGCGCACAGTCGACTGTGTGCTCCTTGTGGTCGATGCGCAGGAGGGCCCCATGCCCCAGACCAAGTTCGTCTTGAAGAAATCCCTTGAACTGGGGCTCAAACCCATCGTCGTCATCAACAAGATCGATAAGCCCGCCGCCCGCCCGATGCAGGTGGTGGACGAGGTGTTTGACCTCTTCGTGACCCTCAAGGCCAACGAGCAGCAACTCGACTTCCCCTACCTCTTCACCGTGGCGCGCGAGGGCATCGCCAAGCGCACGATCGAAGACCGGTCGGAGGATCTCACTCCCCTCTTCGAGATGCTCATGGCACACGTGCCCGAAGCCGAGCAGAACCTTGAAGCCCCCTTCCGCATGCAACCCAGCAGTCTGGCATACGACAACTATCTGGGGCGCCTCGCCGTGGGAAGAGTGTACGAAGGAATCGCACGGCCGGGTGATACGGTCTTCATCAAGACGCAGGACGGAGCCGTACGCAAAGCCAAAGTATCCAAAGTCATGGTGGCCGACGGGCTCAAGCGCACTGAAGTGAACGAGGCCCACGCAGGTGACATCGTGACACTCGCCGGTATTCCCGATATCAACGTGGGCGAGACGATCACGACAGATGAAAACGCTGATCTACTCCCCGCAATCCAGATCGATCCTCCCACAATCTCGATGAACTTTCTCGTCAATAACTCCCCCTTCGCAGGCAAAGAGGGCAAGCTCGTAACCACGCGCCACATCAAGGCGCGACTGGAGAAAGAGAAAGAGACGAACGTGGGCCTGAAGGTTGAAGAAATCCCCAATTCCGATACGTACAAAGTTTCGGGCCGCGGCGAGCTGCATCTTGCCGTGCTCATCGAAGCCATGCGCCGCGAAGGATTCGAGCTGCAGATCTCGCGACCAGAAGTGATTCTGCGGGAGCAGGACGGCGTAAAGATGGAACCCATCGAGCAGGCGGTCATCGACGTGCCCGAAGAATTCACCGGCACCGTCATCGATATGCTCGCACACCGCAAGGGCGAGATGGTGGATATGAAAACCCATGAGGGCCACACGCGCATCGAGTACCGCATACCCACGCGCGGGCTTCTGGGATTTCGCGGCGACTTCATTATCGAAACGCGCGGCGAAGGGATTCTCACGCACTCCTTCATTGCCTACGAGCCCTTCAAAGGGAAGCTCGGCGGTGCATCACACGGCTCGATGATCTCGATGGAGAATGGTATAACAATGGCCTTCGCGCTGTGGGGATTGCAGGAACGCGGCCGACTCTTCGTGATGCCGCAGACCAAAGTCTACGTAGGCATGATCGTGGGCGAGAACGCGAAGGATGACGACATGACCGTGAACCCGACCAAAGAAAAGAAGCTGAGCAACATGCGCGCTTCGGGCAACGACGAAGCGATCAACCTCGTCCCCGTGCAGCCCATGACATTAGAGCAGGCACTGGAGTACATCGCGGAAGATGAACTGGTGGAGGTAACACCCTCGAGTATTCGGCTGAGAAAGAAATTACTCACCGATAACGAGCGCCGCAGGGCGCGACGGTGATCGGGTGTACTACGGTAACCGATAGAGCGTGGAGCGCACGTCTGTTTCTATGATATCCACCCACGCGAACGCCGACGTACCATCGTTCCACACCACACTTGAAGATGATCCGCGATTATTGACGGATGTCAGGCTCACCTGCAACAGGCTGGTACCACCAGATGCATTCTGTGTACTGTCAATGAATCCCTTAAGACCCAGATTCACGTAATCGCCAAATGGAATGAGGGTGTTGACACCGTAACTGACAAAATTGGAACAGGTCACACGAATGTATCCGGAATGAGCTGTCTCGATGCATGGAGAAGAAACCGTGGGAGCAATCATATTCACGAGGACAAAGCTGCCCGTCGAGAAGCGGACATTTGTTGCCGTCACATCGAATATGAGTGTGGTGAGTGTGAGGTTGCGAGACGCGTTGGCAATGGCAGGCTTATCGTGCGCCGTAAAGCGGAAGACGCCGATGGTACGCAACCCAACCGGAATCACAGAACCATCGGGATCTGCCGACGTGTTCTCGATGCTCTTGAGCGCAGTGTGTACGACATCATGCTCAGGGCCTGTGATGGCACTGTTCACTCCTGCGGATGATCGACCGATAAAGACCTCTCCCTCTGCACTGAAGTCACCGTTATTCTGTACGAGATTCTGCTGCGAGGCGACGCCGACGGCCTCCACAGCCACATCGGACACTGAAGTATCAGCCGAGAGGGTGAGGGCGATAGTATCGCCACTACGCGCACCATCATCGGCAGATTTGATCGTTGCCCGCACAATGACATCACGCAAAATATCTTTCTGCACAGAGAAATTCACAGAGGTACAAAACATGCCCGCCGTAGGAACTCGACACCCGGACGTGGCTGTGGCAAACGGTGATGATTCTCCTGGAGAGAAGAGCTGAAGAGCCGAGATCGCATCTGTGGCTCCCGTGATGGCAATGCGTCGCACGACGATTTCCTCGTCTGTTGCACGGAAACTGATGCGCAGCAGATCACTCGTGCTCGTGCCCGCCAGTAACTGGTGGCCACGCACCGGTTGCGAGGCCTGCGTCACAAACAAATTTCCCTGAGAAGTGAGCGTGACGGGGGCGGCATCCTGCGTGTAGACGGCAATCCAGCAGTTATCCTGGCGCGGGCACGCATTCTGATTGGTGCGAATGCCCACGAGCTGTCGCCCGTCAAAGGCACCCATGGCCTCGACGTACGCATCATCACTGGTCCTAAACCCCAGTGCCAGATCACCAGACGTCTGTACTAAATCCGCACGAATCTCGAAACGTTTTCCGCGACTCACGAAGATGCGAGCATCCAGACCAGAAAAGCTCAACACATTGTCGCGCACCAGCCCGGACCCCACTAACGTCTCAGGCCTGCTGTCGCCGTCGGTGTCCTCATAGAGCCGATAGTTCACCGCCGCCCTGAACGCGCCCTGAACGGGATCAAACTTGAGCCCCGTGAGGATGGCATCCTGCCAGCGTGCATTCGCATCGAAAGAGAAGAGAATCGTCTGACTGGTGCCACCGGCGTAGGTATCTGTCCCCAGGGCGCGCTGATCCAGACGAATCACAGAGTGTTGAACCGGCTCAGGCACGATGATGCAGAGCGAACTACAACCGTCGCCGTCCTCCTTGTTACCATCGTCACACTGTTCCTTTCCCTCCTTGATTCCATCGCCACACACGCTGTGAATGGAGGGAAAGGAAACAAAAGAAGCAGAAGAAATAGAGGAAGCAGAGGACGTCGAGGAAGCGGGAACGGGTGTCTCGATCACCGCGAGAGACTGACCCAACGCAACGAGTAACCATGCCGCATCGCCACGTGTGAGCAGATGATTGGGGTTGTTCAAAAAGTATTCTGCAATCCCCGTATCAGGCACCGCATCGAAGTACTGGTCATACCAGTGATCCGGCACGCGTAAGTACTGTGGCAACGGTATTTGCCACGCACGTTCTGCCATAGCCAGAGCCTCGGCCAGATTGACCGTCTGCGTGCCCTTAAACGTGCCATCGGGATACCCCGTGATAATGCCGTACGTCTGTGCAGCGCAAGCGGAGCTCCAGAACCACTGTGGTATGCCTGCAAAATCCGTAAAGCACGCCGTTGCATCACTGGTGACCTGCTGACCGTACGCCGCCAGCATGAGCACCTTCAAAAATTCTGCACGATTAATATAAATGTCAGGACGGTAGAACCCGTTCCCATATCCTTCAATGATGCCGTGTATTCGCAGCGTATCGATCGGCACTGCCTGCGGATGACCGATCACATCGAGAAAGGGATCCGACTGAGCAGAAGCGGTAGAAACGAGGAGCCCGAGAAGAAAGAGAATCCATGTCCGACGCACGGTACGAAAGTATAGCAAAAAAGCTCGACGAAGGGGTGGCTATACCACCGAACTCCAGACCTCACTATGTCTGGGCGAAGAAATCAAAGAGCAACTTCGCTATCGAGACCAGCACCATCAGGATGAAGAGCCCGCGAATGAACGCATTACCTTTTTTGATGCCCATTCCAACACCAATCCATCCTCCAATAGCGAGGCCAAGCCCGAGAGCAATGGCAGAGGGGTAGTGAATGAGACCATGAAAAGCAAAGACCACTGTCGCCGTGAGTGACATCAGAAGACCGACGATTCGACTCGCTGCCGCGCTCTTCACAAAATCCAATCCAACGATAAGGAATACAAAGGTGATGAACGTGCCAAATCCGATCCCAAAAAATCCACCGTATATTCCAAGTAATAAGGCAATTGGAGCTGCGATCACCCAACGCTGTTCTGGAATTCGTCGCTCTTTCATCCCCAACGAATTTTCTGACAGCAAAACGATTAAAACCGCCGCCAACATAATGGCGTTAATGAGCGTGAGATACTTTGCGTCAAAGGCGACGACGACACTCGACCCGATCAATGCTCCCAAAGCGGCGACCAAACCAAAAAAGATGCCAACTTTATATTGTGATGCATGCTCCTTCGTAAACCGGGCTGCGCTCGTCAGTTCCAACAGAGTTGCACCGAAACGATTGGTGGCTATTGCAGAATGGATTGGTAGACCTGTGAGCAGTACCAGCGGAAAGCTCACCAAACCGGAACCACCTACCGTAGAACCGTAGAGACCGGAAAGCACTCCTCCAAAAAATAGTATAAGGACGAACATGTAATTGCATAGTAGCGCATAACGACCGCCGTCATGATCGAGTAGGCGTGCCATCCAACCTTGGTATTGAATTGTGACATCTCACATTCATCCCGGTTGCTGCTGGTATTCCTGCCCCGCCTGCGCCTGCTCATCGCGCTTCAACTCTTCCTTCTTGATGAGGCGTTCCGACGTGGGCTTGGTCTTTGCTGTGTCGACAGCCTCTTCCTCCTGCTCTTTGATCGTCTCTGTGTGGAAGGTCTGGTGTTTCTGTGCATCTTCCTCCTGCCGATTGCGTTGCGTCTCTTCTTCTTTTTTACCGGATACCTGTGACTGGAGCTCGCTCAAATTCACTTGGGTTTTGAGCTCCTTGAGTTGACGCTCTTCGGTTTCGTCGAGTTTCTTTCCTCTGCGCTCCTCAATCTCGCGCCTGAGAGCATCCTTTGGATCAGCGCGCGTCAAACGCTCCTGCTTACTGTAGCTTGCCCACACGTCTTCGTCATCGCGTGTGCTCATGACTGCAGTATACGCCAGTGCGCGGCAGAGCCTACAAGGAAGAAGCGGCCGGAGCACCGAAGGTGCACAAGACACCCATTCGGCCATGAAGGCCCTCAGGGTCTGAACGCCGAGTTGAGTGGTGCCCGCGGCAGGATTCGAACCCACGGCCTCCTGGTCCGAAGCCAGGCGCTCTATCCAACTGAGCTACGCGGGCAGGCAAATAACAGTATAACTCGACCGGACCTTCGCGCAGACGCTTTTTTCATACGTCACGCATACGCGTGCCTAGGCCAACTGAGCTCTACGGGCAGGCAAATAACAGTATAACTCGACCGGACCTTCGCGCAGACGCTTTTTTCATACGTCACGCATACGCGTGCCTAGGCCAACTGAGCTCTACGGGCAGCTCAGCGAGAGCCTATCACGATTCCTCCTCTACCGAAATTCCGTTCAGTCTGGCTGTATGACAGATATTGAATTATCTGTATTATATTGTATAATATACTTAATGGGCGAAATGCTCAACGAGATCGGCCACTCTGTTGGTAAGGCCATCGAAGGTCCCGCCACCTTGCCGGTGAAGATCGCCGAGAACGCTGTACGCAAATTGGAAGGGAAACCCTTCATCGCTTCGACGAAGCATGACATCGTCGACGCGACATGGAATGTTCTGGCCGCACCGCATCGCGTCCTCTGGAGTGTCATCAAAGGTATGGCGAAGGGAACACTGCGACTCACATGGAGTGCAATCAAATTACTTCCGCTCCCCCTCCCGATGCTCGACAGTTGGAAAGCCGAACGCACACAACAGGGAATGAACACGCACACATCACTCAACACACTACGCAGCCAACTCGCACATTCATCGACAAAAAAGTTTTCGACTCCATCCGAAACACAGCTTCAACAGTCCGTATAAGAAAGCGCCCCACGTCCCGCGAATGCAGGACAGGGACGCTCGCCAGGAGCAGAGTCGCACTAGCGCCTCTTCTTCTTTGTGGCCTTCTTCTTCTTTGTCTTCCTGGCCTTTTTCTTCTTGACCATAGAAATCGGGAGAAGAAATAAAACGTATATCACGATACTGTATGCATTGCGGATGAAATTGGAAATACTTTCTGCGGCGCATTCGACAAAATGTGCCATTGCAAACGTGCACAAAAAATAAATAAAAATAAAAAATTACACCGTGTGCAATGTGTGTCCGAGTTTTTTCTTCTTTGTAATGAGGTACGCATGTTGGTCCGTTGTGGCTTGCTCTAGCTCAATCGGAACACGTTCAACAATCGAGAGACCGTACCCTTCGAGACCAATAATTTTGCGTGGATTATTCGTGAGAAGACGAATTTTTTTCACGCCAAGATTTTTCAAAATTTGTGCACCGATTCCATACTCGCGAAGGTCGGCAGCGAATCCAAGACTCTCATTTGCTTCTACCGTGTCGAGTCCGTGCGACTGTTGCAATGCGTACGCGCGAATTTTATTTGTGAGTCCGATGCCGCGTCCTTCTTGTTTGAGATACAGCAATACTCCTCGTCCCTCGCGCTCCATCATCTGCATCGCCGTGTGTAGCTGATGCCCACAATCACAGCGAAGTGAGTGGAGCGTGTCACCCGTGAAACATTCAGAATGCACACGCACCAGCACCGGTGCATCATCTATGACATCACCTTTCACCAGCGCCACGTGTTCTTCATTATGAAGAATGTCGCGATACACACAGATCGACCACAAACCTGTTTCAGTCTGGAGGGGTGACTGTGCTTCTTTGCGTACGAGTGACTCGGAGCTGCGACGGTGTGCAATGAGATCGGCAATGCGCAGAATGGGAAGATTGTGATCAGTGGAAAATTTTTGGAGCGAGGGCAGACGCATCATCGTGCCATCGTCATGCATGAGTTCACTCAGCACCGCAGCTTCGCGGAGCCCTGCGAGACGACAAAGATCCACGGCCGCTTCGGTGTGACCGGCACGGACGAGCACACCACCATCCTGTGCACGCAGCGGAAAAACATGACCTGGTCGCACGAGATCGTGCGCGGTCGCATCGGGATGGACTGCGGTACGAACGGTCTGTGTGCGATCGCGCGCCGAGATGCCTGTATCGACTTCTTCGCGCGCTTCGATGCTCACCGTGAACGGCGTACCACGTTTCGAAGAATTCTGCTGCACCATCGGTAGCAGTTCCAATTGGTCGGCGATTGCATTGCTGAGCGCGAGACACACCACACCACCGGTGTGCCGAATCACGAACGCCATCACCTCTTCGCTCACGTGTTCACCTGCGAGAATGAGGTCACCCTCGTTCTCACGTGCTTCATCATCAACCACGATGATCATGCGACCAGCCTTGAGCGCCTCAAGAGCCTGAGGAACGGTTGCGAATGATGGCATGGATCAGCAGTATACAAGTACAATCGCAGCGATGTCGGAAATATTCGCATTTCTGGATCAGCACGGCATTCCCTACGAGAAATACAACCACCCCGCCGTCTTCACCTGCGAGGAGGCGGAGCGCCTGTGCCCTTCCATGCCTGGTACGGCCACAAAAAATCTACTCTTGCGGAACCGTAAGGGAACACAGAATTTCCTCGTCGTGGTCGGATACGACACGGCTGCGGATTTGAAAGGGCTCAAAGATCTGCTCAATGTGGATGCTTCGACTCCGCTCAGCACAGGCAAGCTCAGTTTCGCCTCCCCAGAGAAATTGAAATCTCTCCTCGGCGTGGAGCCGGGATCCGTGACACTCCTCGGTCTCGTGAACGATACAGAAGGAAATGTGGAAGTGATTGTGGACGAAGGCATCTGGAATGCCGAGGCACTACAATGCCACCCACTCGTGAACACATCTACACTCGTCATTCCCCACGATGGCATCGTGCGATTTCTCGAGGTGACGCATCACACGCCGCGCGTACTGCGCGTACCCGCACGCTAAGAAAAATCCCACACCCTACGCCCTATCCCCCTTCTCAAGAGTAGAAACAACAGCCTGTATGTCCGGCCATCATTGTGCGAGGATCGTAAACGTCTGCCGTGCGTCAGACGGGAACATACGCCCGACGGCGATGATGTACGTACCTGGTTGGTACTCGTAGTGCTGATTGCACGCCGGCCCTGAGAAGCTGAAGAGATCCACATCCTCCATGGGATAGATCAGGCACGTGATCTGCGTGGAGTCCGTGACGGAAATCTGCAGACTCTGCGCCGCGGAAACGGTGAACTTGTACCAATCTTTATAATCCCCCGAAGCAAGTGTGCCGGTGCGTGCCAGATTGAATGGCAGCGTTTGCGCCTCGGCAAAACCATCGTTTCCGTCACCGGTTGTGGTGGTCACGACCTTCACGTTGAATGTCGTGTCGGCAACCGTCGGCTGGAGCTGGAGCTGGTAGCTACCAGGTTTCAATGCCGTCTTGAGCGTGCACGTCGATCCTTCCTGAAAACCCATGAAGTACTCGTACGAGAATCCGGATTCCGCCAAGAGATAGAGTCTGCACGTGAGACTGCCGGGCTGACCCGACTGCAACTTGGCAACCGTCGAGACCACCGCGGAGTGATCGAGCGTAAAACGATAGGTGACGGATTTGCGCTGAGAAAACTTGCCGGCGGACTCAAACGGAAACGGCACATCGTAGCTGGCAGCGTCACTCGACGATGAAGAGGACTGCGCTGCCGTCGCACTACTGCTGCTGCGCGCTGTCGAGACAGAGGACGCGCTGCTCTCCTGACGACGCTCAATGAGATCCGCATGTAGTGCGTTGTAGATCATCGCGGCAGCTTCACCCCGCAAAAGTGGCCAATCGGGATAGAAGCGTGACGCATCTTGCCCAGCAATCGGCAGAATGTTCTTTACGTACGCCGCGTAGAGATACTTCGTGTACCACGCTGAGATCGAGACATCCACGAACTTCACCACCTGACGCGCATCCTCACCAATCTCTTCCACGGGAATGCCAATGACCTGCGTGATCATCTTGAGGGCCTCTACGCGGTTCACAGGATTCGCCGGACGGAACGTGCCGTCAGAGTAGCCGTCAACAAAACGACGGGCTATCGCATCACACACGTAGGTCTCGTACCAACTGTAGCGCTCCACATCATCGAAACAGGCACGACTGTTAACATCAGGAAGTCTGCCCGTGGCCTTGTAGAGCATCTTGAGCATCTCGGCACGGTTCACCTGTCGACCAGGGTAGAAGTAACCGTCAGGATTCCCCGTAAGAACGCCCGCGTTGACCAGTGCATTGATGGGCTCCTCGAAGCGGTGCCCCACAAGTACATCAGGGAAAATCGCCTCAGCTGCAAAAATCGTCGACGAGAACATCAACAGTGTTCCCGAGGCAAGAAGAGACAGTCGAAGAGAGGCGCGCATACGGAGAATGAGAAGATTGCTGGTAATCGTACTAGCATTTCTCCGTGATGTACAAGATGTTAGGAATGCAGTGGCGAGAGTTGCGCAAGTGCATGAAGGACAGTGCGCGCCGCCTCTTCTCCCTTTTGCAGACGGGCCCGAGCCTGCTCAAGCGTATGCACGTAGAGAATCTCGAACGCGAACGGCGTGAGATGCCGCACTTGTAGATCCATCATCCCACGAGCAGCCTGTTCGGCAATTAATCGCGCGTGGTAAGTTTCGCCTTCGACAATGACCCCGAGGCCGATAAGCGCATCGACCTCTTTTGCTTCAATGAGCGCAGCGCCGATGAGAGGAATCTCGAACGAGCCGGGGGCGGGGTAGGTACGCACGTTGCCCGATGCAATCCCCGCGTCATTGAGCACGCGTTGCGCACCCGAGACCAGCTCTGCCACGACATCTGGATAGAAGGAGGAATGAATAATGCCGATTCTCCATCCGGAGGAAATATGTGCCGGCAGTGACAGAGGTGAAGAGCGCATGGGGAGGATTGTAACACCAGCGTTCGCCGGAAAATCCAAAAATGCAAGATTCAAGGATCAAATAAGACTCAATTGCCAAACTTTAAAATTGGAACGTATGTTTTGAATCTTGAAATTTGTTTGAAACTTGATACCTGAATCTTGAAGTTTTCTCTCTTTAATTATTGATTATGACTCGCTCGCCCACCGCAAGTAAGGTGCGGACGAGAATATCCGTTTCGATGTTCACATGGTCCCCCATCCGTTTTATTCCAAGCGTCGTCTGCGCGAGCGTCAACGGAATGAGCGCAATCGTGAACACATCGGTACCAACATCGACAATCGTAAGCGACACGCCATCCAGTGCGATGGATCCCTTGGGGATGATTGCATGGCGGAGGGCGGAAGGCGCACGAATCGTCAGCCGTACATCCTCGCCTTTCCGTTCCAAACCCACCACTTCCCCTATTCCCTCCACATGCCCTTGCATGACATGACCCTCGAACCTTCCGTGTGCGGGTAGTGCCCTCTCTACATTGATCAGATCGCCAATAGACAAACTGCCAATCGTCGTTTTTGCCACGGTCTCTGGCATGACATCGAATGTGAGCGAATGTTCATCCAAGATGCTGACCGTGAGGCATACGCCCGCAACGGCGATACTCGAACCACGCGCGACATCATTAAAGGCCTGTGGCCGCTCGATAGAGAGCTTTCCACCCTGTCGGGCCGTGACCTTGGCCGTTGCTTCGACGATCCCCGTGAACATGGGAATGCATTGTAGTGGAATCTTCAGATTTTTTGCTGGTTTCGCCGAGAATTGGCAGGCGAAATGTCTCTCCCCCACTCCAGATCACCACCAAGACCCTAGACAGGACTCGATTTTTTTGCTACGCTGCTCTCTCAGCGCCGCGCGTGGGCGCATTTTTTATTATTCAATATTTTCTCATGGATGCAATCATTGTCAAAGGTGCACGCATGCACAATCTCAAGAACGTGGATGTCACCATTCCACGAAATAAGATCACCGTCATCACGGGGCTTTCGGGGTCGGGCAAGTCCTCCCTCGCGTTCGACACAATCTTCGCCGAGGGACAGCGTCGCTACGTCGAGAGTCTATCCGCCTATGCGCGCCAGTTCATCTCGCAGATGGAGAAACCCGAGGTGGAATCGATTGAGGGGCTCTCTCCTGCCATTTCCATTGACCAGAAAACTTCCCCCCGCAATCCGCGCTCCACAGTAGGCACTGTGACCGAGATCTACGACTACATGCGTCTTCTCTGGAGCAAGGCCGGTCGTGTGCACTGCACCGTCTGCCAACGAGTACTGAGCCAGCAATCCTCCACGCAGATCATCGAGACAATTGCCGACATGTCAGAGGGCACCAAGATTTTTCTGCTCGCTCCGGTGATCGAGGGGCGGAAAGGTGCGCATGTCAAGGTGCTCGACGCCATTCGTCGCGAGGGATTTGTGCGCATGCGTGTGGACGGCACCATCGTCACGACAGATGAGAAAACCGAGCTCGACCCAAAGAAAGCGCACACCATCGAAATCGTCGTCGACCGCCTGATCGTTCGTGACCTTGAAATGAACGATGAAGAGGCGAATCCAAATCGTTCCCGTCTATCGGATTCTGTGGAACTGTCGCTTAAGAAAGGAGAGGGATCTCTCATTGTGCTCGACACGGAGGCTAATAAGGAGGTGCGTTTCTCGGAGCTCTTTGCTTGTCCCGATCATCCCAATGAGGCCATAGCACAACTGGAGCCACGCAATTTCTCGTTCAACTCGCCGCATGGTGCCTGCGAGGTATGCCACGGACTCGGTTCTATCTTGCAAGTGGACGAGGCCGCCATCGTACCCAATCCACGTCTCTCTCTCTCCGAAGGGGCAATTCATCCGTGGGCCACCTCTGTCTCACGCATGGGTTTCACCACCCGCCTGCTCGAGGCACTCGCCGCACATCTGGGATTCAGCATGGATACGTCGTGGGAGAAGTTGAACACCGAACACCGCGAGGCAATTTTACGTGGATCACCCGAGAAGCTCTCGATCACATTCGAGAGTGAGAAATTCGACGGCAACTACGAGACGATGTTTGAAGGCGTGATTCCCAATCTTGAACGTCGACACCACGAAACAGACAGTAGCTATGTGCGTCAGCAGATCGAGGAGTACATGCTGGAACTCCCCTGCCCCAGCTGTGGGGGCAAGCGCCTGAAAAAGGAGATCCTCGGCGTGACGGTGGGAGAATACAATATCGTCGATGCAACGGACTGCAGTGTAAGCGCAGCGAAGATGTTCTTCGAGAAGCTCATTCCGGCCAAGGAATCGAAGAGTGATCGTACCGAAACGATGCTCACATCGTATGAGTACGCCGTGGTGAGCAAGGTACTGAAAGAAATCATCTCGCGCCTCTCGTTCCTCGAGAATGTCGGCCTTACCTACTTAACGCTCTCGCGATCGGCAGCCACCCTCTCGGGCGGCGAGGCGCAGCGCATTCGACTCGCGACCCAGATCGGCTCCGCGTTGCAGGGCGTGCTGTACGTGCTGGATGAACCGAGCATTGGCCTGCATCAGCGCGATAATGCACGATTGATCTCGACTCTTACAAAGCTCCGGGATCTGGGTAACACCGTCATCGTTGTGGAGCATGACGAAGAGACGATGCGTTCTGCGGACTACCTGCTCGAAATCGGACCCGGTGCCGGCAAATATGGCGGTGAAATCATTGCCGATGGATCACCTGAAGAGATTGTGAAAAACAAAAAATCCGTCACCGGTCAGTACCTGAGCGGCAAGAAGTTCATCCCCATTCCATCGAAACGCCGCAAGGGCACGGGCAAGACTCTCAGCATCACCGATGCTCACCATCATAACCTGCAGCATATCGATGTTTTGCTCCCGCTGGGTACATTCATCGGCGTGACGGGCATCTCTGGCTCGGGCAAATCGAGTCTGATTCACGGTATTCTCGCGCCGGAGTTACAGCGTGTCCTCAATGGAGCCAAGGCGCGTCCGCAGAATATGAAGACCATCGAGGGATTGGGCGAACTCGACAAGGCCATCGTCATCGACCAATCACCCATCGGACGCACACCCCGCAGTAACCCCGCCACGTACACCGGCCTCTTCACCGAAATTCGCGACGTCTATTCTGCGTTGCCGGAATCCAAGCTCCGTGGCTATAAGACCGGCCGCTTTAGCTTCAATGTGAAGGGCGGGCGTTGCGAGGACTGCGAAGGCGACGGAATGAAACGCATTGAGATGCACTTCTTGGCCGACGTCTTCGTCACCTGCGAAACGTGCAAGGGCAAGCGCTACAACCGCGAAACGCTCGAGATTACCTATAAGGGAAAAACCATCGCTGACGCGCTCGACATGACCGTGCGTGAGGCACTCGATTTCTTCTCGGCAATTCCCGGTATCAAGAAGAAACTTCAGACGCTCGAAGATGTGGGATTGGGCTACCTGCACTTAGGCCAGAGTGCCACCACACTCTCAGGCGGTGAGGCGCAGCGCGTGAAGCTGGCAACCGAGCTTACCAAGCGTGCAACCGGCCGTACCTTCTACATCCTGGATGAACCCACGACAGGTCTGCACTTCGACGACATTGCGCGGCTCTTGGATGTGCTCCAACGTCTGGTAGACAAGGGCAACACCGTGCTCGTGATTGAACATAATCTCGATGTGATCAAATCGGTCGATCACGTGCTCGATCTGGGACCCGAAGGCGGCGACGCCGGAGGGAAGATTGTGGCGCAGGGCACGCCGGAAGAGGTGGCAACCGTTCAAGGAAGCTACACGGGCCAGTACCTCAAAGACACGCTCAAGAAGAAACGGGTGTGAGGATAAGTAACCAGTTCAGTAAATTATTGACAAATACATAAAATATTTAATAATATTGCAATATGGGTTCGATCAAACTTCTTGGAATCGTTCATGCAGATCCTGATGCGGAGCGCAGAGTGGAACGTGCACTCTCCAGGGAACAACCGGACGTGATCACGGTTGAATTGCACCCTTCAGAGGAAAAGAAACTGAATGCAGATTGGCTTGCCCCAGAAATTGATGAACGCATAGATCGCATCACCGCTCAACTGAACAGTGATGCACAGCAGCTGTTGCAGCTGTTTACGCGCACTCAAGGTAAAGAATTTTACACGGCCATTCGTTTTGCCAAACGCAGAGACTTGCCCTACTTCCTCATCGATACGCGACGGACAGAGCAGGCGCAATACATCGCACGAACACTGCTGGATCAACGAGATGAAGATATCATTCACGCAATCGAGGAAACCTCACTGGAACTTCAACGGGAAAAAATTAGAAATATGTTTGCGCTTATCGCCCTTCTGCATGCGAGTAACGATATGGATGCAGAAACAACTTTGCTCGACCAGTGTAGATTCATTACTCAAGAAGGGAGAGATGCTGTACCCGCACGAGCATTGAATCTGTTATCAGCAATGTACCGAGGAAAAATTCTCCACGTATGCGGTGCAGCCCATACTCTCAATGACACAAAAGGAGAGTCGTTGTACTCCAGACTGAGAAGAGGGGGGCCCGCGAACGTGAGTCGTGGACTGGCGATAGATCTGTAATTCGGGTTACTCGCAAAATATCGTTCATGATGAAGGAAAGATCGTTCGCAGAATATATGCTTTCACATTCGCAAAAATCTCGGTCGCCTCGTTCAGTGCCGCGATCTCGTCATGCGTGAACCAGTGGAGCTCAGCGCCTTCTTCCTGGGCGAGGCACAGCACCTGCGCTTCGTCGAGGGGTCGGGCAAGGTACACAAAGTCCATGTGCTGGTGAGCCAGTTCGTCGCGCTCAGGCAGAGCGGGAATGTTCTCGAGTAACAAGGCAATCGGCTTCTTGAGGAGCTTTCCTTCCTCAGGACTTTCTGCAAAAACATCAGGCTGCTCTCCTGTGGTGAGCGAAGTCGAACCATCGCCAATGATCTCGACATCGAGTCCTGTTTCCTCTTTGCATTCGCGCTGTGCCGTCTCTTCGGGGGATTCATTTTCATCGACATGACCACCCGGCGGCATCCAGCGCTTCAGCCGCTTATGCCAGAGCAGCAACGTGCGGTTCTGTGAGTCCACAACGAAGCCAGTGGCGGTGAAATGACGCTGCATGGGAACCGGAGTATACTGGAGGTTCCTTCCCCGTTCCTATGGTTCTGATCGACGATAACTCCTCTGTTCTCAAAATTGGCGATACGCTCCCGCACTTCCGTCTGCCTGCCGTAGACGGCCTGACTGTCGACACGCGCGAGATCAAGGATCCATTTCTCGTCGTGATCTTCACGTGCAACCACTGCCCCTACGCACAGGCGTACGAAGAACGCATTCTTGAGATTGCAGAACACTTCGATCAGGAAGGCGTGCAGGTGATTCTGATCAACAGCAACGACGCCACTAACTATCCGCAGGATTCCTTCGCCGCCATGAAGGAACGCTATGAGGAACGCGGATACCCCTGCCCGTACTGTCACGACGCCTCGCAGCAAGTCGCGAAGGCCTTCGGCGCGCTCGCAACACCACACTGTTTCGTCTTCGGTCGTGACCGCACGTTGAAGTACAAAGGCCGCATGGACGACAACTGGGAACATCCCGATCAGGTGAAGCAGCGTGATCTCTGGAATGCTATCGATGCATTGGTGGAAAATCGTGATCCTCCCACGGAGGAAGCAAATGCTATTGGGTGCTCAATTAAGTGGAAAAAGTAAAGCACTTGCCCGCCGAAGACCCGAGCGAGCTGCGCGAGCGAACGGTGCAGGCGGGAATACCATCGGGTGCAGCATTAAATGGAAAGAATGAGGAAGGCCACGAACGACGTGAATTACCCTTCTCGAGTGCAAAATAAGCTCCACATCGCCAAAAAAGACGAGTAAACTGCACCTTCATGCAATGGAAGGAATTTGAACTCTCCCTCCGGCATCTCTCTGCTACGCAACGTGAGCGTGTGCAACGTGCATTTGAACTGTGTATAAGTGCGCACGAGGGGCAGAAACGCAAATCCGGAGAGCCGTACTGCAGCCATCCCATTGCGGTTGCTCTCACTCTTGCCGACCTAGAGGCCGGCGCCGATTCTCTCGTCGCTGCGCTGCTCCACGATGCACTGGAAGACACTGACCTCAGACTCGCCTTTATCGAAAAACGTTTCGGCCAGACTGCGTCAGCGTTGATCGAAGGAATGACGAAGCTCGACGATGAATCGGTACGCGAGCATCCCACTCTCAATGAAGAGATCGAGTCGCTGCGAAAAATGGTCATCCTGATGCAGGAGGATATTCGCATCATGGTGATCAAACTGGCTGACCGCCTGCACAACATGCGCACAGTCAAATTCCTCTCGAAGGAGCGGCAGCAATCTTTCGCACAGGAGACGATGGACATCTACGTCAAGATTGCCGAACGGATGAGCATGCATGACTTGAGTGATGAACTTGAAGGTCTCTGCTTGACCGTGCTGGACCCCGAGACCTTCGCAGCACTCGTACAACTCCGCGACGCCAATGTACAGCAGGGAGCCAAGATTGTGGATGCGCTCCGTGAAACGCTCTACGGCGAACCGGAACCGCTTTCTGAAAAGGTCACGGTACGCGTGGAACAGAAAACGTGGGATCATTTGCGCGCGCGCCTCGCATCAGAAACTGAAACACGTAGTAGCCGGTCGGATGTCACGTGCGCCTTTCTCTGTGATGACATTTCGCAATGCTATGAAACATTGGGTGTGCTCCATCAAAAGTGGCAACATGAAATCCTCTCGTTCAAAGATTTCATCAATGCGCCGGCCATTAATGGTTATCGTGGATTACACACGACAATCATTCTCAAAGAAGGCACACGCGTACGATGCAAAATTCGCACGAAGGAAATGCAGAAATATGCTAGGAAAGGCGTATCGATCTTCTGTTTTGACGATAAGGCCGTCGGAATCATGGAGTATTTGCCTTGGACTGAGCGCATCGCGCCGCTCTCGAAAGATACAGAAGATAAGAGTCAGGAATTCTGGGATAGCCTGCAAAATGACATTCTCGGCAAATCCATCTTCATCTATGGACCCGATGACACCACCATCCAGTTACCCACGGGAGCCACAGCTCTCGATGGAGCGTTCTACCTTTTTAAAAATAAGACACTCAAGACCAAGGTGATCAAAATCAATGGCAAAGAGATACCCTTCTTCACTGCACTGAACGATGGAGATTCACTCTCGCTGGAACTTGCCAGCCGCCACACGGTGACACGCGACTGGCTCGAATGGGTGCATACGGGAGTGGCCATTGCTGCGATTCGTTCACTACTAGGATCCGCATCGCATCAGCAGAAAATCGAAAGTGGCAAACGTATTCTTCAGGAGGCAATGATCAAACAGGCACGTGGATACCTAAAGGAATTCACTGAAGAGAGTCTGCTGACCGGTATCCGCACGCTCGGACACACCTCTCTCGAAGAAACCTTCATCGCCATCGCCAACGGCCACTTGCAGCCCTCGGTCGCCATTACCGCAATCTTTCAGCCCGCAAAGCCCGGAGAGGATTCCTCGCCCGAAAAGAAGTACTGCACCGTGAGCTTTCGGTTTCCGAGTGTTTCATTAAACGATTTACTCAGTCGCATGCTGTTCCTCGAAGAAAAATACGGCGTCTCTCTGGGTGGCATGCAGATCGTACCAACCAGTCAGCAGACGACAAAAATCATCATACGCATTAACCTCTCAACAGAAGAGCGGCGATCCATTTCCACCGAACTGTGCGCTATGGGGGCGGAACATGTGCGTGTGCTCCAAACACACTCGATGACCAGGCAAGTGCTGACGGTGATTTTCATTTTTGCACTCTGGGGTTTCGACCCAATCTTTGCGCACTTACTGCTCAATACACACCAAATCTCGCCTCTCGATCTTACTATCGTCCGCTTCTTTTCACTACTCGGCTTAAGCACAGTAATGCTGCTCTGGGTTCGACTACACTCCCCACTTCGTTTTGTTGCCCTCCCGCTGCGCAGCAAGACGCTCTGGCTCTCGGTGGGGTCACTGTTCCTTGTAGCGTTCTTCTCGTACCTCTCTCTCGAACGAACTCTGCCTTCACACTACACCATTCCCATGACCGCTTCGGGCTTTCTGCTCACGACCATCGTCAACCGCAAGCGCTGGAAGACACTTTTTGCCTCATGGGGATGCTTCGGCATTGGCATCCTGCTCCTCATCACTTCCACACCCTCCTGGACACCTCGTGACATACTGTTCACATTCATCGCCATTGCTGCATTTACGGTATTCTCGATCACCAGCGAACGATACAAGCGACTGGAAAACGTGGATGTGCGCGCTGCGCAGTACTTCTTTGTAATTTCGTTCTTCTGTGCACTTCTCGTTCTACCCCTACTTCCCTCAGCACACCTTCTGCAGTACGCCATGCCCGTCATTGCGCGCATGATTCTGTTCAGCATATTCTTCGCCGGCCTGCCCTATTACATCTATTACTACCTCCTCTCGCATCGAGAAATTGATTTCGTTATGCAATTCTCTTTCCTGCTGATTTTCATGACGATCATTGGACAAGCGATCCTCATGAATCAAGTCACACACATCACATTCCTCGCTGGCACCATTGTGGCAATGGGTGCAGTACTTCCGCTTGCCATCAAGCAGAAGTAGAAGCTGCTGCCAGACACCTCATCCCACGAAGATCTTCGCGCCACAGCACCATCGAAACACTCGTAATTACTCGTGGTTTTCAACCCCGTAGTAACGATCGAGGCGTCGCCCAGCCAGCTCTTGTACGGTGTCAAATTTTCTTGATAAGCCATACTCCCACATGGGCTCTAAGACGACGACATTACTCTGTGGAGCAAAATTCGCAATTTCGCGCGCGACAATCTCACCTTTGTTGATACGGTGACCAATGTGATCGAAGCCACAGGAAGTGAGGAGTTGTGCACTCGACGTATTCTCGCCCCCGCTAAACTGCCAAGCACCTTCTGCGATAATCGGTTGCTTGAGGGTGAGACGAGAGAAGCGATAGAAGAAAATGCTCCTTGGGCAGTGCTCCCCCTCAGTTTCCTCAAGGTAACTCAGTGTTTCTGCAATGATCTTCGTACCGGCTCCTTCCCACCCTTTTCGCACATTGATCGTGTCCATCTCCATCATAGTCTCGAACGGAGGAAGGTCCGTCTGATTCATGCCACGCAATTTCACCTGATGAAAAATCCTCCTCACGTGCGACGCATACTCTCTACTCTCCCGGGGAGAGCAATTCCCGGCCGGGGGTAATCGATACGTCAGCCAAGCTACCATCTCACCTGTTTCACTATGCAGTGCCACAAGCTGGTAACGCCCGGGCCTCCCCGATTGACCCGTAAGATCACGGTGCATTTGATCATAGACCGATTCATAGTCATCGGCATAGTACGGCCGCTCTACGGCATTCGGTCGTGAGCGATTGAGCATGCCGCCGCGGTGAATGAATTCTCGAAAAACAGCCTCTTCACCTTCTACGAGTGCGCGAAACGCTTCATCGGGCACCAGGTTGGCATCGTAGAGATTGATAGCCCCCATCAGCTGAGGATGCTCGGCAGGAGCGTCCGCTCCAATGTTTATTAATTCCAGATGGGTATTGCGCAGACGCTTCCTCGCGATGAGGATATCTCGCACAGCGGTAGGCCCACCTGCCTGTATGCCGGCAAGCGTCTGCAAGATATGCTCAACTGCGTCTCCATCTTCCTCTTCATCTTCATTGGACAGATCGCCAGTCTCTGGTGGCTCCTGCTCATCAGGTACCCTGCCGGTGAAGACGTGTTCATCGTCCAAATACTTTGAGAAAAAGGAAGCTGATTCTAAAGAACGCAACATTGTCAATCAATCAAAAGAAGCCTATTTATCCAGTCAAAAGACGCATATTTCCCCAATATTTATTGGCGTACGACCCGGGACAGGACCCTCCGCACTGCTTCTCGCACTGCGTCAGTGGTCTTGTCTTCGACAATTGACGATACCTGAGCAAGAGTCGTGGGAACATGCGCCTGTTCTAGCAGCCACGGACGCAGCATGCCCAATGCCCTGACAGATACTGCCTTAACAAGTGCCTGAAAATTACTGATCCTAGCGACGCTGGCGGCAAATTCCGAACTCTGAAGGACTTTGAATGCTTCCATGGTGACTGATTTTCGAGCAGCAGCTAACAATCTGTCCAGAACTTCTGCCTCCTCAGGAGACCCTGGTTCAACCTGTTCATTTGCAATACCGGTCTTATCGCCACAAGCAGAAGCAGAGTCTCCTTCTCCTATGCCTGGCTTGCGCTCTCCACCCTCCAGAACACTCTCGGGATCATCGTCCACAACAGAAAGGGCCACCCGTTGTCCTCGTTGAGCACGAACCTCCACGACGGGTTCACGCGGGCCAGCGTTTGGAGCTCCTTTATGCATCGCTTCCATTCTCGTCTTTCTCGACCGTTCGTCAATATAAATGCATGCGAAATTGGCAAGAGGCAAAGAATGATTGGCGGACAGAACGGAAAAATTACGTATGAGAACGTCTGGTGAAAAGGGTGCCACGTGGTAGCATGAGCAACTTCGTCTTCTGCCCTCACTCATGCAGGAATTTCCTTCTTCCAGAGAGCTGCTCGGAGACCTCGTCACCCGAGAGTCGCACACGCCGCAGGGAGAGCGAGCACTGGCAGAATACCTCGCGCAGTTTGCCGAGCAATGGGATCTGGGAGCCGTAAATATTCACGGCTATCCGCCAGACGCAAAATTTGCAGATCTGACTCCTCCGCCGATCAACGTGACCATCGATATCAACCCGGACAATACCGCTCGCCCTGGTGAAATGCTGTGGTTCGGCCACTTCGATTCCATCGATCCACGCACGCACTATCCGCCTGAATACCAAGGCGACGCGTACCAACTCACACTCGATCGCAACGATCCCGATGTTGCCAAAGGTCTTAAGAGTGCCGACATGGCTGCTGGTATTGTTAGCATGCTCCAAGCCGCGCGGCAGCTGAGGCAGGACCGATCACGCATACGACACTCCGTCCGCATTCTGCTTGTAGGAGGTGAGGAGGGGCAGTCACATGGTATCTACGCAGCCCTTGATGGTCACAATAACCTGGTAGGCGGTGCTCATTGCGCTGTATCAACGGACATCGCAGTCGGCACGAAGATCAATGATCCCCCGCTCCTCTGCATCGGCCGCTCCGGACGAGTGGGCCTGCGTCTCGTGGTAAAAGGAGAAGGAATGCACGGGGGAAATGCCAGTTCGGCAGACCCTCTCAGCCTCGTCACTATCCGGGCGGCCATCGTCACGCTCGCTCTCCCCCACATCGCATTCCCGCAGCGGGAAGAAGAGCACTTCCGCACGCTCATGCCGCCGACGAATGCCGTGGTGCGGGACGTGCACACAGGCGATCCCGAAACACGCGGTACGGTCCGTCAGGAAAATATGAGCGTGCCGAGTCTCGAAACGATTGATATCGACGTGATCAACAGCAACCCGGCTCTCGATCCTGCTACAATCATCGATATCGTTCGGCGCGGCGTCGATGCGGCATTGCAGAAAGAAAATATCAGGGACCCCGACATCGTGACGTACCATCGCGAGCCCGGAAGGGAGACACCGTTCCTCAAACCGTACATGGAGCATCCCGATCACACTTGGGTCAAGACGGTTGCCCAGTGCATGGAAACCACCGATGGCGTACGCCCGCTCATCAAAGGGGGCAAAGGCACGGCAGACGAAGGAGCTGTTGTGCATGCCATGCAGATACCCACTGTGATTTTGCCCCCCATCTGTGAGGGGGAGCACACTCACTACGAACGTGTGCGTCTGAGTAGCATGGATCGAAACGCGGCAACACTGAGAAAGTTGGCACTCTTGGAAGATCCCCTCACGCACGTCAACTACCGATGAGAATGGAGGGCAATGGAGCACACACCGCAAGGCGGATATGCTAATCTCTGGGCATGTTCGACTCTGTAGACCCCAAGCAGCGGCTACCCGAACTGGAAGAGGGCATCCTGCGCTACTGGCAGGAGGAAGATGTCTTCAAGCGCAGTGTGAAGCAACGGAAAGGAGAAAAGGAGGCAGCACAGCACTCGTTCTCATTCTACGACGGCCCCCCCTTTGCCACGGGGCTCCCTCACTACGGGCACCTGCTCGCGGGCACCATCAAGGATGTCATTCCGCGCTACCAGGCGATGCGAGGAAAGTATGTGGAGCGACGCTTCGGTTGGGATTGTCACGGGCTGCCTGTCGAAAATTTGATTGAGAAAGAGCACAACATCACCTCGCATCAGCAGATCGAAGAGATGGGTATCGCAAAGTTCAATGAGCTCTGCTGCGGATCGGTGCAGCGCTACACCAAAGAATGGCGCACTGTGGTGGAGCGGATGGGGCGCTGGGTAGATATGGACTGGGATTACCGCACCATGGATCCGGAGTACATGGAATCGATCTGGTGGGTGTTCAGCGAGCTCCATAAGAATGGGCTCGTGTACGAGGGTTACAAGGGAATGTATGTCTGCCCGCGCTGCGCCACACCGCTCAGTAACTTTGAAGTGGCGCAGGGCTACAAAGACGTGACTGATCTTTCGGTAACAGTGAAGTTCGAATTACAAAAAGAAAGAAAGGGAATAAAAGAAACAGAGGAAATAAAGGAGTATCTGCTGGCGTGGACCACTACTCCGTGGACACTGCCGGGGAATCTCTTCCTTGCGGTACATCCTAAGGTCAAATATGTAAAATTCTGGTATCAGAAAAATGGAGCCTCCAAAGAAACTTTCATTACTTCCTTGGACTTCTATAACAAACTGCGTGAACAATCTGATTCTTTTGCTAGTGCGACAGAAAACTTTCCTCAGCACAAAAATCCGAATTTTGAAATTCAAGAAATCAAATCTGACTACATCGATGGAAAGGAATTGGCGAACTTAAAATTCAAACCGCTTTTTCCATATTTTGCAAAAAATAATGAATATAAGAATGCATTCCGGATCATTACAGCGGATTTCGTAGCAACGGATGAAGGCACCGGCATCGTGCACATCGCGCCGGGTTTCGGCGAAGACGACTACCGTGTGGGGCTGAAGGAGAAAGTGCCGATCCTGCAGCATGTCACGATGGAAGGGAAATTCATCCCGGAAGTGACGGACTTTGCGGGAATGGAAGTGAAACCAACGGAGGATTCGGGTAAGACCGACCGCCTCGTCGCCAAGTGGCTCAAGGAACACAACAAGCTCTTCGACGAAGAAACGTACCGCCATAGCTACCCGCACTGCTGGCGCTGCGATTCACCACTCCTCAACTACGCCACGAGCTCGTGGTTCGTGAATGTAGAGAAGATCAAAGAAGACCTACTCAAAGCGAATGCGCAGACAGAGTGGGTACCCGCGCATCTACGTGATGGCCGTTTCGGCAAGTGGCTGGAGGGCGCACGCGACTGGGCAATCAGCCGCAACCGCTACTGGGGAACACCCCTGCCTATCTGGCGATGCAGGGACACAGGCGACCTCACGGTGATCACCGGCCGCGACGAGCTTATGGCACAGCAGAAGATCCGGTTCACCAAGGTGACGGTGCTGCGTCACGGCGAGAGTGAAGGCAACTTGATCCCCATTTACCAAGGCACCCCACCGGGCACCCCCCTTACAGACACCGGTCGCGCGCAGGCGAAGGAGGCTGCAAGCTTCATAAAGAAAGGAGAAATCAGCGCCATCTACTGTTCGCCCTTGGCGCGTACGCGCGAAACGGCAGAAGTGATCGCCAAGGCCACGGGTGCCTCTGTTATTGAGGATGAGCGGCTGCGCGAAGTCAGTTTCGGGGAGTACGAAGGCAAGACCGTCGACTACTCAAACCTCACCTTCGTCAAGGCCCGTCGGGCCCACAAGCTCGAAACAGGATCGCCCGAGAGCATCTACCACTTTCCGGGTATGGAAACGTGGCGCTCTGTGCAGGAGCGAATCAGTGCCTTCCTCACCGAAGTTCTCCCACTGCATCGCGGTGGCCACATTGTCATCGTCACACACGCTGATCCCATGCAGAATGTTCGACATTTCTTCAATAAAGAGGATCCGCTCAAACTGAGCCATCAGCCGTATCCCAAGTACGCCGAGCCAGTTTCGTTCTTCTGGGATCAGCGCACAGAATCGCAACTCGATCTGCATAAGCATGTTGTGGATGATGTGACGTGGGGAGCGTCGGCGCAAAAGAGTGACATTGCACTCACGGTTGTGCGTCACGGCCAGACCGACTGGAATGCAGAACATAAAGTGCAAGGCGGCAATGTCGATACGCCACTCAACGAAACAGGAAGGGCCCAAGTGCAGGCGCTCGCCAAAAAACTGAAGAAGCGGAAATTCGATGTCATCATCTCTTCGGATCTCAAGCGCGCCGTCGAGACGGCCGAGATCCTCAGCACTGAGCTTAAGGCCCCGCACGTCGCACGATGGAAGGAGTTGCGTGAACGTGACACGGGCGCGTGGAGCGGCGAACCCGTGAAGAAGCATAACACTCTGCTCCCGAGCGGCGAGATTGCGAGCCCGGCGCTTCACCCCGGCACACCCGAAGGTGGTGAAAACCTTGAGACATTCATCCGGCGACTGGCTGGGGCACTGGAGCGCATTCGTGCCGATTACCCGGGCAAGCGCGTACTGGTGGCTTGCCATTCGGGGCCGCTTAAAATTCTGCAGACGCTTGTCGAAAATCTGTCTCTCGCCGAGGCTGCTGCCATTGATCCCAAGAATGCCGAAGCGATAGAGCTCACACTATCGGCGCCCATGCAGCGAATCTCCGAAGTTCTGGATTGCTGGTTCGAATCGGGCTCCATGCCGTACGCGCAGGGCCACTTTCCCTTCGCCTTTTCTCATCACAAGAAGAAGCTCCCGGCAGGATTCCCGGCAGACTTCATCGCCGAGGGCATGGATCAGACACGCGGGTGGTTCTACACCCTGATGATCCTTTCGTCAGCCCTCTACAAGAAACCCGCCTTCTTAAACTGCATCGTCAACGGCATCGTGTTGGCGGAGGACGGCAAAAAGATGAGCAAGCGCCTCAAAAACTACCCCGAGCCCACCGAAGTCGTGAACCGCCACGGTGCAGATGCCGTGCGCTTCACCCTGATGAGTTCCCCTGCAGTGAAGGGAGAAGATCTGCGCTTTTCAGAACAACTGGTGGAAGAGACTGTGCGTTCGGTACTGCTGCCACTCTGGAACGTCTACAGCTTCTTCACGACATACGCCAATGCCGCGAAGTTTGAACCGGTGACAAGCAGGCGTCATTCGAGCCACCCCTTAGATCAGTACATCCGGGCAGAAGTGCAGGATCTGGTGAACCGCATGACACTTCAGCTTGATCACTACGATCTCTCCGCCGCCTGCAGTGAGATTCACGATACGATCGATGCTCTCACCAACTGGTACGTGCGTTTGTCACGCCGCCGATTCGCCGGCAAGGGGGACATCGATGAGGAGGATGCGAGCCCGTCTGCCGAGCTGGAAGGACATGAGGGAGAACAATTGGATGCACTTGTGACCCTGTACGACGTGCTCCTTACGCTGTGCCAGACCCTCGCTCCTCTCTGCCCATTCATTACCGATGCCATCTACGTGAACCTCGTGCCCGAGGAGCACGGTTCGGTGCACCTCACCGACTGGCCCGATGTGCGTCCTCTTACAAAACAGGAGCACTCTCTCATCGATCGTCACCGTCTGCTACGGCTTTTGGTCTCGCTGGGGCACGGCATTCGCGCGGGCAAAAAGATCAAAGTGCGCCAACCACTCCAACGTGCCGTTGTCGCGCTGCCGCCTGCACTCGCTTCGATCGCACTCACGGCAGAAGACCGCCATCTGCTCGCAAGTGAGCTCAATGTGAAAGACCTAGAATTCACCGATGATCCGGGGGTGCTCGCGCTGCGCATTGCACAGGTAGACGCACGCAAGGTGGGTCCGCGGCTCGGCGCACGCGTGCAAGAGATCATCACCGCAGGAAAATCCGGTGACTTCGCTGTACGGGACGACGGCGCCATTCTGATTCTGGATGAAGTGCTCGCTCCCGACGAAGTCGCCATCGCCTACCGTGGTACAGAAGGCGCAGATGTCGCTGCCGATCACGGTGTGGTCATGAGTATGGATACCGCGATCACCGAAGAACTGAAACGCGAAGGATTGGTGCGCGATCTCATTCGCGTCGTACAGAAGCTGCGCAAAGAAGCTGGTTTGCACTTCACCGATCGTATCGCACTGCAGATTGACGGACTGCCTGATGTGCTGAAGGAACACGGCAAAACCATCGCCCAAGAGACAAACGCCGCCTTGCAGCAGAATGACGGGCCGCCGCAAAAGGTAGAGGTGGATGGAGTGCAGGTAACAGTGCAACTGACGAAGCTGTAGAACATCCCGCCTTCCTCCGCTACACTGCCCGCCATGGCTGACTCTTCGGGTTCCCTGCCGCTCAAGATCACGATGAAGGCGATATTGAATGTCGCACTCGTCTGGGTGATGGCAACGTACCTCGATCAGTACTTCGCACTCACGGGAGGGTGGCGCGCGATCATTATCGTCGGCGCACTCTTAACGCTGCTCAACCTGCTCGTGCGCCCGGTACTCGCCATTCTCACGCTCCCTTTAAAACTCTTCGCGACGATCCTCGCTGTGATTGTGGTGAACGGACTCTTTGTATGGCTCGTGCACCTGCTCGTGCTCAAGATGGATCCTGCCGTCGTGGGATTGGAGATTTTTGGCGGTGTATGGGGCTGGATCGTCGTTGCTTCTGCTATCGGGTTCGCGAACTGGATAATGAAGGAAATCCTCCGATAAAGGTTACAGATTCTTCTGCACAAAATCCTGCAGCGCCCATGAGAGCCCTTTGATCACTACATTTGGCGGTGCTTCGTGATGCGACCAGATGAAGCCAAACTCCTTCTCGCTTTTCTGAAATCCAAAGACGATGAAGCTGGGAACATCAAGATCTTTGAGGAACGCTTCGATGCGCTTCTGTAGCTCTGCTTGATCCATAGAATAAGGGGAAGATGCAAGCAGCGTAGAGGGTCGATTCGAAAATCGCCAATGACCAATCGTGCCTGTGGTACGATACCTCACGAAAACCCCCGCCCACCCCCATGCGTCTGACTCGCTGGTTCCTCTCACTCGCACTCGTCGCTCTCGGATTTCTTCCGTCCGCTGCCGCGGCGATGTTCTTTCACGACGTGCCCGACACGCATCCGTATGCCGAGTCGATCGAGCTCCTCAGGCAACGCGACATCGTGCAGGGATTCATCATGCCGGGGGAGTATCGCGTCTTCTGGCCCGAATCACCCGTCACACGCGCAGAATTTGTGAAGATGATCGTGCACGCTCTTTCACCGCAGACACTCATCGACGGCTGCCTTGACGACGAATCATCGCTGCAAAAATTCGGCCTCGGCATGCAACTATCGGATGTGCCGTCGGATGCCTGGTTCGCGCCGTCGGTCTGCGTGGCGTGGTCATACCGATTCGTCTCGGGATACGGGGATGGCACGTTTCGCCCTGATCGCCCCATCACCCTCGCCGAAGCGGCGAAGATTCTCTCAATCGCTTTCAAGCTCGCCCCGGTCAAAATCCCAGATTTAGACCTGCTCGGTACGGAGTGGTACAAGCCCTACTTGCACTATCTCGATACGGCGAAAGCGATCCCACCGACAGCGCAGGACTATGCGCACATCCTCACGCGGGGAGAAATAGCCGAAATGCTCGCGCGACTCCTCAAATTGCCCTCAGAACTAGCACCCGAGCAACGCATCGCTCTCGATGAAGTGGAGGTGGCAAACCCCGTCACGTGGACACAGGTTCTCAATAAAGAGCTTGGCTATGCACTTTCGTATCCGAATTCCTGGCCTTCTCCGCACCTCGTTACCCGTGGCACGTACGACGGAACAATCTTTCCCAAATTACGTTCCCTCTGGAAACTCTACGTCGGACCCCAGAGAGACTGCTGGGGATGGAACGCGTGCATCGAAACTGATTTCTCGCTTACAGGCTTTCCTCTAAGCGAGGTACATGACTCGATCGCGGAATTGGACGAGGCGACAAATGTCTACATCCTCTCGGATGAGACCGTCGGAACTACCCGCACTATCCTCTATGAAGAAACACAATCCTGTACGGCCCGTAGTGCCTTCATCGTGACACTCCACCATTTCGTGCGCTTTTCGCTGCACTGCGGAAGTTCGCTCCATAATCCTGAAACAGCGTTTATGCGCATGTTAAGCAAACTGCAGGTATTAGACGATTGAGTGAGCACGATGCGTGTTCAACCCCTGTTGCACGAAAGAGAAGAATGGTTCACAATCCCCTCCTTCTTTCCCGCCTTTTCTATGTTTACTCGTCCCCTCTCTCTTCTTCTCTCGCTCGCGCTGTTCGCGCCTAATGCGGCAGTTGCGTACTTTCCTGAAGATATTCTGCTTCCTCCACCTGTTCCCACTCTGTTCGTGGAAGAGCCCGTGCCAACGATCTTGCCGCCATTACTGTCAGCCGTAGAAACCGTCGCCTACACATGGAACAGCGGTGAAACTATCAAGCGTTCCACTTTTGTGGCAGCCATCGTGCGTCGCCTCTACAAACCTTCTCAGCGCTGTTTCCCCAAGCTCTCGGAATCTGATTACTCTCTGCTGGCACGCGATGTCGAGAAAGATGCCTCATACGGCATTGACCTGTGCACAGCTATGCGCGCGGGAATCATGCGCGGCTTCACAGACGGCACCTTCCGCCCGAATGCCCTCGTGACACGCGCCGAGGCCGCCAAGGCGCTGGCTAAGGCTTTCCAATTGGCTACGGATACCACAGATCCAAATGAATGGTGGTCCGATCACTACGTCAAAGCCCTCATTGCCGGTGGTGCACTTTCGGCTGATGCTGATCTGAATGGCCCCATCACCCGCGGTGAATTATCGAAGATGCTGTGGACGGTGCGGGCAATGAAAAAGGCGCAGTAAAGATTTTCTTCGCATATTGAAACGTCACCCCGATCACGAGAGAGAGGGGTGGTGTTTTTTGTGGTAATGATGCCAAAGGAGCCTACAATGGCGCTCTCGATCGTTCACAGCATGGGCCCTTCGACTCGTCCCGCTTATGCGGGACTCGCTCAGGACCCACGATCTTCGGCTTCGCACGGCGTCCTCCGGACTTGTGCTCAGCTCGAATTCACGTGGGGATGACAGGTTTCGACCCTTCGACTGCGCTCAGGGTCTCCTGCATGATTGTTATGATATCGAGCGCTTTCTATGTTGTGGGGATGAATTGGTTTCGACAGCGTGATACTGGTGAAGTTTAGCTTCTGTTCGGGATGGCAACGGTTCCCGTACCCACTGTTGCAAACAATATCTGCCATTGCAGATGTACCAGCGGTCTTCAAGAAGGCGTTCGCGAGTTTCGTGCCCGCCCTTGCAGTCGCCTAGGTTCGCTCTATGCGGACACGTCTCACTCTGGATTCTCGCTAAGGAGATGAGACGTCACTAGCGAGGCAGTGTCACCGTCTGATGTCGCGGTGACGCGGTCAACCAGGCATCATCCCTCGCACCCGTTCTCTGCTTCTCTCTAACGGGTTGCGAGTACGAGAGGAGCACGACAGTACAAGCAGCTGCACTACACGTTGGACCCGGGTTCGATTCCCGGCATCTCCACCATATTTATTTACCCGATTTATAACTTTCGGGATAGCATAGTCGATAGACATCTTGCCTGAGGAATAGATAGTAACCTTGTTAACGAGTAGGCGGATAATTCCTTCTTTCATCTTCCTGTTTATCTTCCTGTATTTCTTGTTGTACGCCTTCGCCAGTTTACCAAGGGAATCCTTCATATCCTCCTTCTCACGTTCGCTTCGCAGTAACAGCTGTAAACGGGCTATTTCGTTATGCAGCGTAAGAGACTCCTGATCTATCTCTGCTACCTCTTTGTCATAGAGCTTCTCGGAGAGAGTGCCACGCCTTAGTGCTGCAACAAGTCTTCCTTGCTCCTTTTCCTTCTCTGAAAGACCCACTGTGTATTCTTCGATGGATTTCTCATACTCAGCAGACTTGGAATCTTTGCGTATCTTTTTATCCAACTCCTTTAAAGCTGACTTTGGATTTTGCAATAGCTGGTCAATTGGTTCCCACACAATGGCATCAAGTTTGATCTCCGACCATTCCTTGTTCTTGCAGGGCTTCTCGCTCTTGCTAGGGTTCTTCCGGCTGCAATGATAATAGTGATATACCTTGCCACCTTTCTTCTTTGGGTAGCCCTTGTACCGCCCGCCGCATTCGCCACAGTAGATTTTGCTACGGAGAAGGTAGATGTGGTCTGATTCACGGACGGAGTACTGTTCGTTCTCACGAACGATGAGCTTGGCTTTTTGAAAGACTTTCTCGTCTACGATCTTGGGGCATTTCAGAGGTATCCATTCGTCACGCGGTCGGAGTCGTTGCCGTGTCTTCCCATCATCATTCAAGTATGTTTCACGCTTCCCGTAATAGTAAGTACCGGCATATTCGTCCTTCTCCAAAAGGTCGGAAATAGCAGCCTGTCCCCAGAAGCCGGGATTATTTGTCCTTCGCTTAACACCCATCCGGTCAGATTTCGTCGGCACACGTTCAGCCGTAAGAATCTTGGCTATCTCAGTCTGTGTGCGCTTTTCATTTACAAACAAATGGAAAATCTTCTTCACAATAGTAGCTTCGTCCTTGTTTTCTACCATTTTCTTCTCTACAACATCGTAACCGAACGGCGGATATTTGCCTCCTACGTAATGCCCATTCTTTGCACCTTGGATTTTGCCCATGATTGTCCGCTCACGAATCGTCTCTCGTTCCATTTCTGCAATGGCAGCGAGTACTGTCAGGGAAAATCTACCCGTGGCGGTTGAGGTATCTATACTTTCATTTTTGGAGACAAATTCCACATTGTTCTGTTTTAATGTCTCAATGGTCTCAAGGAGTAGAATAGTTTTTCTAAACAGCCGGTCGATCTTCCAGACCAGTAGGACATCGAATTTACCTTTACTTGCATCAGCCATCATCTTACGAAACGCAGGACGTTCGTCATCTGCCCCAGAATAGCCATCATCCACGTATAAGAGCGTTTCTTTCGTAATCCAGCCTTTATCAGCTTTATTGGACTTAATGTACAAATCTAGGCTTTCCTGCTGACCATCTAAACTGTAACCACTTCTTGCTTGTTCCAATGTGCTTACACGGATGTACCGAGCTACGAGTTTTGGCTTTGTGCCTTTTACATCTTTCGTTATTTTCATATTCATGTGTAACGATTATATGGCACATTACAGTAATCACTAAACCGGAAGATGTGGAATGCCATATCAAGGCCTACCAATTGAACTCTATGCTGTTCATAGGCACATTCTTACATAATCATGGCTAATTTCCCTGTAAACCTATTTAAGGCTCTAAGACATTGAAGCGATCTTATTTCTTGGTAGAGGGGAAGTATGCACGAAGCGTTTAACTGTGGTACCACCATCGGGCAATTTTCGCCCAGAAGTAACTGATAATTCCACCGAGAATTATAAGCATTCCTATTGTTGCAAGTGCATTACTTTCCACGCCTGCCCCGAGAAACAACACAAACAAGCCTGCAAACATTGCAGCGATAGAAAGTAGCATTTGTTTCTTAATGGACTTAGAAGTCAGTTCGACTGTAGTTGCCTGTTTTCCAAGCATGGAGGAACAGTGTTTGCACTTTTGAGCGTCTATGAGAATTTTTTCTGCACAAAATGGACAGGATTTAAAAGAATCTTTAGTCATGGTAGTAAATGAGGGAACATATAAAATTACTACATTAATTAGAAAGAGCAGTTACAATTTTCTGAGATATATCAATGGCACGCTGAGGCAACTCAAGCATCTCTATTGCTAAAGCTTCTGCATCTTCGACAGCACCTACTTTGCCATCAACAACCTTGGGCATTATTTCTGCGTAATCATCAGGCAATCTTTTAAAATCAGCAATGAGAGCAATCCATTTGTTATGCAAGCTTCTGATATTATCCGGTACCTGAACATTTGTTATTAACCTCTTAGACTCTTGTACAGACTCTCTGGCTCGTTCCAATGCAGTGTTGTGAATAAACATGCCAGCAAACATTGTTTCATCATCTCCTTCATAATACGCGGCTGTAATCGTACGCATGGATTCATTAGCCATGCCCATAAATTCAAGGGATTCGGCTAGCTTGTCATAGCTTTTTGCGTGCACCTCGGCGTACTCCTTATTCAATTTGTTTTTGGCTACTCTGTCTTCATCTTTTTTTGTTGGTTGCACTTTTTGTGGTTGTTCAATCCGTTGTGGCTGTTTAACTTCCTGTACTGGAGCTTGTTCCCTGAAAAGAACTTTTTCCTGGCTGGAGTTATCAGTCCTTAACTGACTGTAACCAAAAATACAAACTACGAAGAAAAAACCGACAGCGACGTTCTTCCAAAGATTATCCATGGTGCGCAGGAGAAGCAGACAAAAAATCGCCTGACACCCCGAAAGGACGGCCCAAGCGAGCTGTCCGTTCTCGATGCCTGTCGGCATGTCCTACGGTCGCGAGGGTCGCCCCTTCCGACGTAGGAATGCCAGTAATGACAGGTCATATAATGAATACGAGAGTTCGGACAGCTCTTGTATTTTATGTGACTTCATAAATTATGACCAGTAGGTCTTGAAGGATCTTTTGTACTGACCAGAAAGGAGTATTAGTAACTCCATTCGACATGCCCCAGAGCTGACCGATTGAGTTCTTCACGTAAATGCCTCCATTTCGGCGAGTATTTGCTCATGGCAGCAATGAAGTCATCATTATGGTTTCGGACAAGCAGATGCACCATCTCA
>JBDRKJ010000008.1:0-115782 GCA_043814035.1 Candidatus Peregrinibacteria bacterium
GTACTGCGCTCATCCCTATTGTTCGTGCGAGCGTGGATTGAATGAAAACACCAACGGACTCCTACGCCAGTTCTTTCCGAAGAAAACCGACTTCCAGAGCGTCACGCATGTACAAGTTGCTTTCGCCGTCGATCTCATCAACAATCGTCCCCGTCGATCCCTGAAATACCAGACTCCGAATGAGATCTTCCAGAAGTACATTACACAACATTATGCGTTTCAAGTCTTAATGTAGGTTCGCCTCTTCAGGCACTGTCTTCTTCTCTACCTTTGTCGCATTGGCAGGAAGAATCGTGAGGTGATCGTCATCGAGGCGTGCAATGGCAATGGTGTCGCCATCCTGGAAGATGCCCTTGAGCATGCCTTCAGCAATTTCATCTTCTACCTTTTCTTGAATGACGCGACGAACCGGTCGTGCACCGTAGGCGGGGTCAAACCCGAGTTTAGCAAGAACGGCGATAGCCTTCTGGTCAGCCTTGAGTGCCAGTCCCTGTGCTTTCAGTCGAATGGCAAGCATGTCGAGGTGCATCTTCACAATTTTCTGGATGTGCTCCTGATTGAGGGCATTGAACACAATGATGTGATCGAGACGATTCAAGAATTCCGGGCGCAGTCGTTCCTTAAGTTCTGCGATGACCTCCTCGCATTTCTCTTCGTAGCTCTTCTCTTCTGCGCTTGCTTCGCTTTCCAGTTTGAAGCCGATTTTTGCCGCTTGCTTGGTGAGCTTTTCTGCTCCGATATTACTCGTCATCACAATGATCGTGTTGCGGAAATCCACCACCTTGCCCTGCCCGTCCGTGAGCGTTCCATCTTCCATGATCTGCAGGAGCAGGTTGAAGAATTCGGGATGTGCCTTTTCCACTTCGTCGAAGAGCACTACGGAGTAGGGCTTGCGGCGCACAGCTTCCGTCAGTTGACCTCCTTCTTCGTAGCCCACGTAGCCGGCGGTCGTGCCGATGAGGCGCGAGACGTTGTGTCGTTCCATGAACTCCGACATGTCGATCTTGATGAGGGCATCTTCGCGGTTGAAGATCTCACTCGCAATAGTGCGCACCAGTTCCGTTTTTCCCACACCTGTGGGTCCAAGAAAGAGGAAAGAACCAATGGGTCGCCGGGCATCAGAGATGCCTACGCGGCTGCGGCGAATGGCGCGAGAGACCTTTTGGATGGCTTCGCTTTGTCCGATGACGTGCTTCTTGAGAATGAGTTCGAGATTGGCTAGTCGCTTACTTTCCGACTTGAGCATCTTCGTGACTGGTACGCCCGTGATGCGCGCGAGGGTGTGGGCGATGTCATCACCCGAGATCTGCACGGGGGTGCGGCGGTCGCCGTCGGCTTGTCCTTGGAGCTCCTTCAATTTCTCCTGTAGCTTTTGCTGTTCCTGCTTGAGCTTGAGAGCCTGGTGATACTTCTGTTCCTTCACGGCGAGCTGTTGACGCACGACGATCTTCTCGAGCTTCTCTTCGATCTTTTTCAAGTCGGGAGAGATGTGCTGCTGAAGACTTTTGCCGGCAGCCGTTTCATCCAGGAGGTCGATAGCTTTATCTGGCAAGAAACGATCGGCAAGATAGCGCTTGCTCAAGACAACCGCCTTTTCGAGTGCTTCATCCGTGATCGAGAGTTGGTGGAACTCTTCGTATGTGGGACGAATGCCCTTCAGAATCTGGATGGTGTCTTCGACGCTCGTCTCTTCCACCAAAATAGATTGGAAGCGACGTTCTAGCGCACCGTCTTTCTCGACAGTGCGGTACTCATCGGTCGTTGTCGCTCCGACCACCTGAATCGCCCCGCGGCTTAAAGCCGGCTTGAGAATATTCGCGGCGTCCAACGATCCTTCGGCACTGCCTGCACCCACAACGGTGTGAATTTCGTCGATGAAGAGAATGACTTCTTTCTCGCTTTCGAGTGCCTCTTTGATGATGTCATCAAAGCGTTGCTCAAACTCGCCACGGTACTTCGTACCGGCGATGATCGAACCCATATTCAACTGCAGGACGCGCTTGTTCTTCAGGCTTACCGGCACTTTTCCGGCGGCGATGCGCTGGGCAAAGCCTTCGACAATAGCGGTCTTGCCAACGCCCGGCTCGCCGATGATCACCGGGTTGTTCTTTGTCTTGCGGTTCAAAATGTGGATGAGTCGTTCGATCTCAAGATCGCGACCGATGATAGGGTCCATTTTTCCCTGCTTGGCTTTCTCAACGAGGTCGTCGGTGAAGTAGTCGAGCACGGGCGTCTTACTCTTGGGCTCGCCACCTTTGCGACGCTTGAGGCCTTCGGGCTCCATCATCATGCCAGCGCCCTGCATACCCACGATCGCGCCCTGCAATCCTTGAAAGAACGCCTCGAGAGACTGTTCCATGTTGCGGTTTTGCTGCTTGAACTGACTGATTTGTCCGAACATCTCCTCCACGCGTGCCTTGAGGTCATCGGGATCCACCTGCATTTCGGAAAGAAGAACGGTTGCAGCGCTCTTGCCCGTTGAGACAAGCGAATGCAGCAGGTGCTCGGTACCGACGTTGGCGTGACGGAACTTGTGTGCGGTGATTACGCTCTGCTCGATGACGTTGTGTAAAAAGACTGAGAGTCCATGACGGACTTGTGCTCCCTCGATGTCCTGGGTCTTCGATGCCTTGAGAAGGATGCGCACATTCTCGAGTGTCACACCGGCTCCCGTGAAGATAGAGAAGCCCAGCGACTTTGGAATAGAAAGAAGGCCCAAGAGCAAATGCTCCGTACCGATGTACGCACTCTTCAGGTTTTTTGCCTCCTGCTCGGCGATCTGCAGTGCGAGCTTAGCATTGGGAGTAAATCTATCGAAGGGGTGCATAGAAGAGTGGGGAAGCGACTTGCCCGGCGAAGCTCCGGAGGAGCGAAGTCGGGTCGAAAGGGTGCATGAGAGAAGGGGAAGGACGGTGGGACTTCGAGGGGTCAGTTTAGCACTCACTGTTTCTGAGTGCCAATCAGTCCGGAAGTTCTAAGCATTCTATCAAAAAATTCCCTATCGAGCAGTAGTGGATAGCCTAAGAGCATGGTCTTGTGATGAGATGTTCATAAAACTTATCATTCCCGCTTTTCTTGAACAGATCGCAGATCCTCTAAGAAGATTGCGAGGACCGTGGTTGCGGGAATCGCCAAGAGGACTCCCAGTATAGGATGAATCGTATTGGGGAAACTCAGGCCTACCAGTAATGCGAAGAGGATGGCAATGGGGGAGAGACCAACAGCACGCTTCATGATGAGGGGCACGAGCAGATTGTTCTCGCACCACTGAATCACGTAGTAGACAGCTACGAGCACTACGCCCCACATAAATCCGCCCTGCGTGACACCGATGAGCACCGAGGGAATTGCAGCGATGAAGGGCCCGACCGCCGGCACGAATTCGCAGAAGCCCGCGAGTGCGGCGAGCGTGAGGGCGTAGGGCATGCGTAGGATTACGAGGGCGACGAGTGTGAGCGAGAAGATGCTGAGCATGAGCAGAAGCTCCCCACGAGCCCACTGGCTGATCTTCGTGTGAATAGCCTCGAGCTTCAGGTTGGTGTAGTTGCGGTAGCGGACGGGGAGAAACCCGCGAATCCACTGCAGGATTTTCTCTTTCTCCATCTGCATGAAGAACGCGAGCACCAATATGATGATGAAGTTCGTAACGAAGGAGGCAACAGATCCCGAGACTGTTTTCACTACTTCCCACGAGCCACCGGCAAACTCCGACAGGTTGGAGCCCGTACGTTCAATCGCTCCAGTGAAATCGTGAATCGCCAGTTGTTCCAGCGATGTCTGGAGCAAAGAAGTGAGGCGCAGATTGACGTCCGGCGTGACGAGCGGCAGGTGGATCTGCGGGTCAGAGAGGAACATGTTTACTTCGGTGCTCAGAAAGAGCGAGATTTGCTGGAGCTGAACGGCAATGATCGGAATGAATGAGACGACGAGAAGGATCATGAGGAAGATCGCCACGAGATAGTGCAACAGCACGGCCACACCGCGTGGAATGCGCATACGGTGCATGGCCTGCACGCTGGGATCTATCACGACAGCGAGGAACGTTGCGATAAAGAGGAGAATGATCTTGTGACGAAGGTGATAGATCAGCATCACTCCCAGTAGGATGGCCAACAGGACGAAAACGCTCCGCACAATGCTCGACATAGAGACATTGGCCGTCATTTCCTGACGTTTTGGAGAGGAGGGGAATTTGCCCGCATGAGACTTTTGCTTCTTGCCTGACTTATTCGCACCCTTCCGCGCCCGTTCGAAGAGACGCTGCGCTTTCTTACCGATGATGCGAAACGACGAGAATGCGTCGGAAGGAGAGGAGGGGGTCATATGCCTGCGATGGTGGAGATAATGAAATCGATGATGAAGAAGGTAAGCGCGGAGGTGATGAATCCAATGATAGCCCAACGGAGCATCTCAAAGCCCGTCGATTTGTCTCCTCCCGAGACGACGGCGAGAAGAATGCGGTAGCCAGAAATAAGAATGAGGATCAGGCACACCCCGCCGACGAACCCAAAAACCACTTTAATGACGTGCGCGATGAAGAGCGGAACACAGCGAGCGACGAGATCACCTGACGCAAAATCGCAACCATCAACTCCACCTTCCGGAATCAGGCTCAACGTCTGCGCTGCAGCGGTGGGAATCCCCATATCCCTCCCATTCTGCTGCAGAAGTACCCTTTTGTGCGATAGAGTGGCGGTAACTCGCCTCGTCAGGCTTCTCAATCTGTGGTCTTCTATCTTCCATGGCGTCAGGTTCGTCCGACTTTCACTGGCAAACTGCCGCTCGTCCTATCGTGGCACTAGCGCCCATGGCCGGCGTGACCGATGCATCGTACCGTCAGCTCATCAAGACGCTTGCAGAGCATGTGATTGTCTACTCCGAATTTCTCTCGACGGATGCACTGGCCTACAGCGGAAAGAAAACCATGGCGATGATGCACTTCGATCCGGCGCTCGAGCGTCCCTTTATCGTGCAGATCTTCGGCAAGAAGCCCGAACACTTTCTGACGGCGGCAAAGGTGGTGGAACAGATGGGTGCGGATGGCATCGACATCAACATGGGCTGCCCTGCTGCTAAAGTCGTCTCTTCGTGCCACGGGTCCGCTCTCATCAAAACACCCGAACTCGCGGCAGAGCTGGTGCATGCGGCGTCGCGTGCCGTCTCGATTCCTGTCAGCGTGAAGACACGGCTGGGGTGGGATACAGCAGAGACACTCATTCCTTTCTGCACACGACTCGTCGAAGCGGGGGCACAGGCACTGGCTATTCACGGGCGGCGATTCACCGACAAATTCACTGGCAGTGCAGACTGGTCAGCAATCTATGCCCTCAAAGAAGCGTTGCCGCAGGTGACGATCATCGGAAACGGCGACATTCTCACTGCCCAGGATGCACTCGACCGCATCGGGAATTTGGACGGTGTGATGATGGGTCGTGGGACGATCGGGAATCCATGGTTGTGCAGAGATATATGCGATGCATTCGCTGGCAAAGGAATTCGATCCACAAAGGATGAGATGTCGTTTGAGCAGAAAATTCCCTTCATCCTCGAACACTGCGCTCTTGCTGTGAAAACGAAGGGGGAACGCAAGGGCATGCTCGAAATGCGTACGCACCTGGCGCACTACGTCAAAGGTATAGAGGGAGCAAAAGAACTTCGGGCACGACTGGTGCGTGTGGAGACGCTGGAGGACGTGCGACGCATTCTCTGCGTGTAACTAAGCGCCTTCATGTTCATCATGCAGCCGCTTCCAGATGCTCGCCGCGCCGTAGATGGGGCCCAGTGATTCTCCCGATGCAAGACGTGGAGCAGAGACCTCCTGAATCTTTACGTTGGCATGCTGTTCAGGGAACATCGTCCGCGTGAGCATCGCTTCACGTATCTGCTGGCGGAAAAATTCGATCTGCATGGCGCGAACCAGGAATGAGCCCATATACACGATGTCGGTCATGAGTGGGCAGTTGTTCAGATTGCTGCCCCAGATGTTTCCGATATCATGAGCGATTTCTGTGTAGAACTCTACGGCCCATTGCACATTTTCCAGTGCCTGCTGATCTGCAAAAGCGCAGGGATCAATCCCTTCGGGAAGCGTGATAGCTCCTGCCTGATCCATCTCGATCAGGCGTTTGCGGATCGCGCCGCCGCTCAGTGTTGCCTCTGCACAATCACGTTTACCGCAGCCGCAGAGAGCGCCGTTTTTCGGCAGCCAAACATGTCCCGGCTCGAGGGACACGGCCATGCCGTCCAGGATGGCTGCGCCGCCCCACCCTGTACCGATATTCTCGAGCCGTGCCCACTTTTTGCCCTGCAGAGCCCCCTTTGCCACTTCACCGGCAGCAGCAGCTTCGACGTCATTTGCCGCAATGCTCTCTACGTCGAAAGTCTGTTCCAGTGTTGCGGCGATATCATAGGGAGTGCGGTGATGCAGACAGGGGGTATTCGCGGCACTGAGCACTGTTCGGTGGTCCGGAATGGGACCGGCAACGGCGAGCGCGACGCCGGCGATTTTTCCATGGAAGCCGCGCACGGTTTCCCCGATACTGTTGTTCAGTACACGGTCAAAGTCCCGTTCGTCTTTTGAATCCCATGAGCGGTACGTATTCTTATCGATGCTCGCTTCGTTTCCGTTATATGTGACGATTGCGGAACGGCAGTTGCTGCCGCCGAGGTCTCCGCTGGCGATATGTAACGCTTCGGCCATAATCAGGATGGGAAAAAAGGGCTCATCGTAGCGTTCTCAGAATTTTGTGCAATGAAAAACAGCGGCGATGAAGTATGGCAGATCTCGCGCAAATGGCTGCATTGAGCGCATTGCGTAATGTCGCCGAAGTTATTTCTTGAGTTCCAGTTTGATGCCCGGGCCCATCGTGGGGGCCACTGTGACGGATGCGATGTACTCAACCTTGATGCCGGAGGGCTGTGCTTCTTTCACCGCGTGCAGAAGTGCTTCGAGATTTTCTTTGAGCTTCTCGGGGCCGAACGACAACTTGCCGAAGACGGTGTGGATGATGCCTTGCTTATCCATCTTGCATTCGATGCGGCCTTTCTTGAGTTCGGCGATTGTCTTGGCGATATTTGTCGTCACGGTGCCGGACTTGGGGTTGGGCATGAGGCCTTTCTGACCGAGGATCTTGGCAACCTTGCCAAGCTCCTTCATGACCTCTGGCGCTGCCACGGCAACGTCAAAGTCGATCACGCCTTTCTCGATCTTGGCGATCAGATCTTCCTTTCCGGCGAGGTCGGCTCCGGCCTTCTTCGCTTCGGCAACGCGATCGTCAGGGACGAATGCGGCAATACGCACTGTGCGACCTGTTCCGTGTGGCAACGCAACCGTCGTACGGACGAGCTGATCCGCCTGCGTGGTATCGGCGTTGATGCGAATGTGCACCTCTGCGGTAGCGTCGAACGATACCGTTGAGAGTTTGGGCAGGAGCTCCATAGCCTCTGCAATTGGATACCGTGGTTGCGTAAGCAGAGCAGAACGTTCTGCGTACTTTTTACCGTGCTTGCGGGCGAGGGGAGTCCGTTTGCTGGTCATGGAATGAAGGGGGAAGAGGTGCAGGCGTCCCGCAGGTGCGGGACTCCCTCTAAATGCGAGCACGAGTCTGCCCGCTCAGGGCAGGTATCGCAACAAATTTCCTACCGATTTCGATGATTTACGCTCGCTTTCCAGAAAACCGAAGCCGAAGCAGCTTGCGTGGCTTCTTCGCTTTCTTTCCTTTTTTGACGTGCAGGGGAGCAGAACGGAAAGAAGGGTCGGTTGCCTCACTCTCCTTGGCGCTCCAGAAGAGCAGGATTCCGTAGAGGAGCATAATGATCGGCGAAACCCACCAACCCTGACTGTACTGACCCAGTGCGATGGTGATGAGCAGTGTGAGGCCAGAGAAGAGGGCAACCACGTATCCTACAGTTTTCACTGTGGTGACGAAGAGGGCATGTACAACGGCGATCGAGGCACGCTCGATTTTCTGGGCACATTGCTCGTGCCACAAGAAGAGCGCTCCTCCTACGAGGAATACCCAGAGCAGGCTCATGTAAATGCGACCAGGGTAGGGAGGGCCACCAAGGACACTCGTTAATGTCGGGATCGCACCCACGGTCATGAGGATGATGCCTATGCCCTGCATGATGTAGTGGAATGCAGCGCGAGCTACCTGTCCCGCCTTCGCACCCTGTGTCGACGTGCTTACGAGGAGCAAGAGCGTGAGAAGCAGGAGCAGCAAGAACGGAGCCGTGATGGAATAGAACATGCCGACGGGGCTCATGAAGAAAGTGAGAGGAGAAGCGGCGGACATAGGCGAGATTGGGGAGGAATCTGACAAAGTCTACGGTTCGAAAATGTCTACCGCACGCGAAATCCATTGCCGAACGGCGAAAGCGATGATCTGGCTAGGAATGCGGTTATCTATTTTACGCGGTGAATCATCAGACTCATCCGTTCGTTTTCTGGCTTGATGGTGCCGAACTTAGCTAATCGTCACTCCCATACTTCGGGCCGTTCCTTCAATAATCCGCATGGCGGCCTCGAGGTCTTTGGTATTCAGATCTGCCATCTTCGTTTCGGCGATTTCTTTTACCTGTGCCTTGGTGAGCGAGCCAACTTTGTTCTTATTTGGTTCGCCACTTCCTTTCTCAAGTTTTGCGCGCTCCAAAATAAGTGCAGCCGCAGGGGATTGCTTCAGTTCGAACGAGAAACTGCGATCGGTATAGACCTTGATCACCACGGGCACGACCTGCCCCATACGATCTTTCGTCTTGTTATTGAACTGCGTACAAAACTCCTGGATGTTGACTCCTGCCTGACCGAGTACGGGTCCCAGTGGGGGTGCAGGGTTTGCCTGTCCGCCGCGAGCTTGCGCTTTGATGACCTTTGCAACCTTTTTTGCCATAGCCGCGATACTCTAGGAGAGCCAGAAAGGAGCGTCAATGAAAAGATTGCCGAAGAATGAGTGTTGGAGGTGGCCTTAAAAAACACCATCTTGTCTGCACGTATGCCTTCACCTCTACTTCGTCAATTCTTCCACTAGTTGATACATCATCTCATCTTTGCCCGGGGAGATGTGGAATTCGTAGAGGCGTTCGCGGATACGCACGAAAACGAATCGCTCCTCGCTCAAGCTTGGATCGAGAAAGGTGAGGAAGTTGCGCGGAGGTTTGCCTTCCGGAGACTGCACTTCGTCGAGCAGATCGCGTACATCGGGCGAGAAGAGTGCCGAAAGAGATTCCTTAAGGGCCATGAACACCTCTTTGACGTTGGGTGTTTCGATCCACGAGAGCAGTCCGGCGCGGTCACCATCGAGCAGGAGCACGCGGGTGGTCACCTGCGAGGCATCGCTCACGATGGCCGACAACAAGCTGCGTTGCGTTGTCTCTTCGGCACCGAAGTTGAGTTGTGTTGCGATGGTGATCGGATCGGGTCCTGATCGCTTCACTACGGCGCCAGCAGGTGGTGGTTCAGACGTGGGGGCGGGGGGAGGCGTGGTGTCGACGGGTTCAAGTGGGGGAGCTTCGGGCGGGGGGTTCATCGGTTCTTCGGGCGGTGGGGCGGGAGGTTCCTGCGTCG
This sequence comes from Candidatus Peregrinibacteria bacterium, assembly GCA_043814035.1. Classification (GTDB taxonomy): domain Bacteria; phylum Patescibacteriota; class Gracilibacteria; order Peribacterales; family Peribacteraceae; genus Peribacter. The sequence continues at coordinate 9,563 of JBDRKJ010000008.1, forward strand.
GAGGAGGTGCAGGTTCCTCGGGGGGGAGGTCCGCGGGTTCAGACGATGTTTGCTGCATAGTGGAGGCGGGGAACGGTTCGACGAATATTGCATCGGCTGCACCGAACGAGAGGAGCGCCACGAGGAGGCCGCCAGAGAGAATGAGGTGACTGCGTTGCATAGCTTTGCGAGAATTGTACCTTATTTCCGCCACGTAAAACTGCTACTCTTGAAGTCCTCATGGCACTGTCTCACCATGTGCGGCCCACTCCCGCTACCACGGCGACGAAGACCGCCCGTGAGGGCGAGGCTTTTGAGCAGACGCTCCGTCCCAAGACGATTGCCGAGTACGTAGGACAAAGCGATGTGAAAGGACACGTGCTCATCTACATCGCGGCGGCAAAGACACGAGCAGAACCACTGGGGCACACTCTCCTCCATGGGCCTCCGGGTTTGGGTAAGACCACACTCGCCCACATCGTGGCGCACGAGATGTCATCGCAAATTCGCATCACGAGCGGACCAGCCATCGAGAAGCCGGGTGATTTAGCCTCCATGCTCACGAACCTGCAGGAAGGGGACGTGCTCTTCATCGACGAGATCCACCGTCTGCGACCTGTTATCGAAGAGGTGCTCTATAGCGCCATGGAGGATTACTGTCTCGACCTCGTGATTGGCAAGGGCCCCTCGGCGCGATCGATGCGTCTCACCTTAAAGCCCTTCACCCTCGTCGGAGCGACGACCAAGGCGGGCTCGATGAGCGCGCCTCTCCGTGATCGTTTCATCCACAATTTCAAACTCTCCTTCTATACACCTGCCGAGATGGAGCAGATCGTCATTCGTACGGCGCGCATTCTCTCCATTGCTTTGGAGGATGGAGCCGCTGATCTCATTGGCTGTTCCAGCCGTGCTACGCCCCGCATTGCCAACCGTCTCGTGCGTGCCATTCGCGATTTTGCGCAGGTGAAGGGTGAAAAGAATGTCTCGCTCGAGCGCGTGCGTTCGACACTGGAAGAGCTGGGCATCGATGATCGCGGGTTGGATCGCACCGACCGCACCATTCTGCAGGCGATTATCGAGAAATTCAGCGGCGGTCCCGTGGGGCTCTCGACCCTCGCGGCGGCGACGGCAGAAGAAGAAGAGACGCTGGAAGATGTGTACGAGCCGTATCTGCTCCAGCAGGGCTACTTGCAGCGCACACCCAAGGGGCGCATTGCCACACCGCATGCGTACAGTTTGCTTGGAATCACGATGCCCGAGGGGATGCAGAAGAATTTGTTTGCGGCGTAAATCTTTCGTTTACGAGTTCATTAGATTCTTCAGGGCGCTCTGTACGTGCTCCTCAAACTTCTGGCGTGAGAATTTCTCCGCCTGTGCGCGGCACGTAGCGGGATCGAAAGATTCCTTTTTAAAATCCCTCAACACGTCTGCCAATGATGCAGCGGTGAGTTCAGAAAAGAACGCTCCTGTTTTTCCTTCGACGATGGTTTCGAGCGCGCCACCCTTTCGCAGTGCGACGACCGGCGTGCCGCAGGCCATCGATTCCACAGGGACCAGGCCGAAGTCCTCTTCGCCGGGAAAGAGTGTAGCCGTTGCTCCGGTATAGAGTGATTTCAATTCCTCGTCGGTGACGTAGCCCAACATTTCCACGGTGGGTCCCGCCAGTGATTTGAGCCTGCGTTCATCAGGTCCGGTTCCGGCTACTTTAAGTGGCAGCTTGAACAGATTGCACGCCTCGATCGCCACGTCGATGCGCTTGTAGGGAACGAGTGTCGAGGCGATGAAAAAATAGGGCGTAGGGGGTGGGGGGTACCCGCCTTCGCCAAGGCTTCGGTGGGCAGGGGGGGTAGGGTGTTCTTTGAACCAGAAGTCATCGATTGGCGGATAGATCACGTCGGATTGCCGCCTCCAATAGAGCTCTATTCTTCGCTGTACTTCCTTCGACGCGGCGATGAGGGTATCGGGGCGATCGGCTGCCTCGCTATCCCAGATGCGCAGCTTATGGAATGTGCGTTCCAGATATTTCCTTCTCAGTTTTCCCAGTACTCCTCTTCCTGCACGTTCCAACACATCATGCGTGCGGTCCCACAGGTAGCGGGCAGGGGAGTGTACGTAACAGAGGTGACGGGGCTTGCCATTGGCGATGATGCCGTGGGTGAAGGCGGACGAGGCGGAGATCACGAGGTCGAATTCCGAGAAATCCCACGCCTCCACGGCAGCAGGGAACTTTTTCAGAAAGAGATGGTGATTGTAACGGTAGGGGGCGGGGAGCCAGCGGCTCTTCAGTCCGCTCGTCCGCACTCGCTCCTTTGGAAACCAGTCGCCAAGTTTTTCTTCGTTATAGAGGAGCGTGTAAATTGGAGCCTCGGGGAACATCGCGGCAAGAACGCGCAGCACCTTCTCGGCGCCGCCTTTCATCGTCAGAAGCTCGTGAACTAGGGCAACTTTCATCGGTGTGATTCTACATGAGTAAGTTCTATCTAAAATCGTGTCTCATGGCTTGAGACTAAATGTCTTTGTCGGAATGTTGTTCCCGAGCCTGATTTCAAATACTTCTCATAGGCGGCTGCTTTCTCGCGTGTGGGGAAAGCAGCAAAATGAAGAAGAGTCCATGGTCTGATTTTTGCAGTCGATGGGATCTCTCCTCGGTTGTGCCTTGCGAGCCTGTCATCAACATCATCTGTTAGCCCGACGTACTGCTGCCCGCGTTCATTTTGCAGAATGTATATGTAGTGCCACATACAATCAGTATAGGTGGCTTGCCATCCGTAGCGCAGCCCAAAAATGAATGGCCAACCTCCGCTCCCTTCGCGAGCTACGGTCGGCAACCTCCGCTCCCTTCGCGAGCTACGGTCGGCATCCTCCGCTGCGCGGAGGATGGTGGGTCAGGTGGGATTCGAACCCACGGCCAATGCCTTAAAAGGGCACTGCTCTACCACTGAGCTACTGACCCAGAGGGAATGGTTGGAGAAGGAACAACAGCGGATCGAGCAGCCTCATATTTTACGTCCGCCTTCGGCGGACTGGGCACTGAGCTACTGACCCAACGGGGGCGGCGGCATTGTAGGGCTTTTCGCGTTGCATTTCACGTTGAGAGTATCTCTTTTATTCTTCCAGTTCTTCTCGAGTTGCCATTTGCTAGCCGTTCGTCTCTGTCTTAAGAGCTCTGGTATTCCCAGAGAAACCGTGTGACTCTCTGATCATCGTCGCAAAATGCCGGACGGCGAGACTACTGTTGACACCTCATAGGCACGAGAGAGTCGTCGGGCAGAGCCAAACATGCGGTTTTCACGGGCTACGAATGAGGATGACGAATTTGGAAAAATCATGTCTACCATCACATCGTGTGAGAAGATTTTGCTAGAGTGAAAGGTAATCTTACTTCCTTTCCTCCTCCCTCACTATGTTCGGCAAATCTTTCCTCGGGATGGTCGCTGGCGTCCTCACGGTTGTCGGTGCTCTTAACTGGGGACTCATCGGTGTCGGTGTGTTCCTCAACCGGGATCTCAACGTGGTCCGCATGCTTGTCGGAACAGTGCCGGCTGCCGAAGCGGTCGTGTATATCCTTATAGGTTTGAGCGCCGTGTTTGTGCTCATCGAGTCCATGAAGCGATAAGTCATGAAAGAGAAACCTACGGTTTCCCTCTCATGAGCTCTCCTTTCCCTTATTGGTATCGCTCCCCGTCCGTACCGGCAACGGCCGGGCGGGCAGACGCGGGTCCCGCCTTCGGCACCCGCGTCTTCGCGATGGATTATTTCACTATTCATCGGAATCTTCGTTGTTCATTCTTTGTTTCTCTCAGTATTCGTTGGAGCTAGAGTTATCGTGTGATCGACACACACTGTCACCTGGCCGATAAGCAATTTACGCGCGACCGCGCTGCGGTCATTGCCCGTGCGCAGAAGCAGGGGGTGCAGCGGATGATTACCATCGCCGACTCGATACCAGAGAGTAGTTCTTGCCTTCAGATAGCGCAGGAATATGAGGGTGTGTTCTGTACTGTCGGTGTGCATCCGCACCATGCGAAAGACTGGAAATCATCCGATGTCGATACCCTACGTTCACTTGTGTCATCTTCCCCGAAGGTGCGCGCCATCGGCGAGATCGGTCTCGACTACCATTACAACTTCTCACCGCGCGAGGCACAGCGCCCTGTCTTTCGTGCGCAGCTCATACTTGCTACTGATCTCAAGCTTCCGGTTGTCGTGCACTGTCGCAAGGCGATCGGCGATGTGCGTGCCGAGCTAAAGGGCAAAGATCTGACCGAGGTGGTGCTGCACTGCTGCACCGAAGTGTGGGAAGACATCGAAGAACTCGTGGCGCAGGGGATGTATGTCTCCTTCACTGGTATCGCCACGTATCCGCAGTCCGAGGAGATCCGGCGCGTGATTTGCGAGTGTCCTATAGAGCAACTGATGGTCGAGACGGATGCGCCGTATCTGGCGCCGGTACCGTACCGTGGCAAACGCAACGAGCCTGCCTATGTGCTTGAAGTTGCTCGATTGATTGCCAAGTTAAAGAAGATTTCTGTTGAAGAGGTGGATCGCCTCACCACGCAGAATGCGATGGCGTTCTTCGGTTTGCCTTCGTAAGATGATTGCAGTGCGCGCCCAGCGCTCAACCGGATACCCGCCTTCGTCCCTCGCTTGCGCTCGGGACTTCGGACGGGCAGGGAGCGTCAGCCTCCGGCGCACCCGCCGAAACTCTTTATGCCCCAGTAGGCTAACGGATAGACCGCCGGCCTCCGAAGCCGGAGACGCAGGTTCAATTCCTGCCTGGGGCACCATCCGTCTTTGCCCGGCTCCACTTCGTTCCGCCGAGGCTTCGCCGAGATGGTTCTTCAGTCACGGCGTAGTCTGCAGACGAAGCCGGACAAGTCCCGCCAGGCGCACCATTCGATTTCTCTTAAATCCGCCGGAATACCTCCTATATTGACAAATAGACGCTTAATATGTTATTATATAAGTATATGAACACTCCACGAGAATCAGCAGAAGGCGAACGCAAACGCGGTGAACCTGGATACGTCGAGGTCTTTGCAGAAGACAGGAAATTTACACATCGTGTTACTCGTCCGGATCGCATGACGGATCAAGGTTTTGGTATTTTAGGTGAAGAAGAGCCACTTGATGAGTCCGTAGAGAGGACGCAATTCGTGGGAACTGCAAAGTTCCATAACACCGAATATACGCCGAATGTCATCGGTCAACAGATCGGAGGCACCTCTCTTCCATCACTTGTTCATTACCTTCGAGGTAAGCAGAAAAGGACGGGTGTGACGGATGATAAGCGTTACACGTACAAATTTCCTGAGCCAACGGAGACTGGTGGGCATGGGATTACCGAGAATGGCCTGAGTGGTAGATTGACAACGCGTGCTCTTACAGAAGCAGAAATACAGCAGTTCGAATCACTCCTCAGGGGAGGCGACACCGTCGAAGCCAAACTGTCACTGACCAAACTGGCACTGCACGATAAAATGGAGCAACTTCTCAAGCTTAAGCCGAGGGTCTTCGGAGCACTTCGCAATGTGCGCGATCAAGTGGCAGGTTGGTTTAAGAAGGGCAAACAGTAATAGTGCGAAGGCACATAGATCACGGTTCTTGAATTGTGTATTGTTGGCCGTGTTCTTCGCGGGATTAGTACAGTGGTAGTACGTGAGCTTCCCAAGCTTGAGACGCGAGTTCGATTCTCGTATCCCGCTCCAAAATTCGCTTGAGCGAGTTTTTCCTTGAGTGAAGCTGCTCCATACATATATTCCATTGAAGTAATAAAAAAGAGCCCCATGCACGTATGCATGGGGCAAGGGCCTGAAGAATCAAACATCACGAACTCATGGCGTCCAGGTATCCTCCCAACTACCGGAGATACTCTCTTTGTGACGACGAATGTCGCGGATTTGCTGCTGAGCATTTTGTATGGTACTCAGCGCAGTGTTCTTTTCCGATCCCTCGTATCGCTTGTACTTTTCGATGTGTTCACGAATAGTCAAGCGATGACTCTCTACAGCTCTTTCTTCGTTCATCGGAGAACCCTCTTTTCAAGTTGTTAGAGGCCAAGTAGACACAAGCAATGACGCCTTCTTCCCTTTTCCTCCTTTCCAATGGAAAAGGACGGAGATGCGAATGATCAAACTTCAGGCCCATCCATACAATATACTTAAAATTTAATTTGTCAAAATTACAGCTGCGTCAGCTTTCGCAATCATTTTTGTAATGGCACTATAAATTCATAGCCAAATAACTCATGGATAAATTACACTAAAGTTATGAAAATAGCCTCTAGCAAAAGCATTTTGCGTAGCGAGAAACCTGATAGACGCACATTTATGCAAATGAATAGAGCACCAATTTTTGTGGTATTGGATAATTTGAAATCAGCGTTCAATGTTGGATCTATTTTTCGCGTAGCGGATGCACTTCTGATTCAGAAAGTATATTTATGTGGAACGACGATTATCCCACCACACCATAAAATCAAAACTACATCACGGGGAACAGAACGGTGGGTTCCGTGGGAATATCGCAAGTCAACTCGTAAAACGGTACAGGAACTGAAAGATGGCGGTGCGTTCATCTTGTGTGCGGAAATCACCTCGGAAAGCGTTGATTACACAAAAATCAATCCTTCTTTCCCTGTCTGTCTGGTATTAGGGCGCGAATATGATGGCATCTCAACAGATGTATTGGAACTCGCAAACTGCATCGTTTCCTTGCCGATTTACGGTATGACAAATTCGTTGAATGTAGCGATCACGGGAAGTGTGCTCTTATATGAACTCTCACAAAAGATTCGGGCCGGTTCCTCATAAGCTCCAGTATCCCGCTCCACAACTTCGAGCATTTAAAAATGGAGCGGATGACGGGGCTTCCCTCGATTCGTCGCTTCGCTCCTCACTCGGGATAAACTTCTCACCCCTGCTCCGTAGTTCTTAAGATACCCATGCAGACAAGAATGCCTTGTCGCAGGGTATGCGCTTTTGGAGCGGATGACGGGGTTCGAACCCGCGACCTTCGCCTTGGCAAGGCGACGCTCTAGCCAACTGAGCTACATCCGCATGACTATATCCGAGACTGAAAGGAGCCTGTTCGGATGAAGCCAACTGCCTGCCCGTCCGTAGTCCCGCAGATGCGGGACGAAGGCGGGAGCTACATCCGCGTGAGGGAAATCCTACGGATGGAGTGGAGAGAGTGCAAGCAAGCAGCCTGTTTCTGCGGCCTTTCGGGCTCTCGCTCCCAAATACGAATTGTGCTATAATCATTTGATGCGTCTGCGTGAATCTCTGCTCACCGGTTTGCTCATTGTTGCGGCCTTCGCTGTACCACTTGCGGTGATTGCACAGGATAATCCACTTCCGCAGGAGCAAGGCGGTATCGACCTTCTCGCGCCGTTGGGCAGCCAGACCAACATCGAAGTACAGCCCGGTTTCGGCACTTTTCTCACGTACTTCAATGATGCGGGCGCATGGCTCATTTACGTCGCCATGGGTCTCTGTGTGCTGTGGGTGCTGCTCGGCGGATTCATGCTTATGCTCTCGGGGGCAGATAACAGCTTACGATCGAAAGGTATTGGCCACATGCGCTGGGCAATCACCGGCATGGTGATACTGCTCTTCATCGGATTCATTCTTCGCACACTCAATTCTCTGTACTTCAAGTGAGTACTTTTCTCGTTCTCAACCGGCTGCTCTCTGTCTTCGTCACGACGGTAAGCGCTGCTGCTCCTGCGCAGGATCCCTGCGTGGGTGTACCGGGTGGTTGTGAGCCGGTGAACATGTTGCTGCCCTTCATTCCGGCGATCGGCTCACTCTTGGTTGGGCTGGCTGGAGGGGGAGCCGTGCTCTTCGTCGTTATCGGGGGTGTGCAGATGATTATGAGTCTGGGTGATGAAGGTGCGGGGAACAAAGGCAAGATGTCGCTGATCTATGCCATTGGTGGATTCATGCTGGCACTCGCCTCGCAGGCGGTTGTCACGTTCGTCCACACGCGTGTCTCCGCGCTTGCCGGTTCGACGACACCGCATCTCGATTTCATGGCCGTGGCGGTGAGCGCTATTCTTTCGCTTCTCAATGTGGCATTCGTGGGCATCGTGATCTACGCCGCGGTTCTTCTTGTCATTGCGTGGGGCAAGTCTGATGCGTACCAGAAAGCGATGAATATGCTTCTGTGGGCCATCATCGGCACATTCATCATCAACGCTGCTAATGCGATTGTGCATGCTGTTCTCCGTCTGGGTCTGTGATGCATTTTCTCTCCACTATTACCGGCCTCTTCGTACAGACGGCGCACGCCGCCGACCCGAATATCTGGGGAATCTACTGCTCCACCTTCGGTGCGTGTGGTGGGGGGCAGACATTCCTCATGGATCTCGCCGGACGCACAGCGACGTTCATCTTTCAACTGGTGGGTGGTGGAGCAGTCCTCGCAGTCCTCTATGCGTCGATAAAGCTCGTCATTGGTGGTGAAACGGGAAAAGATGAAGCCAAGAAGATCATCCAGTATGCGCTTGGCGGCCTCATTCTCGCGATTATGGGCTGGTCGATCATCACGTATGTGCAGGGGATGATTGTTGGTGTGACGGGCGGGTAGGGGGAGAGGTAAGGAAAGTAAGGAAGGTGAGGAAGGTGAGGAAGGTGAGGAGGGCAGAGAGGGGCATATTGGCGATGCGTTCTGAGAGATATTACCAATTGCCATATCGCCAATCGACAGTCGTCGGTGCTAGGCTGTGTGCATGCCGCGCCAGTATGTCACCACGGCCATTGATTACCCGAATGCGCCTCCCCATATGGGACACGTTATGGAGAAGGTGCTGGCCGATGTCACCGCGCGGTGGTTTCGCTTAAGAGGGGATGACGTGCGATTTCAAATTGGCACCGATGAGCATGGTGTGAAGATTCAGCGCAAAGCTGAGGAAGAGAAAGTCACTCCGCAGGCACTCGTGGACCGGAATGTGCCCCTGTTCATTGATCTCTACCAACGCCTGCAAATTTCCAGTGATGACTTCATCCGCACGACGGATCGCAAGCGTCACTGGCCCACCGTGCAGGCGCTTTGGGAGAAGCTGGTTGAGGCGAATGTTCTTGAGAAGCGCACCTATACCGGCTTGTACTGTTCCGGCTGTGAGCGCTTCATGACCAAGCGCGACCTTGTGGATGGCAAGTGCCCCAACCACGACACCGCTCCTGAGCAGGTGAGCGAAGAGAATTATTTTTTCCTCCTCGGCAAAGAATCCGCGTGGCTCAAGAGCTTGCTCACAAAAAAGAAAGGAGGCTACACCATCGTGCCGACATCGCGCGCACAAGAGACCTTGTCCCTCATCGATCAGGGGCTCGAAGACATTTCCTTCTCTCGTCCCAATAAGAGCTTGAGCTGGGGCATTCCTGTACCCGATGACCCCGATCATGTGATGTATGTGTGGTGTGATGCGCTCACAAACTACATCTCTGGTCTCGGGTACTTCACGGATCACGAAGAGAAAGAATGGTGGGATGACGCTGAAGTGACACATGTGATTGGCAAAGATATCGCACGGTTCCATGCGCTCATCTGGCCGGCAATGCTCAAGGCTGCCGGTGTGCGTATACCTGATCGCCTGCTCATTCACGGGTTTCTCACGAGTGAGGGGCAGAAGATGAGTAAATCACTGGGCAACGTCGTTGCGCCGGATGAGGTGCTCAAAAAATTCAACGGCAACCCCGATCCGCTGCGGTTCTACTTAAGTCACGAAGTGCCGGTGGGCAACGATGGGGATTTCTCGTGGAAGAGGATTGAGGAGCTCTACGATGCGGTGCTGAGGAACAAAATTGGGAATCTTTTAAATAGAGCACTTGTACTATTAAAAAAAGAAGGTGGCAGTTTTGTTATTCCGGAAGATGTTGAAATGTCGGAGCATATCTCTGATTTCTGGAAAAAATATTCCAAAGAGATGGACAATTTCGATCTCTCAAATGCTATCGGCGATGTTGTCGCCATGGCGATTTCTGGAAACATAGATATGGAATATAAAAAACCTTGGACCCTAACAGAGAAGGAGAAGATTGCCGTTCTTGGAACAATCATTGAAAAGCTTCGCCATATTTCCCTCATGCTCCTGCCGTTCACTCCGCAAACCGCACAGGAGATTTCACGCCAATTGGGCGTTCCGTATGCGGAGAAGATGTGCGAAAAAGACTTCACAATCACCCCGCAGATGAAGAAATGGGGAGGCCAAAAAGACTGGAAAAAAGTAGGCGAACCGCGTATTCTCTTTGCGCCACTTTCCTAACAAGATAGGTGTGACGGAGTAGGGATAACGAAACGTCCATCGGTCCGGCCGAATCCCGCAGGTGCGGGACGGAGAGGGAGTGTGCTTCTTACTTTTCTTCCCCTTATTTCTATGTTCGATCCTATGGCAGAACTCACGGGCGGCGCACCGCAGAGCGATGGCGCACCTGCTGCTGGCGGCGGTGGTGGACGGCAATACGCCGATGAAATCCACTCCATTACCATTCACGCGCGTCAGCGTACGTTCTACATCGACTTGAAGCAGTCCGGTAACGGTAAGTTCTTCAAGATTTCTGAGAAGAGCCGCGGCGGCCGCAAGACGACGATCATGTTTGACTCTGAAGATCTGGATCAGATCATCGTGGCGTTGAATGAAATGAAGACGAAACTTTAGCGCGAAAGGGAAACCTACGGTTTCCCTCTCACGAGCTCTCCTTTCCCTCAAAGGTATCGCTCCAGCGCTGGGTCCCGCCGAAGGCACCCAGCGCTTCGCGATGGATAATTCACGGGGGATTCAGTCAAGATGTTCTCTATTTTGTATGCCCCCGAAGCCACGCTTTGCCGCTCATAGGCTTGCGTCCTGGGGGCTGTAGGCTCAAGACGTAGAGCGTGCCGTCCTTGCACGGGATTTCGAGTGCCTCGGGTTCAGCGACGAGCGATGTACGCAAAATCTTCACGCGCATGCCACCAAAAGGAGCCGTGATGCCCGGCCACGGATGAAGTGCGCGCACGCGGCGGTGAATTTCTTCTGCCGTCATCTCGGCAGGATTCACCTCTCCGTCCTTGCGCGACAGCTTGCGGCAGAGTGTTACGTGCGTTTCATCCTGCTCCTTCGGCGAGAATGGCTTGCTGAGCGTAGAGGCGAGGAGCTGCGCCCCCCTATCCGCGAGCAGCGCACTCAGGTGCCCGGCGGTTTCGTCGGTGGACAGTGCCATCTGTTCTTGTGCGAGGATCGGTCCTGCATCGAGCGCCTCCACCATCTGCTGTACGGTGACGCCGGTCTGCGTATCGCCGGCGAGGATGGCGTTCTGTATGGGCGACGCGCCACGCCAACGTGGCAGAAGTGATGGGTGTACGTTCACAGAGCCGAGACGGGGAATGGCGAGCAGAGTGGGAGAGAGCAGCTGTCCGTAGGCGACCGTGACAAGGATGTCGACGCTTATAGCTTTTAGCTTATAGCTTATAGCTTCGTCGTTGATATCCTCCGGTTGGATGAAGGGAAGTCGATGGGCCTCTGCAAAGACCTTTACCGGCGGAGGCGTGAGTGTCTGTTTGCGCCCCACTGGCTGATCGGGTTGCGTAATGACGAGCTGCACCTGCATATCCTGAGGCCGTTCCAGCAGGGCCTTTAGCGACGGTACAGCGAATTCCGGCGTGCCGCAGAAAACGATGGAGACAGGGGACATCACTCCGTAGTGTACACTGAATAGCAGCCGTTGTTCGTTGGCTCGTTGCTGGTTACTCGTTGGAGCTTGATCCTGCATCAATCGAGAAACGAACCAACGAGGAACGCGCAACGATGTTTTATGTCGAAACGTCCCGCCATGATCGGCTCTGTTGTCCGCGAGGTCGTTGCACCGCTGCTGCGGGAGTGTCCGCGTGCGTGTGGCATCGTTTCGTTGACGGAGGTGGAGGTATCGGCCGATCTCTCGTATGCGACCTGTTTCGTGAGTGCGCTTATGGCTCCTGATCAGGCGCTGAAGTTTCTCCTATCGAAGACGAAAGAGCTTCAGCATCGTCTTGCTCAGGCATTGCAGATCCACCGCATTCCGAAAATCCGCTTTCGCATTGATCCGCGCACGGAACGTGGGTCGAGGATTGACCAACTACTGCAGAGTTCCTGACGTTTGGATCCATCAACAAACGTGTGTCAGGTGACACTCGGTTTTTTCGCGCAACTCGAAGCGTGTTGCCCCGAGTCCGAAGAGCGATACACTCCGATCCTTTATGTCGATTCTTCGCAAAGACGCCGAGCAGATGCACTCCCTTCTCTCTCAAGCGAAGAGAATCCTCTGCATTTGTCATCGCAATCCCGATGGAGATGCCGCAGGGTCGCTGCTTGGAGCAGGAATGCTTTTCGAGGCCCTGTGGCCGCAGACGCCTGTTTCGTTTCATTGTGTTGATGGCGTTCCGGCGATGCTCATGTTTCTACCGGGTGCCGTGCGCGTGCAGGGGGCTCCTGCGCCATGCGAAGGAGATGTAAGCGTGTTCTTCGATTGTGCCGAGCCCAAGCTTACCGATATGCATCTCACGCATCCTCAGCTCTTCGACGGCACGATTCCCTCTGTGGTCGTTGATCATCACCCCAGCAATACGCGTTTCGGCAAGGTGCATCTTGTCGATTCTTCGGCTGCATCTACATGCGAGATCATCGTAGATATCGCTGATCAGCTGAAGTGGGAGCTCACCTCCGACATTGCCACGTGCCTCCTTACTGGTGTCTATACCGATACGGGTGGCCTGCTGCATAGCAATACCACGTCCACGGTGTACCGCACGGTTGCGCGTCTTCTGCGGTCCGGCGCGCGGCGTCAGACCATTGTGCAGGCCGTCTTTCGTACGGCTCAGGTCTCGACGCTCCGCCTCTGGGGACGGGTGCTCGAGAATATTCAGATCACCGAGGAGGGAGGCGCGATCTCTGCCGTGCGTGAGTCAGATTTTCTCGCGACAGGTGCCAGCCATTCTGAGCTTACTGGCGCGATCGATTACGTGAATGCCGTGCCGGGAATGCGGTTCTCGATGGTGCTCTCGGAGCGGGGCGGTGCGGTGAAGGGGTCGCTCCGCACACTTCGTGATGACGTAGATGTGTCGGCCATGGCGGGTACATTCAGTGGGGGCGGGCATCGCAAAGCTGCCGGCTTCTCGGTACAGGGCAAGCTTCAACCGGAGGTCAGGTGGAAGGTGATTGAACCGACGGAGGCTCAGGATTCTTCTCCTCAGGTGGAGGCGTAGGCTCAAGCTGCTCTTCCGCAGGCGGAGGCGTAGGTTCAGGATTTTCCTCAACGGGCGTAGGCTCAAGCTGCTCTTCCACTTCCTTCTGAATGGGTTCAGGAGGGGGAAGATCTTCGGTTTCTTTCTCGGTGGGCGCAGCAGGGGTGACATTTTCCGTGCCCTCTTTGGTGGATGGAGCACTTTCTATAACGTCAGGTTTCGTCGGTTCTGCAGACGACAGTTCAATCGTTGCCTCTGTTGTGGGCGTCTCGATCGGCGCGACTTCTGGGATGAGGAGCTTTTTCTCTTTATTCTTCTCCTCTCGTTTCAAGTTGAGCATGGCCGCCACTTCTTCCGGTTTCGTCGTGACGATGCTCTGCTCCTTGGGGCTGGCTACCACCTGAATGGCGACGTGTTTGTTGCCGGCGAAGAAGAGCCCCTGTCCCACGTCGGAGTTGAGTAGCAGATACTTCTCGCCGTCTGTGAGATAGAAGAGCTTCTGCAGGTTGTCGACGGCTGTGGCCGATTGCTTGAGCAGAATCTGGAGTGAGGCGTTGGTGATAATAGGCTTGCCGTACGGCGAGTTCACGAAGTCTTCGATGTCCTGTGTGATGGTGGTAACGCCAAGCCAGTACTTGCGCGCACGCTTGATGAGGCCGTAGAGGAAACGTGCAGAATCTTCATGCTGCATGAGATTCCACGCCTCGTCGATGACGAGGAAGCGCTTCTTGAAGTCGGCACGAATGCGGTTCCACAAGAAGTTCAAGACGATGTACATTGCAATTGGGCGCAGCTGCTCTTCCAAATCACGAATCTGGAAGACGATCATGGTGTTGTCGAGCTCGACGTTCGTCGGTTGATCGAAGAGACCGGCGAAGCTACCTTCGGTGTACTTCTTCAGCGTCTGCGACATGTTTTCGCCGCCCTCGGTCGTCTTGAGCACGTCCACGAGGTCGCCGAGTGTAGGTGGCTCCATGTTAGCGGGATCCGGCGTTTGGAGTGTGATGCCCTTGAGGGCGTAGGTGTCGAGAATTGCTTTGTCGAGCACCCCGTCTTCGGAGGGAGTGAGTGTGCCCAGCATGAGCCTGAAGAGCCCATGGAGCGTGATAGCCGCGGAGCGAAGGGTTTCTCCTGTGAGCGCTTCATCTCCACGTACGGCCTTGGGCAGATCGAACGGATTGATGCGGAATGAGCTTTGGAGCGAGAGAGGAATGTACGTTCCTCCTACGGTCTTGCACAGTTCAACGTATTCGTTTTCCGGATCAATGACGAAGACGTCGGTTCCAAACATCAGCGAGCGAAGAATTTCGAGCTTCACCGTGAACGATTTACCGGCGCCCGAGGTGGCGAAGACGGTTGCGTTTGCATTCGGGAGGTCAAAGCGGTCGAAGATGACGAGAGAATCATTGTGGCGATTGATGCCGTACAGAATGCCGTGGTCATCAGTGAGGTCTGGGCTCGAGAACGGAAAACTCGTCGCAATCGGCGATGTGTTCATGTTCCGATTGATGCCGAGTTCGTCTAAGCAGAGTGGCAAGGTCGAGATCCAGCCGTGCTCCATCTGGAACATGGCGGGTTTTGTGAGAATGAGCTTGCCGCCGAGAATAGATTCTAAATCTGTCTGAAGCTTTTTGAGCTTCATCGAATCATCTGCGTAGATCGTGATGTACATCCCGAACTGAAAGAGTTTTTCGCGGCCACGTGCGAGAAGGTCACGCAGTTCCTCGGCATCCTGCAGGGCTGCTTCGAGTGCCGGATCACGCACGATTCCCCGTTGTTCGAGCATGCGGACGCTCGATCGCATTTCGGCTACTTTCTTGCGGAGCATCTTCATGATGGCTTTATTGCTCGCGGGGTAGATGAAGTGCGAAATTTCCATCTGTGCGTCGAAGTTTATGGTCTCTGACAACCAGTTGGGGTAGGCGTAGTTCGGCCAGTTGTAGACGAAGAGCGTGCGGGAGTGCAGGTCGTTGAGTATGAGCTCGTCGCGTTTAATCTCCATACCCGATGGCGCGATGATATCGAGGGTTTTCTGCAGCCCTTCCTCGTAGCGACGCAGAGCCACGCGCTCGTCAGCGGTGAATTCGCGATCCATGTCTTTGGCGCTCATCAGAGCGTCTTCTGCAGCTATCTGGATGCCAAGAAGCTCATCAATTGCTGTGAGCAGAAGGGTGATTCGAGCCGGCCGAATGGGTACCAGTGGAGAAGGCATAGAAATCTTTAAATTATAGCAAAAAACGCCTTTTGAGGCAATCCTCGCCAGAAGCTTGCTCAAGCGTTCTATCGTGTGTTTTCACGCACCAGACCGAGATCTTTGAGCCCCTGTGGGTCAGAGATCGTGAGCCCGGCAAGCAGGATTTCGCGGTTCTCCTCGATGGCAGAGAGGCGTTTTTCGGCCTGAGAGAGCAGATCGGTGAGTTGTCGCTGCGACGATTTTGCCTGGCTCTCTTTCAGCTCGGTTTCTGAGAGGGCTGTTTGGGCCTTCGCGAGTTCCGCCTCCTTGCTGCCCGCTGTTGCGAAATCCTTGGCTTTCACCGCTTCTTTCTGTTCGCGTCCGAGGTCACGAACCTGAGTGCGCTGCTCTTTCTTCTGGTCGGCAATGATATCGAGCGCTGCCGTGAGTTCTTCGTCTCGACGATTGCCATTCTCGACTGCATTGGCCAACGCGCTCACGTACTGATCGAGCGTCTCGATACGGTTTGTGCTGCGATTGAGCAGGTCGACGATGTTGACGGAGAGTGTATCGCCGAGTGTCTGGAGCAGAGCGAATGTCTCGTCACCCACTGGTTGCTCCTGCGAACGGACCATGCGTAGGATCTCTTCTATTCCCTTTGTGGCTGATTGAGTGGGGAGGAAGAGCCGTTGAGCAAGGTAGAGGGTTGTAAAGACGCCAAGCGCACCACTCGGTCGTGGTTTGAGCGTGATAGTGGCTAGGGTATTGAGCGCGACTGTTGCACTCTTACCACCACTTACAGAGGGAATAGGAGAAGGCCCTGAAGAAAAGGTGCAGCCACCCAAGACGACAGTACACAGTGCCAAGAGAACGATTACTTTCTTCACGGGTGGGTATTGTAAGCCATCTCTCTTCTCGTGCACAACGGAGCGAAATTTCCTCCCCTCTGAACACAGAATTACGCCAGATCTTTGCGGTGGCCATCTCGCACACATATTGTGTTCAAAACATGAAGATTTTTTGTATGCAAGATCAAATTTTGTTTTCAACTCGCAAGTGGGGGTTTTGGTGGTACATTTGCGGTAATTCCTGATCATAACTTTTGTTCATCATGTGATTTCCTATCATGATTGAAGAGATAGCAGAAAAGGCCAGAAAAGCGCTCTTAGCCAAGTATTCCCTCAAGGAATTGACGATGGAGTGGCGACGTCCGCAGGAGAAGGCTCATGGGGATATCGCCACGGCGGTCGCACTACAAATTGCCAAAGACGTAAAAAAGAAACCCCAAGAAATTGCTCAGGCGCTCTGTGCTGAGCTTCAAAAGAGCCCCGACGTTGAGCGAGCCGAGGTGGCAGGGGCGGGGTACGTGAATGTATGGCTCACACCAGAGGCTCTTCTCAAGGAACTCAGCAGAACGCATTCTGTGTGTCTTCCACAGAAGCAACGAAAGAAGGAAGCCCCTGTTGTCATTGAGTACTCGGGACCGAATATCGCAAAGCCACTGGGTATCCATCACATCCTCTCTACGGTGATTGGGCAGGTGCTCGTCAATCTCCATCGACACTTGGGGTATTCCGTCGTTGCGACTAATCATTTTGGCGATTGGGGAACGCAGTTCGGCAAGCTGTCCGAGGCATACAGTCGCTGGGGCGAGGGTCCCATAGAAGAGTATTCGATTGATCAACTGCTCTCGCTCTATGTGCGTTTTCATGACGAGGCCGAAAAAGATCCATCTCTCGAAGATGCGGCGCGCGCGTCTTTCCGTAAGTTGGAAGAGGGAGATCCTGCGATGCGTACGTTCTGGAAGGCCACGGTCTCCATTACCATGGATGCGATTAATTGCCTGTACAAGCGTCTGCATGTGCATTTTGACTGCGAGAACGGTGAGAGCTTTTACGAGAAGATGATGGCGCCAATTTTGGAGGAGGGGAAGAAGAAGCAGGTGATTGTTCCAGGCGAGAAGGGGGCGTTCGTGGTGGAATTCCCAGATGAACAGCTGCCTCCCGCCGTGGTGCTTAAGGCAGACGGGGCGACCATCTACCTCACGCGGGATCTCGCGACGGTGCGCTACCGCATCGAGACGTGGCATCCTCGCGAGATTCTTTACGTTGTGGATCGGGCGCAGGAACTCTACTTCCGGCAGATTTTTGCCACGGTACGTCATCTGGGGTGGGATCTCCCGGCTCTTGAGCATGTGGTCTTTGGGCGTATGCGCTTTGCCGATGGCTCCATGAGTACACGCAAGGGCAACATCGTGCGACTTGAATCTGTTCTCGACGAGGCAGTAGAGCGGGCAGGGAAGGTGATTGCGGAGCACGGGGAGGGCATTCAAACCGATGACCGTGCAGCACTTCAGGAGATGATGGGGGTTGGTGCCGTGGTCTACGGAATCCTCAGCCAGAATCGCAAAATGGATATGCAGTTCGACTGGCAGAAAGCGCTCTCGCTCGAGGGCAACAGTGCGCCCTACCTGCAGTACACGCATGCACGGGCACGCTCCGTACTACGGAAAGCCGATCTGCAGGATGCACCGCAACCAATGGGGTTGGATGCGTTGACCGATCGTGAACGGTCGCTCACCGGCGTACTCCTGCAATTTGCCGATGTGCTCGAAGAGGCGCGGGCACAGCGCATGCCGCATACACTCGCCAATTACCTCTTTTCTCTCTGTCAGGAATTTAACTCCTTCTACAACGTAGAGCCGATTCTCAAGGCCGAAGGCTCACAACGCTCTCTCCGGCTCTTCCTTACGTCTCTCACGGCCATGGTCATTAAGACCGGTGCCGAACTCCTCACCCTGCGTGTCCCAGACCGCATGTAATTCCCTCTCTTCCCTCCCTCCCCATGTCCCGGTATTATCAGCCACCCCGCCGCTCTATGGCTGCCGTCACCACACGTTCCTTTGTCGCATTCCTGCTCGTTGCCTCATTCGGCATTCTCTTTGCAGGATGCGGGCCCTCTTCACAGGGGAATGAAGAGGAGTTCACCTTTACCGCCGATGATCTCGCACGGTTCCGCGATCTGGCGCAACAGGCGGATATGATGGGGTCGGGATCAACGCTTATGGATGCGTCTTCGGGAGCCACGATTAAACTTGAAGCAGGGCAGAAGCTCCCCACGGAGCCGCCGGTACTTGATCTCTCGCTCGTGAAGACGTATGACGCGGTACGAGCAGGTCCCGGTGCGACGAGCAAAGATACTTACCAAGTCACCAATGCGTTTTTGAACGTGCGTTCCGCGCCGAATGTGACGTCATCTCAGATTGCCCGCCTGGTGCGGGGCGATGCAGTGACCATACTGGAGTTCACCGATGCAGCGTGGGCGAAGGTGCGTCTGGCCGACAATCGCGAGGGGTACATCTCTCAGCGATACGTCGCCAAGATCGTATCCGAAGATCAACTCAAGAAAGAGAAAGAGGCATTTGCCGGTCAGTACTACGTGAATTTCGGCTTCGTGAACGTCCGTAAGGGAGCCGATACTGACAGTGAGAAGTTGGGTGAACTACCTGGACAGTCGTTTGTGAAGCCCGTGAGTCATGACGAGAACTGGGCACGGATCTCTTTTGAGGGCAAAGAAGGCTACGTGGCGATGCAGTACCTCTCACCGTTCTTGCCGAATTTCCTTGTGCGACAGAATGCGTTCACGTTGCCCATCTTGCACTACCGCATGGCGCAACAGGGTGCACTGGCAGCACTGCAACGTCACCTTCCGCAGCTCAAAGCGGAGGGCGTTTCGTTCATGACGCTGTCGGCATTTTCTGATTTGCTCTTAAAACAGCAGGAGAAAGATATCCGTCTGCCGCCGAAGGCCGTGGTCATTACTGTTTCCGATATCACCGCGCAGAACGTGCGTGAGGTTTCGGATGCGCTCACTGCAGCGGGTGTGCGCGCCACACTCTTCATCCCTACCAAAGAGTTGGGGCTCTCTGGTATCACCGAAAAGACGCTCTTAACGCTTCTCGCCAATAAATTTGATCTGCAGTCGGGAGGACACACAGGTGATGACCTTCGATCGCTTACCAATGCGCAGATGGAGCTGGAACTCAAGCAGAGTCGCAAGCTCCTCGAGGAGTACACCCACGGTCAGGTGCGTGTCGTGGGTTATCCAGAGGGCGGCGTGAACGACCGTGTGACGCAGTACGCGGCGCAGGCGGGATACCTTCTCGGTGTGGGCGTGGCACCTGATCGCACGTTCCAACGGGAGCAATTACTACGACTGCCGAGTTTCCTCGTATCACCCACGGCTACCGATCAAGAAGTTCTCACCATGGTCAAAGGTCAATAGCTGATAGCTTGTAGCTTATAGCTGATAGATTTGGAAATCTGTTCTCTACAAGCTAAAAGCTCACAGCTACATGCTATTTCACTTGCAGCTTTTCGTTGATCGCGTTGAACTCCTTCATGAAGCCGCTCACGGCGTTCTGTTGCGCAACTCTGCCTGCCTGCTCTGCGGCCATGGAGGTGATCTTTTGCAGGAGTTGATCTCCGTACTTGATGGTGTACCACGTGAAGAAAATAACGATGACGATCGGGATTAAGCTGAAGATACCCCGGATAAACCCACCAATGGTACGCAGTCGCTCACGACGATCCATGCGTTGAAGAATCTCAAGGATTTGCTCGGGCGTATCGAGTGATTTAGCAGGTGTAGGAGCCATAGAGAAGGTTAGAAGCCGCGGCGCCACTTGCGGAAGAGTTCAAAGGCGCGTGTGCCATGGTACCGCGCACTCAACGGGAAATCCATGCAGTGCACGAGAGGCAAGAGATGTCCTCCGAAGCCGGTCTTGAAGAGCGTCACTCCTGCAAACGGGTGTTTGGATCCTGAACCTTGATTATTGTCACCTTCGCCTTCTGGCGGCGCAATACCCCAGAAGTTGTACACGTGATCACCGCGCTTCAGCGCATCGCAAATCGCTGTCCACTGCAAGAGGTAGCTCACCGGAACTTTAGAGAGGCGATGTGTGCTGGCACCGTGGTGGTAACTCGTCTCACCGAAGGCGTGCATGTGAATAGAAGCGGCGGCGACTTCACCCTGATAGCGCGCCAGATACAGTGTGCATTCACGCCGCTGAGAAAATCTTTGTACTTGCGAACGGAAAAAAGCATCGGTATACGGCGTGAATCCGTGACGGCGGCGCGTTTCTTCATGAAGAGTGATGAACGCCTCCATGTCTTGCAGTGGATTTGTCGAAGCTTCGACCGTCACGCCGTCACGCTCGGCGCGGCGCACCAGATTGCGGGTGGTCTTGCGCATTGCCATGAGCAGTTCTTCTTCGGTGCGGGGCTGGTCGGTCTCTTGAGTGTTCTGCTGCCATGGATCGTTTGTGCGTAGCGGCAGATACCAGAGGTGCTCGGCAAGTAGGTGGAGCGGTGAGGGGAGGTGAGGAAGGTAAGAAAGGGCAGAAAGGTAAGGAAGGTGGGTTGGCCAAAATGGGCTCATGCGGATGAAGACGCAGCGGTGTTCGCGAGCTACGTTTTTGAGTTCTTGGATGAGGGAGTCGAGGATAAGCTGGTAGCTGGTAGCTGGTAGCTGGTAGCTCAGTACTGGGCCATAGGAGATGGAGAGGTGACGTCCGCGTTTTGCCGGGACAACGATTGCCTGGCAGATCCCGACAATTTCTCCATTATCGCGCACTTCGATCCGGATGGGCTCCTGTCCCGTATCGCGATAGACCTCGCCCATGGTCCAGCTCTGCAGAAAGGGGCGGAATTGTTGCTGACCAATGAAGGCATCCCATTCTTGGGGGTTCTGGGCTTCTTGAACGTTCATCATACCTATCGTACCGCAATTGAGTGTACAGGTCAGACAGAAGGCAGGAGTTTGCTGAGCTCGGCAAGGAGCGACTGTGCCTGCTTTTGCGTCATCGTCGGGTGAGTGGGTAGTGAGAGAATTTGCTCGGCAGCACTCTCAGCGTTGGGATCCGATCCCAACGTGTAGTTCACTTCTTCCAATGGGCTCCCTGGCGGGCATATCACGCAGCCTGCCCATCCGTCGTACAGATGGATGTTGTGTTTTTTGAGGGCAGTACGGATTCCTTCTGCATTCTTGAGGAAGAGGGGGAACTTCTGCAGTGGCAGGTCAGGATGAATCGCCTTGGGTACATTCCAGTGCCGCTCGGATGCTTGCGTGAGGTAGAACCTGGTCAGAGCACGTCGGTGATCATTGATCGCGTTGAGACGCCTGAGACCTGCGAGTGCGAGAGAGGCGCAGGCATTGGGGAGCCTGTGGAGCGTAGGGGACATGATTCCGTGCTTCTCAGCAGGTGTGAGAATGGGGACGAGGCCGCCGAGTCGTCGTGCGAGCACGAGCAGCACCTTCCCGAGGCCTGAGCCGTAGAGTGGACGCGCGATGGCATAAACAATCGGGTAGAGGAGGAGGCGTTTGATACGGAACAACGATAGCGAAACGGCACCGCCTTCTTCCGCACGCAGTTTCATCGAGAGATCAGGGTGACGTGACAGCATGGCACCACCCGTAATGCCTGAGATCGCTTTATCACGACCGAAACTGAACAGGATGGCGTCACCATCTTTCGCGATGGTCGGCGGTCCATTCTCATCTGGCATGATGTGTGCGCAATCCTCTATGAGCAGGAGCCCGTAGCGATCGCAGAGGGCGCGCAGGCGGTGAGTATCCGCGGGGATGCCAAATGTGTGTTGGCAGATGACGGCTTGTGTGCGTGGGGTGATGCGGCGCTCGACGTCTGAGAGATCGAGGTTGAGGGTGTCTTGTTCAATGTCTGCGTACACCGGCGTCTTGCCGGCCGCCTGAATGGCATTGGGTACCACGAGGCAGGTGTAGGCCTGTACGATGATCTCGGCGCGTTCGGGACCTTTAAGGCTCTTCAAGAGCGCGGCAAGTGCCTCGCGGCCCGAAGCGAAGAGAAACGCATCAGCATGATACTTTTGTGCGAGGGCGGAGCGCAGTTCCTCGCGGGCGGATCCTTCTTTCCACTTCCAGGGTTGCAGCAATAGCCCCAGAGAGCGGCGCACGTAATCTGCGTCCACGTGTGGAGCAAAAGTGTGATGGATGGGGGACAGGAAGGACATAGGATTAGGGCGTAGGGCGTAGGGGCGTTGTTGGAGGGAGCAGGCGGCGAACAGTTTCTTCGGGAATACGTCCGACGCAGATGAAGAGTGTACCGGCAGTCACCGGTTTTGTTTTCTTCGAGAGAATTTCCACGGGCTTTCCGTATCCTCGTGCGAAGGAACGCGCATGACGGGGATGTGCAAAGATGACGCGCGAGAAGCCGCCAGCAGCTTCGGTGCCCAGTTGCGCGTGCACGCGGTCCTCCTCTTCGCCAAGCTCGATGAGTCCGCTTGTGAGCAGAACTTTCTCCTCGGCAGGCTGTCCCTTGGCCCAGCCAAGGCTGGCCTTGAAACTCGCAGGGCTCGCGTTGTGCGTATCGTCGAGCAGCGTGACGTTTCTCACTGTGCGTACCGAGAACGTGTGCTCCGGAGGTCGAAAACTCGAGAGCCTGCGTGCGACCTCGGGGCGCTTGAGGCCGAGCACTTCGGCAGCGGCCATGGCGAGCAGGATATTTGTCACGTTGTGTGTGCCGTGCAGAGGGCACGTGATCATGGTGTTGCCCGTACGGAAACGCAGTCCCGTTGATGTCTCTTCAATATCGAAGGCTTCCAGATCCGCAGGTCCCCCCGTGCCGACGGTTACGGTACGACAGTGCGCATGTTTACGGAGCGGTTCGGCGAACGGACTGTCACCGTTCACGATGGCCGCTCCCTCTTGTGGAAGTGCATCGAAGAGCTCTGCCTTGGCCGTGAGCAGTTTTTCCTGCGAGCCGAACAGGGCCATGTGCTGCGATCCGATGAAGGTGATGATGCCGATGAGCGGGCGGGTAATGGCGCAGAGCTTCTGAATTTCGCCGCTGCGATACGCACCCATTTCGATGATGAGGATCTTGGGTGCCGAAGTTCCAGAAAGTGCCTGAGTCATCCACCGTGCCACGCCGATCTCCGCGTTCACGTAGGCAGGTGTGGACTGTGCTCCCTGAGCTTTGAGGAGGTGGAGGAGGAGTTCCTTGGTGGTTGTTTTGCCCACACTCCCCGTGATGCCGATGACGATAAGTTGTTCATGCTTATCTCGTACACTGCGTGCGCGTTGCATGATGCGGCGTTTGAGCACGCGGTCCATAGGCAGAAAGATTGTCCACGAGAATATCAATGTGAGAGGCGAGAGCAGTGGAATTGTCACGAGTGCCGGGGTGTGCTCGATGGGGAAGAGCAGCAGAAGAAATGAGGCAAGCAGCACGAGGAACGCTGCACTTCCCATGAGGGTGATGGCCTTCACTGTCCACACAGGCCGTGACTGACGGTTCAGTGCGAGACGCACAATAGTGAACATGGTGAGCAGCGAGAGCACGCCCACGGTCCATGTGAGATGTGGCACCCATTCATGGAGCAAGATGGGGAGCGAGAGCAGTAGGATGAACGGTTTGAAGAGTCCGAATGTCTGAAGGAAGAGCCCTTCACTTCTCATGTGTTCGCGCAGGCGATCGAACCGCCACTCCTTCACCTGCCAGAGTGCGGCGAAGGTGAGCAGCGGCGAGAGCGTGGCCGTGAATGTGAGGAGAATAAGGAGGAAAGACATACGGGTTAGGGTTTCAATTAGAGGTGGTTGCGGATGACGGAGGCGATTTCGAGTGCGCGGTCACGGTGCACGCGGTGACGGGTGCCCTCGAAGGTATGAAGCACGCTCCCGCGGATGGCCTCGTGCATGGTCTGCCCGTCTTGAATAGGTGTGTACGTATCAGCCTCTCCCCAGAAGAGATCGGTGGGGATAGTGATTGTGGAGAGGAGGGGAGTGAGATCCTCTGCAGTAACTTTCGCGAGGGTCTGCCGCATCAGGGGCGAGGCACGTTCGTAGTCGTGCTCACGCAGGAGCTTGTAGAGCAGTGTGCGCGCAGAAGACTTCAAACGTTTCAGACCGGGTAGCGCGAAGATCGAACCGCCGATGCGAGCTAGGACGTTACCGATAACGCGCTTGAGCGATCGATGGCGGATGCCAGCGGCGGCGCAGAGATACAGATGTGCGATTGGTAATTTACGATTGGCAAGCTTGATGGCGATGCGGCCTCCGTGCGAGTGGCCGAGGAGCAAGAGTGGTTCTTCGATATGGTTTCTGTGCAACCAGGTTTCTACCCAATCGGCGTAGTCATCCATGTTCCACGGACGCGGCGGTTCCGGCTCCGATCCGAAACCGGGCAGATCTGGCGTGAGGATCGTGAGTGCTTCGCCGTCGAGGACGGCACGAAGCTCATCGAAGGACTCTTTGGATCCTCCCCATCCGTGGAGACAGAGCAGAACAGGCTGCATACGGCGATAGTATGTCAGAACAGCGCTTCTCGAAGCAGGACTTACGACACATTTCTCTGCGTCGCATATGCGTTCGGTGAATTTTTCACAGAGAGGGTGCGGTGCCACCGCTGATTGCTATTTTCTTTAAATTCTTGTAATATATACTTTGTGAATTTGGGAGACAGCATTCCAGAGAGCGCTACCCCTGAGCAGTCTTTTGCAGATTCTGTTATGAAGGGGCTTTCAGAAAATAGAAAGATTACCCTCGAAACAGTGTGTGAGATGGGGGATGGCGCTCAATCGTATCCCGTAGTTCTTGCGCGTTCTCAGGATTTCGATCCTTCAAAGCCAACTATTTTCATCTCTGCCGGGATGCATGGTGATGAACCTGCAGGGGTCCATGCAGTAATTCGGTTTCTGAATACTGATCTCGATCAATACAGAGATCGATTCAACATCGTTGCTTTACCATGCCTCAATCCCAGTGGATTTGATGCAGGTACACATAACACCGCATCGGGATTGAATATCAACGACCATTTTGGCAAACAGAGCGACGATGCCGTAATACAAGCCATCGAGGCAAAGATCAAATCACTAGCACCATCTATTCTCCTTGCATTGGATCTTCATGAAGATAACTCGGGGGATCAGCTTGGATGCTATGCACATGAAATGATATCGAGAGGTACTGATCGTATTGCTCATCAAGTGCTTGAAGTGTTAGCGCCAACAGATATCTGCCGACAGCCTGAAATTTACGGCGCACAAAATGCCAACGGAGTGATTGAAGAGACCGTGGAAGATTCTCAGGGATCTTTGGGAAGATTAGATTTGTATTTGAAAACACATAGTACTCAACATGTTATGAGCATAGAAACACCAAGTGTATGGCCACTCGAGAAACGCATACAGGCTCATTTGGCAATGATCCACCGTGGCTTGGAAACCATCGAGAATGCTTAACGTTTGAAATGCGTGTGGTAACGAGGGACACTCTGGATTCTACCTCCTATCCTGGGAGGGCGATATTGCCTCTGTGAGAGGATCATCTGCGCAGCTCCGCTCCCTACTCCTTCGATGACTTAGCGCATGTCTAGGGCGCAAAAAAATGCCCTCTAGTGAGAGACAAAAAACGCGATGAGAAAACACGGGGCAAGGCTAGTCGGTTCCTTTGGAGGACGCGGAAGACGGGGTAGAGTTAGGTAGCTATTTTCTCTATTCTTCAGCATTGATATAAAAAAGTGCATGTTCTGGATAGTCGGCAACATCACGCAACTGCAATACAAGCTTCGCAGAATCGTCAAATTTCTGATGCCGTGCAAAGACTTTTCCATCCTCATCGTAAACACGAAAATTCAGGCTTTGAAGCCAATGCATGTCTTCTTCGGGTTTAACAGATACGCTAAATGTGACAGTATAATCTTTTGTCTCTAGTGCTGGAATGCTTGAGAGACCGAGTGTCACTCTGCATTTAGGCAATATGTTACTGCCAAATGATCGTGCTCCATCTTTTCTGAAACTGCCAGGTAACATTCGTAGCAGTACCTCTTTCGCTGTTGGTTCATCGGGATTTTTCAGCCTTTCGGAATATGTACGATCAGCAAGTGGTGCATCACTTTCCGCAATGGTTCGAATAAGTATATTCTTTTGTTCTTCACCAAGACCTCCAAGAAAGCGGAGAATCTGTCCCTGATCTAGATTCAGTTCTTCCTGTAGCAAGTCCATGAGTCGCTCTCTTGCGGGAGGTAGGCAACCTTTGTCAACAACCTTATCCAAGAACTCACCCAGATTACACATATTTCTTTCACCATAAACTACTACATTTTCCTTCCATTCATCACCCTCTTGAGACAGTTTTCTACCCGCGCTCAAACAAGCATCCACTAACTTTTTCACATGATCGAATCGGCTCTCGCCGCCTGTGTTCTTCGAATGCTCTGTCATTCCATTATTATACCATTAATAGCCATTTTGAGCCACTTACCTCTGTAGCGCATCTGGTGCCACGGGCTGGAATCGAACCAGCGACCCCAGGCTTATGAGTCCTGTGCGCTGCGCGCAGGTGATTATTTGAATTGCCGCCTTCGGCGGCGCGACTGAGCTACCGTGACATGCAAAAATGATGGCTTGCCATGAACGAGTCCCGCACGTGCGGGACGAGTCGAATGGTGCCACGGGCTGGAATCGAACCAGCGACCCCAGGCTTATTCCCCACTACGCCGCTTCGCGTCTTCGGGGGATCAAATATCTTCGGCTTCGCCCTTTGCCTGCGGCTCGGACTCAGCTCGAATTCAATTTGAGACTCCTGTGCGCTGCGTGCAGATGGTTTTTTGAATTGCCGCCTTCGGCGGCGCGACTGAGCTACCGTGACATGCAAAAATGATGGCTTGCCATGAACGAGTCCCGCACGTGCGGGACGAGTCGAATGGTGCCACGGGCTGGAATCGAACCAGCGACCCCAGGCTTATGAGTCCTGTGCTCTAACCGACTGAGCTACCGTGGCACGTGTTGACGCGAGTGGAAGGAACTGGTGGCCATCCGAGCACTCTTGTTTCCTAACGCCCCGCAGGCGGGGCTAGGCGACTGAGCTACCGTGGCACATGTGTAAGACTAGCAAAGGTGCTTTAAGAGCGGAAGCAAGAAGCCCCGCTTGCCATAAGAAATGTTGGCCGTTAGGCTGGCCATTCTCTTTCCCCCCTACGGTATGAAACGTTCCATGCTTATTTCTCTGGCTCTCGGTAGCCTGATGCTCACTGCCTGCGGTCAGGCGAAGCCGGAAGCTGCGGGTGAGGGTTCCTCCTCCAGCTCTGTAGAGTCTGCAGCCGCGATGTCCGCAGTTTCTTCGGTTGAGGCCGAAGCACGCATCATTCGTGTCGAGGCTAGCAACTGGGAGTTCACGCCCGCGACCATCACCGCCGAGGTTGGCGAGAAGGTGAAGCTGGAGTTCGTGGGCATTGCCGGCGATCACGGCGTTGCTGTCCCCGATCTTGGGCTCGATGTTAAGTTCAATGAGGGCGAAACCGCCACGGTTGAACTGCCCACCGATACGGCCGGTACGTTCCCGTTCAAGTGCAACGTGTTCTGTGGTGAGGGTCACCGCGAAATGACGGGAACCATCGTCATCGAATAAGTACTCCCTTTATTGGTCCTGTTAGACGGGCGCAAGCGCCCGTCTTTTTGTTATCCTCTCCACACGATGTACGCGATGTACGCGACGTAGGTGGTGAGCAGCAGCACCCCCTCCCAGCGACGAATGATGTACTGGTCGTGTTGCTTCCACCACAGGAAGATACGCTTGGCGGCCCAGCCGTTGTGGATGGTGAAGAAGAGCAGCACCGTCGCGACGATGACCATGATCAGGTCCGCGTTACTGGCGGGCGAGAAGGGAAGCGGTCGGATCGTTGCGCTCACACCAAGGACAAGGAAGATATTGAAGATGTTGCTGCCAACGATGTTGCCCACGGCGATATCCGCTTTCTTCTTGATGGCCGCGACAGCAGAGGTGGCGAGCTCCGGTAGCGAAGTGCCGATGGCGACGACGGTGAGGCCGATGAGTGCCTCTGAGAGCCCCAATGAGCGGGCAATAATCACAGCCGCATCTACAGTGAGCTTGCCGCCCGCCACCAGTCCGCAGAATCCCAGGAGAACCATTACGAAGGCGAAGGATGGAGAGACAGGCTTCTTGCCATCTTCGAGCCCCTTGCTCGATTCCAACTGCAGGCCAGCGGTGTAGGCGAGAAAGATCACGAAGAAGCCAAGGAGTGCCAACCCATCGGAACGGCTCAGTTCAGAGTGCATGGCGCCGTCCACAAGCATGTCATTGGCCATGACGAAGAGCAGCACGGCTGCGAGTAAGCTAAAGGGGATCTCTTTGCGCACAGTCGAGCGCTGCACGATCACGGGGGTGATCATGGCCGAAATACCAAGAATCAGAAGGATGTTGGCCACGTTACTGCCGACCACGTTACCAATGGCAATGTCGCTGGCGCCCTGTGCGCTTGCCACAATATTCACGACGAGTTCCGGCGCGGACGTACCAAAAGCCACGATCGTGAGCCCGATGGCCAGATCCGAAATGCCAAACCGTTTAGCAATGGTGGATGCGCCATCCACCAGCCAGTCCGCTCCTTTGACGAGGAGCACGAATCCAATAACGAGGAACAGCGCAGCGAAGAACATTGCGAAGACTGTAGCATGTGCTTGTCTCTCCTTCCATGCTTTCAGTACCATGGGGGCAATGACAGCTGCAAAGAAATCCCAACCGGCTCAGGGGTCGCCTGAAATTGCAAAACTTCAGGCAGAGTGTGCCGCCTTCAAACAGGAGGCTGATCGACTCAAGGATATCGCGGGCCGTGCGCAGGCGGATCTGCAGAATGCGAAGGAGCGTCTTGAACGCGAACGGCAGAATGTGAGCAAGTTTGCCCTGGCCGAAGCGTTGACGCGGCTCCTCCCCACGATCGATAACTTTCAGCGTGCGTTTCAGCATCTGCCGCAGGAGCTTACAGAGAACGAGTGGGTGAAGGGTGTTGCTGCGATCGAACAGGAGCTCGTGAAGCAGGTGACGGAGCTGGGCTTACAGAAGATAGAAGCACTCGGTCAGCCGCTCGATCCAAGCAAGCACGAGGTGCTGCAGACGGGGCCGGGGGAGCAGGACACAGTGGTGGAGGTCTTCGAAGAAGGTTACGAATTCAACGGCCGTGTGCTGCGACCGGCAAAGGTGAAAGTGGGAGATGGTCAATGACCGATGGCTTGTGCAAAACATTCCCCGCGCTCCTCGAAATTTTTGAAGGAGCCATAACTCGGGGAGGCGGGAGAGAGGAGGACGATGGGATAGCTGGTAGCTGGTAGCTTGTAGCTTGTAGATCGTTGCTTTGCGAGTGTCACAGCTTCTTCCATGGTCTTCGCATCGAAGATGCGTGCCTGGGTCTTGGTTTTTTCGAGTGCCTCCCGTATTCGCTTGCCGCTTTTGGGCAGGAGGATGACAGATTGTACCTTCGAGCGGGCAAGTCGCTTTGCGAGCGGTGTGAAATCACATCCTCGATCCTGCCCTCCGAGGATGATCGTGGCAACGCGGTCTCCCAGCGCATCGAGTGCGGCGATGGCGGACTGTGGCGTTGTCGAGATGGAGTCATCCACCCACTCAATGTCGTGCCGCATGCCGAGTGACTGCAGACGGTGGGGTAGGGGAGCGAAGGAGCGGGTTGCTGCGATTGAGACATCTGTCGATACCTTAAGCTCGCGGCAGACGAGGAACGCCGCAGCGATGTTGCTTAAGTTGTGCGTGCCGACGAGGTGTGTTTCTTCGATGGCGAGTGGGGCATCGGCCGTCGAGAAGGGAATACGCCTGCCTTTGCTCTCCTCTGCAATCTCTTGCGCTCCTGCAGAGTCGAAGGCGAAGAAGACGGTGTCCTCCTTCTTCTGGAAGCGCGTGATGTGCTTCTTCGCCTCTTTGTACGCCTCCACCGATCCATGGTAGTCGAGATGCTCAGGGAAGAACGCCGTCACTACCGCAATGGGCGGGCTCACTGTGAGGTCCATAAGCTGGTAGCTGCTTAGCTCCATCACGAAAATCGTGTCTGGCGCGGCATCGGCAATGTGTGCAATGGCGGGCTCTCCTATGTTGCCGACGAGCACACTCTTCTTGCCAGCAGTCTTCAAGATCGTGTGAATGAGGCTTGCTGCGGTGCTCTTGCCTTTGGATCCCGTGATGCCGACGACCGTCGCTTCGGAGCTGGCGATCGAATCGAAGAAGATTTGGGTTGAAGTGATGAGCTTTGCGCTATGAACTTTGAGTTCCGGCAGTGGCGGGATGCCCGGAGATTTAATGAGCACGTCGAATTTTTCGAGATTGTGTAACCATCCGCTTCCTACCTGTAGCCAGTGTGCTGATCCGGCAGGGAGCGTCACAGCCTCATCCTTGTCCGCTACCGTGATCTCGCAACCGGGAGCGTGTTCCTCGAGTGCCTTGAGCATGGCCTGACCCTCGCGACCAAAACCGAGGATACAAATCGATTTGCCGGCGAGCTCAGTGATTTTCATTGAAGGAGCGAAGAGAACGGAGCAGGGATACAGTGCTCGGAGCTTGGCTTCAGTGCTTCTTCAATGATCTTCTTCGGTTGCTTGAGCGTAGGCAGCACATGCTCGACGAAGAGCTTCATCGCCTTGCTCTGATCCAGATCACCACGCTCGTGCGCGAGTAGGAAGGCGGCAATTGTTTCTTCGGGTGTGCCCACGCATTCGAAGGGTTTGAATCCTTCGAGCCCCAAGAGTTGTCGGAAAGTGGGGAGCAGTTGTTCTTTGTCGAAGAGATTCTCGCCGAATACTTCCAAGAGTGTCTTCTGTGGCAGGAAAGCGGCAAGCATCGTGAATACGAATGCGCACTTGGGGCAGGTACCGCACCAGCGTGACGCCTGTTTTTTGCCGAGGATCTTCCAATTGGCGTTGCAACTGGTGGTAACAGAGAAATACTGCGGCAGCGTGGCGAAGATCTGTGTGATTTTCAGCTCACTCAATGGTCGCAGCAAACTGAAGTACTCCACGGCAGAACCACTCTCTTGCAGAGAGGTGCGCAGCATTCGCTCGCATTCCAGGCTCTTGCTCCACTGGTGATTGATCTTCGTACCGAGATATTCCACGTTGCCTTCATTGGCACTGCGCTCGTTACTCATCACGACCGCATCGAATCCATAGAGCTCCGCGATGACCGCAGCGAGGAGTGAAAGATACGCGGTGACGGGAACATGGCCGTTGAGCGCGCCCTGTGCATTGAGGTCAAAGAGCTCCGGGGCTAAATGACGTTCTACGGTGAGCAGCGGTAATCCTGCGATCTCTGCTGTCTGTTTAATAAGTGGATGGTGGCCGATGCGCAACAGCGTGATGTCGTACCCGGCCTTCTTTAAGAGCTCCACGGTGACGGTGGAATCTTTGCCGCCACCGATGGGAACGAGGATTCGAGCCCCTCTCCCGTCGCTCCGCGCCACCCTCTCCCGCGGGGAGAGGGCAGGGGAGAGGGGTGAATATGGGAAGTGAATGAGATCACGGAAGTCGATCTGGTTTCGGAAAAAGAATTCCCCAAGACCTTTGGTGTAGACCGTGTTCCAGAAGTCCGCCTGTTCATCGGTCAGATTTCCGGATCGAATTTCGATTTGCTTGGGGCAGCAGGTTTTGTAGTAACTGATGCCGCCGATCAGGTGCAACGCATGGAGGGCGTGGGGCGTAGGGGATAGGGCGTAGGGTTTTTCCGGGTGTGGGAGGAGGAGGGTTTCGGTGAAATAAACTTCGTCATCCAGGGAATAATGCAGTTCAATTTTCCCCGTCTCCGGATCGAAGACGTGAGAATCGAAGATGAAGGTCTGGTATTGTTTCATGAAGAGATCCAATGATAGCGGGATTTTCCGAATGGTGAGGGGGTCTTTTCGAGGAAATTGTGGTTGCGTGAGCATGCAGGAGTGCTACAACATCCTCAATGGACTTAGGTTCTCCTTCGGAGGAAGAGCGAACGAGCATTCTTGCTCACCTTGAGGCGGTGGAGAAGGATATCAGACAGGGAAAAATCTCAATGGAGGGTAGCTGTGGTGCGATGCGGAAACGCCGGGTAGTGACAGAGGTTTGCAGACGTCTTGGAGTGAATAGCGCAGAAACAAGTCTAAAAGTGTATACAGTACTAAGGTCTCGGGAGTAGCAATCGATCTGATCGTCGTCTTTCCGTGTTTTGGGAGAAGTTGTAGGATGAGCCCGTGCCGGAATGGCGCCCTCCTTCGCCCCGCATTTGCGGGGCTTCGGACGGGCAGGGAATTGATGGACCTGCCTGCTGGAGAGTGCCGTCCAAGCCATGGTGGCGGAATGGTATACGCGCGCGACTCAAAATCGCGTTCCCGAAAGGGATTGTGGGTTCAAGTCCCACCCATGGCACCATTTCATCCGAGGGTTCGACCTGCCCGGCGAAGCTTAAACGAGCAGAGCGAGTGAGAGCGCAGTCGGGTTCCCTCCTCCGGCACCATAGGGTTTCATCCTTTCCAGATTGCATAGAATCGGCTTTGCTCCTTTGGTATCGGAGAGGCATAAATTATCTATTTCTGTGCAAATTTGAGGATGTTGTTAAAAATGAATAATAAATGTATAATGTACATATAAACACACTTCCCACAACGCCCTATGCGTATCGTATCAAACATACATTCTTCTGAGTCTCGACTGCTCCACTTCACTCCAAACGTCAATTTTATGGACGTACCGGAGCCGGAGGAAGTTCCTCATAAGTCAGAATCTCGTGAGAATCCTCATAAGCCAGAATCCCAGCCAGAAACCCTTGAGGATTCCGATTTGGATCTTCAGGAGGAGACAGATAAGCGCGTGCAAGAGGCCGACAGAGATGCCTCACGAGAACGGGATCGTGCCGGTGATCCCGGAGCAGGAGGTCCGAGTGGCGCATCCGTTCCTGAAGTGGGCATCGCAAATGTGAACATTGCTGCAGCTTCTGCACACGCAGAAAACACTGTTCATATCGATAATCGTCCCCAGATCAATATCAATGTCGCTTCTCCAACAAGTCCGTCTGCCAAAGTGGAGCGACGCGAGGTGGATGATATGGCACTGCTACAACGTCTTCATCAGGAGTATAACGCCGCCTTTACAGGCGCAAATCCTCGTAATGCAATGAAAATAAAAATGAATCAATTGGCGCGGATCAATGGTGAGCTGGAGAAGTCCGGTTCTACTTGGAGAGTTTCTAGTGGCCCCAAATTCTCCATTGTGCCCTATCAGACCGAGACTGCTCAGCGATGGCAAAAACTGCCGGTTAAGCAACAGAAACTCGTGCTCAATAAAGTGCAGCAGTACATCTTCACTGTGGGTCGGGGAGCAAATCCGACGACAACGCTTTCCAAGATCAATAGGTCGCTTGTTCTTCAGGGAGTGCAGGATGTGCACCTCGAAATGCGTGGGACATTTTCGGTGCCGTTCATTGTTCCCGGCGAGCCGCCGCGCTACCGCGATCCATTCCTGGCCAGTCGGTAATCATTACGTTTCGTGAGCTATGTCCTCTGCTCTTCCTCACATTGTTCGGCCAGAGCTTCCGACTGGACGTGAGATCTACGACATTCTTATGGCAAGCATTGAACCGGATCTTGTTGTGAATAAGATGGATGCGCTGGATCAGCTTTATGCACAGGAGACGCCATCCGATCACCGTAAGCGCATGAAGCGCTATCGCAAAGCGTTCGAGGAGTACGATCGTCAGTATGCGGAGTACATGCGTACGCTTTCCCAAGAGGTGACTG
Organism: Candidatus Peregrinibacteria bacterium; assembly: GCA_043814035.1. Taxonomy (GTDB): domain Bacteria; phylum Patescibacteriota; class Gracilibacteria; order Peribacterales; family Peribacteraceae; genus Peribacter. The sequence continues at coordinate 43,504 of JBDRKJ010000008.1, forward strand.
ACTATCGCAGGTCCTCCTGCAGAGCGCTAGAAGAGGAATCACGGGCAGAAGAGACAACTCGAATAGCATCGATCGAACGCTCGATGAATTCGCAAAATTAAAGAGATTTTTGGAGCAAAGGCAATTCACAAAACCTTCTCCCCTCCGTTGGGATAATGAGGAGTATTCCTAAAATTCCGGTAGCACCCACTGTGCCGCCGGGTTTGCGTTGCAAGCCATCTGCTCGAACGGGGCCACGTCCGGCGTGATGGGCGAGCCGCCCGTGTCATATGCCCAGAGGATGGTTTCCATGATGGTATCGCTCGTGGCTTGGCAGCCGCCGACTTCCGTGTACGGGCATGCGTTCGTACTAAAAGTGCCAGCGCTCCCTCCTGACATTCCTTCACAATTTAAGCGCATGAATTCTTTATTTTTCCAGTAGGAGCCTACGTAGTCCAAGCAGTGGCTGCCACTGGCGATGATGTTGCAGCTGCCGTAGACAGTGCGCTTGCCCGGAGCGGTTTCTTCGATGAGTTCCTTCACATCTTCGTAGTCCACCTGTTGATCCGGTGGTAATTCCTCACCACATCCAACGAGCAGCACGCCGCAACACGCAACAAGGCCGAGCATTTTTATGGGTGACATACTGTGGAGTGTAGGACTGCTGCGAGGTCTCTGCAATGTTGTGATTTATGCGGCAAGCAGTTGCAACACTTCTGCATCCTCCACCTGCGGGAACTCTTGGTACCATAATCCCACTGCCTCGAAGGGTTCCGGTGTGGCGATCACTGTGATGTCATCCGTCTTTTTTTTGAGCTGCGCAACAGTATCTGGCGGACACACCGGTAGAGCCACAACGATCTTTTTCACCTTGGCCTTGCGCAGATCTTCGATAGCAGCGAAGAGACTCGCACCCGTAGCGGCGCCATCATCGACAAGAATAACAGTTGTTCCTGTGAGATCCGGACGTGCCGCAACGGAATAGGCATCTTTACGACGCTTGAGCTCCTCCGTCTCCTCCTCAATGATCGGCTCTAAGTCCTCCCATGAAATTCCACTCATCCGCATGGTGGGCTCATCGAGGTAGGTGCTTCCGTTCTCCGCAATCGCGCCGAGGGCGTACTCGCGATGCGTGGGATGACCGAGCTTGCGGACGACATACGGGTAGAGCGGAAGTTTCAGCTCATTTGCCAGTGCGCGGCCCACCACCACACCTCCGCGCACGAGTGCAAGGATGCATGTGCTCTTCGCATTCTTGAACTGTTTCAGCGCTTCTGCGAGCCGGATACCACCATCGGTACGGGATCGAAAGGGAAGGCTGATCATATACAAAGTATACTGCTGTTGGTTGCCAAGAGGGGGAGGGAAAGGGTTGAATAGAGACCTATGCCGCACCCCACTCCCTACACCCGATTCCAGACAACACTCACTGCTGTGCTCGAGAAGCTCAAGCCGAGCCCAGAGGAGCGACAACTTCTCATGGAGCCGCAACACGTGCATCAGGCGAAACTGTCGCTCACACGCGACGATGGATCGACAACAGAGTTTCCTGCCTATCGCGTGCAGTTCAACAACGCTCGTGGTCCCTACAAGGGTGGCATCCGTTACCATCCCGCGGCGGATCTGGAGGAGGTGAAGGCGTTGGCCGCGCTTATGGCGCTCAAGACGGCGGTGGTGAATATTCCCTTTGGGGGAGGGAAGGGTGGGATTCAGATGGATCCCCGCAAACTTTCAGCTCGTGAACTGCAAGAAGTCTCGCGCGCGTACGTCCGCGCATTCCAGCAGTACATCGGCTCTGATATCGACGTACCGGCGCCCGATGTAAACACTACAGCCGACATCATGGCGTGGATGCGCGACGAGTACGAGAAGCTCACACACTCCTTCAGCCCCTCGGTCATCACGGGCAAGCCTCTCTCGTACGGCGGGTCGCTGGGACGCGATACCGCAACGGCGCGTGGAGGATTCTTTATCCTGCAAGAACTCATCGATCGCGAGGCGCTCGACCCTCAGGAACTCAAGGTGGCGATTCAGGGCTTTGGCAATGCCGGTGGCACTATGGCGCACCTGCTTCACAGCGCGGGGTTCACCATCGTGGCGATCTCGGATTCACAGGGTGGCATTTACAGCGCCGAGGGTATCGACCCCGTGCGCGTCGAGAAGTACAAGCGCAAGACCGGTGCGGTGGCGGGCGAGTACTGCGAAGGGTCGGTCTGTGACGTGCAGAAGATGAAGATGGATGGCGTGCAGCACGTGACGAATGAGGCGTTACTGGAGCTGCCTTGCGATATCCTCATTCCGGCGGCGCTCGACAACGTCATCACTGCCGAGAATGCCGATCGCATCCAGGCTCGTACTATCCTCGAGCTTGCCAACGGGCCCACCACGCCCGAGGCGGATGTGATTCTCGAGAAGAAGGGCATTCGCGTGATCCCCGATATCCTTGCCAATGCGGGTGGTGTCACCGTGAGCTACTTCGAGTGGGTGCAGGGCAGATCCGGTGAACAGTGGACGGCTGATCGCGTGGACGCGGAACTCAAGCGTATCATGCTCGATGGGTACAAGACGGTTCGGCGTGCAGCGTACCGTGAGAAAATGAGCTATCGACACGCGGCGTTCGCCGTGGCACTGAGGCGTATTTTGTCTGCAATGAAGTCGCGGGGGTGGGTTGTTTCGTGAAAGGAAAACCTAACGGTTTTCCTCTCACAAGCTCTCCTTTCCCTTCAGCGGTGTCGCTTCCCTCCGGGGACCTGCGGCCAGCATTGGGTCCCGACGAAGCCACCCAACGCTTCGCGACGGATTTTTGTAAACTTTTCATTCTGAGAAGGGAAACTGCTGCATACTGCATAATGTTCCCTGTATACTGCGTTCGTATGTTCGATACAGCCATCATCGGTCTCGGGGCTGCCGGGTACACCGCAGCGATCTACAGTGCACGGTACAAGCTTTCCACTCTGCTTGTGGGCGAGGAGGAGGGTGGCATGGGCAACACGGCGGCGGAGGTGGGCAACTGGCCCGGTGATATTGAAGTGGCGGGTCCGGAGCTGATGGAGCGGATGAAAAAGCACGCGCAGAGTTTTACCGAAGTGACGCTCAAGCAAGTGCGCGTGACGAAGATCGAGAAAATCAAGGATGGATTTCGCCTCACATTCTCTGATGGCAAGTTCGAAGAGGCCAAGACTCTGATTTTCGCCACCGGTTCTAATAAGCGGCACCTCAACGTTCCAGGTGAGGAGGAGTTTGCCGGTAAGGGCGTGTCGTACTGCGCCACATGCGACGGGTTCTTCTTTAAGGGGAAGACTGTTGCGGTGGTAGGAGGAGGGGATGCGGCGGTCGAAGGTGCAGCCATCGTCGCGCAGGTGGCGAAGCAGGTTTACCTGATCCATCGACGCAACGAGTATCGAGCAGAGCCGTACTGGGTACAGAAGCTTCAGGAGAAAACAAATGTTACCTTCGTTCTCGAGCGAAAAGTGAAAGAGATTATGGGAGATCAGAAAGTCACGGGTGTTACGCTCGATCAATCTTTTGAGGGATCAGATCAGTTGGCTGTTGATGGTGTCTTCATTGAAATTGGCGCGACGCCTGCCGTGGAACTTGCCCAGGGCCTTGATTGCGCATTGGATGATCGTGGCTATTTGAAAGTGAGTGAGACGCAGCAGACGAGTGTGCCCGGAGTTTTTGCCGCAGGAGATGTGTCAGGAGGGAGCAATCACTTCGCGCAGTTCGTGACGGCAGCAGGGGAGGGAGCGGTAGCTGTTTCTGGAGTGTTTGCACATCTGCAGGGAGGGGACTAGAGGATTGAGGGATTTGGGCCTCTTTTTCTTGCAATCAGTCAATACCATCATTACCCTCTGTCCGTTATGCCAAGAGGAAAGCGCACCGTCTTTATCGTTAGCTGCCCCGAATCGGGCAACCGCGTGGGAACCATTCGTTTCCACAAGCAGGATAAAATGGGCGTGGCCTGGAAGGAGCATGCGGGCAAACTTCTGAAGTACTGCTCTGTGTGCCGTAAGCACGTGAAGCCAAAATTCAAAGAAGAGCGACATTCGAAATGAGGGCAGAAAGGTAAGAAACGTGAGGAAGGTAAGGAAGGTTTTTGCCTTTCCTGCCTTTTCTTACTTTCCTCCATTCGATCATCGCAATACTTCCATCTATACTCTCTTCGTGAAAGCTGAAGTCTACCGTTACTGTGCGTCTGTCGTCGTTTTTCGAGGAAGCTCGAATGGCAAACAGATCCTGCTCCTCAAGAAACCACGCAGGAACGATGCGTGGCAGCTGCCGCAGGGAGGCATCGAATCCGGCGAAAGTACGGCAGAAGCCGCATTGCGCGAACTGCAAGAGGAGGCGGGTATTGCGGCACGTCTGCTCGGTGAGAGCGCACACGTCTACCAGTATGATTTCCCCCCTTCGTACCGTCGCTTCCGGCCTGATCACGTGCGTGGGCAGCACATTGCTTTCGTATTTGCCGAGGCACCCTCTGATGTGCAGATTGCGGTGGATGGAAAAGAGATCAATGCATTTGTTTGGGTGACGGAATCGGATCTTCCTCGGTATATCAAGCGCAAGAAGTATCAAGCACTCATTCGTACGCTCATAGCGGAAGGTCATCTGCTACGCTAACTCTCCATGCGCTTAGTCTCCCTCACGCTTCAGCAGTTCCGATCGTACCCCGAGCTTTCGTTGACATTCGGAGAGGAGAATTTGCATGTATTGCAGGGGCCGAATGCTGCAGGCAAGACGAACGTGCTCGAAGCACTCTCCATCCTTTCGAGTGGCCGTTCCTTTCTTGGTGCACAAGAGGATGACTTGATGTTGTGGGGGTGCGACTATTATCGCCTGCGCGCTCACATTGTCTCTGATGCATCCGAAGCGCAGTCACTCGAAATTGTGAGCCAACGCCTTCCCCGGCGTGCCCGCGCAGGATTCCTCAATGATGTACGTTTGCCGATCAGTCGACTGACGGGTGCACTTCCTTCCGTCACATTCCTTCCGCAGGATCTGGAACTCTTTGTGGGATCGCCGTCGCGACGCCGGGATCTTCTCAATAACTTGCTCGTGCAGGTCTCACCGGAGTTTGCTGCAAGCCTCACGTCCTACCAAAAGCTCCTCAAACAGCGCAACGCCTTGCTGCGTCGGATTCGCGAAGGAACGGGGCGCACACAAGATCTTCTCGTCTGGGAAGAAGGTCTCGCACGTGAGGGTGCGGCCATCATACTCGGCCACTTGGAGTTGTTGCAGGTTCTGCAGTGCACGCTCGAAGAGGAGCTGAAGGCTCTTGGAGAGTCGTGGCAAGAAGTGCGGCTTGTCTATGATCACCATGGTCGTGCCACGACTGCAGAAAGCATTGAAAGTGAACTCAAGCGTGACTTCCTGCACTTTCGCGAGCGAGATCTTGCCATCGGATCGACGACCATTGGTCCGCACCGGCATGACTGGCGCATCGAGGCGGACGGCCGGTCGCTTGCGAGTTTCGCTTCACGGGGGCAGCAGCGTACGGCCGTGATTGCCCTGCTCTTTCTACAGGTGTCATTCATGGAGGTGCGCCGCGGTGAGAAGCCGGTGATTCTGCTTGATGACGTTTTTTCCGAACTCGATCAGGCTCACCAAGAGCGACTCATGCGTTCCTTTGAGGGGCACCAGGTTCTTCTTACAACGACACATGCCCCGTCAGACATTGCGAAAGCAGCACTCTGGAATGTAATGGGGGGAGGGGAGGTCATGCGGGCGGCCTCTCTCGTCACTGGCTGATTGTCGGCTGCTGGAGCGCTCCAAAAACTGCCAATGCCAGTGCATCTGCGGCATCGTCGGGTGTGGGAGCTTTTTCTAAATGCAGCGTGCGGCAGAGCATGTCCTGTATCTGGCGCTTGTCGGCGTGGCCGTCGCCCGTGATGCATGATTTGAGCGAGAGAGGATTAGGCTCCAGTGTTTCGATTCCGTGCGCAGCGAGTGTAAGTAGGATGACACCACGAGCATGGGCGACATCGATCGCCGTTTTGACGTTGGTCGAGAAGTAGAGCTTTTCGACAACGGCAAGATCAGGTTTCTTTTCGTCGAGGTAGGTGGCGAGATCTTGCTGAATCTCTTCGAGGCGCTCTGCGAGTGGTAATCCTGCCTGCGTCTGGATGGTGAGCCACTCCAGAGCCGACAACTCCTGCCCTGCACCGACAGCCACCAGTCCCAAGCCGGTGGTCGCCAATCCGGGGTCAATGCCGAGGATCATCCGGTCTTTTTTCACCCTGCGAGGGTGCAAGGTTTGAAGGATTCTCGCAAGATCTTTGGATTGAAGAAAACGGCGATTTCTGCTATTCTGAGGGGAAATACACATACTTTCAATGTTTCATCGTCCCCGGCACCGGCACCTTGTGGCACTGCCCCTCTTCCTCGCAGTATTGGGGCTCTCGATGGCTCCGGCATTCTGGCGAACCTCATCTCTGACAGCCTCAGCACTGGAGCGCAATGATGTCATCACGCTTGCCGATGGTACGCAGGTTTTGCTGGAGGAAGGAGGCGAGATTGATACAACAGGTCCCGCCACAGTTCTGCAAAAGGGGAGCGCATTGATCCGCTCAGAAGGGATTGTGCAAATTCGAACGTCCGTCTGCGACATTCTTGCCGTTGCAGGTGCGTTCCACGTGATAGTGGGCGAGGATTCGGTGACGGTTTCGGCGATGACGGCTCCAGTTCTGCTCTCGACTGCTGGCCATCGTGCGATAGTGCCTCCTGGACGACAGATGCGTGTTGCCGGTCCGTTAACGGGTATCGAAGCTGGCGTTGCGTCGTGGCAGAGCGCGCGTACGACGGAGTCGCTCCCGGAGCACTTCTTCAAAAGGCAACTCGTCGCTCTGCAAGAATTTGCGTCCACATCAGGCAATCTTCCTGCGGCGCAGTCACTGATCCCTTCCGATGAACCGGCTATTCCGACGATGCAGCTTTCTGCAGCTCAAGAGCGATCTCAAGAGGCGTGGCGCCTTGAAGTACTCGGGGCACTGCGATGGCACATTGAACACCAGGATGACGATGGCGCGCGTGCAATTCTCACGCGACTGGCATTCCGTACGGCGTTCGCCGATGCACGCAGTCTTCCTTCCCTTGTTATCTTGGCTGCACGTTCGGCTGATGGTGCAGCGGGACTTCGGCCCCTCCTCCTCCACTTTCTCGCTGATCGTCACGATCTGTGGCTGCTCGCGGCTCTCCATCCCACTTTTCATACGGGAGCGTGGGCATCGGGCATGCCTGAGCTCACGCAAGAAGAGCAGGTGCTACTCGCGTTTGGACTTCCGCAGGTCGATCGTGCGTCGCAGGGATTTTCGCCCGTCGTTACGCGTTGGTGGGAAAAGGCAGTGAGCGAGTTCATTGCACAGCAGCAAGAGCCTCTTTCGCTGCTCGAACCTCTCCTCACGGCACTGCTTCCTGTCGTGGAACAAAATATTGCCGATAACTACCCTGAACGTGCCCAGACACTTGCACACGCTCTCGCAGTATTCACTGAGCCGGTGCGCGATCAACTCTCTCTGGAGCGTAAGGCCGCGCTCATAGATATGCAGGGACGTGCCAATCCGCACGTCGAGCTCTTCCCCGCGTCCTCTGAGTCATCTTCGCTCGCCCGGCGAAGCCTTGGCGAAGACGGGTCGGTTTCTTCTGATTCCTCAATTTCTTCCGCTTCCTCCTCATCGCTTCCTCCTATCGATCCGCAGGAGCGCGTACGGACCGTGGAATTCGCTCTCGAACAGGCGGGAGCACTCTTCTCACTCCAGACGACACTTGAGCCACTCGAAGACGGACAGGGCATTCACGTGCGCGACATTCTGTTCTCTTCCCCAAAAGGGGACATACTCTATGCGTTTGATGTGAACGTACGCACGAACGAAGTCTCCTCCATCGTGCAGGATGGCACGATTATGCCGTATCCCATGTCACTCGATGCTTTTCTGCAGTGGGTGAGGCAATAGGTCTATTCTGTAGGTGGTCATGACAGATCCCTTACCAAGAGATTCAGGCCCAGAAGAAATCTCTCCCAATGACGTGCATGTCGATGAGGAGCCGGTGATTCTCTTGTTACATACGAATGGAGATCAGGTTCGTGCATCCGCGCGCGCTGCACTCTCTCCACAGCAAGGGATCAAGAGGGAGTTGAGGCTTCGAAGGAGAAGTAGGGAACTGAGTCGGTACGGTATAGACCCGTTTTATCTCATCCGGCTGAATGATGCTGGCATTCCTCTTCGGCGCAATAATTTGCAGAACTCCACGGGGCTGCAAGCAGTTGAGCCCACACACGACGAATGCATGATCGTGGGTCACCTGCTACTCATTGACTGTCATGGAGTACAACAGGACATCGATTTACAATCGATCCCCGAGGGCAAAACAGTCATCCTGTTTCCGGAAGATCTGGGGGACGAAGAAGGTAAACCCTTTCTACATGTCGTTCATTAAGAATGTGCCGACGACGTACCGGTTTTCTGCTTGTACTGCTTGTTCGTCATGAGCAGGAAGATCGATGGCAGAATTCCTGCAGAGTTCACGATGAGCAGCGCCACAAACCACCAGTTCTTGCTCATGCGCGCCGCGCGCCACATGGCCCAGCCCTTGAGCACGAGGTCGAAGATGGCGAGTAGGAAGAGCAGGCTCAGCGCGCCGTTCAGGTTGTAAGCACCCACCATGAAGTCTCGGTTCTGCCAGAGAATGTTGAGGTCGTTCATCATGGGGGGAGTATAGCAGAGAGAGGAGGAAGGGAATGCTGAGAAGGGGGTAGCGTTTCGAAAGGCCCTTCGACTCGCTTCGCTCGCTCAGGGTCATTCGACTTACGTGGAAGGAATGTCGAGGTTTACCATGAGCGAACATCGAACGTAGTGAGATGTGAGTCGAATGGTGGGCGACCGCCCATTAGGTACTTCCTGTTTTCAATACCCATCCAGATTACTAAAGAGACCGTTCCTTTGCCATGCGGGTCCTTTATGCGACGCACGCAGGTCGTCCGTGTCCGGGAGATGAAGATGCGGAGCGAAGCCAATGTTCCGGCTCTCGCCGGAATAGAGGGACCCAAGGGGTAGAACCCGGAGTGGTTCTCACGCTTGCATGTGTGTGTGGAGGTCACAATAGACACCTGCCATCTCCAAGTTTCGGGAGGAACGAATGATCCGTTCTGTCGTTGCCTAGAACGCCAAAGTGGGCTTGTTTAAGAGAGAAGGGAGCATGCGGTGTGTTGAATTACCCGAGAACCTTCTGGACAGAAAGAGGGAAACCGCGAAGATGGACCCCTTCGGTCCTGTCGCGTGACAGGAAACTCGCGAAGGCTGTGGGTACCTCATCTGCTCAGAAAGGAGAACTGTATGAGCAAAAAGAGTCACCCCGGTGATGGTCAGTACGGGAAGGGTGTGAAGGGCGAAAAAAGGCCGTTCGACGAGGTCTTTGTGCCCAACGCCGCCAAGGCGCAGCAGAAGCCGGATCAAGAGGCCGATGCTCCCGCCGACGCAGGCAACAAGTAGCGCCTGCCCCTTCTGACGTCACCCGCCCCCTCGCAACCGTTTACGGACGCGAGGGGGCAACTTTTGTTACAATGGACTCCATGAAGACCATCTCCATCATCTGCGTGAATGAGAATGCGGCACTCGAGACCGTTGCGCTGCGGGGGGTCCTCGAATACCTCGGCTACGTTCCGTCGATTCACTGGGTGGGGAGTGTTCAACAGTTCAAGACTCTCCTCAATGACGGTAAGAAGCACCTCTCTGAATGGATCGTGCTCTCCGCCCATGGTTGCAAGGAGGGCTTCTACGGAACCGGCAATGAGGTGGTTTCACTGAAAGAGCTCACGATCAAACTTCCGAAGGCGCGTGTCCTGTCTCTCGGTTGTATGACTGGCACCGAACCATTTGCGAAAGCTTTCCTGAACGGCGGTGCCGATTGCTACATCGCACCGCCTTCATCCCCCGAGGGGAACAGTGCACTCATGTTTGCACTGCTCCTGCTGTGGCAGGTTCACGAAGGAAAAGACGTCACCTTTGCTTGGAAGCAGGCGTCCATGTTGCTTGCGGATAAGGATGACCGTTTCCGCTTGTTCAGGAAGGTGAAGAATGGAATGTCGGTAGACGGCAAGAGGGATATTCCTCTGTAGTGGCGCGCAGCCACTGCTCGGTGACGAGGATACTGTCGAGCCATGGGACCAAAGGATGTGCATCATTATCTGCATCCGAGAGGAAGGATGCCACGGCATTGGCGAACTTAGCCCGCTCGAGCACGCCGATGTCACACAGAATCATCGGATGTGTGAGCAGTTCAGGGAGTTCACGACTCAATCGTTGGTTCACCGGCGAGCCGTATGTTTCCTTCTGCTGCGATCGGATCACCTCAGGTGGGACAAGGTGACCGAATGCCTCACGCTGGAGGTATTTGCGGCAGCCATAGTGCGACGTGTTACTTTCGTGAATGTGGAATTTGTACTCCGGGGGAACCGTGAGTCCGAACTCCACCACGCGGCGATCCAGATACGGCAGCCGCATCTCCACACCGACGGGGACCCCCTGCCAGACATGGTTGGGGGGAAACAGCAGTTCATGCTCCAACGTCTGCGACCAGCATGAGAGATTCTTCCGGCGTGCCAGTTGTTCCCGTTGGTCGCGCAGCATGTCCATGAGCTGCGCATAAAATGCATCCGTGAACAGATCCGGTATGCCGTCGTTGACGGTTGATTCGTAGTGGGCATGGAGATAAGCGTTCCTCCCCATGCGACCGGGAAGCAACATCGGTCCTGTGCTCTGCAGGATGTATCGGAGTGCTCTGCGGAATCCGCTGCGTTGGCGCAGGACGGAAAACACCCTCGCGCACTCACGGATATTGCCTCTCTTGAGGAGTGAGTCCCAGATCATATCTGTGCCTTCCAAGAACCAATCCGCGCCTTCACCGCTCAAGAGCACACGAGCCCCGTCTTGCTCCGCTCGCTGCGCTAGCTCCACGAACGTCTCGGGTAGATTCTGGCGCGAGGGATGCGCCGTGGTCCGGAAGGCATGGAAGGGACCCTGTTCGAGCAGACCGATGCGCTCGTCGCAACGAACCACGTTTCCGGAAACATCCGGATAGCGATGGAGAATGGACTGTACCCGTTCCCGCTCCGATGGGCTCTGTGTATCGAAAACGGCCGTGTAGGTACGGATGAGCTTTCCCTGCTGAGCCAACAGATGCCCCGCGATGCTCACGTTGCAGCCCGAGTCGATGCCGCCAGAAAGCTCCGCCGCAATGCCGTACGGCGTATCAAGGTGTTCCGCGATGACTTGGGTGTACAAGGCCCGGAACTGCTCCACACATTCCTCCGGCGATTGCCAGCCGTGCCCGAGTCGTTCTGGTGGATTCCAGTATCGGGAGATGTGGGGAACACCCTCTGCCCCCATCTCTAAGCGTGACCCGTATGGTACGGAGCGGATACCTGTGAACATCGTAGAGTCCGGGTCCGACCACCCCTCATCGATCAGATACATGGGCGAGAATACCTCGAGGAGTTTTTGCTCCGAGATGGCGGGGCGCGTTCCGTCGACACGCAGGAGTTGTCTGGCATCGGAGCCGAAGAGGACACGGCCGCTCTGTACGGTGTAGTAGAGCGGCCGCAGTGCGAGGGGGTCACGGAAGAGTTGTACTGTTCTGGAGCGCGTTGAGAGAACGGCCGCTGCAAAGGGTCCGCTGATTTCCCTGCAGAAGTCTGTGCCCCGCGCATCGAGACCCTGCCGGAGGAGAGAGGCGTATCCAGATTGTCCGTCGCTGCGTAATGATGCGATGAGATCCTTTCGGTTATCCATCCTTCCCTCCACGGCAATCACGCCCGAGTCATCGTGCTCCACACATACGCCTTCATGGCCGGTCGTATTGTAGCCGTGCTGAGCGATGGCATACGAGGTGCCGTGCACTTCCTGACACTCCCCGTGCCCCGACAAGGCGCCTTTCATACGAGCAAAGTCTTCTCGATCGATTTCTCCGCCATCCAGACGGACGATGCCGCAGATACCGGGGGAAAGAGGCATAGTTGCATATCCTATGAATATGTTGCTTTGCAGTCAATTTGATCCCTGCTCGATTCTTGCAGTCGAACGGCAGCTGCCAGCCAAGGTGTGGTGGGCGATGGAAGACTTGAACTTCCGACCTCGACATTATCAGTGTCGCGCTCTAACCAACTGAGCTAATCGCCCTTAAGAACAGAGGAAGGGTACGTATTTGGCACGAATTGGTCAACGCAACTGCCCCCGATTGACAAGGAGAGAGCGGCGATCTACGTTTGTTCCCTTTTTCCTTCACTTTCATGCCCGAAGCTCAAGATGATCCTCCCGTGCGCATTCTTCATGCAGGAACTGTGGCTTTGGATGCCATCTCCGATGGTCAGGATCTCGCCGATGATCCCCTTTGCGGTACCGTAGGGTGGGTAACACCTCAAGGCCGGGTTCTGAGTGGAGAAGATGACATTGGAGAGTTCACTGAGCCGGATCTGAACAGGGTGGATAGAATCAAAGCCGGGGGCATCGCCAATGCATTGGGGGCTCTTGCACTGATCGGTGCGAATGAGTCTCTCCAACAACAAGCGGGAGCTACTATCGATAGTACTCGTCAGCAGGCGCGTAGAACGATTATGGGTATCATGGCGCGGATGGGAGATGACAAGGCAGAGAAACGCTACCGCTCTCTGATTCACCCGGATGTGGATCAGGGTCTGATCAGCGTTGTTCAGGGAGGAAAGACAGGTCTCTCGCACGTGCGCCTGCAGGGCAAAACCGATGGCGATATCGAGGAAGGCACCTACGCTATCCGTTTCCGGCCGGGGGCGAGCGGGGAGTGGGTGCCGACGGAAGAAGAGCTCAAGCAGATCAGGCAGCTCCATCCTGATTGTCTCAATATTTCTTATCCGGGCTTGTTCCCTTACGGGATGGATAAGAGTAACGGAGCTGACCTGTCGCGATTCATTGGAGAGACGCAGCAATTCTGCCCCATGGTCGGCTACGACACGCACGGCCCCACGGAGCTGTGTCACGTGGAACCGTCTCTCTCACACACCGATACCTTCAATGCGAATTACGCCAATGCAGCGAGGATATTTCTCTCTGGTGAAGTGGAGGCCGTAGATCTGGATGATAGAGACGGTACACTCCAGCGCATTGAGGAGCAGATTCGCGGATACATGGTCACTCCAACCGGGCGCTCGAGGCTCTTCACCATCACGCACCGCAATGGCACCTTGGTTGTCTTCCAGTCTGCATCTGGCCAGGTGCAATCTCGTCACTGTCTTTCGCCGTGTGCTCAGATACCTGCCGCGGTTGGCACGGTAGGAGCCGGAGATGTTCAGAATGGAACAACGCAGCTCTACCTCGCACGTGAAATGGGCGATAAGTGGAAAGACGGTAGTGTAACGCTCGATGATGTGTCTCTAGCAGCCAAGATTGGGCAAATCTCTACGACGCTCCACCTCCAAGGAGAGGGCGGAAAAGCATATGTAGGGGTTACGATGGCGAAGATGGAGGCGCTCGCGCGAACCGGTCGGAAATTCAAAACAATCGAAGAGCTTCAGGAGGCCCTCATGGCTATAGCTGCCTAAGAAGAGAATTACTTGCCGTAGATTTCTGTCACGCTCTCTCCCTTCTCGATGTGCCGGATCACCTCGGCGAGCATAGGGGCGATGGGCAGCACTTTGAGACCACGGAAGGCGGTGTGTTTGACGGGCAGGCTATCGGTGACGACGACTTCTTTGAAGGCAGCTTTCTTGAAGTTCTCGATCGCCTTACCCGAGAAGATGCCGTGCGTGGCGGCGGCGTAGATATCGGGATGTGCTTTGCGTTTGAGCAGCGTCTTCTTGGCTGACAAGAGGCTTCCTCCCGTATCGATCATGTCGTCGAACAGAATGCAGCTGCGACCTTCGATCTCACCCACAACCTCGATGATCTCGGTCTGGTGATGAGCGGGGCGGCTCTTGTGCATGATGGCGAGATCGGCACCCAACATGTCGGCAAACTTCTTGGCGCGCTTGGCACCACCGGCATCAGGCGAGACGATGACGGGATCTAAGAGCTTCTTCCCGCCGAAATACGTGGCGAAAAGGGGTCGGGCATCCAGCGCATCCACAGGAATCGAGAAGAACCCTTGAATCTGATCAGAGTGTAAATCCAATGTGATGACGTGATCAGCACCCGATTCCTCGAGCAGATGCGCAATCAACTTCGATGAGATGGGTTCCCGTGGTGCAGACACACGGTCCTGCCGTGCGTAGGCGAAGTGCGGCATGATCACGTGCACGGCGCTGGCAAAGCTCAAGCGTGCTGCCTGACACATGAGAAAGAGCTCGATCAGGCACTCATCGGGCTTGAGGGTCGCTGTCTGGAGAATGTAGACGTCTTTTCCGCGTATGGATTCGAGAAACCGTACGTAGCGCTCTCCACAGTTGAATGCTTTGAGCTCCACTTTCCCCAGCGGTTCCTGCAGCTCTTTTGCGAGTGCAGAGGCGAGAGACGGATGAGAGGATCCTGCGAAGAGATACATCGGGTACAATCGTAGCAGATGCAACTTCGTTTCTCTACATGTATCGGCATTCCGGTGAAAGCGGAAGACACAGATGAAGTGGTGGGGAGTATTTCGGGCATCCTGCTCCATCCTGATCGCGGCACAGTGGAGGGGTTCTTCGTGAAGGTTCCGAGCTTCTTTGCGACAACGTCACTGTTTCTCTCGGCGTTCGATATCATTCACTTTGGCAGAAGAATCCTCGTGCGCGATCATGATCGCATTGGTCCCATGGAGGATTTTTTGCGCGTACAGTCTCTGCTCTCCGATCCTCGTACAGTTCTGGGCCAACACATTCGTACGGAATCCGGATTATCGATAGGGCAATGCCGTGATGTGCAGTTCGACACGAGTACGTTCCGACTCACGTGGATTTTTTCTAAACGGTTTTTTCGATGGCGTGCTCCCATCTCTGCACGAGATATTCTCGAAGTGCGCCCAGAAGCCATCATCGTGCGTGACCCGCCCGCTATGGCAAAAGAGAAGACGCTGGCAGTAGAGGATGTAAAGACGCCGCTCGCTGCGCTGCTACCGGATCTACCAGAGAAGGCGTAAAAAAAGACCACCCACGATTGCGGATGGCCTTTTTGAAGATTCTTCAGTAAGGGATCAGAACACGCCGATCACGAAGGTGACGATGGCGCGGGCGACCAGAATGATAATGAGACCGATGACCACGTAGATGATCATCTTCTTTGCCTTATCCTTCTCGCTCTCCTCACCCTGCGAGATGATGTAGCGGATACCGGCGATGACGATCATCACCACGGCGATGAGTGTCATGAAGTCGAGCACTTTCTTAATGATGAGCTCGATGGCCTCTTTCAAATCACCCGGCCCTCGGCCGACAACGTCAGGCGGATTGGGATCAAGTTGAGCAAGAGCCTGATATGGGGTGCTGCAAACAACGACGGCAGCAAGCTTGAGACTGAGAGAGTGGAGGCGTGTCATGGTGAGGGGGGAGGATTTTCCTTATTTTTATACGTCTTTCGGTATGTGTGCAAGGTCTTCAAAAGATCACAGCTACATTCTGCAGATTTAGCAAGCTGCTCTATCGCTGTTCTCTCCCAATGAATCCCGATGCCAGCACCAGGAGAGCGGGCCCCGCAAACCATAGATCCTGGTAGGTAATCATGGTCGCCATAAGCGGACTTCCCTGCACAATAGAGGCGATGGTTGCGGTTTCGGCGATCGTTTTACTGAGGATCGGTACGTCGGCGACGTACGTGAGAAGGGTTGAGATAAGTAGTCCGGCCGAAGCGAATCCGAAGATGCCCGTAAGAATGAGATCGATGGTGCTTCCGGGCTCACGTTTAAATTCAATTTCGAAGCTGCCGCGCACGGCCAAGAAGATCACTGCCGCGACGAAGAGCACGAGTTTGGTGGTGGAGAGGAGAGTGATATCGACCGTAATACCGAGCATCGAGAACATGGGTTCCGAGGTCGAGATACGGGCAAGCAAGTTGCCGATGCCCTGCACCGCAACGATGGCAATGTACGATGCGATGATAATTTTTGCTGATTCGTGTTTTCCGATAATAAAGCTGTACGTCATGACGACAGCGAAGAAGACGATAACGAACAGATCCCAAGAGAGCGTAAGGTCCATGGAGGTGATGGTACCCTGCTATTAAGTTGGGAACAATTGTTGTGAGCGCGGTGAGAAGCTATAAGCTGTTAGCTGTTAGCTTGTAGCTTTTTGCTTAGCGCAGAAAGCGCATTCCCCATTCAATCATTTCATCATGAGACATGGTTTTCTCCTCATCGATAAGCCCTGCGGGCCGAGCAGTCACGACGCCGTTGCGCAGGTGCGTGCGGTACTCAAAGAGCGAAAGATCGGACACTTGGGTACACTCGATCCTGCAGCAGAGGGTTTGCTTGTACTCGCGGTGGGGGCGAAGGCGCTCAAGGTGGTGGAGTTGTTTGTGGATCTTCCTAAAGAGTACAGCGCGCGCATTCATTTGGGGGCAACCAGTACGACGTACGATCGCGAGGGCGTGATTGAGCGGTGGTCGCCGGTGCCCGGATGGCATACGCCCGATGAAATCAAAATTCGTTCGATCATCACGACCCGGTTTCTCGGTACGATTCAGCAGGTGCCTCCCGCGCACTCCGCGGTGAAGGTGGGGGGTGAGCGTGCGTACCGCAAAGCGCGTCAGGGCAGGGGAGTGAATATTCCGCCCCGTGATGTCGAGATCACTGCGTGTGCGATCACGCACTACGAGTACCCGCACCTGTGCCTCGATGTGGCATGTGGATCGGGGACGTACATCCGCTCGCTCGCGCACGATCTCGGTCAGATGCTGCAGTGCGGTGGGTATCTCGAGGGGCTGAAGCGCACAAGTGTCGGGGAGTGGTCGCTCGATGATGCAGTGGAGCCCAAGCTCGCAACGTGGAGGAAGACCATCCCCTTAAAAGAAGTGCTCGCGGGGTTTGCCAAATGCGAACTTTCTGATGCGCAGGCGGAGGATATCTGTCATGGCCGTCCTATTGCGAAAGAGATTGCCCCCGATACGATCGGTTGGCACGCAGGTCTTCCCATCGCACTCCTCATGCCGTGCCGAGATGGGACTAAGAAGAGTCGGGCAAGAAAAGTATTGTAACATTCATGAAAGACAAACCTTCCCACAGGGACCTTCGGACGGTTTTTCTCTCATGAGCTCTCTTTTCCCTTAAGTGGAGCGGCTTCCCCCTCGGGGGACCTTCGGCCAGCACGGCGGGAACCCGCGAGACCCGCGCTTCGCCGCAGATTATTTCAATGAAACGAATGGCATTGCGTTGTGCCAACATGGAGACTTTGATACTTTGTCACTACTCTGGGTCAGTAGCTCAGCCTGCCTAGTCCCGCGAATGCGGGGCGTAAGGAAAAAACGGAACTGCTCGATCCTTCTCTCGTTCCTTTCACTCGCATCCCTCCTTGGGTCAGTAGCTCAGCCTGGTAGAGCAGTCGCCTCTTAAGCGACTGGCCGTGGGTTCAAATCCCACCTGACCCACCATCCGTATTCTTAGGTTTGATAGAAGTGAATGAACTTCCTTGGCCGTGGTGTATCTTTACGAGAATTTGGGTATGCTCCAAATAAATGTGCTTCAAAGGTTTTTCCTCGGCCATGCTTTGGGTTTTCAATAGAATCAAATTTCTGTTGCGGGAATTCTTTGAGTCAATCGCTAGTATAACAAAAGAGAAATTTAGAAAATTTGTAACTTCGATAAGAGCTTCGTATAGCGATTGGTTAGATAGTTGTAGCAAATCAAAAACAATGCTTGCATTGCAGGTTTTAGTCTTTGGGCTTGGGTTTTACGTATTAATATTATTTTTGCCCGATAGAATCGAACAAGCTTTTGGATATGTTACTGACCCAGCTCCGCATATCTCGATTGGAAATCTCATCGCGATTGTTCTTTCATGGCTATTAGATGACTACTTTCCGCTCTCACCAAGAAGCGCGCTAAGGCTAACACTGAATAAAATTATTTGTTATTTATGCATTTACTTATCAATTTTGATTGGGTGGGGCTGGAAATCGGCTATTCGGCTTTCCAAGAACTTGATACAATTGCTCCCCACTTTTTCTTATGGGCAAAACCTTTGATTCAATAGTTGGCTTTTTTATTACAGCGACAGTACTAATCGTTTTATTTTTCTCCGTAAATAAGCTTGGTGAATTTATCAATTCTTCACCAACAAAACCATTGCCTACGGACATAGTCACCCCTGCTCAAGAATTGCCAACTGATACGGGATCTAAGCTGCAATTCCATACCGTTTCCATTATTGATAAGCCATATAAAGTGCCTAACAATCCTTTTGAAAACGATGTATACAAGAAATTCCCAAGGGTTGTTATTGGAAGATATTTTGAGCAAGCGGTATTGCGTATTCAGGGTAAAGTCACTAGCAGAGGTGATGAGGTTTTTTTGATTCTAAATTTCAATAAACAGGGAGGCATAATTAGGGCAGTCAGGAGTTCTGCCAATAAGCTAGATATTGCTGCTACTGATAATAGGGGGGGGATTTTTAGGGCGGGAGACAATATTGATATTTCTGTGAATTTGATGAAAGACAATCTTGGTACTATTGCTTCAGAATTTATTCGAACGAATGTTGGTGAAAGGGAGTTCAATCTTTTATCAAGGTTTGAAGATGACGAGGCACCTACTCTTGCAGTCATTCCGTTTATGAATAATGGTCAATATGGAGGAGCAGAGATTAGTTCATTGAGTATTGAATACGCATGTCAGCTCGGTAAAGAATGTGCTATTGCAAGATGTGAACCTTCATACAAGTACTCGACTGTATGTGTCGAAGAAGTATTTGGATCTGGTGCGGTTCAGCCATTGCTTGATAGACATCCTGAATGGAAAAAGTAGAGTTTGACTGTTGTTTATCTCTGGTCCTTCATTGCGATCCAAGCGAGGAGGATTACGACACCGACCCCAAGGCCTATGAGAATGACACTCATCATAGATGAGCCAGTGTACTCCTCATCTTGCGATTGTGATCTCTTTAGAGGAAGTGGTACGATAATTTCCATGCCTGCCAAGACTGGTTTAAGTGGACGCAAGCCCCTCCCTCCCGCTCCGAAGCTTCGCAAGATTCTCGGGCCGAGTTTTATTATCTTGGGGCTTGGGCTGGGGAGTGGTGAGGTGATTCTGTGGCCGTACCTTGCCAGTAACTTCGGGCTCGGCATGGCGTGGGCGATTCTGCTCGGCATCACCATGCAGTTCTTCATCAATATGGAGGTTACGCGTTACGCACTCGCGCGCGGCGAGAGCATCTTCGTGGGGTTCGCCAAACGATGGAAGTGGCTGCCGATGTGGTTCATCCTCTCGACGTTCCTTGGTTTCGGTTGGCCGGGTATCGGGCTTGCCGGTGCAACCCTCTTTGCCGGAGCACTCGGTATCGACAATGTGCATGCCTTGGCGATCGGGATATTTCTGCTTATCGGGTTCTTCCTTTCGATCGGTCGCGTGCTCTACAAGTCTGTCGAGCGGTTGCAGATGATAGTTATCGGGGTTGGGGTGCCGTTTATTTTTCTACTCGCACTCTACCTCTCGCGTTCGCAGGATGTCGTAGTACTTGCACAAGGCCTTGTCGGCCAAGGCGAAGGTTTCTGGTTCCTTCCGTTGAGTGTGCCGCTCGCTACCTTCCTCGGAGCTCTGGCGTACTCAGGGGCCGGTGGCAACCTGAATCTGGCACAGTCGTGCTACGTGCGGGATAAGGGGTACGGCATGGGCCGTTATGCCGATCGCATCACGAGCGTGATTACCGGTGATGGCAGCGCACAGAAGATCTCGCTGCGCGGATCCTCATTCACGATGACCGAAGAGAACCTCAAGCGCTGGAAAAAATGGTGGAAGGTGGCGAACCTCGAACACCTGCTCGTCTTCTGGTTACTTGGGCTCATTGCCATGCTCCTGCTCTCGCTGCTCGCGTACGTGACGACCTACGGTTCTGCGGGTAACGCGCAGGGCATTCATTTCATTCTGCTCGAGGCCGTGGCCATTGCCCAGCGCACGCTCCCTGTGTTCGGCATGTTGTTCCTTCTCGTCACCGGTGTCATGTTGCTTGCCACACAGCTTACGGTGCTCGATTCTACGAGTCGCATCATGACCGAGAATGCCTTGCTACTCACCCGCAAGCGTACCGCGCGCGTTTCGCTCCTCTACTACATCATTCTCTGGTCGCAGATTCTCTTTGGCATTGCCGTGTTCAGTCTGGGGTTCGATCAGCCGCGTGAACTCATAGTACTTGGAGCGGTGTTCAATGCCTTCGCCATGTTCATCTACACCGGCCTGCTTCTGATCTTCAACAATAGGGCCCTCGCGCGACCCATCAGGCCCTCGCGCTGGCGCAGTGCGGTACTCGTCGCAACGTTCCTCTTTCTTGGTTTCTTCTGCGGCGTGACGATAGGATCCTTTATAGTTTAGGGTGAGGGCGTTGGGTGTAGGGGTTTCGGCAAAAAGCCACTTCAGAAATCCTACGCCCTATACCTTTTTCCTATGCCCTACGCCTCATCCTCCACATCTGTTTCCCCATGTACCGATTCCATACCGTGACGCTGAATCGTCCGCCAGTCGAACGGGAACCTGAATGTCTCGAGAGCACGAACGAGAGAAGCGAAGAGGAGCCACGAAGAAGTGTCTGCCGCGAGAAAGGCATTACCGGTTTCTTGCACGGGGTTGTAATCGTTCAGGGCCTTGCAAGCAGGGGCAATAGGCACGACGCCGTACTGCAGACAACTCGTGAGTTCCGGCATGTTGGATGGATCGGCGGGAAAGAGAGCAATATCTGAGGCGGCGAGCATCTTGCGCAGATTGTCCTCTTCATTGGGGATGATGGCGATGCGGTGGCCGCGCTCTTGTGCGAGCTCGGTGAAGAGTTCTCCGTACTCTGCACTTCCCTTACCAAGAACGAGAAGTTCTAAGGGCATACCGAGCAAACCCGGAAGGAATTCCTTGAGAAGTGCACCTCCCAACTCATCCGACATGCCTGCCGGTAAACAGACCACGGCGGCCTTGGGTTCCATGGGCCATCCGAGCTCCTTCTGCAGAGCGGTTTTGTTTTCCACCTTATGCTCAATCGTCCGCGCACTGTAGCGCCGGGTAATTTTCGTGTCGTACGCGGGAGAGAGGGGAGTCACGGGGGAGAGAAGAAGGGAGGGATGAGGATGTTAGTTTGTCGGCGACTTCTGTTTCTAGTTATCTGGTTAGTATAGCCGAAAATCGCCTTTTTGGGGAGGGAGGAGGACTTGAGATTTCTGAGGGTTGGTGTGTGTTGTTGTTAGCTTGTAGCTGGTAGCTTTTAGCTTATAGCTTGTTGATTTTCGGGTCCACCTATCACCTATCAGCTACAAGCTAACAGCTATCAGCTCGTTTTTCCGCTATCCTGACACTATCTGTATGAAACACCTCGTCTTGATTGATGGGCACCATCTGATGTACCGGGCGTACTGGGCTATTCCCCGCACCCTCAAAACGCGCTCGGGCGAGCAGACCAATACCGTCTTCGGAGTGGCATCGATGCTCCTCTCGATCCTTGCCAAAGAAGAGCCCGATGCGTTTCTCTTCTGTTTCGATGAGGGCGATGAGACGTTCCGGCACCAGGAGGCAGTCGACTACAAGGCGGGCCGGGCCGAGACCCCCGACGATTTCTACGTGCAGATCCCGCGGGTCCATGAGCTCATCGATATGTTCGCCATCCCACATGTCTCTGACCCCAAGTTCGAAGCCGATGACCTGCTCTGTGCGTATGCACGCGCAGCCGAGAAGGATGGCATGCGGGTGACCATCGTCACCGGAGATCGCGATGCGCTGCAACTTGCGAGCGAACACATTCGCGTTGCCATTCCGCACAAGGGGTATCAACAGGCGGAGTACCTCGGGCCCAAAGAAATCGAAGCGAAGTACGGTGTACGGCCTGACCAAATTGCTTCGTACAAAGGACTCACGGGCGATCAGTCCGATAACCTGCCTGGGGTCAAAGGCATCGGCCCCAAGAACGCCGCGGAACTTCTGCAGAAGTATGACACCCTGCAGGGCGTCTACGATCACCTCGAAGAAATTCGGCCTGCTGTTCGTGCCAAGCTTGAGAACGATCGTGAACAGGCGTTCTTCTGTGAGCGCATGGCGCTGCTCATTTCCGATATGCCCCTTCCCATAACTGTTGCAGATCTTGCGCTCGAGCGTTTTCCCGTTGAACAAATTCTCACGTTCTTCCGTGCACTCGAATTCACTCTCCTCATCAAGCGTTTCCAGTCGCTTCTTGCATCACCCTTCGGTCAGTTGCACAGCTCACCCGAAGACCTGCCGACCCCATCAGCCCCCGCCCGACCGGGCGACCACGCCGGTCGTACGGGCGGGGAGGCCAAAGCTGCGGATCAGTTACTCCTCTTCGAAAGCTGAATAGAGATTCGGCGATTGACTACAACCTGTGTTCATCGATTTTTGCTGTGAAATTACATACATGCATAAAGAGATTTCATCCCTAGTGGATCAGTAAAACAGAGAATAGAAAAATTGTTCTTCACCCACACTGGTGAATACCAAAGATACTCACGCCAATCTTGCGAATTCTTCATTGAAACAATTAAACTCCCGCTGTTTCGCGGACGTTCCACTATGGAACACGCGGAACATCTTCTGTACTCATCATTTCTCTGACCCCCTGCTCCCATGCCCAAAGAACGCATCGTCGCCAGTCTCGATATCGGAAGTGCCAAAATCCGGACGGTCGTTGCCGTGGTGGATGGTGACCAAGAGAAACTCATCCCCAATGTGATTGGCGTGGGCATCTCTCCTTCTCATGGGATGCGCAAGGGGCATGTCATTGATGTAGAAGAACTCATTCATAACATCATCTCCTCCTTAGAAGATGCGGAGCGCATGGCGGGGGTGCCCATCAACCACGTGTTCGTGGGCATGAGCGGATCGCACATCGAGTCGTTCGACAGCCGCGGCGTCATTGCCATCTCGGGATCCGAGATTACCGTGGAGGATGTGGGGCGCGTGCTCGAAGCCGCACAGGCCGTCAGCATCCCGGCCAACCGTCGCATTTTGCACATCGAACCCAAGTCGTACGCCGTCGACGAGCAGCGAGGCATCAAGAATCCGGTAGGGATGACAGGCATCCGTCTGGAGGTGGAGGCGCACATCGTCACGGGGCACATCCAGCACGTGAAGAACATCGAGAAGTGCGTGGATCAGGCGGGGGTGGATATCGATGATATCGTTCCGGCGACGATCGCCGCACCTGAGGCGGTGCTGACCAAGCGTCAGAAAGAGCTAGGCGTCGTGGTGATCGACATCGGTGCGGGCTGTTCCAGCGTTGCGGTGTTCGAAGAGGGAACGATCCTCTACTCGACCAGTTTGCCACTCGGGGGCGAGAGCGTGACGAATGACATCGCTATCGGACTGCGCACCTCCATTGATACGGCCGAGAAGATCAAGATCGAATTCGGGTCCGTGTTGCCGCAGGAGATTGCCGAGCGCGAGATGATCGATCTCTCCTCCGTGAGCAAGATCGATACGCAGACCGTGAGCAAGCGCTACATGGCCGAGATCATGCAGGCGCGGTACTTCGAAATCTTCTCGCTCGTGAAGCAGGAGCTCACCCGCATCGGTCGCAGCGGCATGCTGCCCGCCGGTGCACTGCTCACCGGAGCTGCGGCCAAAGCGCCCGGCGTACTCGATCTCGCCCGCGATGTCCTGGGGCTGCCGGTGCAGATGGGGTTCCCCGTCGATATCGGCGGCGTCATTGAAAAGGTGGACGATCCTGCCTACGCCACTGGGCTCGGCACGCTCATCTGGGGTGTGCGCGAAGGTGAGAGTTCCCCCATGGTTGGAACAGCGCAGATGAAGCGCGCTGTGCTGCGCGTTGGTTCCTGGTTCAAAAGTCTTCTTCCCTAACCTTACCCCCTACTTCTACCCCCTCGCATCATGTCCGATACACTGCGTTCTCTCTTCTCCGGCTCCCGCTCTTCGAGTTCAGGCACAAGCAATGGCTCGAATGGCGATGATAGCCCCATCGTTTCGCGCGAGGTGCGACCCGATGCCACCCCCGGTGCGCGTCTTGTTGTTCTCGGAGCGGGAGGTGGTGGCTCCAATGCTGTTAAGCGCATGATCGACTGCAAGGTGCAGGGTGTGGAATTCATTGCGGTGAATACTGATATGCAGGCGCTCTACCACAATCCGGCACCCCGCAAGATTACGATCGGACGTGGGACCACGCGTGGGCTGGGAGCAGGAGCGAACCCCGAGGTCGGTAAGAAGGCGGCAGAAGAGAGCAGCGCCGAGATTCAGGCGGCGCTCGAAGGTACGGATATGCTCTTTCTCACGGCGGGTCTGGGAGGTGGAACAGGAGGCGGCAGTTTGGGTGTGATGGCCGAGATTGCTCGTAGCTTGGGAATTCTTACGATTGCGGTGGTTACCAAGCCGTTTAGCTTTGAAGGGCTCAAGCGAAAGCAGCAGGCCGACGATGCTATCGCCAATCTGAAGGGCAAGGTCGACACGCTCATCACGATTCCGAACGACAAGATCCTCTCGCTTATCGACAAGACCACACCGCTTACGGATGCGTTCCAGGTGGTCGATGAAGTGCTTCAGCACGCGATTGAGGGCATTTCGAACCTCATCACCGAACACGGTCTCATCAACGTCGACTTCGCCGACGTGAAGTCGATCATGCAGGATGCCGGTACGGCACTCATGGGCATCGGTTACGGTACGGGCGACAGTCGTGCAGCCGAAGCAGCCCGCGCGGCCATCGACAGCCCGCTCCTCGATCTCTCGATCTCGGGTGCGAAGGGTGTGCTCTTCAATATCACCGGTGGCACCGATCTGAGTATGTTCGAGGTTGACGAAGCAGCGCGCATCATCACCGAGGCGGCGGATCCTGAGGCAAATATCATCTTTGGCGCTGTGATCGACGAGAAATTCACGGGCGAAGTCAAAGTGACCGTGATCGCCACAGGCTTCGAAGAAGCGCATCTTGAGGGCCTGCCGACTATCGGCGCGGCTCGCACGCTCAAGACGGGTGTGCACACGCTTTCCCGTTTCTCTGATGAAGAGAGGACAGAAAAGCCAGCCAAGCCTTCGTTCCTCGAGTCGGCCAAGCCCAGCGCACTGGGGATTTCAGAAGAGGAGCTCGAGGTGCCTGCGTTTATGCGAAAGCCTATTAGCAAGTAATCGACGCTCACCAGGAAAGCGAAGAGAGCGGGGTTCCCCCGCTTTTTTCGTATGTCTCACGTGTGCGTTCCCGTTGAGCCGAATCCTCCGCGTGTTTCCGCTCCATGGCCGTCCACCTCGCTCCACTCGGCACGTTCCACTTTAACGAACATGCCCTGCGCGATACGTTCGCCGCGCTCCACGGTGACGGGAGCATCCGAAATGTTCTGCACCTGCACTTTGATTTCATCCTCCGGGCCGTGATAGTCGCAGTCGATCACACCGATCGAGTGGGGACAGACGAGGGCTTTTTTACGAGGGAGCGAAGAGCGCGGAAGGATCAGGAGGGCGTAGCCCTCGGGTACCTTCACGATGACATTGCCGGGCACGAGTGCGATTTTGTCAGGGTCAATGGTCGTCGTCTCGCGTGTAATGAGATCGAAGCCCACCGCTCCCGCTGATTCGTAGCGGGGAATTGGGAGAGAGGTATCGACACGTTGAAGAGAAACCTGCATGGCCTAAGAATGCGCGCATTAGGGAGCGGTCGCAAGGCTCGTCTGCCTTCCATTTTCCGCTCCGGTAATCGAGTGATAGCGTTGTGTGAAGGACTCAAGGTTTAGAGCACCATCTGCACCTTCTTTCGTTCCGCTGTCGAGGAATCCTCCGGTTCCGAAGTCTTTGCTACTCATCGAGATGAGCAGATTTCTCAGAACACCGGGATTGGACCGAATCTTCTGTGAGATTGCCTTCATAAATTGTTCCGTAATGGCGAAGCTGCCCACTCCGGGGCAGATGATTTTTTGCTTTTCCGAGCTCGTGCCTTCCCGGTCACGCCTTTCGCTGGCGATGAAATCGGACATGCTGATTTCTGTTTTGTCGTCGACTCTTACCTTGAAATCTTGCATGCCCAGCCCTTGGATGAGCTCCCCGATGAAATCCCGCGTGCGGGTGCGATAGTCGGAAGTCCGTACGGCAGGGTTGCTGACCGTTCCTTCATTGAGTTGATTCTCGGTGAGGGAGGGCATACCGCGTGTCACCTCCGTAGCGCGCATCATCTGATTGTCGAAGTAGAGGTATGCGGTGATAGATTGAGTGATATCTTCGATGTCGGTAGTACGGAAGATGGGGGCACCAGTTTCCTGTGCCATACGTGCGAGATAGGCGTACATTTTGAACTTTTCATTAAAGCCCATGTAGCTGTTCTTGCATCCCTCAACTGTCACCTTTTTGCGGTCGCCGCTCACGACACCGAGGAGGTTACGCATCTTGAGCCAATCGATCTCGGTGGCGAAGTACGGTGCGTCCTCATGATCCAAGCCCTCCGCCACGCGGTCCATAGCCTTGGACATACGCTCGCGTGCTTTCGCATCCCGCAGCAGGACCAAGCGCAGGAACATGGTAGTCTTGATACCTGGTAAAAAGGTGGGTTTGCCGCTGCTGGAGTCGACCTCGGTGATCCTCTGGGCAATTTTTCGAATATCCGACAGCGAGTTGTGACGCTGATAGAAGTAATCGAGGAATGGGAATTTCATGAGGAGTTCACCGCTTTCTCCGGCCAGCGCACGCAGCCGTTCCAGAGGCATGAGCCCTGAGGCGATTCCTCGAACGAGATAGTAGGTCTTCTGTTCCATACTCATTTTTCCATTGCGCATGGCGTAGTGGAGGAGCTCTTCGTAGTGATGGGGGTTTACTTCCTCAGGGAACGGTTTACGGGGTCTAGCCTTGGTACATTCCTCGTACTTTTGCAGAATCGTCGCGAGTTCGTGAGCCGCCTGGCCTGCGATGTTGCTGAAGTTATCCGCTTCGTGCGAGTATTCCTTTTTGTGCTTGTCGTAGTTGCTGCTATTGCTTGTCACCCACTCGTTGAACTTGTCTTTGTCTCGCCAGATGTCTGAGATGAGCTTATGCAGCCACTTATCGCGCAGCACCTCGCTGCGTTTGCAGGGGCCGAAGGGCATTTGATACTTCGATTTTTCGTTGAGGGCCTTCCAAACACGTTCATCGTTCCAGTCCATACGGCCCTTCTCGACGAGGAGCCCGATGCTTGCTTTTAATTGATCGAGGGTCGGTGTCGAATCGATGAGATTTAAGAGCTCCTCGGCATCTAGGTTTTTGAAGGAGTCTTCCCACTTCTTCACACGGTCGAGTTCGAGCTGGTTCTTACGTCGCTCGTTGTAGTGATGCAGACGTTCTGTGTACTTACCGAGGATGGGAATGAGGGTATTTGTGCCGGGGATTTTGCTGGGGAGGTTCTTCGTGAGTCCAGCTTTGGTCTCTGCGGTTTTTCGGTCCTGAATGGATGTCCAGATTCCGACCACGTCTTCTGCGATTTCCTTGTAGATGCGCATGATATCCAAGATGCAGAGCCACTGAACACCGAGCTTCTGTGAGATGGTGCCTTTCTTCGATTGCGGAACGTCAGAGATATCGGAAATTTTGTGGTCGATATCCTGTATTTGTTTGTGAATTTTGGCGACATGCGACTTAAAATTCGTAACGGTCTCGCGGTAGACGGGGTTCGTTGCGGGATCGATGCGGTTGCCATCACGTGTTTTGCCGTCTTGGTAGATAGTTTGCAGTTGTGCCAGGATATCCTTGAGTCCTCCGTCACTTCCGGTGCCAATGATCTGTGCGACCTGTGCGGCAACTTGCGGCAGGTAGTTGATGCCTGCAGCTTTCTTGCTTCCTACAGCCTCCCCGAAGGTTCTGATGCTGTTGACCATACTATCGATTTCCTCCAAATCTTCATGAGCGCTGTAGCTCGTGGAGTCTGGAGGAGCTTCTGCCATAGTGTCGTTGTCGATCATCGGAGGTTGATCCTCCGTTACGTGGAGTGTGAATTCCGGTGTGACCATGTGCGGCGACTGCGATCGCAGCGATTCGAAGATCTTGCGATCTTCCTGTCCGGCTGCTGCCAATGCTCCGCTGACGGCGGCTTCATTGAGAAGCAAACGACGATAGTGCGCGTCGGCTCGTGCCTGAAGAAGCTCTTCGGGCATGGCAGGATTTAAGCGACGGTACTCCGCACGGACTTCTTCTCGCGTGGGTACACCCCAGCGCTCTCCCTGCTGTTCGAGGAGTGCCCAGTTCTCAGTGGTCAGTTCACCGAAACTCGATTCCAAGAGCTCCGGAAGCAGGTGACTTTGCTCTGAGAGAATATCGAAGAGAGCGTGTGCTTTCTCATGATGAACAAGCCTCGCAATATCTGCAGAACTGAGATCCGGTGTTCGACGGATCCAGATCTTTCCTTCGCGATAACACGCACGAGAAGTCTTTAGATGGAATTTTTTCAGGTACTCTTGGTCACTGAGAAAGACGACGATTTCGTTCCCTTCGGGCGGAATCTCGCCGCTTGTCTGGCGCTCCAGTGTCCGCACGAGTTCCAGCGCTG
Organism: Candidatus Peregrinibacteria bacterium; assembly: GCA_043814035.1. Taxonomy (GTDB): domain Bacteria; phylum Patescibacteriota; class Gracilibacteria; order Peribacterales; family Peribacteraceae; genus Peribacter. The sequence goes on from JBDRKJ010000008.1 coordinate 72,056, forward strand.
TACGCCAGTGCTCGATCTGTGTTCCTGTGCGCGTCGCCATGTCACGCCTCTGTGCTTCAGGAATTTTTTCGTTGCCGAGGAGCGTGAGCTGACGCTCGATGTACTGCGCGTATTCCTGCAGTTGCGATACAATCTCGAATTCCTTGCAGATGGGATGAGTGAGCGATGCGGTGAGGCTGGTTTTCAGCTGTTTGATTTCACGTTTCCGCTCTGCTGCCCAGGCTGCCACACCGGCCTTGTCGAGTTCGCCGGATACAGTTTCTGCGATACGGCTTCCTTCTCGCTGTGCGTTCACAAATGTCACTTCGCCCCGTTCGAGCAGAGTCCGTAAGACGTATTCCTCCCTGGTCATTTCCTCCTCGCCAAAGGCAGCGACGACTTCTGGATTAAGACGTCCATTCTTCATGCGCAGTAGATTCTGGAATTGCAGAACCGTACTGCGTGTTTCTTCGCTGAGATCGGGATCCGTCAGTACTCCATCAATCAGATGGAGGCAGCGGTTTGCCCACTGTTCCCGCTCCTTCAATTCCTGCGTCTCTTCCTGGGTGCCTTCACTTTCCCGTTTCTGCATGAGCACATCAGCATCATGTTGGATGGAGGAGAGTGTGCTGACGGCCCGTTCCCGTTGGCGAATGTATTCGCGCAGTTGCCCCGGGAATTCCGGATCATCAAGGTTTTCGGGGAGGGGGAGTGTTCTCTTAGAGTCGAGTGCTGCATTCACTTTCTTCAGACGCTCCACAAGTTCGCGCTCCCGCTTGAAGAAACTGTCTTCCGGAACGCCGTGTACCTGTGAGCGGATGCGGCCTGCATGCTCTTCTAGGCGAGATACGGTCTCATCAACCCCTTGCCGAACCTGGAGTGAAAGCAGCTTTGCGAGTTTCTGCGTTTCCTCCTTCAGGCCGCGAAGGTAGGCCTTTCTCCGCTCCTCATCATGCTCCGGTTTCGCTCCACTTTCTCCCCAGAATCGTACGCCGAAGTCTTCGGTAATACGCAGGGCTTCACTGGCGTTATCGAGGGTCATGCGCAGTTCCCTGATCTGATCCATCGTCATCGGTCGCTTCTTTGAGACGGCGTTGACCGCCTCGCGGAGCGTCACCGTTCCCATGGCAATTTTTGCGGCGAGCGCCATGCCATCAGGCCCCGCTCTCTGCATGAGAAATGGGCGCGAAGCTTCGATAATGCGTTGCTGTTCTGTGTATGTATCGAGACGATGGCAGAGGCCATAGCTCAAGGCTGCTGTGACTTGCGAGTTGCTCTCGATGAGCGCCCGGACGAAGTCGCGCTTTACCGCTGTGGGTAATCCCTTGTTTCGGTCATAGTCGAGAATCTTCTCGAGGAGGACTTGAGGTGCATCTTTGGCGTGCAGAGGAATTTCCCCTTCAAGTGTTCGCAATAGGCCTGTGCGATCTGCCACTTCGTACACGTTGGCCTGCTCGAGTGTTTCCTCGCGATCGAAGAGACTTGCAAATGTCTCAGGGTGTTCAAGGTGCTGTTTCATTTCCTCCATGATCTGCTGTGCGTCGAGATTATGAAGAAGGTCTTGAATCTCAATGTGTGATTGTCGCGTACCCTCCTCGATAGGAGAGCGCCTATCTTCCTGTGGAACGTTTCGCTCGCCTTGTTCGCGCTGCTCCGGATCATTCTGTGGATCGTTCGGATCTGTATTTGCGAACAAAAGTTCGCGCTGCTCCCGGAGGGGAGAGCGGCTGAGGGCAAAGCGTACGAGAGCGTAGAGGCTCAGCATGTTAAAGTTTACAGATACGAATTATGTAGTCAAGTATACTTTCACGTCTATCAACAATCGGCGGGATGAACTGTGCGAGAGCTTCGGCAATTTCGATGGGGGTACGATCTCCTGTCTGGACGATCAGGTTTCCGCCCAGTCGCTTGCGGTCGATGTGCAGCTCTACGTAACCCGATCCCTGAAGCATCCAGAATGCTGTGAGGTCTCCCCAGGGAATCAACTCTTTATCCCACTGAAGCCCCTGCGTCGTGATTTGTACGGTGTGTTTGATGGGGGGTTTGCTGTGGATGAGGCCGTATACCACGATGATCAGTACAATGACGACGGCAAACGTCCACACCTGCGTGTAGAGCGCGTAGGCGAGAAACAGGAGTGCGATGCAGCCTGCGAGCAGATACCAGCGTGTTCCCCGCGTGTGTGGGGGTCTCTCAGAAGCACTCCATTCGAGAATGATATGTGTGTCAGTCATAGATGTGTATGAATCCCTCTATTCTAGCGGAAAAACGGCATTTTGCCCACGTTGCAGAGTTGCAGATTCCACAAACTGTTGTTTACATTCTGAATGTAGATTCATGGCTTACCGAAGCTGTTTTTCCGTGCTCAATACTGACTGAGCTCGAGGAGGAGTGCGGTGAAGATTCTGCGTAAGTGCGCGATGTTCGTTTCATGTCTGAGAAGGCCCCTGTTTACCTCTACAAACAGCGCTGCTTGTTGATGCTTTAAGTGCGGAGCCAGACGTTTTGCTGCACCTGTGTGAGAAAAAGGTTCACGGGGAACGACAAGGCCATCATGCTGAACGCCATTGAGATTCAGCGACGTGAGTTTTGGTCCCAGAAAAGAAACGACATGCTCCATCATTCCGGGGGGTGCTGTCACCACGGGATCTGGTTGGCCGTTCTTTCCATCACCGACATTGATGAGGGGGGGCGCGTGATATCCGACGATGCAAAATTTCTTTCTACCGCGAACATGGTGTGGCACTGCATGACGATGCGGTGTTTTCTGGAGCGAATGTGTTCCGTGATTGCACGGTTATGGGCTGCGTGCCGCTCAGCGAGCGATTGCACTGCATGCTCAGGGGGTGGTTCATCGTAGAGAGGTTGGCCCCATTGGTTGAGTACTGTCTTCGTCCAACCGCTCTGAGCATCGCCGTCAGAAGGATCTCTATTCGTATCGACCAGTTTTCTCCACGACGGATTGCAGATGATGTCACCGACGGGGAGGTTCCCGAAAATTTTCCTCGACCCTGTATCCCGATGTTCTGCGATCATGTTGGGAGTGATGCTCTGCGATACGTAGGGTTTCACTTCTGGTGGAATGTGCGCCCCGGCATGTGGAAGATCGAGGAGAACGCGGTGTAAGTGTTGCATGGTTAGAGGCGAAAAATGGCTTGCGCTTGCCGCTTCGTAGCGAAACCGACAGGGTGGATTCTAGTAGTTTTTCCTTTATTTGGGAAAGATTTTTTTCTGATATCTATTTCGGTTCCTCACATGATCTTTGCCACCTTTGTAGGCGACAAAGGTGGTGCCAAAACGCCGGCGCACCGACGCCCCTCCACCCGGCTCTGTGCCTCCTCCTCGGATCCTCCAGGGCTTCGGATCCGACTCGTCGGCCGTCCCCGCACGCGCTTGCGCGCTGCGGGGCAGATCCTTCCTCTCCACCCCCCGCGGTGCGCCCCGCCCGTGGATATGTTGAGCAGATTGAGATTTCTTTCAATCAATCCCAAAGTATCTTCCCATCTGAATTTTTTGGGAAATCTGGCTCAGACCACTCATCTATTAATTCACTAGAATAGCCTTTGTAGAGCCTCCATGCTCTTAGCCATCGATTACCGACCTTCTTAATCAAAAATTCCTCCGTGAAGAATCCATTACGTGCATGTATAACTGCTTTCAATATTTTTCTTTCTCTTCCCTCTAAATCTATCTGTCTCGTCAGTGAAAAACCTTTGCCTGTCTCCCCAATTCCGAAGTTTCCAAAGTCCCTTGAAAAGATGTCATTCTTTGTGAATTCTTCCATGCTTATCCCTGGCTGCAAGTCGCTGAAATCGTCAGGATCGTAAAATCTAACAGACACGTCGTACATTGGATATTCGCCCTTACAGGCAATCATGGGATTGGAAATCCACCCTCCTTCACCGCCACCAGCGTCTACTGACAAATAACAATAGCTATCTCCGCCAGTTATAACGCTTTTCACTTCATTCTCCTGCATATAAGTACCAATCGCAGATAAAATTGCACCGATAAAAATTACTAATGCCGTTAGAAATCGATGTTTGTTTTTTTCTTGCGCTATAAAAAAGGAACCTATCGCAGCAAGGAATGCTCCAAAGAAAGCTATGTAGTGAGGTTGTAGCATGGGACAATTTTACACTGTTTCAATTTTCATGGTGGGCAATACTGGATTCGAACCAGTGACCTCCTCGATGTCAACGAGACGCTCTAACCAACTGAGCTAATTGCCCCCGTAGCCGCAAAAGGGTACCAAGAGAGGCTTTCTCTCACAAGCAAAGCGCCTACAATCACTCTTCTTTGCCGCTCAATAGATTCCGGATGCCCCTTTTTGCTAGATGCAACCCAAGACTGCCATCGCGCATGGCGCCATGAATGACAGAGTCGCAGACCACGTCGATACATCCTTGCGCATCGAGTGTTACCGAGGGGTCGTCAGAGAATGTCGATGCCTTCTTCCAAGACGCATCCGAAACTTCGGCAGGATCGATGGAGATGGTTGGTTTCGTAGCCGAGAAAATGAAGCCGGCACTGAGAGCGCGAGATCTTTTTTGCTTCGTGCTCCCCAAGGGATAGCCGTTAACTTCGTCCAGTAGAAGGGGAATGAGGTAGACCGTATTCGGGTCATCGATGCGCTTTTCTATCGTCCATTCCTGAAGTTCATGCGCCGTTCCCGGCCATACGATCACGTTGAACGGTTGAGCGTCCGGGCCGTATCGCAATTCTTCATTGAGTTCGAGGGCGGAGTTGATCATGGAAAGTGCATCGATGGAACGGACGTGTTGCAACGGACGATCTCTGACAATCATCTTTGCGACTCCATGGGCGGAGAGCGATTTCATATTCGGATCCAAGTCCTTTTCTGACGAGCGGCGCTGCACGAGCATTTCGTCGTTATGAAAAAGGAGTGTGCTTACCACAAGGTAACGAGTTCCTGTCTCTCTCGCTTCGGCACGCGTCATCGTTGTCGATGTGATATGGCCATGCTCGTCTGTTGGGCAGACCACCTCTTGGCTGCTTTCTGCTCCATGATTGGTGTCTGTAAAAGGTAATGGCCGAACGGCATGCACGGCTCCTGTGTGTTTGTTGACTGTAGCGGAACAGAGAACATTTCCATTCACATCAGCGAGAGGGAGCCCTTTTTCATCTCTTCTCTGCATTTCTAAGAGCGCATCCATTTCGGCTGGAGATCGCCGTTGGGGGAGTGATTCTTTCGGCACTAAGTATATTATACAATAAATACTCATTTTGATCCACAACGCAGAATTTCACCGATAGACGAGAAAGAAGAGCCCCGTATTCCGGTGGAAACGCATTCGAAGAGAGGTACACTTCTTGGCATGTGGCAGCTCTTCTTAGACCTCCTCTTTCCCCGTCGCTCTCTCAAGGGCGAAGAGGGAACATGGATCACCGAAGGGGAGCGTCGCGCTTTACAGCCACATCCAGTGGTCGAAGAATTATCTGATTTGCGGAAGCGAGATATTCGTTTCCTCGATCGCCTCGTCGCCGCGAGCACGTATGCAGATTCGCCGCTCCTCAAGAAAGCCATTCACATGTTCAAGTACGGGCGCATTCCCGCGCTTGATCGGGAACTCGGGCACCTCATTGCCAGTGCATCTACGACGGTGGAAGGAACTCCTGTTCTCTGTCCCGTTCCGCTGCACTGGGTACGTCACTTTCAGCGTGGGTTCAATCAGTCGCAGCTTCTGGCCCGCATTGTGGCCTCGGAGCGAGGATTACCTCTTCAGTCGCTCCTGAAGCGTAGGCGCTGGACTGGATCACAGATGAAACGCACGCGAGCCGAACGGCTGACGGGGGTCACGGGAGCATTTTGCTGCACGCTGGATCATTCGCCGTCTCATGTCATCCTCATCGACGATCTCTCGACGACCGGGGCAACACTCGATGCCTGTGCTTGTGCCCTCAAAGAGGCAGGAGCGCAGCGTGTAGAGGCGTGGGTCATTGCTCATGACCATCGTCGTGGTGGTTGACGAGTCTGTTGCACGTTCATACATTCCGTACGTGTTGGATATAGAGCGCAACATGAAGTAGGTGTGGATAACTTTTCAGTTATCCACAGAGCGTCTACCATACGCTTCCTGTGACCATGCTACTCACAGTAGTGGCTTTCGTTGTTCTGTTGACCCTCCTCATTCTCATCCATGAGCTTGGGCACTTCATGGCAGCGCGGAAGGCGGGAGTCGTCGTCGAAGAATTTGGCTTCGGGTTGCCACCAAAGGCACGTACGCTCTTCAAGCGCGGTGGCACGGAATTTACACTCAACTGGGTGCCCTTCGGCGGGTTCGTGCGTCTCAAAGGCGAAACGGCAATTGATAAGGGTGAGCGCAGCACGCCTGGCAGTTTTCATAAGGCAACGCTCATGGCGCGCATTGCGATTCTGTCGGCGGGCGTCTTTATGAATTTCGTACTTGCGTTTGTGCTGCTCGTATTCGGTTTTTCGGCGGGGCGGTGGATTCCCACGTACTTCCAGATGTCGGACATGCTGTCGCATGCCGAACGTGGCATCATCTCACTGAAGACGGGAGTAGTGATCGAGAAGGTCCTGAGCGGGGAGCCCGCGGCAATTGCCGGTGTACCCGAGAAGAGCGTGCTGCTCGCTGTCAACGACACGCCCATCACACTGGCCGAGCAGGTCTCAGAGATACAAGAGAACAAGCGCAGAGTGGCGTACACCGTTCTCGTGGGGGAAGGGGAGCAGGCAACTGAGCAGACCTACACCGTTTCGCTCAAAGAGGGGAAATCTGGCGTCGTCATCTCGACGTTCCCGCGCGAACTCTCGGCGCCGTTACGCGGGATGGGCACATCGATGCTTCTCGCACTCCGCGAAGCACGAATCATGACGGAGCAGACCGTAAAGGGAATTGGTGAGCTCATTACATCACTTGCGCAGAGCGGGCGTGTGCCCGAGGGCATCACTGGCATTGTTGGCATTGCCCAGCTTACGTATTCCTCGGTACAGGCGGGTTTCATGACGTATTTGCGACTCGTCGCGCTCATCAGTTTGAGTCTTGCCATTTTAAATTTTCTGCCGTTTCCGGCTCTCGATGGCGGGCGTCTGCTCTTCGTACTCGTTGAAGCAGTGACGCGTCGCCCTCTTAACCGGCGGTTCGAGGCGTACTCGAACGCGCTGGGATTTTCGGTACTGATTTTGCTCATCCTCTTGATCACCTTCTATGACATTATCCGTCTCTTCTAGTACCAGTGCCGTGCTGACACCCGTGGCCGAGCGCATGCATCAGGATCTGTGGATCAAGATTCTGCGTAAGCTCGAAGAAAAACTACAGCGCAGTGCCTTCATCACTTGGTTCAAAGATACCGCGATCCTCGGCAAGGATGCGGGTACGCTCATCATTGGTCTGCCGCTCCCGATGTCGCTCTCGTGGCACATGGAGCACTATCGCGTGATGACATTCGAAATCGCGCAGGAGATGGATCCCTCGATTGAGAAGATCGTCTACACCGTCGATGTTGGTCTTAAAGATAGCCGCGATCGGACAGTGAATTTGCTCGAAATATTTCCGGAGCAGAAAAAGAGGAAGTTACCGGGCAGACCCGAGGTGAAGATGGCCGAGGGTGTCGTCAGCAAAATCCTCAATCCCCGTTACGCGCTCGAGAATTTCGTGGTGGGGTCCAACAGTCGTTTGGCACACGCGGCCTGTCAGTCTGTGGCGGCGGCGCCCGGAGGTCGCTACAACCCGCTCTTTCTGTATGGAGGCGTGGGGCTGGGCAAGACACATCTGTTGCAGGGTACGGGCAATGCCATTCTGCGACAGTCACCTCGATCTGTTGTGGTGTACACGACCACAGAGGATTTTACGAATCAGGTGATCGAGGCGATTCGGAGTCAGAAGATGGAACAGTTTCGGCGTCGTTACCGTCAGGTGGATGTGCTCATTATCGACGACGTGCAGTTCTTGGCGAACAAGGAGCGCACGCAGGAGGAGTTCTTTCACACCTTCAACGCGCTCTATGAAGATCGTAAGCAGGTCATTCTGTCGGCCGACCGTCCGCCACAAGAGATGCAGCTCGAAGACCGTCTCATCTCGCGCTTCGCGCGTGGCATGATTGCCGACATCTCGGTGCCGGACTATGAAACGCGGCTGGCTATCCTCGTCGAGAAGGCACGCGAGTACGAGCTCATGATCGACATGACGGTGCTCCAATTCATCGCCGAACATACCACCAGAAACGTCCGCGAGTTGGAGGGCATTCTCATGCAGGCGGTGGCACAGTACGAGCTCGAGGCGCGCATGCCGACGGTGCGCAGCATTGCCGAGATCATGCGCAAACTCAGTCGCGATCCCCACGCCGAAGAGGAGCAGATCGGCTTCGAGACGCCGACGAAGCGTGCGCCCACGTTTCAGGATGTACTGGAGTGCGCCAGTCGCTACTACTCGGTGTCGGTGCAAGACATGATTGGCCCATCGCGCGTGCGCGAGATTCTGCTGCCGCGCCAGATCGCCATGTTCCTCGGTAAGAGGCATCTGCGCATGAGCTTTGTTCGCTTAGGAGAAGTATTCTCGGGTCGCGATCACACCACCGTGATGAACGCCTGCGCAAAGATTGATGCGAAGATGCAGAACGATCCACAGCTGCTGCGCGAGGTTCGTGCCATGGAGCAGGAATTGGGAGTGGTGTGAATTCATGAGAGACAAACCTTCAGCCTTTGCCCTTCGGGGCTACGGCCGACAGGCCGGTTTTTCTCTCATGAGCTCTCTTTCCCCTTTTAGTGGTGTCGCTTCCCTCCGGGGACCTGCGGCCAGATGTGGGTCCCGGCAGAGCCACCCACATCTTCGCGATGGTTTTTTTATTAATTTGATCAGTTGGGAGTGGCGTAATTCATTCACAAATTTTTGCCGTTTTTTGCGTTGATGCTTGGAGATCGCGGTATCATTGTTGTATGGAGAATCCCGATGCCAAAAAGCTTGGCGGCGAAATGGGTAGCGATCCAAGCGAAGTAATTCGGCAGTGGCTTGCAAGTCTTCCATTCAAGGAACAACAAATTCTCCTCGGGCAGTGGTATGTTCGCAGAAGCGAGAATGCAGCCGCAGTATTGCGCAGAGTATTTGATCCGGATGATATTGCCGCATTCCATGACAAAATCGCAGCGCTTGCCGATCGATTGGGTCAGAACTTTACTCGCGAGAAGAGCCTTCTTTTAGGACAGCTCTATCTTTACATGGCTTCGGCTATCCCCCAGGACATTCGCGCTCAAACACTTCAGCTGGTGAAATCAATGCTCGGTCAACCATCGCGTCCATCGGGAAGCATGTGATCGCAGTGGCATCATGTATAGACATCCATTCCACCTTTACCCGAATCTTTAATGAGGAGTTTACTGATGGCGATGCCCGTCGCGGTGCTCGCTGTCGTGATCATGCGCTTTACAGAGGCGTTCGCGAACAGTGTTCTCACTGCGGAACGCTGCGTTTCGGGTAATGCGAGGACGGCATCCAGAATCAGGTCGCACTGCCTCGGCGTCAGCACGCCGTTCCCCACAAGGTGTTCCAACCCCTGCAGCAGAGCGGCGTCACCGCCCACGAGCTTTTCGGCAACTGTCGCGGGGCTACTGTCGAGTAGTTTTCGTGCAGCTCTTCCTACGGTACCCGTAGGACACCTCCATGGGCGCTGATCTCCGGCGAGTGCACGCAGTGATCCCTCGGGCGGCTTGGATTGATTCGACCGTTTGGTCATGTTCCCATAATAGCGAAGGAGGAGGGCTTCTGTTACCCTCTTCACTACCATGGCAAAGAAATCATCCGCACCCGCGGTCCCCGAAGCTCTGCATAATATGCGCCACTCTCTTGCGCATGTTCTGGCACAGGCGGTCCAACACCTGTGGCCCGATGCGCAGATCACCATCGGTCCCCCGATCGATACCGGTTGCTACTACGATTTTCTCTTCTCTGTGCCTATTTCTGATGCTGACTTCCCCAGGATTGAGAAGGAGATGCGCAGGATTATCGGTTCGGCTCAGACGTTCGCGGTCGATGAGTTTGCCATCGCCGATTCCGTGAAGTACTGGAAGGACAAAGGGCAGACTTTCAAGGTCGAACTTGTGGAAGATCTCGCCAAGGAGGGAGAGACCAAGGTGACGCACTATCGCAACGTCGATGCGAATGGAAAGGAGATGTTCACGGATCTCTGTCGCGGTGGGCACGTTTCTTCGCTCAGAGAGATTCCGCCGGATGGTTTTAAGATCACGAGTCTGGCGGGTGCCTACTGGCGTGGCAAAGAGACGAACGCGCAGCTGACGCGCATCTACGTGGCGGCGTTCGGTTCGAAGAAGGAACTGCAGGAGTACCTGACGATGATGGAGGAGGCCAAGAAGCGCGACCACCGAAAATTAGGCAAGGAGCTCGACCTCTTTATCTTCTCAGAGATGGTGGGTCCGGGTCTGCCGCTCTGGACACCCAAGGGTACGATCATCGCGGACCAGATCGAAGCACTCGCCAAAGAGATGGAAGAGAAAGGCGGATACATGCGCGTGCGCACGCCACACATCGCCAAAGGGGCGCTCTACGAGCGCACGGGGCACCTGGCGCACTACAAGAGCTCCATGTTCCCGCCGATGGAACTGGATGGAGAAGAGGAGTACTACCTCAAGCCCATGAACTGTCCGCATCACCACGAGATCTTTGCCAGCCGTCCGCGCAGCTACCGCGATCTGCCCATGCGTCTTGCGGAGTACGGACACTGCTACCGCTACGAAGACAGCGGCGCGCTGTTCGGCCTCATGCGGGTGCGTTCACTCTCGATGAACGATGCACATATGTACGTCACCGAGGAGCAGTTTGAAGAGGAGTTCAACGCGGTGATCGATCTGTACCTCGTATACTTCGCGATTTTTGACATCAAGAAGTACGTCATGCGCCTCTCACTCCACTCGCCTGAAGGGTTGGGCAAGAAGTACGTGGATAACGCGGAGCTCTGGGAGAAGACGGAGGAGATGGTACGCAAGGCGCTCAAGAAGAAGGGCATCGAGTACGTGGAGGTCCCGGATGAAGCGGCCTTCTACGGCCCCAAGATCGACGTCGAAGTGTGGAGTGCCATTGGCCGTGAGTTCACGCTGGCAACGAACCAGGTGGATTTCGATGTGCCGGGCAAAGTGGGCTTAAAGTACATCGACAAAGACGGCAGCGAGAAAGTGCCGCTCTGTATCCACCGTGCTCCACTCGGTACGCACGAGCGCATGATCGGATTCCTCATCGAGCATTTCGCGGGACACTTTCCGCTGTGGCTTGCTCCCGTGCAGGCGATGATTCTTCCTGTTGCGGAGCCACATGAGATTCCGGCACACCACGTCGAGAAGGCGCTGAAAGAACAGGGGATTCGCTGTGAAGTCCTGCCTTCGACCGATTCTCTCGGCAAGCGCATTCGTGCAGGGGAGCAACAGCGTGTTCCGTATCTGCTCGTCGTTGGGGATAAAGAAGTGGCCGACAATGCCGTAGCGGTCCGCAATGTGGTCACCAAGAAGCAGGTCTCTGTTCCACTCAAGGAATTTATCGAGAAGACAGCGGAGGACATCAAGCTGAGAAAGCTGCAGTGTTCAATTGGGTGATGTTTCCAGTAAGCCGGTTACAATTGCTCCTTTTGTTGGTTTCGTCAGCAGGATCATCCCCACTGTGATCGGAATCAGTGAAGAAATTTGGAGAATATTCGGTTGTTCTTTCAGAATGAAATAGGCGGCGATGAGTGTGAAGAGCGGCATGATGCTCACCATCGAAACGGCTTTGGTGATGGGAATTAGATGAATGGCTTCCACCCAGAGAGACACCGAGAGCCCGAGCAGGAGGAAGCCGTTGATGAGCAAGAATACTGATGATGCGAACACCGCCTCGCGCGCTGGTGTCTGTTCGAAGGCAAAAGCGAGGAGTAACAGACATCCTCCACTGATAATGCTACGGCTGAACATGATGGCATTGGTCGACACCACTTTTCTCGCCCGTTGTGCATAACGATTTCCCAATGGCGCGAAGGCTGCGCCCAAGATTATGAGCAGATTGCCCCATTGCCACTCTGCATTTCCCTTGGGGAGCAGAATCAGAAGCGCCCCGAACACCATGCACGCGCCGCCGATCACCGTGCGGGGTAGCAGAGGCTCATGACGCAACAGGAGACCCAGGATTAAGAAGGAGAAGAAGACTTCGGTGAGATTCAAGATTGCAGCATTCCCTGCTGTTGTATATTTGAGTCCGAGGAAGAAGCAGCCGTATCCGGCAATGCCAACGAAGAACGTCGCTAGGAGGATATCCTTCCATGCTTGGCGCTTGCGGAGGAGTGACCATTCTCGCTTCAGAGTCAGTAGGCAGGCGAAGAACAATCCGGCGAAGAGCGTGCTTAAGCCCGCAGAAAAGAGGGGGGCGAGGTACGTAAAACTCAGGATGGTGATGACGGGTAATACGCTGCTGAGCAATGTTGAAAGAAGAATATTCAGTTCGCCGTGTCGGATCGGTGAGAGGGACATGGTGGAGGGAATGTACGAGGGATATCGAGTGAGAACGCTATTCTCGCGCAGTGATTTCTGCCGGCTTAGATGAGGCTTTCGTCAGCAGCACCATGCCCACCGCGATGGGAACGAGTGCACTGATCTGCAGGGCCGATGGCGTTTCGTACAGAACGAGCCACGCCACCAGCAGTGTCAGGAGCGGTGTGATGCTCGCGATCGAGATCGCTTTGGTGATGGGAATGCGGTGAATACCCTCCATCCAGAGAATCTTCGAGAGCCCGAGCAACAGAACACCGTTGATTAAGAGAACGTTCAGAGCGCCGAAGAAGTCCCTCTGTGTGGGGGTTGATTCGAGCCAGAAAGCAAGGAGCAGCAGAAATGTTCCGCCGATGATGCTTCGCAGAAACATGATGACGTTGGTGGTGACCACCTTTCTCGCGCGTTGGGCGAAGCGGTTTCCGAGTGGGGCAAAAACTGTGGCAATGATGATGAGCAGATCGCCCTGCTGCCATCCGCCGGTTCCTTTGGGGAGCAGAACCAGAAGTGCGCCGAAGATCATGCATGCCCCTCCGATTACGGTGCGCGGGAGCAGGGGTTCGTGACGCAGCAGGAGCCCTAAGATCAGGAACGAAAAAAAGACTTCCATCAAACTCAAGATGGCACCGTTGCCGGCAGAGGTGTGTTTGAGCCCCAGAAACATGAATCCGTAGAAGGCGACCCCGATGAAGAGGGTCGTGAGCAGGATGTCCTTCCATGCTTCGTGTTTGCGCAGGAGCGGCCATTCCTTCTTTAGTGTGAGTAGCCCCGCGAAGAACACACTCGCGAAGAGCGTGCTGATCCCAGCAGAAAAGAGGGGAGAGAGCGTTCCAAGGCTTAAGATGGTGATGACGGGGAATGTGCTCCAGAGCACAGCAGACAGGAGAATACTCACTTCTCCTGTTCGGGAAGGATGGAGGGTCATCATGTGCGCACTATAGCAGTCTCTGGTATTCTGCCTCTCGATGTTTCAAGCGTTCCCCTTCGGGCCTTTTCTCGTTTGGACCTCGGTCGTGTTCCTACTCATTGGTATTTGGGTCTCGACGGAATTCTTTTTGCGATTAGCGAGTAGTGCACATCTTTCGCTTCAGCACTTTCGCGATCACGCGTGGATCTATCTCGGTGCGTTCCTGCTGGGCGGCAGACTGTTCGCCATTATTATGCAGTATCGCGTGTATTGGAATGATTGGCTGCGCATCCTCATCATCTGGGATGGAGGATTTAGCTTTCTCGGCGGAGCCATCGGCATCGGTATCGTTCTCTTCTGGGCGACGCGCACGCACCGTGCCACATTTTTGCAGTGGTTGGATGTGCTTTTGCCGGCTACGGCGCTCGGTTCGGCGTTTGGATGGTTGGGTCTTTTCTTCGCGGGTCACGCCTATGGCAAACCAACAGATGTGCTCTGGGGCGTAACGTACGACACGATCAGTGTGCGCTACGCCGTTCCCATTCATCCGGTACAGCTCTATTACGCGTTCTTTTCGTTGTTTCTTGCGTTCCTACTCCTCATCATTCGCAAGTACAGTAAACGTGCCGGCACCGAAACACTCATCGGGATTATCTGTGCGAGCGTGGGGACGTTTCTGATCGAGTACTTTCGTGGAGATTTCACCATTCCCGTGTTCGCCACCACGGTGGACTTCATCATTCTCATTTCGCTGTTCGTGAGCCTTGGGGTCTTTGCTGCCGTGGAACTTATGCTCTCGCGCCGCATGCTCCTGCTCTTCGAGGGGCTGCTTCTCTTCGTGTTCGGTGGCTATGCAATTCTCCGTTCGCAGCTGCCACTCGAGACTCATGAGCTGCGTTTCAGCCAGTTCCTCGCGGTGCTGGCTCTTCTTGCCACCATCGTGTACGTTGTGGTCCATCGGCGGCGGTATCCGCACTTATAATCACCTTCCACTTATGCAGCTTCTCGCTCCACTACAGTCTTTCTTCGATCCGTTTCTCCTCTTTCTTTCGGCCGATCCGCTCTTGCGGGCGGTACAGGGAGGGTTGCTCCTGATTGGTGCGATTGTCATCTTCCTCGTTTTCTTCGTTACGCGTGACATCCTGTTGCGCACGCACTCTTTCTGGTACATGGCCCTCTGTATCGTGCTCACGGCACTTCTGCCGGGTATCGGGTTTTTCCTCTATCTGCTCATCCGTCCAGCACGTACGATCCACGAACGTGAGCAGGAAGCACTCGTCCGTGCGCTTGCCGGCAAACTCCTCGGGCGCAAAGGCCGCTCAGGTAAGAAGTCCTCTGACAACGACTGATTTCCCATTTTTTTATGGAAGCTCTGCAATCATTCTTCATCTACCTCGTCTGGCCGAACCCCGGCAATGCGTACTACAGCAGCTCCAGCATGCAGGTGCTCCTGATGATGAGTGCCCTTTTGATTGTGCTCTCGTTCACACTGCGGTTTTGGCGTCGCAGCATGAGTAATCCGGTCATGAAGAAGCTCAGCCGCTCGTGGCCGTCTGCTGCATTGTGGTTCGGTGTCATAGGCATCGTGTTCGTCGTCTCGCGGATTGAAGGGATAGGGTTCCTCGCCATGCGGCTTTGGTGGGTGGTGTGGGGAATTGTGCTTGCGCTGTTCATTGGCGTGCAGATGCGCCTGTTTCGCATGCGCTACTACGAAAAGCTCCCCAAAGAGGTTTCAGATGATCCGCGAGATCGCTACCTGCCGCGAAAAAAGAAGTAATCGGAGGAGATCGGGCATATCGACGATGGATAATTCGACAATCGTCAATCCTCTGGCGATCTCGTTTGGTGTTCAAGGAACTTGACAGCACAGGTCTCCTTCGAGAGGATCAATCCCTTTTATGCCCCTCAAACACGCTACGGAAACTTTTCTCGTCTTCCTCCTCGGCGTTCTCATCCTCCTCACGGGGCTCCTCCTGCCTACGCTCCCCGATCTGCCGGCAGGTGCAATTCCGTGGGCGATTCTCTTTGTCCTCTCCGTCATTTATCCTCTCTCGCTGTTCGCACTCTTCAAGCGCCGCCGTGCTGATCATTCGCTTCGTCTACTGCATTGGTTTCCGGCGCTCATGCTGCTCTTGTGGCTGGCGATTGAGGTGATCGCACTCGAGTTCCCACATCTTCTACTGCTCGTGAGCTGGTACACGTGGGGCTGGACACTCCCTGCTGTGACGATCGCATTCATCCTGCTTTTGAGTTACTGCCTGCAAGTGGTGCGACGCCGTGTTCCACGAGTGACACTCTTGCTCCTGGCTTTCATCCCGTTCGTGGGCGGAGCTTTGGCGAGTGAGCGCACGATGCACTGGGATCGTGAGCTCGCCTCTGTACTCTGGGGAGGGGAGTGGCTTCGCCAGCTCGAAGGCACAGAGTTCCTCGGTATGCGACTCGTTGGCAGTTTGCCCACGCAACAGAATCTCAGCGCCTCGAGTGATGCGGGCGAGGAGAAGTGGCGCGAGAAACTGAGGCAGGCAGAAGATCAGCGCAAGGAGGCACGCGAGCAACGCATGCAGAATGCCTCCAGCTCACTTTTCTCAACTGCACTCATGCCTTCATTCCAGGCCAAATCGGATGGGACAGAGCTCAAGGACTCCAAGACCATGCCTGCGAAGCTGCCATCGTCCGGCCCTGAAGCGGGTGCGTTCATCTTCCTTATGCTCGCGGGGTACACGGCGGTGCTGCATGACAGGGCACGGCGCAGGGATTAGAGATTGGGACTTAGGATGAGGTTTTGTTGCTCGTTGGCTGGTTGCTCGTTGCTTGTTTTGTGCTTCATTGCCTCTGTTCTAACGAGCCAACAAGCCAACGAGTAACGAGCAACGAAAGATCTCTGCTACCATGGTCATCATCATCCCCTCATTCCTGTGCCCACCATCCAAACACTGAAAGCCCGGCAAATATTAGATTCCCGCGGGAATCCCACCGTCGAGGTGGACTGTACTCTTGATGATGGGTCATTTGGCAGAGCGGCGGTTCCCTCAGGTGCATCCACAGGGTCGCATGAAGCGCTGGAGCTGCGGGATGGTGACCAGAAGCTCTACGGAGGAAAGTCCGTGCTTAAAGCGGTAGCCAACGTCAACAAGACGATTGCCAAGGAACTCACCGGCAACGATGCAGGTGACCAGCGCGTACTCGATGCGGCACTCATTGCCCTCGATGGCACAGAATCCAAGTCGAAGCTGGGAGCGAACGCCATTCTCGGTGTTTCGATGGCCGTGTGTCGTGCTCGTGCTGTCAGTGAAAAGCGGTCGCTCTGGGTGTCTCTGCACGACCAGTTCGGTTCCGGTGAACCCCTGCTCCCCGTACCACTCATGAACCTCCTCAACGGTGGCAAGCACGCTGATAGTGGCCTCTCGTTTCAGGAGTGCATGATTGTTCCCTGTGGTTTTTCACGCTTTTCGGATGCGCTCCGAGCGGGGGTGGAGATCTTCATGACTTTAAAGAAACTTTTACACGAAGCTGGGCACATTACGGCCGTTGGGGATGAAGGCGGATTTGCGCCCCGCGTGAAGGATAGCGACGAAGCATTCTCCTTTCTCGCGCGTGCCATCGAAGAAGCGGGATACGGTGCGCACGTGAAACTGGCGATTGATGCGGCGGCTTCGGAGTTCTGTACAGATGGCAGCTACGTCGTTGATGGCAAGAAGCTCTCGTCGGCAGATCTCACTGCGCTCTACGCAGATCTCTGTGACCGCTACCCACTTGTGAGTATCGAAGACAGCCACGATGAAGATGACTGGGACGGGTTCAAGGCCATGCAGCAGAAACTCGGTGCAAAGATTCAGCTTGTCGGCGATGATCTGCTCGTCACGAATGTGAAGCGGTTGGAGCGGGCGATTCACGAAAAGGCGGGCAACGCTATCCTCATCAAGCTCAATCAGATCGGTACGGTCTCTGAAACGGTGGATGCAATTCAACTGGCGCAGGAGAGTGGCTGGCGGGCGATCGTGAGTCATCGCAGCGGTGAAACGTCAGACACCTTTATTGCTGATCTCGCGGTGGCACTCGGCACTGGCCAGATCAAGACGGGGTCCGCCTCGCGCACTGACCGAGTGAGCAAGTACAACCAACTACTTCGAATTGAAGAGGAATTGGGGAGTAAGGCGAAGTATGTTTCTCCATTCTGAGGTTTTTCCACCTTTGTCGCGACAAAGAAAGGGATCATTCCCTCGTTTAAAGGAAGTATGGATCTATTTTTTGTGGGGGGCTAGGGCACCTTGTTCGGTTCCCTAAGCCCCCCACGCCCCCTTTACCCTCCTAACAGTAAACCTCCTTCATCGAACAGCTGAATTACTTGTAGTGACTCGTTGCTGCTATGCGCCGGGTTTGTGTATTTGTTTTGTTCCTGTATGTGTTTCTGTTCATTGATGCGAAGTTTGATAGCGCCGGATCCACCATCGTTTCATCCACGGTAGCGAGAAGGTGGAGAGCAGGTAGCCCAAGGCGGGCACGCCGGCATTCAGCCAGAATTGATTATTCTCAATGAGCCAAAGAAAGAGCAGGGCGATACCGTACGTGAGAGTGGTGATGAGCAGCCGCCTCGTCCAACTCAGCTCCCATGCTTTGTCGGCCTCCACGCGCGCGTTGCGTTCCAGGATATCGAGGATTTTCTGATCAATATTCTCCATCGTGCGAAAGTTTACCATGCTATAGTGCCCGCCATCGGGGCGTAGTTCAGTTGGCTAGAACGCTTGCATGGGGTGCAAGAGGTCGCAGGTTCGAGTCCTGTCGCCCCGACCAGCATTCATGAGAGACAAACCTACGGTTTTTCTCTCATGAGCTCTCTTTTCCCTTTAAGTGGTGTCGCTCCAGCGGTGGGGCCCGTCAGAGCCACCCACCGCTTCGCGACGGATTGTTATAGTGTATAGGTCCAATCCTTTTGATAGCCTTAAATCAATGGTATTACATCCAAAAGCTCAGGCTGTAGCACTCTCTCTTCAATATGAGGTAGATATGTTTATTTCCACAGCAGCACAGCTCAACCCTGAAAATGACCGCCCACTTTTTGGTGGAGCCAGAAACGCAATGTTGGAAAGCTTCTTGATTCATGCACGAGTATTGAAGGGCTTTTTCTTTGATGCACCTTCATATCCTGATGATGTTTCTGCCAAACATTTTTTTGACAATGACCAAGATTGGCCCCTTACTTGCGAGGGAGAATGTCCGTATTTGTACGCAAATATGTCTAGAATCAGCAAGGCCGTTGCGCATCTTTCTTATGAGCGGATTGGATATGAGGAGGACAAAAATTGGGATATCCGTTCAATTCTTCACGAATTAATGACAGTTTGGGAGCGATTTCTATCTTCGCTTCCGCATGATCGAAGACGTTGGTTTCCAGATCCAAAAGAAAGAGCCTCAATGGTGGTCTAATTGGTATTGCATTGAATAGCCTGTTGAGTTGATCTATCTAACTATTTGTGCTTCCATACGCCCCTTATGCCTATGTCAGGCCAAAAGGAACGGCGAAAGGGAGGAGTTGATAAAAACTATAAATTGTGTTACAATACTAAGTTAACATGAGTCTCTCTCCACAAGAGCTATCAGCGGCCACCAGAGCCATAGAGGAGCACCAGCGCATCCTCGTGGTCTGCCACGCCAATGTGGATCCTGATGCCCTCTCGGGGGCTCTCTCGTGCTTCCAGCTGTTTCGGGCGCTTGGCAAGGATGTCACAGTCGTCTGCCCCGATTCGCCGCCGGAATCCCTACAGTTCCTTCCCGGGTTTGATCGCATAGAGGGTGAGCTGATGGATTCTCAGAATTTCATCATCACGATCAATCTGGAGGAGGGAGTGGAGGTCGATAAGTTGCGCTACACCGTGGAGGATCATCGTGTGAACATTATCGTTTCTCCCAGAAACGGGCACATTCGACCGCAGCAGATTTCGCTCGGTGAAGGGGAACAGCGCTACGACCTGATCGTGGTCGTCGATACCGCAGACCTGCCGCTCTTGGGATCTCTCTACTTGCAGCACGTGGATCTCTTCTCTTCAGTGCCCATGCTCAATATCGATCACCATATTTCCAATACGCGCTACGGGCAGCTCCAGCTCATCGACACGACGTCGGCCAGCGTCACCGAGGTGCTCTATCACTGGTTCATGCACGTGCCGGGTTGGCGCGAGAAGCTCACCGGCGATCTGGCTACACTCCTTCTTACGGGGCTCATTACCGATACGCGCAGTTTTCAGAATCCCAACACCACACCGCGCTCGCTCGAGGTGGCCGCGGAGCTTCTGGATATGGGAGCCCGACAGCAGGAGATCATTCAGAACATCTACAAGACCAAGCCCCTTACGACGCTCAAGATCTGGGGACGCGCCTTGAATCACATTCAGGTGGATGACCAATCCAAAATCGCCTGGTCGATTGTGAGTCGCGAAGATCTCTCTGAGATGGGTGCGCAGAGTAAGGAGGTCTCGGGTATTCTCGATGAACTCATTTCCACCATTCCTGATGCCGACGTGCATGTCATCTTTGTAGAGATGGAAGATGGTGAGATCAAGGCGAGTCTGCGCTCCTCGCCGGCCATTGATGCGAATATGTTAGCGGCACAACTCTTTCGAGGTGGAGGCCATCCCCGCGCGGCCGGGTTCCGCTTACCTGCTGCTGCGAACTTCCAGATCGCCACGCTCGAGGCGGTGCAGAAGATTCGTGAGGGCATGACACGACAGCGTGAGCAGACGGAGCATCTTCCTCCTGCAGAACGCGCACATGAACCCGCTGCGTCATCCACTCCTCCTTCGAAGGAGAAACAATCTGCAGAACAACAGAAGCAAAAGACCCCTCCTACAGAACAACCGCGCACGGCGGGATCCTCCTTCGATATTGTGGAGGAATTGAGCGGAAAGAAGAAACCGAAGAAGCACACGACCGAGTCGTCAGAAGGAAAAGGAAATCAGACGAAGTAGAAGAGAGGGAGTTTTCTCTCGCTTTATCGCGCATCCCCGCTACACTGAAAGCGGCTTTTCTCTACGCTATATGCGGCTTGTACAGGTTGCAAAAGCATTGGGTATGACCGGTCAACAACTGCGCCACGAGCTGGAGCAGGTGAACTTTGGGGTCAAGCCCACGGATCGTGAAGTCTCTGACACCCTCGCACAGGGCATCATTCGATTTCTCGCACGCAAGTACGGCAAAGATATCGACATTGATGCGCTCATGGGCGTGTCTCCTTCCGATGAGGACTTGTTCGAGAAGACGACCATGACGGCGGAATCCCCGGTGCCTTCTGCCGAAGCGCCTGCAGAAAATGCTCCTAGTGAGCAGGATGCAGCGCCGTCCAAGGGTAGCGTGAATGTCCTTCGTAAACTCACACTCGACGACGTCTCGCGCGAAGCCATTGCCCGTGAGGCGCAGGCACTTGAGCACAGGCGTGCTCCCAAGCGTCTGCCTTTAGACAGGAGTCAGCGCGGGACAATGGAGAAGCGAGATATCTCCTCTGCCTTTCAGGAACAAATTAAAAAGAAGGATGGCACAGTGCAGCTTCCGTCACAGATTACCGTCAAGGAACTTGCCGAGAAGACTGGCATTCAGGTGCCGAAACTTATTCAGGCGCTTATGAAGAACGGTGTGCTTGCGACGATTACACAATCTATTGATTACGATACGGCTGCCGTGGTGTCAACGGAGCTCGGCGTGGCGGTTACAAAGCAGGAGGAGTCAGCCTCTGCCGAAGATCTCTTCAGCCGCAATCTGCAGGAACTACTCAAAGATGAACCTGAAAACATGGTCAAGCGTCCTCCGGTGGTCGTGGTGATGGGGCATGTGGATCACGGCAAGACGTCGATTCTCGATGTTATTCGCGAAACAGATGTAGTAGGAGGGGAGGCAGGAGGTATCACTCAGCATATTGGTGCGTATCAGGTGACACATGTTTCCGCAGGCTCTACCGAGAAGCACAAAATTACGTTCCTCGACACGCCCGGTCACGAGGCGTTCACAGCTATGCGTGCTCGCGGTGCACAGGTCACCGACATCGCAGTAATCGTGGTAGCAGCTGACGAAGGAGTGAAGCCGACAACGATTGAAGCTATCGATCATGCAAAGGAGGCGGGTGTGCCCATTCTCGTCGCGCTCAACAAAATGGATAAAGAGGGAGCGAACGTAGAGCGTGTGATGGGTGAGATAGCTGCACAGGGGCTTCAACCTGAGGAGTGGGGTGGGGAGGTGCCATTTGTACAGTGCTCTGCCAAGACGAAGATGGGGATTTCGGATCTGCTCGATTCGATTGTCCTGCTCTCTGAGATTCACTCTTTTAAAGCGAACCCCAACCGCTCTGCCGTTGCGACGGTGATTGAGAGCCACCTGCATCCTTCATTGGGTCCGCTGGCTACGGTGATCATGAATGCAGGAACGCTCACGCAAGGTGAATCCTTCGTCTGTGGTTGCACGTTGGGCAAGGTGCGCACGATGTCCGATGCCCATGGCCGCAGGTTCGAATCAGTCGGGCCTTCGGATGCGGTGCAGGTTGCCGGGTTCCACGAGGTGCCCGAAGTGGGCGATATTCTGCAGGTTGTCGCTTCTGAAAAGCTTGCACGTGATTTGCTCTCTGCTGTGGAGGAGCGTCGTCATCTCAAACAGACCCAGCGCTTCGTCGATCTCGTCAGCCGACTTTCTGAGGGCAAGCTGACACACCTCAAAATCGTGCTCAAGGCTGACATGCAGGGCTCACTCGAGGCGCTCAAAGAATCGCTCGCCAAACTCACGACCGAGAAGGTGACGGTGAAGCTCATTCACGCGTCGGTTGGCGCGGTGACGGATAGTGACATTTCCATGGCCGCAGCCAGCGAAGGAATTGTGGTGGCATTCCACACGCCGGTGCCGAACAGTACCCGGATCATTGCCGATCGCGAAGGTGTGAATGTGCGTGAATACGATGTGATCTACGCTCTCCTCGACGACATGGAAGGGCTCCTTAATGGTCTGGTCGAGCCAGTCGACACCGAGAAGGTAATGGGGCATCTGCAGGTGCTTAAAATTTTCCTTACCAAGAAGAGCGAACAGATTGTAGGAGGACGCGTGACCGATGGCTTGTTCAAGCGTTTGCCGTTTCGCATTCAACGCGGAGAGGAACAAGTGGGAACCGGTCGCGTCCTGTCACTTCGCAAGGGCGAGGGCGACATTAAAGAAGCAAAGGAGGGCACGGAGTGCGGTATGCGCATCGATGCGACGTGTCCTATCGTTGAGGGGGACGTACTGGAGGTGTTCCTGAAGGAGTTGAAGCGGAAGGAGGGGGCGAAAGCTGCTTAAGATCAGGTGCCACTGTCTGGCTATTGACGTTTTGCAGCATGAAATCACGCAGAAGCGCGTTTGCCGTGCGATCGGTGACGGATGTCAGATGCTTGCAGAGGAGGTAGAGCTGCTCGGGTGAGAGAGACTTGAGCTTTGCTTCGAGCGCGGCATCCTCCCCCTGCGGTTTCTCGCCCACGAGGAGCGGGATGTACTCCTGTGGGTTCACCTTGCCCTGCTCGCGACCCTTCTTGAGCAGTGCCAGAGCCTTCTTGCCATTCTTGGTCTTGTGGGCGCGCTGAATGAAGGTGATGAAATCGACGCCGTTCTGACCCTTGAGCGAGATTTTTTTACAGAGGTTTTCCCACTCTTTGGTCGGGACGAACTTCAACTGGTTGCGCACGGTTTCGCTCTGTCCCTTGAAAAAGCCCACAGCCCAGCCGGTGAGCCCCAGCCATGCCAGTGTGTAGGGTGAGAGCTTTTTGTTTTTCGCATCCAAGAATCCCGAGAGGAGTACCATGCCTGCTGCAGCAAGAACACCAAGCATCTTCAGCGCACCTTTGCCGCGTCGGATAGCGGCGGATTCCGGCCGCTTGGTATGCACGGTGTTGTAAGCCTTGGTCCATGCTGGATCGCCATCCAGTACCATTTGAAAGAACCTTTCTACCTGTGCGATGTCGCGCTTCTGTCTCTCTGTGAGATCGGGTCCGCTGCGCATCGTCTTCAGTTCCTTGATCCACGCAGCAGCGTATCCCACACGGTTCGCCACGCGGCCATTCCAGACCGTTACGAGCCCATCGCGCTGTGCCTGATTGAGCATGTTTTCGATCTTGCGCTGAATCCCTTTGGCATACGCACGCGAGGGCGTGCTGAATTCCTCTTCAGGAAAACTCTCTCGCAGATCCTGCCTGAGTGTCGTGATGTAGGCACCTATGACAGCCTGTGCTCTCTGCTGGCCCTCGATAAGATGTGGGACTTCACTCTTCTTCTTGGCCTTCTCGAATTCCTTCTGCAGAATTCTGCCCTCTCGCGGCAGCATTTCGATGGCCATCGTCATGAGGCCCAAGTCACGGGCGTTCGCCACGTCCTGCCGTTCGGCATCACGGGGATTCGATGGGCGACTTTCTGCGGCATTGCGCGTGAGTGCCTGACGAACTTCAGATTCAGAGATGCGTTCCCGTTGCTCGGGGGCGTGGGCCTGTGATTCAGGTTGTGAAATCATGGGGTGGAATCACGCAGCTGTGCTGCATGTCTATTATCGAATCGCAAATTGGATTTTGATCCATCGTCGTATGTTATTGCGTTTTGAATTTTCGGAGCGAGATTCTGAAGTGCCTTTGTCATATCGGCCGCGGACATTCTTGAAAAGTCGTTTCCTGTAATGTTACCCATCTGGCTCCGAATGGAGTCGGATTCAGTTTTTCGGTCAGCGTCAGTTGTGGCGACAGCGAGTTTATCTAGTGTGGCATTAAGTCTTACAAGTTGCTGTCGAGAGGCTTCATCTCCTCGTTTAATGCTAGCTTCAAGTTGTTGAGTTGCTTGAGTAGAAGCTCCAGCACCAGCTCCGCCTCCCACTCCACCACCCACAAGAGGCGGCAGGTAGAATTTGGGTGCGATCAATTGATCGGGTGCCTTGACGATGTTCAGGGCCTGACCGAGGTTTAGGTCTTTCCATGGACCCGTTGCCCCTGGCAAGGGTAGCGGTGCGAGGAGCGGTAGTTTCACGAGTAGCCGGCCAATCGAAGCACCAGCGTTCATAATGGGCGAGGCGAATTTCTCGAAGAGGGTATCCATCTTGAAGGCCGTTTGCGCCCCCAGCCACACGATGACAATGGCCATGCCCACCCACAGAAGTTGCCAAAGATTCGTTACCCCCGGTATCGGAGAAACTAACATTTTTTTCATGAATGGATGAGTCGCGATGTCCCAACCTGCCGGCTGGTTTGCGAGACCTACATTGACCATGATGAAGCCGACAGAGAAGGGGATGGCCGTAACGACCGGAATGAAGGCTGCATGCAGGAACTTGTTCCAGATTTCCATAGGATTGAAGACTTTCAATTGGTCTCCTGCAACGAATCCGATGAACATGAAGGGCATGAAGGCAACGGTGATCCAGATGACGGGTATGCGAATCAGCAAGACCAAGGTCAGCGCAAGAAGTGGAAACAGCAGCGCAATGCTAAAGAAGAGCATGATGCTCATGAGCAGCGTGAACATCAGTAGCTGAGGTAACCGTGCGGCGGTGTTCGGTCCTGCAAGAGGGTTTCCGCCACCACCTGGCGCCTGAACCGTTGTGAAATATTGAAATCGAGCGTGATTGTAGATGAGCCCTCCAAAGATGGCATTGGGTGTATTCGCGCTCGCTGCAAGACTCTCTTCTTTTACGCAGACCACCGGCTCTTTTCCTCCGAAATCAATGGGGCACTTCCATGGTGGTTTTCTGTTTGTGCCATCGAAGAAAGCAAAATCGGAAATCACTTTGCACTCTGCCGGATCCCCTTTTGTGTCGAACGTGGTGCAGGGAACATTGATCGAACTGGGTAGAGAGTAAATCGTCGCCGTGAGGATGTTTGCAAGATCTAAGACCACTCGTGGAAAGAACCATGAGAAATTGACGAGAACCACCGCGAGCACGAATTTCACAGCGTACTTCTGCACGTACCCTCCTTCGGCAAAGATCACCGTCATCACCGCGCCGATGACGAGCATGAAGGCGAGGAGGATATTGGTGATATTGCGCGAGATCTGCCAGAGCTTGAGGAGAGTTGATCCCATTGACTGCCCATCAGTCCTGAGATTGATGAAGTTGGGATCTAAGAGCATTCCGCAAATTGCCGAGAGAATGTAAATGAGAAAATGAGCGAAGATTGCCACCCAACTCATGGCTTGATCTATTACCTTGAAGAACGGATCGATTGCATCACCTGCAGCACGAGCCGATTCTACGAGGGCAAGTGCCCCCATGCCTTCTGTTCGCACAATCACTGTGAGAAGCAGGAGCGAGAGCATTGCGAAGAGAATTTTTCTTTTTGAGAGCATTCCATATATTCTAGCACTTTTTACGATTTCACTCAATTACTCAGTATCCCTCTGTAGGGAGAATGGAGAAGTGATGAAAAGTATACTTAGAACACAAAATGTCCTCATAGTTGAGTATAATTAGTGTTCAGATAAAGAATCTGTAATAGCCGTTATTCTTAAGTTTTGGCTTAGTTAAGCGGCTTTTTTGTATAAAAAACTAGATCAATTGTCTGATCACTTTTCTTGCACTATCCATGTACTCATGAGTACAGTTTGTGCTCGTGTCGTCCGTCATCCTCAAAGCATTGTTCAGTTCGCAGACGCGCGTGAAGCTCCTCTCGACATTTCTCCTCCACCCGGAAGAGGAGTATTTCATTCGTGAACTTACGCGACTTCTCCACGAGCAGATCAATTCTATTCGCCGGGAATTAGAGAACCTGCGACGCATCGGGCTGGTGCGCGCACGTCATCGCAATCGCAAAAAGTTCTACCACGTGGATCCCGACTTTCCACTCTTCAATGAGCTGCGTGGTATCTTCACGAAAGAGATTCAGGCCGAGAGCCCCATTGTGGCAAGCCTCAAAAAGCTGTCGGGGATCAAGCTCATTCTGCTCGCCGGCACGTTCGTCGGTTCTGAGAGTAAAGTGGATTTGCTCGTCGTGGGTGACCTAAAAAAGGAAATGCTTGAGGCACTGCTGTTGCAGGATCCAAACCTGAAGAACGTGAAGTACTCCATCTTCTCTGAGGGGGATTTCCTCTACCGCCTAAGCCTGAAGGACCGGTTCGTCACGGAGATTCTCAGTGATCCTCGCCATCTTCTTATTACGAATGTACTGCAGAAACAGATAGAGGAGGCGCTCAAAAAGTAGGGGATAGGGGTAGGGCGTAGGGGGTAGGGAAGGAGAGATTTTGCTTTACTTTGAAAGAACCCATCTGTAGCCTTTTGCCACTTTCGCTATGGTTCACTCCATTCTCCGCGAACAGGCCGAACGTTTCATTCCCAGGTATCCCGCGATCAAACCGGGGTACACGGTGCGTGTGCATGAGCAGATTCAGGAAGAGGGGGGCAAGCCGCGCATTCAGATCTTCGAGGGGCTCGTGATCAGTACGCACAACGGACATGTTCCTACCGATCGTACCATCACGGTGCGTCGCATTGCATCAGGTGTTGGAGTGGAAAAGAACTTTCCGCTCTCTTCCACAGTCATCAAGAAAATCGAGGTGAAGAAGGTGGCCAGCGTGCGTCGGGCCAAACTGAACTTCCTCCGTGGGCGTACCGGCAAATCTGCACGCTTAAGTGAGCGTTTCACTACAGCAGAGGAATTTGCCATTGCTGCGGCTCCCGAGCCGACCCTTGAGGTTGCTCAGGAGGCACCGGCAGATGAGCAGCAGACGGAGAACGGCAAGACTGTGAATCAGGATGAGGCCGTGAAACTCGAGAAAGAAGAGAAGGCAGAGAAGAAGGAGAAATCTAAGAAGAAAGAGGAGAAGGCATAGGCAGTGCAGCTTCGGTATAGTGTCTTTATGCGTTATGTCCTCGTTGGGAATTACGGCGTGGGGAACTTCGGCGATGAGCTCCTACGCGAGTACTTCATCACCTCCTATCAGGAGGCGCAATGGCGTGTGCTCTCTGCAGATCCGACGCAGGGGGAATTTCCCCGATTACCTGCAGGTATTCGCTCATTCCTCTTCACCTCCTGGTGGAGGACATTAAAGGCGATCCGCCTGAGTGACGGTATGGTGTTCGGCGGTGGGTCGCTCTTCACCGATGTTGAGTCTATTCGCGCTCCACTACTCTGGTGGTGGCATGCCTTCGTTGCTCGCATGCTGGGTAGGCCCATCATCCTTGCGTTTCAGGGGATCGGACCTTTTCGAACGCGGATAGGGGAGTGGTGTGCGCGGTGGGTGGTGGCTCGTGCGCTCTTTATCAGTGTGCGGGATCCTGCATCATTTCAGCGTGTGCAATCATGGAAAATGAATACAAAAGTTATTCAAACAGCTGACCCTGCACTTTCTCTATTCAAAGCGGAAAACAGAAGCAGTAGTTCACAAAAATTGCTCGTCATTATTCCACGCAGAAACTCCACGATCCCGTTCAATGAGCGGGCGACTGCGCTGAGAAATTCCGCGTCATGGGACGCAGTACATATTCTTTCGCTCCAGCCGCAGGATCGGGCGGAGCAACGTGTCTGCCGGACGATTGCGCAGTCTCTCTCCCTTCCTGAATCTTCGATCATTTCAGTCGGTTCTCTGGAGGCATTGGTTGCAGAAATTTCTGAAGCACAGTTGGTCCTCGCCGAGCGCTATCACGGTGCACTGGCTGCCCTCGCACTGGGTGTGCCGTTCGATGTGGTGAGCCAGGCAAAGGGCGACAAGCTCTCAGCGCTCACCTCCATTTCCGCTCCAGAGCTCCGTGATGCGCTTTCTGAGGGCGAGCGTCAGCTCAGGAGCGTGCTATTCCCGATTCAGGCCTGATCTGGTAGAATATAGTAGTGAATACACTCTACCTCACCACCGAGGAGCAGAAGATGTTTCAGGCTCTTTCTGATGAGCTGAAAGAGGGATGGACGGTGGAAAAGGAGCAGTCGACTGCGTACGAGACGCGTGAGGAGTTGGAGATGCGCCAGAAGATGTCTTCGTTCGATGAGTTCCCGCAAGTTGCATCGCTCGCGAAGCAGGTAACAGAGGGGAGCCCACTTGAGAAACTCTCTCTTCAAGATGTACCGCAGGAGGTCCTACCGGAGCTCTGTTTCGTGATTGGGGCGACGGGATTGTCTGTGCTCATTACATCGTTACTGAAAGAGATTCAGAGCGATGAGGATGTAGAAGGGCTCATGGGTCTCTCACTCCTTCGTCACGAGATGCTTCTTTCCAATTCCGCAACGGCATAATGGCAACTGCAACTCCTTCTATCGGCAGTGAACAGCCCGCCGCCTTTCCCGTATTCAGGAACCGTGAGGAGATGGTGGACTACGCCCGCAAGCTGGGCTTTAAGAAGATTGAGGAATTCGAGTCGGCACTGGATTCGGTAGAGAAACGCGAGCATCTGGTGGAGGCGCTGCGTAAGCGCGATCCTAAGCTCAACGGACAGGTGGAATCCCTCATTAAGCACCTTAAGCTCAACAAGCAGGAGATTGCCCGCAAAGAGCGGTGGTATGAGAAGGTACTCAAGCTCCCGGGTCGCGCTACGAAGGCGACGTGGGACACGATGAAGCGCCATCCCATCATCACGCTCCTCATCCTCGCCGCACTCGTGGCGGGTGGGGCCTACCTTGCGTGGGATCAACTGGGTGGGCTCGTTGCTGTTCCTAATCCCATGGAGGGAGCGGCAGCTGTTGCTGATACCGTCGCACCGACGACCGGTGGTGCATTCGAAGCAATTCCACAGGGGGGGATCATCCCTTCCAATCCGATGCCGGGCCCGACCGGTGCTCCCAACCTTCCACTGCCGCCTTCCCCCACGGGTGGAGCGGCGGATCTCTTTCCACCCAACACACCGCGCTAGACCATGGGTATCGAAAAACAAAAAACAGAACCGATTTCCAGAGAGACCCGCGAAGCTTTGCAGGGTACTCCGCGTGCGTTGGCCGTAGAGGCAATGGCGTTGCATCAGGCGCTGGGACCGGAGCGTACCCTGCCCGAGCAAGTCGCACAGGATGATATTGATGAGCGACTGATGGAATTCAATCAGAGCCATGTCGTCTATCAGGATTTTGCGGAGCTCAGTTTCTATAACGAACTCCAAATGCGAAGAAAGGCTCTGCAGCTCGAAGCAGATCTGCAAGAGGCTCCCGATCGAATGGGGATCGATAGGCGGCTGGAGCTCATTGTCGCAAACCAAGCCGTGACCTATCACCAGTACCTTCCAGCAGCTGTGCGTGGACTCTCGGAACTCATGCAGCAGTGTAGCGAGGAGCTACAGGCCCTCATTTCACATCTGCCACTGGAACGCCGGGCAGAACTGGAGCAGGAGCAGCAGCAGGCGATACGGTTCCTCCATGCCCTAAAAGAGAGTGTGCAGGAGCGCGTGCACTTTGCGAACATCCTCTCGCTCGATGAGCAGATCAAGGATCTACAAACAATGCCAGCACAGAAGGACAGACTTGTGGAATTTCAGAAGACGCGTGCTGCAGAGAAAGCTTCACTATCTCCCGCATCGCAGAAGATTCTGGAAGCAGAAGAGCAGTTGCGCGAGAAGTATCTTGCTGAGAAAGACGCGATAAAGAAGGAAAGTATTCTTCAGAGCATCCTCAAGGCGCGTAGTAATCATATTGTTGCTCTCGACAATCAGATTATCGAGATGCTCAAGGGCAACCCCACGGATGCGGATTTACCGGGGGCGCCAAAGGAATTCCTTCCGCAACGGGTGTACTTGCGCGTGCTGCAAGAACGCTACAACCAAGTGCTCGAACTGCAGACGAAGGTGATGCAGAATGAAGAATTAACTGATGCTCAGCGAGCAGAGGTACAGAAGTTACTGCGTCATGAACGTGTGGCGATTATGGATCGAATGATCCTCGTGACGAAACAGATGTCGGCAAACCACGTTGCCATGGGCGAGCTCACGACAATTCAGCATCAATTTGGAGATTCCTACGATTTCGGTGGGGCGTTCAAGCCATTCGATGTCATGACACCCGAAGAGATACGCACCAAGATCGAACACAGTATCGACGGGGCAAAGGAGTTCCATATGAATCGTCTCGCACTTATGTTGCAACAGGTAGATACCTCATTCGATCCGAATGGGCTCGAGAATCTATCGGATGCAGGAATTATGAAGCTGGTAGAAAATGCCGATCGGCTCTCGGGTATGGTACGCGGCGCGATTCTCTTTCTCATGCCTGATGGGGAGCGCAAGAAAGCTATCGTGGATTGGTTTGACAGTGTTTTGCCACTTGCAATCCGTGAGTCGCTGGAGAGCGGTGTTGGTCCCGACGGACAGCCACTCACCAAGGAACAGAAACTCCAGAAAATCCGGGATGTCATCATTACCTTCCGTGACAAGAAGAGCATTGCAAAGTTTCGCGAGACACTCGTCGCCATTAAGCAGCTGCCGCCTGCCAAGACGTTCGTCGCCCAAGACGTTCAGGCAGAGGTGCTCACCCAGCTGGATGGTACGCGATTCACGGCAAGTCCCGAGGGACAAGTTGTGACGGTCAACGGCCAGCAGATAACGGTTAACGGAGCCACGGCGTATGTTCTCATGCTGCGACAGATGAAATCCGATGCAGAGTCTTTTTCTGATGATTACGGGGAGTTTTTGGGTTCCATGGAGGATCTGGTGGATATTCGCCTCAACCTTAAGGCCGAGATCAATGCGATCAAAGAAGGCTGGCTGGCGATGCTCAAGACGCTTGGTATCACTGCGGCTGTGGGAGCGTTGCTTCCGTGGATTGTCGGCGGCTCGGCGACGGGAGCCACGTTCTATCTGCTCAGCAAAACTCCTGCCATCATTCGCGGTATTGGCCGCCTTCCAGGCAAAGCATTGAGGTTACTCGCACCCTCGACCATTCTCGCAACTGGCGCTACCGCGCTGCAGTCGTATCGAATTTATGAAGATGTAAAGGAATTAGGAGAAATGGACCGCATCATTGAACAGCGCGAGAAACTTATCATTGCCGATCTCAAACTTGCGGGATTTGAAGCTGATCCTCCTGATCAGAATGAACGATTCACTTATAAAGATGGCGGAACGCTCTGTACCGTGAATGTCGCGGAACTCAAGGCCGCAGATCAGGGGCACGAGATCGCACAGATCGTGCGTATCGGGGGCGACATCGTGGAGTTGCCGATGATCCTTCGTGCCATAAGTACGATGCGAAAGGGTACAGCTCCACTGCGTGCGTCGCTCCCAGTCCTTGCGGCGGAGGTGGTGATAGAGACGATTGTCTATGGAATCGATCAGAAAGCCGATCGTACCTTCCTCGCGCGCTGCCCGGCATGGTTGCTTGCGAAAATCAATGTCGAAGGCACAGTGAAGGATAAGAAGTACGGCGTGCTCTCGACAGCATCGGAATTGATGCTGACGGATCCATTCACGAGCAAGCCCTCTGAGCAGAAGAAAGATATTCGTGAGAAGATGCTCTTCTGCATTCTGCACGATGAAATTGCAGGTCTGCCGGAACTCATCGCTGAGCTCTACCCCACAGGGATGCATCCTAAAAATGTCGATGCATTCTTCAAAGAAGGTTTTCAATCTGTACTTCTTCCGTACTACGCGGTGCGGCTCTGGCAGCTCTCGGATGGTGCGCTCTCGCTCGAAGATATCCGTGCGGGACGGGTAGGTGGATTCAGTCTGGCTCCGGCGCGCACGCCAGATATTTCGTCCGTCAACGTGCGTCGCGCCCTGCGCGAGGCACTGATTGTGTACCTCGAGCACCGCAAGGAGCAGGAGTACGTGAGCGCCATGGATGCTCTGCAACAGTATCGATTACTTGATGATCGTGATCCCAGTGTGCAGGGTGTGCTAGCTGATGTGGTGCATTCTCTCGGGCAGCAGACATCGTTTGGTACGCCGATCCATTCTCTGAAACGGGAGCAGCTTGCTGATGCGCAGGGACGCACCCGCGTGCAACGCCTCGTCGAAGAACTCATTGATCGTGTTGGCAGAAAACAGTCTCTCATCATTTCTGCGGGCACGGTTCCCGGGCTCACTGAAGATCTGGATTGTACAAACGCTGATGGTGTACTGCAGCGGCTCATTGCAGATCCGGCGCTGCGCGCGCGCCTGAGTCGCGTGCTGCCCCGTGATGTCGAGGAAAAGGAAAACATGGAGAAGAGGGAGTGGCACGATATCCGTACTTTCACGGACGCCGTGGAACTTAAGTGGCCTAGTGATGCAACACGCATGGGCGCCCTTGCGCACTTCAATTTCCCTGCGAGTTACGCTGCTACAGCGGCAGACAACATTCGCTCTGCATCGGGCAAGAAATCAATCAAGAGCGAGCCTACGCTGATCGATGCATTCTTTGGTGCAAGTAAAGAACAGACGACGCTTGCCAATGCTCTTGAGCACATCACCGCCGATGCCATTGAGCTCATGGAGACAGACAAACGCGTGCAGGAACGCCGCGCGGCATTTCGATTCAATAATCAGCTCACCGAAGGATTCTTTGGTGAGGAATCTGACCCTTCCCTCGTTTTCACTGCTGGGAACGTGAGTCACTCAGTCAGCCGAAAGCTCACGAGCGTGAAGTTTCCTGAAGGATTCCCGCATCTTCCACTTAGCGCAGTCTTCTACGAGGGACGAAAGATCCCGGGGAATCATGACATGGTCCTCGCGACGTACGTTCTTGGGGATCTTGAAAGTGGACATGTGATCATTCTGCAACAGGCTGCTGCAACTGCGCAGCTTAACAATACGAACAAGCAAGCGATTCCTGGACTGCTGCAACCGATTACCATGCGCGAGGTCGAGCATAAGCCCGGCATGACGCGCATGTTGGAACTGGCCCGTAAAACGCTCGTTGATCGCCGTAAGAAGCAAGAGCGTAGCAGGAGACAGAGGAAGAGTGCGCAGGAAACTAAGTGGGAGCAGGGGAGAGCAGAACGTGACCGTTTGACATCTGTTCAGACAGAGCTTCGAGATCAAGCCCTTGAGCGCGCAAGGAAGAGCCCTGGCATGCTCTATGTTCCCGGTGCGTATGAACAGGATGAAGCCGAGAAGAAGTTCTTGCTACGGTCCGGAGAATTTCATGGGCATCTCGATGGAGTTGATGTGCGGCTTACACCTAGGCTCGAGTCGTCTGCACATGGGAGTTTCGATGTCCGGCGTCAGAACAGTGGAACATGGAATCCAAAAAAATCGGATGCCTTCCGGTTCTCCACTGAGAAGAACGGAGAAAGCTATACGTACACTATTCGTCGTCTGGACATGCTGACACAGAAACCTACCGATGCATTCACAAAAGAAGATCAGGATCTTAGCTTTGCCGTTCTTACGACTCCGCTCACGCTCAGTGGTCATCCCATGGAAAAGAATGCAAAATTCCTTCGCTATGTTCGTGAGTATGAATTGAATCGTCTGCTCAACCTTGTCAGCTACCGAAGCTCTTTCTCGTGGGGACCAGCGGAATACCGAAGAAACCTGTTCGATAAACTCTTGCCGCTGTATGAGAAAACGAATGATCCTAAGCAGTTCCTCCATGTGCTCCTCAATAACCTTCTGACCGAGAAGGTGGTATCGAGTAGTGCGTACAAGAGGATTCTAGCCAACATGGAGTCCCTCAAGTGATGGGGAACGCCAGTAGTGCGTGCGCATTTTCGTGCTAGTTTTCGTTCTGTGCCTGGAGTTTAAGTGCCTTGCTCAGTTAAGATGATGGCGTGCACATCCGTAACTTCTGCATCATCGCGCATATTGACCACGGCAAATCGACTCTTGCCGATCGCATGATCGAGGTCACGGGTACGCTCCAGAAGCGTGAGATGAAGGCGCAGCTCCTCGATACGATGGATCTGGAGCGCGAGCGCGGTATCACCATCAAGCTCACGCCCATGCGCATGAACTGGAAGCACATCCAGCTCAACCTCATCGATACGCCTGGGCACACCGATTTCCGCTACGAGGTGAGCCGCAGCCTCGTCGCGTGCGAGGGTGCCATCCTGCTCGTCGATGCCTCGCAGGGCATTCAGGCGCAGACACTGGCGGTACTCATGATGGCCATGGAGCACGATCTCACGATCATTCCCGTGATCAATAAGATCGACCTGCCTGCGGCGGATCCCGAACGGGTGAGTGAGGAAGTCGTGAAACTCCTCGGATGCCGCAAAGAAGAGATCTTGCACATCTCAGCGAAGGAGGGCAGTGGAGTGGCTGATGTCCTCGATGCGGTGGTGGAGCGCATTCCACCTCCGAAGAAACACACAGTAGTATCCAAGGCGGCTCGTGCGCTGATCTTCGATGCGGTGATGGATCCGTACCGTGGTGCAGTGGCGTATGTGCGTGTTGTGGAGGGGACATTCACAAAAGGTGAGAAAGCCTACCTGCTCGGAACCAAATCTCACGTCGAGATCCTGGAGCTCGGGCACTTCGCCCCCGGATTCTCGCCCGATCCCCGCCTCACCGAAGGGGAGATCGGTTACCTCGTGACGGGCGAGAAGGACGTGAAGTCCGTGCGTACGGGTGACACGGTCTCTGCTCTGGAGGAGGGCAAGTCGCTCCCCGGCTACAAAGAAGTACAGCCCATGGTCTTTGCGGGTCTTTATCCTTCGGCAGCGGACGAGTATCAGCAACTTCGTGAGGCCTTGCAGAAGCTTGCCCTCAACGATGCCGCGCTGCGGTTCGAACCGGAGCACAATGTGGCACTGGGGAATGGATTTCGCTGCGGTTTTCTCGGCCTCCTGCACATGGATATTATTCAGGAACGTCTGGAGCGCGAGCATGACTGCGACCTTGTCATCACTGCACCGAGCGTACTCTACGAGGTGAAGCTGGGCGTACGACGTCCGGCGGAAGTGGTGCGTGCGAGCCTGCTCAAAGTCGAAGAGCCCGATACCGCGCGCATCAGCAATCCTGCGGATTTTCCTGATCCTTCGTACATCGCTGAAATCCGCGAACCGTGGGTGAAACTTGAGATTGTGTGTCGGGCGCAGGATATTGGTGCGGCTATGACGCTCGTCACGAACCGGCGCGGGGTGCAGCAGGGTTTGAGTTATCTCGATGCCGATCGTGCGCTCCTCACGTTCGAGGTTCCGCTACAGGGAATCGTGCTCGATTTCTTCGACCTGCTTAAATCGGCCACGTCGGGCTACGGTTCCATGAGCTACGATCCCATCGGCTACCGGCCCGGCGATCTCGTGAAACTCCAGATCTTGCTCCTCGGCGAACCGGCCGATGCCCTCTCGACCATCGTGCACAAGAGCGAATCACACGATGTCGGAGGCGTGATCTGCAAGAAACTCAAAGAGGTGATTCCTAAGCAGCAGTTCCAGATTCCGATTCAGGCGGCCATCGGGGCCAAGATTGTTGCTCGTGAAACCGTGCCCGCTTACCGTAAGGACGTCACGGGCTACCTCTATGGTGGAGATGTGTCGCGCAAACTCAAGCTTCTTAAGAAGCAGAAGAAGGGCAAGAAACGCATGAAGCAGATGGGCAAGGTCACGCTCACACAAGCAGCGTTTCTGGCGGTACTCAAGCGTTGAGAATCATGTAGCATGTCATGGTGAGCGTAGTCGAACCATGATATTACGCGTTGCCATCCTTCGACTACGCTCAGGATGACAACTTTCTTATGAATCTCACGCTCCCTCTTCGTTCCGTCTTCCTCGCTCTCCCGCTCGAGGGTCAGCCCAAGTGGCAGTTTCAGGCGCTCGTCGAGGAGCTCAAGCCCTACGCCGAGATCTTGCGGTTTCAGAATCCACAGTCGCCGCACTTAACGCTCATGTTCTGGCCGAGCGTGGGGGAGCTGGAGTACCAGGGGATTGTGGTGCAATCGCGCAAGATTGCTGCCATTCATGCCCCTTTCACGATGCGGGTCATGGGGGCCGACACATTTGGGAGTCGGGGGGAGGATCGCGTGCTCTTTCTCACGTTGGGGTTTAGTGATGAGCTGGCGCGGGTGAAGAAGTCGTGTCCGTGGTCCGATGGACGTCCGTTTACTCCACATATCACTCTCGCACGCATCGGTCATCCGCAGCGATTCAATACGGTGAAGAAGAAGGTGATGAAGACTCTCGAGGGGATTTCCATTGATATTCCCGTGGACAGGCTGAGGCTTTTCGCGGAAGTGAACGGCGTTAAACAGACAGCGCTTCAGGATTTTGTGTTTCCCCGCAGCCGGGATTCATGAATCCCGGCTTCACTCTCACTGCGATTGTTGCTCCTGGGTTGCCGCCCGCTCCTGCAGGAGCTTGCGCACCGACGGGATGAACGGCTCGAAAACTGTCTGCAGAATACTCGCTGTGAGGGGTTGGAGTTTTTCGAAAGCAACGTCACGCTTCTGTGACTGAAAGAATTCCTGTAGCACGAATGTGGTGAGTTGCAGCACGGTGCCGTCGATGTGCTTCTCGTCAATGAGGAGTTTTAAGAGGATGCCTTCGACATCGAGCGAGAGGACGGTCTGTAGGCGTGTGATCCAGCGGATGAGAATTTCACCCTCCTCTGCCGCAATGGCTCCGTGTTTCGTGAGAGCGGTTGAAGCTGAGAGATCCGGCTCGGGGATCTCTTTGAGCATTTCGCTGAGGTATTCCTTCACCGTTGTGCGGCATCCCTCGTGAATGAGTGAGAGAATGGCGAGGATGAAGATTGATGGGCAGTCGCGCGCGACTAAGCGTGAGACTAAGACGAAGAGGTGCGTGTGGTCTGATTCATCCAGAAACTGGATGATGGCTTTGGCCACCTGATCGTCGCGCCGCTTGCTTTTTTTCTCTTCACGCCGGATCTGCTGCATACCTGCAGCGGCAGCGGCAAAACGCTGCTTGGCGTCTTCACTGAGCCCCTCAAACCCGCTCGCTGCGCCTTCGCCTGGTGCCCCGATTTCTGGACCTCCAATGTCTGACATGTAGATATGGTAGCGAATAATACGTAAGAGACAAACTGGCTCTATGCACTATTTCCTGATGCGGATGAAGTACCCTGATGTCTGCACCTCTGAAATCCTCCGCATCTTCTTCGTGCTCCAATCAAGGCACCGAAGCAGCCAACGCAGAACGCCGATGCGGTGGAGGGGCGTGAAGCGAGCAAGTGACTCGAAGAGTCCGCGCACGGGGCAGATGGTGACCTCGCTGCATGCGCGAAAGAGGTAGGCGATGCCGTCTTTCGAGTAGCGGTAGTAGTCGCGATAATCCTTGGTCACCGTGGCGTGGTACCGATAGAGGTAGGGGACGTAGAGCAGACCTACGGCTCCAGGCTTTAAGACACGGCAAATCTCCTCTGCTGCGCGCTTGGGGTCGTACACGTGTTCCAGCACGGCCATGCAGAAGAGTCCGTCGATGGAAGAATCAGCGAAGGAGAGTTTATGGATATCTTCCACGAAATCGGGATGGTACTGATCGGTGTAATCGGTCACACGGTACTGCACCTTTGAATCAGAGAGGAACCGTCCGAATGTTTTCTGACGGTGCGCGTTTACGCGATCTCCACGGTTAGGATCGAGCCGCAATCCTCCGCCGATATCGACGATCAGTCCTCCACGCTCAAAAATATCACGGATCACTTCATCCTCGAACGTGCTCCAGAACGGACCCTTGAGGGCTTCATGCAGAGAGGCAGGACACCGTATGACAGCCGCCGGAACTGAGAAATCATGAACGTTCAACGACACGCCTGCCACTATACCATGCGTGGTTCCCGTTTACGCTGCAGCCGGCTCCACATGCACGAATGTGCTGCGCTCACGGCGACCACTAAATTTCACCACGCGCTTCTCTGAGAAACGCACGCTGCCATCGATATTTGCATGAATCGTCCAATCTTTGCCCATGTGTGTATTGTCACCAGGGCGGTACCAGTATCCTTTCTGCCGGATGAGAACCTCACCCGCCGAAACCGTCTGGCCACCGAAGCGCTTTACACCACGGCGCTTGGCGACGCTGTCTCTGCCGTTGCTTGTTGAGCCTCCAGCTTTCTTATGTGCCATAGCGGGCAAATTCTACGCATTTTCCACTTTCGTGCAAGGAAAATGTAAGGCAGAATGCCTCTACGTTCGACGCGGGGTGGAGTCCCGCGCATGCGGGAGTAGCTCGCGAGAAAGCTCAGTTTTGGGTATTTTAATAGACATGAATAAGAGCCCCTTCGTTGTCTATGTTCTTAAGAATGCGACTGGTAAGCGGTACATCGGAAGCACATCAAATTTAAAAATTCGACTCAAAGAACATAATGAAGGACGGACATTTTTCACTCGGTCTCGAGGTCCTTGGGAGCTCGCTTGGCAGAGTTATGCCATGACTGCATCAGAAGCGCGACGATTGGAATTGCAAATGAAACGACAGAAAGGAGGTGTCAGTCTACGAACCTTACAGAGGATCTACCAAGGATAGTGAGCCAAATTTCTTGTAATCATCTTTTTTGTGCCAGGAAAATATCGGGCAATATGTCTGTATGTTCAGCAGGGGTAGAAGCCCGCAAAAACGAGGGATGTTCGTGCAATTTTCGTTTTTGAGAGTTTTCTCTTTCATGTAAAGAGATTATGGGGCAGAATTCCTATCGTTCGACGCGGGGTGGAGTCCCGCATGTGCGGGAGTAGCTTGTGAGGTGCTCTTTACATCTTCGACGCGGGGTGGAGCAGCCTGGTAGCTCGCGAGGCTCATAACCTCGAGGTCGCCGGTTCAAATCCGGCCCCCGCAACCATTCGACTCGTCTCGCACGTGCGGGACTCGCTCATGGTAAGCCAGCCTCTCGGAGCATATGTGTGTACGAATGGGAGTCTTTTCCGAGTAGGCGAGAAAAATAGTCCCGTCTATCTCTCACGAATTACAGTGCCCGCTTCAGTTCCTCGATGCGGTCACGATGGAAGAAGTAGAGCTTCCAGTGTTCCATGATGGGCATCTGCCGCAGGAGCTCTGAGTACGCTGCTTCGCGTTCCTCTTCGTAGGAACCTTGTTCGGTTTCTGTCATGTCCAAGGGGCGCTGCTGCTCGGTGATAATGAGCACTTTCTCGCCGGGTTTGACCAGGCTCAAGTTCTCTTTGGCGTACTTGTCTTTGAACTGTGTCGAGCGGTAATAGTCCAGTTCCTTGTAGCCACCTGCGATGCGCAGACGTAACGCGGTGTTCTGTCCACGGATATCTTCCAGAGTCTGTTCGAAGAGAACATTGCGGTAAAACGAGAGTGCCAGCCCGAATGCCATGAATCCTACAACCGTGAGACCCACGATAATCGTGAGCTGTTTGCTCATTGGTTCAATATGTTGATACGCCACGGATTCATAGCTTACCTGCTCGAGGTTTTCTACACTATTGCCTGTGAAGATATTCTGCAGTGGCATCGGCGGCATGGGTCTCTCGGCGTACGCGGCATACCGCGCGAGTCAGGGACATCATGTGCTCGGCAGTGATCAGGCGGATTCTGACATCGTGCGTGACCTTAAGGAGCAGGGGATTGAAGTCGTGCTCTCACAAGACGGATCACACGTGCCCGAGGATTGCGATCTCTTCGTCTACTCCGAGGCGATTCCTGCGCAGAGCCCTGAGCGCATGCGTGCTGCTGCCCTCTCGATTCCGCAGCAGTCGTACTTTCAGGCACTGGGAGAGCTCACCCGTCCGAACGGGTCGTCCGGGCGGGCCCGCGAGTTCCGTGTCATTGCCGTCGCCGGCACGCACGGCAAATCCTCCACGACCGTGATGGCTGCACGCGTTCTCATCGATGCGGGGCTGGATCCTAGTGTGATTGTGGGAACGAAAGCGCACGAATTGCAGGGTCGCAACTGGCGCAAGGGTGCAAGCGATCTTTTCATCGTAGAGGCGTGCGAGTATCGCCGATCCTTTCACTCTCTCTCGCCAGCCATCGTTCTGCTCACGAATGCTGATGGCGATCATTTTGACTACTACCAATCACCGCAAGATTACGCGCAGGCATTCACAGATTTTCTCAAGCGGCTTCCTCCTGATGGTTCCATCATTACCCACGGCAACGATCCTGTGTGCGTGGCGGTTGCCGAACAGAGCAATCGAAAGATAACCGATGCTGATGCACTCCCGTTGCCGGTGCTGGCGGTTGCCGGGGTGCATATGCAGCAGAATGCACAACTTGTCCTCGCACTCGCGGAGCAACTTGGTGTAAGCCGAGAGCAGGCGCTCTCTTCTCTCGCGGGCTATGCCGGGTGTTGGCGTCGTATGGAAGTGAAGGGCGAGACGAAGCAGGGTGTGACGGTGATCGACGACTACGGCCACCATCCCACAGAAATTCGGGCGACCGTTGCTGCACTGCGCGAAGCGTATTCCGGCAGACGCCTTGTCATTGCCTTTCAACCCCACACGCATGACCGCACACGTAAGCTCTACGATGCATTTACCAAGGCGTTTGCCGGTGCTGACTTGGTTATCATCCCGAACATCTACGATGCACGGCCTGATCGTGAGCAGGGTGCGGTCGACGTCGCTGCGTTCGTAGCGGATCTTCAGCAGGGGAGTCACGTGCAGGCCATGAACGGGCATTCACTGACTGAAACGCAACGCCTGCTTACAGAGCAGGTGCTTCAACCCAAGGATGTGTTACTCGTGCTCGGTGCGGGCGATGTGACAGAGCTGGCAGCACATGTCTTGTGTGCGTAGGCTCTACTACACCTCACTGGTTGGGGTTGAA
Source organism: Candidatus Peregrinibacteria bacterium (assembly GCA_043814035.1). GTDB lineage: Bacteria > Patescibacteriota > Gracilibacteria > Peribacterales > Peribacteraceae > Peribacter. Next base: position 112,993 of record JBDRKJ010000008.1, read on the forward strand.
CAACGGCGAATCCACGAAGTACAGCTCCATGGCAGCAGAGATCATCTTGGCCATGGCTGCCCGATTGATGGGATCAGCCGGGCCGAATAATCCGGTGGGGTTCCCTTCGTCATCGGTGTAACCGGCAACCAGCTCGTGGCTGGCGGCTGTCTCAATACAGGATGCGTAGGGAATGGTGCGCGAAACATCGCGGAACATCGAACCTGTTGGCCACTCGCGCGGCACATTCAACACCTGCAAGAAGGTTGCCACGACTTCGGCGCGCGTTGCGGGTCGCAGGGGATCCACTGATCGGTTAATGAAGACCAGCCAGTCATGCTGCTCCGCAGATGCGACGAACGGCGCGAACCATGCGCCTTTTGCCTGGATGTTCTCAGGTTCCGTATGGATTCTCGTTTCATCGATACTCGCGAGGCGATGGACAATCTTTGCAAGCTCAGCCAACGTGACAGGATCTGATGGACCGAATTGTCCTGTAGGAACTCCTTTTGCATCACGATATCCAGACATCACCTTGGCACTGAGCACACGCCGTACCGCTGCCGTGAACCACTGACCGACGGGCACATCCTCGAAGATCACGGGCTTGCCATCGATGGTCGCTTTCACGAATTGACTGGCCCTCTCTTCATCCTGCTGTTGCTTGAGCTGTGGCAGATTATCGCATGCGATCTCTACCGAGAGGGTGACACGCCCCTCTTTGATGAGGCGTCCTGATTGGGGGCTGGGTGTGTTGCACCCTTCAATCGGATCGAAGGTTACGGAGTAGAGACCAATAGGCATGGGATCGTAATACCCAGGAGACACGCCGGTGTAGATGGCGTCATCGGGCCCGGAGAGGGTGTAGCCGAACCCGGGAGGAGAGGTATCGACACCTACTTTCCCTGAGATGGCAAGGGTGTACTGGATCTTGAGATTTACGGTACTTCCCTCACTCAATTCAAATGCCGCCTGCGGTTTTTCGATAATCACCGTCTCGCCGTTGAGTGTGAGTGTGATATTCGCTGACATGCCAGAGGGCGGCATGACATTGAGCAGATACTTGCCTGTCAGTGTTGCTTCGTACGTGTGGGACGCAACATTCGTGAGCGTGTGTGTACCGTCGGGCTTGAGGAGTGCCCAGTCACCGAGCACAGAAAATCCTTCGGCGGGTTCCTGATCCACTGTGATCATGCCCACGCTCTGGGTTTGTACGGATGTTGGCAGCAGTGCGCATGCCATCATCATGATGAGAGAGAGTGAAAGGCGTTTGGTCGTCATAACCATAAAGGGGGAACGCCCTAGTGTTACGCATGGTGGCTCTTGGGCGCAATGGACCACAGGCCGCCTTTCTGGTGCACCGTTCGAATGAAAAAAGCACCCTGCGGTGCAGGGTGCTCTATGGTACGGATGTCTGTGCCTGACTTACGCCTGCTGTACAGCCAAGCGTTGCTGAATAGTCTTCTTGGCAATAAAGGCGGTGAACAGTGTGCTCAGGAGCAGGAAGAGGACATCGGCCCTAAAGCCTGTCTCTGGCAGTTCTGTGATACCAACGGTCGTCGTGGTGACGAGTGGGATGCCACTGTTGCCCTCTGCAAGGTCGCTCGCCGAGACGCGTGCTGTAATGGTTGGCTTCTCTCCCTGTTTGAGGGATGTACTCAGCGCGAGGGGGACCGTGATACTCCAGGTCTTGCCGGAGTAGATCTGCGGCACCTCCCAGAAGACGGTATCGCCGGTCAGCATGCCGAAGTGCGGCAACGGTGTGCTGAACTGTGCCTGGGCAGGATCGACCTGTGCCGAGACCACGACGTTATGCACCGTGCGTGCACCGGTGTTCTTGATGGTAATTGTGGTACGCACTGTGCTGCCGGCAAATGCCTCTGCCTGGTGTGCGGCCAGCCACATGCGGACTGTACGACCTTCGTTGCTGTCGGGAACAGGTTCCTCTGTTGGTACGGGAGGCGGAGCAGGCGGAGTTACTACGCCGCAGGTGAACTTGCCTATGAACGTGAGTGAAGCATTGGCCTTGAGTGTTCGCTGAATCGGCGAAACTAAGTTGCAGTCCGCACGTCTGTGAAACGTGACACGATAGGCGCCCGGGGCCATTCCTGTGTAAGTGGCCGGCGTCACGCCCGCGTCGCGCAGATCGTTCGGTCCGAGGAGCTCGAACGAGGTACCCTCTGGGTCACTTTCCACGTTGATTGTTCCGTCGTATCGATACTTGATGGTGACGGTCACGGCATCGCCCTCTTCCACGGTGAACCGCACGTCGCGATCAACGGTGGCGAGGATATCGGTACCGTTCTTCTTGACCGAGGTGGTCATCTTGGCGTTGGCGGGAGGTGAAATGTGTAGTAGGTAGGCGCCAACCTCTGCAATGGCCAGCACTTTACGATCCTGTTCGCGGATGGTTACTTGAGAGCCAATGGGGAAGGTGAGTGTGTAATCACCGAAGATCCCGATGGGGCTCTGCTGCATGATCGTCACCGTACCGGCTGCGAAGGCCGGAGTAGCGAAGAGCATGAGGAGCGCTGCGGAAGCACTTGTAATGGTGGTGCGCAGAGAGAATGTCATAACGTATGGGGGAAAGAAGGCTCCTCTGTTACCGCGAAGGCGGAACATAAGGGGGGTATTAAACCAGTATTCATTATGTGTGTCAACTATTGTTCTTCCGGAATTCAGATCTGAAACGCATAGAGGATAAGGCTTCTGGAGGCATCACAACGAAGTACGGTATGAGGGAAAGGCTTCTAACTCTCTCACCCCATACCGCATGGCTCACCTTACCCTTTCGCAGCGGGAGACGCTGTA
>JBDRKJ010000009.1:0-75112 GCA_043814035.1 Candidatus Peregrinibacteria bacterium
GTACTTGAAATGGGTAGCGTTCTCGCATCGCGAAAGCATGGGCAGAATTTCGTATTGCCTCCGAATCAACGCCTCCTTCTTCTTTCTACTCCACCTCTTCACTTTCTTCTCCCACGAAATCGCTTCGGTAATGTCCTGAAAATCAGCCAGATAGACCAATTTCACCGGCCTCCTGCCGTGCGTGTAACTCGAAGGGTCCAGACCATCGCCATGCTCCGTGAGTCTGCGTTCATCGTCGTTGGTGACTCCTGTGTAGTAGCTCCCGTCACTGCAACGGAGGATATAGACGAAATACTCGTGCATATTTGGATTCACTTCAGCCACGATTGAAATTCTTCGGGGGAAGGCAGGACCGCGAGGAATTTCTTCAGAAGCGGCAGGAGCTTTGTCTTGTCTGCTCTGGAGGGTTCGTTCCCTGCGATTCCCATGGTGTCGGTAATGCTCTCGATCTTTCCGGCAAGCGTGCAGAATTCCATGAATTTTGGATGAAGAGTGTGCTTCTTTGCGATGACCTGAAAGCGGGTGCCTCCAGAATGAAATGGAACGAAGATTGTGGAAAATGAGCCTCTGGGTGACTGCATGAGATCTGCAATCGGTTTCTTCTGTTCCAATGCTTCGGCAACTTCGGCAATGTCTCGTTGGCAGTGTTGCTGCACAAAAAGATTAGTGAACGACGTGAGGAGCTCAGTGTAGAATGCCTGGATTTCGGCGGGGGGAGCAGGTGTCTCGGTCATGGAAGTACCGTATCAGAAATGTGGCAGGGAGGAAGTATCTGCCTCCTCCCTGCGTTGAACGGAAATGCAGATCAGGATTCGCGGTGCTTCTTGATCAGATTGCCGTCTGCATCGAAGATGAAGTGGTAGCCACCGATCTTGCGATTCGAGACGATCTGACCAGTATCGCGGTCGTAAGTGAAGAAGCTTTCGTCCACTTCCTCATCTACGACCTTGCGAAGCTCCGACCTGATCTTGTTCATCACTTGCCACGGAACGGCCATCGGACACCTCCATTCAGAAAGGGGAAAGGAACGTATGGAGCGATGTGCTCCAGTATTACCGTAGAATCCCCCATATATTTTTGGTATAGTGTTTGCAGAAGATGGCTTTGACTCAATCGGAGTTATTGGCTTCAACAAGCCAAAATCAGACGTTCTACACTACTGCAGAACGACCACGTTTTTTGAGGACTCTCGTGAAAGAGAATGTCCAAGGCGCTTTACATAGCCGAAAAGTCGGGTAGAGTGCAGGTTTGGAATGACCGATCTCCCCGCCAGTATCGAGGCATATCTAACGGATGCAGGCTTCTCTGCCACCGAGATCCTGGTGCTCAAGAAACTTCTCGAGGGCGAGGCGCTTACATTGCGTGAACTTGCGGCGAAAACGGGCAAATCGACCGGCGTCTTAGATCTTGCCGTGAAGAAGCTGTTGCAGCGCCGCATGATCAGTCGCGAGATGGTGAACGACACGCCTAAGGTGCTTCTCAAATCGCTCAATGCGGTTATGCAGTGGATGCAGAATGACACGGAACAGCAGCTCAAAGCCATAAAAAGCCGCGCGCAGAATTTTGAATCGTTCATCAATTCCCTCGAACATGAGAGTAAGCGGCCCGAGATGGAGCACTTCGAAGGGGAAGAGGGCATCAAGAAGGCATACTTGAAGCTCCTTGAGCTCAATGTGAAGGAGTTTCTCCACGAGCGACCTGTGACCGCAAAGGAAGAGGAAGACCCTCTGCGCGAATTCCGCGTGCAGTACTTTCGTGCACGACACAAGCGCGGCGTCTTCTCGCGGGTGTTGGCTCCCGAACATTCTCTCGGTCGCAGATTCCAGTCGCGCGATCCCTTCGAGTACCGCGAGACACAACTGGTGCCCGACGCAGTGTTTCCTATCACCTTCGAGAAAATCATCGCGGGCGAGACGGTGGCCTGTTTCAACCATGCGGAGCAGCGGGCATGCACGCTCAAGTACCCTGAGCTTGCCAACACGGAGCGCACCATGTTTGAGCTCTTGTGGCGCCGCGCCAAGGAACCAGAAAGTCAGCCGCAGACGGTAGCGGTGGCTCATTCGCAAACACCAGAACCCTTCATTCCTCTTAGCACGCGATCACTCTCAAGCCTCCGTGAGTTCTTCTTGAGCCGCAAGAGCGTGGTGATCTTTCTGATGGGTGCGGTGCTGGCCGCAGGGATCACCTATGGGCTGTGGAGGCATACGTACGATCTGAATTTAGAGCGGGTAAGAGAACAGGTAATAGCAATTACAGCCACTGCGGCACCAGTATTTGATGCTGCAGATCTGAATCAGCTTCATGTGTGGCAGGACACAGAGAAGCCAGTATATCGAAAGGTAGTGGAACAGTTGCAGGATATTCGGAGGCGTAATCCGAAGGTGCAATACGCATACATTATGCGACCAACGGATGATCCGTATTTTTACCAATTCATCGCTGATGCAGATGCGCTCGACATTCGATCGTTTCCCGACTCGACTGGAGATGGATTACGAAATGACATCAACCCACCCGGATATTCGTATTATGATTATGAAGGGCTTGATTCCTCATTTTTTAGAGCATTACGCGAGCCAGATGCGGATTATCAACCATGTTTTGATTTATGGGGAGTATGGATTTCTGGGCATGCACCCATTCGCGATTTCCAAGGCAATACAGTGGCAATTATAGGTGTTGATATTGATGCCAGTGAAATCAAAACACTCTCAGAACAAGCATTTTCACCAGCTCTATTTTTCCTCTGTTTCTTCTTCTTCTTTGTTCTCACTCGTCTCGCGGCCTTCAGCCGGCCGCTTTTCTTTGAGCTACTCAAGATTTTGCGGTCAAGGAAGGTGCTTTCGGTGCTGGGGTTGTGTGCATTGATGGCGATGGGGGTGACGTATGGGATGTATTGGTACACATTGAGCCTAATGAAGGAGCAAGTAGGAGAGAAACTGATGGTTATTGTCTCCGCTGCAGCTGAGGAGATTGATGCGAGAGATTTGGAGCCACTCAGATTTGCACGGGATATGGAGCGGTCGGAGTACCAGAGGGTGTTTAAGAAGCTGAATGAGATACGAGACAGAAACGCGAATAGTTACATCATGTATGCATACATTTTCCGACCGACATCTGATCCCACACTTTGGGAATTTGTGGCAGATGCGGATTCAAATTACGACATCCCGCTTCTGTCGGAAGATCATAATGGCGATGGAGTGATTAATGAGGCGGATGAGAGTATCTGGCCTGGGGTGATCTATGATGCGACAGGACAGGAATTTTCCACAGCAGGTCTGGATGGGCCTATGATTGAAAACCTTTCGACAGATCAATGGGGGACATTCCTCACAGGGAATGCCCCCATACGTGATGCCAATGGAAAGGGAGTTGCGATATTAGGACTAGATATGAATGTCACAGATTTCTACCAGCAGGTTCGAAACAAATTTGTGCCGTATTGGTGGTTTGGGGGAGTGTTTGCCTGTCTTATCATCAGCTCAATTCTTTCTCAGATTGTGTTCTTTCAGAGAAAAACGCCTATCAGCTCATAATTCATCCTCTCTTGAGTTTTGTTATCCGAACATTCTTTGCACCGAATTCTTTTGCGAGATTAGAACTCAGTGGTTTAGTGGAATATATTTGGGCCTTTTTAGATTATGGCTGAGCTATTCAGCGTTTTGCAGTGAGTAATATTTGTTATGAAACAATAAGTATTACAATATGTAAACCTATACGGAAGAAAGATTAGATGATAAAATATACACGTGTCAGAAATCAAAAATAAATATAGAAGGATTACAAGCGTGCTCCATGAGATGTGGGTGCGCTCCTGTTATTTTGTTGCGCTTATAGGGTGCGCGATTCTGGCCGTAATAATTACTTACACTTTGTATTTACACACCCAGAGCTTACTAAGAAGTAGATTGAACGAGAGGCTCATTGCAATTGTTTCCACTGGATCTCGGATTTTTGAGCCTGAAGAGATCAAATTTATAAAGGAGAACGGAATAAAATCTGTTGGTACAGAAATTTATAAAAACAATGTACTAAAACTTCAGAAGATCAGATCTGCGAACAAAGACATAATGTATGCATACATCATGGGTCAAACAGCGGAACCACTTGAACCCATTTTTATAATTGATGCTGATGCAATGAGCATTGTCCCTACAATTGATTTCAATGAAGACGGTGTAGTTGATGATCTTGATGTTACGGAGCCAGGGGAAATTTATGATGCATCTGAGGCGCCAGCTTTACAAGGCCCAGCATTTGAATCCTACACGGTTGATGAAGAGTTAACGGTTGATGAATGGGGCACTTTTCTTTCTGCGTATGGTCCCATTAAGGACGATAACGGTGATACAGTCGGTTCTCTTACCATTGATGTTGAGGTGACAGATTTCATGCGAATCGTTGGTACGACATTTATGCCGTTCATGCTTTTTATAGTATTACTGCTGTTGCTTCTTACGTTCTTAACTTTGTACATAGTAAGAATATGGAGATCTAGAGTGGAAATATTGCGTGAGGTTGATCGCCAGAAAGATGAACTTCTCAGTATCGTGAGCCACCAATTGGCTACACCGGTGACCTCGGTTAAATGGTACCTTGAGATGCTGCTGGATGGAGATTCCGGGGAACTGACCGAAGAGCAGAAGAAGCAGCTCATGACCATGCAGGGGGTTACAGAGGACCTTGTGGACCTGGTTGGCATGATCTTGGATGTCTCGCGCATTCAGCTTGGCCGCATGAAGGTGGACCGTGCAGATCTCAATCTGGGTGAGTTCTTCACTGAAGTGCTGGCGGTGATCGAGCCTAAGGTGCAAGAGAAGAAACAGAAAATCAACAAATGCATCTCCAAGACATTACCGGTTGCATCACTTGATAAACGCTTAATGCGTATGACGCTTGAGAATCTGCTTAGCAACGCCGTGAAATACACACCGGAGGGCGGCCAAGTGGAACTGAAGGTGAAAGTAGAGGATAATGTGTTGCACTACGAAGTGCGCGACACAGGTTGTGGAATTCCCAAAGAAGACCAAGAGAAGATTTTTGGCAAGCTTTTCAGAGCAACCAATGTGCGCAATGTCGATGGCAACGGCCTTGGGCTCTTCGCTGCCAAGGGAGCTGCCGAAGCACAGGGTGGAAAAGTGTGGTTTAAGAGTGAGGAAAACAAAGGTACGACGTTCTATGTAGAGTTGCCTATTATTTCTTGAAATAATTACGAGGGATGAAAGAATAAAAATGGTTTTTGTAGCGTTCTTGTACTTCTTTGATCATACAGTCGTCTTTCTTGACGAGTTTTCTACATAAACTAGTGCCACAGTTACAATGAAACAAGATTTCATCTTCTAGCCCGCTGGGGCTCATAAAAGTGGCATAGTCCATTGTAAGCTCTTCGTCCGGTTTGATGTCTCTTCGGGCGGTAATCGTGAAGTCATCTTGGTACCAACAATTTGGATCACAACTGTGATTAATCAGGAATGCGTCCGATTTTGAATCTTTTGGTGCTAGATAGAAATCCACGTCACCCTGAAACCCGTATCGCAATATTTCTTCTTTTTCATCGGAAGGCATGGATTGTATATCCGATGTATATATTTTTCTGAATTCAGAAGGTTTCCAGACATAGATATCGTCACCTTCAGATAAACACTTATTTAATGATAGCCCATTGCCTTGTATTCGGCTTTTGCAAATGGAGATAGGAACCGTGAACATAGGAATTAACGGAAAAAACAGCCTCAAGGAAGAGCAATCCCAGTCACATCAAGCGTACTCTACGGATAAACTACTGGAAAGGTTTTTTTACATGGGACTTTTTTCTGATTCATAGTTCCATTATGTTTTCGATTCGATCGCAAACGCTTTCTCAATCACTTCCGTCAGATCCACTTCTTCCATTCGCAGCTCCTCGATAGGGAAACTTTTGAGCATCCACTGGGTGGCGGCAGAGAGATCGGAGCGTGGTACTGCGATGCGGTAGGTGAGGGGATCGATCTGCTCCAAGTGCCGGTTTTTGACCATCTCGGCGATCTTCTTAGTCTGATCCTCTTTGAGCTGATTCTTATTGAAACGAATGATACCGCTGCGTTCCGGCTCAATGCGATTGACCAATGACTCGAAGGCGCCGTCGAAGACCTTTTTACCCTGATTGAGAATGATCACGTTTTCGCACAGGTTGGCAATGTCGTGTATGTAGTGGGACGTGAGCAATACAGTCATATTCTCCTTTGCCTGATAGGTACCGAGAAACTCCCACAGGTGCACCTGCGAGATCACATCGAGGCCGATGGTTGGCTCGTCCAAGAAGAGCACCTTGGGCTTGTGCAGGAGCGAGGCGATGAGTTCGCACTTCATCCGTTCACCGAGCGAAAGCTGCCGTACGGGGGTCCCGAGTATGTGCTCTACTCTGAGGAGCTTGGTGAGCGTATCCAATGTCTCATTCCATTGATTACGGGGGATTTCGTACAGATCGCGATGGAGAACGAATGTATCGGTTGGTGGCAAATCCCAGATGAGTTGCGTTTTCTGGCCCATGACGAAGCCGATCTGTTTCTTGAAGGCGCGTTTGCGATCGAAAGGGGTGTAGCCTAGTACTTTGCAAGATCCTTCCGTTGGAGTGAGGATGCCCGAGAGCATCTTGAGCGTGGTCGTCTTGCCGGCGCCGTTGGGGCCTAAAAATCCCACGAAGCTCCCCTGCGGAATCGAGAAGCTCACACCATCCACGGCGTTCACTTCGTTCCACTCGCGCCAGACAACGCTCTTGAGGGTTGGGAGCAACCCCGGTTTCTTTTCGTAGTGCCGGAACGTGCGTTTCAGGTCTTTGACGATGATGGCGTCGACCATGAGGGGGGATTAGAAACTTTATGAGGAGGCAGAACCGTAGGAGCGGACGAGAATCCTGAGGAGAACCCAGGCGAGAGCGAAGAGGAGGCAGGCAATAGCAATTAGGATAAGAAGTGACAGTTTCCCTGTGAGCACTTCCAAGGAGAGAGAGTAGTGCAAAACTCCGAAAGAAGCAATCCATAACATATTATTATTAGTTCGTCCAATTGGCATCAAACGGGAATTTTCCATGTATTCCCAAAGTCCCTCATTGGGATCCCATCGTCCCCATCGAATGGATGGAAGACAGAGGCAGAGCATGAGTCCTATCTCAATGGCGGCGGCTACCAGACCTACTGCGAAGCCAAGGGGCCAATGAGAGGCTGGAAGAGAGAGAAAGAGAAGAATGGTACCGACGGTAATATGTGGCCAGAACCAGATAAATCCCATATCTTCGAGGAGCATGCGCCATAGGAGGGGGGCAGGTTGCGTAAGCCAATAATCAAAATTGCCGGACCATACAGTTTTTGCCAGATTCACAACAAGACCTCCGTGAATAATGCTCTGAGCTAGGCCAGTTGCAAAAAGTGTTATGCCGAAGAAGCTCACAAGTTCCTTCGGAGAATATCCGAAGAACAATCCTCCTGCTGTATCATAAACGACGAAAACGAAACAGACGTGGATGCCGATAGTGATCCAGATTGTGATAAGCCAGATAAATACATCCGTGCGATATCTGTTCCATCGAAGAAGGTGAAGGCGTATTGCTCGGGAGAGGAGAGTGAGATAGTACTGCATAGGAAGTCAGCCACCGACGGCATCAAAGTGACGTATACCTTTTTTCCAGAGGATCACCGCGAGAAAGGAGAGCAGGACACACCATACTCCTTGTCCAAGAAGTATACTCAGGAGAGAAGCTTTCTGAGGATCTAAGATTGCTTCTACGGGTAGGGAAAGGGAGAAACGAAGAGGGAACATAAGACTGAGGGATTGGAGCCACTGCGGTAGAAAAGAGAGTGGAAGTAATCGACCACCAAGAAACTCAAGGGTGAGCATGATAAGTGCGAAGATGCTTTCAGTTTTGATGATCCAGAACGAGAGCATTCCAATTAGGGCACTTAAGAGGCCGAAAATGACGAGTGAAAGAGGGAGAACTGTCACGGCAGTAAGCAGCGCTTGAGCTGATAAAATTGAGAAGAGGCCTGGCATGAGCCAGAATCCAAGAAGTAGAGCGGCAATACCGGGGATAAGTAGGAGAATCATTTTGGCGAGAATGAATCCCAAAGCTGTTTCCATGAACGAAAGAGGACGGATAAGCCATTGGTTCAAGGTGCCCGTGTGCACCATCGTGCTCATTTCATTGTGAAAACGGATGTCGGCAAAAAGAGAAACAAAAAAGATAAGGAGATAGTACATCGCCATCTCCTGACGTCCCCATCCATTCAATTCCTCGGCGTTCAGATAATCAAATAGTGATGACCATGCAAGGAAAGGAATGGCGATAGGTAGAAGTCTTTCTATGAGAAGTCGAATCCAGAACTCCCTATGCAGGAGATTCTGCTGCAGATTCACCGAAATGGTGGCGGCGAGCACACGGATCACCAACGGATCATACCTCGTTTTGTGGCATGGTGAAGGGCGTTCACGACGTTTACCTCATACGTGAGACGCTTTCGTCAAGCAGTGTGAGGAGCGTGCGGTAGGCCTCGGCGTGGCGATCTTGTCGTAATTCCTCGCGCTCAAGGAGTGGCAGATAGAGCGTGGAGGTTTCGGTGAAGAGTGCCTGCCGGTATGCGGGGGCACAGAAGTGCGCGGTTTCGAGATTGTGCAGCCGGTCGGCCATCTTGATGTGCAGCACGTAGGGGATGAGCGTATTGGCCTCGGCCATTTGGGCGAGGTAGTCGCGCTCATGATCGTGGATAGACACACCCTTGGGCCGCTTGGGCCGCGTGAGGGCATCCACGGCAGCTTCCACTTCATTGCCGAATGTTGCGCGGATCTGCGGAAGAGTGGCCGTGCCATCCTCCACCGTATCGTGCAGAAGGGCGGTGAAATACGCTGCAGGGGGGAGCTCCAGACTCACGGAACGCAGAATCTGCAGCACGGCCAGAGGATGAGAGACAAACGGGCGTCCGCTGGCTCTCTTCTGCCCCGCGTGCGCACTGCGGGCGAAGGTGATGGCATCACGGAGGGTGACATAGTCACTGAGGGTGAGTGGAGCAGCAGGAGGGCACACAGGTACCAGAGGATCCAAGTGGCATGCGACGATCGTGCACGCTTCGGGCCGGTGGTGATAGGTGGTTGCCAAGTTGCTCAGTATGAATTCCGCAGAGGGGCGTGCATACTAGCGTCCCAAAAAATGAAATCGAGCAATTTTGGTTTACGGGCTGTATGCAATTGTATACGTGACCGTAGGGGCGTTCTGGGGGGTGGTGGAACGGGGGCTATTTTTTCTATTCAAGAGCCATTGCCTCATTGCGCCATGACTCGATACACGATCTCCGCCATCTCGCCGCGCGTGAGCAGGTGTGCGGGGTCCTGTGCGGAGGCGGGGAGGGCTCCGAGGGTATCCAGTGCATCCATGTATGGCTGGAACCACGGGCCGGATGTGGATTTTTCGATGGAAAGCCCGAAGGCGCCTGCCACGATCTTGGCCGCCTCTGCGCTGTTGATATCCCTGGCCGGCCCGAAGCTTCCGTCGGGGTAGCCATTCATGATGCCGAAGCGCCGCGCGGTGCAGGTGTAGGGCAGGAACCAGTCGCCTGTCGAAACATCGTGGAACGGTGAGACGGAGCTTAAGGCGGGGCATTCATTGATCTTCGCTCTTTCATACACCGCTCCCACGATGATCTTGGTGAACTCGGCACGGTTGATGGTGCGCTCGGGTTTGAATGTGCCGTCGGGATAGCCCGAGGCGATGTTGTGGTCGCGCATCCAAGCAATTGTTTTTCCTTGTGTCTGTGATGCGTCGACATCGGTAAAGGGTTGGACGGTGGTTGCGGACTGTTCCGGTTCTTCCTCGGGTTCTTCGGGCGCGGATTCTTCCGGAATCACCTCCGATGTTTCGCGCTCGTGGCCGATGAATTCCACGTTGCTTATGAACCATTCAAAATTTTCCGAGAATTGCTCGAAACCGTATGCCGCATCATCGGCATTTTTGCCCGTCGCGGTCGTGCGGAATGTGTACAGCGTCCTATCGAGAGGGATGTAGATCACACGCGATATCGCCGGTCTACTGCTTACCCGGCTCGTAAAGTCGAAGGTACGCCCTTCCACACCCCCGACAAATACCGCGCCGGAACCCCGCAGATCGAAGTTCGGAGCGTAGTAATCAAAACTGGCCTCGGGTTGCAGTGTGTAATCGCTGAGAAACATCGTGTGCATCTGCTGCGCCGTGAGTGGGACTGATAACGTCTTCGCTTCCACCACTATTATGCCGGCCAATGATTGACGGAGGAGGTCATTGGGGATGTGAATGGTGGGAGAGATGCGCATCTCCTTCTTGATGGAGGTGACATTCCACGCTTCCGGCACCATGTAGCTGATACCTATTTCCTCATCGTCAATCCGGTAGGTAATACCCAACCCCGGGTCAACGATTGGCGCCTGATCGATGATTGCGATTTGTATGTGTGGTGAGCCGGACACGGGCACGGCAGTAGCGGTCGCCATCAGCGGAACGCAGAGGAGGAGGGCGATCGAGAGGCCGGTGAGTGTGAGGGGGCGGGGCATTGGATGGGGTGGGAACATTCTCAGTATCAGGTGTTCAATCGGGCTTGTGGAGAGTTCCAAGAATAATTGTGGAGAGTACACATTATTCGTGGCTCTACGGAGCCATTATTTCTGTTCTAAGGGGGGATGGAACCTCCCGTCGTTACTGATATATTTTAGATCAAATATTAGGTGGAAGCTGTACCATATCTATATGCCAATGATTTCAGCAATCAAACGCAGTCTACTCAGCTGGCCGCCCAAGCCGTGGGTGTGGGGGTTTGGTCTTGGTCTTCTCATCGACATTTTTTCGTTCTTCAGCGATTTGATTTCCACATTTTTTGGTTCGGTGATATTGAATATATCAATATATCAACAAACGTCCGAAAACGTTTACTTTTATGTTTCAAAGGCAATTTTTCTTGGTGTGATTTGGGCGGTAATGGTCAGTCTTCTCAGCTCCAAAAATTCAATTAAAATCGCGTTGGCCATTGTCATTTTTGTGGCCAACGCGATGATTATCCATCGAGTTTTTTCACTGTAATTCAATTAGCTGTCGTAGATACTGCTCAAGGTAATCGACGGCTTTCTCGTCGATGGTTTGATGTGTAGCACTATTTGTAGTTGCATCCAGATCGAGTGCGTCATATGGAATCTCCATGGGTACATTTATTGATGCCCCATTGAGATGGACGAACTCATTTTCTTCAGGTGAGGACGGAGAGAGCTGTGATGGTGATGAAGTGGTGGCGCATGGGGGTTCAGGAAAAAACTACGTGTCCTTTTTCGCTCTCATCGCCATCCTCTTGTATTCCCGGTACTTCTTAATGTGCAGTCGGAGGAGATCGCAGCAGAAAAATATGGCACCGCACAGAAGGAATTGCGAGGTCTTGCTGGTTTGCGCCGTTCTCATAACGAGATTACCAAGAAAGGCAACGCCATAGAGTGGAGCTAGTGTGACAAATTCAATTGTTCCGAAGAGCAGATCTTCAGAGCCTTCAACGTAGGGAATCGCGATTTTGTAAGCTGCGAACAGGAGCATGCTCACTGCCCACACGAGCGTGAAGATCCAATAATATAGAATTCGAGTATTCATTGTTCAGGAGGGAACAGCATCGGAACTGTTAAATAAGCTGGAAATTCTCTTAGCCTGTTGATTCGAGGAGGCTCTACACCAACATGCGTGAGTATGCCGCTTGTGAAGCTATTACAATTGTAGCCAGTAGCCAGCATTGCAGGCGTCAGTTCTGGGAACAGGTTGTAGTTCGCGTCGTCATTGTATCGATCGTCTGTTTCGATAATTTTTTGAATGATTTCATCAATACTCGTTCCTTGAGGGAGGCTGATTTCAGCAAGAAAAGTATTGGGCATGGTGGTCGGATTGTCGTATTGACGATTGTAGTCTGACACTACTTTTCCTACATGTGAGAAACTGAAGTATGTTTCCCCTGCCACTCCCAGCGTCGCCCATCCCTTTCCATCCGCAAAGATCGGATTTCCTGCCTCATCCTTGAGGCCGAGATTCGCAAACTGCTCAGGATGTTCCGGCACAAGAAGGATCGAGCTATGCCAGAAGGGTGTCTCTACTCCGTAGGCGACGGGATGCCCAATGATCCGGATGCCCGGTGTGGTGAGATCAATAGAATGCTCAAGATATTCATGCTGCACTGGATTCTCCAAGCCACGCGGTAGGGAAACGGAACGGATGGAGACGACGCTACTCGCCATTTTTGAACAGAGAGAAGAGAACATGCCATCGAGCGTATCTGCCTGCGCGTAGAGAGATTGGTATGCGAGAACTTCTTTCGGGTGACCGACAAGCCACTGGAATGACTGTTCAGCTTCCTGTGCTGTCCTTCCCTTCGCGGCAAACGCTCCCGCCAGCTCCTGCCTCAGTTTCTGCGCGTGGGAGGAGACGTAGGTCTCCAGAGCATCCTGAGCTGCAATTTCTTCGACGGTTCTCAGGTCTGTCGCCCAGTCCAGATCCGGCATGAGGTTCATCGCCACCAGCACTCTCTCTCCTACAACAGTTGCATCCCCGCCATTCTCCGCGATCACCTCGTCCACTTTGGTCGCTAACTGCTCCGCCTCTGCCGTGGTGATCGTAATTTGCGTGGTGCCGTTTGCCAGCACACGCTTGCGCTGGATATTAGGCTCGTCACTAATGACGACGGTTCGCTGTGCACGGGAATCCGTCATGCTCGCAAGAGCGGCATCCACCAGTCTGGCCGCCCGGTCCCGCCTGCGCTGTTCGCTCGCATCCACCTCCTCGGGCGAGTACCCGTCGTCCGTGGTCTTACGGAGTCCCAGGACGGTGACGTTCGTCAGGCCGTCGTCACGCGCAGCCATCCACTGTGCGTTCTGCTGACGGAGGTCGAAGTTGGCGATGAGGCGCTGATTTTCGGATTGCGTGCGCAGAATCTCCAGAATCTTGTCATCGACGATATACTTGGCTTCCGCGATGACCTGCTGCCTCGTCGGTAGTTTCATGCCGATGCCGGCCAGACGTCCCACAGCTTCCCAGTATCCCCGACCAACGATGAGTTGATCAAGATCAAAGAGGAGCGGCCCTTCGGGCTGCCCCTGCCGTACAGCAAGGCAGACCTCCACGCCCTTCTGCATGATTTCGGCCATGGCCGCCGCGTACACATTCAGATCGCGGTCGTAACGTCCCATCATGTCCAGAATGACGCCATTGAGCCAGTCGCGTGTATCGCCGCTGGGTCCGTTGCAACCGCCCTCCTCCCACATGCGCATGACCGTCGCCTGAAAGTTCTCGGGCCGCCAGTCGGGATGCACGGTGAAGAAAAACTCGTGCATCTGTTCCATGTGGACGAAGAGACCAGAGCGCTCGTAGAAATTCTTCGCCTGCACCTTACCCAGTTCCGCGTTCGTACTGCTCACACTGATGCCGCCCAAGCCCATCTGCCTGCTGAGAAGCAACTCCAATCGTTCCTGCTCCAGTGTCTCTGCTGCCTCTTCACTCAAACTGGTTGCGATGCGCTCAGCGGCAGATGCGTTCGGCGTGTTTGCCGCCAGTGATGCCTCGCGGGTGGCGGAGGCGGCGGAACCCGTCCACTGATTGCTGGGGCTTACGAGCGAAAGAGTGCTGCCGTTCCACTCCACCCAGATGGTATTGCGGATCGTTCCATTGCTGTCTTTGAGCCAGAAGCAGTAGCGACCGATCTTGGTCGGATTCACGGTGATCAGCGTGACACCCGTAGAGGTTCCGCCCGGATGGGAGTACGCATTCTGCCCGTACATCCCTCCCGTACTGGAGGCGATCAGACTCTCATCATCCGGCGAGGTGAAATGGAGCACAGCGTTGGAACCATTGGTGCTCATGAGTTTGAGATCGTAAGAGAGGGGAGCATCGACCAGTCGGCCGGTGTCGTGGGATTCCAGATCACTGAACGTGGTCCTCACGCGAGCCGCATTCTGAGGGGATTCCCGGTAGTTGTAGCTTGCTTCGGCGCGAGCCACCCACTTGAGTGAGCTTCCGTTGCCGCTGGAGTATCGAAACTCCAGATTGCCCTGCCAACCGTCATCTCTCGGGTTGTACCAGAACCATCCGTCCTGTTCACCGGCGGGATGCTGCAAATACACCTCTTTCACGCGCACACCGTCGCGGTAGACCTCCATGCAGGAATTTGTATCAGGTGAGCGGTAGTGCACGACGAAGTTGATATGTTTATCACCGTTTTGCAGTTGTTCCACCCTGGGTTCGATCGTGGTGATGCCGGCGTATGCGATGGTTTCGCGGCGGGCGAGTTGCCACTCAGTAAGTGCCTGTGCTTCGGTCGTTTGTTCCCCTGATGTACCTGCGCTCGCCAAGGTCGTCAGTTGTGGCTGCTGTGCTGCCTTGAGCGCGGCATCTGCGGCGGCGAAGCGCTCATTGGCTGCGGCCATGCGCGTGTGGTACTGCTGCAGCTGGCGTTCTGTAAGCGAGAGAGGCTGTCCTTGTTCTGCGGCTGTCTCAGTCGTATTGGGGTTTGTGGGCGGCACTTCTTCCTCCGCTCCTAGTGTGCTGCTCTCTTCGGGCGGAGAATCAGCAGGTGATGGCTCACTGCTCGGTTCTTGCTCTGTAGTCTCTGGAATTCCGTACTGCGCGTCCGGGTAGAACCGCGCATCCCCAATTTTTCCTTCGAACAGATTATTGAGTCCGCTCCCGGTGATTCTGCCCCCCGTGCGCACTGGGCTGATGCTGTCGAAGACTGCCGTCACATCTCCTCCTATATGCCTGATCGTTCCGGGAATCTCTTTTCCATCTACGGTGATGGAAATGTTCTGATTCGTCACATCGAAACTCGCCCGCACCTGCTGCCATTCCCCTATGGTCAGTGGTGCGCTGTCCGTCTGAAAGCCGATGCCGGTCTTGCCGGGCGGATTGCCGCCAACGAAGAAGTCAAGCTGCCCACTGGCCAGCATGCTCAGCGAGAAACTTGAACCTTCTTCGTGTTGGGTATCGTACTTGGAGATGATCGTCTGAAACTTTACCTTCGACGGCTGCACCTGGGCCTCGAGCGTGAACGACCCGTCTGTGAAGACGGGGCTGTCGGGAATCGTCTCCACATCCGCGGCCGATCCGCTGAAGGTCTTGGTTCCTTCGAGGAGGATTACCGGCTCGGCGCGCAGAACGGCGTCAATCGCCGCCGCAACGATCTGTTGCTCCTGCTGTGCGGGCGGCTCACTGCTCGGTTCTTGCTCTGTAGTCTCTGGTATCCCAAACTTTGCCACCGGATAGAACGTCACACCTCTTACATCTGACTTGAGGTGATTTGTGATGGCTCCGCTCCCGAAGACCGAAGCCCCCACTCGTACCGGGCTGACACCGTCATGGATGGGTCTGATTTCCTTCGAGATGGCATTTATCGTTGAGGGAACTTCTTTCCCGTCAACCGTGATGGACATTTTCTGGCTCTGAATATCGAAGCTTGCCGTGAGATTCTGCCACACGCCCATGGTCAGAGGTGCCGCATCGGTATAGAGCAAACGGTAATCTCCTCCCTCTCCGTATACCGAGAACTGGAGCCGCCCATCTGCATTCATACCGAGAAAGAAGCTCTGATCCTGATTGTCATGCGAGTTGTACTTCGAGACAAATGTCTGGAACTGCTGCACGGTTGGACGAATATCTAATGCAATCGTGAAGGAGCCATCGGTGAAGACGGGGCTGTCGGCAATGCACTCCACCGTTGATCCGTTGAAGGTCTTGGTGCCTTCGAGGAGGATTACCGGCTCTGCCCGCAGGACAGCATCGATAGCCTCAGCGGTGATCTGCTGGTTTGATGTCGTGGGTTCGTCTTCCGTAAGCACAGCATCGGTTGCCTGTGCTTGTTCCGGCGAGGGAAGCGGCTGCGTCTGACCTCCGCCAAACGACGCCACCGGATAAAACATCGCATCTCTTACATCTGCCTTGAGTTGATTGGTGAGGGTCCCGCCCCCGAAGACCGAACCCCCCACTCGTATCTGGCTGACGCCGTCATGCATGGGTCTGATTTCCTTTGAGATGGCGTTTATCGTTGAGGGAACTTCTTTCCCATCAACCGTGATAGACATCTTCTGGCTCTGAATATCGAAGCTTGCCGTGAGCTTCTGCCACACGCCTATGGTCAGAGGTGCCGCATCGGTATAGAGCAACCGGTAATCTCCTCCTTCTCCGTACACCGAGAACTGAAGCCGCCCATCCGCATTCATGCCGAGAAAGAAGCTCGTATCCTGATTATGCGAGTCGTACTTCGAGACAAATGTCTGAAACTGCTGCACGGCTGGACGAATATCTAATGCAATCGTGAAGGAGCCATCGGTGAAGACGGGGCTGTCGGCAATGGTCTCCACAGTTGATCCGTTAAAGGTCTTGGTGCCCGAAAGAAGCTCAACAGGTTCGGCACGAAGCGTAGCATCCGCCAGATAGGCGGTATCCTGCTGCACCGCAGCAAGAGGGGTTGCCGAGAGCATGATCCGGTCTTCCAGTTGCCGGACTCTGGGATGGTATTCCAATTGCGAGGGCTTCATGAAAACAGGGGGGAAAGTTCACCCCCATTGCAGAGGAGGATGGCCTTCCCCGGAATCCCTGCGGTGACCGATTGTTCCGGTGAGTGATATTTATTGGCTTCAAATAGGTCTCAATGGCGTTCTACCGGGTGGTGGAACAGTCAAGTACATACTGCATTCCATTCATTCTTTGTTTGCGACTATGACCATGTACCGTGGGTGCAGTGATTCCACCGGCAGCACTTTGGGCGAAGCATGTACCGCAGGGTTGACCAGACACTTGTAGATAAATCGGAGCAATCGGGTGGGCAAGATTCTCTTCTGCTGCCGCTGCCCGTACAGGTGAATATGTTCCGGCAAGAAACCGACCTGCTGGAGGAATGTGGACATTTCTTCCGGAAGGAATTCCCGCACATGAAACGGATTGTTGGGCTTTCCGTGTATTGACCGGAGATGAGGGGAGGTGATACGGCGATTGGGCGTCGAGAAAATCAGGGTTCCATGCGGGCGCAGTGCCTCGAAGAGTGCATGCAGGGCTTGCATGTATTCCTGCACATGTTCAATGGTTTCGAATGAGACGATGACATCAAATGTAGTAGGGAGATGCAGTGTTTGCAGATCTCCCTGACGAAACGAGATCTGCCTGGATGCATGATTCTTTTCCGCGTGCGCAATGGCTGCGGAGGAGAGATCCATCCCCACGACACTTCTTGCGCCTCCTTCGGCAAGCAGTGCAGTCCCGTACCCCGAACCACAGGCGATATCCAATACATCTTTTCCTTCGACGAACTGTTGCGCAAAACGATAACGCTCCAGGTGATCCGCCATGGTGCGTGTAGAAGACTGGCCTTCAATGGCGCGTTCGCCGGTACATTCCATCGTGGGGATGGTACACAACCGCAAGCAACACTGTCACGGAGTGATTCCCAGAGAGCGCGAAAATCACTGGTTGTTGCCCTTGCGCAATTGTCCCGGAGGAACATCGATTGGGCGATTCGAGTTATCTTCCTCCTCAGGGGCTTCACACTGCACCCACGGAAGCCACCACTCCCACCAGTGTCTACACTCGCGGTTGCGGTACTCATTATTTTCTTCAGAGGAGCGTGAGCTCTGTCGGTTATCGTCGTCGTTCTCAGGCTTCGAAGAAGAGGAGCTTGCGGAGGACGAACGAACCGAAGAAGCTGCGGAGGACGAGCGCACCGACGAAGCGCGGGACGATGAAGACTGTGCAGATGAGGAGACCGCAGAGGAGGCCGAACTCACAGGAGCACTGCTGGCAGCGGAGGAAACAAAGGAGGACACGGAAGAAATAGAAGACACAGATGCCATGGATGACAGAGAAGAAGAAGAAGCTGGTGGCGGAGCACAACCTTCATCTACCGATCCATCACAGTTGTCATCCACGTTGTTACCGCACACTTCGTTCTTGAGCGGCGACACGGCGCTGTTGCGATCGTCGCAGTCTAAGGGAATGGGGGAGCCGTCACTGTCGAAATCCTTTGCACGTGCCACGGCGGCCGCGGTATCGACACGCCCGTATCCGTACGAGTCATCGAGACCAGCGTTACCGAGATCATAGGCGGTGGAGGTCAGGATCATACGTGTCTCGTCGGCGGTGAGCGTAGAGTTCACACCGCGTACCAGTGCTGCGACGCCTGCCACATGCGGAGAAGCCATGCTGGTACCGCTCCACCAGCCGAAGCCCGCCTCGGGGCAGGTGCCCGCGGTAGCGCAGGGGAGAGACGAGAGAATGCCGAGACCCGGCGCCATGACGTCGAGCGCGGGGCCGTTGCCTGACCAGACGGGTCGTACGTTGTTGCGATCAATCGCACCGACGGCCACAGCCTTCGAAGCGCATCCGGGGGTCGATACACCGGGATTCAGCTCTGCACCGTTACCGGAAGCAGCCACGACGAGCGTGCCCTGATTAGCAGCCCAGTTCGCCTTCGCAGCCATAGTGTCACCGTCGCAGGCACTCATGAAGGCGCCACCTCCCAAACTGAGATTGATCACCTTGGCACCTTTGGTTACCGCCCACTCGATGCCGGCGAGAATATCACCCTCTGCGCACCAGCCATCATCACTGCACACTTTGCCAATCAGCAGACTGACCTGCGGGCCGGAACCGAGGATGCGGTTGGCACCGTTCTCATCTTGATGCACGACGGCTCCCGCTCCGGCGATGATGCCTGCTACATGTGTACCGTGTCCGCTGCCGTCAGCCGGAGTGGATCCTGCGACGAACGATGCCTGTTCCACGATGCGTCCGGCAACTTCGATATTTGTCGCATCAATGCCCGTATCGAGCACGGCCACCCTTACGCCACTCCCTTTAATATCCTGTTGATGTACCGTGAGTGCGCCAATTTGCTCCACCGAGAAGAAGTCCTGTATTTTGAACACACGCTCCGTGCTGGCACCGGGAATCACCACGTCTTTCGGACACTTGAGCACCACATCATTGTTGAGCCAACGCTTGGCGCGACAGCCTTTGAGAAGAGCAGAGAAAACCTCACGCGGGGATTTGGAGCCCAGAAGCAGACGCTTCTCATTCTTCTCACAAAGACCCACTTCGTCACACGTACGCACGCGCGCGTCTTTCTCGCGATGTTTTTCACCTTCCCTCTCTCCATTGATGAGGGCGGGGGAACGAGGGGATTCAGCCTGTACGGTAGTAACCGCTCCACCGACGTGCAGTGTGAGCGAGCTCGCGAGCAAGACAAAAAAGAGGAGGGAGATGCGGTTTTTCATGTGAGAAATTCTACTCCGATGAGAGAGACAGCAGGGTCGCTTTCTGGGGAGTTTACGTGCATTTCTTGTGAAGTATTGTAGAGTATTTTTTCTTGTATGCTCGAGGATGTGCACCATGAATGCGGCGTTGCGGTGGCGATGCATCCTCTGCATGGCGTGTGTCACGGGGAAGTACCCGACATCATATGGAAAGAGGCGGGCAGATATTGCAGAAGGATGTTCATTGCCCGTTCTTAGGAGATGATGAATCGTACTACTGCATCACTGCGATGGTCGGCGCATCGCCCGTGCCGCCCGCATCCTCTCCTTCGACATCACAGGCTCCCACAGTAATAATGCCGTAGGCATCCCGATTGATGTAGTAGCGCGTGTCGTTGTCGGTGCCGTTTTGAGGATCCGTTGGTGGTTTATTCAGGTATGCACGCAACGCGGTATCAAAATCATCGATGGCACAGTTGCTATTGGCCACCGTCTGACCGGTGCACACGACCGAGGTGCAGTTTCCCAAGCTCTCGCCGATCACCTGCACACTGTCTGCGTCGGTATCGATACTTGTGGGCAGGCCGCCCGTGTCAGTCTCATACGTCTTGACGGCTTTGATGATCGCAGTCACATCGGACCAGCGGCGAGCATTGCGCGATTGGTGAATGCGCATGGCGGGATCGAGTGCAACGAAGATTATCACCGCGAGAATGGCAAGAATGGCGATGGTGACAATGAGTTCAATGAGCGTAAAACCGGAGCGTTTTTTCATGAAGAAGAAGTGAAGAAAGATCCTGCAGAGCCTATCGCATGGCCCTATTGAGCGGAAGGGTGGCCAATGAATTTTCATTGATTATTATCGTGTTTCGTGACACAAGTTCAGAAAACACTCGAAATGTCATTCCTTCTGTTTTTACACTTAGCGAGGGGTTTGTGCTGTGATATTTATACGTATCTCTTGATCATTTTTGCCAGCTGATCCAGCTCCATATCGCTTTTGACGATGTAATCTGTGGCGCCGAGTGCTTTACATTTTTTCTTATCGATCTCCTGACTCGAGCTCGAGAGCACCACAACGGGAAAAACATAGCCTTTCATCTGAATCTGCTGGAGCACCGTAAATCCATCTACTTCAGGCATGAGCAGGTCTAAAAGCAGCAGATCCGGCTTCTGCTTTTCAATGGCTTCGAGGGCCAGCTTTCCGTTGGTGACTGTGGTCACTTCGTAGCCGGCGCCCTCGAGTTCGAGCTTGTACATCTTTACAAGAAAGAGATCGTCTTCGGCAATGAGGATGTGCTTATCCACAGAGAGGAGAGAGAGGGTAGAGGCCTGAAGTCTTGAGTTTCGATAGAGACGTAAGGGATCGTGTCTCTGGGCAGATCAGTGAGAGCATACACGAGGTGGAACCCGAGGCCAGTACCATCGTAGATATTCATTTGCAGGGCAAAATGTACACATACTAAGATCCGGCCTCGACGCACCGCCCAGAGTTGGAGACCTTTTGTCTCTGTGCAAAAATATGCGATGTATGCTGGTGATGTATTGGTTCCTTGACTCCTGCGAATGAAAAATAGAGACTGCTTTCCTTTGTCGTTTCCCCACCCTATGGACATCAAAGAAAGAATTTTTCACCCCAATTTCCATTCGCAGGCAGAAATGGATGAGTATCTGCAAGCGGCACATGCCTGTGAACCGGGTGTGGATTTGCCCTTGGAAGTTGCGGGAATGTCGTCGGGTATCACTGGGAAAAATCTGGTGTTAGCGGCAACGCGCAGGCGCATGAGTGCGATTTTTGGTGGAACAGCCATCGGGTTGGTGGAGCATGAGCAGGAGATTATGGAACAGCCCAGTGCGACATCGCGGGTGAAGTGTTATCAAGACGGGAATGTTGAAACGATGCTGAGGGTGCTTGATGAAGCACGAGAAGAGCGACCATTCGGGATCATCGGCGCAAATTTTCTGGCGGCGGCACCCGATTCCAAAAGGCTTGCGGAAGAGGTGTGCAAGCAGGGAAAGGCTAATGAAATCGTGATGGGGGCGGGGTTCGCACGGTGGCTTCCGGAATTGATGGCTCGGTATCCGAAGATGTATTACACAGTCATTTCTTCTTCCATGCGGGTTACGGAACTGATCTGGGGATTCGGGGGCGAGCACGGACGCAAGCCTTCCAGAGTCTATTATGAGAGCCCCATTGGTCTCTTCAAAGGAGAGGGTGCAGGCGGTCACATCGGTGCAAGAGACAAGTGGGAGGCGATGAACAGGCCGCGTCCCATTCCGACCATAGAAGAATTGCGAACTTCCGGGTCCGCGATTGATTGGGAAGAGGTGCTGAAGAGAATCACAAAAGATCAGGCCGACTTTGATCAGCGCAAGTACGACCCCGAGCTCTTTGTGGAGCAATTCAAACAGCGCCATCCCCGCACGCCGCTCGGTTTCGGAGGGGGCGTTGTGTACGGCAGAGACATCGAGATGCTCCTTGCCATGGGGTATGACTACGCGGCCATGGGTTCGGTTCCTCTGCTGTCGACTGCATCGGGAATGCCCGTCAATTTACAGGAGGAATGCTATTTGGACAGGAGCGGCCGGTACCCCGTGGATGTCGTCGACTCGAGTCCGTCCGGCATCACCTCACGGCGCCTGCGGGTACCCGAAGATGAACAGTGGCCCGAAACCGCAGACATCGTTGCCCAGACCCGCGGGAAATGCGTGAAGTGCATAGGAGAGCGCTGCAGGTACAATAAGCCGGGAGGGGAGCAAAACCATTACTGTATTAAAGAGCATCTCATCGTGACGCAGAAGGGTCAGAAGGGGGGAGTACAGTTCGCCGGCTGTGTGCAGAGAGTGCGCGATGATCCAAATTTTGAACAAGTCTATTTGGACGAGCATGGCAAGCCTCGCAGTCCGGATTTCGACACCACCATGGATTACCATGTGCTCGGAAAACTGCCGGTGAAACAAAAATTCCGGCAGACGGAATTTGATTTCAGGGAGTGATTTCTTCGCGCACGCATCTCTGTGCTGTCATGGATCATGCTACAGTATCCCCGATGGAACTTCTGGGTCTTGCAATCATCATCATTCTGATCGGGGCACTGCTCTCGATCGGCTGGCAGTTAGGGCCCCTTGTCCTCGTCGGGGCGATCATCTATGCCATCATCCGCTACCGTCGGCAGATTCCGAGAGTGATACGAGGGTTCATTTCTGAGCTGCGCGGAAGCAAGAAGAAATAGCCGGGATTAAACTTAAGCACCTGCTGCGTCCATAGTCTGCTGATACTCCTGTATACGCTTTTTGCGTTCGTCGAGTGAGAGTGTTGAGAGGATGCCGGGTCCGTTGATGCACCCACCCTCACAGAAGAGTACATCTATGAAACGGATCTTCGGGTTCTTCTCAAACTCTTCGAGCACCGCGGGTATCTGCTTGTAGCCCGAGATGATGCGGATTTCTTCGTCTTTCAAAATGTCTTTAAGCCCGCTCGTAATCGTGAGACCGCCATCCATGGGGTAGATGCGCGTCTCTGCGGCGGCAATGTCGAAAGTGGCCTTCGACGTATCGATATCTTCTCCAATATTGTAGTGCTCGAACACCGCATCGAGCTCTTTGTACGTGAGAACGAAAATGTTGAGGTCAGGGTAATCTTCCACTGCTTCCAGCTTTTTGGCAAAGCAGGGTCCGATGAACACGGACTGACAATCGGGGTACTTTTCTTTGGCCATGCGTGCGGTGGCGATCATGGGGGAATCTGCCGCGAAGGCGAGATAAGGAATGAGCTGCGGGTAATCTTTGCGCACCATGCGCACAAATCCAGGACAGGGGCTCGAGATAAACCGTGCCTTCGGGTCTTTCTTCAGAAGGGCAATTACCTGCTCATTGGTCTTCACTGCTCCTGCCGAGACCTCGAGCACTGCCTTGAATCCCAGCTTCTTTAGGCGCGCGACAATCTGGGGATAGGAGTACACAACCGGAAATGACGGCGCAAGCAGAGCGACGAGAGGCGCCTTCTTCTCAAAGAGTGCAATGCAGCGCTGAATATCATTCATGCGGTGTCTTGAGGAATCGCAGGATCATCAGTGCAAGTATTCCTCCGGCAACGGCGGTGGCGAACTGAATCACGCTCATAGACGTTACAAAGATCGACGGCACGAGACCGAAACGGAAAAAGGTGAGAGCGAAGAGCGCGAGGAATACGGCTTTGGCTAGGGCTCCGGCACACACGGCCAGGAGTACTGAAGAGGATCGCAGACGTAGAAACGATGCAACGAAGATGCCGTTTCCTATCCAGATGAACGGAATGAAGATGAGCAGAAAGCGCGTGAAGGGGCCGAAGAGTGCACCGTGTAAAACGGCACCCACACTTGGCAGCAGAATCACCGACCACACGAAACGTCGAGGTAGTCGTGCTGCCGCTAAAATGAGCAGACAATTCACGGCAGTGCCCGTGAGCCATTGAGGGCCCGAGACGAAGAAGGGGATCGCAAAGGCTACAACGGGTAGTACGATAGCTCCCCGTACAGGAGCGCGCGTGCCGACAGTGGTGGTGGAAGAAGGATGTTTCATACGTGATGCACACATCATATCGCAATTCACGTAGATTTCCATTTTCTATTCCTCTGCAGGCTGATCCTCATTGCCCGTTCTCTGAAACACATTGAGCCTTTCCAATTCTACTTCAGAGGGCTTGGGAACATGTTTTCCGTCTGCATCCATATTCGTGGCTTCAATATCCAAGCGAACAGATGCGAGCTGGTGGAAAACCTTCATGAGATCATCTCGTATTTTCGCAAGTTGAACGAGCAGACATGCACGCTTGTGCCCCATTTCACTGAGCTTTTTTCCCTCAGGCGCACAAAGAAGATCAAGATGTGTCCTTGGTGGAGCTGATACATCCCCTTCACAAGCCTGGCCAACAAAACGATCTGCCCGAAAATGTGGAGCAATACCCATGGTGCGTACGTGTTCAATCAGTTCTGTGATAACTTCCAATGCATCTGATTGATGACAGCGTGCGAGCACTTCTGCGGTGACCACATCACCATGAGGCCATCCTGTGCCATCCACGGTGACGCCCATTTCTGCGAGTGTTTTCGTCGATCCATTCATAGTATGTTTATAATCTATTTTTTGTAGTTTTGCAACCATGTTCACTCTCAAGATTTCTGGTTATGGATTACCGCTGCCTGTGCGGCTTCTTGAAAGACCGGCGACTCCGGGTCGAACGAAAGCCCGAAGCCGGACGCCGCCACGTGCGATGAGAATCTCTTGTGTCTGTGGTGGCATCGGGGCCGGGGGCTCGCTTCGGAAGTGTGGGCGTAGGGGGGCGTCGTAACGTCGATCGAACGAGTCGCTCAATGTCACGCACGGAATTCTTCTGCTCGAATGTTGCGAAAGAGATGGCGCGGCCTTCTCTGCCTGCACGTGCGGTACGACCGATGCGATGCACGTAGTCGTTCGGGTCATCGGGCAGATCGAAATTGATCACGACTTCGATGCCGGTCACGTCGATGCCGCGTGCCGCGATATCCGTGGCGACGAGAATGCGATACTTGCCGGTTTTGAATCCCTGCAGTGCCTCACGTCGCTGGTTAAGCGTGCGATTGGCGTGAATCTCAGCGGCGGCGTGCCCAAGGGCTTTGAGGGAGCGCGTAATCTTCTTCGCACCGTGTTTGGTGCGTGAGAAGACGAGAATCGATCCGCGATGCTCCTTGAGTAGTGCCTCGAGCAGGGCAGGTTTTTCCATCTTCTGCACGATGAAGAGCTCCTGCTGAACACCTTGCGCTGTCGTACCAGAGGGAGCGACCTCAATGCGAATGGGCAGTTTCATGTGCTCATTAGCGAGCTTCATGATTGAGGATGGCATGGTGGCAGAGAAGAGCATCGTCTGCCGCTCACGTGGCACATACCGAAAAATAGCCTCGATCTGCGGACGAAAGCCCATATCGAGCATGCGATCCGCTTCGTCTAAGACGAGGATTTTCACCTCTTTCAGTGTGATGGTGCCCCTCTTAAGGTGGTCATTCAGACGACCGGGTGTGGCGATGACGATGCGGGGGTTGCGACGGATCTGCTCTTTTTGCAGGTGCATGGATGCTCCTCCAATGAGTACGGCCGTGCGGATGTGAAGCTGCGGTGCGAAGGTTTGCAGAGATTCATCTACCTGCAAGGCGAGTTCGCGCGTGGGCACGACGATGAGGGCTCTTCCGGGTTTCTGTGCGAGTCGCTGAAGCATGGGAATGCCAAAGGCAAAGGTCTTGCCCGTGCCCGTCTGCGCGATGCCGACAATGTCCTTCCCTTCGATGCCCGGCGGAATCGATTGCTGCTGAATAGGCGTGGGAGTGACGAAATCCCGACTGGCGAGGATCTCGAGAATTTGCGGGGCGATACCGAGCGTGAGGAAGCTCGGAGCGGGGGACTGAGAAATGTCTGACATTGGATTGCGTGAGGAGTGCGCATGATAGCCCTTTCTGCCGTAATCACCTACGAAAGCGAGCGAAAAATGGCGAACTCGTACAATGCCATTGCAGAGAGCTCCGCGACGGAATCAGTTATTTTCTTCAAACAAGAAAGACAGGCATTCCATTGAATATCTTGGCAAAAAGACATAGAATGATCGTCCAATATCTTCTTCTCCTTCACCTTATTCCCGTTCACACGCCCACCACCTGCAAGGTCAACGGATGTCGCAGCCCCTCAGGTGGCAGGCCATTCTGTCGCAAGCACGCGCAGAAGGGGAAGGATAACGCCATCATCTTCTCAACAGAACAGCGTTCGCACATGCGGTCGGTGTGTTGCAATGCCGCGTGTACGGCTGGCGTGCAGCACGAGTACGGCAATCAGTACTGCAAGGCGTGCAAGGGACCGTGCTGCTGGCATTCGTGAGAGGGGCGTGGAATTGCTGCTGTCTCTTCTCTATTAACTGGAAAGGAGTGGAGAATCTCTTGTTGCGAAGGGAAATTTGGATAAAGCTTCTCTCCTTATTTCCGCTTCTCATTGTTCATGCATGAACACTTCCCCGCTACAGAAGACGACGTCGTGATCGTCGCCTCGGGCAGTGTGAGCGCCACTGGCAGAAATCCTCTGCAGTCACACGAGGCAGCGCTGCAATTCCGCACGGGACTTCGGGAGCTCACGCCTGCGGACATACCGCACTTCGATCTTCTGGCGCAGGCCAAAGGTCTCAAGACTGCCGAGGAACGCGCGGCATTTTTTCAGCACGCGTGGGGCAGCAAGTGCGGGGTGGGGGGTGTGATTCCGCGGGAGTACTTTCCCGATCCGGCGGACGGCGGGTACCCCAAGGGGTTTTATAAAGCGGGGGAGCAATTGGTGGGGGTTTCCGTTCTGCAGGCGTATGTCGCGTTCACACAGATACGCGCAAAACTGCAGACACTGTTCTCTGCCGATGAGGGCAAGATTCGTCCCGATCTGGCGAAACGCACGATGATCGATGTCGCGAGCGGGGCAGGGAGCTCTGTGGAGATGATGGAAAGCGCGCTGGCCGAGTTCCTGCTGGGGGAGAATGACAGTACCTTGGGCAATTCATACGGAAAATCCGGTTGGCTCCTGGGCATGCTCGGCAACATGAGCGCCGGGCATTTGGCGTCGGCTGCCGGTATCGAGGGGCCGCAGAATAGTTCCAATGCGGCCTGTGCCTCTTCCGGACTCTCGATGTTCAACGCATTCAATGCCCTGCGGGCCGGCGTGGTGGATATTGCCATCGTGGGTGGCAGCGAGAACCCGGTGGGTCCCGTGAATACCTATGTCTCCTTCGATCACATGATGAAGAGAAAAGGCGGTGCCCTTTCCCGCAATTGGCGCAACAGTCGTGGTGCGGAGCACGCGCTCACTGCGTACGGAGCGGATCGCGATGGTTTTGTCCCAGGGAATGCTGCCGGCCTTGTCGTGATGATGCGCCGCAAAATTGCAGACGTGCTCCGGATCCAGCCGCTCGCGCGCGTGCTGGGGGTCAGCGCCAATACCTGCCAGTCACGCAGATTCGGCAAGAGCCTCGCCGACGGAACCATCACGGGTCAGGCGGCCCTGCTCGAAGAGCTTTTTTCCTCCATAAACTTGAACAGTGCGGATATGCGGGGGCAGCTCATCCATTACCTGCACGCAACGGGGACGGAGGCCGGTGCCATCAATGAGCTCTATGCTGCGGCGAAAGTACTGGGTGCCATTGCGCAGGACGGGCGGTACGTGGGAGCGGGAACCAAGGAGGGGACAGGGCACCCGTTGGCGGCAGCGCTCATCCTTAATGTCATCGAACTACTCGAAGCCATGCGGGATCAGGTTGCAGGCTTTCCTAGTACACAGAACGTGGATCCTGCCTTTCAGGAAGCGGATCCAAAAATTCTTGAGAAGGAAAATATTCTCGTTGATTCTCCATCCCTCCGTGCTGTTGCGGATAGCATCCCATGCCGCCGGAATGTGAAGGCGGATGCCGGTGCCCTGTGGTTTGCCGATGCCAAGGGTTTCGGGGGAATAAATATGGCGGTGGCGATGGTGGAGGAATGAGGACGATGAATATGGCTCCCCCGGCCCATGCTTCGCTCGGCTCCGCTTCGCTACGCCGTAGCTACGCAGGGCCTCGGAGGGGGCTGAAGATGGTTTTGAGATGGTAGGATGCTGTTAGAGATGGCTCCCCCGGCTTCTCGGCTCCGCTTGCAGCTTCTCAGCTTCTTGGTAGTCAGACAGCGTAGAACCTAGAGAAGAAAGTGCTGAAATTGCCACGGATCATCATCAGCCGGAGAGAAGACATTGTTTGTTTTCTTTGCGACGACATCCGAACCATGAGGGGTCCAATCCAGAGGCATCGACACCACTTCGCCGAGATAAGGATCGGCCACTTGCATGATTTCCTCATGTGGGAGCTGATCGGGAACGAGGACGCCTCTGCGGGGATTGTGGATCATCCAAAAGACCGCACCGAGTACCGAAGCCGCGACTTGCAGTGTGGTCGCATTTTGTCCGGGGGCGAGTTGGCGCGTTTCTTCGATAGAGAGGATCGTCCCGGCCCACCATGATTTGAAATCGTGACCCATCAGCAGACATCCCAGTTCGTCGACGCCACTCACAATATCGTCATTCATGATCCGGTATTTTTCATGCGCTTTGTAGTGGCGTGCGCGCAAAGCATGGAGTGAAGCGATGGCAGCGGCACACGGCCAATAGGCGTAGTGAACTGTCGGTCGGTACACCGGAGAGCCATTTTCGTCCCATACCGTCAGGTGATCGGAGATGGTGAATGCTTCGCCGTGACGCACGACCATTCCCACGATTTCTTGGCTCGGCACGCGCGAACGGACAAAAGTATTGATGCCGAAGCGGGCAAGACAGATTTGATTACGGGGACCGCTAGTATGTATGCGCGCATCGGGAGGAAGAATTCGTTCATGCGTTCCCCAGCCCATCTCCGCGGGCGCGGTTCCCTCTTCGAAGAATCCCTCGACGCTCCACGTATTCACGAATTCATCCGGATTGTGAGGTTGGTTCGTGATCTGCGTATCGATCTCACTGATATGAATCACTTTGACCTGCAAAAGCTGTGCGAGCCGGTTATAGGCTCCATCGGCCATTGCCTGCTCGATGGCCGGAAGGCGCGGGTCTTTCTTCTTTTCCGCCTTGAGCTTGTTACCGATATCCAGCAGGGCCCTCTTGGTGAAATGTGAAACCAGTCCGGGGTTTGCCCCGTGCTCGATAATCGCCGTGGGCCCCGGCTTATCGCCCCAGTCACGTATCATTTTTCGAATAGCCATGTGCCGGACATAGAGCGTTCGGTCGGTGGTAAGTTTTTTGTCAAAATTGTCATAGGGATCCCAGAGCTCGATTGAAGTATTGATGTAGAGCACATCATGCGTATGACACCACTCAAGTATGTCCAGGCATCCGATATTCCAGGCAAGATCGATGATCATATCTCCCGGACCTGCGTAGCACGAGAGCTGTTCGCCAAGCTTGTCGCGGGTGATCTGTTCTTGGACGAAGTGCACGCCCTCTTGCAAGGCGGGAGCCAGGACGGGTGACGCACTGCAATCGACCATATCGATTACCGTGATGCGATCCCGCGGCATAGAGACATGTCGCAGCAAAAGAGGAAGGAAACATTGTGAGACGCTGCCGTATCCCATAATGAGTATACGACCCGTGAACGAGGTTTTGATTCTTGCTGCGAGAGATTCAATAGTCTCCACTAACGTGCAGAGGTCGCGCAAACTGCCTTCTCTTCGAGCGCAGTCTGATTCAGGACAATGTTGCGCTTGGAAAATTTCTCCAAATATTCCGCAGGAAACCGATCACAACCACGAAGGATGCAGTGAGCATTGAAAGATGTTCCCTCGAAGAACGAAAGGGCAAAGTCGACGATCGTCTGCGCGTTGTAGTGCTTGCAACTAAAGACATCCAAATAGACGGAATTCGTCTGATTGGCGAAATGTCCCGAAACAAGTGATGTCTCGATGAGCTGCGTGAGCGAGAAGCCACTCACGCGAGGATCATCGCCGAAATCCACGACGACGGTTTCGCCAAACATCTTCATACCCAATTTATCGCAGAGCTTTTTTGTGAACAATTTGATCGCATCAGCATCCCGAATGATATCGGGATTGCAGCCGTGAATGTCTGCGGAGGTCGCGAGCCCCCATGCATTGCTCTGTTCGTACTCCGCTTTTGTCGGAGGGTTGAGCACTCCCGGACGAGTACTATTTGCTGCTGCTCGGAGAGACCGCGCAGAGTCAGTACCAGTAGAAGGAAGGTGGACCATCTAAAAGAAGGAAAAAGAATAATCTGGCCAAATATATGCGTTCACCCCCCCATGTCAAATAAAAACTTCCCATATAGAGCGGCTGTCTCTCGCCTGGGGGCGGTGCAGAATTCGCATATATAAAAAATTGTTTTGCACAGGCTCTCATCTGGCACTTTTTTTGGTCTCATCGCCCACGAAAAACTTATTGCGATAGCAGGGGTTTATTTCATCACGTTCCTATTTTGCATCAGCTTTTTTGGAGCAGTGCCTGCTGAATTTATAGGGCTCCCGAGTTCAAACACTCTCATAGACCTTTTGGCGGATGCAGGATATTGGAATGAGGTAGCAGTGAAACTAAAGTGGGAGATGCATTGTTCATTGCAGGCATAGTCATTTAATATACGTGAGCTGTCCACATTCTCGTATTCATCATATGCCCTGTCATTATTGGCATTCCCCTAAATAATATGGATTCTTCCAAAGAAAAAGTATGCCCCTTCTGTGCCGAGATAATTCTCTTAGAGGCAAAGAAGTGTAAACACTGTTCCTCCATACTTGGAAAGCAAGCAACTACAGTCGAACTAACATCCAAGTCGATTAAGCTCCAACTGGTACTTTCCATCGTTGCAGTGATAGTGGGATGGTTTGTCCTTCTTCAAGGGTTTCAGGAAGAAGAAGTCAACACATTCATAGTGACGATCGGCATATTCATAGTCATTGGAGGCACTGTCAGTTACTTCTGGGCAAAGATTGCCCGATGGTGGTATCACAGCTAAGTCACTTCGTGCATACTTCCCCTATTCCAAAGTATATGTGGAGATGACGAGAGGATGGCTCCCCATCCTGCGACTTCTGCGAACAGAGTGGCGTAGGGCAATACACGATCTTGAACCTGCAATAAACGCACTTATCAAGCCTCTACTAGTGGGCAGTTTGACCTGATCAATCATCCTCTGTAACGGGAAGTTTTTCTCATACAGGTTCGCCTTCCCTGATAAGACCGTTCTCAGTTCTTCTATAAGTCCCCGGTGGGAGCTGAGATATCGCACCACATATACAGACACTCAAAGGGAAAGGGGACGGTTCGCCATTTTTTATTACTAAGGTGGTGTCCTTTCCTAAATTGATTGAAGGAGGAGCTATTCTGCCGCACTTTGCACATTTCATAGTAAAGATATCATCCATAACTAACGTGGTAATACATGATGGATTAAATAGTTTTCGGGGAAAAGATATGTTAGATATGTATCAGGCGATAATGGAAGATGGCAGAAGAAATGATAGTCCGAATTAAAGCTTAAAATTGGTATACCTGTGCGGTGCGCTATTTGTGCAATGGCACATACTTCCAAGGGGATGATCTCTTCAGGAATGATACGTCTTCCCTCTTTCCCTTGAATGAATTTAGATTTAGCCTCATTTGCATACATGAAAATGTCCATGAGATTTGTCTTGAACAAATATTCTCTAATGTTTCTCCTCTTGAAGCCGACAATGAGTTTTTTTGCGATACGTATGCGCCAGCCGCGTTTTCGCATTGCCTCTTTTTGCTGAGTCTCACAAAAGAAACATTTCATATAACATTTAACTTGATACCACCAAAACATCCCCATCCGTTTTCTTGTAATAGATGCCATGTATAAATCGTATTTGCGATTTGGATCATTTTTTTCCGATTGCTCTAGAAACATCATTAACTGGCTGTGTATAGTACTGCTACTCCTATGTGCTATTACAAATACGCTCTCATCAACGAGTATTTTATGTTTCATACAGGGACAGAATTTGTGCTCAGTTTACCTTCCGGTGGCCGCTGATAATCTTCGATATATTTTCGGATGCCTTGTTCTCGAATTTTTTGCTCTTCTCTTCTCTCTTCCGCAAAATAGTTGCAGAGAGCCCTGATTGCAGTTCCCGCTGTTTTGAATATCCGCACCATGATGTGTCAATTATCCGAGATAGGCCTAAGGTTCGGCAACTGAATCTTTTAGTATTTGGCTTGACGAGCGTTTATCTGTACACCATTAGACTTCCCCTTGAGTCCATTCTGAAGCCGTATTTTCAATGTAGTATGCGTTATTTTCTCAGGTATACAGTTTTGAAGAAAGTCATTGAGATTGAGCTTGAGACGGAACCTTTTTGAACAAAGGCGAGATATCCTCTCGATCAAGTTCGATATTTTCAGCACAGGAAGGTGGCTTCGTCGTCGTCTGATATTGTAGGTAATCAGCAACTTCCTTATCTTCATTAGTTTGGAAAAAATTCGATGGGACGAAGACAATGGGAGCCACCTCCAAACGTTCAAGGAATCGCTTCCGAAGTTCTGGGTGGTCTTTGGCAAATGATGACTGCGTGAAACCAAGATCAGTGGGTGAATGCTTTGTGAATGGCGTGATGGAACTAGCTGTAGAAAGAGAAGAATATTGAGTGAGATTGCAGCGATCCATCAATTCATCTGCATACTTGGCAGCTACTTTTGACTTTTGCATGGCTTGAAACTGAGTCTTCGCTTCTTGCAGCTTCTTGTCGTACTGCAATTTTGGATGGTAAAACGGAATAAGGACGATGGGAATAATGGCGAGGTAGAATAGAGTCCTTGCAAGGACAGTTCGGTTCCTATTGCCAACGAAAATAAGGAATATTGCTGCGTATGCTGGAATGGCCAAGAGATAGTGGTTGAGGTGGAAGTCACCTGAGCCAATAGCAAATATAACCAGATACCCAGCGATGCTAGAAAGTAAAACACCCCGAAAAAGTTCCCGCGATCTGAAAAATAGAATCCAAAGGGAAATGAACATTCCCGCGAGTAATGCAACATACTTGAGTGTCAGTTGAATGAAGAAAGCGTCTTTCAGTGGGAACGTGTAGTGCAACTGCTCAATCAGTTGCCAGTACAGCGTAGAGAAATGAGAGAGTGATGCGAGAAGGACAATAGATACGACTGAAAGAATCAGATACTTCCATCGTTCCTGAAATTTGAAGAACGGGTGGATAGCCCACAGGTAGAAGATTGCATAGCCGAGCATCGGAACCGGGGAAAACCATGCCACATCTTTCAGTACGCGAATAATGATGATTCCACGAAAGAGAAGTCCATGATCGGAAGGAAGACGGGCAGCGATGACGATGGGCAAGTAAATTGTCAGGTATGGCCAGAGATAGCCAAGAGCGGCAAGCATCAACACACCCGCCAAGAGAGAGATAATGAGGGGGATGAGGAAAGAGCGAAGAAAGCAATAGATGTCACGAGATAGTAGCAAGTTCATCGCCAGTAAGATGAACAGAAATGGCTCCTTCATTCCTATCGTGCAAAGCATCAATAGCGAAGTAAGTCCAAGTCGCAGGTAGGACATTCTCTGTCTATCCCAAGCTATTACGAGAAGATAAAGAAGCGCGAAGAATATTCCGAATGATTCAGTTTCAAATCGCCCAGCACGTTCTACCTCATAAAGCATGAAGGCAGACCCGACAAGGAAAGAGAGGGCAATCAGTGTCCATCGCTCGAACCAATCGAAAGTCCGCGTTTCACGATATGCAAGAATCATCATGATGGCTGGCACTGCAAGCAGCACAATGATTTGCAGTATCCAAATGAACCTTTCATCGCCTGTAATCAGTTGAGAGAGGGCTGCTAGAAAGATCACTCCGGGAGCCTTCACGTCGAGCAAATCCTTGTAAGGAATGAGTCCATTGAGAATACCTCTCCCACTAATCATGTATGCCACTCCTGAGCAACAAATTGTCGTATGGAACTCGATGGACATGCGCCATGCCACGTCCCAAAGTTCTTTCATGCATGCCAACAAGAGAACGCCAACAATAAAGTATTTGTGGACTTGCCATTTTTTACGATCCGAAGAAGTGAAGAGTTGGATTCCTGCCATAACCTTGAGAGAAACGTCACTCGTTTATCGCGGCTGCGAGTGGGTTTCCACAAGAAGGGGCACCCAGCTCGGCGTACTCAACGATGTTCCCTACAGCAGCAGAGCGTTGACCGAGGCAAGATGCCCCTTTTTGCTCTGCACGTAGGGAAAACTACGGCGTGAAGCCTGCGTTGTTGGGTACGTGGCGATATTAGCATAAATACTTCTGCAAACTAGGTCGAAGAAAGCAACAGGATGACGATTTTAGAATGTATAATGGATGTATTCCCAAGGTTGTAATGCGCCTAACAGTATCACCCAAGGCTGCAATTCAAAAAATAGACTCACTGGTTCGTGAAGGCGCGGCCTTGCAAGATCAGCTTTGGAACGAATACGAGCTTGCTGATAAGCAAATCAAAGAACAGAAACAGGCAGAGGATTACGCTTGATGAGTACGACAAACTGATCGAGCAAACAAAGACCCGTGAAGCCACATTGCACGATGAAATGCGATCGCACAGCAAGGCAGATGAAGCATTTTTGGTGTCGTGTTCTTATTTACTGGAACTGCTTAAACGGGCATCTGACCTTTTTGAGTGTTCGCAACCATCCCAAAAGAACCAACTACTGCGCTTCGTGCTTGCGAACGCAAAGGTGGAAGGCGAAAAGCTAGTCTGGGACTTGAAAAGTCCGTTTTCAGGTATTGCCCAATGCGTCAAAACGAAAGAGTGGCTCGCCGTCTTGAACGGCATCCGAACATGCTCTGTCGCAGGAAGGGCGTGTTCATGAACTTTTCAAGGGGTACACAACGTCAGATTCCCCTTGAGTAGTTTACTGCTACACTTGCTTGCGTGACTCCCGGTAAGCCTTTTGAGCGGAAGTACTTACAGACGCGAAATATGCGGACTGAGGCTGTCGCAAAATTACACAGTTATGATGCGATAATGGGAACTGCAGAGAAAGAAATAGAGGAACTTAGAAGTACAGGCATATCCTGTAAGGCATTTACTGAAAATGACAATGACGAGTCGGAAATCATTCAAGTGACAAGACGTTGTTGGAACCATGTTTTTAGACATCCCGTAAAGCGTCAGTCCAAGGTTCAGAAACTTGAAAGAGCTTTGGCATGGCCATTGGCTCTAAAACTTCTAAAAAAGGCCACAACTTATCAAGGTGTATCTGTGGAAAAAGACGCAGGAGGTAATACCTATCTTGCATTTGAAATAAGCGGCTGCGTTCGCGGCAATCGAATCAAGGTCATCATTGCGAAACAAGCGAAACATACCAACGCACAAAAGGTCTTGCTGTCGTGGTGGCAAATGTCTTCAGCACCCAGCAAAAAAGGCGAAGATGATGACAATTGAGAATGTTGGAGCGAGTTTGGGCTCTTATGTGTGGCGCTGTCTTCGACTCTACTCCCTTGCGGGTAGCTGGTCGGATCAAGGGGCTCCTTTCGGAACGGGACCTTTCAGCACCACGCCTATATTATAGGCGGATTAAAATGCCAAACCAGCACGAATTCTCCTTGATTCTTACAACCTATTGGCACTTTTGCAGTTCCTGCTGATAGAAGACCCGCAAATGGATCTTGTAGTATTTGACTTGACGAGGGTCTCTACCCCAAGGAATTACACACCGTCAGATTCCCTTTGAGCCCCTTCCGAAGCCTAAGGATTTCGATAGCATGAAAGAATGTCTACTACCCTCGCACTCGTCAAAAAAGAACAGTCGAAGAAGCCCGAGGAATCGGCGCTCCAGTATGCGGACCGCACGGAAAAGGAGGCATTTTGGAAACTCCACAACAAGCAGAAGCGGACAAAAGATGAGGAGGAAGAGCACAAAGAATTGGAGAGGAAAATGAATGGTCAGTGTGGCCTGAATACGGCACAGATACCGGCTGCTTTCGCGGACTTAGACCTCAAGTCGCAAGTGGAGCGTGTGCACCGCGAACTTTCCGCCCAATTCGGAAGCGAAACGCCACAGAAGAAAATGCTCATTCAGCGTCTTGCGAGTGCATGGGGGCAGGTTTGGTCTTATGAGCGGATGTTCGCCGCAATGAAGTATCAAAGATCGGAGAGCGGAGAGACGTGCAGCTTTTCATTCAGCTATTCCCGTGATCGTATTTACCTCCTTACGGAGGTACGCAAAGGCATTGAGACAGTGAACGATCAGATCATCCGCCTCACACAGGCGCTCCAGCACCTCGTCTCACCGCCCATTCAGGTCATGGCGAGGAATGCGATTGTGGCACAGAACATGCAGATCAATCAGGGTGTGACTCCTAAGGATTTCGACAAGAAAACTCCGGTGCCGAATAACTCCGAAAACAATGCGAAAACCCCTGCTTGAGCAGTGTGAAAGGCTCCGAATATGCGATGTGCAAGCCGCAATCCCAAGGAACACTGTTTCCGCAGTTTTGGGAGTGGGAACACAGGAAATCTCGGTACGTGGAAGCCTCACAAACCTCCATAACGGCTACCGCTACCACTTCCTCTGTCCGCAGTGCGGGGGACCCCGTGAGAGTCTCTACTGTGCCGATATGGGTCCTTGGGCATGCAGGGTGTGCTTGGGGTTAGGGTATGCGAGTCGGCTTCGCAGAGGATCGGTGCTTGCTTGAAATGATTGGTACCCCCTTGCAGAAGCTCACAAGTGATGTTCGGGAGAAGGTCGTTTCAGAGTGGAGGTCAGCGCTGCATCGTATTACAACTGCTCTGGCAAAGGAGAAGTGGGGGGAGGGCTGTGCTACTTCATCGCTTCCTCCTGCTTGTCCATTTCCTTGATCGCCTCTTTCAGCAATTGCGCGAGTCTTACGCTCTGCGTAACAGGCTTTTGCTCTTGCCGGTCGCCGGTAGCGGCATTGCTCTGCGCCAGTTCCGCATCCATAGCTGCCGCTTCTTCCCTCAATGCCTTGGTCTCCCTTTGGGCGATTACCGCCATTCGTTGCACCCATTCCTTCTTCTTTTCACCCCTGTCTTCATCAGAAAGGAGGGGGGCAATCTGCAAGGTTTCCTGTTCGAGCGATGCCATCTCGATTGCCGCGATTTTGGAGTGGTTCGGGTTGGGCATAAATAGTGGGATGCGCATCTTACCCCATATCAGCAAACAGCTTCTCTAAATGCCCCTTGCTCGTCACTGTGTCGACCTCGTTACGCACGCCTTCTTTATTCAGATCGAGAGAACGGAGACGATCTTTATCGTCAATAATCATGAGAAGCATCCTGCCGTAATGCTCGCCGTGATTTTTTGCATAGGTAGAAAGCCCTTTTGCCTTATCGAAGGCATCATCAATATGACTACCATGCGGATCAAAGATGTCTGCCACCATTTTCCCTTTCTCGCTTCTGAAAGCAATAATATCAGGATAAAGTGGCTTATCGACGTTCTCCATGTGGTAGGGAATACATAGCGACCAATCTTTTCTTGGCAACACTCGCAACCAGCCGAGTACGGATTTGTCTTGCTCAATGAGTTCTGAAACCACACGTGATTCCCATTTATTGAGATCGGCAGAGAATTTGCCTTTCTCGGAGATATATAAATGCTTTTCCCATACCTTGTCTTCCTTTGGAAGATCCATTTCTGTCGGCATTCGTAGTGTCTCACCGAATGGAGCTTTTGATCTTCGCATGATGATCCGGTATTCCTCCTCTCTTCCGCTTGGAAGTGCATGGATAGCCCCTGCATTAGCCTTCCAAAGCTTCTCAAGCTCCTTGCCGCATAGTTCCTCCAAGAGATCTTCCGTACTCTCCTCCTGCAAGAGTGCGATGATCTCCAGCTTCGGCCTGATTGGGTCTTTCTGATTCTTCTGAGATCGCCAGTACTCCATGTGTAGTCCTTCACCGAGTTTGCGTCCGCACTGATCGAATAGATCATCGATATTCTCAGGGCTGGCAGTGATGGAAATGTATTTGTGCGTTTCCGAGAGAGATTTTTCTCCATACTCAAGCCACGACTCTCGCACTTCGATTGCGCCCTTTTTCTCTACAGTCTCTAGAAATTCTTTCTTCTTTTTTAGCTTCGCAAGCTCTTTGCCAAGGATGTTTAGAACGTATTCTTTCGCCTCGTCCCATGCCTTCTTATCAATTGTGTCATTCGTGAGTGCTCTTGCAAACTTCAATAAGCGCCGGACGTTCGGGCTCTTGGCGATGCGTTCGATATGGTAGGTGGGCAATGTTTCAAGCTTGGCGAATAGTTTTTCCTTGGAATGATCGCGAACGAGTCGGACAAGATTCGATCCATCTTGGACTTCGATAGTCGCCCCCTGTTCAGGATCTTGGCTGCTGAGCTTATTGATGATCGCCTTAACGTTCTCTTCATCGTAGCTCGGCAGATAGAGTGAAACAGCATTCAGAAGCTCACTGCCTTCGATCCTACGTGCAAGAGGAGTGCGCACCATGCGTCCGACTAGCTGCGCGATGAAGGTTGCATCCTTGGCCTTACGAAAGGACATGAGAACTTCCGCACGAGGGCAATCCCATCCAGTTGAGAGACTCATCTTGAACAGGACAATGCGCACCTTCGGTTCTGTTTGGATTTTTGATGCATCGACTTTGCGAATTTCTTTGCCATTGATCTCAAGTGGTTTGTCTTCTTGAAACGCATGAGCCCATGCCCCAGCAGGCAGTTTTCCAGTCACGCTTTCGACTGTACGCACAACAGCTTCAAGATCGGTACTGGAGAGCTTCTTCTCCGTGCCGTCTTCTACTTGTATGACGAGTACGGGCTCTACCGTGTCCTCCATTTTCTGAGCCTTACAATAGGAATGCCATTCTTTGGAGAACATGAGCCAGCGCTTTGCTGCGTCCGCTAAAAGTGTCATGTCCGAAGACTGTTTCTGTCTGGGATGCCAAAGAATAATCCGATCTTTAAGCAGGCCGGACTCTTTCACCTGTTCGGGGTCAATTGTGCAAGGCCGCTGTACACGATCTGTCTTCTCGATGAGCTTCTGGAAGCGCTCAGGGGTCGCACTCATACCAACAATAAGAGGGACAGGTCTCATGCCGCCCTCGGGATAGCCGACAATGAAACGCTGCATAATGCTTGCTGCCTTTTCTCGTTCCCTTCCCTCAGCCATGCCACGATGCGCCTCATCAATGATCATATAGAGATGATCGGGAGCAGTTTTCACCGTGTTCTCAATAATCTGCCAAATAGTGTGCTCTCTGCCGTCTCCAACTTTTGTCAGCAGAGTGTCTTTCGCAAGCTTTTGCGTGTTCAGAAAGTAGACCATGCCTGGCATGAGCCGCTCCTCATTGAAAGGAGATTCAATAATGTTCAGAGCACTTTCAGGTATCTCTGATGATTGCTGGCGAATCTTATCGCGGCTCTGCACATTGAGTTCTGGCATATCAGATAGCCAGAGGAAAACTGCTTCTTTGTCTCCATCAGTTTCTTCGTCGCCTTTCAATATCCACTCGATTAACTGCGTGAGAATGACAGTCTTTCCTGAGCCTGTTGGAGAGCTGAGGATAATGGCCTGACTCTCTTCATCAAGTACTCCTTTTCTTGCTTTCTTCACATGCGAGAGCAATTTTCGGGCAGCGTCTTCCTGAAATGGTTTTAGCTCGATCCTCATAGATTGTGTGAGGTATTGATACGGAAATTCTCAAGATAACTCTTGTAGAGCATTTTGGTCTTGAGCTTCTGTGGAAGGCATTGGCACATTTCTCGGTATGCCTCTTCTGAATCAGTCACGATGAATACGTATTTAAGATTCTCACACTTTGCAATGGCTTCCTTGAACCCTGCAAATGCTGTTTCCTGCAAGAGAACAGCAAAGGGAGATTTCTTCGGTATGAACCACTGGTCGTTCTTCTTCGGACTCTCCAGTCCTCCTTTTGCTCCAGCCACCAGCCAAAGCATAGGAAGGATGTCTGTGAGTTTCTCCCGATATGCCACGTCGTTTGGATCAAGATAATCAAGATGGAAATATTGAATATTTTCCATGAACCCCTCACTCATTTTTCTCCCATTGATGTACTCTCCTGGCAGAGGAGCGCCGTTATCTCGTTTTCCGCGAACAGAGAAAGAGCAGCGTGGCCAGGTAACTGATTCGCAAATGCCACGTTTTTCATATCTAGGATCACCTGGGTAAATTCCTTTTGAAACTAATTCTTTTACAACTTTCTCATCAACTTCATTATTGGTTATAAGAATGCATTGACGTGATCCTTTATCACTAGAATTCAGGTAACAAGTGGCGTGAAGTGTCGTGCCTGAGCCAGCGAAGAAATCAAGAATCAAAGCGTGAGGATTGTTTCTACAAACTGCACCTATGCAGCTTTCGACGGTATACAAAGATTTTGGGTAAGAGAAAGAATTATCAGCACCTAATATGTCAGCTAGCATGCTAGTTCCATGTGTGCCAGCGTTGTACGCACTACCGTACCAATTGCTAAATATCGGATCGCGTTTTTCTTTGCGATCAACTATGACTTTAAATGTACCCTTCTCCGTTCTGATGATTTTCTTTTCGCGAATTTTTGTGAGCATTGGATCGCGTGTATACCGCCAAACACGTTCCCTTCCCTGAGCATCAAGAGGATAGCACCTGATTAGCCCTTCAGCAGTTTTCCCCTTGGGATACCTCTCACTGCCGCCAAGTGCAGGTCCGACATCAACGGGCTTGCCACTTTCAGGGTCAACTAATATTGCATAAAACGAATTTGGACGACCTACTCGATAATTATTGGTGGCAGTACCAGAGCGAATTAAAGACCATTCATCCTCGTCTTCTGCGGTTTCATTACCGACAAGCGTTGTTCCTTTTGGAATGCAGAAAATCGCATATTCATGGGTTCGAGAGATGTTTGTGCCACCACCTCCCTGAGGATGATGATCGACAACGGCAGTTTCAATCACATATTCCTTATAAATATCTTCAATTAGAGGACCCAAATGGAACATTTCATAATCGTCAATTGCGACAATAAGCACTCCATTGGAAGTTAACAATCGTTTAGCAAGAATCAGTCTTCGTTTCATCATTGATAACCACTTGCTGTGACGATACTGATCATTGCTGTCCACATAGTTGTTATTGTATTTCCAATCATGAGCGCCAGTGTTGTAAGGCGGATCGATATAGATGACATCCAATTTTCCTTCATAACAGTATAGAAGGAGCTGGAGTGCATGGAAATTTTCTGCATTGATGACCGAGTGATAGGGCTTTTCTTTCCCCCGAGTAATTCGCTCCACTGGGACAAGAGACGGATACATGGGCTCTCCGAATTTTTTAATAACAACAAGCTCATCTACCTTTGTATCCTCCCAGTGACCGTCTATCTCATGTGAAAGATGTGCTTGTCCCTTCTTCAAATCGATCACGTTAAATACATCATCACCTTTGCCTTCCCGTCTTACTACCTTTGCTCCTACAGTGATCGGCAATTGGTAGAGACGAACGTGCTCTGGCATGTGCTCCTCAAAGACCAAACCGAACTTCCGATTCATTCGGAGTTTTGCTGTTTCACGCTCAAGTCCAGCCCGTAAATCGGCTTCTGTAACTCTTGAAAGCAAATAATCGAGGCGATTTTGGAATTTTTTCTGTGCCGGTGTTGCTCGGGGGCTGCTCATACGCATGGGTGCGGCTGGCATGCCCAAAGCGGGCACCCAACCTGGTCGCCCTATACGTTTCTCCAGGACGGAGACCGTTGTAGGCAGGCGGATGCCCGCTGTGACGGTCTCTGCCCGAAGGCATGAGAGTCCTGGATAAATGACAAACGTATAAAGGCGACATACGAAGTATACGCGGTCTCTCTGATTCGTGAAGATGTCTCTTTTTCGTACTACAAAACTTCAAATCCAGTGCATTGATTGCTAGAATTGCGACATTATGAGCATGCACAAGACCACTGAGCAGCAGTCGATTGAGTCAAT
This sequence comes from Candidatus Peregrinibacteria bacterium, assembly GCA_043814035.1. GTDB lineage: Bacteria > Patescibacteriota > Gracilibacteria > Peribacterales > Peribacteraceae > Peribacter. The sequence continues at coordinate 41,740 of JBDRKJ010000009.1, forward strand.
TCAAACAAATCTGATAATTGTGATCCATTTTTTGATCAAGGCACTCAAGCCTTTTCTCGGGGAGAATGATGATAAATCAAAAGCAAGAGCGGCAATAGCATTGGGCGATATCAGTCCGACAATTGATTGTTTGCTTTGGGATGTGGCGAGTTTCGAAAATCGTGAGGGGAAAATACTATCGGTCTCGCCGATTTTCATGTTTTGTGAATTTCTCAGGCAGAAAAAGTTGGGCCATGTGAAATGCAAGATCTTTGTAACTGCGAAACTGCTATCAAGCCTAATTCAACAAAGTTCCTTTGGATCGATAAACCTCTCCCCAGCAGTACAGCGCATTATATCAAGATTGCGAAAGGGGAGTATGCCTCGCCCTGAATTCACGATCACAGAAGCCTATGAGTTATTGCAAATCATCGATCTTGTGAGAGTGGATTTGCTTAGCAATAATCGCTTTGAAATTCACAATGGGGATCACACCGTACGAGTATACAATCTTCAGCCATATTGCATTTCATTCACAAGATATATCGATGATCTGATCCCCGTCCTCATCAATTTTGAAGATAAGTATCTGTCAGCTTTCACCGAGTTCCCGAGATGCATTGCCTATGCAGATTCAGAGGACCCGCCTGTGGGCTGGCCGCGATTAGAGAAATTTGCCCTTGATACTTTGCACCAGGCTCATCGCAACCAAGGCTTTGAAAATTTTTGGATCGGCTCCGAGAATATTGGAACACTGACAGGATTCCCTGAGTCGCTCTTCGCCCTTGAGAAGGCAGGGCACTTTTCGATAACCAAAATGCGCATGAAAGGACTGGATGGAGGCAGGGTCGAATTATTTATTGAAGGCTTGCGTAACGATAGTGCCGAGGAGCACAAAACACCACATCTCAGTGATGTGATGTCTACATTCGGCGAGCCTGTCCTAACGATGAAAAAGGACAATTACGGTCGAATATGCATCAATGACTTCAATCTTCGGACACCTGTAGCCGATAGCCCTATGGATAGGCTGATGGTTAAGTTGCTGGACGAAAGTAAGGACGAATTGGATTCTCAGGCAATCAAAGAAGTAACAGGTGGCACAAGGCCACTAACGAATATCATTTCTGACCTTGGAGTGAGTGGAGATGTTCGTAAACTCTTCTTCCCGAAATTATCAGAGAAGAAGATGACTTTTCGTCGAACAATCACGCAACGGCACTTGGACGATGCAAAAATAACATTAGATCATGTTATGGCAGCGTTGTCGCAGTGGAAGAAAAACGAAGTACGTCGAACGAAGTTGAAATAAGTTGAGAGACAGGTGACTAACAACAACAAATGCCATGAATGTGCCATATGGCGCATTCGTATGGTGTTAGCGATATCGGCTTGGCGGCGGCGATCCTGCTTGAAAAAGGGCGACTCGTATCCGTTGATCGTTCGCGCCCGCGTGTGGAATTTCTTTTCGAGGACACACCCGCTTTACGTGATGTGGTGAGGCGGTACTGGAGCAATGAGTTGATCTGTCCCGCACAATCTCTTCTGCTCTCGTTCAAGCAGGCGAAACACATCCTTCACGACTACTCCGCATGAAGCTGACCGATGCCGACATTGGCGAATTTCAGGAGCTCTGGAAGCAGAGGGAAGGGCAGGCCATCTCAATGGAAACTGCGCGTGATTATGCCGAAAGTCTCATCCGCCTCGTCGCCCTGACGTGGCGCATCGAGAGGGAATACAGAAAAAGGGACCCGCCTGATACCGGATGATCTCCGTACAGACGAATCTCTTTTCCTCTCTTAACTATGACCAATCCTACGCCACCGGCTCCATTCGATCAATTCGACTCTGAGGCTTTCCTCAGGGCTCTCCGACGTCTTGCAGACGCATGGGGCGCGACGCTCGTCACCGATCCCGACCACGCACCATCTGACCATGACGCTCATTGATTGCTCCAGGCTCCGGGCTATCCCGATTCTGCGCGTCGCAGAGGCGCTCGGCATGACGCTCGTCCCGCGTGGGGTGGGCGTCCATGCCCTGCGCGAGGAACGCATTATCACGTCCCTCACAATCTTCGAAAAGACGAATAGCTGGTACCGCTTCTCGGGCAAGACCTCTGGAGGTGTCTCCGGCGGGTCCCCGATTGATCTTGTGATGCACATGCGTGATTGCTCATTCAAAGAAGCCATTTCATATCTTTCCAATCGATTTCCATGAACAAAACTCCATCACCACTTCCTACTTTTTCATTCCCGGAGGACATTCTCGGTTCCCTCCATGGGCGCGGAATCTCCGATGACATTATCTCCGCTCTCGGACTCTTCTGGACGGAACACGGACCCTACAAATGGATCGCCATTCCGATCTTCGATATAGAGGGCAATCTGCTCTTCCATAAGCTCAAGCGCCCTCCACATGCCCCAGAGGGGCAACCGAAGAGCATTGTATTCCCGAAGGGAAAGGGTGCCGCTCTCTACCCACTCACATACCTCCACAATCGCCTCAAGCGCGTTGTTCTCTGTGAGGGGGAGCCGGATGCCTTGGCACTACTATCCCACAGCATCGAGGCCGTCTGCTCCACGGCCGGAGCGCAGACGTTCAAGGAGGAATGGCTGGAATACTTCCCTCAGGGGATTGCCGTCGTCCTTTGCTTCGATCTCGATGACGCAGGGCGGAAAGGGAAGGAAAAAGCGGCGAAGCTCTTTCACGAGCACCGCCCCGATATTGTCCTCTCCGTGATCGATCTCCCCGAGAATCTTGGGAAGGGCGGGGATGTGACGGATTTCCTGCTCCTGTGCCAGTCACAGGAGATCAACTTCGAGACGGCGTTCTTCGCACTCGAAAAGCCCTATGGAGAGCACATTGAGCCGGACCCGACTGAATTCAATCTCCAGAAAGTACAAGCACCGGAGCGCCCGATGAACTTCACCGAGTGGCGGCAGATTGTCTCCGAACAGTTCCCCGAGCTCGCGCTGGCGGCGGAAGCGATCCTGAGCGCGGTGTGTCAGCTTCTGATCAGGGGGATCAGCAACTGCTTCGCCCTCGTTCTTATTGATGTCCCCAGCGCAGGGAAGACCATCACGATCAACTTCTTCGATGAAGTGGAAGGGATCACATATTCCTCCGATACCTTCACACCGGCTTCCTTTGTCTCGAATGCGGCCATGGTGAAGCGCGAAGAGCTCTCCAAGATCGATCTCCTCCCGCGCATCCGCCGCAAGGCCTTCCTCGTGCGCGATATGGCCACGATCTTCTCTGCACGGGATGACGATCTTCTCAAGAACATGGGTGTCCTCACGCGGGTCCTCGATGGCGAAGGACTAAGTACAGATTCAGGTTCGTGGGGGCGGCGGGCGCTGCGGGGTGATTATCTGTTCATGTTCATCGCAGGCTCCACGCCGATTCCTTGGAGGGTCTGGAAGACGATGGGGACCCTTGGAGCGCGGATGTTCTTCCTCGGGCTCCACACCCGCGACAAATCACATACCGAGCTCGCCGAGCAGCTCCGCAAGCCAGCCTACAAGCGTAAGGAGACGCTTTGCAGAAAGGCAACCGCACAGCTCATGCAGACGCTCTGGACGACGTATCCCGAGGGCATCGAATGGAAGAACGATGAAGAACTGATCTCGCTCCTCGAAGTTATCGGACGCTGTGCCCAACTCCTCTCCCGCTTACGGGGGCAGGTGCAGGTGTACAAGGAGAAATGGGACGGAGACGACAAGCAGGAGATGGGACATACCATCCCGGTGGTGGAGAAGCCCGACCGCGTGAACCAGTGCCTCTACAACCTTGCCAGAGGCCATGCGCTCGCCATGGGGCGCACGAAGATCAATGAGGAGGACATTCGGCTTGTTCTCACCCTCACCTACGATTCCGCTCCTGGGCATCGGGCGCATCTCTTCCGGGAGCTCGTGAGGCGGGGTGGGACCCTTAAGACGGGCGAGATTGAGGAATTCCTCCATTGCAGCAACCCGACGGCATTGAAGGAGATGGCTACCATGCGGGTCCTTGGGGTTGTGGACGAAGTCGAGGGGGATGCCGTGAATTTCGAGCCGTCGAAGAAAATCGTGCTCAAAGCAGACCTGCGATGGTTCCTGAGCGATGAATGCCGCCGATTCCTCGATACCACGGGGTCAGAAACAGCTTGAGACCCTCTAACCTTTTCTGACCCTGTATATCTTCCCTTGTGCTATGATGTCCTCGCTATCACATCACCGTCTCTTGCGCCTTTCGTTTGTGTCTGCCGCTCAAAGGGCGGTCCTGCACTGAGGTCGCAAGACTGATGTGATAGCCGGGACCGCCCTTTGGGCATTTTCTTCCCCCTCACCTCCATGAAATACTTCCTGTACTGCCGAAAATCTCAGGATCGTGAGGACAAGCAAATCCTCTCCACCGACGCACAGAAGCGGCTCCTCACGGAATACGCAGAAAGATTGCATCTCACGGTGATCGATATGTACGTGGAGAATCAGACCGCATACAAAATCGGTCGCCCGCTCTTCAATGCGATGCTCACGCGCCTGGAGGCAGGGGAAGCGGATGCCATTCTTACGTATCACCTCACGCGCCTTGCACGGAACAGCTTCGACGGCGGGCGCATCATTTACCTTATGGATGAGGGGATCGTGAAGGAAATTCGCACGCCGGAGAGCATCTATGTGAATAAATCCGACGATAAGTTCATGATGCAGATTCACTTTGCCATGGCCAAGAAGAGCTCCGACGACACGAGCCAGTTCGTCTGCCGCGATATCGTAAGCAAGCTCCTCAAAGGGGAGTATCCGGGCGTGGTACCGCTCGGGTATCTCAACGTGGACCGCGCCGGTCGCATCGCGCCGTCGCAGTACCAGCCCGAGAAGCAGCGCCTCCTTGAAGAGTTTGGGCGGCCGCTCAAGCGCGAGGAGATCGATCCGGTGGATAGTGTAATCGTCAGGAAAATATGGGAGGAGGCGGCCAAGGGGACGCGGACATTCCTCCGGCTTGCGAAGTTCGCGCATGACTTGGGGCTGCGGACCCGCTCAGGGAAGAAAATATCAAAGGCCACGATTTACTACATGCTCACGAATCCCTACTACTACGGTGCCATACGCTTCGACAGCAAGCTCTATACCGAGGATGTGCAGCATGAGCCGCTCATCACACGGGCGCTCTTTGAGCATGTACAGGACGTGATGTGTACGGCGGGGAAGGGGAATCGCCGGAAGCATGATTTCGACTTCAAAGGAATGCTCAGGTGCGGAGAGTGCGGCTGCGCGATCACCGTGGAGCGGCAGCGGGGGCATGTGTACTATCACTGCACCCGGAACCGTCCCTGCACACAGAGCGTCTGCTCCAAGGAGAAAAACATCGAAGAGCGCATCATGGCGCGTCTTTCGGAGTTCCGCATCATCCCGCGTGAGTTTCTTGTCTACGCTTCCAAGCGGGTCCGGGTCATGCACAAAGAAGCGGCGGGCAGCGTGGACGCGCTCCGCAATAGACTCGAACGGAAGTTCGGAGACTTGAAGCAGCGTCTCGATTCGCTTCTCCAGCTCAAGCTCTCACCCAAGAACACTGACGGAAGGCTCCTCTCGGATGATGAGTACGTAGAGCAAAAAACGGCGGTCCGGACAGAGATGCAGGGAATTGAGGAGCAGATTCGCTCGATCAAGCAGGAAGGGGACAACTGGATGGATGACTGCGAGCGATTCGTGGAGTCGGCGCTTTGCCTCGACCAAACGTTGCAACACGCCACCATGGAGCAGAAGAAGGAGCTCCTCGTGATGGTTGCTTCGAACATTCTCCTCAAGGACGGGGAAGTGGCTATCACATACCGAGACCCCTATGCAGCCATCCTGAACTTCGCCAAGGAACAAAAACCCGCATTCGAACGCGGGACATGGCTTGCAGAAGCGGAAAATGGCAATTTAATGGAGAAATGGCTCCCCCGGCTGGACTCGAACCAGCAACCAATCGGTTACACATTGCCCTTCTGTTTCCAGAAGGAGTGGACTATATCATCACCCATCATATACAGGGTGCGAGGCGCTTCGGCCCGTCACGCATCTGCGGGACGGGACTACTCCATTAAGGATAGTCTCTGAACCTTCCGAGACTCTTTGAGAGAGTCAGGGCTTGGCTGCTGATTGCCCTTCGCTTACGCGGGAGGGTTTCCAGCAATTCACCTCGTTATCGACCCAGGATTTCCCTGGGAAGCTGCGTTACACCACCGTGCAATTCCTGATGACAGTTGGCACATACCAGCGCACACTTATCAGCTTCACGTTTCACCTTTTCCCACGAACGGGTCAATCCTCGCGCTGAAAGTCCAAACTCTTTTTGCGAACTATCGATATGATGAAGTGCAAATGCGCCAATGTATTTCTTGTATCCACAGATGACGCATTTTCCTCCTTTGTATGCGACAACCATTTTACGAAGTTTCCTCCGCCTCTTGGCTACCGCTTTTTTCAGGTATTCCGCACGGTCGGCGTAGGTACGTTTCTCTGGCATACACACGTGAGTATACCATAGTGAGTGTTCACAGCCGATTGCTCTACCATTGAGCTACAGGGGACCGATGAAGCGAAAAGAACACAGCAGTGACTGGACCCACTGCTACTGCAGTATAAGGATACTCCTTGCCAGAGAAAAAGAGGAAGTTTCACTTTTCGCTGCAAAACAGGCTACTTCCTTTTCTTAGGTGTCAGCAGCACGACCTCGCGCCCTACGAACTGATCGGGGCGGCGGTAGAGCAGCGAGAGGCGATCGGCACGGCTGGGAGCAACACCTGGCGGCAGAGTGGCGCTGTACCCGGCAGCGTGGGCGGCTTCCCACACGCGTTCGAGGAAGATCGTTTCGTTCTTAATCTTCCAGAAGGGCCACGTGAGTGCCAGCGGCACGCCCGGCAGGGTTTTGCTGCAATTCTCGATGAAGGCCGCTTCGAGTTTCTCGAGCTCTGTCTTCATCTTGGCGGCAGATTTTTGTGAGGGACGGCCTTCGAGCGCGGGGCCGAGTGTGGTCTCACTCACGACGAGGTCGGGCAGCTTCTTCAAGGCAAAGGGTTTGGTGGCGTCCTGCTTCCACACCGTGGCATCGGTGTCTTTCTTCAGGATCTTCCACTCCTTTCTCACCCATTCCAGATTCTTGCTGCAGCCATTCACTGCCTTCTGCGCGATATCCGATGCCAGCACATGCCATCCGCGCATGAGGCACTCCATGGGGATGACGCCGGTACCGCAGAACGGATCGAACACCGTAAAGGGCTCGGGCTTCTTGGGTTTCTTGAAGGCAGCATCCGGTACTGGTGTCTGGCATCCCCGCGCGAGCCACGCACCCAGATTGAGCAGAATCTGTGCGAGTTTGGGCGGGAGCAACCCCACCGTGGTATCGCGCACAGGTTTCGCCATATCACGTTTGGTGTAGGCATTTACGTTCTGTGCCCACACGGTGCGGCCGATCCACGGCGAGAGATTCTCTTCGTCGTCACCTTCGAGCAGAAGCACGAGTTCGCATCCGCGCTTGGGGTCGAGTAAGCCTGCATCCCGCAGAAGAACCGGAGCAGCCGGCTCGCGTTCGCTCCCCACGTAGCGACAAGGGCGACCCTGTTTGCGTAGTGCCTCTTTGCACTGTCGGTAGAGGGAGTGAATCGTCTTTTTTGGGAGCAGGAATGTACGCAGGGCGAACACCACTTTGCCGCGCTTGGCGTCTTTGAGTTCACTTACGAGAATGGCCGGTACTTCACTCAGGGTTACTGCCTGATCGGTCACCTGACGTGCAACCACAACCACACCGCCCAGTGCATCGAGGAATTCCGCATCGAGCTCGACAGGGCTTTCGAACAGCACGATGGATTCGTTGAGGATGCTGCGCAGCGTGAAACCCGGCACGGTGGCCGAGAGTTCTGCCAGCGAGATGCGGGGCTGGTGACCGAGGAACGCAGCGTAGGATGACATAGCGGAACGAAGTATACAGAAAAGCGTGCGGAGAGTGCAGGTGGTCTTTTTTTGTCCGGGCTCTGATCTCACTCGCGTTTCTGCAGCGCCTCGTGTGCAAGGAGTGTTGTGAGCAGTACCACCAACGGAGCCAATTGTACGAAGCCGCGAGCGAGACCCGTCTGCTTCAGTGCTTCAACGGAGAGCGAAGTGAAGAGGAAGAGCGATATCTGAAGCAGGAGTGCCGCGAGCACGAAGAGCGCGAGAGGAGTCACAGCCGATCGCAGCAGGTATTTGCGTTTGAGAACGAGAAGGAGCAGAAGGAGGGGAAAGAGCAAGTGCCAATTTCCTTCGAAGAACGTATTCACCCACAAGACGTAGAGCACTCCCGATTGCCAGCCGAAGGAGTAACTGGAGGTGATAGCCTTGGCGTTGCCGAACGCCAGCCCGTGTGTCCACTTGAAGAGCACCCACGGCGCTCCGATCGCCAGTAGCCATCCTGCCGTCCATGCGATCGTCGTCCAAACCTCCCGACTCGTCATCTTCTTCTGTCGTCTTAGGAACACCAGTCCGCCGATAAGCACGGCGAGTAGTAAGGGCAGGTAAAGAACGAGTGCTTCATTCTTGGTAAACACGAGTAGGCCTGCAATGAGGGCGAACAGGCGCAGCCAGCTTTGTCTGCGGTGAGCATCGTGCTCCGTGAGTCCTTGTGTGAGCGCAGCGCCTGCGGCGAGCAGATGACCCGAGAGAAAGACATCCGCGTAAGCGTTGAGGCCGTCGAAGAAGTAGAGCGGCAGACTCGCGAGCAGATAAGTGCCCAGCAGAGCCCACTGCCACCCTGTGCGGTGCCGTAGGGCACAGTAGAGCAGTATGAGTGGAGCGATAAACCAGAGGATGTGGATGCTATTTACGAGGCCCCCGTTCCACCCTCCCTCTAGTGTGGCGAGCGAGGTTTTGAAGAGCGAAACTGTGGGAGGGTAACTGCTGAGTACATCTCCTCCGCCGTTCTCGGTGATGTCGACATCGAGTGTTTGCGTGAAGGCGAAAACCTTGGCTCGGTAGTTCCAGTTCTTGAGTGAATCATCGAAGTACGATGGTGTCGAAACGAGAATGAAGGAGCCGAAGGTGATTTTAACGAGTGTCCAGAGCGTGAGCACCGCGATGAGGATCACCATCCAGAGACGCGTGGGATGAGACAAAGGAAGTGAGGCAGGGCGAACGTGCACGTGAGAGAGTCGCCATTGCAGGAATCGTAGGATGGCAAGTGCCGCCGTGAGGGCGATTTGCACGCCGAGAAAACCCCAGCGCGTGAACAGCACCAGTCCGCTGATGTGCGCGAGGAACGTCACGAACATCGTGGCGGTGACCCCTAGCAGGAATCCAAGCGTCCATCGTTCCAGCCGTAGGAGTACGGGGTGTCTCCCTTCACACAATCGTACGAGCAGCCAGCCCGAGAGAGTGGGGAGTGCGATGCCGACAGGGAGCCAGAGAAGTGTCATGGGGCGAGTGATGACGATGAGGAAGATTGTGCTGCGGCGCGGAAGACAAAGATTCCCTCCGCGAACTGGTGCACGAGTGCGCCAGGAGGAGAAAGAGGTTTGCCATCTTCCATGATACGGCCGTCGGATCCTATGATCAGGTCGGGTCGTCCATACACGAGCCAGACGGCTGCGTCAGACCCTTCGGCTCCGCTCAGGGCAGGTCCCTCCTCCGGTTTCACGGGGAGGCTGGGATACGTCTGGTACCGCATGAAGTTCACGAAGGTGTCTGTTGTGGGTGTGATGAACACGTAACGTGGCTGGTCTGAGAGAATGCCCTGGGTAGCCAGTGCAAAGTCTGGGAGAAAGCCAATGGTGCGGAATGTGCGTTTACCGATGGACTGCTGAAGGTAGGAGCGCACGTCGTATCTCCATGCGGCGATGAGTTCTGATCCCATGCGGATATCGAGCACAATCCAGAAGAGCAGAAAGAGTACCGCCGATCCTATAAAGATCCTTTTGCGGGCATTCCCGTCACGCTTGCGCCAGGCCCTGAAGGAGATGATTCCCGTTGAAATAGCGAGAAGTGCGTACACTACCCGCATAGCAGAGTGGGCTATGGGCGGTTGATTCCGATAGAGATTTTCGCGCAAGACAGGCGTGGAGCAGAGCAGCGGACCCCAGAAGAAGTTGATGCTGTGTGCTTTGAGCCTGTCGAAAGTCCAGAAACATTTTATGGCTTCTATAAAGCTCTCTCCAACACTCCATCCGTTCAATTCGACATCGTGAAAGATGATCTCGGTATTGGGAGGAAGTTGGAAGCCGATGGCAGCGGCGTGCGGATCCCATCCTCCCACAGCGCTCATGTCTACCACGATTGACGTGGTGGTGGCGCTCGGCTCGAGGGTGATGGGAATTTGTAGATACTTTCCGGCGGGGCTGTCGATGCTGCGCCAGATGAACGAGAGCGATGCACCACGTGGGCTGGTGTACGAGACGGTGACCGCATCGATACCGTAGGGGAGCGTAAGGGGGCGCGCGAGCGTCCCTGTTTTTGTTGTTGCGATATAGATGCCGTTTTCGAGGGGAGTCACTGGCGGAAGGCCGACGGTCTGCCACTGTACCTGTTCTGCTTGATCACCAAGATGGAGCACGGTCTGCTGCTCCGCCGATGCGATTACAGGCAGGGCGAGAAGAGCCGTTGCAAGGAGGAGAGAGCGAAGGCGCATATATACGTGTGCCAATGGTACCTCAATTTATGTGACTATGACTCCTCTGGTGCGGTTTCGATCGTTGCGTGCCCCCCTTCAAGCACGGCTTTGATACGGCGCACTCCCGCAGATGAGCTCTCTTCTTTGAGAATTTTGAATGTCCCGAGCATTCCGGTGCGAGCCACGTGTGGTCCACCACAGATTTCTTTGCCGAATACGGTTCCTTTCTTGGAATCACCCACGACATACACTTTGACCCCTCGGCTCCGCTCGGGGCCTTCGGCCTCCGCCTCCGTTCCTTTAGTGATCTGCGCATACTTCTGTTCGAAAACACCAATTGCTCCTTCCGCTTTGGCTCCCTCAACGTCGGTGACGTGGTAGGCCACGGGAAGATCGGCCGTAATGGCTTCGTTCACAATCTTCTCCACTTCTTTTACCTGCTTAGGTGTCATTTTGTCGGGATGAGAAAAGTCGAATCGCAGTCGCTCTGCCGTAATGTTGCTGCCCTTCTGGTAGACGTGATCGCCGAGTACCTTGCGCAGGGCTGCATTGAGCAGGTGCGTTGTTGTATGCAGCTTGGTCGTTTCACTGCTGTGATCCTGCAGGCCGCCTTTGAACTTGGCTTCCGCCCCGGCGCGCGAAAGAGCCTGGTGTTCTTCGAATGCTTTCTTGAAACCTTCTTCATCTACGGTAAGCCCTTTTTCTCGAGCCATTTCTTTTGTCAGTTCCAAGGGGAATCCATAGGTGTCATAGAGATGAAAGGCCACTTTGCCGTCTATAGTTGTGGGACCAGTTTCGGATACCCGATGTACTTCATCAGAACCCTTCACTTTATACGTGGTGTTATGTGCAGCATTCTCCATCATCACCGCAAGCTCAAAGTGCTTTACACCTACTTGTAATGTTCGTCCGAATTGTAGCTCCTCTTTTCGCAATACATCCATAATTTCGGCTTTGTTCATCTTCAGAGATTCATAGAAGTGTGAGTACTGGGTAATCACTTCTGCCGAAACAAAAGCGCAAAACGCTCCCTCAGCAGGGATTCCGAGGCGCAGCCCTGAGCGAATGGCCCGGCGGATCAGGCGCCGCAGAATGTATCCTCGATCCACATTCGAGGGCATAACGCCGTCAGCAATGATGAAAGTGGCTGCCCGAAGGTGGTCGGTGATGACGCGCCGATAATGAGTCATCAAATCTCGCTGCTCATTTCCTTTGGAGATTTGCACTAGCACACCGGACCCTAGTTGACTGATCTTCTCCATGATCGGCTTCATCCTGTCCGTCTCGTACACACTATCTTTTCCCTGTAAGACAGCTGCAACGCGCTCCAAACCCATGCCGGTATCCACATTTTTCTGCGCGAGAGGCTCGAAGAAAAACTCCTTTTGTTCCTTTCTTTCTTTTCCTTCTTTCCTTTCCTTTCGATTGTACTGCATGAAGACGTCGTTCCAGATCTCGAGCCACTCATCTTCGTGTGTAGCAGGATTTCCCTGTGGCTTGCCTTTGCCCACCCAGTAGAACATCTCGGTATCGGGTCCGCATGGGCCGGTCTGGCCTGCCGGGCCCCACCAGTTCTTGGTCTTGGGCAGGAATCCAATCCGCTCGCGGGGGATGCCCATTTTCTCCCAGATCTTCGACGATTCCTCGTCTTTCGGCGCATCTTTGTCTCCTTCAAAACACGTCACGGCGAGCATCTCGCATGGGATCTGCAGGATTTCTGTCAGAAACCGAAAACTCATGTCGATCGCCCCTTCTTTGAAATAATCACCCAGACTCCAGTTGCCCAGCATTTCAAAGAACGTGAGGTGCGACGCGTCACCCACTTCGTCGATATCCTGCGTGCGGATGCAGCGTTGCACATCGGTGAGGCGCTTACCCGCAGGGTGTGTCTCGCCCAGCAGGTAGGGCACGAGCGGGTGCATGCCGGCTGTGGTGAAGAGCACAGTAGGATCGTTCTCAGGGATCAGTGATGCCCCGGGAATCACGGCATGGCCCTCTTTTTCAAAGAAGTCCAAGTACGATTGCCGTATCTCGTCGGTCGTCATAGGACGCATGCGCCGAGCATAGCAGATGGTAGGCCTGCCGGCGCATCAGGAGTTTCGTAAATATTCATCGATTACGCGGCAATCTTCTCGTTAAAGTGACGTAGCCCAATGTGCCATTTTCTGCTACAATAAGCACAACAAACACCTATGGATTTCTCTGCCCCGTCACCGCGCCGCCGCCCGGCACTGCTGTCATGGCGCACGGTCACGCTATTGAGTGTGACATTTATTGTGCTGATCGGAGCGTGCGTGTTTTTCTTTCTCCACAGTCGTGCGACCATCGATCGTCTGGTGAAGGATCGTCTGCGCAACGAGGCGGCAATCGCTGCATTGCAGTTTACAGGCGAAGAGCTCATGGATATTCACACTCCGGAGGACGTGGAGTCTCCAGAATTCGGCAACTTAGTCTGGCGGCTGCAGGATATTCGTGCACGCACTCCGGGTATTCGTTTTGCCTACATCATGCGTCGAACGGAAGACCCGTTGACGTTGGAATTCGTGGTCGATGCCGATGCCCTCAGCAGCCTCGAGGAGCTCGATCGCAATCGCAACGGTATGGTCGATGATGATGAAGCACCGGGCCTGCCGGGCGATCCCTATTCCGTTTCCGACATTCCATCATTGCAGAATGATGCGTTTGATGGTCCCACAACGGACCCCGGTATCACACACGATCAGTGGGGGTACCTCTTTTCGGGCTACGCTCCTATTCGCGATCAACAGGGCAATGCTGTAGCCGTGCTGGGCATCGATATGCTGGCGGAAGACTATGCCGATATCGTGCAGAGCATCTTTTCGATGCAGGCTCTGCTCCTTATTCTCTTTGGAGGGGTGCTCGTCATCTTTTCAGTGGTCGGTACGATCTGGAGACACCGTTCGGATGAGATGAATAACCTCGATGCGGAGCGCCGATGGCTTCTGCAACTCATCCTGCACCAGGTTGGTACACCGCTGACGATTTTCAAGTGGGGCATGGAATCATTGCAAGAAATGCTCCCACGTCTTCCCGAATCTGCACAGAACGAGGTACGTGAGAATATGTTGATCATGGAAGACGGCGTCTCGCGCCTGCAGCACGTGGCGGAGGTGCTCTTGGCGGCAGATCGTATTCAGGAAGGAAGCATGAAGGTTGCCGAAGAGCGCGTGTCATTCCGCAGTGTTGTCGATGAAACCGTTGCAGGAGTTACGCCACGTCTGGCTCAGCGTACGCAGCAGATTGTGGTGGATATGCCTGAAGATGTAGAACTTACGCTGGATCGTCGCTTGCTCGCAGGTGTGCTTCGAGAATTGCTCGACAACGCCATGACGTACTCGCCGCGCAATGGCGTGATCACGATCCATGCGGTGCATGACGACAAACACATCGAAGTGAGCGTTATCGATCATGGTGCCGGTATTCCGCACGAGGATCTGCGTCGTGTATTCGAACGTTTCAGCCGCGGATCGAATGCGGGTACGTTCGACCCAAACGGCACGGGTGTGGGTCTGTATATTGCCCAGGGTATCGTGGAACGTTTCGGCGGGAAAATCTCTATCCATTCTGCAAAAGGAGAGGGTGCCACGGTTACCTTCACACTTCCGGTGCGGTGATGTGGACATTGCGGGGATTCCAGGAGCGCGAATCGAGAAATCCATTTCGACGTACAAACGCATCATAAGTCGCTAAGCCTGCAAGATGTTACAGCGATGAACGCAGTAGTACGTTTCGTGTGCCTGTCATGCCTTTTCGCTTTCTGAAGCCGAAGTAGACGGTCGTGAGTTTCAGTTGCCTCCCGCTGTGAGATCCGCGAGTATTTTCTTATGAAGACCTGTACCGAGTACCTCACGATGAAGACCCCGGAGCGTCGCGGCTTCGTCCATCTCACACCGCAAGTGGCAGAGGTGGTGCGCAAAAGTGGAATCAAAGAAGGCTTGTGTCTTGTGAATGCTATGCACATTACGGCATCGGTCTTCGTGAATGACAACGAGTCGGGCCTGCACGAGGATTTTGAACGGTGGCTGGAGGAACTGGCACCTTTCAATGCGTCACCCGATGTCTACCACCATAACCGCACGGGCGAAGATAACGCCGACGCGCATTTGAAGCGCCAGATTATGGGGCGCGAGGTAACGGTTGCTGTGACCAAAGGAAAGCTCGACTTGGGACCGTGGGAGGCCATCTTCTACGGGGAGTTCGACGGGCAGAGACCAAAACGAGTCTTGATTAAGATCATTGGCGAATAAGAAAGGTGGGAGCTCGCCTGCCCGGCGGAGCCCCGAGCGAAGTCGAGGGGCGAAGTCGGGTAAAGGTGATAGGGGAGTGAGGCTGGATGCGCAATCGGCCCACATCTGCTATAATGAGACATCCATGTTAACGGAAACTTCTCCCTCACACGGCCCGGTAGCTCTCCCCGAAGGAACGATTCCTCTGGATGATGAACTACGGGCACTTCGAATGGCACTGGAAGTCGCTGCTGATGTGGTGAGCGAACGCCCGGGGAGTGCCGTTATACGCCAGTTGCATCGTACGGCAGCCCAGCAGTATCAAGAGGCGCTTGAAGAGCACGGGCTCGAGATTCAGAAGGAGTAACAATCTTTTCTGTTGCATTCATGTCCAACGAACATCAACAAACACCAGAATCGCCAGAGCCCAAGGGTCCTCCCAAGGGTGCGACAGGCGGTGTTGAGGGTCAGCAGACAGAGACCAAGGCTGGCGCATTGATCACCTCGTTTACACAGCAGCCTGATGAAGAGCCGGAGCAACTGCAGCAGCGGTTTATTGATGGAATGCTCGTACCGGTCATCGAG
This sequence comes from Candidatus Peregrinibacteria bacterium, assembly GCA_043814035.1. Classification (GTDB taxonomy): domain Bacteria; phylum Patescibacteriota; class Gracilibacteria; order Peribacterales; family Peribacteraceae; genus Peribacter. The sequence goes on from JBDRKJ010000009.1 coordinate 57,150, forward strand.
TGGACGGTACTGCCTGATGCAAAAGAGCTCGTTGCAGAGATTACCGCAGGCCTGGAACAAGGACTCCCTAAGATGCAGCAAGCGAAAGATTGGGGCGTTCGTGCCATGGCTATCGTTGATCGTACGAGTCGTCTGCTGACAGAAATCCAACGATCAGCGAGCAGAACCCTGGGGTCTGTTGGGGCATTCGCTATGTCGGAAATAGCACACCATTGCCCCAAGTTTATGCACATGGTCATCGCCCCAACGTGTGATGCGCTGGCGAAAGAGCTGGAGCGTGGAGATACCAAGGCTGCCGAAAACTCTCGTCAAATCATCCTGCAGGAAATCGGTGGAACCGGATCGCATACTGCACAGGCACGACTCGAATTTCTTCTCGAAAAATACTTCATTACGAAGAATGCATTTCATGATCGTTTTCGTGAAGCATCACAGAGCATCACATCTGCGGGCAATTTTACCCGCGTCAAGGAGCGACTGGAGTTTCGAATTGAAGAGATTCTACGTGACGTTCTCAAGGTGGAGAAGCATGCCTACAAGATAGAATTTGTGACGAATATTCCTGAGGAACAGCAAACGCAGGATTTGATTCCCCGCGCAGGGCTCGTCGAAGAAACACTTTCAGAACTTATCATGAACGCACTCAAGGTTATGGAAGAGACGAAAAAGGGAAATTACCTGACCGTGTCGGTCATCCTGCGCAAGGATGGTAGCCTCCTGCTCAAAGTGAATGACGACGGACCGGGGATTGGTGATCGCGATCCTGAGGAGCTCTTTGAGGCGGGCAAAACGACGACACAGCGTTTTGGAGGAACCGGCATGGGCCTCACGTTTCTGCGAGAGAACATTCAGAAACACTTCGGAGGTTTTCTCGATGCACAGAAGAACAAAGAGGTGGATGGAGAACCTGGCATGACCCTCTCGTGCGTTCTGCCGCCGGCGGGGGGGTGGCCAAAGACGGGCGAAGTCTGATGCGGCGCACTAGCGGCTTTGCTTCAGCGGATCGGTCCATTCAGTGCCCACGAATTTCTTGCGTTCAATCGGGTCCGCTCTGCGCAATCCTGCGATTTGCGATCGCGAGAGAATTTCGAAATGCCGCGCGTCATCCAGGAATTCCGGGATGTACCAGAGGTCCTCTTCGTCGGTCATCCAGCCCTGCGCATCGAATCGCGAAAGATTCACAGGCACGGAGTAGGAGCGCAATGTCTTACGTCCGTCCCCCAAAAAGTACTCGTGAAAGTACGACAGCGCGAGTTCGCGCACCGTGCGGTACACGGGCTCGCGGTAGCGCAGCACCCCGTGGTTCGTCTTGCTGATGGCGCCCCAGTGTTTGTTGATCTGAAACAGAGTCACCACGTGGTCCTCGTCATCTCGGGTCGCCTTGAGATCCATGACAAGTGGCTTAAATCCCGCAAGCCGTAGGGCCACCGCAGCGAGCATAGCACCCTCCATGCAGTGAGCGTGCTGCTCCTTCAATACCCTCCGTGGCGACAAGCACGTATCGCCTTTCGCTTCAAAATTCATAGCAAGTGAATCGAGATAATCCTGAATCTTGCGGGGCGTACTCAACGGCCGCAGGATTGCCAGCTCTTCTAAGGTGAAGCCGAACATGAGTGGAGTATAGCGAACGTGAGCTTACGATTCTTCCTTTGATTAATTCTGACGTAGAATGGCACCCTGTGATTCCGGAATCTCTTAACGATTCGGCGGACCTAGAGGCGGCGTTTCTCGCCTGGAATGAGCAGTTCTTCCGCTACGTCTTCGCACGCACGCGGCAACAAGCCATATCAGAAGATATCGTTCAGGATGTCTTCACAAAAGCATGGGAAAAGCGCCACACGTTTTGTCCTCAACAGGCTTCACTGCGTACGTGGCTCTTCACGATTATGGTGAATACCATGCGCGATCACTTCCGTCGCCAGAAACGTCGGGGTACAGATCCGCTTGATGACGACATTGCCGACGATATCGATATTGTGCACGACGCCGATACGGCAGTGATGTCGGAATTCGTTCTCGTTCGTCTGCGTATGCTCTCAGAGAGGGAGCAGGAACTCCTCACGTTGCGATACATCAATGCGCTGTCGATTCAGGAGGTGTGTGGTATCACAGGCATGAAGGAGAGTGCCGTGAAAGTCGCCATCCATCGGGCAATCGCCAAATTACGTGATATGTGTAATGCCGATTTATGATCCATGTTTTTCTCATTCTTGGCTGTAACCCTTCTTGTCTCCTCTCGTATACATGAGCGAGAGGCGTCAGCCTTTCCCCCCTGACAATGACACGTTTCGACCATGATCGGGATATCGAAGAAGCCCTCCGGGGTCTTCGGGCCAAGCCTTCGCAGGAATGGCAATCACGGGCGCTTGCACACCTGCGCTCTCTTGCGTCCCGGGACGATGTAACCCAATCGGAGGTTGAGCGTATACAGGGGCAGACGGTCACATGGCCGTTTCTATCCCTTCTTCCCACACTACGTATGCGAAACAAATTCATTCCGATCCTCGCTGTGGTTGTTGTGCTGGTTGTCGGCATGAGCATCGGCTCTTTGGCGAACAGTGCCACCCCCCAATCCTCCTTCTATGCGATCGACCGTGGATTGGAGCGCGTTGAGATTGGCATTGCTTCCCTTCGTGGCAGGCCCGCGCTTGCACGCGCATATCTGCAGCAGGCTGATGAGCGAGTTGACGAAATGGTGACCATCGTCGGTAACGATGCCGCAAACGGACTGGTGTTGCGGGATATGTTGCTGATTCCTCAGGCGTATGCGGCAGAGAACGGACGCGGGTTGACTGCAGAAAAGCGAGCCATGCTCAAAGAGCTCGTCGAAGCATTTCGTGCATCCCTGCAGCACTCCACACGAATTATGGGAGAGCTCGCTGCCGATCCATCGATGCGCGATGCCGCGCATGCGTTGGCCGAAGATATTCTCGAAATAACCGAGCATCTGGCGGATGGTCTTGGTGAGGCTTCGGATCAGATAGAGGACGAAGAAACCGGTGCACTGATCGCTAGCGCCGCGGATACCACGAGCGATGTGGCGACCCAGAGCATTGAAACGATGGATACCATTGCCATGGCACAGGAGGCAGATGTACAGCAAGAGACCGGCTCCGGTAGCAGCAGTAGCAGTCTTGAGACAGGCTCCGGAAGTACAAGTAGCAGCAGCAGTCCCGAAACCGGTTCTGGCAGCACCAGCAGTTCCAGTGTGAGTTCGTCATCGAGCAGCCAGAGCACGAGTGAGTTTTCGTCCTCTGTAAGCAGTGTGAGTTCCAGCTCTTCTCAGGCAAGCTCTGCCGACGATGATGACGAGCGCGGGGACCGCAAGGAGCAGGCGAAGCATGAGATCGAAAAGGCTCAGGAGAAGATCGAAAAGGCTCAGGAGAAGATCGAGCGCGAGAACGAAAAAGATAAAGACACTGTACAGGCTGAGCAGGAAGTCGCCGAAGCACAGTCATTGCTTGCTCAGGCTCAAACGCTCTTCGATAACGGTAACTATGCCGAAGCGGAACGCGTTGCCCGTGAGGCGCGCCATATGGCGCAAAAGTCCGTGAGCTCCATCAAGCACAAGAACTATCAGCGCGGCAAAGACCGTAATGAGGAAGAAGATGATGACGAGGGGAGTAGCGCATCGAGTTCGAGCTCATCGTCCTCAAGCGTCAGTAGCTCCGTCTCAAGTACTTCGAGTGCGAGCTCCATTTCTGCCTCTTCGGTGAGCAGCAGCTCCTCTGAAGCACAGTCAAGCCAGACATCGTCAGCATCGAGTGTGAGCAGCGAAGATGAAGATAGAAACGTAGAGAGCGATAGTGAGGATGAGGGAGATGACGACAACAAAGGAAAATCTGAGAGGGGAAACAGTGGGAAGAATGCATCGAGGAACCCTAAAGACAACGACGATGATTGATCGCCATGAGAAGAGAGGGGCGCGTGCCCCTCTTTTTGATGAGTGAGTGGTGGAGATGCCCAACCTTCGCTCCCAGTTGGCCTGCCATCCGTTTTAGTCATCCTTCGCTTTTGCTTGGCTTGCCAACCGTAGCCGCAGCGAGTCTGTTGTTCATACTGCTCGCACCTACAAAAGGCTACGGATGACAACCTTCGCTGCGCGAAGGTTGGTCACAATGCCATACCCGATTTTTATTTATGGAGATTGGAGTTTAATGGGTCAGGAACTTAAGAATTTGCGGGAATAGGCTCGTTAAAAACGACTATTCTTATACTTCTTTCGGTTGTAAAAAGAATGGGGTATAGATTACTAGTATTGCACCGCACAAAGCAGTTCTTGAGTAGTGTTAAGTAAATCCTTACTTAATAAGTCTGAAATTTCATCGTATTCACACATGAGCCCTCTGTAATCAATCATTAAATTGTACAAACTCATTGTTGAAATAAATTCAGGTGATTCCATAGATCTTTTGTATGCACCTTCAAATGAATCCAACTGACCACTAAGAAATTCTATTACCTCACTACACTTCTGCTTCCATGCTTCTGTAGCACCCTTGCGATCCCTACGAGTTTTCCACTTTGCAATTTGATTCCTTAGCACTTGGGCAAGGGGTTCTTTTGGTCTTAAACCAGTTGGTCTCAAAGTTGAAAAGTGCGTACCTACAAACATGTAGTTCTTCCACTCCAAGATATCGGTAGGATCAAGATGAAGGGATAGTGCTTTCCACAAAGAATTTAATAAAGTGTCCTTCATTATATTGTCATAGAAAGCACATGCAACTAGTGTTGCATTTTTAGCTCCTACAGACCAGTTTGTTCCAATATAGCATTTTGCACCTGCGGCAATGATTGTGGATCCAAGTTGAGACATGGAACAACAAGAATTATTAAACACTACTGGAGAAAGAATCGTTGCATGTATGGAGGCAAACGAAGCCCCATCTGCACAAAAGATTTGATTTGATCCACGAACAAATTTTATCCTTTCACGAGTAGGTTTGATTGTGTGTATTACGTAGTCTCGCAATTCAGCAGGAAGTTTATCAAATGAATATTCAAACCAAGGAATGCCGTCAATTGTTGCATTTTCAAAGAAGAATTTTGATATTACTTTCGCATTGCCAGATTTATCAAATTTAACCATTCCAGGTTTTGCTGATATTGCTTCTTCAACTATTAACTCATGCCTCTCTCCATTTGGATCTTCAAACTTGAAATTACACCTATAACCATCACCTTCGCCACCGTGAGAGGTTATGTGTATCAGCTCAAGAGGATAGTGGTGCATAAAGTTTTCCAGTGATTGAACAGTTGCCTTTTCTTCTTCTAATGATAGAGCGTAATACATACAGTCAACTGCTAATTTATGCATTACAAAATAGACTTCATCAAAACCACCATATTCTTCCTTTTCAAACCTGTATGGAGCAAACATTAGTCCGACACCAATGAAAGATTCATGATGCTCTAGCCAAATATTATTAAGAAAAAATTCACCAATTGATGGATAACGAAAGACGTGGCAGACACAACTATCACCTCTGTAACAAATACCATAGGGAAGTCCATATGTAATAAATGTTGCTGATTCATAATTTGATATATCTATATCTGCAATTGCTTTTAAGTCTTGCTCTAACTTTGCAAGCATTTTTATTGCCTCTGACCTATCCTTTTTTTTCATTTGGTTAATGTCACTTAGCTGCCTGTCCATTTTGCCTGCTACTGATCTTTCAACTCCTTTAATCATGATCAAATCTGAATCAAATGCAAATGCGTAATTTGCACTGATAACATCAGACAAGTCTCCTTTTGCCTCTAGAACAATTAGTGTTTTCTTATCTGATCTATCAATATTAAAGTCATCAGCATTTTCATCAACAATTAGTTTAAGATTGTTTCTTTTTGCGTGTAATAGTGCCACTGAAACATCAATTGCCTTACATCGTAATTCGCCATCAAATTTTTTATGAAAACACCACAATTTCCAGGTAATTTGCCAAGCTGATTTAACAACAATCAATTTGTATCCCTTCAGTAATGGTTTTAGTGCTTTTATCTGTTCCTTGTCTAAACCAACAAGCACTACTATGTCTGGATTATGAATCTGCACATTCTTTGCTTTTCTACGTTCATCAAACAATAACCAAAGACGTGGTGCATAAATAGTAACAAAATACGTCTCAGGATCGTTGAAGTAGCTGGATATGCATGCAGCAAGAGGTACATCACCTGCAATGCAGGATACTCGTCTATCTAAGCTCGGTACTGTTTTGTTTTCCATATGAGAACATACTATACAGTAGCTACTTGGTGCTTGTGTTTAAGTCATTCAATGACTAAAAACAAGAACATTGGAAGAAAAACCAAATACAGTAGATGTCCTGTGTTAGCTGGTATCACAAGGTTATATCTATAAGGATTTGCAGGAATACATTCCTTAAAATTCGGATGGCTTGGTACAGTGTGGTAAATGAATATGAAAATGCTCCGGTACCGGCAGTATGAGAGTGCGTTACCGATGCTTGTCGCAAGAGAGTTAATCAGGAGAGGAGCAAGTCAGGAGGGCGTTTTAGAGTTTCATACGCTCTGGTTTCCAGACACTACGGAGTCGACGCAACTAGAAGCAGTGATGCGTTTGAAACAAGAGAAGGTAATAGTGACATCGGACATCGTTGAAAGAAAAGAAGATCATGCTGGTCGAAAATACGAGCTGAAAACAGAACCAAAGGTACCGCGAAGAGAGTTGGTATTTCAGCTTCAAGTCTTGCCAGAACTCGAAAGATATTACGAAGATCAGGGGAGCTATACCGGCTTGATAACGGAAGAGGAAATGAGTATTAAGAAAATGAGTGAAGGTCTGAAAACGTTCCTAGAGGAACGCTCGTCTGCTCTAGAAAAAACTGAGTTGAGCGTTACAGATGAAGAATTGGATGGAACAATAAACCCATTCTTAGCGGCGACCTATCTGGAGATGAAGGGTGCTATAGAAATAATCAAAATGTTGCCTCCAGCAAGACATGCGAAGAGTCCAACAACAATCCTTCAAATTGATTTAGTGCGACCGGTAGAGCCGATAGAAACCAGTCGGATGAAATACGACTCAAAAGAAAGGATAATTACCTTAAAAAATCGTAAACCGTATAAATTTCCAGAAGGAGACCAATCGGAGAAAATCCTCTACGCAATGTGTTTTAGCGAAAACTATTTTTTATCAAAACAAGAAATCGTTGTGTCTGCACAGCGAGGGTCGCTAAAAAATATAGATGCTAATCTCAGCAAACAGCTGATAAAAGAACTCAAAGAAAAGCTTGGCATCAAGGCGGGTTCGCAAGAAGACATCATTGAAAGTGTTCGAGGAGAGGGATACCAACTCATCAAATAATCTCAAGGGTATTAATACGGTGACCTGACCGTTGCCTGACCATAACCGACCGACATTTTGGCTTAGATAAATCAAAATGCACGCATGCCTTCCGAGGTTCATGCGCAGGCTTCCTACACGTTCTCCCCCGCGAAGAACGCTGCCCAGCTTTTAGTTGAGGTAGTAGAGCTTGTCCTAAACGAACCAGAAGAACAAAAGAGATATGTAAATGAATCCCAAAAACAACCATGCACACAATAGCTAGTTCTGACATCCAATATTCTGCGTTCATAATCGCGCGTGGCGGAAGAATTATTTCGATAGACAGAAGCAACCCCCGTCGTGCCGTCTTTGTATTGGAGACAGGAGTTTCAGAAGAAGACTTGAAGCAAGAGTTTCTTTCCAATCCTCTAGTCCATTTGCAGAACTTCATAGCCGCTCAAACAACAGCCAAAAAGGCGCTTTATTCAGATGTCTATTAATCGTCATGTCACAATTCTACTGTAGCCACCGACCCCACAACCCACCCAAAAGAAAACCACCTTAGGTAATAAGGCGGTCTCCTCAGCTATCACGTAGCCTACCAAGTATATCAAAATACTGAGGGGAGACCATATTTCTGATCTCTCTTTATTTGTTTTTCCATCTAAAATCATGGTTGAAAGCATCGAAAACAATCGACGTTACTATGCACTGCAATCTGTAAAGACCCCCGGACAGAAAACGCAATACCGTCTCAAAATTCCCTTCCAGCTCGAAGGATTCCATCTGATCCTATCAGCGTTAAGCAAAATAGGTGACTACGACGACCGCACCCCTCTTCGGAAAGGAATGGTGCAGTCAGCGGTGTGCTTCAGAGGAGAAACGGAAGAGCGTATACATACGACGAAGGAGGAGATCTGCAAAGAAGACCTAAGCGACGGGTCAGGTCGTATCTATGCCCGAATTCTTGAGGGTCAAACGTCAGGTGAATTGATACTGACCACGTACAGGAGGGCATATTTGGAACAATTTGTTCAGCCTCTTATAGAGGTCACAAAAGCATATTTAATTACCCCTGAGAACAAGAATCTTCTGAGCGAGATTTGAAATTTTATTTTTTACTTTCTACATAATTATGAACCCAGAAATTAACCTTTACGAAGAGGCTCGCCGATATGCGAGCCTCGGCTGGTCGGTGATCCCTATGAAATTCGAGAAGTACGAGGAAGACGGCGTCATTAAGTACAAGAAGAAGCCTGCGATTGAATGGAAACCGTATCAGGAAAGGCTGCCTACGGATGAAGAGCACCGTAGATGGTTCTCAAGGCTGGATGTAACAGGCATTGGTCTTGTAACAGGGAAGCTGTCAGGCGTAGTCGTGCTGGATGCCGAAAAGGACGGGCTGGATGATTTGCGTGCATTGAAGCTTCCGGAAACGGTAACGAGCAGGAGCGGAGGCGGCGGCATACATTCGTTCTTCAAATACCCAGATGATGGACTTGAAGTACCTTCACCTACACGAATGCATGGCAGGAAAATGGATGCAAGAGCTGATGGCGGAATCGCCATTCTTCCACCCTCGTTGCATCCGTCGAGGAACCGATACCAGTGGGAGCGTGACATTTTTACACACAAGAAGGCTGACTGCCCACTAGACCTACTTGCCATGATCCGTGAGCGAGGCAAAAAAGCTGAAAGTCCTGTAACCGAGATTAAAGAAGGTTCCCGCAATTCGACGCTTGCGAGTCTTGCAGGATCAATGAAGCATCGGGGCTTGGGACAATCGGTTATAGAAAAAGCGTTAATCGCAGTAAATCAAACAGAGTGCAAGCCTCCATTACCGGAAGACGAGGTAAAAGGTATTGCTGCAAGCATTGCCAAGTATAAAGAGCAAGCTGCCAGTCGCTCACCAGTCATCATCTGCCTAAACGACGTAAAACCAGAAAAAATAAGCTGGGTTTGGGAACATCGCATCCCCCTCGGAAAACTTACAATTGTCGAGGGAGATCCCGGCGTGGGAAAATCTACTATTGCCTTGGATATAGCTGCCCATGTCAGTCGGGGAGACCCCCTACCCGGAGATGAACACCGAACAGACATCAAGCCTATGAAATGCCTACTCCTTACACCTGAAGACGGCTTGGCGGATACCATTCGCCCCCGACTGGATAAAATGGAAGCCGACGTTACAAAAGTGCTTTCACTGGAAGCAGTGAAGGACTCAAAAGGGAATGAGCAGCACTTTTCCCTGCAGAAAGACCTTGCATTGATGGATGAGCATTTAGAGGGAGGTGGCTATGGGCTAGTGGTAATCGACCCTCTAAACGCTTACATGGCTTCGGTAGACACTTACAAAGACGCAGAGGTAAGAACTGTGCTGACACCACTTGCCAAAATGGCGGAGAAGCACAACGTGGCAGTCATTTGTGTCCGGCACCTGACAAAGGAAATAGGAGGAAAAGCAATTTACCGCGGACAAGGCTCTATCGGGTTCGCGGGTGCTGCCAGAATGATCCACTTAGTCGGAAGGACAGCGTTAAACCCCGAGCTATGTGCAATGATTTGCACGAAATCGAATATCTGCAAACTTCCACCGCCAATGGGTTTTTCCATTGAAGATTCTTCTGTTACTTGGAAGGGGGAGATAGATGCCACAGCGGCAGACTTGCTTTCGCCTCCGCAACCAGAAGAAAAGTCCGCACTGGAAGAAGCTACGGATTTTCTGGAAAGCGAGTTATCAGCAGGCTCGGTTCCTTCTAATGACGTACTAAAAGCCGCCAAGGCACAGGGCATCTCCCAAAAGACGTTACGTAGGGCAAAAAAATCTTTGGAAATAGAAGCTTGCAGAGTGGGAACGACTTGGGAATGGAAGATGGCCAAAAAACCCACCCCTACAGGACGGCCATCTTCACTTTTTGGCTTACTTGAAGAGATTGAAGAAAAGAACATGGCCATCAGAACCGAGGGGGAAAGCTTGGGCACCTTGGAAGATGAGCCGGATATGTATGAAGTTGCTGGCATTGACGAGCGGACATTAGAAAGCGAAGAATTCAGCATCACGTATTGATGTTGTGTATTAAGGGGGGGACAGTCGGGCAGCTGTCCCCTTTATTAAAATATTTCATAATCAATATTTAGTTGTCCGAGTAGTCCTATAGCTACCCTCACATCACAAAACGGAAAACTGTTTTAAAATCATCAATTAATTGTCCGATCTGTCCTACTAGGGGTGGGTGCTCAGTAACAGTTGAATAAGACTTTTTCTTTAAAGTAAGCCTTTAATCTTGAAAAAGTTTCCTATAAAATATAATTAAGAATAAGCAATAGCGTGAATCCCCGAACTCGGGGCAGTTCACGCCTTTCGTCATGGATATGGACAATGCAAAATCCCAGAAGGCAACCGAGAAAACATTGCTGGAGGAACTACGGAGAACAGCAAGGGCTTTGGAGGAACTTGATTACAAACTCGACCTGCAACTAATAAAAGGAGACTTGGAGGGGAGTGTGCGAACCAAGAAGGCACTGGAAATCGGCCGGAAACATTTTTACATGCTCTCCCAGAAGCACAAGAAGCTCTGGAAACGGCGAAGATCTTCCAAGTAACTTTTATTTCTTTCACAACTTTTCTATGACATGAATCCACCATTGGCTCTTACAAGTTTTATTTCTTTTCACACTTTTCCATGATTTCCATTCCAAAGTCGCCAGCAGCAATGGCATACCAAGATAAAGATCTAAATAGTTCAACAAAGCCATCACAACAGCCTACAAAGGTTATACCATCAACGCAGAAGGTCGAAAACAGCGCCTGCTGCTCCAAGGCAGTACTTCGCTCCTTCCGCCTCGCACTCAACCGATGGCACCCGAAGAAGCCTGACACAGACCCTTATAGAGGACGAGAGTACAAACAACTCTGTGAAGTCTACAAAACAGTCTTCGGAAAAGACCCCGAGGAATTTTAGCTCTATGTCCTGTCAGCAACGACAGGGATTTTTCCATTCAATCATATGCAGATAATCGGATACATCAGAGTCAGTACGGAAGGACAGACAGAGGGCTTTGGCTTAGCCGAACAGGAGGACAGAATCAAAGCGTATGTAAAAGAAGGTGGTCATACACTCCTCCGTATTTTCAGGGAAGAAGGCGTCTCGGGATCACTGGCAAAGCGTCCTGCCCTTGGCGAACTCTTTGAATACATCAAGGCTCATAAGGTGGATGCCGTGGTTTTTCTCCGGCTCGACCGACTCAGCCGAAACCTGTTACTCAGTGAACAGCTGTTACTCGATTTTCAGCAGCTTAATGTGCAGCCGATTTCTTTAGATGAGCCTGATCTGGATTCCCAAGACCCCTCGCGCATCTTGTTTCGTCAGATGAAGGGAATGTTGAGCGAATACGAAAAATCAATGATCACCGTCCGAATGTCTGCCGGACGGATCAAAAAAGTGGAAACAGGTGGAGGGTTTGCAGGTGGCAACGTTGCCTTCGGGTTTAGAGCTGAGGGCGATAACTACGTACCTGTAGAACAGGAGCTAACGATTGTTCGTGAGATTTACAAGCTTCGCAGGAAGCCGAGACACGGTAAACGCATGTCGTATCAGAAAATCGCTGACTATCTCAATGAAAAGTACGACCTACGCCGTTTCAGTGCCATGTCCTGTCGCTATATCGCCACCAACGATTTCTATATGGGTATTCAGAGATATGGAGGTGTAGAGGCTTATCATCCTTCCCTAAAAGTCCTATGAGAAACGTAAAGCTAATTTTAATTACCATTACGGAAATCCCAGTATCCCATGGTAGGTATTGGGCATTCCGTGATTATCAGCTTGCACCATGAGGAGGAGCTTTAGCCAATTAGTTGGACGCATAAAGGAGGCCTGCCAGCGACACCGCTACGAATACCAACTCTTGGGCTACGTTGGTCCCTATAAGGAGTTTGAACTATCAAGGGTCATTACACCAGAGACATACGAAAAGACCGTAGCGGTCATCGCAGGGGTGCACGGGGACGAGCCTGCACCGATTGAGGCTGCCGTGCAGTTCTTGGAAGAAGGTATTGTATCGGAAGGGGTGCGGATACTGCTCTACCCATGTTTGAACCCGTGGGGTTATGTGCATAACAACCGCAGGAATCACGCAGGCAAGGATTTAAACAGGACACGCTCGCTGCAACTGGAGCCAGAACAGTCGTTGTTCTTTATAAGCCTTCTGAACGAGCGTCTGGATTTCTTCCTGTCGATGCACGAGGACTGGTGGAGCAATAAGGTGTATGCGTTTGCGTTCGGGGAACAGCACAGCGATTTGTATTCTCGAATCCTAAGCGCAGCAGGAAAGCATATGCCCCTTCACAAAGGGAATACTATTGATGGAATAGAAGCGAGGAACGGTCTGGTGATGGATCAAAGTGATTCCAGCTTGGAGGATATTGTCAGTCGTACAGGTATACCTTCAATGTGTAGCGAGACAGGAAAAAGGGCTGAATTTGAGCAGAGGGTTAATGCGAATAAAGCAATGATAAGTGTCTTTCTTGATAAGAAAGGCATAGTTATCTCATAAACAACCTACAAAGTTTCAAAACAAACTCTATACTTCGACTAAATACATGAATATGAACTATGCCCATCAAAAAATCCCAACTCTATAGCTCCATCTGGAAAAGCTGCGACGAACTGCGCGGCGGAATGGACGCATCCCAGTACAAAGACTATGTGCTGGTGTTACTCTTCTTAAAATATATATCCGATAAGTATGCGGGTGTGCCATTCGCTCCCATCACCATTCCAGAAGGCTCAAGCTTCAAGGACATGGTGGCACTCAAGGGTAAGGCGACGATAGGTGATGACATCAACAAGAAAATCATCGCACCGATCGCAGAGGCCAACAAGCTGTCGGAAATGCCGGACTTCAATAATGTGGAGAAGCTCGGTAGTGATGCAGACATGGTCAAGAAGCTTTCCAATCTCATAGCGATTTTTGAAAACCCAGCACTGGATTTCAGCCAGAACCGCGCCGAAGGAGATGACATTCTCGGTGATGCCTATGAATATCTGATGAAGAACTTCGCCACAGAGAGTGGCAAAAGTAAGGGTCAGTTTTACACTCCGGCAGAGGTCAGCAGGATCATCGCCAGAGTCATCGGTATCGCAAGTACGAAGAACGAAACCCCGACTGTCTATGACCCCACATGTGGCTCTGGCTCATTGCTCTTGAAGGTAGGAGATGAAACCGACAAGAAGGTACAGCTCTACGGTCAGGAAATGGACAATGCGACGGCAGGACTCGCACGGATGAACATGATTCTGCACGATAACGCAACAGCGGTGATCAAGCGTGAGAACACTCTTTCGACTCCGCTCTTCAAAGATGGTGACTCACTCAAGACCTTTGATTTTGTGGTAGCCAATCCTCCATTTTCATTTAAGTCATGGAGCAATGGTGTTGATCCTCAGCATGATCCATTTGAACGCTTTCAAGGATTTGGCGTACCACCAACGAAGAATGGTGACTACGCCTTTCTTTTGCATATTATCCGCTCTCTTAAAACAACTGGCAAAGGCGCCTGCATTCTCCCTCATGGCGTGCTCTTCCGTGGCAATGCCGAGGCCGAGATTCGCACCAACATTATCCGGCGTGGCTACATCAAGGGCATTATCGGGCTACCGGCCAACCTCTTCTATGGGACGGGCATTCCCGCCTGCATTGTCATTCTCGACAAAGAGAATGCCGACAGCCGCAAGGGAATCTTCATGATTGATGCGAGTAGGGGCTTCGTGAAGGACGGCAACAAGAACCGCCTGCGCGCTCAAGACTTGCACAAGATCGTGGACGTATTCAACAAGCAACTGGAAGTACCCAAGTATTCGCGCATGGTGAGCGTGGTAGAGATTGAGAAAAATGAATTCAACCTGAATATCCCACGCTACATAGACAGTCAGGAAGCTGAGGACATTCAGGATATTGAGGCACACCTGAAGGGCGATATCCCAACTCAGGACGTTGAAGACCTCGAACGCTACTGGAGCGTCTACCCGACACTCAAGACTTCACTCTTCGGAGAGAGCAAGAGAAAGGGGTACAACACTCTTCTAGTCGCACAAGAAGAGATCAAGCACACCATCTTCTCGCATCCGGAATTTACGGCATACGCTAAGATCATGGAGGCGACGTTTGCCACATGGAAAGAAAGAAATACCGTGCTACTCAAGAAGCTAGCCATCGGCGCAAAGCCGAAGGAGATCATCCATGAAGTATCCGAGGATATTCTGGCTACATTCAGCAAGACCAACTTGATCGATAAGTATGACATCTATCAGCATTTGATGGGGTACTGGGCGGAAACTATGCAGGATGACATGTATCTGATTGCCGTTGACGGCTGGAAGGCGGAGTTGGTTCCAGTGGAAGGAAAGAAGGGAGAAACAGAGTGCGACCTTGTACCTAAGCTATTGGTTGTGAATCATTACTTTGCAGGTGAGAAGAAGGCTATAGAAAATCTACAAACTAACCTAGATAATTCCAGCCGAGAAATAGAAGAATTGGAAGAAGAAAACAGCGGGGAGGAAGGATGCTTCGTGAGCTTTGATAAAGTAAATAAAGCAGCTGTGTCTGCCAGAATGAAAGAGATTAAGGGAAAGTCAGAAGATGCTGAAGAATACAAAGTTATGCAAAGGTGGCTTGATCTTTCAGGTGCGGAATCGGAAGCGAAGAAGAAGATCAAAGATGCCGAGAAGGCACTGGAGGCACAGGTCGTTGCAAAATATCCGACACTCACCGAAGCTGATATTAAGATCTTGGTCGTGGATGACAAATGGATGATGACTCTGGAGCAGGCGATCAAAAGCGAAATGGATCGGATTAGCCAGCGCCTCACGCAACGTATCAAAGAATTGGCAGAGCGTTATGAAACCCCGTTGCCGGCACTCGTCACTGAAACTGAAGTACTCACCAAAAAAGTGGATGAACATCTAACCAAAATGGGATTCACATGGTAGCGAGAGATCAAATTATCGGCGCATATAAAAAACTGCTTGCAAGAGATGCACATTTATTCACTGTCGATGCAAACGAAAGGAGCATCACACATTGCTTTGCAATGTATCTGCAAGAAGCATTCCCGGACCATGACGTAGATTGTGAATACAATCGCAACGGCTTGGACCCGAAGAAACTAGCTACTTTCAAGAAGACAATTGAATCCGATGATACCGATGGTGTGAGTGTCTATCCTGATATCATCGTGCATCAACGTGGAGCGAGTGATAACTTCATCGTAATTGAAGCAAAAAAGACGACGAATACAGATGACTCTGACATGGAGAAACTTAAGGCCTACAAAGCTGATTTAGCCTATACACACACATTCTTTGTTCGCTTCCCAGTCGGCAAAGATTTCAGTCATTTTGATGAGGCTTCTCTCGCTGATTACATTAAAGAAATCTCGTAATTATGACTACAGCTACACCCATCAATGCTGGCTATAAGCAAACCGAGCTAGGAGTAATTCCAGAGGAATGGGAGATGAAGAAATTGGAAGAAGTGGCAGATCCAAATCAAAGGTGGAGCTTCACAGGTGGACCTTTTGGGTCTAATTTAAAGTCTTCTGACTATACCAATGACGGAGTGAGAATAATTCAGCTACAGAACATCGGGGATGGTATTTTTCATAATAATTATGCTGTTTTCACTTCTATCGATAAAGCTGATGAACTTCTAAGTTGTAATATTTACCCGGGAGATATCATCCTTTCAAAGATGGGAGATCCCGTTGCAAGAGCTTGTATTATTCCTCCTTATCACGAGCGTTATCTGATGTGTTCGGATGGCATACGCTTGGCTGTTGATAAGAAAAAATATAATACCTACTTTGTTTATCTTTTCATAAATGCACCTAACTTTAGAAATAGAGCTGCAAATGCAGGGACAGGCTCCACAAGAAAGCGAATCGGACTGACGGAACTTCGGAACTTGGAACTTCCCAGTCCGAGTCTTCCTGAGCAATCCGCCATCGCCACCGTCCTCTCCGACACCGATGCACTGATCGAGAACTTGGAAAAACTGATTGGCAAGAAGAAGGCTATCAAACAAGGCACGATGCAACAGCTCCTCACAGGCAAGAAGAGGCTGCCGGGGTTTAGTGGGGAATGGGAGGTGAAGAAGTTGGGGGAGATATTCTCGTTGTCAGCTACATACTCAAAAAGTAAATTCATCAATGACAGTGGAAATTATTTGATAATGGACATGGGCTCGGTTTCTTCAGTTGGAGGGATGATTGCATCCAAAAGGACGCATTTATCTATCGATCCATTAAATAAAGGTGATCTAGTAATGCCTAAAGACGATATTGGTGGTGGGAATATAATCGGCAAAGTTGCATACATTGATCAGAACAATAAGTACGTACTAGGTGATCACGTCTATAAGCTAGCTGTTAAAATTTCAGGAATAGAGACTCTATTCATTTCCTATTTAATCAATAGTAACACTGTAAATAGCGAACTTAGAAAAAAAGTTTCTGGTTCTGCTCAGCTTGGCTTAGGAAGAAAAAGCGTTGAGGAACAAAATGTAAATATTCCCATAGACAAGAATGAGCAAATCTCTATAGCCACTATTCTCTTCGATATGGATATTGAAATTGAGGCGTTGGAGCAAAAGCGCGATAAATACGATATGCTCAAGCAGGGAATGATGCAGGTGCTTTTAACGGGTACCATACGATTAATATGAGTCCAACCAATCAAGATTCCGGCCAACCAGAACGAAGAACGCAGAATCGGATCGTGGCACTGTTCCGGGATCAGCTGCAGTATGAATATCTGGGAAACTGGGAAGATCGGCTGGAGAACAGCAACATCGAGGAGGCGGAGGTGAGAAAGTATCTCTCTGGTTGTGGGTATAGCGATACGTTGATTGCGCGTGCCTTGGACAAACTGCATGCCGCAGCCAATAACTACGGCGAAAGCCTCTACACCAACAATCAGAATGTCTACAAATTGCTCCGCTATGGTGTGCCAGTAGTTGAGAATGCTGGAGAGAAAAATAAGCAGGTGCATTTGATTGATTGGCACAATCCGGAGAAGAACAACTTCGCCATTGCAGAAGAAGTGACGATTCAGGGGAATCGTGAGAAGCGCCCCGACATTGTGTTGTATGTGAACGGCATCGCACTTGGCGTGATAGAGCTGAAACGGAGCACTGTATCCATTGGCGACGGTATCCGTCAGAGCATAGTCAACCAACAGAAAGAATTCATTCAATCATTCTTCTCCACCATCCAATTCATCTTTGCCGGTAACGACACCGAAGGGCTCAAGTACGGAACAATTCTCACTCCCGAAAAGTACTATCTGAAGTGGAAGGAGGACGAGGAGGACGACAGCATGCTTCAGCTGGATAAGTACTTGCTCAAGATGTGCGACAAGAAGCGATTACTGGAAGTCTTATATGACTTTGTGCTGTTTGACGGCGGGATTAAGAAATTGCCGAGAACTCACCAGTATTTTGGCATCAAGGCGGCGCAGGAGTTTGTGAAGCAACGGGAAGGCGGAATCATTTGGCACACGCAAGGCAGTGGCAAGAGCTTGATCATGGTGTGGCTGGCTAAGTGGATACTGGAAAACAATCCAAATGCGCGAGTGGTCATTTTGACGGATCGTATCGAGTTGGATAAGCAGAT
>JBDRKJ010000010.1:0-90409 GCA_043814035.1 Candidatus Peregrinibacteria bacterium
AGGACAAGGTGATAGACACAGTGATAGAGACAATTGGATTGGCGTTTGCACTCCATGACTCCATCCTAAGCCAACCGGGAGAATGCCGGAACCTCTTCATCCGCCAGCTTACGCAGGCGGTGTTTCGGCGGAATCATAAAAGTCCGTCATATCATGAGCTTCGATACATCGCGACTGATCAAGAAGATCGGAACGCTCGATGCCCCTTCTCTAGAGAAGGCGAAAAAATATCTCTTTGTACACTTTGATTTATAGGAGAGGGGATTAAGCACTCTGTTTCTTATACTCTTCAACTAACTTTTTAATCGTCTTATCCATTGAGCCCAAGTGCAACGCCTCAAGATCATGTTTTGTCGAGAGATTCAGACTAATGTGTGTTCTCGACTTGAATTGATCAGTTTTTGTATTGAATCCAATGGATTGCGCATTCCTTTCTTTAATCCAGTGAATTTCTCTTTCTGATAGTTCATCGCAGCTGTTGACCAGTTCGAGAATCGAGAGTTGAAAACTGCATGCTCCATCACGGTTCCATGATTCCTGCATGGTGCGATTGATATGTATTCCCTTTGTGAGATCAAGAAGGTGTTTCTTCAGGCGATTATGAATGCTCAACGAAGATCCGACGTAGCATTCTCCTGTCTTATCGTTGAGGATCTGATAGATGCCGATGAGACCACGGGCGGACTTTTCCATGAGGAGGGGAATGATAGCCCAGATCACTCAGGCAGAGTGATGGAATTTTCGATGGACTTCTTTGAGTTGAGGGTTGGTCACCCGCCTTCGCTCTTCGCTCCGCTTCGAGCTTCGGACGGGCAGGCATGCTTAGCTACTTGCCGTGGAATTTCTTGTGAACTTCCTTGAGTTGGGGATTCGTAACATGCGTATAGATCTGGGTGGTAGAGAGATCTTTATGGCCGAGAAGCTCCTGAACAGAACGGAGGTCTGCGCCATTCCGCAGTAGGTCTGTGGCGAATGAATGACGCAGCGTGTGTGGCGAAGGATTCGAGAGTATGCCGGCCTGACGGGCATACCGCTTCACGATGCGGTAGATCATATTTGCGGATATCCGAAATCGCTCACCGGGAGGCATCTCAAACGTGGCTTGCTGCATATGACTGATAAAGAGCGGGGCCAGATGATCGAGCCTCGCTTCGAGGTATTCCTTTAGCGCGGCACAGGCGGCATCGGACAGAAAGACTACGCGGATTTTGCCCCTTTTTCCCCGCACACTTATTTCACGTGTCTTGAAATTGAGATCAGTACGATTGATGGAACGCAGCTCTGCGAGACGCATGCCGGTAGAGAAGAAGAGCTCCAGAATCGCCTTATCTCGCTTGCCCTCGCGGGTATTCGTATCAGGAGAGGAGAGGAGTAGTGCGAGATCATCGGCGAAGAGCACCTTCACCTTGCGCTGTTCCTCTTTGAAGCGCTGGATGCGATCAGGAGGAAGGACGTCCATTTCCTCCTCCTGTATGAGATAACGCAAGAAAGCCCGCAGTATTGTCAAATGATGATTCTTCGTACGGATAGAGAGCTCGTGCCCATTACGGGCCCGAAAAGAGTGCAGCGCTGTCTTGTAGATGCGGATCGTCTGTTTATTGAAGAGGAGGGGACTCTCAATTTGAGAGAGCTTCAGAAGCAGATCAAGGGACTGCCGGTAGGACCGGATCGTGAGTGGAGACTTATTTTGCTCCGCCTGAAGAAAAATAAGATAGCGATCAATGGCCTGAGAAAGTGTCGTCGGATGGCTCATGAAGCGGGGGAGAGGGGTTTTCCACAGTACATCCTATTCAAGATAATGCATTTTATCTTGAATAATCAATTGACAGACCAAATGAACTCATTATGTGATCACTAAGCCCAGAAGCCCCTGTTCTATGGTGTCGGGGATGTCATGTTGTGAAATCTCATCAATGGGATACACGTGCGTAATGACCATGTAGTAGAGGATGGCGGCCACTTCCCTACTGATACTCCGGACTTCGAAGTACCAGGGGGCCTCTATGTCACTCGGGAGGGTACGAACGTCCTCCCACCCCTGCCGGCGGGCCAGGTAGGCGATGCGTGCGAGGTGATAACGGTCCGAAATACCGATGACCGTGGTACAGGAGCCTGCAAGCGGTCGGGAGTTGAGGAGGTTCTCCCACGTCGATCGTGACTGATCTTCCAGCGTTAAATCCCCTGCTGGAATTTCATTTTCCAGTGCAACATCGCGCATCACCTCTGCCTCACTTGCCATGCCGTCCTCACCCTTGCCACCACTCAGAATAATGTGTTGCAGTATACCTTCGTGGTAGAGGCGCGTGGCCGTACCCACTCGACGCGTAATCCCCGGCCCCGGCAACGAAGAGCGATGCACCGCCGCACCGAACACCAGTCCGCACACGGTGCCACCACCCTGCCCTCCGAAGCCTTGGCGAAGGAGGGTCCCCTGCCCTGCTGCCAGATCTGCCGAGCCCTTAAATCCGAGCACTACCGAAGATGTGAGAAGAACAGCGACAAATAGAAAGAAGAGGATGATCGCCAGAACAGAGACCCAAAAGAGCCGGAAGATGCAGCGAGCACTCATGAGGAGAACGAGGATACCGGTTGAACGTAAATATGTGCAGGAATTGGAGGGAGATTTGGGCTCCATGGAGGCCAGATCGAGATTTCGACCTGATCGACTTCGGGCAGGTTTTTGACGATGCGCATGGCTTCGTCGATGGGCAGACCCGCTACCTTCTCACGGACTTTCCTCGCAAACTGTGCGCCGGTGGGGCTTAAGGGATCGAGCGTGAACTGCTCCGTGCCCGAGAGGTCAACCGTAATCTTGATCCACGAGAGATCATCAGAGTAGTCGATAACGTGCGCGACGAGACGATTGTACGTGAGGCTGTCTTCGAGCAGGCGCTTCTCGGAACGCACATGCGCCTTGAGCCCCGCGATGAGCAGATCGAGTACAGCCTTGGTATCATAGCCGAATGTGGTGTAGATGATGGTGCCCTCGATAGGCACGGATGTTACCTGCTCCCCAACGAATTCCGTGGGCATGAGAAAATCCTCGTAGGCAATCTGCGTGAGCTCATCGTAGTAGAGCATTTCGAGTTGTTCATCGGGATGCTGGGCGTTGAAGAGGGCCTTCTCTTCATCCACTATTTGCTTGGCGGTGAGCAGTAGCTCATTTTCCAGCTGCATCTTGGCAATTTTCAAATCGTCCTTCGTGAGGACTGATCGCGCCGAGGTGATGCCACCCGAAGCCGTGACCTGATTTTCGCCATAGACGAGCGAGCGCTCGGATGCAGGCAGACCGACGAACTCCCACTTGCGTCCGGCAGGCACGTTGCCGCGCTCACCCACGATCTGCCCGTAGAGATCCACGGGGTCAGCCTCGGCAATCACTGTCGTGCGTCCGCCAGCTTCAAGTAAGACCTGCTCAGAAATACGGAAGACCACTCCCGCCTGATTGGCGAGACGTGTGCCCTTGCGAAACGAATAGGGCTCGTTAGTGGTATTGATGATCACCATGGGTACCCTGGCACTCGTGCCGCTGAACTCCTGACTGATGTGGTCGAAGGTGATCGTGCGCGTGATCTTCACCCGCACGGGTTTGAGCGGCATGGTGCGCACGCGATCGGGAATCTGTGTCAGCGCTCCGGTTTGCACGAGGAAGATATTCACCGTATGGGTGACAGTGTCTTCGCGCGGTTTGACTTGAATTTCTGCTGAGGGCAGCAGCCGAAAGAGCACAAAGAGAAAGAGCCCCGTACTGACGAGGATGAGCAACCAAATGCGCAGCTTCGGTAGTGAGAGGATCCCCATGCCCTGCAGCTGCGATCGCAGTTTCTGTCGCCACAGGTTCGGGGCGAAAACGCGCAGCGCCTCCTCACGGGCAGGGTGCCCCTCGAGCACGAACTTCACCTCCTGCGTACTCGTGAGCACGCGAAACCCGTGCACACGCGCTGCCGAGATGAGAGAAGAGCGTTTACTCGCAACACGAACGCGACCGCGGATCGCCTGCAGTGCCTCGAAGAAACGCCGTTGCTCGGTCCGCTCTTTGAGGAGCGGAAGTTCGAGTGTGGAGAGCAGGAGCAGGAGTTCACCGTTCGTTTCGGTCGCACGGCGGACAAAGGCGCTCCACGACTCCCCTTCTGTGGGGATGAGGACGATGAGTGGTTCCATCAACGTAAAGAGGCGCCCTATTGTGCCATTCTTAGGCTGGAATGACTAGCGAGACGCACGAGGGTGTCATGGTGAGGAGCGCAGGGACTTCGTCTCCCCTCTCCCATGGGGAGAGGGATAGGGTGAGGGGTGATACAAACATTTTTACTCAGAATAATCCCCTCCCCTTCATCCCCTCCCGACGGGAGGGGAGGTTATTTTATTTCTTCTCCAGCGCCTTTAAAGCCGGTAGCTCTTTGCCCGAGATGAAGTCGAGCATGGCGCCACCACCGGTACTCACAAACGTGTAGACATCCATCGGATAGTTGTACTTCACGTGAAAGTCGATGGTATCACCTCCCCCGACGATGCTGGTTGCACCCTTTGCCGTAGCATCGCGAATGGCCTCTGCAATGCGCTTGGTGGCGTGCGAGAAGCGATTCATCTCGTAGAGACCCAGTGGCCCGTTCCAGATGATCGTGCCCGATTTCTCGATGATCTTGCGATAACGCTCAATCGTCACCTTGCCAATGTCGAAGATGGACATGTCACCCATCACGTTTTCGAGTGGAAGATCCAGCTTCTCGGCATCTTCGGTTGCCTGCGTGGCGACCACGACATCGCGGGGGACGTGCACATCTGCGAGCTCCTCCTTCTCACTCATGAGCATGATGTCCTGCGCTTTCTCTGCCTGCTCCTCCTCATATTTAGAGGTACCCACCTCAAATCCGCGCGCCGCGATGAAGGTAGAGGCAATGCAGCCGCCGAGGAGCACGTCATCGCCCTTGTTAAGGAAGTACTCGATGACGGGAACTTTCGTCTCCATTTTAGCCCCGCTCACGATGAGCGTGAGAGGACGGCGTGGATCATCAACGACCTTCGAGAGATTAGTGACCTCATTCTCCAGCTGCAGACCCATGAAGGACGGGAGCACCTTGGGGACACTCGTCATGCTGGCATGGTCGCGGTGGCAATTGGGGAAGGCGTCGTTGACGTACAGGTCGGCCAGCGCAGCGAGCTCCTTGCCAAACGCATCACGCTGCGTAGGATCTTTACTCTTTTCGGCTGGATCAAAGCGCAGGTTCTCGAGCAAGAGCACGTCACCCGGTTTGAGGGCCTCCGCCATCTTCTGTACCTCTGTCCCTCGACAGGAATTGGCGAATTGCACCTTCACCTTGAGGAGCTTCTCGAGCACGGGCACAAGGGGCTTCTGGCTCATGGCGGGAACGCGTTCTCCCTTAGGGCGCCCCTGATGGGCCATGATGATCAACGAGGCGCCTTGCTTCAGGATCATCTTCATTGTGGGGACGACCGCTTCGATGCGCGACGTATCGGTTACGGTGCCCTCTTCGATCGGCACATCGAACCCGGCACGGAGGAGCACACGCTTCCCCTTGAGCTTCGCTTCTTTAAGGAGTGGGTACTGCATGCACGAAGCATAAATGGAAACGACGAAATGCAAAATAACGGTGAAAAATCAGGCGTTGACTTCTTGTCCAAAGCACGAGAAAGCGCATACTGATTTCAGCGAACCTTTTCTCTAACACAGGAGGAGCCTCTATGAAGAGATTCGCGCTGAACTTCGTATAAGCCCGTCGCTTGTGGCTTCGTGATTCGTCCGATCCCCTGTGTGTCATTCTGCCGACATGGACGAGTCACAACGAAGGAGGTCTAGGGGAGCATCGCCTTCTCTAGACCTTTTTTTCCGTACAGCACTCCCCCGTCATTCCACACGAACGTGACTCCTTCACCCTCCGAAGCCTTGGCGGAGGAGGGCCTTCTCCGTGCAGATGGCTCCACGTGATCGAGCAGCGGGATGATGTTTTTCGAGAGATCTTTCGAGACGATGTACCCGCGCCGGTCGAAATGAAACATCTCACTGAGTCGCTCGGGCAGGGCAGCTTCGGTTGTGGGGTAGTAGTCTAACGAGGCGTCGATCCCCTGCTCCCGGAAGGTTGCATTCCACGTTTTCAGCAGCTGTGACATATTCGGCATTCGCCCAAGAATGCCGTAGAGCTCGCGGTGGATGGAGGAACGGGGCTTGGTCATCGTAGGAAGTGTAGCGAGGGTTCCCCTCTCCCCCAACCCTCTCCCGCCGGGAGAGGGAGCAGTATGCCATGAATGAAGAGGATGTTTTGAGGTAGAATGTTGTCATCCCGAGCGTGATGATGTCACCCTGAGCGTAGTCGAAGGGCGACATAGCTTGTCATGGTTCGTTCCTCGACGGAGTTTATCCCGAGCGGAGTCGAGGGACTCTGAATGACAAGCTCACCATGACACTTGTGTATGAGCACTACCACACAAATCATCGTCTGGACGAGCCTTGCTCTGTTCATCCTCACGGTGCTCCTGCACCTGCTCGCGCTGAGGCTCTTTCCCCGATGGGGGCTCTTGGATTTCCCCGAGCGCTACGGCCTCACCCGTTCACGCATCCCATACCCCACCGGCATTCTTGCCATCGTTGCGTTCCTCCTATTCTTCCTCATTTTCGAAGCCACCCTCGCACTGAAACCCTGGTCACTACAGGCCTGCGGGCTCATCGGTGGTGTCGTGCTGCTCGCTCTCGTTACGTTGCGGGATGATCGCCGCCCCCTCCCCTCTTCGATCAGGCTCTTTACGCAATTGCTTGTTGCACTCGTGATCTTTGTCACGGGAACGCGCATCTACACACTGACCAATCCCCTCGCCGCTCTCACAGGTTTCGAGGTACTACCTCTCCACCTGCTGCAGCTACCCATCGCCGCACTCAACTATCCATCACTTCTGGGCATGCTCTTCACGGTCTTGTGGCTCTCACTCACGATGAATGCTCTTAATTGGTTTGATGGCATTCGCGGGCAGGTGAGCGTGGTCTCGGTGCTGGGATTCACAACGATCGCCTTGCTCTCACTCAGTGATCGCGTGGGTGATTTTTCGCTGGGCCTCATTGCATTCGCACTCGCGAGTATTGCGCTGGGCTGCCTGCTCTTCGACCGTCCCGGCCCACTCGCACTCCTAGGCGACACGGGGGCCATGTTCTTTGGTCTCATGCTTGGAGTGTTGACCATCTTCACCGGAGGAAAAGTGGCCACGGGGTTCCTCGTGCTCGGCGTGCCGCTCATTGATTCGTTCATCGTCATTGTGCGACGAGTGATCAAGGGCAAATCTATCTTCGTAGGCGACGCGCAGAATGAGCACTTGCACCATCGCCTGCTGCGTAAAGGCTGGACAGAATGGCAGATCATCGCACTCACAGCGGCCCTCGGTGCTTCATTCGGTATTACGGCGCTCTTCCTCTCCACCCTCGAAAAGTTCCTCGCCGCGTTCGCACTTCTACTCATTATGCTGTGGCTTTCGATCTACTCCGGTCGCCGATCTCCACTCCCCCCTTCTTAAATGTACCTTCTCGTTGTTATCGCTCCTGTCACGCACGCCGATGCAATTCGCAAAGCCATGGCCGCAGCGGGAGCCGGCCGTATTGGCAACTACGACAGCTGCTCGTTTTCGAACAGAGGGACAGGGCGTTTTCGCCCCAACGATGATGCTCTGCCTGCCATCGGATTGGCCGGACGATTGGAGGAGGTCGAAGAGGAACGCATCGAAGTTGCCGTCCTCGACGATGATCTGAAAGCTGTGCTCAAGGCCATCGTCAAAGCACACCCCTACGAAGAACCAGCAATCTACGTGCTACCGATGGAGAACTATAAAGATGTCATAAAATAACCGTCGCGAAGCGACACGGACAAATCGTGCCGAAGCGTGGGTCTCGTGGGTTCCCGCCGTGCTGGCCGAAGGTCCCCCGAGGGGGAAGGCACACCACATTAAGGGAAGGGTGGGTTCGTGGGAGGGAAACCGTAGGTTGCCCTTCCACGCACAACACCCCTACGAAGAACCGGCGATCTACGTGTTGCCGATGGAGAATTACAAAGACGCAATAAGATAACTATCGCGAACCCCGCACTTGCTGCGGGGTGGAGCGATACCGCTTAAGGGAAAAGAGAGCCCATGAGAGAAAAACCGGCCTGTCGGCCGTAGCCCCGAAGGGCAAAGGCTGAAGGTTTGTCTCTCATGAATTATTTCACATACTTCATCGGCTGACTCTGCACATTGAATGGAATGGCCTGGATAACCAGGGTGCGTCGACCGTGCGGGAGCACGCCGATCTCGGCGCGACCATCGTGGAAGTCCAAGACCGAGAGTGTATCGGGCTGAAAGTCTGCATCGCCGAACGACGCGCGCAGCACGATATCGCGATCGAGCATGGGCGAGGTCACCACGCTGTTGTCTTTATCGAGCAGCGTAATGCGTACACGCTCCCATGATCGATCGGAGTACGATCCATCGTGGGTGATCTGCACGGTCACGACGGGCGTGCCGGATGCCGGTGGCAGAGATTCCGCGCGGCTCACTATCACTTCGCGACGCTGCACCACTTCACCCGTCTCAACCGGGAGTGCGGATGTGATCGGGACTTGAGACGAAGAGGATGCAGAAGACACTGGTATCGCGACAACGGTTGTTTGACGTTGGGCCAGACGTTCTGCAACGGCGACTGCCAGACGCTCTGTACGTTCCGCTCTGCGATCCGCAACACGCGTTTGAATGCGCGAGAGCCACGTCTGGCTGGTGACACTCGAAGAGGCAGCTGAGCGGACACTCGTCGTCGATTGGTCGACCACGGTGAGTACGGGCGTGTAATCGGCTTGCACGTAGAGCAAGGGATTAACAGTGAAGGAGGTACCCCGATCACTGTGGAATCCGCGATCAATTGCCTGTGTGGTGGAGTACCCGGCAGCCCGCAGTTCCTCGGTTGTAAAGGGCCAGTACGGATGCCACGGCGCATCATTGCGATCGATCTGAAAGTGCAAGTGCGGACCGGTGACCTCGCCGGTCTGCCCCGAGAGCGCGATCTGTTCACCCTTCTCGACAATGTCTCCGGGGTCCACGAAGGTGACACTCAAGTGAGCGTAGTTACTGTAGAGCACAGTGGTCTGCGCGGGATTCGAGGGATCAGGAATATTGGGATGTCGAATGACCACCGTTGTGCCGAACCCCGCCACATTCCTCACCTCACTGACAATACCACTGGCAATGGAGCGAACCGGCGTTCCGGACGGCACGCGAATATCGACAGCAGGATGGCTGCCGGAGTTCTCATCACCGGTTGCGTAGGATCCCATGTAACTCACGGAGTAAATCACGCGGGCCGCTTCGTCATTGAGCGATGTGGTGTAGGTCGGCAACTCAATGAGGAAGTCCTGTGGAACTTCGCGGAAGGAGTGCTCTTGGGGGTTCCCTCCGTAGCGATACCAACGAACGTAATCGGGTACGAGGGCAATCGGCGTGACTGTGCCGGTGTAGACGATCAGACTATCATTATCGCGTCCCAGAACGGATTTCCAGAACACCTGCCACCCATGCTGACCGACCATATTCCCTGTGACAAAGGCCAGGACCGAGAGGATAGCCACCCAGAAAGACGTGCGCTGCGCCAGATAGTGAAACGCATGCGGTTCCACCTGACGATGCAGCGGAGATGCCTTGAAGCCCAGTGTCTTGCGCGATACAAGATGTGTCATAGGAGTTCTGTTTTTGTCTGTCACTATAATAACATTTTGCTATGATTTCGTCAATGAGCAATTCATCTACTATTTGGCTTCCAGATGCGACGAAGACGCATTTTGCAGGAGGATCTCTCGCCCAAACGCTCTACGGAATCCCTGAGACGATCTGGCTCACCGGAACGCTCGGTGCAGGCAAGACCACCTTGCTGCAGGGAATGGGTGAAGCACTGGGAATCATGCAGCGTCTCACGAGTCCGACGTATGCCTTGGAGCAGCGTTACCACACGCATCACTTCGGTGAGCTCCTGCACATCGATCTTTATCGACTCACAGGGCGCGAGGCAGATCAACTCGTGCAATCATCGCAGAACCATCATGGTATTCGTTGTATTGAGTGGGCGGATCGGCTGCCAGAGCCGTGGGGAGAAAATGGCATTCTCCTCTCGCTTACGGAACGTCCTCGTGAAGAAGGTAGAGAGCTCACGCTCACTTTCTGTGACATGCCGCTACCAACAGATGAACAAATCCATGCCTGGCGCGAAGAGCTCTGTCTCTCACACCTCATTGGGCGACACTGTGATGCCGTGGCCGATGCGGCAGTGCGGTTTGGTGAAGAGCTTATGAAACAGGGCCAGATCATCCGTCTCGATGCCCTGCGTGCTGCGGGGGCGGTGCATGATCTGCTGCGATTCGTGGATTTTCACCGGGGAACATCGCATGTCGCACGCGAGAGTAATCCAGAGCACGCAGACACGTGGGCAAGGGTAAAAGCTCAGTACCCCGATCTACGCCACGAAGCAGCGGTTGCCCAGTTTCTTACAGGAAAGGGGTTTCCTGAGCTTGCCGAGATCGTGCGTGTACATGGCCTCACTCTCGCCGATGCTCTACGTATCACTATCGAGCAGCGCCTGCTCTACTACGCCGACAAACGCGTGAAGCTCGACGAAGTCGTAAGTTTGGAGGAGCGGCTCCGTGATTTCACGGTACGGTACAGTAACTTGGGCAAACTGCAGGAATCCGATGCGTGGTACGACGAGGCACGAAGAACGGAGCATGATCTGTTTCCCGATGGGCCTCCTTTCTGACACACTACAGATATGATGACTGCCTCCCCTTTTCTCTTGAGCATGTTGAGTGTGCTGCTCGTCAGCCTCATCTCGCTCGTCGGCGTGATGCTCTTTGCGCTGCATGAACGCTTCATCAGACAATCACTACTCCTGCTGGTCGGTTTTTCGGCAGGGGCGCTTCTTGGCGATGTCTTTCTGCACATTTTTCCTGAGATGCTGGAAGACACATCGACGCTGATCTCGCCGTTTCTCTTGGTCCTCGTCGGTATGCTCCTCTCCTTCGTTATTGAAAAAGTCATACACTGGCGGCATTGCCACTGCTCGGCGCTCCCCAAGGAATCGATGCACGTGCATCCCGTGGGGGTGATGAACCTCATCGGAGACGGCATGCACAATTTCATCGATGGCATGTTGATTGCGGGCAGCTACCTCGTCAGTCCGCAGATTGGCATTGCAACGACCGTGGCAGTTGTCCTCCACGAGATCCCGCAGGAAATCGGCGATTTCGCCATACTGCTCTTCAGCGGATTCACTGTGCGCAAGGCGGCAATCTTCAATCTGCTGTCGGCACTCGTCGCATTTCTCGGAGTATTCGCTGTCTTTGCGGCCTCCTCATCTCTTCCGCACTTCGCAGGATTTCTGCTCCCCATTGCGGCAGGGAATTTTCTCTACATCGCCGGGGCAGACCTCATGCCAGAACTCCACAAAGAAACCCGCCTGTCGCGCGCCCTTCTTCAGCTCATCGCCATTCTGTCGGGTATCGGTGTCATGCACCTGCTTACGATGATCGAAATTTGAGCGTTAGAGTCTCCACGGAATGAGTTCGTGAGAGACGGTTTCTGCGAAGGCCGACGTCGAAATACCTAGAATAACGGGGGCAGCAAGCAGCAGAATGAGTGTGGCCACAAGCAGAAAGAGTACGAGCCTCTCACCCGATGCGAGCGCTTTCCCCAGCCGAGTGTGTAGTGTGCGCATGTGCTCGCCGATGTGCAGTAGCATTTCGAGAAACCGGTGCAGAATTTCAAATTTTGGCAGGAACACACCCAGCAATCGGGCCAGCGAAAGATCCGCGCGTACCACGCCGCTCATCGCGACCAATCCAATGGTGTGATGGAGGTACACCGAGAACGTGAGCGCCATGGTGAGCAGAAAGACGTCGATCAGACTCTCGCGCAGACTGCCCTCAATCGTGCGGCCCCAGCCAAGATGGTGCACCTCACGATACTTCACCATGTCGAGCGCGATGTGCGCAGCAATAAGCATGGCGAAAGCACCCAGATTGAGAATGGCCGCTACGACGACCGTGAGCACGAGGTACCCTGCATGAAATGCAGGTAGGTCATCATGCTCGTGTGCGAAGTGACGGAGCGTGAGGATGGCGAATTGACTGTGTGTATGAAACATTTCTATTATTATACAATATAATATGGATATTGTGAACCATCGAAATATCCGACGTTATTTTCCGATCTTGGGCTGTTCTCGCACAATCGAGCGTACACGCTCTAATCGTTCCTGCACCTCTCGCTCGAATCCCCGGTTGGTCGGTTCATAGAAGGACTGCGGCGCAACACCCATCGGAAAGTACTGCTCGCGCACCACTCCCTGCTGAGTATCGTGCGGGTACTGGTAACCTTTGCCGTATCCCTGCTCCGCCATGCCCTTGATGGGTGCATTGCGTAAATGCAGAGGAACTTCGAGCGTTGGAGAGGAACGAATGACCTCCCGCGCGCCTTTCATGGCCCGGGTGATGGCATTGCTCTTGGGAGCCTGACTCAAGTAGATACAGGCATGCGCCAGAAAGAACTCCCCTTCGGGTACACCCACAAATTCAAACGCCTGCCATGCTGCAACAACCATCTGCAATGCGCGCGGATCGGCGTTGCCGATATCCTCGCTCGCGAAGATGACCATGCGCCGAAAGAGGAACCGCGGTTCCTCGCCTCCCGCAAGCATCTTGAACATCCACAGAAGTGCAGCATCGCAATCGCTCCCGCGCATGCTCTTGATGAAGGCAGAGACAGAGTTGTAGTGCTCCTCGCCCGTGCGGTCATAGCGCTTGCCACGGTCGCGAAAGAGCGCATCAATCTCTTTGAGTGAGAGATTCTTGCCAGCGGTGAGTACGGCCATTTCGAGCAGATTGAGCGCGATGCGCGCATCGCCGTTGGCGAGCAGGGTAATCCGCT
Organism: Candidatus Peregrinibacteria bacterium; assembly: GCA_043814035.1. Classification (GTDB taxonomy): domain Bacteria; phylum Patescibacteriota; class Gracilibacteria; order Peribacterales; family Peribacteraceae; genus Peribacter. The sequence goes on from JBDRKJ010000010.1 coordinate 12,937, forward strand.
CCAATGCTTTCTGCTCCACCTGCACTTTGCCATGAAGCCCTCGTTCATCGGTCAGGGCCCGTTGCAGAATTGTGAGCAGATCCTGCTGCGTGAGGGGCTTTAATAAAGTCACCTGCGATCGCGAGACTAAGGCGGAGTTCACCTCGAAGTACGGATTCTCGGTGGTTGCACCAATGAGGATCACCACGCCGCTCTCGACGTACGGGAGCAGGGCATCTTGTTGGCTCTTGTTGAACCGGTGAATCTCGTCAATGAAGAGCACCGTACGCTGTTTCAATCCTGTAAAGAGTCGCTCGGCTTCTGCACACACTTCGCGCAGCTCTTTGACCCCGCTCAAGACGGCATTGATCTGGACAAAGTGCGCCTTCGTGCGCTGCGCAACGATTTTTGCAAGCGTCGTCTTGCCCGTGCCCGGGGGGCCCGCGAGAATCACCGACGAGAGCGCATCTTCCTCAATCGCGGTGCGCAACATGCTCCCCTGCCCCATCATGTGCTCCTGTCCCACGAATTCCTCCAGCGTAAGAGGGCGGAGACGAAAAGCCAGTGGCGCAGCATTCTTCGTGGTCATGGATGATCATCCTACCGCTTGGAACGGTGAGTTGGTAGCACGTAGCCCAAAGAGGCCGGACGTGATACAATAGAAGGAGTCATATGAAAGATTTTATTTCGACCATTCAAGGCCAGCCTGAGCTCTCGGAGGAGCAGCAGAAGAAAGTGGGGCAGTCTGTGGGGGGCAAAATGGGTGATGATCACGAGAAATTCGTGCAGACGATTCTCCGGATGCTCGATAACCATGAGATTGATGTCACGAAACCAGAAACATTCCTGAAGTTGGAGGTCTACAACCAGCTTGATGAAGAGTGGAGGGGTAAGGTGGATCTCGCACTCGTGAATATTGCGAGCCTGCTGAATCATATTGTAGAGTTCCGCCTCTCGAAGAAGACGCCCGATGAATCTCCTGAGCTCCAATCGATGATTGAGCACCTCTGGCAAATGAAACAGCGTATCGAAGAGACGCACGATGTCTTCAAGTTCTGATCCCTTCATCGAAGTATGAACAAGCCCATGAAACATCCAGAAAAACCACGCGAAAACCCTGCGGATCAACCGCAAGAAGCTCCTTTGCAGGAGCGAGAGAAACAATCACAGCCTGAAACTACTCCTGAACAGGAAACAGTTCAGCAGTACGCAAATGTCATCGATGGTACCCGTCAACACCTCGAGGATCTCGCACGTAGGCTCCCGCAGAGCAAAGGACAGAAACTGGAACGGTTCGTGGCGTGAATGAAGCAATATCCCCTCTCCCTACCCTCTCCCGTCGGGAGAGGGTGGAGCGAATTCTGCTTGTACAGAATGAGCGGGGGTGAGGGGTGAAATCCAGTGGATGCGCGTATCCCCTTTCCACCCTTCGACTCATCTTCGCTCTGCTCAGATTCGCTCAGGGCAAGCCACTTCATTGCCAGATATCCAGTGAATTCTACTGTCATTCCTCCACCAAGTACGTTGGCGTTTGGCGTACTGGCGGGTCTTTGCCGTGATCGTGTCTTGTAGTTCTTGATCCTGACGCACGGTCTCCATCGCATCATGACCGAGCCGCTGAGCAATTTCGCGGTACCCGTGACTCTGCATACCCGGATCATCGATCGCGTAGCCGCGCTGCAGCAGTCCCGCAACCTCCTCTACCCATCCTGATGCAAACATCTGCTGCATGCGCTCGCCAATCCTGCGATGGAGTTCCTCGACAGGACATGTCATGCCGAGCAGAAGTAACGCGTAGGGTGAGGGTTTCGTACCTTTAGCATCCTGAAGAGACATTCCCGTCGACAGACACACCTCGAGAGCGCGAAGCAGATAGACCGTATTACTCGGGTCGACGGAGAGCGCACCTTCGGGGTCTAGTTCCTGTAGACGTTCGTAGAGTGCTGTAGGACCCTCGCGCTTGAGATCAGTGTGCAATTGTGTGCGGAGTGCGGGATCTGGCACTTGCACGAACGAGAGATTGTCGATGATCGCACTCACATACAACATCGACCCACCGACGAGAAACGGGATATTCCCCCGCTCATGGATACTATCGATCACCTGCTGGGCCTCGCGTTTATACCACGCCGCTGTCACTTCTTCCTTCGGGTCTTTCACGTCGAGAAGATGATGGGGAATGCCGCGCATTTCCTCAGATCGAATCTTCGCCGTACCGATATCGAGCCCCCGGTAGAGCTGGCGGGAATCCGCATTGACGATCTCCACCTGCCTCCCCTGCTCCTGAAGCAGTGCGGCCACCTCGAGCGAACACGAGGTCTTACCACTCGCCGTCTGTCCCACAAGCACGAGGAGCGGTCGCTGTGCGCTCTCTAAAAACCCGGCAATGTCTGGAAGTCCTGACAACTTCATCGATGCTATGATAGGCCGATAGATGCGATTTCTCCGAATTGTTTAGTGTACTTTACATTCCTCTGCACCACATTCCCCACTCACGCCAACTGCCGGAAAACCTCAAAAAACCCTATAATATTTGTGAAGTGAGGATTCAAAACCTACGCCCTACCCCCTATTCCTAACCCTATTCACATGCACCCCAAGCTCCAATCCATTGCTGATCGTATTGGCCGCGGAAACCTCACGCCGCAGAACTTCATCATCCCCACAGTGATTGAGAAGACGCAGTTCGGCGAGCGCGTGTACGACATCTACTCTCGTTTGCTCGAAGATCGTGTGGTGTTTCTCGGTACCGTGATCAATGACGATGTGGCGAATTCCATCATCGCGCAGCTGCTCTTTCTCGAGAAAGAGAACGCCAAGAAAGACATCATCCTCTACGTGAATTCCCCGGGCGGTCAGGTGACGTCTACGCTGGCGATGTATGACACCATGCAGTACGTGCAGGCCGATATCTCCACGGTCTGTTTGGGTATGGCGGCGAGCGGCGGCGCTATCATTCTTATGGGAGGAACGAAGGGAAAGCGATTCGCCCTCGCGCACTCCGAAATTATGATTCACCAGCCACTCGGTGGAACGGAGGGCCAGGCGACAGATATCGCTATTCATGCGGATCACATCCTCCAGACCAAGAAGATTCTCAACGAGATGATTGCCCAACACACGGGCAAAACTCTGGAGCAGGTCACCACCGACACGGAGCGTGACAAGTTCCTGTCAGCAGAGGAGGCGCTCAAGTACGGCATCATTGATCGTATCCTCACGAAGAAGTCTTAAAGTTTTTCTCTGTACGAAATATCGCCAGGATGACGACATCCCGGCGATAGTGATCTGCAAGATTTACTTTTTCTCACTCTCACAGCATCCTGCCGCGCAGCAACAGCTCATGAGTTTGGTACAGATCATGAGGACAATGAGCCAGATGAACGCATCAATAGCCGGCTGCATGGTTTCCGAGAGAGGCAAACCCGAGAGCACTGATTTAAAGAGCATGCCTGCCGGAATCGAGGCAATAGCAACGCTCGACGCCCAGAGGGCAATATCCATGAACATTCCTAAGACGAGCAGTGATCCGCCGATGATCATCAGTGCCGGCAGCACATACGCCCAGAGCACGCCGAGCATCGTGAGGGCGCCAAGGTCTTCACTCACCATGCCTGAGAAGGACTCGAACGCCATGTAGTGCACGAGACCGACGAAGAGCAGCGAGAGACCGAAGCTGACGCGGGCGACAGCACCGACGATACAGGTGGGACACTGCGGAAGTTTGAGCTGCATACGAATAATGGGAAGGAAACGTCCTGCAGTATGCAGAGAGCGTTTCGCTTGTACAAGATATTTGTTCACAATGGACGAATTGTGCAAGGCAAAATCGAGTAGTCTATCGTCCGTGTTCACACTCGCGCACACCACAGAAAACGGTCGAAGGGGACGTCTCGCAACGGCACACGGCACCATCGAAACGCCATTCTTTCTGCCAGTGGGAACCGCGGGCGCCATGCGTGGTCTCACCCAGAGAGATCTTCATGATCTGCAGGCACAGGTGCTGCTCTGTAATACGTATCACCTCCACCTTCATCCTGGCGAGGAGGTGATCGCAGCGGCGGGGGGCCTGCACACATTTATCGACTGGCAGAAGCCGATTCTTACGGATTCCGGAGGCTATCAGGTGTTCTCGTTGCGGGGACTGAGAAAGATCTCGGATCACGGTGTGGAGTTTCGCTCTCATGCGGATGGTAACAAGCATTTTCTCGGTCCGCAGGAAGCGATACAGATTCAGCACCAATTAGGATCTGACATCATCATGTGTTTCGACGAGTGTCCGCCCTCGATGGCATCGCACAGAGAAATTGAGCAGGCAGTCGATCGTACACTTCGCTGGGCAAGAATCTGCAAGACAACACATGAGAAGCTGCAGACATCTGGGCGCAACTCTCCACTCCTCTTTGGAATCATTCAGGGTGGCCTCGAGCCCGATTTGCGCAAGAAGTGTGCCGAGGAACTGATCGCCATCGGTTTCGATGGATATGCCATCGGCGGCCTTGCTGTTGGCGAGAGTGAGGAGGAAATGTTGGGAGTGCTGCGTGAGGTCGTTCCCCTTCTCCCGCCTGATCAACTCCGTTACCTCATGGGTGTCGGCGTACGGGAACAGCTCAAGAAATGCGTCGCTCTCGGTATCGACATGTTCGACTGTGTGCTCCCCATGCGCATCGCGCGCCACGGCACTGTTCTGCTCTCTGATGGTTCTGATCTGCGCATCACGAATACAAAGTTCAAGGATGCTCACGTTCCCATTGATCCGGACTCACCGTCTGATCTCAGCCGCACACACCTTAGGAGCTACCTTCACCATCTCTTCAGAGTGCATGAACGCTATGCAGAAACTATCGCCTGCAAGCAGAATTTGGGAGTGACGCTTGCGATGATGCGCGATTTGCGCAGCGATTTAGACCAGAATAAGACAGCAAACATGTAAATATACTGCCCTAACGCAAATTGCCATAAATATGAAAATATGATAAAATCATACCAATAGTGCACATCAAAACTCTCATCATCACAGGATCTCTTTCACTGATCATTGCAGTGTGTTCCATCACACCTGTAGAGGCAGCAGAGAGTGCGTCCTTTCAGTTCATCTTCAATCCGGTTGTCACTGTTTCTCAAGACGGAGATGCTCTGTCTCCTTCGTATCGCTGGAAGGAATCTGAAATATCGTGGCAGGCACGCGTAGAGGAGCCGCAGGAATCGAACGAAGAAGCTGCACCTGCAGACACAACTTCCTCATCAGGCGATCACACGAATGCTGGAGGAACGAGGAGGGCTGTAGCGAGCGTGCAAGCTCCTTCGCCCTCACCTTCGCAGAATAGTCCGCAAGAGGTCGGCGCAAACCCATCCCCTCCTCCACAAGTCGTACTCTCACCAGTGCACGCACCATCTGCAGTCGGTGCAACTGCCGTTACAGAGATCGCTGCACGTTTGTCGGCACCGATACCAGCAGCCAAGCCCTCCCCCGTACCTAAGGCATATGTCGCTATGCACGAAGGACCCGTTCCTCCTACGAGTACGCAAGCAAACGCATCTACAGCACAACGGCAGACGTATACGCAGCTCGCTGCGCAACTACTCAATGGTACTGGGCTTGGGGCAATCGGGGCGAGAAGTGCCCTCATTCTGCTTGGCAGCATCGCACTCGGTTTTTTGATCAGCCTCGTAAACTTCCGTCGCTCTAAAGCGAAGAACAAAAACCTGCACCGTAGAAAGAGCCACAGACGATTGAAGAAAACGTCACTCAGGCACTTCGACGCACTGCACCCCCTCATGGGGATGAAGTTTTTCGCAATGCTCTTGCTCTGCATCATTCTTCCGTCAATCGTTGCCGCAGAAACGAGCGTTCCGCAGAGATTGCACTACAGCGGCAGTCTGTACGACAGCGAAGGTGCGCCTATTGCGACACAACATTTCATGCGCTTCAGTCTGTGGACGAGTGCCGATGCACTATCCGACGATCGCACTGCGAGTGGAGCCATCACGCTCACTGCTGCCGCATACGCCGGTTGGCAGGAAGTGCAGTCCGTCACGCCCGATGCGTACGGTCAGCTTGCTGTGGAGCTTGGCAGTGTTACATCTCTGCCCGATTTCGACTCGTTCTCAAGTGAACAATTACTGAATCTCGTTCTGCAGGTGGAGGTGAGAGCCAGCGGTACGTCGGAAGCGGACTTTGAGATCCTCGATCCCGACAGTAGTGACGATACCGAAGATCGTTTCGCATTCCTCTCGGTGCCGTTTGCCCTGAATGCCGACAAACTCGATCGCAGAGAAGTAGGTACGGGCAGCGGTGCGATTCCTCTTCTTGGAAGTGGCGGGTTGCTCCCTCTGTCGATGGTACCGCTCGGAACGAACCAGGAATCATTCACTATCAACGCGCAGAATACTGCAGCTGATGCTGTGCTCACATTCGGTAACGACCTGCTGCCTGCAACGATCAGATTCTCTGCCGAATTTAACCGGTTCGAGTTTAGTCACAATCTGTACATTGATGGTGATGTGACAGCATCGGGTGCACTCACTGTGCACGGCAACGCACAATTCAATTCCACCATGACGATCAATGGTGTGACGTACACCTTCCCTGTAGCAGAGGCTGTCTCCGGCTCTGTGCTGAAGACCAATGGCAGTGGCAACCTCAGTTGGTCTGATGACCACAATGCGCCCGCAACTACGATATTCGTCGATACCACGACAGAATCTCTGACGGACGAGAATGTCGATCTCTGGGATGGAACGTACCCAAGCGTCACATTATCTAAGCCGACGAATCGTGTTCTCGTAAATGTCTTATTAAACGGAACGGCAGACGCCGGTGATGGCGAGATAGATGCCTTCACTGTACACCGCGCCATCGATGCAGATCCCACCTGTTCAGATACAATCGTCGGAGGCATATTCAGCAGCACGTTCACCACAAGAAAATACGACACCTGGTCAGCGAGCGCTTCGTTGATCGATGATCCCTCCACTACAGAGAACGTCCGCTACACCGTGTGTTCGAGCACAGCCGCCACAACAGGTGGAACGATCAGTAACGACACAAGCGAAATCCACATGTCTCTCATTCAACTCGGTAACTGATGGAGATTCCTTACGCTTTGATCTTCGTCACCTCGATTTCGGTGAATCCCTGACGGTGACCGTATGTGCGACGATAGCGCTTGCGGCGGTGCATTTTGTAGACACGGATTTTCTCATCCTTGCCGTGTGCGAGGACTTTGGCTTCGACAGAGGCTCCCGCAACAGTCGGCGTACCAACGGCAACATCGCTTTCTCCTTTCGCCATGAGAAAGACGTCTGAAAACGTCACCGTGCTTCCCGGCTCCGCCGAAAGTGACGGAACCTTGAGTTTCATCCCCTCCTCCACCTTCTCTTGAAAGCCGGCGATCTTCACAATCGCAAACATGACCGCGAGAGTGTAAAGAAAGCTCTTCCTGCGGGCAAGAAGAATCTTCGGTCAGTTTGGAGGTATTTCCGTCACACGAGATCAGGGATTTGCAAATGCGCGCGAAACGGCGACGGCGCAGTTGATGAGCCCGACATGGGTGAATGCCTGCGGAAAATTACCGAGAAAGGACTTCGTCTTCGGATCGATCTCTTCGGCGTAGAGGCCCACATGATTACTGCAACGCATGAGTTCCTCGAAGTACTCACGAGCCTGTTCAGAGCGACCGGCAGCCAGCAGTGCTTCGACGAGCCAGAAACTGCAGAGACCAAATGCCCCTTCCTTTTTATGTTTATGGTGATTGCTTGAGCGGTACACGAAAGGCCCATCTGTGAGCTCCCGCACAATCACATCGAGCGTCGAGAGTGCTTTAGGGTCATCGGGGGGCAGGAAGCCGAGCAATGGAAAGAGGAGAGCCGTTGCATCGAGTACATCGGATCCGAAGGATTGTGTGAAGGCATCGAGACGCGGATTCCAGCTCTGCTCGAGTACGAGCGCCTGAATAGCATCGCACTCCTTCTGCCACCGTTCAGTATCCACCTGCCAGCCGTGCGTCTTTGCCAGGCGTAATCCGTGGTCGATAGCCACCCAGCACATGACTTTAGAGTAGGTGTAATGCTTGGGAGGCTGCCGGAGTTCCCAGATACCGTTATCGGGCTCCTCCCAGATTTCACAGACGTAGTCGACAATATCGCGCAGAACTCCACTGAGCCCCTGATCGATTTTGGGATGCAGCTCCTCTGCGAGGAACACCGTGCGCAGGATTTCACCGTACACATCGCTCTGGCGCTGGGTCGACGCGGCATTGCCGATGCGTACCGGCCGGGAATCGGCGTATCCTCGTAAATGTGATAATTCCTGTTCGGGCGTGAGTGTTGCCGCATGGAGTGGGTAGAGCACTTGTAAATCTGCCGGTCGGCGGCCGCCCGCGAGCAGGAGATCCGTGAGCCACCCCAGGAATTCGCGGGCATCGTAGAAGTGACCGATGGAGCAGAGTGCCTGCACAGTGAACGACGTGTCGCGGATCCAGTTGAACCGATAGTCCCAGTTATCCGATCCACCGATAACCTCGGGCAGGGATGTTGTCGCTGCTGCGGCAATCCCCTTCCCTCCTGCCAGAATTTTGAGGGTGATGCATGATCGATCAACATGAGACTGCCACTCGGGCAGAATGTGACAACCGTGACCGTGGCCAGCATCAATCCACTGACTCCAGTAATCCTTGGTGCGTTCGAGGCTACGCAAAGCAGGGGGAACATCCGTTCGCTCCACGGAACCGTACGTGCAGATGAACGTGAGGGACTGGCCAGAACGCAGTGTGTGCTGCGCTGTCATGCCGTTGCCGTCGGCAGGCGAAAAGGCCAGTGACGTGTGCAAGCGTAAGATATCTGAAGGAGATGAGGCAATGATACTGCCGTCAGAAGCCGCCTCGAGCGCCGTTGCATCGCGCGCGTAATTCAGACGTGGATTGAAACTGACCGAGATCTCAACCGCCCCCTCTGTACACCGCACGAGTCGATAGAGTGCCGGCAACCTGTGGTGCTCCTCCTCTTCTGAACTGAACCCGCCCATGTGCATCCAGTCGGTAATTTCGATAACGCCTTGGTCGGTCGAAAACGTCGTGAGCAGGATGGCGGTGTTCTCGATGTACTCCTGTCGCGCAGTGGTGGAGCTGCTTGTTGGATGAATCGAAAAGAAACCACCACGCTCCGGATCGAGCAGTGACGCAAACACACTGGGAGAATCCAAACGCGGCAGGCAGCACCAGTCAATGGTGCCGTCGGTGCGCACGAGCGCACAGCTCCCAAGGTTGCCGATAAAGCCGTGCTGTTCGATAGGAAGAAAATCCATGTCATCACCAGAGTACGAATGTGCCTTGAATTAGGGAAAGGAATGAGATTGCACGTTCGAAAAAAAATGCCACTGATGCTTCCGTATCACGCAAGGAAGAAGTACTATAGGTGCAGCAATGAGACTCTCTCTCCGGTTCCTCATCCCACTCGCGCTGGTTTTAGGATTAGTGGCGTATACCGTCGTGCCTCTTGCTGACCGCATGATGGTTCGCTGGTTTGTGAATGATGTGGATCTGCGGAGCAAGATCATTGCCGAGACGGTTGATAACTACCTGCTCGAAGTCACACCCGACAGGAGCCAACCGACCATCACCACCAAAGTGCAGAACTTCTTCAAGCGCGTCATGCTCGACGAACGTGTGTATGCATTGGGGTTCTGCGATGCCAGGGGTGAAAAACTCCTCTTCAAGACCGACAAGTTCCCGCAGATCACCTCGTGTAGTCCTGTGGGGGAAGAAACTCACACTACTCAAGTTCTCGATCAACCAGGCGGCCCACTGCACATCGCCTACCATGTCGTGCGTGGTACGGGATCCGTACTCGGAGAATTGGTGCTCATTCACGATATGAGCTTCATTCAGAGTCGGAGTGCGACGACACGTCTTTACCTGCTCTACTTCTTCGGGGCACTCGCTGCGATCATTGCACTGCTCACCGTCTTCATCGCCCAGATGAGCTGGCGTGGGTGGGAATCGGGTCTACGTGCGATTCTGCGCGGAGAAGGGCTGCTGAAGCCCATGTCACCCACCAACACTCCACGTGAAATTCAGCCCATTGTGCGCGATTTACGCGAACTCATTCGCGATCTGGAATCGGACCGCAGACTCCGCGACGAGAGTCAAATTTCTTGGACAGCACGTACACTCAAGGAGCTTCTGCATAAAGAGCTTGCGGGAGACGAGGTGATCGTCGTCTCGAATCGTGAGCCGTACCTACACTACTTCGGCGAGGATGGAACAGTGCACGTACGTACCCCCGCGGCAGGCCCTGTCACCGCACTCGAACCGATCATGCGTGCGTGCTCGGGAACGTGGATTGCCCATGGCGGCGGTCCCGCTGATCGAGAGATGGTCGACAATCATGATCATTTGAAAGTGCCTCCCGATCATCCCCGTTACACGCTACGCCGCATCTGGCTTAAGCCAGAAGAAGAGAAGGGCTACTACTACGGTTTCGCGAACGAGGGTCTCTGGCCGCTCTGCCACATCGCTCACGTGCGACCCACATTCCGCAGTGAAGACTGGGAACAGTACGTGCGTGTGAACGAGAAGTTTGCCAAGGCGGTCGCCGAAGAAGCGAAGACGCGTGACCCCGTGATTCTTGTACAGGATTATCACTTTGCCCTTCTGCCACGCATTCTGCGTCGGTATCTGCCACAGGCGACAATCATCACCTTCTGGCACATTCCGTGGCCGAATCCGGAATCCTTTGGCATCTGCCCATGGGGACAGGAGGTGCTGGACGGTCTATTAGGAAGCAACATCGTTGGTTTTCATACGCGGTTCCACTGTCTTAATTTCATGGAGACCGTCGACCGGTATGTCGAATGCCGTGTCGATCGTGAGCACTCCACGATCTCGTACCGCCGCAAACTCACCGCAGTGAATCATTATCCGATTTCGATCGAATTCCCGGGGCAATTCATGAAACAGGCAACGCCGGTCCCCGAGGCCCGATCGGTAATTCGTCAGCGCTACAACCTGCCAGCGGATTGCCTCATCGGTATCGGTGTCGATCGATTCGACTACACGAAAGGCATTATGGAGAAGTTCCTCGCGGTCGAACGTCTTCTCGAGATGTCGCCCGAGTGGGTGGGACGCTTCAGCTTCATTCAAATCGCAGCACCCACGCGCACGCGTATCGACGATTACATGGAATTCAATCGCGAGACAACCGCTCTCGCGGAACGCATCAATGCGCGCTTCGGACACACGGGCGTTCCCCCGATCATTCTGCGTGCCGAACACCACGACGGAGCGGATATTCTCGACCACTACCGTGCTGCGAACTTGTGTTTCGTAAACAGTCTGCACGACGGCATGAACCTCGTCGCCAAGGAATTTGTGGCTTCTCGGGATGACGAGCAGGGCGTGCTCATCTTAAGCCAGTTCACCGGAGCCTCACGCGACCTGCCAGAAGCCCTGATTGTGAATCCATATCATATCGACCAGTGTGCACAGGCTCTGCACAGAGCGCTCACCATGCCCTTAAGCGAGCAACGCGATCGTCTCAAGAGCATGCGAGGCGTACTGAAGGAATTCAACGTCTTCCGCTGGGCGGGTCGTATGCTCATCGATGCTTCGCGCGTGCGCCAGCGCAATCGCTTCCTCGCACGGGTGGCGGCCACTCCGTGGTACTCCTCCTTCCTGCCGAAGTGAGGTCTCTGACGTCCCCGGCTGGGCGCAGAGCTCTCCGTTCGTTTCTGAAACAGCGGCCTCTGCTCGCCATCGACTTCGATGGCACCCTTGTCTCCTTCCGCAGTCATCCAAACCTCGTGCGGCTTCCACGTCATACAGCGACGCTTCTTCGTCGCTTGAGTCAGATCATTCCCGTCGTGGTTATTTCGGGTCGTAGCCGCACTGATCTACGCACCTACATTTCGGATACTTCGATTCGTCTCATCGGTAATCACGGACTAGAGAAAAAGCGCTCTTCCTCTCTCGTGCGTGCTCTACGCCTCGAGCACCGCCAGAATCTTCACCGTGCGAAGGATGTACTTCGTAACCGAGAGGAGTTCTCTTCGTGCTGGATCGAAGATAAAGATTACAGCTTTACGGTCCACTGTTCCCGCCAGGCCCGCTGCAAGAAGCTACTTCCTCTATTAAGGAAGGCGCTGCGGCAGATGCCGAGTCCTCCACGATTCTTCGAGGGCCGCCGCAGTATCAACGCACTACCAACACGTGCACCTCATAAGGGAAAAGCTCTGAAAAAATTGCTCAAGAGAACCAAAAGTTCCTGCGCCATTTTCATCGGTGACGACACGACGGATGAAGATGTCTTTGCGATGCACGATCCGAAGATTTTTTCTATCGTCGTCGGCAAAAACCCATCCCAAGCGGAGTACTTCGTCCCATCACAACGAAACGTTGATGCGTTCCTCAGGTCTCTCTTACGTGAACTCACGAAAGCGTAACGATCACACGAGAAAAGCCGATTCTGCGTATATTTCGAGGGAGAATGGCTGGGGAGGAAGGATTCGAACCTTCGAATGGCGGCTCCAAAGGCCGCTGCCTTACCACTTGGCGACTCCCCAACGTGATGCAAAATATCTGGATCGATGATGACAGAAGGGGCGCTTGCCCACCGTAGTCCCGCAAGAGCGGGCGAAGGTGGGACTCCCCACCAGAGTGCCTGCGAAAAGCAGGCAAAAGATACCCTTGAACTGCATTTTGTCCAAATCCGACGACAGACTCTAAATTCCTCCGATGAACTCGAATCCCACTCGAGTGATGATGCGGAGAAGCTCTCGTAAGGAATTCCTGTTTTCAGCTGCGATTTCTCGTCATAATTGAAGATTTGACAAATGTGTTAATCATTATTAACAGAAGGCAGATTTTTGTCTGTTTGTAGCCAGATTCCTCTCCATTGACTCTGCTTTGTTTTATTGACATTAAGACTCACTAAAGTAGCATTCCATCCTTTATGGCAATTGTCCACCTTCCATCTTTCCCCTTGGCCCTATGGCAACTCTAGAGAAGTCGAAGAAAATTTTCGCCACGATTTCGCTAACGCTGTTGATCGCAACGCAGATCAATAGCGACGGACTCTTTACTGTCGCGCAGAGCGTGTTACCGACGGTCGAAACGGCACAGGCGCAGACAACCGTCAGTGGAAATGCCACGGTGAATGCCTCGCAGTCACCTCCATACAACAGCCCAAAATCCTTCACGGGTAATGAGCCGAAGAGTCAGGTGGATTACCAATGCATCGGAGGTCTGTCGAATAACAGCCCCGGTATCACCCCGTCGCTCGTGGCGAACGGGAATTTTCAGGGAGGGGAAATTCTGACGATTGCGAGCCCGAGCGGTTCGATTTGTCCTCGCTCGGAAGGGTGGGGATTTTGTAAGTTCTGCTGTTTCCGCGGCGAAGGGTGCAGCGTCGTCGTTCCGTTCTCAGGGACGAGCCTCACGTCATACGATTCCTGGTTAAAGGTGGGTTTCTACGCGACTAATGCCATGAACGGCTCCAACCAGCCGCTCAAGGAGGTGACGTTCTCATCGGTGGTAGCCAATGGCACGACAATCCCCGCCGGAACGAAGTACATCTACGCGTACTTCACGGATACGCAATACTACGACAACAACCCGAAATATAAAGTCAGCTTCGGCTACACAGTAGCACCGCAGCATCATGACCAGTGCTCTGACGGCATCGACAATGACGGAGATGGTGCGACGGACATGACGGACTTCAGCTGTTCCTCATCCAATGACGATGATGAAACGAATCCTAAGGCCCAGTGCCAGGATGGTGTGGATAACGATGGAGATGGACTGAGGGACTTCCCACAGGATCCGGGTTGCTCCAGCAAGCAAGATAACGACGAATGGAATACTGGCTCTTCCTCCTCCTCCTCTTCCTCCACGGGTCAGACACAGTGTTCCGACGGCGTGGATAACGACAATGATGGGAAAATTGACGCACTGCAAACAGCTGCCGCAAGTGGTGGAAATTTTGTAAAAGAATCTGCCGAGCCAAAATACGGTTCAACGTGGATTGCAACCATTACGTGCCGTACGTGGAACGGTTCTCAGGTAACGATCGGTGGAAGCGGAAATCCCGGCGCCGTTTCCGATGCAGTTGCCACAGCGATTCAGCAGAGGGGGCTCCCCTTTACGAAGCCGACCGTGCCACTCGTTCGTTCAGATAACGGCAGTGGACACGGAAATACTTGGAACGACGGCACTCCCCATATGCCGACTCTCGATGCCGTGTGTAAAATTCTCGGACACCAGAGTTACGTGTCATCGACATGCCGTGATGGCGAGCGTAGCCACCTCTACCCACAGGGAAAATGCAACTTCCACTCTCCGCACGACAACCAGCACTACCGCTTCACGGGAGCATCTGTCTCGATTCCCGCTTGTAATGACGGTGCGGACAACGACAATGATGGAAGAGTGGACATGCAGGATAGCGGCTGTGCCTCACCAAATGATACGAGCGAGATCCCCCATGATCCTGACTGTGTAAATCTGCAGGATAACTCTGAAGCGCCTCCTCAGTGTTCCGATGGCATCGACAACGATAATGACGGTGCTACCGACACAGCAGACTTCAGCTGTTCTTCACCCACTGACGACGATGAGACCAATCCCAAAGCCCAGTGTCAGGACGGAGTGGACAACGATGGAGATGGCCTGAGGGATTTCCCGAATGATCCGGGATGTTCGAGCAATCAGGACAACGACGAACGCAACATCTGTCCCGCAGCGACTTCTACAAGCACCTGCCACTGTTCTACAGACGCAGACTGCACCAACCCCGATACCTGCCAGAATGGCATCTGCAAGCCGACAAATCAGTGTAATGACGGTATCGACAACGATCAGGATGGTGCCAGAGACTACCCACAAGACCCAGGGTGTTCGAGTGCGACAGATACAGATGAACGGGATCCGACAGTCGATATCAAGGTAAATGGTCAGGATGGGCCAGTCACCATTCCGGCGGGCACCACGGTCACCGTGAGCTGGACATCGCAGGATGCACAGCGTTGTGACACGGGTACCAGTGCTGCTCCTTGGGGGCCGTACCACACGCTCACCACAAATGGGAGTCAGCAATTTGGACCAGTATCGCAATCGATCACTCTCGGTATCCAGTGTGCCGAAACGCCAACATCGAATATGGTTGCGCAAGATAGCGCTGCCATCGTTGTGCAGGCGCGCCCTCAGTGTTCCGATGGCATCGACAATGACGGAGACGGAGCCAGAGATTATCCCAATGACTTCAGCTGTTCCTCACCCACTGACGACGACGAGACAAATCCCAAGTCGCAGTGTCAGGATGGCATCGATAACGATCAGGATGGCTTAAGGGACTTCCCGAATGATCCGGGATGTTCGAGCAATCAGGACAACGACGAACGCAATATCTGTCCCGCAGCAACTTCTACGGGTACCTGCCACTGCTCCACGAACGCTGACTGCACCAATCCTGATACCTGCCAGAACGGTATCTGCAAGCCGACAGGAGCAGACCTCAGCATCTCGAAGACCGGACCAGCTTCCGCTCAGCAGGGTGGAACGGTGAGCTACGTCGTCACCGCTCAGAACGCGGGGCCGGCTACAGCAATCAATGTCGTAATCGCCGATGCGATTCCTACTGGTTTAATCTTCAACGCTGGTGCTTCAACCGTGGGGTGCGTGCAGAGCAGCAACAACGTTCTCTGTAACAACTTCAATCTCTCGAGCGGACAGTCAAAGAGCTTCACTATTGTCTTCACTATTCCCTTGTCCGTTTCGTGTAGCACGACGATTCAGAACCAGGCGAGTGTTTCTGCGTCCTCCACTGATCCGAACACGGCCAACAACCAGAGTCAGACGGTGAGTACGAATGTCACTTGTCCCTCTCCTCCTCAGTGTTCCGACGGCATCGACAATGACGGAGACGGAGCCAGAGATTATCCCAATGACTTCAGCTGTTCCTCGCCCACTGACGACGATGAGACAAATCCCAAGTCGCAGTGTCAGGATGGCATCGACAACGATCAGGATGGCTTAAGGGACTTCCCACAGGATCCGGGCTGCAGCAGCCTGCAGGACAACGACGAGCGCAATATCTGTCCGCTAGCCACGCCGACCAGCACCTGTCCCTGTACGACAGACGCAGACTGCACCAACCCCGATACCTGCCAGAATGGCATCTGCAAGCCGACAGGAGCAGACCTCAGCATCACGAAGAGTGGACCCTCTTCTGTACTGCGCGGTGGTTCTGTTACCTACACCCTTACCGCTACGAATGCAGGCCCAAGCACCGCGACGAACGTCGTGATTACCGATGTGATTCCTGCGGGTCTAACCTTCAACGCAGCAGGCTCGTCCGCCGGATGCATCCTCAACGGTGCCAGCACGAGCGTGCTGTGCAACAACCTCAATCTGAATGCGGGCGAGAGCCGAAGCTTCTCTCTCGCATTTACGGTCCCCTCTTCTATGAGCTGTGGTACCACGATTCGCAATGCTGCGGATGTCTCGAGTTCCTCGAATGACCCCGTGAGCGCGAATAACCACAGCAATCAGGTGAGTACATCCGTAGCCTGCCCAACCGCCGATGTAATGATCGTCAAGAGCGGACCACAGTCCATCAATCGCGGTGGAAACATCCTCTACACCATTACTGTTACTAATCTTGGACCTCAGCGTTCCGATAACGTCGTCGTAGTGGATCGACCGGAATCCATGGCTGGGCTCACGTTCGACGCAGCCCAATCTGATGCTGATTGTGTACTCAACGGACCAGAAGTGCTCTGCAACAACATTTCTCTACAGGCAGGTCAGTCGCGTACCTACAACATCGTCTTCGCCGTTTCATCCAGCTTCACGTGCGGCGGGACTATTGCCAACAGAGCAAACGTCAACGTCTCGACGCCTGATCCTCACGGTGATAACAACTGGAGCGATCGCATCGTCACGACCGTCAATTGCGCACAGTGCAGCGACGGCATCGACAATGACGGAGACGGAGCCAGAGATTACCCCAATGACTTCAGCTGTTCCTCACCTACGGACGACGATGAGACGAATCCTAAGGCGCAGTGTCAGGATGGCATCGACAATGACCAGGACGGTCTGTCGGATTTCCCCAACGATCCTGGCTGCAGCAGCCTGCAGGACAACGACGAGTTCAACCAGACACAGAATCCGGATGTGGCCGTCACCAAGTCCGGACCGACGACGGTGATCCGCGGTAACACGCTCACGTACACCATCACGGTGACGAACGTGGGCGCAGCGACGGCAGAGAACGTGGTCGTTGCCGACGTGGTTCCCGCAGGACTCACGTTCCATGGAGGACTCTCGTCGACAGATTGTCTGCTCAACGGTGCCGGCACGAGCGTGCTGTGTAATAACTTTTCGCTCAATCCGGGACAATCAAAGAGCTTCACCGTTGCCTTCAATGTTCCCCAGTCGGTGCAGTGCGGATCACAGATCCTGAATACGGCCACGGTATCGACGAGTAACGATCCGAACGGTGCAAATAATACGAGTCAGACGGTGAGTACCACCGTGCAATGCCCCGTGGCACAAGCAGATCTCTCGATCGAAAAACACGTCGACCTCACAGTGATGCAGCCAGGTGATCCCCTGTTCTACACCCTTACGGTGCGCAACAGCGGACCTGGAACTGCCGAGCAGATCATTGTCAGTGATTCCCTGCCTGTTGGCATCTCGTTCAATGTGCAGTTCATCCGCGCAGACGGATTCAATTGCTGGAGACAAGCAAGTGATCCGAATCACCTGGCCTGCTCACGAGTCAGCATGGCTCCGGGAACAACGGCCCTGATTCAGTTCCGCGCGACCATGTCGCAGGGTGGTACGTGCACACCGCAGACCCTCGTGAATACGGCAGCCGTCACTGCGGTCGCAAGTACTGACCCCAATGCATCGAACAACGCTGCACGGGTTGCCACGCAACTTACGTGCCCACAGCCGACATTCAGAATTGCGAAGACTGATAATCGCAGTACAGCTCTGCCTGGCGAGCTGCTCACCTACACGCTCACTGTGGCAAACACGTCTGACGTGCATGCCTCGAACGTCATGGTGACCGATGTGATTCCAGGCCATGTGAACTTCCTCTCAGCATCCGATGGCGGCCAGATCAGCGGCAATGTCATCACGTGGCAGGGCCTGTTTATCCCCGCCCATTCAACGCGCACGCTGACGACGACGATGCAGGTGCAGAGCAATGCCCCAAATGGAGCCGTGCTCACCAATACTGCAACAGTTGCCGGAGTTTCTGCACAAGATCAAACCATCGTGCAAATACCGGTGACGGCCGATCTCTCGCTCACAAAGACAGGACCGCAACTCGTGCAACGAGGATCGACGATTCTCTACACCCTCACTGTCTTTAACGCCGGTCCGGGCACCTCACAGAATGCGACGATCACTGACCCTGTTCCAGCTGGCCTGAATTACCTGCCACAGCAATCCTCTCAGCAATGTCTGCTGAGTGGTGGTGTTGTGACGTGCAGTGGTATCACTCTCGCTGCTGGACAGAGCCAAAGCTTCACTCTCGCCTTCGAAATTCCTCCTTCCGTTCCCTGTGGGCAGATTCTGCTCAACAGCGCGGAAGTACACGGAATCAATGACCCGAACTGCGTGAACGATCTGAGCCAGATCGTGATCACAGCCGTACAGTGCATCAACCCGACCTTCTCGATTCAGAAGACCGACGGGCAGCCCACCGTGCAGCCGGGTGAAACTCTCACGTATACCATCAGCGTGACGAATACGTCGACCGTGAATGCGACCAACGTGAGCGTCACCGACACCCTCCCGAGCCAGACGACCTTTGTGACGGCCTCTGACAGTGGAACGCACACAGCCGGCGTAGTCACATGGAGTGGCCTCTCCGTTGCTGCCGGTGCAACCAAGAACCTCACTGTGCAGGCGCAAGTGGATCAGGCAGCCATTCAGGGAACTGTCATACTGAACTTCGCGAGTGTCGGCGGTGTGTCGGCACAAGACAGCACAACGGTAGATGTTCCCCAGACCAACGCGGATGTTGCGATCATCAAGACAGGCTCACCGACTGCCCAGAAGGGTGGTGTGGCCCTCTACACGATCACGGTTTACAACATCGGACCGAACACGGCGCAGAATGTGGTCATCGGTGACGTGGTTCCAGTTGGATTCACCTTTAATCAGGCACACTCCTCACCGGAGTGCACCCTCAATGGTGCCGGTACGAGCGTGCTCTGCAATAACTTCTCTCTCACAAACGGACAGAGCCGCAGCTTCACCATTGCCTTCGATGTCACGCAATCAGCCACCTGCGATGCTGCCGTGCGAAACGTCGCAACGGTCTCGACGAGCAATGACCCGAATCCGGCCAACAACACGAGTCAGGCCGTGAGCACGACCGTGCAGTGTGCTGCCGCCAGCTTCACAATCAGCAAGACCGATAACCAGACAATCGCCGTCCCCGGTGCAACGCTGACCTACCTCGTCTCGGTCACGAATACCTCACAGGTTGCAGCAACGAACGTCACGGTGACAGATACCCTTCCGGCACTCGTCGCCTTCCAAGGCGCTTCTGACAGCGGAACGCTGAGCGGTAGCGTCGTTACATGGAACGGCCTCAATATTGGAGCCGGTGCAACGAAGATGCTGGTCGTACAAGCACAGGTAAGCGGCAGTGCCGCCAACGGAACCGTGCTGACGAACAGCGCACAGGTTGCAGGAGTCTCTGCCCAAGACACAACAACGGTGCAGAGCCAGTCTGCCACCTTCACGATCAGCAAGACTGATAACCAGACAGTCACCGTCCCTGGTGCAACGCTGACCTACCTCGTCTCAGTCACGAATACCTCACAGGTTGCGGCAACGAACGTCACGGTGACAGACACGCTCCCAGGTCAAACGACCTTTGTGACGGCCTCTGACGGTGGAACGCACACAGCCGGCGTGGTCACGTGGAGTGGCCTCTCGATCGGAGCAGGTGCCACGAAGACACTGGTCGTACAGACTCAGGTGAGCGCCAGCGCCACCAATGGCACTGTGCTGACGAACAATGCACAGGTTGCAGGAGTCTCTGCCCAAGATACAACGACGGTGCAGACGAGCGTACAGAGTGCGGATCTCTCGATCACCAAATCCGGCCCCAGTACTGTGCAGCCGAGCGGGACGATCAGCTACACCGTGAATGTCATCAATAATGGTCCTGCAACCGCGCAGAATGCGACGGTCACGGATGTGATTCCATCCGGACTCACCTTCAGCACGGCCTCCTCGTCAGGATGCACACTGAATGGCGGCGGTACCTCGGTACTCTGCGGTATCCCGACCCTAGCAGCAGGACAGACACAATCCTTCACCCTCGTCTTTACCGTGCCGGCGAGTGCGGTCTGCAGCTCCACGTACAGCAATACAGCCACGGTTGCGAGCTCCAATGACTCTAACAGCACGAACAACACGAGTCAGACCGTGAGCACGACCGTACAGTGCACGCAACCCACGTTCAGCATCACCAAGACCGATGGTCGTTCAACGGTAATGCCAGGTGAGTCACTCACCTACCAAATCACCATCACGAACACCTCTGCCTACACGGCAAGCAATGTGCAGGTGACTGATGCACTGCCAGGCGGTGTGACTTACGTCACCTCTTCTGACGGCGGTGTGCTCAACGGCGCAACGGTACTGTGGACACTCCCCAGTCTCGGAGCTGGTGTCAGTAAGACGCTCATCGTGATCGCCACGGTTCCCTCTACGGCGAGTAACGGTACTGTCTTCACGAACATCGCTATTGCAGGCTCAGCTACCGCACAAGATTCGACAACGGTGAGTACGAGCAGTTCCAGCAGTTCGAGCTCGAGCAGTAGCAGCCAATGTAGCCTGAGCGTCACCCTCTCAGACTCTGCGGATCCCGTTGATACTGATGAGGTCTACACGTACACGATTGAAGTGCGAAATAACAACAGCACGACGATCAACGATGTTGCCCTCACGCAGACGCTCGACAGTAACGTGGACTTCCTCTCGACCACGGGAGGCGGCAACAACGATTCCGGAAATACCATCCGCTGGACCAATCTCTCGATCGGCGGATACGCCACCTCAACCTTCACGACCACTGTGCGCGTACGCAACGGCAGCGACGGCGTGACGATTCGTTCCAACGCCTTCGCCTGCAGCACGCAGGACAGTGAGAACACGTACGTAACGGGAGGCATTATTCCGCCACCGCCCCCTCCTCCTCCACCCCCTCCCCCCGGTGGTAACCTCACCATCGATAAGCAGGCAGACCGCGCCGAGGCGCAGGCCGGCAGCATCATCGCCTACACCATCTCTGTGCGAAACCAGAGTAACGTGGCCGTTGGTCCTGTAACGGTCGAAGACACGTTCTCGCCCAGCGACATGACTGTGGAGTACGCCGATGGCGGCTCGGTGAGCGGCGGATCAATCCGATGGGATCTTGGGACACTCGGTGCCAATGCCACCCGACTGATTCACTACCGCGTACGTCTGAGTCAAACACTGCAGCACGGTCAAACCGTGAGTAACTCGGTGCAGATATTGGGCGGCAACGCCAATGATACCGAGCAGGTGAACATCATCCGCTACTTCCCGCAGACCGGTCTGCTCAGCCGATTCATGCAATCGCCGACGGACAAGGCCGCGTACCTTCAGCCAGTTAGCCCGAAGAAGCGCCAGGCTGATGCCAGCATTCCCGCTCTCACGTGGATGATCCTCCTCTCAACCGGACTCACGGGTGGAGGGCTCCTAGGTAAGAAATTTCTTCTCGGATTCTAGAGAATCATGGGAGGGCAACCTAAGCGGTTTCCCTCCCACGTATCCACCCTTCCCTTCAATTGTTGCGCTCCAGCAGCGGGGCCCGCGAGACCCGCTGCTTCGCGCATATTTCAAATAATATATTTCCTGAACCTAAGCTTAGGATAAAGCCAATCAGTTTCAACGAGAGGGCCCGAGCACAAACTCCTTCACAATTTTCGGCAGATCTTTCTCTATAGCAGCATCCAACGTCGTGCGCTCTTCAGCAGGCGGCACACTCAACACCCAGTTTGCCAGATCCTCGCCGGCCGACGCTGACCCTAAGCCGATGCGAATGCGCGGAAAACCCTCCTTTATATATTCCACGATGGACTTGAGTCCGTTGTGCGTTCCCGGCCCCCCCTGATTGCGAAACCGGATCTCGCCTAAGGGTAGATCGCAATCGTCACTGAGCACGAGTAGCTGAAAGCTGGAATCAAGCTTGTAGAAATGCACGAGCTTCTGTACAGCCTCACCGGATCGGTTCATGAACGTGGTCGGTTTCGCGAGCAGAACAGGGACATCACCGATTTGAATTTCCGAAACAACGGAAAGTAATTTCGCTCGGTCTTTCCACTCCCCTGCCCCGCGAAGTCCGCCTTTAGCGGACGAAGTGGGGCCGCCCCCAAATGCATCCCTCAGAATATCGGCTGCGCGAAAGCCGGCATTGTGGCGCGTCTGCTCATAGGTGCCACCGGGATTCCCGAGGCCGACGATAATCAGGGAGGGTTTTATGGTGCGCAGTGTAACACGGAAGAGAGACTGAAGATTATGAAAGTGGAGATAGGGATTGGCAGCGAACAATCAAAAATCAAGTTTCAAGGTTCAAAGAAAACGTAAAAAGAAAACAATCAATTAGGATAATGCAATGGCATCTTTTTTGTAATTTTGAAAATTATCCTTTGATATTTTATCTGAAATTTGATCTCTGATTTTTGTTTCTTCAGCCAACGTCTCAAGAAACAATAATCAACCGTAAAATCAGCCAAGGAATCGGTGCACGATCGTGGCGAAGGCCTGCAGAGCCCGATCGCTCTGTGCAGCCGAAACGCGTGTGTTCACCTCGTGGGCGATCTTGTTACGAAGCCGGTGTGCATTCCAGATGTCATCGATGCGATCTAAGCGCGGCCCCGCCTTTTGAAGTTTCTCGGCGAAGGTTCCCGTGTATCCCAATGCCTTGAGCACCGCATCGCAAATATTCTCGGCCTCGAGCACCCGACGAGCCGGATCACGGCGCTCAATGACCTCATTCCATGCTGCACGCAAACGATCCTTCTGCAATTGCGGAATTTTAGCGATGCGACGTCGCAACATCCACACCACATAGACCAGGCTCATCACTGCGAATGCGGCCAAGAGGAAGAGCCCGTACGTGCCGTTCATGATTTGGTGGTGGTTTTGTGCGACTTGAGATCTTTCAGCGAGATCTCTCGGCTTACGACTTCAGAGAGGACCTCTTGAATGTGCTTCGCATCCTTGATGTTCTTGGTGTGCAGACATTCCTCCATCGTCTGAAGAATCGCCGCAGCCACAAGGCGTGGACGTGAGACGTGTTCCAGTGAAATCTTACCACCGGTCGAAACTTTTTCGATAGCAACCGTCCCGTAGCGCAGCAACGTCCCCGAGAGACCTTTGATCTCGTAGCTCACGCCCTGAATATCTGAGAAGAGGATCTTCGTAGCAGAGCGATGGAACCACCCATGCCACTTCACGTCGATAATCGCCTGATCGGTGATCAGCCAGACATCGAGGAAGTAATCGAGGAAGTTACGGATCCACCAGATCAGAGAGAGCGTACTCGTCACCGCTACGATGTAGAAGATCATGAGAAACGGCGCGATGGCGAGAAACACCCACGATGCAATGAACGCAGTGGTGGGCCAGAATAAGTGCTTGAGCCCCAGACGCCAGTGCGTATGCACGTAATGACGCACATCTTCGTCATCCTCTAGATGCTTTGCGAAGAACCAATGATTGAGCTTGTCGATAAACGAGTGCACGGAGGAAGTGTAGCAAAAAATCCCAGAGAGGCCCTACACAATCCATCAGGCCTGATCTATACTGCAGAGGATGAATAAGAAGCCCGTTACGCTATGGTTCCACTTCTTCGACATTTTGCTGAACATCGTCATTATTGTGGCGGTGGTGGCAGCAATTCGCACGTTTCTTATCTCCCCTTTTCAGGTGGAGGGGAACTCCATGATCGACACACTCGAGAACCGTCAGTACATCGTCATCAACAAGCTCGTCTACTTCATCCATACTCCCGAGCGCGGAGACATCGTGGTCTTTCGCCCACCCAACACTGATCACAACAAGTACTACGTCAAGCGTGTGATCGGACTTCCTGGTGATGAAGTCACTATTCGCAATGGTGAGATTTTCGTACGTGCCGATAGCAATGGCGAGGCACACAAGGTCGAAGAGCCGTACTTAAACGAACGCAACCAGAACCGCACCTACGTTGGGGCGGCGGGCAGCGGCGATGAAAAACGCTACACCGTGCCTGAGGAGCACTTCTTCCTTCTGGGCGATAACCGTCTCGGCAGCCTCGATTCCCGCTCCTTCCGCAATTCGCTCAATGAGCCCACACCGTACGTTCCTGAGCAGGATATTAAGGGACGCGTATGGTTCGTGGCACTGCCTCTCGGCAAGGCTCACGCGATGGAACCCCCTGAATATGGCTTCTAAATTCTTGCACAGCCCTATCGGGCCGCTATACTGGGTTTGTCCCTGCCGGGGTTTTTTCTTCTGAAAAAGCAATGTTTAAGAAGACCTCCGAATACCTCCGTGGCGCTCTAGAAGAACTCCACCATGTCCGCTGGCCCACCCGCCAGCAGGCCGTGCGTCTGTCATTGATCGTCATCGTATTCGTCTTCTGTACGTCCGTAATGTTCGGTGTTCTCGACTTCGCACTCTCGCGCGTCGTGTCTCTTCTTCTCTCACTCACGTAAATCTCTATGGGCAAGCAAGATCCTAACGCTGGTCGTAACTGGTACGTTGTGCATACATACGCAGGATACGAAGACGCCGTACGTCAGGCGATTCTGCAGCGCGTAGAATCCTTTGGCATGCAGAATTACGTCTTTGACGTGCGCGTACCGAAAGAGAAGCAGCTCACATTCAAGAAGAACGAGCCCGTCGAGGAGGAGCGCAAGCTCTTTCCTGGTTACGTGCTCGTCGATATGACTGTCACCGACGATAGTTGGTATCTTGTGCGCAACACACCGAACGTGACGGGTTTCGTGGGTTCGGGCAACATTCCGGTTCCCGTCACGCCCGAGGAATTCGGCGTGATTGAGCGCAGGGTTGGCGAACAGGAGGCGAAGTACAAATCGGACTTCCAGATTGGTGATCTCGTCGTGATCATTGACGGCCCTTTCAAGAACTACGAAGCCACCGTCTCGGCGGTCGATGTGAATAAGGGCAAGCTTACCGTGATGGTGCTCATCTTCGATCGTGAGACACCCGTCGAACTCGACTTCACACAGGTCAAAAAGAAGTGATCCTTCTGCCATTTATCTCCCACCGAGATCCTGAGCGAAGCCAAAGGATCGAACTCGACTTCACACAGGTGAAGAAGAAGTGATTCCTGTTCCACATACCGAATGCCCGCTCGTCACCTTCTCATTACCGGGCTTGTACAGGGAGTGTGTTTCCGTGCCGAAGCACAAACCAAGGCGAAGGAACTGCAGCTCGCCGGATGGGCGCGCAATAACAACGACGGCACACTCGAAATACATATCGAAGGCGCGATACCCGCACTGCAGAAATTTGAACGGTGGTGCCAGCGCGGGCCGAATGGAGCGCGCATAGAAAAAGTGCAGGCGGGAGATGAGCCGGAGGATTACCTAAAAAGCTTTGACATACAGATGTAGAGGCGCGCATTAGAATTCCCCTTTCGCGCTCTGTGCCTCGCGTGGGAAGAGCAAGAGCAGCCCCACCATCTCGGCCGCGTGCCCCGCACAGTAGCCGAGTGCCAAACTAAAGACGCCCAGCCGCGGCGCCAGCGTCCACGAGAGAACGATAGCAATCACGCCGTTGAGCACTGTGAGCACTGCGGGAATCGTTGTGTGTTTGGTAGCGTAGAACGCCCGTGTGAAGAGATGATTGAGGCTTTCGAACGGAATAGAAAGCGCGTAGAGAGCGAGACAGGTAAAGAACACAGGAACGAACGTCGCCTTCAAGTGAATGAGCCACACTGCCACGGGTGTGAGGAAAACGAGGGCAATCGCACCGGGAATCGTGAGCAAGAGCATCCACAGAACTCCGTTCTTCAAGTACTGACGGTAACGCGACCATTCGTTACGTGCAGCCGCTTGACTCAAAGGTGAGAAGAGCGAGAGCGCCAACGCCATGCCGGTCACACCCACCACCACGGCCTGAAAGTTACGCGCGTAGGCATTGACAGCAATTGAACCGGTGCCGAGCCCCGAGGCGATGCGGTCGAAAAAGAGGAGCTCGCCCTGCAACGCCCCCAATGCGAACATACGCGGGAGCATCAGCATGCCCATTTCGGTGAGGTCAGGATGCCACCACGTGATGGCAAATTTGTATCCTGCACGTACGATCGCGGCAAATCGCACCAACACGTAGAGGAGCGCACCGCCAAGCGAGCCGACGATGGGCCCGTACGCACCAATAATCGGTGTGAGCCACACGGTGCCGACGATGGTGCCGAGCGTAAAGAGCACCGGCGTTAAGCCGTACATCCAGAAACGCTGAATAGTATTGAGGTACTGACCGAACGCATTGCCGAAGACGAAGAGAAAATTCGTAAGCAGCGCGATGCGCCCGAAATTCACATACAGTGCGAGCGCCTCACCTTCGAACTGCGTAAGGGCGGGAGCAACCCACGGAAAAACCACTGCAAGCAACAATGCGAGAAGTCCGAAGACGAGCGCGGCTACCGTGATGACACCATTCAGCAGCTCCGACATCGACCGACGATCTTTGCGTGCTTCATAACGAGCGAGCAGGGGTACCAAGGCCACCGAGAATCCCGCCATGATCGTCACTTGAAAGAGAAGATCACTGGGTCGAAACGCCGCCACGTACACATCCACCACCGAGAGCCCGGGGAACGTGCGGTTGAGCAGGTTGTCGCGAATGAGACCGGCAAACGAGGCTGAGAACTGCGTCACCGCGAGAACTGCAGCTCCACCCAGAATACGATGCTGTGAACGCAGGGCGCTGAAGCGCATAGAGAGAGATTAGCAAGAAAGAGCGAAAAGGTCAGCCGATCCGTTGACGATTGTCAGAGAATTCAGGATGCTCCTTCTTGAGCAGACAGCAATGGCGCGTCTGCACAAATCTCAGAGAAGAGCCTTCTGTATCATAGAAGGATTCGATGAGTGAACTCACCCATCTTGGTGGATTCTGCCAACGCAGAATCTGACGGGATGCAAGTCTCGCTCCCTCGTTCTCTCTCCTCTTCTCTGCACGAGCCTCGGAAAGTGGTTGGTTCAATCGAACATCGATGTGAACCTGAAGCAGAAGTCCCCCCTGCGAAATCCACTTTCCGGGGTTTTTTTCTGTGCGATTACTTTGCAACGTCGTCGAGCACCGCCTGCATGTACTCCATCGTATTGATACCTTCGACGATGCGCATCGAGCGTGTCTCATTATTGAGGAATACGAATGACGGAGAGACATACACCTGTGTGTCAGTCTCTGCATAGGTCTTATCATCAAGAACTAAATCGTAGAGCTCCCGTCCTTCAATGCATGTGCGCAGCCGCGATTCATCTACCCCCACCTGACCACCGCGCGAGACAAGCAGATCGAGTGGCAATTGACTCCCGCGCTCCTGCATGATCAGATCGAGATACGACCAGAAGGCATCGTTCCCCAATTGCTCGGCAACGCACTCCGTCGCCATGCCCGACCGGTAGTCGTTCTCGTTGCTCGAAGCCGGATAGTGGCGGAAGATCCAGTGAATACGATCACTGTTCTTCTCGAGGAACTCGCGCATCTTTAAGTGAAAGAGCTGCGTGTAGATGCTTGTGAGTGCCGCATACTCCACCACGGCGATCTTCGTCTGCGGATCACCCAAGATGTGTTCGTCCATCTCAACATCCGTGAGAAAGAGGAAAGGACTGGGTTCAACGGGCAGTGGCTTACCACCCGTGTACTGCGCGATGTCTTCGTACTTCTTTAAAGGAGGTTGCGCGATGGGAGCAATGAGCGGCACCGGTGGCTGCTCGGGCGCAGCCCCGCGAAATTGCTCTCGACCACCCATCAACCACTCGGCAAAGAAATACCCTCCGACGAGCAGAAGCAGGCAGAGTGCGACGATAAACCAGACCTTTGTGCGATCCTGTGATTCCATCATACAGCGGCAATCCTACGAGATCTTGATGTGCACGCCTAGTCCCCACGGCTTGACTGCAGAGAAACCTATCGATGAATAACATTCACATCCAACAAGGACACAAGAAAATCAATACGCAATCGAATGCAACCAATGCAAGGAAACTCATGTGCGTACTGCAGCGGAGCACTGGTACTCTTACGCATAATCATGCGACAACTGCTGGGACGCATCACCGTCGGAATTGCACTCGGCATTGTGCTGGTTCTCGTATTGCAGCAGAACGTAACCCGTCGCACAGGGCTATCAGATCTATCGGCAGAGCTTATTTCTGCATCAATGTGCCCACCAGGAACGCATGTTTTTCACTGCCTGTGCGACTGGTCAAAGATTGCAACCGAAGAAAAGATCTCAGAATTGGACGCAAAGGCACACGATGTCTACTGCTGCGCCATCACGGAAAAAACCTACCTCGATAAGATGAACAACACTGACCCGGTCATCGCCCAGGAGGGATACAATAAGCTGATCAGTTTCTTAGAAACATGGAAAACTAAAGCTACCGATGAAGCGTCAAAAAAGCAGTTCTTTGGGGGGGGCTTCGGTAACGATCCATGCCCCGTAAGAAGTTGCGAAGCTTGCAACGCAGAGATTTACCTCATCACTGGTGGCGGGAGTGCCGGCTCGTCGGCTGATAGTACGGCGAGCGAAGGAGGAGGGAGCTCTGGAGGAGGGAGCTCTGGAGGAGGGAGTTCTGGGGGAGGGAGTTCTGGGGGGGGAGGGAGCGCTGGAGGAGGAAGTTCATCAGCAGGAGGTTCGAGTGATTCATCTGCAGACTCCAGCGATTCTTCAGATGGTTCCAGTGGCTCTTCTGCAGACTCCAGCGATTCTTCAGATGGTTCCAGTGGCTCTTCTGCAGACTCCAGTGACTCCTCAGATTCGAGTGATTCTTCTGCCGATTCCAGCGATTCTTCAGATGGTTCCAGTGGCTCTTCTGCAGACTCCAGTGACTCCTCAGATTCGAGTGATTCTTCTGCCGATTCCAGTGACTCCTCAGAAGATTCTTCTAGCAGTGAAGGCTCCTCTTCATCAGCAAACGAGTACTACGTCATCTGCGACGAGATTGATCCCAAGGGATACTGCTGTGTCATCACCGACTCACGCGATGGCAAGAAGTGTGATTCCCTCGTCAGCCCCGATACCTGCTACGGCCGTGGTGCAACGCCGGAGGAGGGAGACAACGTGCCAGGCAACTGGTATCTCGCCCAACTGAAACAGGAAGCCGCGGGCGTTAAGGACCGCTGCAAGAGCGAAGGTGGAGGAACAGACGCAAGTGGATCGCCAAAGGAATGCACAGGCCTCTGCGGCAATGGCGAAGTGGAGGAAGGAGAAGAATGCGACGAGGGCAAAGCCAACACCGAAGACCCCAACGCACTGTTCGTCGACGAAGCCCCCGGCTGTACGGGTGAGAATTGCGGAAATACTTTGGTGAACATTTGGCGCAATATAACCAACGCACGCAAAATAGACTTTGATCCGATTCCGTGGAACGTGGGATGGGATCCGCAGGTGGATGGAAGCAGCTGCCGTGCTGACTGTAAGATTACGAAATGTAGCCAGATCGCAAAAACAGAATCAGCCATAAAGGCTGCTAACGGTTGTGCCAAGCTGCAAACCACAGGAGGACAGCAAGGTGCACGTCCCTCTACCACCCTCTTCGGCTCTGTACTGACCGCACAGGCTGGAGGTGGTGGTGCCGGACACGTCTGCGAACCGATGAAGAAACAGACGCTCTTTGGCACGCAGTATCTCATACCGAAAGGGGGTGTTGCCGAGGGCGCGACGCCCACTCTGGATAATGCAGAGCACCAGTTTGTCACCTGCCCAATCCAGATCGGTCGCGATACCGATTACCCGCAGTTCACAGTCGGCGGAGGGCAGGACATTGGGAAGCCTGAGGTACAAGAGGTGGAGGTGGAGGAGAATCTTGTCGGTTACTCTCCCGACTCTCCCCTGCTTGCCGACCTCGTGGCCGCTAGACCGACCCTTCTCGCTATCAATACTCTTTGCGCTCAAGAAAACCAGAATGGAGAACAATGTAACGCTAACAACTCTCCGGATCAGACTAAGACTGGTGGAGTAGGCGCTCTATGCGGATGCTACTGTTGGACAGAAATGGATACTTCTGGAGAGCCCTGCAGGAACAAGGGCGAGTGTAAGACTGATGATTGTTACTACGTAATGGGGGAGGTAAACATAAGATGCGATGGAGATCATGATGATAACTGCCGTGGTCCCGCTACCGATCTCCCGCTTGGACGCTGTTCCACTAAGAGGTTCTACTGGAACAATCCTCAATGCGGCCCGCGCGACGATGGGGTTGGAATGCTCTGGTGCGTCAATCATGGCTGTATGGAACTGCCTGTACGAGAACGCAGAACCGGCGACCTGTCTGACGATACCCCCTTCCCGCCACCGGGAAATGGTGGCATGCCCCCCGGCGGGAAGCCGCCAGGTGGCGGTGGTGGTGATCCCGGAGGAGGCGGTAGCAGTGGTGGAGGCACCAGCGGTGGAGGTGGAAGTGGTGGTAGTGGGGGAAGTAGTGTGGCCAGCAGCAGGAGTAGTATCGTCTCTCGGACCAGTGTGAGCTCCCGGAGAAGCTCTTCTAAGAAGTCTTCGAGTAAGTCTTCTGCTAAGAAACCCCCGGTCCCGGGTCAGAAGTCTTCGAGTAAAAAGTCTTCGAGTAAGTCTTCGGCCTCTAAGAGTTCTAAACCACCTAAACCACCTGGTGGTGGTAGTAGTAAAAATAGCTTTAGTCGAAGTTCTTCTTTGAAGAGCAGTAGTTCCAGTAGTAGTTCCAGTAAAAGTGGTGGAGGAGGAGGCGGCAGCAAAAGTAGTAGCAAAAGTAGTGGTAGAAGTAGCAGTAGCAGTAGCATTGCGGAGTGCTGCAAGTACACAAGCCCCATCTACAACGCCGAGACGCAGCAGTGGTTCTGCCAGAAAGGCACGTTGCAACCTGACGGTCGGTGTCGCGACTGCAGCGCCTGCTACAGTAGCAGTAGCAAGAGTTCCTCTAGTAAGAGTTCTTCTAGCAAGAGCTCCTCTAGCCAAAGCTCCTGCGGCTCGCAGTGCTCACGCAGCTCCGCCTCGTCACGATCCGCCAGCTGCGGCAACGGCCGTATCGATCTGGGTGAAGACTGTGATAACGGAGGGATGTGCCAGACGGGCCCCCGTCAGTTCCAGGTCTGTTACTCGAACGCCGACTGCTTCGAAGCACAGGGTCAATGCCAAGCCGGCTGGTGTGAGGACGGACTCCCCTGCTTCGGTGATTGGGATTGTGTCGATCTCTTCCAGTGTGTCTACAACACTCTCAGCGATCCCTCCTGTTCCGACAGATGTAAGCGCAGTAGCTCCCGATCTTCTTCCTCGCGATCGAGCAGTATCGCGGATTGTTGTAAATACTCGACGCCCGTCATCAACGGCGAGACAGGAGAGATCTTCTGCAGAGATGGCGAGTTGCAACCCGATGGCCAATGTCGTAATTGCAATGCCTGCTACAGCAGTAGTCGAAGCAGTAGTCGCAGTAGTCAGACAGAGTGTTGTAAGTTTGAAAATTCCATCTACAACGAAGAGACAGGAGAATACTTCTGCAGAGATGGCGAGCTGCAGCCCGATGGTCAATGTCGTAATTGCAATGCCTGCTACAGCAGCAGTCATTCG
Source organism: Candidatus Peregrinibacteria bacterium (assembly GCA_043814035.1). GTDB lineage: Bacteria > Patescibacteriota > Gracilibacteria > Peribacterales > Peribacteraceae > Peribacter. The sequence continues at coordinate 44,755 of JBDRKJ010000010.1, forward strand.
TCCCGCTCCTCTGCTGCCAGCCACTCACGTCAGTGTGGCAACGGTCTGCTCGAGATCGGCGAAGACTGTGACAATGGCAGTATCTGCGGCGCCGGTGACTTCGCGGGCAATCGCTGCAACCGGAACAGTGACTGTACTGCCTTCCGCGGTCCGTGCCTTACGGGTGCGTGTTCCGCCAAGCCGGCGGTATTCTGCTCAGCCGACTTTGACTGCTACGAGGAGTATCAGTGTGTGTTCGACTCGGCCTCTGATCCCACTTGCTCTCTGCAGTGTAAGAGGATCACCAGTTCCTCCCGTTCCTCCACGCACATACAGTCATCGACATCGTCTTATTCCTATTCCTACTCCTACTCTTCCAGTAGCACTTCTCCCTTCTGCGGCAATGGCGTGTTGAACTCCGGAGAGGAGTGCGACGACGGCAACCTGTGGGATGGTGACGGCTGTGACCGCTTCTGCAGTTTTGAAGTTCCGCGGGTCTGCGGCAATAATCGTGTGGAAGCGCCAGAGGAATGTGACGATGGAAACCGTAGCGCCGGTGACGGGTGTTCCCCCTCCTGTACGCGCGAGCAGAGCCTCGCCTTCTGCGGCAATGGCATCATTGAATACCCTGAAGAGTGTGACGACCGCAATACAATCAGTGGCGATGGATGCTCGGCCTCTTGTCAGATCGAGCGTCCGTGGGGAAGTTCCAGCTCGGTTTACATTCCCGGCACGTACGTCTGCGGGAATAATATTCTCGAACCCGGCGAGGAGTGTGACGACGGCAATCAGATGATCGGCGATGGCTGCAATGCCTCGTGCCGCAAAGAGCCTTCCACTGGCTTACCTGTCTGTGGTAACGGCCTCCTAGAAATTTATGAGCAGTGTGATGATGGCAACCTGCTGGCGGGTGACGGCTGCGATCCGTCGTGCCGCATCGAAACCACGATAATCACCGGAACAGAAGACTGCGGCGATGGTTTCCTCAATTCCGGCGAGGAGTGTGACGATGGCAACAGGCGTGACTTTGATGGCTGCAGTGCCACGTGCTTCCTTGAGAAGGGCACCTGCGGCGATGGCATCATTCAAAAAGCTCTCGGTGAGCAGTGTGAGCCCTCCATCTCGCGCGATTCCAACCAATCGATTCCGTACGGCTGCGGCCCGAACTGCCGCTTCACACTGAGTTTCTGTGGTAACGGACTGCTCGATCCGGGTGAGGAGTGTGATGCCGGTTCCCGTCTGAACAGCAATGCGCCTGACTCTCTCTGCCGCTCCGATTGCTCCCGACCTCGGTGTGGCGACAGGGTTATGGATAGCGGCGAACAGTGCGATGACGGTAATGCAACGAACGGCGATGGTTGTGATCGATTCTGTCTGCGCGAAGGCGGTGCCTCAACGTCATCAGTTTGCGGCAATAGTCGACTTGAGCCTGGTGAGCAGTGTGACGATGGCAACCGTGCCGTGGGTGATGGTTGCAATGCCTCATGTCGCATCGAAGCCGGCTGGAGGTGCGAAGGCCTCACGTGTTGCTACACCCTCGCAAACTCGTGTGGTGATAACATTCTTGGTTGCGAAGAAGCCTGCGACGATGGCAATCGCGTAAATGGTGATGGTTGCTCAGCCGATTGTCTGCTCGAAGTTCCCGGCGGCGGTTCTCTCATCGGCGGCAAGCCGGGGCAACCGGGAGGTCCAGCTGTGGGTGGCATGTCTTCTCCGGCTTCGCAATTCGCCATTCTCCGTGCCTACTCACTCGCCACGTCGCGTTCGCAATCGATTCCAGGGCAAACCGGGCCAGCTGCTGTCGCAGTGATGGCAGCGGGCGCTGCAGCAGGATTCTCTTGGATGCGTCGCAAGCGCAAGCGGTGACCAGTGGCGTTGTCCAATTCTGACTCACCATGACGACATCCTCTTTCCTCCGGCGCATCCTTCTCCCGACTGTCGTCTTAGGAGCGCTCATTGGTGTTCTCACATGGGAGCCTCCACAGGCGCCTTACTGGCAGGCTCAGGTGACGAGCTCCACTTCATCCACCGCGACCGGTTCAGCAATAAGCTCACTCTCATCGCTGTCCTCCACAGGGGCTGCCCTCAGCTCTTCTAGTGTGTCGGTCGTCTCGTCAGCGCCAACCGTGCAGAGTTCATCAGCAGCAACCCAACAATCTTCCTCTGTAATCGTCACAGAGTCGTCCTCGTCGTCTTCTTCTTCTTCATCCTCCTCTTCCATACCAGTGGTCACACAAAGCTCCTCCGCGCGATCAATCGGTCCGGGCGGGGTGATCGGACTAGAGGCTGGTCTCTGCGCGCAGGTGAAACCCGATCCCGATACCGGCCAAAAACTCGTGTATTGCTGCTTAGACGAAGGTTTTATCTACCAAAAAGAGGCTAGCAAGGAAGAATTTGAGGCATTCGTTGCGAAACTGGAACAGATCGAGACAATGTCAGCCGCAGATGCCCAACCCATCTTCGAGGCTCCCTACGACGGCAGTATTCACCAGAAATATGGTTGGACAACACTGTGCGGTGAGCAAATTCCCTGTGACGTATGTTCTCAGGATCACATCTGTGGAAACAGTGTGGTCGAAGCGGACGAAAAGTGCGACGACGGCCCGCGCAATTCCAATGTAACCCCCGACACGTGTCGATTAGACTGTACCATGCCAAAGTGCGGTGACAGCGTGATTGATCGCCAGAAGAATGAAGAGTGCGATGACGGTAACTTTAACGGCAATCAGCCAAATCACTGCAGAATTGATTGCAAACTCCCCATATGTGGCGACAGCATCATCGATTCTCTCTACGGAGAATCATGCGACTCAGGAGCCGACAACTCTGATACCGACCCCAACCGCTGCCGAACGGACTGCCAAGCCCCGCACTGTGGTGACGGTGTGAAAGATTCTGCTGAAGAGTGTGACGATGGTAATCGCGCAGACAATGACGGCTGCTCCTTCTATTGCCAATCGGAACAACGACAGCAGGCGAGCTCTTTTGCGCCATCGGCATGGTGTGGCAACGGCCTTCTCGAGGCCGGCGAGCAGTGTGACAATGGCCCCGATAACGCGAATACCCCCAACCAATGCCGGCAGAATTGTGTGTTCCCACGCTGTGGAGATAACATTAAAGATGCCGGTGAAGAGTGTGACGATGGCAATATGGCCAGTGGTGATGGATGTTCTATGCAATGTCTGCGTGAGCTCTCGCTCTCTCTCACGAATGTCTGTGGTAATCAGATCATTGATCCTGGAGAGGAGTGTGATGCCGGTACTGGCAATGCCAATATCCCTGATCACTGTCGTTTCAACTGTCGTTTCCCTATTTGTGGTGATGGCATCAAAGATACAAGTGAGCAGTGCGATGATCGTAACCACACCGACGGAGATGGCTGCACCATGGATTGCTTCAGTGAATTCTGTGGTGACGGACTGCGAGAGATGGGCGAGGAGTGTGATGACGGCAATCTCATCAGTGGTGATGGCTGCAGCCGCCTGTGCCAGAAGGAATCAGGTGTGGGAGTTTCGCCCCTCAGCATGATGAGCGGCACTCTCGTCCCCCTCAATCGTCCTCCGCTCCGTCCTGCTGCCTTCAGTGCTTCATCAGGGTTGTCTGTGGCATCTTCACAGGCCGCATCACAAATCATCACAACCTTCGTTCCATCGGATGTCCCCTCGCGCACACTCACAACCAGTGCAGCCTCGTTCGGTTCCAATGCTGGCTTTGCTGTGAATGCTATCACTGGTCCCACAAATACTGCGACTGCTCAGGTGATTGCGTTCCCCACAAGTAACTCCACAGATTCGACTCTTCCGAGCTCCACGTACTACTATCCGCAGCAGTCAGCTGTTCCGTATGGCCCCCTCAACGATACCGGTCCTGCCGCATTGAGCATCGTCGCCATGGGCGCAGCCGCAGGGCTGGCCTGGGCACGGCGAAAGCGACGGATGTAGCTTGATAGCTTGTAGCTTTTAGCTTGTAGAAAAATGGGCATTCGTTCTACCAGCTACCAGCTAAAAGCTACCTACTCGTTACCATCTTCCTCCTGCACCCCCTCCGCCGAAGGATCCTCCACCGAATCCTCCGAATCCCCCTCCTCCGCCAGATCCAAATCCCCCACCCCCCCATCCTCCCCACTTTCCTCCACGACCACGTCGGCTTGTGCGTGCACGATAGGTTTTAGAAGCGATGAAATCGATCAGCAGCCCCAAGAAAAAGAGCGCCGGAATGCTCCACCACCACGAGAAAACAATGACAAACCCAAGACCACTCACTGCTCCCAGCACTCCACCCAGCCACCACGATTTCGAGCGACCGAGGAAGGCGATGAGCCACTGTAAGAGAAGAATCCCGGCGAAGAATAGAAACCCTGCAAAAGCGCCCGGGCCACCCGATCCCGCATCGTATCGGTCTGCGGTGTATTCGCCTCCAATGTGCTTCTCAAGTGCCGTGATGCCTGCCTTCAGGCCCCCTGCGTAGTCGCCATCACGAAACTCAGGGAGGATCTCTTCTTCGATGATGCCCTTGGCCACGATATCCGGCACGGCTCCTTCGAGCCCGTAGCCTGTGGCGAGAAAGAGCTCGCGATCGGTGTACGCCACGAGAAGAAGGATGCCATTGTTGTTCTCTTTCGTTCCCACGCCCCACTTGCGCCCCACTTCAACAGCCACATCGGCAATGGGCTCTCCTTCGAGAGAATTGAGAATGAGTATGGCGATTTGGTTGCTCGTCTCGCCCTGATAGACACGCAATATTTCTTCTAACTCTGTCTGCTCCGCACTCGAGAGTACGTCAGCCGTATCGGTCACATACCCGTCATTCGGCGGTACAGTGAAGGCCTTAGCCCCCTGTACGAATCCAAAGACCGCAATGACGCCGGTGAAGCCGGCGAGGGCGACGCGCAGGCGCATTAGAGGGTGAAATCAACGGTGGGAGCGACATCTGCACCTTCAATGGCTTCGAAGGGCGTTTCTTGAGCAAAGCCGAAGATCCGAGCGAGCAACATTGCCGGGAACCGCCGAATCGCCACGTTGTACTGCTGCACCGCGTTGTTGTAATCCCTGCGAGCCACAGTAATACGATTCTCGGTGCCTTCGAGCTGCGTCATGAGATCACGGTAGGCTTCGGTAGCCTTGAGCTCAGGATACGCTTCGACAGTCACGAGCAACCGCGCGAGGGCTGACTCCATGCCCTGTGCCGCAGCAACCTGTTCGCCGCGCGATCCGGCATTGAGCCACTGCGTGCGTGCCTCGGTCACCGCTAACAGAGTCGATTGCTCAAAATCCGCCGCACCCTTGACCGTATTCACGAGATTCGGGATGAGGTCGATACGACGCTGGTAGGTCGTCTCTACTTGGGCCCACGCGTTCTTGACGTTCTCTTCTTGCCCGATGAATCCGTTGTAGCCCGCCCACGCCCAGCCAATAACGACAATGAGGACGACGAGAAGCGCAATGAGCCATGGTTTCTTAATCATGCGTTGAGGGGGAAAACAGAGGGAGTATAACAGAATGAACGAATGATAAAGTTTGAATGGTCGGGGCGGCGCGACTTCCCTCGGCTGCGCTCGGGATAAACTTCTCGTCGCGCCTCATGGAAGTTGCACAGGAGAACCTATCACGACCGTAGCTTCGAAGGAGCAGAATTGAATGGTCGGGGCGGCGCGACTTCCCTCGGCTGCGCTCGGGATAAACTTCTCGTCGCGCCTCATGGAAGTTGCACAGGAGAACCTATCACGACCGTAGCTCCAAAAGAGCAGAATTGAATGGTCGGGGCGGCGCGACTCGAACGCGCGGCCTCCTGCTCCCAAAGCAGGCACTCTAGCCAACTGAGCTACGCCCCGGACTATAGGTAGGATACATCAAAACTATCCATCATGGGCTAGAGTGTCGATGACATTTTTGCTCGCTCCGCATGCGCGGCGCTCGACAGCCAACTGCCTGCCCGCCGAAGCCCGAGGAAACGAGGGCGAAGGCGGGAGCTACCCGCCCGAACGTACCGACGTTCGGTACGGGCGGGCGCCCCGAGGACGATTTGGGGATACACTAGCATCGTATGCACTGCACTCTTCTCGCCTCTTCAAAATGACAACAATCTTCATCTTTCACGGCGTTGGAGGAAATTCCGAAGAAAATTGGCTCCCGTGGCTGAAGAAGCAGCTGGAAACGGAACAATGCCGCGTCGTCGTACCGGATTTTCCGCATCCGGATCATCCCACGCTCGTCGAATGGTCTGAACACTTTCGTCAGTACGAGGAACTCGTAGACGAGCAGACGATCTTCGTAGGGCACAGTTTGGGCGGAGCATTTGCCCTGCGCCTCCTCGAACGAATGCCAAAACCCATTCGTGCCTGCTTTCTCGTCGCATCTGTCTGGGGCGTGATGGGCAATCAATTCGATCCCCAGATGGAAACATTCACCGTGTCTCCCTACGATTGGAAGACAATACGAAAAAACTCCAATAACTTTTCCGTCATTCATGCCGATAACGATCCCTTTATTAAACTTTCACAAGCTGAAGAACTCGCACAGAACCTCGGCACTGAAGTGGCGCTTATCCATGACGGCGGGCACCTCAATGCGAGTGCCGGATACACGGAATTTCCACTTCTCCTGGAACAAATCACCGCTACCGCGTAAATCGCCGGTCAAAGTCGGCTTTCTGATACACCGTGCCGGACTGCAGTTTCTCTTTCTCATCTTTCTGGATCTGCTCTTCCTTCTCCCACTTTACTTTGTGGGCGCACCAATTACCGAACCGCTGTGCGGTGAAGACGACCTTCCCCTTGCTTAAGCACCAGTCAATGCAGCGATCCACCTCGGCAGTCATCCCCTGCACACGACCGTAGTAGCGATGCACTGTCAGATAGAAATGTTTCGGCTCGCATTTCTGACATTTCAAATCCACGAGAGCACAGGCATCCTTAGCGTGCTCTGAGATCTTCTCAGCAAGGCTGATCTCTGCGCTCGTCAGTTCGATTGGCATAGTGCCGCTCAATAGTAGGCAAAGCACTCACGCTAAACAAGCTTTGAAACATGATGTTGTCGAGCTGCACAGTGATGCAGACGCTGCGTTACTCCGCTTTGTTTCCCCACTGAGAACAAGTGACATTGCGTCGAACGATAGTACAATTCGTAGTCAATACGTTCCCCCTTCTCTCATGAAACGTTTGCTCGCTTCGTTCTTCCTCACAGCTCTGCTCAGTACCCTCACGCTGCCTGCTCTCGCGGCAACGTTCAAAACGGGTGAAACGGTGAAGCTCCCAGGTCCACTCAATGACAATGCGTACGTCGTTGGTGGCCAGATAACCATCGATCAACCAATACGAGGAGATTTAATCGTGGTGGGAGGCAACGTGCTTGTGAAGACTTCCGTTGCTGAAGATCTCTTCGCCGCAGGTGGCACTGTCTTCATCGACAGTACCGTCGGTGGTGATCTGCGTGTAGCCGGAGGAAATCTCGTTCTTCATGGCACGGTTGGTGGCGATCTCCTGGTGGCAGGCGGCTCGATTACACTTTTGGACGGCTCTTCGGTGAAGGGTGACGTCGTCGTTGCTGGTGGGAATATTACGATCGGCGGCACAGTGGGTGGAAACGTTCAGGTGCGCGGCGGACAGGTGCGTTTGGGGAGCATCGTGAAAGGCGATATCGATATTCAGGCGGAGGACATCACGATTAGGAACTCTGTCGATGGTTCCGCCCTACTCGTGGCGAAGACCATTACACTCGATCCCGGCGCCAAGCTCATGCGCGACGTGCGCTACTGGAGCCAGAAGGGTGATCAGCAATTTGCCGATGCAGGTACACAAATCCGCGGCAAGATCACGTACGACGCCGATCTTCAAATGTTCAAAAGTAAGAAATTTGATAAGAAAGCGGCTGGCGCGGGCATCATCGCGGCGATCATCGGTGTAGGTGGATTCCTGCTGCTGTCGTCAGCACTCATCATTCTGCTCCTCGTGCTGCTCACGAAGACCTTCTTCACGGATGCAGCCAAGTTCCTCTCGAAGAAAACGTGGACGAGTTTCTTGTACGGGTTCCTCTTCTTTGCAGCAACACCCGTGGCGGCTTTCCTCTTCCTGATCTCCGTTATCGGCATTCCCATCGCGCTCTTTATCTCTGCGATGTACTCATTTGCGATCATTTTCGCCAAACCTCTGACAGCCATCGTGCTCACACGCACCGTGGAGCTGAGGTACAAATATAAGTGGGGCAAGCCCATGATCATCCTCGTGAGCGTGCTCTTCTACGTGGCCCTCAAGATCGTATCCCTCATACCGGTTGTCGGCTGGATGATCTGTCTCGTGACCATCCTCTTCGCGTACGGCGCAGTGGTGGCCACCAAGTGGTCCAAGGTACAGAAGGTGCGTTGAGGTCAACCTTCATTGGATTTCTTCTTGTAGCTGGGGTTCATGAACCCCAGCTACGAAAATGGTGCAATGCTATTCCCGCAGCCACAGCCACATTGAGGGATTCCTTTTTGCCGTGCATGGGAATGTGTACGATCGCGTCACAGAGTTTGAGGAGCTCTTTCGGGACGCCCAGTACTTCGTGCCCGGCAATCAGGCAGACTTTTGAAGGAGATTTGAATTGTTTGAGATCCACGGCTCCCCTCGCCTGCTCCAACGCTACGATTGTGTAACCTTGCTTCTTCAGTTTCAGAATCGCTTTCTTCGGATCCTCACAGTGTTCCCATACGACATGCTCTTCTGCGCCCAGTGCGGTCTTGCTGATCTCGCGCCGCGGCGGCACCGCCGTGTAGCCCGTGAGAATGAGCTTCTGCACTCCAAACGCGTCACACGTGCGAAAGAGCGACCCCACGTTCCAGAGAGAACGGATGTTGTGCGCGAGGAGGATGATACGACGAGACATAGCAATGTCATGGTGAGCGTAGTCGAACCATACATCTCTTTGTCACCCTTCGACTACGCTCAGGATGACAACCTCTCCAGTGTACTCGCGTGCGGATTACAGAAGACCTCCAGCACGTCGCGCTGCAGAAGTTCCTGCTCTGGTACTCCCTTACAGATGTAGCAGATACCTGTTTCACTTGCCCCGCGAAGCCCGGAGGGCGAAGTGGGGCTCCCACCATCAAGCGCCGCTCCGCCTGTATCGGGCTCATCGCGCCTGAGAAGGACGGTGGCATTCTTGAGTGGCGATTTCTCGCTCTTCAGGAGCTTCTTCGCATCACTGTCCCACTGGTAGAATGCGCCGCCCTGCCGCACGACCGCCGTCTCTTTATTGGGGTTGAAGAACGAAAGGCGCGACAGAAGTTCTTCCGGCTTGGCCTTGCATGGTGCAATGTACTTGAGCTGTAGAAGCTTGAGCGCAGGAACGCTGCGATGTGCCGCCTGCTCCACCGTGCGTTCCTCGTTATTCGTGATAATCGTCCCGACGAAGATCTCGACTGGGCGCGGCGAGCGCAGCGGGACATCCCACGCAGTACTTCCCTCTCCCACTGGGAGAGGGGCAGGGAGAGGGGCGCCCCGTCTCTCCTCTATCCACTTTCGCATCGACACAAAATACGGCTTTCCGTTTTCTGTCCGCTCCGGATGCGGCATAAGGGCAACCACGTTGCCAGCAGGATTGCAGAGCCCCGCAATGGCGTACGCAGAGCCGTTGGGCGTTGTCACTGGATCGTCGCTCACCTTCCCCTGGGCATCACAGTACGAGAAGGCCATTTGGTCGTACTTCTTCAGCTCCTTCCACACATCTTTATCCTTCGTTGTGAAGCGTCCTTCACCGTGGGCAATGGGCAGATGCATGCTCCCCTCCCAATCAGAAGTTGCACAACGATCGCGCTTGCACGTGGGCGTAATCCATACCCACTCGTTGATGAAGCCGACGGCCTCCTGCCCCAGCGCATTGCGCGCCAGACTCATCTTGAGTCCCTGATTGAGCGGAATGAGCCCGCTCTCGACTAAAATCTGCGCACCGTTACAGTTGCCGATGATCACCTTACCGCGCTCGTTCTCCTCATGCAGGAACGCAAGCAGCGGATCGCGTGCCGCCACCATGCCCGAACGCCCGCGGTCCTCGTAGCTGAACCCTCCGGGGACGAAGTAGCCGTCAATATCCTTGAGCTTCTCTTTGGAATCATTCCAGCGAAAGAACACTGCTTCCATGCCGGCCTGTTTGACCGCACGCAGGCTCTCCACTTCGCAGTTGTTGCCGGGGAAACTGAGGACGGCGATACGGGGCTTCATAAATTCATTGTATCAGGAACAACCTGCGACGAAAGATCATCAACGTGGAGGTGGCGCGCCACGGGGGGTGAAGGGGAAGGCCCTGCTCTACTGCGAAGTTGCCGACGAGTCGGTTCCGAATCCCTGTAGGAACCGACGAGGAGGCACAGGGCCGGGTGGAGTGGGGATTGGCGCGCCGGCGCTTTGGCGCCACCTTTGTCGCCGGACAAAGGTGGCAGTACACTATGAACAATGCCCCCGTAGCTCAGTGGATAGAGCCGCAGGTTTCTAACCTGTTGGCCGCAGGTTCGAGTCCTGCCGGGGGTACCATTCGTCGGCTTCACCTCCTCATGGCAAGCCACTTTTTGTAGAATCTCTCTTCCTTCGAACCCTCCTCCCCCGCTATACTTTCGTACCGATGAAGTACAAAAGAATCATGCTCAAGATTTCGGGCGAGGCACTCGCCGGAGACCGCAGTTTCGGAGTGGATCACAAGATCCTGCAGAAGATCGCCAAGCGCATCTGCGCGGTCGCCCAGAAGGATATCGAAATCGCCATCGTCATCGGTGGGGGCAACATCTGGCGCTACCGCGACACCAAAGAGAGCGGCATCGAGCGTACCAGTAGCGACGCCATGGGCATGCTGGCAACTGTCATGAACGCCGTCGCGCTGCAGTCAGCGCTCGAAACACAAGGCTGCTACACGCGCGTACTCTCGGCCGTGGATATTCCGCAACTGGCAGAGCCGTTCATTCGCCGCCGCGCCGTGCGACATCTGGAGAAAGGTCGCATCGTCATCTGTGCAGGCGGCACGGGTAACCCCTACTTCACGACCGATTCCGCGGCAGCACTGCGCGCACTGGAGCTCGAGTGCGACATTCTGCTCAAAGGGACGAATGTGGCCGGTGTGTACGACAAAGATCCGCGAAAGTCTAAGAACGCCAAGCTCTATCACGAACTCACGTACCAGCAGGCCATTGAGCAACACCTCAATGTGATGGATCAGGCGGCATTCTCGCTCTGTGCCGATGCCGACCTGCCTATTCGTGTCTTCGACTTCAGCAAAGAGAGTAACTTGCTCAAGGCTGCTTCAGGTGAGAAAATCGGCACCCTCGTCCATCGCTAAACCTACGCCCTACACCCTACCCCCTGCTACATGCCTTCCCCTCGCGTCGCCGTCTTCAGTGCAGAAACCGAGAAGGTTCTGAAATTTTTGCAAAATGAATTCAGTAAACTCCAAACCGGCCGCGCATCGGCTGCACTCGTAGATCACGTTGATGTAGAGGCCTACGGCCACCACCAACAGCTTCGCACTCTCGCTGGCATCAGCGTGCAGGATGCGCGCACAATCGTCATCCAGCCCTGGGATCGCAGTGTGATGGTCAACATCGAAAAGGCGTTGCAGATCGTCGATCTGGGGGCTTCTCCGGTGAACGATGGGCAGGTCATTCGCATCAATTTGCCCCCCATGACCGAAGACCGCCGCAAGGATCTCACCAAAGTGGTGCAGAGGCTCGCTGAGGAGGCCAAGATCACCGTGCGCCAGCACCGCCAGACGATCCTCGACACGATCAAGAACGAAGAGAAAGACGAGGATGTTCGCTACACCCAGCAGGATGAGCTCCAGAAGCTCGTCGACAAGGCCAACCAATCTATCGAGGAGCTGCGCAAGAGGAAGGAAGAAGAGGTCATGACGGTCTAAGCGAAACGGGAATCCACTTGCACAGATGTTTGTGCTAGAGTGAGAGTTCGCATGAACGCCCTTACTCCCCTCCTCGGCTGGTGCGTATTCATTCTCGTCCTCGAGGGACTGCTGTGGATTCTCTTCAGACGAAAATTTATAGAGATCTGCCTGCCGGTACAGGGTGAAGAAATCTTCTTTCACTTCTTCACCGTGGGACGCCTGCGCCTATTTGCCTTCATCCACACAATCGTTCTCATCGGCTGTGTGGTTACTGCTCACCTCTTTCTCTGGCCATGAATGAGCCCAATGGCAACACTGGCTTCAGTTTCCAGGCGAAGGATCGTGACGAGATCTTCCAGTTCTACTTTCACCAACACTGGATCCGCCTGCTCTGGCCCCTTGTACGACTCTTGATCTGGAACGCACTAATTATCGGGGCAACCCTGACTACCGCAACAGAAGATACGTTCGCAGAGCCGCGCACGCGCCAGACCATCATTATCATTCTCACGGCATTTTTCCTGCTGGCACACTTCGAGTTCCTCGCGCGTTTCTACCACTACCTGCTCTACGTTATCGTTGTGACAGACAAGCGCATTCACCGCATCAAAAAGACACTGCTCACCATGGACGATCACGAATCTACAGATCTCTGGGTCCTGCAAGACATTCACAAACGCCAACATGGCATCGTTCAGAATCTCTTCGCCTACGGCACCCTCATCTTGCAGGCACAGGAGACAGTCATACGTGTTCACTTCATACCAAAGATCAACAAACGCTATGAGGCTCTCGCACACCTGCGGGAACGGGCGCGCGCAGTCATCAGCAGTCAGCAAGGGGCTCTATGGAAGACAGCATCCGAGTAGGTTTTCTCACCAGAACACAACCGCACGGCTTAGTCAGTGCACGATGCTTCACAGGGAAGGATGGAAGATGGTACAACTCCGCTCCTTTGCGTGTACCAGTTCTCATCATTGGCCTTTCACTCCTTCTCGTAAGCGTTCCGGCACTCGCCGCGAAGGACTGTACCAGCGTGCAGCAGAAGAGCGGAGGCGCCGCCTATCAGAAGTGCCTCTTCGACGAAGAAGAAGATCTCATCAAGCAGCAGCTGGCTGCGTACAAATTGATGATTGATCGCAATAAAGAATCGATAAAGGTACGCTACGATGCCGCGATTAACCAAGCGACGTTTACGTGGAAGGACGTCGACTTGCGCATGCAGATTGAGGAGGCAAACCGTAAGCTCCGCATCGAGCAACTGGGCTCGGCCAAGGAACAAGCAGAACAGGTACAGATCGAAAAGAATCTGCTCTCGCGACTACAGAAGATTCGCTCCCTCACCTCTTCTGTTCACAGCAAGAAAATAAGCCGCCTCAAAAAGTACAAAGACCTGGAATTGACCGATTACGACAACGCTCTCGTGCAGTACGAACTGCAGCTCAGACGCCAGAAGATGCCCACACTCTGAGGCGTTAAAGTATTAAAACACATCAATTTCACCAGTCCACCAGTCCACCTTGACGCAAGCAGACGCCACAGGGATCCTACTCCTCCTCACCTTACCAACCTTACTTATGAAGAAGCTCCTCATCTCCACATTCGCGCTCCTGCCGCTCTTGCTACTCGCTCCACGAGCTCAGGCACAGGATTACACCTACGACTGTCTCTGTCTCTACTCCGATCCACGTGGCACCTGCCGCGAGTACACCTGCGATGCCTACCAGGCACGTCGCGGATCCTACAACAACAACCGCGTTTGCGATGGTCGCTATGGCACCAACTGTGGCTCCGGTGGCACCTATCGCCCCCGCTACTGGAACTCGTCGAACCAGTACTATAACAATTCCTCAAACCAGTACTATAACAACAGCAACGACTATAACTGGTACTACAACCGCTACTCTGCGCGTCCCAGCTACTACAATTACCCGAACTACAACAACTACCAGTACGACTATCCCTATTACTACTGAAGAAGATCTTTCAGGAGGAACGTCTGCCCCATGCCCTCGTTCGCAACGGTGTGGGGTTTTCGCGTGATTGAAGATATATAAATAATATGGTATAATTACATATTCGGCTTTCTCTTCAGTTATTGCTACCATTCACAAACACATGAAATCAGGGGAACAAGACGGCAAACTGACAAAAATCGTCTGTACGCTCGGACCATCTTGCAAATCACTTGAGCAGATGAAGAAACTGGCTCAGGCAGGCATGAACGTCGCGCGGATCAACCTGTCACACGGTGCACGCAAAGATCATGAAGAAGCTATTGCCATGATCCGCAAACTTAACGAAGCGGGTTATTGCGTTGCGAGCCTACTCGATACACGAGGAGCGGAAATTCGTACAGGAGTGGTTATTCAGCCCGTTCCCATTGAGGTCGGACAAGAAATCGTTTTCTCATCGAACTCACAGCACGAAGATGCGCAGGGGCGCACCGTCATTGAAGTGAACTACGACGGATTTGCCAACGACGTGCGCGAGACGGATACGATTCTCATCGATAACGGATCAATTTCGTTCGACATCGTGTCGATCGCTCCCGACGGGACCGTCGTGGCAAAAGCGCAAGATGCCGGTTTCATCGGATCGCGCAGGCACATCAATCTGCCCGGTGCCTACATCGATCTTCCCTCCATTACCAAGAAAGACTGGGACGACATCGCCTTCGGTACAGAGCAGGGAGTGGATTACGTTGCACTCTCATTCATCCGCAATGCGGAGGAGATATCGGAAGTACGATCATTCTTAAAGAAGAAAAAGAGCGACATGCAGATCATCACAAAGATCGAAACGAAGCGTGCAGCCGAAGAGAACCTCGCAGATATCATTGCCGTCTCTGACGGAATTATGATCGCACGTGGTGATCTGGGCACAGATATCCCTATCGAGGAACTTCCCGCTATTCAGGATGGCATCGTCGTTCGCTGCCGCGACGCAGGAAAACCGGTCATTGTAGCCACGCACATGCTCGAGAGTATGAGCACCTATCCCCTGCCCACTCGAGCAGAAGTGACCGATGTCGCTCACGCCGCGATGACGGGCGTCGATGCCACAATGCTCTCAGGAGAGACCGCAACAGGTAAACACCCCGTGAAGTGCGTCGAAATGATGCATCGCATTCTTCGTGCAACGGAGGAGCACGAAGCACGACTGCAGGATCGCTTTGAGGGGGCCGTGCACAACGAACGTGAAGCCCGGGCACAGGCCGCCGTGACACTCGCCCACTCTACCGATGCTGACGCGATCGTCGTCATCACCAAGTCAGGACGCACAGCGCGAGAAGTGGCGAAGTTCCGACCGAGGATTCCCGTCATTGGCTGTGCAGCAACACCCTCTGTACGACAGAAGCTCTCACTCATCTTCGGTATCTTCCCCGTGCTCGCCTCCTTCACCGACGATACCGAGGCGACCATCGAAACGGGCATTACCACAGCCAAGCAGGCGGGTTTTCTCACCCCTGGGATGCGCGTGGTACTCATCTCAGACGCTCCCGCCAAGAAGCGTAATGTGAGCACGATTCAGGTACGAGAAATCACTTAAAATAACCGTCGCGAACCCCGCACTTGCTGCGGGGTGGAGCGACACCTATTAAGGGAAAAGAGAGCTCATGAGAGAAAAACCGCAGGTTTGTCTCTCATGAATAGCTATTTCCACTTATGCCACGGCATCTCCAGCTCATCGAGAGGAATGTCGTCGAGAGAAATAGCGGCACCTGCCACCTTCTTCGAAAATGAGAGAAAGCCTATAAGACGTCGGCGGAACAGCACACCAGAAACCAGCAACAGAAGAATCAGCGTTGCGCCTACTGAACTGAGAGCTGCCGCATACCGCTCTACAAAGGAAATGCTCAGGCATTCCTCCGTGCAGTTTTTGCCACCATCACACTCTTCAGAGGAATCGACCACGTGATCTCCACAGAGTGGCTTTCTGCAAGAAATTCTACAGGCGTTCGGAAGCGTGTCAGAATTCGAAAGCCCATCATCACACTCTTCGCCCTCCTGTAGAACACCATCGCCACACTTCTCGAGGTGACAGCTGGCACTGCATCCATCATCTTCCTCGATATTTCCGTCGTCACACTGCTCACCCGCCTCTAAAACCTTATTTCCACAGATTGGATATCGGCACGTATTCGGGCAGTCGTCGTCATTCATCTGATTGCCGTCATCGCACTGTTCCTTGCCTTCAACCAATCCATCGCCGCAAATCGGCAGCTTGCAGGAAGTCGGACAACTATCGAAGGTATTGCGGTTGCCGTCATCGCACTCCTCTCCCGGCTGCATCACGCCATCGCCACAGCGTGCCTTCTTGCAGGAATTATTGCACAGATCATCTGGAACACGATTCCCATCGTCACACTCCTCTCCTGACTGAACGATGGCATCGCCGCACCGGAATTTCTGACATCCATTCGTGCACGCGTCATCATTTACCTGGTTGCCATCGTCACACTCCTCTCCTCGCTGCACCACGCCATCTCCACACTGCGGAAGTATGCAACTGTTAGAGCAGGTATCAATGTCACTTCGATTCGCGTCATCGCACTCTTCAATCCCTTCGCGAATGCCATTGCCGCATACGGATAGACGACAGTTGTTCGGGCAGGAATCCCAGTTATTAAAATTCCCGTCGTCACACTGCTCACGCCCCTCCATCACAGCATCGCCACAAACAGAGAGTTCACAATCATTGGGACAATCGTCGATGTTGCTATGATTGCCATCATCACACTCCTCGGTCACTTGCACGTCACCATCACCACAGCGTGCAGACTTGCAGGAATTGTTGCAGGTATCAGCATTTTCGCGATTGCCGTCGTCGCACTCCTCCTGCTCCTGCACGATACCATCGCCACAGCGAGGCCGCGTGCATATATTGGAACAACTGTCCTCACTGACCTGATTGCCGTCATCGCACTGTTCGCCTGTCTCGACAACACCGTTGCCACAGACATGAGCGAAGGATGAAGATTCCTGGGCGGCAGGATGTGTCTCTTCAGAAGACGCGGCAGCGCTACTCCCGGCATCGGCTTCAGCCGAAGAGGAAGAAATCGAGGATCCTGAAGAGGATAGAGCCGCATCAGCGGAAGATGATTGCGCAGATACAGAGATCGATGTCGCACTCGAGGACGATGACGGACAGGGAGGCTTAAATATCCATTGGCAACCCCCCTCGCACAAGCCGTCTGCATCACACGTCGGTACGGCGCACGTGCGGCCGCATGTACCCTCCAGATATTGGATTTTGGTTGTGAGCAGATTCGTTTTGGAATCCAAGACGTAGACCTCTTGTGTTGGCGCTTCACACTCTTCGCCCAGATACGGCGTAACGACACTATCACCGCAGAAGAGTGCGGTGCAGATCAGAGAACACGAGCTTAATCCGTTGAAGCGACCAAGGTCACACTGTTCCCCTTCTCCAGCCTGCAGAATACTGTCGCCACAGTGCGGGGGCTTACTCATTGAAGAAGATGCAGACGAACGCGTCGGGCATCCCGGCGATCCGTAGGGCAAACCAATGCACTCCTCTGTGAGCTCCTGCGCTTGCGTTCCTGTGCGCAGAGAGGACATGAGGACAAGGAGCCCCGCAGAGCAGAGCAGTACAGCCAGCAAATTTGTCTTTCTTTTCATGTTTCTAATTATTTTACCACTTTTTGCCGTTCTCCTCACCCCCTCACTCATTGCAAATTACTAGAGAGATGTTCTGATTGTTATTTGGTTTCTTTCTCAAGAGAAGCGACTGTCGTGTCCTCCTGAACGTAAGAAGGCCGCTTGAGGGCAACCATAGCCTGTACGACAGGGTCCTCTGAAAGCTGATGGAGCGCCTGCGACTCTGCCACCTGCATATTGAGAATTTCCTCCTCCAGCAGTAGCTGAGAGCGTTCCCGTTCCAGATTGCGCAGCTGGTAGCCCTTGGTGGCCGTAGCGTTCTGATGAAAGAGAATGAAAAGCGCGAGCAGCAGAATGAGCGAACCGATGCACACCATGAGCAAAATCGTGCTCTGGTTTACCATGCGACCGAGACTGGCGCGGGACACAGGAGCCGAGAGTGTGGCGGTGGGATCGAGCACGTTGACAGCGCAGTGTAACAGAGAGACAAAGGAATCACGATGGCGTCGAAACGCTTCGCATGATGACACGTAACTTCCCGCTCCGCGAACGCGGATTCACCGTCACCTCATCATCAGAAGGCACAATCGCCTTGCGTGTGAGGAGTGTAAAGAATGGCGGATGCACATCCTGACCGGTATCAAGATGTTTGGGTGCTTGAGACAAGGCGCGGAATACCTGCTTCACACGACGATCCTCGAGTGAGTGGTAGCTGATGACCCCCATACGTCCACCGGGCGTAAGGAGTGAAGGACCCACCGAAAGTAGGGCATCGAGCGCACCCAGTTCATCATTCACCGCGATGCGCAACGCCTGAAAAATCTGCGGAAGCACCGCCTTGGCACGCCAACGATACAGCGCCTCTGCCGCGAGAACGACCGCCGTCGTGGTGGTGGGCTTGTGCTCTTTGAGCATGCGCGCGAAACGTTTGGCCGAAGGAAGCTCACCAAACTCGCGCAGACACTGCGCCACCTCATCTTCAGAAGCCTGTGCCAGCCAGGCAGCAGCAGAAACCCCACTCGAGCGATCGTAACGAAGATCCAGCGGCACCTCTTCGCGAAAGGTAAAACCACGCTCTGGATCATCCACGTGCGGGGAGCTCAAGCCCAAATCGGCAAAGAGAATATCGATGGGAGGAAGATCAATATCGGCAATGGCAGAAAAATTCGCATGGCGGCAATCCACGTGGCCGGGCAATTTGCGTAAACGCGCTTCGGCATGAGCCAGATTCTGTGCATCGGCATCCAGGCCAATGAGCCTGCCATGCTCGCCAATTTTCTTGAAGAATGCTTCGGCATGACCACCAAGACCCAGCGTCACATCGAGCACCGTTTCACCCGCTTTGGGATCGAGGAGCGTGAGAACTTCTGAGAGCAAAACCGGCACATGGTGTGGTGCAGTCACAGACGAAGTGTAGTGCGCGCACCACCTGTTTCAACGGATTGATCTTGCATCTTTCTCCACAGGAGTTTCATGTATACAAAATTTATACGAATTAGAGTATTTTGCGGTCCTCTTAAATCCAATATATGGCTTTAAAAGAGGCTATAGAGCAGGATTGACACAGATAGATATACATCTATAATACTTCACTTGATTCCGCTCCTCCCCATCGTGTTGGGCGTCTCTCTCGTTATGAGCCCAACCCCATCGGCCCCCGTACTCACCTTTGTTCCTCAGGTTCAGTGGCATGCCAAAATGGGCGACCGTATCGTGGTCGATACGCAGGCAAACGAAGGATTTCTCATCCACAGAAATGGAGAGACTCTGCAGTTCCCGGTCGCCACGGGGCAGCGTCGCGGAGTGTGCTACATCGGACGGTGCTACAACGCCGCCACTCCACAGCGTACGTGGGAGATACGATCGAAAGACATCAAGGGTGATCGCATTACCTTTGGACCGAGTGGACGTTTTCTGCGTCTGTACTGGGATGATGGTAGCACAGCCTACGGTTTTCATGAGTTCGCCTACGAAGACCGGATGTTCGATGATCAGCCCCGCTTCAAGAGCATGGGGTGTGTCATCGTGAAGAAGGACATCATGGATATCATCGACCAGACCTACGCCATGAATGAGGGAAATATTCCCGTAGTCACGAAGTACGGTATTGAGGAACCGCTGGCACTCGCCTTTGCCCCGCAGGAGTGACCCCTTTTCCACTGGCGTCTGACGGATGAGCCTCTTATACTTTTTTTGCGTGGAGAGGTGGCTGAGTGGTCGAAAGCGCCACACTGCTAATGTGGTATACGGGCTTCAACCCGTATCGAGGGTTCGAATCCCTCCCTCTCCGCCACAGGTGAATTCGAGTTGAGCACGAGCCTGAGGGCGAAGTGTGAAGCCGAAGATCCTGTGTCCCCGAAGCGATAGCGAAGGGGGCAGTGCCTCCACCAGCACCACACGAAGGCTGACGCCGAAGAAGAGCATTTCGACGGCAAGACGACAGAGTGAGATCTCTTGGATTCCTATGGTAGAGTGGCCGTATGTCTTCTGTACTCGGTATCGATCTCGGCGGAACAAAGCTGGCCATTGCGCGATTCGAGGCTTCTTCGTGGCGGGAACAGGATGCACGGGTCACCTCCACGGCCGGCAAGACGTTCCCCGTGATTGTCGAGGAGCTTCTCGCACTCATTCAGGAATTCAGCACCGAAGACACGCAGGCCATCGGCATCGGCGTGCCCGGTCTCGTGGAACGCTCCGGGCGCATTCATACCACGCCCAATATTCCTGAGGGTGAGGGGTTCCCTCTCTCAGAAACACTGAAGAAGAAAACTGGTCTCTCTGTCTCTATCGAGAACGATTCCGCGTGCTTCGCGCTGGCAGAAGCGCTCTGCGGAGCAGGAAAGGATGAGCGAGTTGTGGTGGGTATCACGATGGGCACGGGGGTCGGAGGGGGCATTATCGTTGATGGAACGATCTTCAAAGGCGAGCACGGCTATGCGGCGGAGTTCGGTCACATGCTCCTCAAGCCCGGCGAATCACCGACAGGACTCACCGGAGGGCGCGGCGAGATCGAGGAGTACCTCTCAGGTACTGCTCTACGCAAACGCTGCCCCGCCGCGAAACGCCCCGAAGATACACTCACGGGGCCGGCCTGCACGCACATGCACGACACCGTCATGCGCGAAATCGCCTGGATGTGCACGAGCCTCATTCACTGTATCGACCCCAGCATCATCGTCTTCGGCGGGAGCGCGGGACGTGCGCTCAAGCCACACTTGCCCACCATCGAACAGGAGTTGCGACGGTGGATGCTGCCCAAGAGTAACCCCCCAGCGCTGGCCATCGGCACACTAGATAATGCCGGAACACTAGGGGCGGCACTACTTACGCAGGAATGATTTCGTTGCTCGTAGCTCGTTGAATCGTTTCGCGATAAGGGTTTATGAACGGTTTTTCTGTGGATGTGAACGGAGATAGCGAATCAGCTTGGCAAGTTGCGCGGCAATTTTCTTGGTTGATTCAGCGGCCTTCTCAAACTCTTGTTGGTCAAGATACTTCTCATCGACACCGTAATACAAATGCGATCGAATTTCAGCAGCTGATCGTTTGGCGTATCCTAGAAACATAACAAATTCAGCATTGGTCTGGGCATCATTACCTTCAGCAATATTTGCCATGACAGAGAGGACAGCACGACTGATTTGATCAGCCCATGCCCAATCTTTCTTCTCGGCAGCATGCCGAGCAAGTCTTCGAACAACTCTGGAAAGCTTACGAGCCTCCTGCCATGCCTCTATATCCTCAAAAGTTTGAAATCCCATAACAAACAACGAGAAACGAGCCAACCAGCAACAGATCACCTCTTCACCTTCTCCCAGTCCTCCATAAATTTCTTGAGGCCTGCATCGGTGAGCGGATGGAGCGGAAGCTCTTTAAATACTGCGTATGGAATCGTGGCAATGTGCGCGCCGAGCTTTGCCGCACGTTCGATGTGCTCCGGCTTGCGAGTGGAGGCAACCAAGACTTCCGTTGCAAATCCGTAATGCTCCCACGCCTGCATGATCTCGGCGATGAGTTCCATGCCATCACCACCGGCATCATCGATGCGGCCGACGAAGGGGCTGATGATCGATGCACCGGCCTTGGCCGCAAGCACCGCCTGCGCAACCGAGAAGACGAGTGTGCAGTTCGTCTTGATCTTCTTACCGGCACAGAACTTGAGCGCCTTGAGGCCCTCTACCGTCATAGGCACCTTCACGATCACATGCTTGTGCCACTGACTGTACTCCACGGCCTGCTGCTGCATGCCCTGCGCATCGGTCGCGGTCACCTGCGCGCTGACACACGGCACGAGCGCGCACATCTTCAGAACCGTGTCCTTAAAATCCTTTCCCTCTTTGGCCACGAGTGAGGGATTGGTCGTAACACCGTCCAAGACACCCCAGGCGGCAATTTCGGCGACCTGATCAACGTTGGCGGTATCGAGGAAGAGCTTCATAGAGAGATGGAAAGAAAATCAAGAAATGTAACTGTGATCGAAGTATACTGGCGATCCTCTATGCGTGAAAAGCAGATACTCCTCTTCGTCCTCCTGTATCTACTCACGGCGTGCTCCGCACCGCCGGAGGGAGCCTCTTCTCTTTCTTCTGTTTCCTCTTCATCCTCTACTTCTTCTGACTCCTCTTCGTCCTCTGTTTCTTCTGTTCCCTACGCCCCAGCTCCTATCCCCTACACCGTTCGTCTTGCAGTCCCCTTCTCTCCTCAGGCGCCTTTTGCTAATTGGGATCAGCTCCACGAAGAAACCTGCGAAGAGATGAGCCTGCTCCTCGTGCACCACTACCTCGAGGGCACAGACCTCACACGCGAGCAGGCTGAGGCGGAGCTACTGGCTCTCATTGAATGGGAAGAAGCACACGGCTACCCGCAGGATGTAACGGTGGCAGAACTCGGAAAGATCGCCGAGGAGTACTTCGGTTATCACGCGCGCGTCATTCCAAATCCGACGCAGGAGGATCTCAAACACCTGCTGGCAGACAACCATCCGGTTATCGTGCCCGCAGCAGGGCGCGACCTCAAGAATCCCTACTTCTCAGGTGAAGGCCCGTGGTACCACATGCTTGTGCTCACGGGTTTTAGCGAATTCTTCTTCATTACCAATGACGTCGGCACCAAGCGCGGCGAAGGCTACGTTTACCGGTTCGACACGCTGATGAATGCCATTCACGACTGGACAGGCGTAAAAGAAGAGATCCACAACGGCCCAAAGCGCGTGCTTATAATTGAAACTGCTCCACCATTACAATAATCATCGCGAAGACAGGCTTCGCCTGTCTGGAGCGATACCGCTAAGGGAAGGGTGGGCTCATGGGAGAGACACCGGCTTGTCGGCCGTAGACCCGAAGGGCGAAGGCTGAAGGTTTGCCCCTTATGAAATTATCGTGCGACGAGCATCATCAGTGACAACAGAACGATCACCGAGATGTTTATACCTAAGAATGGAAAACCGGACGAACGCTTCCTGATGGGATAACGCATAAGTAGTGAAAAATGTAGATCGGAGAGAGCCTAAGGATGAGGATCGATCGGGGCAACCAATCCCCCTTGATCACACGTCGAAACACCATTCTGATTTTGAGCAAATTTTGTACCCAGCTTTACGGATCCACCCGAGAAATCTACACTCCTGATACCTCCTCTCCCAATCCTATGCAAACTGGCAGACCTGATGTGCAATCACTCATTGGAAGGCCCACGAACGATGTTCCTATGGCGCTTCAGCGTGTGATGAAAAGTGTACATCGCGGCGAGAGAATCTGGGTGGGGCCGAAGGAAGCAGAGTCATTGAGTGCAGAGGAAGAGAAAGCATACACACTCGCAGAGAAGATTCTGTGTCATCTCGCAGTGCAGGCACCCGTAAAGCACTCTTCCGGTCATCCCGGTGGCTCGCTCTCGGCCTTCACCTTCTCTTACATGCTGAGTACGCTTCGCGATCCTGCGGTGGACCAGCCGCTCAGGATGAGTGCTGGGCACCTCTCGCTCCTCGCATACGGATTGCAGTGGCTCTTTGGACGAGAAGGAACCGACAAGCGACTTGCCTCTCCACAGACAATCATCGATACCTTTCGTATTCCCTCGGGGCTACCTGGGCACATCGAGGCCGGTGTGGGTGATATTCCCTTTGGCACTGGGCCTCTGGGTAAGGGGTTGAGCAACGCCCTTGGAGCAGCCTTCGGACTGAAATTTCAGAAGAAGCCGGGCATCGTGGATGTACTACTGGCAGATGGCGACAGCCAGGAGGGCCAGGTGATGGAGGCTGTGCGACTCGCCGCTCACCTGAAGGTCGATAACCTCATCGTCCACGGCGACTTCAACGACGTGCAGCTCTCGGGGCTGCCGAGCGAGACCGTGGCAGCGGACTTCGCAGAAATCGTGCATGCAGCGGGATGGCACGTCATCGAGGTACAGAACGGTAACGATCCCGCACAGGTGAAGACGGCAATTGAGCGAGCGACGGCACTCGTCGGCAAAGGCCACCCCATTTTCGTCTGCTACTACACCACCATGGGGAACGGCATCTCGTTCATGGAAGAAGGATCCAATTCGGGTAAGAAAAACTACCACGGCGCACCATTGAACAAAGATGAGGCCGCCCTCGCCTTGAAGGAACTCCCCCCGCTCGAAGAAACAGTTCATGCGTACGAGTCCTTCCGTGCTCAGCAGAAGAAGCGCTACAAAGCAAAGCCGCGCGTCGAAACCGATCTCCCTCTCACATTGAGCGTGACAACACTCAAGGGCTTTGCGCGCACCGTAACGACTGAGAAAGGAGCCGCACGCAAAGACTTTGGCGCCACGCACTTGAAGAATCTCATGAAGGCGGATCAGCGCATCATGATCCTCCACGCAGATCTGGCAGGTTCGGGCGGATTCGACGAAGTGGCGAAGGAGTTCCCTGACCGCGTGATCAATGTGGGCGTGGCCGAGGCGAATATGCTCATGATGGCCGCCGGTATGCGGCAGACAGGGTTGCTCCCCGTCACCTACACGTTCGCCGCCTTCGGCACCAACGAAGCGCGCGCCAACGCACGACTCATCGATATCAACTGCGGACACACACGCTGCGGCATTCTCAATGACTGCACACACACCGGACTCTCGGTGGGCGAAGATGGCGAAACACATCAGGAGCAAAACCACTTCACGCTCCCCTTCCGCTCAACACAGGTGTGGATGCCGGCCGATAGCAATCAGGCAGCCGCCATGGCGGAGAGGGCGATGGAAATCATCGCCGAAGGGCACCAGAGCGTCTTTGTCTTCTCGCCACGTACCGGGCATGAGCAGCTTAAAAATCCAACAGGGGAAATTCTCTACGGAGTGGATTACACGTTTACAGGAGCAATGGATCTCATCCGGGGATCGGATAACGCATTGGACCAGGTGACGATCATCGCCACGGGCATTCCGGTGCACCGCGCAGTAGAAGCGGCGGATCAGCTGCTCGCAAGCCCCGAGAAGGTTCGCGTGCGCGTTCTCAATGTGGGCAGTATCCGGCCGATCGACGCCTCAGCGGTGTTGAAGGCCGCTCTCGAAACCGGTCGTTTGATCGTCGCCGAAGATCACAACAGTGAGGGAGGCCTCGCCTCGCAGGTGGCGGATATCATCGCCGACTTCGCACTCCCCTGCTCGCTTCGGCGCCTCGGCTTGAATCAGTACTTTCCCTCAGCCAAAGCGGAGGATTTGGAATTGATGGCGGGGCTCGATACCGAGAGCATCCTCCATGCCGTCTTAGACGAGATCCATGCCGAAGTGCGCGGCGGCGAAGACGCCTTCGTGAGCGCGCTCTTCGAGATGGCGCACCACCTGCGCTTCAGCCGCTTCCACAAAACCGCGCTCCCCTTCGTCAAACATCTCCTCTCTCAGCAAGGCTACCTCGATACGCTCCGCATCAATTTCGCCAAGCGTGCCTGCCCTCAAGGCGAACTCCCGGAGAATGAGCAGCTGCTCGAACGACTGCAGGAAGAAACGCAAGCTCTCTGAGTTCACGGCATCCTGTTGTACACTATCTACGGAAGGGTGGCCGAGTGGTCTATGGCGACGGTCTTGAAAACCGTTATCCCGCACCTGCGGGATCGAGGGTTCGAATCCCTCCCCTTCCGCCACGCTCACAACAACTCTCACATCGACGCTCTCACAGACTTACGCAGGGTGGGATGAGAAGTTTACCCCGAGCGTAGCCGAGGGGAATCCCTCCCCTTCCGCCATAGTTGAATTGGGACCGATTCACGATTTGCGATGCAATAGTGCGACTGTTACGATGCGCCTGTACCCCCTTGCACATGATGTGTTCGAAACTCGCCTCTCGCACATGCACAGCTATTTTCGTGCTCTCGCTGCTCCTGCCGACCGTATCAGCAGCCGCAGATGCAAAAGGATTCAGTGATGTCACGCCGGGCACACCCGTTGCCGAAGCGGCAGAATACCTGCGCTCCGTGAAGATCCTCAGTGGATACGATGACGGAACATTTCGACCAAGTCAGAAGGTCAACCGCGCCGAGGCGATCAAGATCATCATCGCTCCCCTGCTTAAACAAGAGGCACTCGATCAGCTGACACAAACCCCTTTCTCCGATATCAAGGCCGGCGAGTGGTATCTGCCGTACGTCGAGGCGGCACGACAGAACTCCATTGTTGACGGTCCACCGACAAAGGCCACCTTCAATGGAACACAACCTGTAAAAAAGATGGAGTTCATCAAGATGGTGCTACTCGCGTACCGCATCGATCCCAGTTCCTACAGCGAAATTCGTTTGCCGCTCTCTTCAGATGTCACCGATCCCACCACGTGGTACTACCCCTACCTGCGTTACGCCATTACTGCCTCGATGACGATGGTGACAGGGGAAGGCACGCTGGATCCCGGTCGTGAACTCACGCGCGGCGATACCGCTCTCATCCTGTATCGCTTTCTCATGTACCGCAATGGTAAGCGCACGCAGGCCCTCCTCTCCGAAGCGGAAAGCGAGATCCTCGTCGTGCTTGGCAGCATCAAAGAAAATAATCTGGAACAGGCAGAGTATGCATCGGCGCGTGCGCTGCTCGCGGCCCGCGGTGCAAACGCGGGTTCCCCGAATCAACCATTAATCCAAAGTGCCCTCAAAATCACCGAGGCGTTCCGCGCCATCGTCCGAGGATACCGTGCCGGAGTAAATCAGGAATTCGATGAGACCATTCGTCTGTGCGGCGATGCCTGGACCCTCGCCTCTCGCGGCAAAGAACTAAGCTCCGAGCTCGGGAATCTGACGGATCAGGTGCAGACACTGGCAAAGAACCTCGCCGACACGGCCCGTACAGCAAAGGCTGGCTCAGTCTCGCCATGATGCCCAGCGCCCTCCCCTCCTTCACCGCCCGTGTTGTAAAGGGTGCCGGACGCGGGCGCACGATGGGTTCTCCCACGCTCAATCTTGCACTTGGCAATCTTCCCCGTGCACTCAAGGACGGCATTTACGCCTGCCGCGTTTCGTGGAATCGACAACACTTCTCTGCCGCCATGCACGTGGGTCCACGACCGGTCTTCAAGGCAGATCGCGCCTGCGAACTCCACGTGATCGATCGTGCTATTCGCCGTGCTCCTGTTCGCGTGACAGTGGAAGTAATACAGCGACTCAGAAGCATCCGCAATTTCCCAACGGTCGAAAAACTTCAAGGGCAGATTGTAAAAGATATCGCGCAAACGAAGCAGATTATGACAAAGAAAGAAGGGAGGAAGCGCAACAACCCCTCACACACGTGATACTCTTACTGCGTTGTGAAACCCCTCCTCCGCTCCCTTAAGAAGGCCATTCCGCAACGAAGCCCGCTGCGCATCGCTTGGCATCAGGGCAAGGCATTTGCGGCAGCACTCCTCTATGGCTTTCCCGCACGGCGACTCACCATCATCTCTGTCACGGGGACGGATGGCAAAACAACGACTGTCGGCATGGTCGCCCACATCCTCACAACTACGGGGGTCAAAACCGGCGCACTCTCGACCGCATTCCTCCAAGTGGAGAAAGAGCGCGAATGGAACGCCACCCAGAAGACCTCTCCCTCGCCGTTCCTCATTCAGAAATTTCTCAGACGTCTCGTCCGCGCCGGATGCACGCACGCCGTGCTCGAAGTCTCGTCACACGGGCTTGTGCAGAAGCGGCTCAACTACACCTGGCCGCTCGTCGGCGCCGTGACGAACGTAACGCCCGAGCACCTCGATTACCACGGCACGCTCGAGCAGTACCGCAGAGACAAAGGGCTTCTCTTTCACATGATCCGCCCCGGCGGGGCGAAGATCCTCAACCGCGATGATGAGAGTGCAAAACTCTACGAGCAGATCACTACAGCACATACGCTCACCTACGGTCACACGGAGACGGCAGACCTATGGATCTCAGATGTTCGCACTTCTCTCACGGAAACACGTGCTCGGCTCCACTCCAAAACAAACGGCCAAGAGGCAATGAACGACCTCGTACTCACACTCCTCGGATCTTTCAATCTCGACAACGCCTGCTGTGCCATCGCGTGTGCGCAGGCTGTCAACATTCCAGTGGAACGCGCTGTGGAATCGCTGCGCTCCTTCACGGGCATCGCCGGACGCATGGAACGGATCGACGAGGGGCAACCATTCGCCGTGTTCGTGGATTTCACCGTTACACCCGCCGCGTATGAGAAGACCTTAAAGACATTACGTACGATGCTCCCCGAGGAAAATCGTATCCTTGTACTCACAGGGAGCTGCGGAGACCGCATGCGCGAAAAACGCCCGATTGTCGGTCGATTGTGCTCCGAACTCGCCGACGTGGTGGTGGTGACGAACGAAGATCCCTACACCGAAGACCCAGAGAAGATCATCGAGGAGGTGTGGGCGGGAGTTGATCAATCAAAAACCGAGGCACACAAAATCTTTGATCGCAGGGAGGCGATGGCCTTACTCTTCTCACAGGCCAATCCCGGCGACGCCGTGATCCTGTGTGCCAAGGGCAGCGACACGACCATGATGACCGCCGAGGGGCAGATTCCATGGAACGAGCGCGAAATCGCGCGGGAGCTTTTGCACTCACATAAAAATTGAGTCGCGACCGGTGAAGGAAGCGACTCAAGAGCGTTCATCCTATTCCCCCCTTCCTGTCGTCAGCGGTCCCGCCATCGTTGGTACAGACCAACAATGAGAAACATGAGACAGGCGCCGGCAACAGCAATCATTTCCATGTCGCCGCCGTCGGATAGGAATTCCCGGAGAGCATTCATATTTGCTCCTCCATAAGTAAGGAATTCTGAAACGGAACAGAATGAACAAGTCGATACCTCTTTCACCACACCTGTGAGATTCGCGCGATACCGACCTCTGCATTCAAAGCGTACGCTGTGAGAGAACTTACATTATAGTAATGTATTTTACATTTTTGTCAAATGTTAAAGAAGGGTTCATCAATGGCTGTTATTGCTGGAATTGATGAGGCAGGACGAGGGGCATTGGCGGGCCCCGTTGTTGCAGGAGCCTGCATACTGCCGGAAGGGACTCCCCTGCCGCGCTTCATTCGCGACAGCAAGCAACTCACACCCAAACGACGCGAAGAAGCCTTTGCGTGGATCAGCACACACTGTGCGTTTGGATACGGCATCGTGGAGTCCACATTCATCGACGCAAACGGAATTCTTCCGGCAACCGAGAGAGCAATGCAGGAAGCCGTTGCCATGCTGGCAAAGACGAAAAAACCCACCTACCTGCTCGTCGATGGCCGCGATAAGTTCTGGTTCGACTATCCGCACAGCGCCGTCATCAACGGTGATGCGCTTGAATCCTGTATCGCAGCGGCCTCGATCGTGGCCAAGGTCACGCGTGATCGCATGATGGTGGAGCAAGACGGACAGTTCCCCGAATATGGCTTCGCCATACACAAAGGGTACGGCACACCAGAACACTTTGCGGCGATCAAAGCGACGGGCCCCTCGCCGATGCACCGCCAGACCTTCCTCTCCTCCATACAAACCAGAGCGCCAGACCCAGTGCGAAAAGCGGCAACGTGTACAACTGCCCGCGCGTGAGCGAGAACAGACCAAAGGATACGAGAGGGCTATCGGGTTCGCGCACGAACTCCACGAGGAACCGCAGTGTGCTGTAGAGCAAAAGAAAGAGTGCAAACGTGCCGCCGGGCTTACGCCTTCGTGTTCGCCACAGGTGCCAGAAACAGATGCCGGCAATGAGCAGATCTTTGCCGACCGCGTAGAGCTGAACGGGATGACGCAATCCATCGAGGCCAGGAAACGTCATGCCCCAGGGCAGCGCCGTGACGGTGCCTGCCAGCTCCAGGTTGATGAAGTTGCCTATGCGACCGAGTGCGAGGCCCACCGCACCCGGCACTACGGCAACATCGAGAAGCGCGAGGAGCGGAATGTGCCGACGACGGGCAACCAGTAACAACGCAAGACCCACGCCGAGAAACCCGCCATGCGAAGACATGCCACCCTTCCAAACCGCAAAGATTTCCCACGGGTGAAGCGCGAAGGCTACGGGATGATAGAAGAATACGTAGCCAAGCCTGCCCCCGATGAGCACGCCCAGAATGCCAGCGGTAAGCAGACTCGACCAATCATCCCGCTTCAGTGCGAGATAGCGAGAATCCTGCAGCCGCGGCAGCATCCAGAAGGCCAGCAGAAACGCGGTGACGTACAGAACCCCGTACCAGTGGATGGATAACCCAAAGAGGGTTACGGCCACGGCACGCTCAGGGAAGAACGCGATCATGACAGCAGTATACCCTTACAGAGCGATCTTCTTCGCAATCACCACGAAACGATCTTTGGTGGATCCAATGGGATAACAGGTGATGAGCTTGAGCACGCTCTCATCCTGCTGCGAGAGCAGAATGGTCGTGTCGCCTGCCGGAACGATCATCGTGTCGACCACTGTGTAGGTAACGCTCTCATGCGACGTACGCAGCACGATCTGTTCGCCGAGACTAATGGTAGGAAGACTGGCAAATACCGTGCCAAAGCGGCTTGCGCGCGCCCGGTCGTTGGGCGGACTTGAGTGGCCAGCAATCACGATGGTTCCGCGCTCCCCCGGCTCCGCCGCATGGGGATAAGCGACGACACCGTACAGCAATCCTACCTGCATCTGACGTTCGAGCGTCTCCCAGTCACGCACATCCCAGTGGCGTCGCGACGGAAGAAAGACAGAGGCACGAATCGAGAGTGATGGAATAGAGAGGTTATACGACTCCTGAATCTCCCATTGCAGCAGTTCATCGCGCTTCTGCTGATCCACCGCCCGCGATGCGGCACTGGCAGCAAAGTGCATCGACGGCATGAGGGGCGCAGGGGGCCGAGCGGGTTCACTCTCTACAACGACTCCAACGGCAGTATCCGACGCAGCCGAAAGCGAAGCATCTGTGTCCTCGACGGAAATCACTCCCGCAATCGGGGGCATGAGACTGCGCACGATCTCTGCCCACAACACGAACGACAGCCCAATGCTGAGAACGGGCAGAACAAAGGCTATGGTGCGTTTCTGATGTGTTTTCATGTGTTATGAGTATTATACAACATTTTTGATATTTATCAAAACCTCCTCAGATGCAAAATATTCACCTACTCTAGGCATTCATATGATGACCCTGGGCATCGAGACATCGTGCGACGAAACGTCGGCAGCCATCGTCACAGACGGCACCAAAGTTTTGAGTTGCATCATTGCTTCATCGAAAGATGCTTTCGAGCAATCTGGAGGAGTCATTCCGGAGCACGCAGCCCGGGAACAGATCCGGGCAATCCAATCAGTCATCGATCAATCTTTCACACAGGCAGGCGTCGCTCCCCAAAACATCGGCATGATTGCCGTCACGCGTGGTCCGGGGCTGCTCGGCTCTCTGTTAGTGGGCACAGTAACAGCCCGCACACTGGCGACACTCTGGAAAAAACCTCTCATCGGCGTGCACCACACACTGGGGCACTTGAGCTCTACATGGCTCGATGCCATCGACGAACCGCGCTTCCCCATGCTTACACTCTCAGCGTCAGGCGGCCACACGGAGCTCTGGCGACGCACCGATCACCTCAAGGGGGAACTGCTTGGTTCTACAAGAGATGATGCAGCTGGCGAAGCTTTCGATAAAGGCGCAAGCATGCTGGGCCTCCCCTACCCCGGCGGGCCCTCGATCTCAAGAGCGGGTGAAGCTGGCAATCCGCAGGCGTTCCCTTTTCCGCAACCGCTCCGCAATGATGCAACACTCGACTTCAGTTACTCCGGACTCAAAACAGCACTGAAGTACCTACTGCGTGATATGGCAGATCCTGCCGCGCACCTCGCCGACCTTGCGGCGTCGTACGAGTTCGCGATCTGCCGTCACCTCTGCGCTCGTATTGGCCAGGCACTGACACAGTACGACGATGTGAAAGAGCTTCACATCGTAGGCGGCGTCTCGGCCAATCATCGCCTGCGCTCCATGCTCACTGAACAGTGTGAAGGACGCATCGTTCGCTTTCCGACAAAGTTACTCTACTGCACAGACAACGCAGCCATGATCGCCTCGGCGGGAACATTTTTGCAGGAACACACGCCGCAGCCTCATGACTTCGTCACGGCTGCTTCACTGCCTGCCATGAGTGCTTTCAGCCAAACGCGGGAAGAAGCGCCGCGAGCGTAATGCCGAGTATGCAAACAATGGCGAAGGCACGAACGAAAGTTTTTTGCTTCATGGTTGCACGGTAATAGTAAGGGGCTCCGAAATCGCAACACTGTCGCCATCACGAAGCGTGAGAGTGACAATGTAGGTTCCGGTCTTCTGGAAATCATGAATGGGATTGTTTTTATCGCTCGAGAATCCGTCACCAAAATCCCACATGTAGGTCGTTTGCTGCCCCAATGTGGAGCAGTCACTGCTGAGCTGAATACCAAGAGGAGCCTTGCCATCGGTGCGACTGGCCGAAATGCAGGCATCGATAACCGGCGCGCGCACGACAATAGTCTTGCTCGACGAGAACTCTTTGCCACTGGTGGTGAACACCTTGGCAATAATCTCGTACGTCCCGGGTTTCTGGAACGCGTGTGATACCTGTGCGCCCTGCTGGTGAGCCGCGCCCTGAGGTTCATCGCTGAACGTCCACTCAAATCCGCTGATTTGCTCATCCTGAATCACTGTCTCTGATGCATCGAACCGCACAGTGAGCGGGGATGTACCGCCATCAGGATCCATGCGGATGGTGACGGTGGATGCCGGGGGCAAGACTTCAACGGTAATGGGCTTACGCATGACGCGTCCGTCGGGATCCTGGCCGATGAGCCAGAGTGTAAAGACCCCTTCGCGCCGGTACACGGCCTGCACAGAATCGCGCGTCGATCCGACTGAGGTCGCTTCGGGTGCCTCCCAGAAGAACTCCACAAGCGGAATAGTGGTGCGGGGCTTCAAATCCACGATCACAGGGACTTCTCCGCTGATCTTGCTGTTCTTCACCTCCGGCAATCCACTGAATGTAAGATCGGGCAACGGCAGATCTTCTGTCACGCGCACCACCTTGGTAATCTTGGCCACCGGCCCGGCCTGGGAGCGCACTTCTGCTGTAACGGGAAACACGCCACGTTGGGCAAAGGTGTGCCCTACCCGCTCGCCACGCGCATCGGAACCGTCACCGAAATTCCACAGTACGACGCGCACGGGCTCCTCGGTGCTCACACGGAAGACGGCACCAAATGGTGAAGGCCCGATGAGATGCTCCGGCTCAGCTGAGAAATCCACGGGGAAAGGGAGAGGCTGTGATCGCAACACTTCTACGGCGCGCTCGTAGATCTGCTGTGCCTTGGTTTTGAGCGTCACTTTCACCGAAACCATGGTCTCACCTTCGGCGAAGAATGTGTGTACGACATCGAGATCTTTCGTTATCAAATCGGCCTCTCCATTGCCATCAAAATCCCACTCCACCTGATCGAGATCCTCTTTCTTCGTGACAAGATGTGCAATGCTCAGTCGCGCAGGCTCATCGAGCACAGGATTTATAGGATCAACAGCAAAGACCGCACGCGTAATCGTGAGTACACGTGAAATACGACGCACGTCTCCACCTTGTAAGAAAATCGTGACCGCTATGGTTCGCTGCCCCTGACGGTCGTAGTAGGCTGTCGCCGCTGGTTCCGTCGTCTCTGCATTCAGCTTACCGTCGCCTTCAAAATCCCACACGAACTTCTCGGCGGTGAGCTCTCGGCGCGCCAAAATCTCTATCGCAGACTGCAGGCTAAAGGTAACCGAGAGCGGTGCCACCATATCCTCCGTTCGTTCAGGAACGGCAACGTCAATCCACAGTTTCGGTTCACGACGAATGGCCAACGGGACAATCGCGCTCAACAGCAGGACAGGCAGAATCACGGCGGCAACCTTGATAGCAGCAAGACGACGTCGCGGCAGAGGAATTTCGTCGGCTGCCCCGATGCGGAGAAATACGAACAAACCGACGCCCACAAGCACAACCGCACACAGCAGTGCCACCGTGGTTCCGGTAGGAATCCACCGATCATATACGCCCGTGGGATCTGGCAGCACCATAAGCAGGTACACTGACCAAAGCCCATACGTGATGTACGGAATCACAATGAACACCACGATGAGCCTGCGCAGAAAGCGCCGTGAGGCAATCGCAGGATCCTTCTGCGGTGGTAGCTGCGGACCTGACACAGGTTGACCTGGAGGAGTGGGCAGAGGCGCGGCAATGCCGTCGATGGGCTGCGGAGGAGTCGGAGTCATCGGGCTCACTCGGTGAGTGCGGGAACTCCCTCAAGGAGGGAACGATACTGTTCAAGCTGCTGTGGTGAGAGGGAACCACCAGGAACATTCTGTTCGTCCTGAAGACCAAAGAATGACGCTGGAGCAAAGGGCTTTGCCTCGACAGGCGGTGTAACCGTTGGAGCGGAATCGAAGTCGCTGAGATGGATCGAGAATGAACCGCTGAACATTCCCTGCTGCATACGGAAATTTTCAATCGTCCATAGGGCTTGCCGCAACACGTAGGACTCGGCATCAATCCACATCTCCCCCGTTGCCTGAAGACCGACAAGGGAACGGGCAAGACTGTCGCGATCCAGCGTTTCGTTACGTGCGGCAGCCACCTGCTCTAAGTACGCGAGCAGCTTGTCTTGATCGATGGCCACGTCGTAGTGGAACACGGTTGCTCCATCGAGCGATGTGGTACCACGATCACGAACAACGCGCACCACCTGTGACTGAGCACGGAGCAAATTAGGCGAAGGTGTCATCGTTCCACCAGGTACTGCACCTTCTTCCTCCCCTGCCGCAGATGGTAATGCCCACCACTGACCAGCGAGCAGGGCAACCAACTCGGGTTGGAACAGTGAGCCATCCGGCTCTGTAGAGAGCGACTCGACGTTGAAGTAGAGATCTTTTTTGCCGACGACGACCATTTCACCCGCGCCCCGCAGTCTGAACGTCTGACTGCGATTGCCCGCAGGAGAGAACAACGCATCTATCGCTACAGACATCTGCAAACTATCACCGGCATCCTGTAATATTCCGTTCAGCTCTACGGTGCCTGAAGCAGGAAGCGCCCCACCTTCTATGCGAAAATAACCTTCACCTGTGAGGCGTGCCGACTGGAGCGAACGACTGTTCTGTGCTGCGAGATTCATCACCTCCTCGACATCCCGCGAAGGAGTAGTAGAGGGAGCTTCACGAAGAAAGAGGAAAAGTGGAATGCCACCGAGGAGGGCAACCGCGAGCAGGAAGAGAATGGTTCGTCTCATAGAAATGCAATCGGGAATTTCAGACAGTATGCGCGGAGAATACAGAGAACACAATTTCCTGAATGGACGATGCGTGGGGAAGTATGCAAAACATCATCGCCGTCTTGAAGACCGGCGAGTTACGAGATCACTCGGCTCTTCGAGCATGAACCCAATCGTGCGCCTCCGACTCGCCAGTACATCGGCCCGCACCGTGAGCAGGAACATCTGACCACGCTTCATGATGAAAGGTGTAGAGAAGACAAAGGGCGCCCGATCATCCTCGAGAGAGGACAGACGAGCGAGCACTTCTCCGCGCGACGTCTCGAGCGTGAGATTCTGAAGATCTGCTGCGCGTGCAGACCCGTCATTCGTAAGTGTCAGAGCATCGATGGCCTGGTCGTACTCCTCCGCTGTAAGGCGCAGTCGGGCTACCGTGCGATGAGTGCCATAGCGCACGCGCGACAGAAGCGGCAGGAATGCAACATCCACACTCCCCTGGTTCACCCCCACCGTTCTGCGCACAGGTGCTCTGGATGCACTCGTCAACGATACCGATGCATTCTGTGCATCAATATCACCTGGCCCGGAGAGCGTGATTCTGTGTTCCCCGGCTCTGCTCGCATCGGCCGAAAAATTCGCCATGATCGAAAGATGACGCACACCACACGCCGGCACGACGACTGCGGGCCGGAACGTAAGTGTCACAGTTCCATCGCGTGATGAGAGAGCACGTGCCCGCGACACCCGCACGCCATCACTCATCGCGTAAACGGAAGAAATATCGCGGATCGCTCCCAATCCGCGGTGCGTAACCGTCACACCGTGCATTGCCACACCTCCGCTACAGGAAGCCGAAAGATTGAGTACAATCATCTCAACCCGCTGGGCCCCCGTCGGCACCGAGGCCGCAGGTTGTTCCACAATCTGTACTGAGAGAGAAAGTGGGAGGAGAAGGGCCGAAAACAGCAGTGCGCTCACCATTTTTCTACTATACGGGATCGTGTTCGTTTGAGACAGCCGAGGAGAGCTGTCAGAGCATGAGTCTCGCTACTATGCAACTCCTGCATCATTTTGTGTTTCTCCGCTCCTGCTATAGTCATCGACAAGATGTTCCGTACCGCGTTCACCGAGCTTGCTCTGGGCACATTTCTCACACTGGTGCTCACCGGAATTCTTGTGGAACAGAACAAGGGAGTTCTGCCTGTTGCTCCATCGTACTACGGCTCACTCAAAGCCATTGTGGGACCGCCCAGCACTTCTTACCCTTATGATCCCTGCCCGGGTGGCTGCGACGACGCAGACCCCTGCACGGTCGATACCTGCACGGACGGCGCCGGATGCGACCATATTCCCGACCCCGTATGTTATGACCCCTGCATCTTCACAGGATGCGACGACGGTGATCCGTGTACGGAGGATTTCTGCATGATGGGAGGATGCGATCATTATCCAATACCGAACTGCTGCCGTGATAATTCCGAATGCACGAGCACGGACCCCTGCTGGGGTGTCGAGTGTATGGCGAACCAGTGCTTCGGCATGTATCTGTGCTACAACTGGGGCGCCTGCTGCTACTCCGATAGCTCCTGTTACGAAACAGAAGAATGGGAGTGTGGCGGCTCGTTCTACTCCGGGTGGAGCTGCGATGTGTGCCCGATGATGAGCTCCTCCTCAAGCGAACCCAATCACTGCGAACCGCCAGATTGCTACGACGATAATGAATGCACGTTCGATAACTGCGTCTCCGATGAGATGGGCGGAGAGGTGTGTGAAAACCCTGTCGATCCCTCGTGCTCCTCTGATTCCTCATCGTCTTCCCCTCCTGATTCCTCTTCGTCTTCCTCCTCTGATTCTTCTTCATCATCAGAGTGCCCCTACTGGGAATGCGGCCCATCCGAAGCGGGGCTCGGGGAGTTCTGCGGTGACATCGAGTGCTGTAGCGCAGGTGTCATCTCGCCATGGAACGTACCGTGCTCACCCGGTCTATTCTGCGATATGAGCGCATCAGGAAACCCCGGTCCCGGATGGGGTTGGGACTCTGGCGGAACATGTGCGTCCTCCGAGAGCTCCAGTAGTGACTCCTCCTCGAGTGACTCCTCCGAACCTCCCCCACCCTCCTCCTCATCCGATTATTCTTCATCAGCACAATCATCGTCTGAGCCACTTATCGCGTGTTGCTTCGGTTCCTCCTGTTTTATTAATGTGTCCCAGGGTATCTGTACTACCTTCTTTGGAGTAGCGGCACCGAACAACACCTGCAGCCCGAACCTGTGCGGTGAAAGTAGTAGCTCTACTACGTCGCAGTCGTCATCGTCGAGCTCCTCATCAAGCGGGTGCGCGGAATCGGAGAAACGATCCTGTTGCTACAACATCGGCATCCTGCACTACTGTGATGATGATGTCTGCCCAGACGATTGCCGCAAACACGGCATCGAGCCGTATCCTGTCAACGGTGCGTGCAAGGACGCCGGCTTCTCGCAATCCAAAGTGATGCAGTTCTTCGCGCGGCTCTTAAGTATAAACCCCGCTACTTGCCCATCGCCTCAACGATATGAGTGCTGCAAAGCAGAAGACACCACGCAGTGTATTCTCGCCAAAAAACAGGCAGAGTGTGCCCCCGACACTGCGAAGGTGGTCGTTGCAAGTGACTGCTCCCCAGAAAAAATAAAAATGTGTGACGAGATAGGCGTGTGCTGTATAGAAGAGTACGACAAGACGACAAACTACAGCTTTACGGATTGCTCCGAGAAACCCGTCGGAACCAAGACGAGGTACACTGCCGAAACGTGTACAGGAGACGAGATGAAATTTATTGCCGGTGAAACAACCTGCAAACCGGATGATAAGCCTTGTCAGAAATTTTTGAGGAGTGCTTGCTGCCCGACGGAAGCAGAAGGCTCTCTCGCAAAGTGCGAACTCATCACGGAATCTGAGTGTGGCGACAAAAAAGGTGATTGGGTTAAAGGAAAGAACTGCCAAACAGTATCGTGCACCTCGCCAGAATCTTCTTCCTCTGCGTCGGATCCTCTCATCTCTTGCTGCGTGAATCCATCGCTGGGTAGAAACGGCATTGAGTCGAAAACAGAATCGGCATGCACGGCAGCTGGAGGATTCGAAGTCACGGCAGAGAAACCTTGTTCCAATCTCATCTGCCCATTGGGATGCTTTCCCGGGACAGAGGAGAAACTGAAGGAAGATTGTCCATCAGAAGGCTATAAAATCATACCTACGGACCCGCCTAGTTCAGACTATGAGTGTTGCTGCTCCGAAGTACAGGAATGCTGCCGCATGGTCTCGACACCAACCGGTGGAGATCCCGCATACAGCCGCTCATTCACCTGCACAAACGAGGGCGGCACACAGTGCAGAATGTCCGATGAGCTCGGAGGTGTGATCTACCACCCAGGCGCTGTTATCGAAAATGACTGTTCCACCAAGTGCACAGATGAGGAGCAAAAATCCGGATGCTGCTGTAATGTGAAGAGTGGCACCTTCGCCGGAAGTGCCTCGTTCTGGCTTTCATACAACAGCAACTACGCACCGGGTGATTCACCTGCAGAAATGTGCACCGAAATGGCCGGGGAATTCAAAGAAATAAGCTACGACAAATGCACTGATGAATTCTGTGAAGGAGAAAAGACTATCGCCTG
This sequence comes from Candidatus Peregrinibacteria bacterium, assembly GCA_043814035.1. Classification (GTDB taxonomy): domain Bacteria; phylum Patescibacteriota; class Gracilibacteria; order Peribacterales; family Peribacteraceae; genus Peribacter. The sequence goes on from JBDRKJ010000010.1 coordinate 83,558, forward strand.
CTGCCCACCCGAACCCAAGAATGACGATCCGTGGACATGTATCGAAGTAAAAAAGAGTGAGGAAAAAGAAAAGTGTGATTCTAGTGCCAAAAAGTTTTCAGGCAGTATGTGCCCCTCCGACGAAGACGCCAACTGCAAAACACCTGAGAAAGATGACATCTCTTGCTGCTCACTGGATCCGGATCCCAGCAGCGATCCTTATGCCGATGCTACCTATAGCTGCATCGACGTGAAGAAAGCTGAAGAGGATGCAAAGTGCCAGAAGGGTTCGACATTCGGCTCGATGAAATGTGCATCGATTGATCCACCTCCGCAGTGCTATACGCCACCAAAAAAACTTGTGGCCTGCTGCGGCATCGAAGATGCCACTTGCTGGCAGCTGTACCTACAAGAAGGTAAGACCTGTGACACCAAGAATGGGTTAGTTATTTACGCCCCCACTGTTTTTGATCCACCGAGTGGCTGCAACGCAGCGACCTGCAAAATACAAGCCAAGGCGGCGTGTTGTCAGCGCGATTCGGAATCCGATACTACGTGGGCCTGTTCCACAGTGGCCAAAGGCACCTGCGGATCCGGTCCCACCCGTAACGAACTCTCTGGCGCCACGTGTCCAGCTAACCCACAGGAGGCCTGCGGCCCCATTGAACAACCATGTTGTGAACCACAGGGTGATGGAAGTTTCACATGCGTCACCAAGCTCTCGTGCGGTGATGAGAAACGCCTTGAGGGTGATGCCTGCCCAACAGATGCTGCGACAATCCAGAACCAATGTAAGCCGACGAAGAAAGTGGCCTGCTGCACACGCGAATCAGAAAGTGCTTCGTGGTCTTGTTCCGCCACTCCCGAAGACGAGTGCAAGGGAGAGAACACAAAGAACATCGGCGAAGGTGAATCCTGTCCATCCAACTGGAAGGAACAGTGTTCGGATAATAAGGTCGCCTGCTGCCAACGTGACGACGACACAGACGATACATGGGAGTGTTCTGTCATCGACAAAGATGACTGTAAACCAGCTCCTTTTCGAAAAGCACTAGACTCAAACACATGTCCTGCCGATCTCTATGATGACGATGCTTGTGGCGGCATCCCACTCATCCCCTGCTGTGTTCTCAAAGGAGACACGTACGAATGCCAACTCCGGTCCGGCTCCTGTGGTGATGACCGGCGACTCGAAGGCTACAGCTGCCCCGCCAATCCTGCGACAATCCAAGAGAAATGTGGTGAACCCAAGAAAGTCGCCTGTTGCTCGCGTGATGGATCCGGATCGTGGTCGTGCAAAGAGAATGTTTTGAAGAGCGAATGTCAGGCGGGAGATGATATGAAACCAAAGAACTCCTGTCCTGCAGATCCTGCAGACTGTGGCAGTAAACCTAAATCCTGCTGCAGTTGGAATGAGTTTGAAGACAGCCCCAAGTGTACCGAACCGTCTTTGCTCGGCATCTGCCTAGAGTACGAAACGCCGATGGATGTTGATGTCTTGCAGTGTCTCGAAGACTGCAAAGCTCCCGGAAAAGAAAAGGCCTGCTGCAGCGCAAACGATGATGGAGAATCTAGCTGCGAAGCCAAACCTGAAGAAGGCAGCTGCAGTGAGGGAACAACCGAGATGGACATGAAGGAGTGCAATGAAAAGGGATGTGCAAAGAAGAAAGTCGCCTGCTGCCCCAAAGATGGAGGAACCACGTGCAGCACTGACCAGGACCCCAGTGATTGTGCTGAGGGAACCATCAGTGGCAACAATTCGTGCGATGGTGTCACCTGCGAGAAGAAGACTGCCTGCTGTACGGCCATAACGGTTGGACCAATTAGCACTCCAATCTGTCTCCCTGACCTGACCCCAGAGCAGTGCAATACCGAAAAGAGGGGTTTACCCATGCCGAACAATTACTGCCCAGAAGATCCCTTAGAAATCGCGAAGTACTGCAAGCTTGGCGGCAGTATTGAATGTTGCGATGCTAATGGTCAGTGCACTAGTGGCCCAGGAATCCTGAGTGATTGCGTAGAAGGAACACTCGACGTCACTGGAGTAGATGATCCTATCTGCGGAGATGACAAAAGGGCTGCATGCAAAAAAGTGGGTGGATCATGTTGCAAAGTGGAAGATGGTGCAGCGTCATGCAGAGAACGGCCAAAAGAAGGCTGCGCCAATGACGAGCGTGGCTACGATCTCGAAGTTGCTGCCTGCGAAAAGGAGTGCAAAACACAGGTCGCCTGCTGCGGAGGCGATTGGCAAAATGTGACGTGTACTCTCAGGCAAGCGGTGAAGTGTAAACTGGGCGAGGTAGAAGACGCAAATATTACAGAATGCCCAGAAAACCAAGAAGTAATCGAGAACCTGTGTGGGGTAGACATTGGTTGCTGCCTACCTCCACCCGCCTCTCACTACCCATGGACTTGCTCCGTTGAAGGAAGCAAGTCCGGGTGTGAACGATACGGCGGCACCCCTGTGCAGTATTGCCCCTCATCGGTCGAAGATATTCAGAAAGTCTGCAACGGACAGCAGGGTTCTCTGCTCTGTTGCGGTGGCACCGACGGAAAGGAATGTCTGCTGAATCCCAAAGTTCCGGGAAGTGAGTGCGAAAGTGGGACAATTGAATACTCCTCAAATAAGAATCTGAAAGTGTGTCCGACGACGAAGAAGAAGGCCTGCGCAGCAGAAAAGGTTAACTGCTGCGAAGTTGACGAGAGTTTCCTTCGTACGGGGGAATGTGCCTCCAAAGTCAACGCGGATGACTGCCCATTCGACCGTCGGGTGAACAAGTGCAGTAAGGCTGCCTGTCCGAAGGTCGTTGCCTGCTGCGTCAAAGATGCTGCCGCCTGTGTCGAGAACATTCCCGCAACACAAGCATCGTACTACTGCCAGGCAGGCAAAATCTCTGCCGATAACAACTGTGGCAATTTTGTGCAAAGAGGAACAAACCTCTGTGCAGAAGGCCCCTGGGTCTGCTGCACGCAACCTGGTTCCTCACTGGCCTGTCTAGACCTGCAGAACGTCGGGCAAGTTGGCGAGTGTCGCGACAAGGGCGGTGTGCCCATTATCGGAGCCAAGTGTGATAGCAGCCCGCACCCCTGTAAGCCACCTCCGATTCCGAAAAAACATGCCTGCTGCGAGCCAAAATCTGTTCCGTGGGATACCCGGCCATGGCTCTCGTGCGTCGAGCAAGGAGACGATCCTTACGCCTTCTCGCCCGCCAACCTCAAGGCACAGACGACGACCGATGACAGTGGTGGAGACAGCTGCTTTGCCGATCTGCCCAGCTGCGTTCTGGGCTGCCCCGTAGGTCCCATCGATCCCGGCCACCCCTCGGGTGGTAGTGAGGGTTCTGCAGCAGGTGACACGAGTAGCACCGGCGAAGGAGACAGCAGTGCCAGTGACGGAGAGAGTAGTGCCTCCGAACAGAGCAGTATTACTATCGGCGGAGGAGGCAGTAGCGGTGGAACGACGAGTGAGGCTGGCTCTACAGGATCAGACACTTCGGAGCCTGCATCGTCGGCAGGCAGCGCAACGAGTAGTGGAGGAGCCGAGAGCAGCGAAGATGCTTCGAGCTCGCAGCCGCCCAAGAAAGGCAACTGCTGCGTCGAAGGCGAGACCTATGGCATCTGCTTTGCCGATATCAGCAAAGATTCTTGTGAAGACAGTATTACGGGTGGCTCTTTCCTCGGCAACGCACAGTGCAAGCTGCCGCCCGCGACTGGCGCCAACTGCGGCCCGACCGACGAGGGCAGCAGCTCTGCTGGCGATGAAAGCTCCTCGCAGGAAAGCAGTGAACCGGGCAGCTGCGGCAATGAAATCCTCGAAATTGAACTCAACGAACAGTGCGATCTTGGTACGAGTAACAGCAACGCGCCCAATGCTCTGTGTCGCAAAGACTGCACCCCCGCCCGCTGCGGCGACGGCATCAAAGATGATAGCCCGACGGACGGTCGTAATCCCGAGCGCTGCGACGACGGCGAGAAGAACAGCAACACAGTCACCGGAGCCTGCCGAACGAACTGCAAGTACCGCAACGCCTACTTCACAATTGGACAATGGCTGCAGAATCTCCAGCTCTACGCAGTGGATGGCAAGGTCGTCCCCAATAGCCCTGACATCGACGAGAACACGCAGTTCATCTACATCGGTGCTCTGACGTTCATCCTCATGTAGCAGAGCGGAATATCCGTGACTCCAGGTCTCTTTGGTTTCCTCAACGGAAATCTTTCCCCTATCATGCTGTCACAGATGCCTTCACCCGCCGCCCAACAACCGACCTCTCCCCTCCTCCCCTTCTTTTCCTCCAGTGACACAGAAGTGCAGGAGCTTTTAAAGAAGCACAAGATCGGACTTACTGTTTCTGAGGCGCGCGCGATCGGAGAGATGCTCAAGCGTGATCCCACCGTCGTCGAGGCAACCATCTGGGGTATTCAGGGCAGCGAGCACTGCAGCTACAAGTCGAGCCGCCGCTTCTTGAAGATGCTGCCTACCGAGAGCAGCCACGTGATTTTGGGACCGACAGAAGACAGTGGCATCGTGGCGATCACCGATGAACCTAAGGGCAAACGCTGGGGGCTCGTCATTTCGCACGAATCGCATAACCATCCCTCGCAAATCGTTCCCTTCGAGGGGGCGGCCACGGGCATCGGTGGTGTGGTGCGCGACGTGGTGTGCATGGGCGCACGGGTGATTGGCGGACTCGATGCTCTGCGCTTGGGCGATCTGAAGACAGAAGAGTCACGCACCATCGCGCGCGAAGTCGCCCGCGGCATTGCAGGCTACGGAAACCCACTGGGTATCCCCAACCTCGGCGGCGATACGGTCTTCGACGCATCGTACAACAGCAACTGTCTCGTAAATGCTATTGCTGTGGGAATCGTGCGCGAGGATGAGGTGATCCATAGCCTCGTACCCGAAGAGGCAGGCAGAGAGCACTACGACATCATTCTCGTCGGCAAACCCACCGATCGCAGCGGATTCGGCGGTGCTTCGTTCGCCAGCGCCTCGATGGAAGAAGAGAAGAAGGAACAGAACGCAGGAGCCGTACAAGAACCGAATCCTTTTCTGGAGCGTCACCTGCTCGCTTCTACCTACGCACTCTTCGACTGGATCACTGCGAACAAGCATCTCGACAAGGTGAGCTTCAAGGATCTCGGAGCCGGTGGCGTCGTGTGTGCCAGTGTGGAGCAGGTGGCCGATCGCGGTCTGGGGGCAGAAGTCGATCTCACGGCAGTGCACACGGCCGTCACAGATCTGCCACCCGAGATTATCGCCTGCGCCGAGACGCAGGAGCGCTTCTGCTGGATCTGCCATCCCTCACTCACCGCTTCGATTCTGAGTCATTACAACGAAGTGTGGAATCTACCCGAGGTAGCCGAGAACGCCAGAGCCAGCCGCATCGGCACAGTCACGACGGATCCCATCTTCCACCTGACCTATCGTGGAAAAGTCGTTTGTTCTGCGAAGGCGCTCGATATCACCTGCGGGCTACAGTACACGCGTCCCACGAAGCTGATACAGTCATCGATGAACGAACCGGAGATTATCTGTAAGGGCAATCGCCTCTCAGTGCAGGGCAAGAACTTCACGTTGCAAGAAATTTTCGAGGCCATGCTGCGTCACCCCAATGCCGCGAGCAAGGATCCTCTCATACGCCACTACGACAAAAATGTTATCGGGAATTCCGTCATCGAAGCAGGTGAAGGTGACGCTGGTGTCATTGCCCCGCTGCAAGATCTCTTAAGCTACGTTCACGAAGGCACGCATCCCGGCTGGGAGGAGCAGGCGAAAGAAAACCAAAATGTCGGCGTCGCACTCGCAGCAGACGGCAACGGCCGGTACGGAAGAATCTCTGCCTACTGGCAGGGTGCCAATGCCACAGTGGAGGCCATGTGCAATGTCGCAGCCACAGGAGCAGTTCCGCGCGCCATCACCGACTGTCTCAACTACGGCAATCCCGAAATCCCCGAGCAGCTCTCGGCTCTTGAAGAAGGAGTGCGGGGCGTTGCCGATGCCGCTCGCGGCGTGACGATCGCCGGCGAACCTGTTCCCATCATCTCGGGCAACGTGAGTCTGTACAACGGCAAACCTGATGGCAGCGCTATCGACCCCACGGCGATCGTCTGCTGCGTGGGTGTGCTGCCCGACGTACGAAAGGCCGTGACCATGCAGCTCAAACAGCCGGACTCTACCCTCCTGCTCATCGGTGAACGACGCGACGAATGTGGGGGCTCACTCTACTACGAAATTCTCGAACAGCTGACAGGTTCTCCACGTGATGCATTGCTCGGAGCACATGTGCCACAGCCGGACTTTTCCGCAGCCGCAAAAGCCATTGAGTTGATCACAAAAATTATTCAATCAGGCCAAGTGCTCTCCTCTCACGACATCAGTGATGGCGGACTCCTCCTCGCACTCTTTGAAATGACGCTGCCACAGAGAAGGTGTGGAGGATCCATCGGCGTTGCGGTTGATCTCGCTTCTCTTCAGTCATCCTTGCGTATCGACAGCCTGCTCTTCAGCCAGACCAGCGGATTTCTGCTGGAGATCGACAATGACCAAGTTGCACAAATCACCGCAACGTGCGCACGTGCCGGCGTACCGGCAGTCGCTGTGGGACACACCATTTCTGATCCCCTGCTCTCTGTGAATTTGGGGAAGGAACGGCTGATTACTGCTGATATTTCGCATCTGCACGCCATCTGGAGCACATCCCTCCAAACGACATGGTCAGAGCCGAAGCCTACATTAAGACTTGAAACGCATAATGTTGTGTAATGTACTTCTGGAAGATCTCATTCGGAGTCTGGTATTTCAGGGATCGACGGGGACGATTGTTGATGAGATCGACGGCGAAAGCAACTTGTACATGCGTGACGCTC
>JBDRKJ010000011.1:0-4665 GCA_043814035.1 Candidatus Peregrinibacteria bacterium
CAGTAGCCGTGATAGCCGCCAGTGATCTGCTCAATGATTGGACTGATCCACACAGCGTCAAAGCCCATGCCGCTGATGTAATCGAGATTCGCAGTGATCCCCTTCCACGTGCCGCCGCAGTAGTCAGACAAGCCCCGGCTGCCGCAACTGCACCCATCCGTGCAAGCAAACCTGTCCGTCAGAAGCTGGTAGATAGTCCTTGACTTCCAGTCCTCCACGGACGCTTTCAGCCGAAATTGCCTCATCGAATCTCGTTGGCTGCGCCCCACTGTCACATTTATCCCTTGCCTCTTGCCGACCTCCGCCCTCGCGGCCTCAAGGACTACAAAAAGAAATAGCAAAAAACCCAAAAGGAACAACCTCCGCGTGTCCGTCATTTCACGTACACATTCACCGAGTGATAGAAATAGAATATGACTTTGATTGGACGAGACAATTTGTGACATATTATTGGTTGGCACGAGAAAGCCGCATCAAATGATTGGTGGACGAGGTTATCCCAAGGAAGGAGAGATCCCTATGGATACGCAGACAGCAAATGAATGACCTGAGGCGAGAGAGCTGTCTCTATCGCAAAAGTAGGCAAACAAAGTGCGTGGAAGGCACCATGCACCGATTAAGGTGATATTAGTGCAGCTAATTCGGTGTTACACTGTCTTAATACCGAGGTTACACACCCGTGTTGCATCGATTTATTGCGAGGTTACCCGATATTAGCCATATTGATTGGATTCATCAACCAATAAGAATCGAACAGTTAATGAGGTGACTTTTGTTAAAATAATTTTGAGATTCAGAAAGACAATTTCAAGGAATGAAAAAAAAAAAAGTTTGAGATCGTGTTTTTATTTGTTCCCTCGCTTATTGTTTGCCCTTCTGTATCGCAATCTTTCATTTACGAGTGCCCTGACCTTCCGCCTCGCATCTTCTCCATTTCGTGATGATTGACTTCTGCTGCGCTGCATAAGGCCTTCGACAATATCGAACTTACTCGCCCCTCGCTGTAGCCTTTCGATCTCCTCCTTGACTTCCTTGTTGAAAATACGAGCCCATTCAAGTACGAGTAGCTTCTCGATGATGTCCAGATCTGTGAATCGTACGTCGGCTAATCTCGTTTTAGTCATTTCACTATCGACGGAAAAAAACTCAGACAATACCGCTTTGAGTTCGTCTTTTCTCGTAGAATCGCCTTGAAAACTCGAGGCAGTGCCAACGATGGCACCGTAATTGCATCTACTCACTTGCAATCGATCCATGAATTGACGATTGTCACATGACGACGCCTTTTAAAGGGCTTACTCACATCTAATTGGACAGAATTGACTCAACAGGCACCCCACCCTCCTTTTATTGGCAGAGGTTGCTTCTGGCGGTGGCAATTCGCAGACGATCACCGAAACACAGGTTATTCCAATGAAAACAGTCACAGCGGCGTCTGGGCGTTCTGATTGGACGAGCCCAAACTAGTTTTGAATTTTGTTGGGACGACGCTGCCAAAGGATGGAACGTCCGTATAGGTGCTTGCAATGCTGCAAGTACTACAAGAAGCGGTGTCGGAGCCACTTTCTGAGGAGTCACGATGCAGAGGAGTGCGCGCCCGAGTACTTTCGTGAGAGTGAAGGATCATGGGTCTCGCTCCCGAAGAGGAAAGCGTTCATTCCTCAGAAGAGGAAGATGTCTCCGAACGAGGAGATATTGAGGCACCTCGTGGAATTCAAGTTCCACATTGGCGAAAAGAAGGACGGAGTGCGCTCAGACTCCGAGATGAAGGCCGTGGTTTCACTTCTTCGGAAGATGGGTTACCCTGTTGTTCCGTCTTTCTACTCAGTGAAGAAGGAGGTCGAGGAAATCACAATAATGGATGTCGTGGAGCGGAGATTCGGATCGTGGCCAGGCCGGACCAGTGCTCTACACCATTTTCGGTTGGCGGAAGTGCTCTCAGTCGTTCTTTCGGGCGGGACGCTGGAGAAGCTTCATCAATAGTATGTAGATTTTGTTTACGCATCACTACCGTGACGTTGCCTCTTCTGACCCCTCTGCGCGCAGCTACGAAGTCACAAATAGAATCGAGGAGCGCTGGCATGGGCAGGAGTGGGAGATCTTGCAGCAGTGCAAGTCCCCCGATTCGAATCTTGTTATTATCGAGGCAACAGCGGATTCGTTTCGGAGCAAGGGCAGGAGGGACTCCATCATGTGCGTTTCCTTCAGTTTATCCGGTCTCCCCATGAAGATGCGGAACTTGAAGCACAACGCCCATCTTTGGGGTATTGCAGTGAATGCCCATGATTGTCAGTTGTAGAATATCCTCGAGGAATTCGCCGCGGATGTCAAGTCGTGCGAGGAACCGTTTGTGTTATCCCTGGCAGATGGGAGAAGAGCAGTGGTCCAGGTGAAACTGCTTTGCTTCGTGGGGGACACGCCCGTGAACTGCAAGGCAGCCGCTTGTCGATCTCCATGCGCCACACATCCATGCTGGAGATGTCTAGTGGATCGCTCGAACTGCTGGAGGTTCGAGGAGGACGCCGCACCGAAGCGCCAGCTTCAAAACTGGCAGGATGCCAGCACAGGGTTGCGCCGAGCTACCACCAGGTCGGAGAAGGAGGCCGTCCTGAGGAACTTCGGCATTCATTGCCAGCTTCCGCCGCTTCGATCGGTGGCTCATCCGTTCGATTCCATCGTCGTGGATGTTTTCCACAACGAGGATGAGAACTTGCTCAAGTTTGAGCTGAATGCCGTGTTGGATGCCGTTCCAACAAGCGAGATGAAAAATCTCGAAGCATATGCATTGTTCTTGCCGGCACTCCCGGGAGCATGTGGAAGGAGGATATCCCTGAAGCACTACAAGACGCTACGAGGTACGTACGCCCTGATTGTCGAGTTCACCTTGGTCTAACTCCTCTTTCCTCCACTATCACCAGGTTGCGATAACAGATATGCCCACCAGTGTTTGGCCTTTCTTATCAGACGCGTTCTCTCGGGATCCCGAGCCAGTTGCATCACGAAAAGCTTCGACATTGTGTCCCTGCTGCGGTTGTTGAGGTATCACAGCCACTATCTCTCCCTCCTCTACAAAAGAGATATCACTGTAGAGGAGATAGGCATCTGCAGGAGATCCATGAGGGAACACCGGCGGCTCTTCGCAGAGGTGTTCGCACGCACCGAGGAAACGGACACTGGCATGGTGCGCACCCCGATATCGACACTTCAGCTTCACCTGGGTGTGCACATCTTAGAGGATATCGTCAGGTTTGGGCCAGCACTTCAGTCATCCACGCAACGCTTCGAAGAGGTAAGTCGGCTTAACCTTGCGCCAGCTACGCCATATTAACACATAACACATCAAACGAACGCAGGATCACATCGAGAAGCAGCTGTTCGCCGAGGCGACGTACAAAGGGGGGAACCAAGATGAGTTCGCAAGATCAATCATGGCGAACACCGGGAGAACGATGCAGCTCAGGACGGCATGCACCGAGGAGTCATCATGGCGCTCGGGGAGTCCAGCAAACCCATCCAGAGATGACAATCTGCGCATGGGCGACTACGTCATGACTGGTGATCCTATGCCTTTGTTCGCCAAGGTAGCCGCAGTTGATTCATGGAATCAGACTGCTACCTTGGACGTGTACGAGATTATCGGTGAGGAAGAGATCACCGGTTTCCCCATTATTGATGCCCATGACATACTTCAACTCCCATATCCCTTCTCGAGGCTGGCATCCCGAGCACACATCATCTTCGAGGGGAGAAAGGGAATTGTTAACCTCGCATGCCTGGAAACAGCAGCATGCTTGAGAGAAATAAAAGGAATTTGATTTCACTTCAGAATAACTCGGCCTCTTGCTGGGACACGGAATACATGAGCGCTTGAAGCTCCTCCCAATCAATATGAAGGAGAATGATTTGCTCTTCTTTCTTTTCATTGGTCATCATTGTCCAGAAACCAATCAAAATACATGAGCCGGGAAGGGTCCACCACAAGGCTCCCAGAGGTTGCGGCTGCGATATCAGCATGCCACACACGCGCAGAAGCAGTAGAGCAGCACTTGATTTTTGGACTAATTACTGAAAACTGGTCAAGATATATCGATTTCGTGGTTACCCGCGGGTAACATCGCCATTTCTGTGCATGGTGTACTACAGTGTTTTGGATTTGCTTGGGCGCGTACTTCCCTGCCACTGGTTCTTCTGGCGTGTGGGGATTATTTGCCTCATTCCAGCCCCCCGTATTTCGATCATAAGTACTAGCACATAGCCACCGGTAGAAAATAAATTCATCCAAAGGAAAGACGAATTACGGCGTTCCTGCATTCACTGATAGTACAGTCATATCCCCCGTAGCAGGAAGAAACGACATGAAAGAGAAAAGAATAAAACTGATAGAACAAGAGGACATAATTACGATAAGAAAGACACATGAAAATGGGAAGAGGAGTGTCAAGACCTAGGAGATCAAAATCAGCGTAACTAAAGAAAGAAATAGTACAGAGAGAGGCCACGCGTGGGCCCCGACGGCATCCACGCAGAGCTCCCAGGCGACGGCATCGGTGGCAGGTTCGTTGCGTTATTCCAAGAGAAAGTAAAGAGTTTATCGCAACACACGCATGACGGGTCGTAGAAGGAGGCGCCCAAGTCGTAGTTGTCACCGCTCTTGAAGTCGCAGAT
>JBDRKJ010000012.1:0-73202 GCA_043814035.1 Candidatus Peregrinibacteria bacterium
GTACTGCGCTCATCCCTATTGTTCGTGCGAGCGTGGATTGAATGAAAACACCAACGGACTCCTACGCCAGTTCTTTCCGAAGAAAACCGACTTCCAGAGCGTCACGCATGTACAAGTTGCTTTCGCCGTCGATCTCATCAAAAATCGACCCCGTCGATCCCTGAAATACCAGACTCCGAATGAGATCTTCCAGAAGTACATTACACAACATTATGCGTTTCAAGTCTTAATGTAGGGTCAAAGGAAAAAACGGGGTCGTAAGACCACTATGCCTCTGCAAACACGATGCTCTCGATACCCAGCAATGTTGCCCACTGCTGGCAGGAATCGCATGCGTAGGTATGCCCCGAGAGGTACAGCGTTGCCCCTTCAAGCAATGCTCGTTCCTCCTGCGTAAAGAGTTCGGCCACCAGTTCCTCGATGGGCTCTACCGTGGCGATGCAGCGCTCGAAATCGTCAGCGGACCTCTCGAGTCGAATGCGGAGCATGGCACTCACTTCGGCATGTACAGGTCGCGAGAGCTCGTATCCCTCCCCCGAAGGAAGATGCAGACGTTCACACTTCTCCGATGGAATCATTTCGGAACGATGGCATCCGCCGCACGCGCAGGAATTCCATCCCACAGAAATGATGCTCCCATCCTTCACCAGAACGGCACCCACCTTCTGCTTGGCGCAATTGCTCCGTCGACTCCCTGCCTGTGCTCCATCAAAAAACTGCTGCATGACACGCAGACAGTAGAGCCTGCGACCGATGCTTTCAATCAGAGAAACAAAACAGAAACACAAACCTGGCGCATAGCACCACTAGGTCACTATCGGGCAGAGAGCTAACAGAACCTTGAGGTTTACTGTTAGGAGGGTAAGGGGGGTGTGGGGGGCTTAGGGAACCGAACAAGGTGCCCTAGCCCCCCACGAAAAAATGATCTCTGTCGCGTCTGACAAAGAAAGGACAGAAAATCACGAAAGCGCCTTCAGCCGCTCCTCGATCTTCGAGATCTTCGCCTCAGCATCGGCAAGCTTCTGTTTCTCGGTTGCGATCACTTCAGGTTTGGCACGGGCCATAAAATGTTCGTTGTCGAGCTTGGCACGAACACCCGCAAGGAATTTCTGGAGCTGTAGGCATTCTGCCTGCAAGTCATCCTTCAGCTTCTTAATATCTACCGCACCCTCAAGGGCAATATGCACTTCTGCGCATTTCAGGAACGCGCTCGCGACGCCCACATCCCCCCTAGGTTTCTCAAACCTAAGACCTATAAGCTGCGCGAGACGCTCGACGTGCTCCTTTTGAGATTGAAGAAACGTTAGATGATCATCAGAGAAGAGATAAGCGATAATCTTCGCCTCGGGAGCAACCCCGTACTCCGCACGCAGACTGCGAATGGCGGAAATCACATCTATCAGAATCTGAAAATCGCGTAGTGCTTCGGGGTTTTTGCGCTCCGCTTTTACAGCCGGCCATTGCTCACAAATGAGCAATCCCGCCTCCTTCGGCTTCAGGAATGACCATAGTTCTTCTGTCGCAAAGGGACAGTAAGGATGCAATAATTTCAAGATCCGGCGCAACACATGAACAAGAACCGCATGATTTGCATTCCCCTTACTCAATTCCAAGTACCAATCGCAGAAGAAGTCCCATACGAAAGCGTAGAGCCGCTCCCCTACATCACTCAGACGATATTCTTCCAAACCTTTGGTCGCATCCTCAATGAGCACCTCGGAAGCATGGAGCACAGCACGATCGGCAAGGGAGAGTGAGGCGAGATCCGGAAGTTTCGTAATCGATGAAGGATCGATGCCCGCCTTCTCACACTGCATGAGCACGAAGCGTGACGCGTTCCAGAGCTTGTTGATGAAGTTACGATATCCACCGATCTTCTCTTCGTAGAGCCGGAAGTCATTACCCGGGCTCTGCCCCACGATCATCGCAAGACGCAGGGCATCGGCACCGTATTTGGGGATGATCTCAAGCGGATCGATGCAGGTGGCGGGATCGGACTTGCTCATTTTCTTACCGTCGCGCGTGCGAACGAGGCCATGCAGGTACACGTGCTTAAAGGGAATCTGACCCGTGGCGTATGTCGTCATCAGAATCATGCGTGCCACCCAGAAGAAGAGGATGTCGTACCCTGTTTCCATGACGCTCGTGGGGTGAAACTTCTGAAAATCGGGGCTATTCTTTAGTAAATCCTGCAACGACAGAGACGTATCTTCTGCCAGTGCGGGATCAATGAGCGTGCTCCACGTCCACAGCCCCGAGCTAAACCACGTATCAAGCGTGTCGGGATCCTGCTCCCATCCCTCCCCTTTCGGCTGATCAATACCAATATGCTTCTCGTCACCTTTGTACCAGACGGGAATGCGGTGCCCCCACCAGATCTGTCGACTGATGCACCAGTCACGCAGGTTGTCGATCCAGTGGAAGTACACTTTTTCGAATCGCTCCGGGATGATTTGAATGTCTTTGGAACGAATGACATCCTGCATCACCTGCTTGAGGCTCAATTTCTTTTTCTTCCACGCAACGGCCGGCTTATTCACATCGATGAACCACTGCTCCTTGATTTGTGGCTCTACGATGCCCTTTCCGCGATAGCTCACTGCCACGCGGTGTTCGTAGTTCTCGTCCACTTTCACAAGGAGCCCCTTCTCTTTGAGTTTCTCAACCACCTTGGGCCGCGCCTCTTCGATAGACATGTCGGCAAATTCCCCAGCCACATCGAGCAAACGACCATCGAAGCCGATGATCTGCTCGCGCGAGAGATCACGACGCTCGGCGAGGTCGAAATCTGTCATGTCATGCCATGGTGTAATCGTCATGCAGCCCGTGCCGAAGGTCGGATCAATTGCCTTATCATCTTTGATAACCGTCGCTGTGATTTTTCCGTTGATCCACTCGCACTCGAATGTCTCGCCGTCCTTGAACTGCTTGTACCGCTTGTCGTCGGGATGCACCACCACGTACTTGTCGCCGAACTTGGTTTCAGGTCGCGCCGTCGAGATCTGGAACGGCCCGTATTGGAACGTGTAATAGGTCGTTTTCTCTTCCACGTACTCGATTTCGTCATCCGACACCGTGGTCTGCATCTTGGGATCCCAGTTGACGATACGCTGGCCGCGGTAGATGAGCTCATCTGCGTACATCTTCTTAAAGACCTCGTTCACGCATCGATTGAGTGAAGCGTCTAAGGTGTAGCGCTCGCGGCTCCAGTCGCAACTAGCGCCCATTTTGCGCACCTGTGAACGGATGGTGGAGCGGCTTATATCGACAAACTCCGCAATCTTGGCCACGAGCTTCTCGCGACCGTAGTGCGCGCGGGGATCTTTGATCTTCTCTTCTTTCTGGATCTTCTTGATCACGACACTCTCGGTGGCGATGGCTGCGTGATCCGTACCAGGGACCCACAGCGCCTCCTTGCCCTGCATACGCGCAAAGCGGATGAAGATATCCTCCAGCGCCAGCATGACGGCATGCCCCAAATGGAGCTGCCCCGTAGCGTTAGGCGGCGGCATGCTGATCACGAAGGGTTCTTTCTTGCTCTTGGCATTGGCCGTGAAGGCGCCACTCTCTTCCCAGAGAGCGTAAATCTTGTCCTCACACGCCTTGGGATCGTACGCTTTGGAGAGCATTGGCCAGGAGCGTACCACAGAAAAAAGTACCGGACCCAACTTGACCAAGCAAAATAGAAGTTTAAAGTGCGCGTACCCAGCGATTTTGGACAGTGTTCGTTCTCACAGTAGGAGGCATTAGATGCCACCCTTCTGAGTTCAGGTGCTCCGGGTTCCAACCTGAAAGCACCTTCCGACCCTTCTGGTCGTCTCTGATTCAATTCTCTGGCCCTTACGGAGGTGCACTTGCTTTAAGCTCGTGCACCTCCAACTTTTTATATTCAAAAAATCCGTGCCGAAGCGCTGGCATCCCCAGTATTGATCAAAGAGCCTTCGTATCTCATAAATAAACCGTCGCGAACCCCGCACTTGCTGCGGGGTGGAGCGACACCTTTGAGGGAAAAGAGAGCTCATGAGAGAAAAACCGTAAGGTTTGTCTCTCATGCCTTAAAAAAATGACCGTCCTGGTAGAGGAGCGGCCATTCGAAGATGGAAAGAACAATGTTCCGTCGCGGCGAAGCTCCAAAGGAGCGAAGACGGACGAAAGCGGTGAATGTATACAGAAGCAGAGAAATGAATGCAAGAAAAATGAGACAAAAGGGAAACTTGCGAAGATGGAACCGTGGTAGAATGTGCCTCTCATGTTCACCTGTGTGCTTCACGTCTCGGCTGAGCGACGCCTGATCCATCTCTTCAAAGAAGTGGGAAGCAACCTCACGTCATGGGGAAAAGACACCGCCGATCGCTACATCGTGAATCCGGTGGAGCAAGAAAATCCTGTAAAAGCTCTGATGGGCTCTGTGATGACTGTCGCGAGCACGATTCTGGAGGCCCCTGACGCCGCAGTGGCTGGCGTTTTCGATAACCGTGTGACATATGAGGGACGCACGGGACTGCGCACCACACGCGACGTAGGCCAATTTGTGAAAAATGCTGTTACGCTCCATCCCTTTCGTGCTGCTACGGATGCCTGGCGCGTTGCCACGACCGATATTCCCCTCGATCTCGGCGATGTTATTGGAGGATTCTCCTCACGCACGCGAGCGCGTACTGCAGATATACTGGATACCGCCGCATAAGCGCCATGGAATCCCTTAGCGAAGCACCGATCGCCGCCGAAGCCGGTTTCAACACGCACGCCCTCGTCACGCTCGGCGTTGCCGCCGTTGCCGTGTGGGTCGGATGGAAGATCTTCAAGAATCTCAGTGGCAATCAGTGAAGCTCCCCAGAACATCTGCCCAATCCATTCCAGAAAACATCCCTGTACTCCTGATGCGAAACTCGGCGTAGCGCCGTGTACGCGGCGCGAAGTCGAGTGCTACGATACTTCCGACATGCCCACGTACGATTTCCGCTGCCCGAAGTGCTCTCACGTGTTTGAGGCGGTCCTTTCATTTGGTAGCAAAGCGCGTCCTCCCTGCCCCACATGCAAGCACGCAAAAACCGAAAAGCTCATCGCTCCTCCTGCAATTCACTTCAAGGGAACGGGCTTCTTCAAAACCGATAGCCGAAAGCCAAGCCCGAAGAAATCCGTAGAATCACCAGCAGAGAAATCTGTAGATACGCCCGCAAAAAAATCAACAGAGCCAGGAACAGACAAGGGCAAGAAACCCCCGTCCACAACGGATATGAAGAATCCGTAGAAAAGCGCATATCGCAAAAACGCAGGTTTTCTGCTACAATAGAAGGAAATGAGACCTTACAAGGGCACAAACGGCCGTTTCTCTCTGCACACACGCATGATGGAGAAAGTGACGTCTCTGCCGTACGCGACGCTCTTTCTTGTGTGGTTCACCCTCGCAGGGCTCTTTGGCATGGCCTACGCCATCCTCGCAACGTACCTGCCCGCTCACGCACCGCAGCAGCTGTTGGGGCTCCCTACGTTTACACGTATCGGCGACAGTCTCTACTACAGCATTATCACTGCCACCTCCACGGGCTACGGCGATATCGTGCCGATGGGATTTTCGAAAGTACTCGCAAGTACACAGGCCATGAGCAGCCTCTTCATCTTCGCAGTGCTCGTCACCAAGCTCATGAGCAAGCAGCAGGAACTGGCGGTGCGCCAGATGCATCGCCTCACCTACGAAGATGTCTTTCACAATACGCGCGAAGGACTCTTCATCATCCGCAAAGATTTCGACCGCCTCATCACCAAAGTCGAGCAGCGAGACATGCCCACATCAGAAGACTGGGAAGATATGGCAACGGCCTTCAAGCAAGGGCAGAGTCTGCTCCTGGAAATTCCCGACTTCTACGACACCGAGAACCAGCTCTACATGATCGACGAACGCCGCGAGCAGCTGCTACAAGAAGCGGTGCACCGCACCCTGCACCGCGTGAACCAGCTCATCGATGAATGTGCCCTCGCCGGTCTCGACTGGATGGCACAGCGAGATGTTGCCCAAGAACTCACCGAGCTGCTCCACGTGGTAGAAAAAGTGACTGCACTCTGGCGCGAACGCTCCCCTTACGCCAAGCATGAATCATTTGAAACAATCCTGCGCCTCAAGGAGCGAGCTGGAAATCGTATGAAGGGCACCATCGGAAAGTAATACTGTAAACAACACATGTCACCCTGAGCGTAGTCGAAGGGTGACCGTATTTAAAAATGCCATGGTTCGACTACGCTCACCATGACATTTTGTAGATCCGCTGGGAAAAACTACCGCCTCGGCGGCCCTCTTCTTCCGCCACCGAATCCGCCGCTGCGGGGAGGGCCTCCAGGACCGCTACGGCGTGGAGCCGCACTGTACCCTTCGGGCGGATCTGTCATCTGCTTGAGTGACATGCGCGTCTTGCCATCGACCGAATCGTACTCGACGCATTTCGCTTTCACTTCGTCACCCATTTTGAGGATGTCTTCGACGTTCTCGGTGCGCGCCCACTGGAGTTCACTGATGTGAATCATGGCATCTTTACCACGAAGGAACTCTACAATCGCCCCCACGCCATCAATGACGCGCACGACTTTGCAGTCGTAGACTTTGCCAACCTCCGGCTTGGCCACGATGCCCTGAATCCACTCTTTGGCCTTATCCATAGAATCCCCATTGAGCGCAGTGACAAAGATGAGGCCGCTATCCTCAATATCGATCTCTACACCAAGCTCACCGGTGATCCTCTGAATCATCTCGCCACCCTTGCCGATGACCAAACGAATATCCTCAGGATTGATCTGAATCACCTCAATGCGAGGTGCATGAGGCGAGAGCTCCTTGCGTGGCTCAGGAATAGCCGCCGTCATGACCTTCATGATCTCCATTCGGCCTTCGTGAGAGCGCGCAATTGCTTCTTCGAAAACGGAATCCGGGAGCCCCTTAATCTTGATATCCATCTGAATGGCGGTGATGCCCTTCTCGGTACCGCCGACTTTGAAGTCCATATCGCCACCAAAGTCTTCTTCATCCTGAAGATCTGAGAGAATGACATACTTGCCCTTCTCTTCATCACAGATGAGCCCCAATGCAATGCCCGATACCGGTGCCGCAATGGGCACGCCGGCCGCCATGAGCGCAAGCGTTGAGCCGCAGGTAGCCGCCATAGAAGAAGAGCCATTGCTCTCCAGAATTTCGGTGACCGTACGAATCGTGTAGGGGAAGTCCTCTTCGGTAGGCAACACCGGCTCGAGTGCGCGCTGCGCCAGATTGCCGTGACCGATCTCGCGATTGCCCACCATCAGACGGTTGCTCGTCTCACCCACCGAGAACGGAGGGAAGTTGTAGTGATGCATGTAGCGCATCTTGTATTCGCCCTCCATGCCCTCGACGATCTGCTTATCACCGGGTGCTCCCAGCGTGCAAGTGGTGAGACCCTGCGTCTCGCCGCGCTGGAAGAGCGCGGATCCGTGCACGAAATTCGGCAGTATATCGAGAGTGGCCGTAATCGAACGGATTTCTGTGACTTTGCGGCTGCTCATACGGATCCCCTCTTCGAGGATCAAGCGGCGCACTTCATTCTTGATGATCTTATCCATGAGTTCGTGCGCGTTAGCGTAAAGCTCGACGAGTTTTTCATCCTCTTTAGTAGAACCGCCTGTGGTGAGCGTAGTCGAACCATACTTCTCTTGCAGTTTCTCGGCAGCTCCATTGATGAAACTGTTGAAAATGGCCCGACGGTCGAGCTTCTTGAGAGGATCTTTAATCGCCTTGGTAACCTCAGTGAGTGCCCACTCCTTGAGGAGCGCAGATGCTTCTTTATTCTCGTAGGGTGGAGCGAGTTCAAATTTCTTCTTGCCCTCTTTCTTCTGCAAATCTGCAAAGAACACGGCGATCTTCTGCGCCCACTTCTTACCGAACTGGATCGCGCGCAGAACCTCTGCTTCGGGCACCTGATTCGCACCCGCATCAATCATTACAATGCGATCGGCTGTTGTCGTGACGAACATATCGAGTTCGCTCTTCGTGCGAGCCTCGCGAGAGGGGTTGAGCACCAATTCTCCGCCAATCAGACCTACGCGCACGGTGCCAAGTGGTCCCGCTGCTGGACAATCCGAGAGTGCCACAGCGAGGTTCGCCGCGTTCGCAGCGGCAATATCATGTTCATGCTCCTCGTCATATGAGAGCACTGTGCAGAACACCTGAATATCGTTGCGAATGTGTTTGGGGAGCATGGGGCGCAATCCGCGATCTATCACGCGAGCGAGCAGAACGAACTTATCGGCCGGACGGCCTTCGCGTTTGCGGAACCGGCTACCACCGATACGACCACCGGCGTAGTACTTCTCTTGGAATACCACCTGCAACGGCAGAAAATCGACACCATCGCGGGCTTTGGCACTTACCGTAACATTACCCATGCACACGGTGCCTCCCATCTGACAGAGCACAGTGGCATTGGCCTGGGTAGCGATCAGCCCGGTCGAGAATTTCATCTCCTGATCACCGAGCATGAGTGTAAATTCCTTCTGCACGCTGTCAGAGGATGAACGGGTGAGTATGGACATACTGTAAAGGGGAAAGAGAGAAAGAAACTCTCCTTCCGACAAGATCAGATCCGCTGTGTGTATGGATTCACGCGGGAAAGCATTCTGTCATCCTGAGCGTAGTCGAAGGATGGATGCGCTCCAGTGTAAACCCAACACAGAGGAGGAAGACGACCTGCGGAAGAAAAGAGCGGGGCTATTGTACGCCCGAACGAACCGAGGCAACACCTGTTTTCCCATATATTTCCCGGCATGTTGCCTTAGGAGAGAAGACGCGTGAGCGCCCCACCGAGAATTCGGAGACCATTCTGGGTGAGGACAGACTCTGGGTGAAACTGGAAACTTGCGAACTGATCGCCTCGCAATGCATGAACACGCTTTGACCTCTGGTCGTAGGACATCTGGATACCGGGAATCTCCTGATGACGTGCAGAAAACGTATTGTAGAAACCAACGATCTGCTGCTCGCCAAACAGATCGATCTGCTTCCGAACCCCTTGCGACGGTGTCTCCTGACGCGAAACCTTCATACCCAGCTCCCTGCTCAGGATCTGATGGCCGAGGCAGACGGCAAGGAACTTCTTTCCTGATTCTCGAAGCTCACGTACAACACGACGAAACTTCTGCATTTTTGGATTCTGTTCGTCATTGGGATCACCAGGACCGGGGCCGACAACGACGAGATCCGCATCATCCGAGGCACAGTCATACTTATCAAAGCTCACGACGCGAACGTCCGCTCCCATGCTCGTCATCATGTGCTTGAGCGTTTGGCAGAAGTTGTCTTCATTGTCGATGATGGTGATTATCTTTCCCTGCACGGCTTCGAGCGTGTTGTCGTTCTTCTCCTGGTCATCAAGAAAGTAGCGGGAGAGATCGAGATTCCTTTCTTTGAGCACCTGAAGAATCTCTTCGTCAGAAAGGAGATCCGTATCCGAAGGAACGACCATTTCTTGCGTCGGATGCAGAATGCTCCCCATAAGGGCGCCCAACTTCGCCTGCGTCTCTTCGACCTCATTTTCCGGATTCGAATCCCTGACCAGAGTTGCGCCTGCACGGACAGCAAGCGTGCCGTCGGCATCAATCTCCGCCGTGCGGATCGTAATGGCACTATCAAGGCTCTCTCCGCCATCCGCGTCCCGACCCAACAAGGCGAGCGCAGAAGCATAATACCCACGGGAACCAGGTTCGTACTTTTTAAGAATCCTGCACGCGTTTTTCATGGGACTGCCCGTGACCGTCGGTGCGTACATAGATGTGCGCAGCAGATCAATGGCTGGCAAGTCACTGTGGCCACGCAACAGATATTCGGTATGAATGAGCCGCGACATATTCTTGAGACGCGGACCCTCGATTGTCCCGCCGCACTCGCACATCTGCGACATCATTTTGAGCTCCTCATCGAGCACCATGAAAAGCTCAAGGATCTCTTTGTCGTCACGGAGGAATGCGAGGAGCTCCTCTCTCGTAACGTTCTGTCCCAGCTTCTTCTTCAGAGTGCCGCTGATCGGATTCATCACGACCTCTCCTTTTTGCACGGTAAGATGCCGCTCCGGTGACGCCCCGATGAGGTATTTCTGCCCATCGAAGAAAATAAATGTCATGTAGCTTCCATGCTCCGAGAGCAGAAGCGACCGATAGATGCTCAGCGCCTTCGCTCTGTTCATCTCGACGATCGTCCCCCTCCCCGTATTCGCGACGACGAAGTTCGCGCCTTCCCCCTTACCGATTTCATTGCGAATGATGTTCCGGATGACCTCTGCGTATTCTTCGGGAGTCATGTCGAACTGAATGCCGTTTTTGAGTTCCACTTTGTCAGAAGGAACGGAGGCGAGTAATTCCTCCAGATTCACTCTCGTTTGCTGAACAATATCAATGCAACGTATCGGCTCACCATCCGAGTGTGTCTCGTACCCCCGCTCACGCACCTGAGAGAAAGGAATCGCGCAGATCGTATCAACGCCACCTCCGGCACCGGACTCGCCGTGATCGAGCTGTATATCCGCAAGAGAATGGCAAAGCCGTTGTGTCCCCGAAAGTACCTGTACCTCCTCGTCCGCCCCTCGCCGTATCATGACGAATGGGTCAGTGCC
The DNA here is from genome assembly GCA_043814035.1 of Candidatus Peregrinibacteria bacterium. Lineage (GTDB taxonomy): Bacteria > Patescibacteriota > Gracilibacteria > Peribacterales > Peribacteraceae > Peribacter. The sequence goes on from JBDRKJ010000012.1 coordinate 10,626, forward strand.
GTGAATAACATTTTCGATCGATGCCGATGGTGAGAGAGAATGGGATTCCGTGGGAATGAAAGGAAGTAGTGAAATACAAAAAAACTCCGGAGAGCGGAGTGCATGTGTAATTCATAGATCTTCAGGGCACTCCGTACTTAGTGAGTCGCCCAGGTATCGACTGCGGGAACTCCAAAAATAGCCACCGCCGGAATTGTTGTAGCGGCAGAAACGGATTTCGCAGCTGAAATCTCTACCCGCTGACCGCACAATTTGAGTGGCGTTCCGTGTGTGCGTGTTGCATCTGATCCCTGAAGAGCGCCAACAGGGAAAGAATGTCCCCCTATAAAGGACACTCGTTTAAGGGGCTTATCGGCAGAGTCTGCGTTACACGGATTCTCGTCGCCAACGAAAAATGGTAAACGACAATTGCCCGTGAACTGTGCATCACAATCGCAGAAGACGATTGTCTTATCGGGACCAAGTGATCCCACTCGAGCCACCGCCTGCTGCACGCTCGCACAGATTCTCTCGAGTGCCATCTCATCCACAGCGAGCTCTGCACAGAGAGTCCGCACTTCTGCCGTCACGTTCTGCACATTCGTTGTTACCTCACGAACATCTCTTCCGGATCGGATCCGTACCGAGAGGAGCTGCTGCGCCGACGAAGTGGAGGGGGATGTTTCCATGTACCGTTACAACGGTACACAACTCCTTCAGACAAATCAAGACTTATTTTCAAAAATCACAAAACAACCAACAGCAAACAAATGCATAAACAAAACAGGAAACGTGGGGGCGGCGCGTCACCCTCCTTCGCTCCTTCTTAAGCTTCGGACGGGCAGGCGGGGGGTGAAGGGGAAGGCCCTGCACCGCATGAGAGCGGTGGACGCCGACGAGACGACTCCGAATCCTCTTGTCGGCCGTAGCCTTGGCGAAGGCTGATGTAGGAGTCGGCGAGGAGGCGCAGGGCCAGGCGGAGCGGGCGTTGGCGCGCCAGCGTTTTGGCTCCACCTTTGTCGCGACAAAGGTGGAAAAGGGTATCCTTCGTTTGTTCTTATTGTTGATTTGCCTTCTTCAGTTTCTTCAGGAAATAGCCAAATCCACCGCCTCCGTACTGGAGCATTCTGGATCCGCGTGTGATTTTGCTGATAGAAATTCCCAGTTTCTTTGCGATATCGCGCTGAGGCGTACCCTTGGCGAGCTCCTGAATGAGCCGCCAGCGCTCCGCGACGGACGCCATCTCCTGCGGCGTAAGAATATCAGCGAGAAGTTTCTCCGCCTCTTCTTCGCTGTGAACAGAAGAGAAGAGCTTGTAGAGATCCCGTAGATGTTTAGAAGGCACGGCCATACCAAACACCAGTATACCTCTTCATTCTCCTATCCTCTATACCGTCAGCAAGACCTTATTTCTTGAGATCGTGCACTTCGAGCACAGCCTGGTACTCCTCGGGCTTATTCATCTTGAGATAGTTGAGAAGCTTACGGCGCTGTGCCACTTTGCCGAGTAGCCCACGACGAGCCGAAAAGTCCTTCTTGTGTTCAGTGAGATGCTTACTGAGAAGATTGATTTCTTTGGTAAGAATCGCCACCTGCACGGGAGCGGACCCAGTGTCTTTATCGTGAACACGATGCTTGGTGATGAGACGTTTCTTTGAGGCGCGCTTGAGCATAGGAGAGAGGGAACGTGCGAAAAGAAGTGACGAGCCGCGCCTCCCGAGCGACCGAGCGCTCGAACGGGGAAGCGAGGACAGAAGCCAATTCTAAGCGAAATTTTGCAGAAAGCAAGCATTTTGACGATGACTGAGACAGAAGGAGAAGAGCGACAAAAATAGGAAGGAGTGGACAACTGTGCACCCCGTGCTACGATGCCCGGCATGGATGCACTCACCTTCTCTCTTGGTTTCGCCATCGGTCTCATCGGCGGCGGTGCCTTTGCTACGTTCTTCCTGCACAAGTCCTCCAAAGATGCCGAGTCCGTTGCCGAAACATTGTCGGCCAAGATGATGGCACGACAGACCGAACAGATCTTGCAGCTCGCCGAGAGCAAACTCTCGGGCAAGAAAGATGTCATCGATATATCACTCAAGGCGGTACAGAAGGATCTCGACCGCGTCGAAACGCTATTACGCGAGATTGGAGGCAGCCACACAAAGATGGATACTCGCCTCGAGAATGCCGCAAAAGTAATCAAGGAACTGACCGAAACAACCGGAGGTCTCAAAACTGCACTGGCCGGTAACTCCGAACGCGGACAGTGGGGGGAACGTATGGCGGAGGACGTTCTCAGGCTGTCAGGACTGATCGAAGGAATCAACTACATCAAGCAAATCAAGCTCGGATCAGCAGGATCCAAGCCGGATTTCACCTTCTTGCTCCCCAAGAACATGAAGTTGAACATGGATGTGAAGTTCCCCTTCAATAATTACAAGCTCTACGCCGAGGCGAAGACCGAACGCGAGCGCGAGGAGCACAAGAAGGCTTTTCTCAAAGACGTGAAGAACCGCATCAAAGAGGTGCAAACGCGCGACTATATCAATCCTGAAGACAGCACTGCCGATTACGTTCTCCTCTTCATCCCCAATGAACAGATCTACACCTTCATCAACGAAATTGATCGCTCGCTCATTGATGACGCCCTGAAAGCCAAGACCATTCTCTGTTCGCCAATGACGTTGTACGCCGTTCTCGCAGTGATTCGTCAATCCATCGATAATTTCAGCGTCGAGGGAAAATCGCAGGAGATGCTCACGGTCTTCGGCGCATTCCGTCAGCAGTGGGAGAAATTCAAAGATCAGATGGCCACCGTACAGAGCAGGTTCGAAACCGTGCACAAGGGGTTTGAGGAACTCACAAGCACCCGTGAACGCCAATTAGACCGTCAGCTCACCAAAATCGAAGAACTCCGTCTCGAACGGGGCGTGGATGTACCGGAGATCGAAGAGGCCTTCGAGACAGCAACAAAGAAGCGTGTAGCAAAGACGGCATGAAAGTGGGAAAGGATACTTGACATTTCACATACACGTTCTAATTTGTATTCATGAGCGCAGAACGTTTTCTCATCTCTGGGGACACAGGCAGAAAAGTGCACCGCAAAGAAGGATGTCCATGGCCCGAAGGGTATGTTGCATTTGGCGAACGAACTGGACCGGATCAGATCTTCGTTGAAGTCCTCGCCCCTCCTCCAGCAGAGAGAGTAAAGCAAATTCACGAAACGATGCGTCGCGGTGGTGGAATGGTTCTCCTTGGTAAGATGGCTTTGGCAAGAGAGTATAAAGTTGCAGCTGGTGGTGCTGTTTCGGCTGATCAACCGATCTACACAGAAATTGCTCAATCCGAACATGGTCAGGAAAGTGACAAAGGGATGGCATAGTAATCAGAACTAGGATGAAAGAAAGAATTATCGAGGCAGATACACGTCCCTCTGATACGATGCATCAGTGAAGGCAGCCAACACCTCATCGCGCGCAGAAAAAAAGTCTAAGCTGATCTTAGAGTCCCTCAATAAACCGCAACGCGAAGCCGTGGAACATACTAAAGGGCCGCTCCTTATTCTAGCGGGAGCCGGCAGCGGCAAGACCAAGGCACTCACTCATCGCATCGCGAACTTGATAGCGCATGGCGTGCCACCGTGGCAGATTCTCGCAGTCACGTTCACCAACAAAGCGGCGAAGGAGATGCGATCACGCATTGAGAATTTATTGCACTTAACCGAGGGTGAAGATCCCGCTGCGTGGGGATCGAAGAGCGCCAAGCTCCCCGTGATGGGGACATTTCACAGTATCTGTGCACGGATCTTACGAAAAGACATCGAGAAGCTGGGGCGTGATCGCTCGTTCGTGATCTATGATAAAGATGATCAGCAACGACTCATGAAACAGGTACTTCGCGAGATGAAGGTGGAAGAAGAGGAACTCAAGCACCGTGCCGCGCTCTCGTACGTCGGACGATTTAAGTGCGAGGCACTGAGTCCGGCAGAAGCCATGAAGGACGCAACGTCTCCGCGCATGGAAACGATCTGTCGCGCCTTTGCGGCGTATGAGAAAGCCCTGCGCACAGCCAATGCGCTCGATTTTGACGATCTCATGCTCGAAGTGGTGCGACTCTTTCATGAAGTACCTGCCGTGCTCGATCGCTATCAAGAAACATGGCGGTACCTCAACGTGGATGAGTATCAGGATACGAACCACGCGCAGTACCTCTTCACCACACTTCTCGCGCAGAAGTACCGCAATTTGTGCGTGATTGGCGATCCCGATCAATCCATTTACGCCTTCCGCGGGGCAGACATCCGCAATATTCTAGAATTCCAGCGAGAGTACAAAGACGCGACCGAGATCAAGCTGGAGCAGAACTACCGCTCCACACAATTGATCCTCTCGGCCGCCGATGCCGTGATTGCCGCAAATCCCAGCCGACCGAAGAAGAAGATGTGGTCCGATCGCAAAGAGGGACCGCAGATCCTCGTGCACGAGGTGGAAGATGAGCATAAAGAGGCAGAAGAGGCGCTCAAACGCATTACTCAGATCAAAGAGGAGGGCGTGCCGCTCAATAAACAGGTAATCCTCTACCGCACCAACGCACAATCACGCCTGTTCGAAGAGGCATGCATGCGACTAGGGATCCCCTACCGCATTGTGGGCGGTGTGAAGTTTTACGCACGCAGAGAAGTAAAGGATGTACTCGCGTATCTGCACGTAATTCTCAACCCTGCAGATCTCGTATCGCTGCTACGTATCATCAATATACCCCCACGCAAGATCGGTGAGACAACACTGCAACGTATTCGCGACTGGAGCGGCCAGAACGGCGCATCGCTCTGGTCATCTCTGGCGCGTGTAGAAGAAATTACAGCGCTCAACGAAGGAACTAAAAACCGTATCAAAGAATTTATGAAGATCGTCACGGAGCTGCAGGAGGATGCGAAGCGCCTCGCTGTGGCAGACCTCACGGTGCGGCTATTACAACGTATCGGTATGGAGAAGTGGCTCAAGGATGGAACCGACGAAGGTGAAGACCGCTGGCAGAACGTAGAGGAACTCCTCTCGGTGATGCACAAGTACAATCATTTGGAACCGCAACTCTCCCTTACGAGTTTTTTGGAGGAAGTGGCGCTCGTCTCGGAAGTAGATCGCCTAGCGGAGCTCAAAGATGACGCTATTACCCTCATGACCGTGCACCTGTGCAAAGGGCTCGAGTTCGAACACGTGACGGTCGTCGGCTGCGAGGAGGGAATCTTCCCACACGCAAGCAGCGTCTACGACCGCGAGCAACTCGAAGAAGAACGTCGCCTCATGTACGTGGCGATGACACGCGCCAAGACACACTTGACCCTCTTCTTCACACGCTCACGCATGCTGTGGGGCGAGACCAAGGCCAACGCTGCAAGCCGGTTTCTCGATGATCTTCCCGATAATGTGATCGAGCGACGCAGTGATTCGATCTTGAGCAGCTTCGCGTGGGCGGCGCAACGCGGGCAGGAAGAGGTGCTCACTGGAGGAACCATAGAGCCCTTCAATCAAGATAAGAAACTGCGTGTCGAGTTCAACCAGGACGTCGTGTTCGATGACAGTACCCAGGAAACACTGGCCGAGGGCACGCGCGTGGAGCACCCCAAATTCGGCAAGGGAACCGTATCGGGCGTGCGTGGCGGGGTGGCGGATATCGCCTTCGACTCAGGGGAGCGCAAGAGCTTCGCGCTCTCGATTGCACCGCTGAAAATCCTCTGATTTTGTCACACTGAGCTCTGTCGAAGTGCGACAAATCTATCAGTGTCATGGTTCGACAAAGCTCACCATGACACCTTCAGAAGTTCTCAATACCTAGAAACGGTAGTACGTCCCCTGCAGCTGTGCGCCATCGAATGGCACCCATGAGAAGCTGGTCGTGCCATCGGTCCACGTGAGCGCACCGGCGGAATTTACGGATCCCGCAGGCGTCAGCGCAATCTGCAACCCCGCGCTTTGTGACGAGCCGGGGACGGTGACATCGCCACGCAGCGTGAGAATGCGAGTACCACTCGAAACGGTGCCAATGCCTTCGGGAATGGAGGCACACGTGATGGTATCGCCGGCAACGGAACAATCCGCACGCTCCGTCGTGCCATCGGCACCCAACGCAACATTCGAGAGAATGACTCCACCACTCACGCCAAGCGAGAAATCGATATCCGTCACTCTCAGGTCCGCACTGCCATCCCCTCGCACACCTTCAAGCCTCCACTGCCCGAGTGTGCGACCAATGCCGCTCACCAATGCATCTTCGCTGGGACCAGAATTGGCAATAGACGTAAACGTGGAGCGCGCCGTCTCGAAGGTCTGGTACGTTTCGGTGGTGGACTGACTATAGCGCCGGTTGCTCCAACCGCCACGACCTTCGATGAAGAAGTGATCGATCGCAATATCTTCACCACTCGCGCCACCTTGATCAAAAGTACGGGAGATTGCCCGCGCGTACACCGAAGCCTCTTCGCGTCGTGCTACTGAGAGAAGCCCAGGCGAAGAGTGCAGCGTAAATGAGGAGGGATCACTTGAATCACGTGACGCACCACCGAGGTAGCGACCGTCGGCCGTTGCGTACAAGCGCACCTGATCGATGGTTGGCACTGTACCCGTGAACACCACAGTGACATCTTCTACGATGAAGGGCTCGGAATTATTGAAAATTTTTGCCGCACCGAGAATGGGTGACACCGTGCCCAACCGCAGGAACGATGGTAATTGTGAGAAATCCGGTCCGGGATCGTAAGCGACGGAGGAAGAAGATGCCGAGGAAACTGAAGAGAACGAAGAGGCAGAGGACATCGAGGAAGCGGAAGAAATCGATGAGACCGAGGAAGCGGAAGATGACGTTCTGCCTTCCTGCGCAGCACGCAGTTCTACAAGCTCACCGCGATTCCACGCGAGAAACGATGCCGTCAGTTGCGCCACTTCTCCACGCGTGAGCATGTGCGCAGGATCAACACCCGGCAGCGCGATGCCCTGTGCGGTCGCTCCTACCAGAATCGGCTCATACCACACTGCACCGATGGGCTGAATGGTCACAATGCCAAAATTTCTCATAAGGATCTTCAACGCTTCGACGTAATTCACGGTGCGATCGGGATGGAACTTCCAGAGCAAGGGATCTTTGCCCGCTTCGGCGTCTCCCGAGACGATACCGTCGCGCTTGGCAGCACACACGAACGGTGCATACCACGCAGCGGGGTCAATGTCAGGGAAACAAGCGGTATCAACCGTCGGAATGACTTCTTTCGTGCCCGCACGCTGAGCGATCTTTAGAAACTCTGCGCGATTCACTGGTTGACCGGGACGAAAGGTACCATCGGGATACCCCTGTAGTACGCCCTCTTCCGTCAGAAAACTCACGGCAACGGCTGTCACACGATCGCCGGGCGCATCGCTGTAGGGCAGGTGCCCCGTGTCGTAGGCAGCGAGTGCAACGAGTGGGAACAAGCCGATGATGAGAGTGATTGTTTTACGCATGAGCGTCCATTGTACAGGAATTCTGCTCTATAAAACGCCAGTACTACGCATAGACGGCAGCATGGTATCGCGTACCAACGGGCTCGTTGTCGATGAGTACACGAGGAATAACATCAGGCTCATCCGCGGCTGCAATAACGGACTCGATACCGAAACGAGCAAGGTTTGCAGCAACACGATCTTTACTTCTCATGCCACCCGTTCCATTGCGCGAAGAAGAGTCGTGCAAAAACTGTCGATGCTCAGTTGAGCCAAAGGGAATCTCACGAATAAGGCTCTCTGCGTCATCTAAATCCTCCAGAATACCAGGGACACTCGTCAGAAAGAGTACGCGTTTCGCATGGATCAAGCGGGCAACATCTCCTGCTAAATAGTCGTTGTCAGATTTAAATTCTCTAACAGCAACAGTGTCATTCTCGTTGAAGATAGGGATGCCTGGTTTCTCTGATGCAAAAATCCGATGTAGTGTGCGATTCAGATTCCTGCGTCGCAAACGACTATCCATATCCGAATGCGTAACGAGAATCTGGTTCGCAATGCAACCGTGTTTCTGCAGGCTCTTGAGATACTCTGCAAAGAGCATCGGCTGTCCCGCAGACGCATACATCTGCAAAGTGGCAAGATCCTCATCTGGTTGTTTTGACATACCATAGAGATCGCGACCGGTCGTAGCTGCCCCCGAAGAGACGAGGCCGAGACGAGCAATCATCTTTCGTACAACGGCGAGCTGCAGAGCAATCGACGCAACTGCCTGCGTATCGAGATGATCGTCAGAAGTGGTGAGACCATCGGAACCGACTTTTATGACTGCCGTGTCAATGACTTTTCGGCGATTATGCATGGGAGAGAAATGGAAATGGAATACAAAAAATCCGGGCTTCAACCCGGAATTAGCTTGGGAGCAGGTGCCCCCGCAAACTTTAAAAGTTTACACAGGCAGCACCTCCCCCGCTCGCGGCGGAGTAATGATGTTGCCCGACAGAGTCACAGAGAGTGACATCACGTGCGCATCCTACGGATGGACATAGAGGGCGTCAATGAAAAAAGGCCTACAGATCGTCCCGCAGGCTCATATCAATACGAACCGGGTGACCCTTTTTGCCGCACAATTCCTCGATGCGGCGAAGGGTGATGGCCTGTGTGCCATCCACCTGCCTGCGAATGCAATCACAAGCACTGAGGGCATTGTTGCCGAGGCACATGCCCAATTCGGGCAGAAGGCCGTTGAGCCCGCCTTTGGAGCAATCGCGTATATGTTGCAACGCTGCCAGAAGAGAAATCGCTTCTGGTGCATCCTGAGACTCAGAAGCAATCCGGGACGGGGACAATGTGTTGGTAGGCATGACAGAGGGGGGAAGATCGCGATGCCGGAGAGCGACAATCGCATGGATCATCTGGCAGATGATGGCTCTGCGCTCTTCAAGATCGTTGATTGCGAGTAGCGCGTTCACCATGCTGCGTGCGTTCTGCGCGTCGTTCTGTAATCGAAGAAGGGAGGCAATGTTTGGCGAGACAGTGAGATGGTGGCGTTTACATCCCTGCTCTAATTCTCGTGCCGCACTCCAGAGGAAGCATGCGTCGGCTACGGAGTACTGCCCGAGCCGGTCGACAGGCAGGTCTTTTTCGGTTGCAGACACACAAGATTCGGATATGTCGGGCGGATGAGAGAGGACAGCGATACTCATGGGTGAATGGAAAATCAAAGTAAAAAAACGCCTTCCATTGGGGGAAGGCTCGAATGCATCTGAATGTCCACGAAGATTACTTCAGATCATACGGCTCCTTCCCCGCAAGATAGGGGGTAAAGAAGAAGCCGTAGAAGTAAGATTGGCGATGCGCCATGTGACGGATGGAGTGTAAAAGAACCGGCATCACTGTCAATGCACCTTTCCATTGCCGTTGCCATTGGCTGATCCGTTCTGCAGATACCCCCAAAGCTTGCGATTTACATCGGTGGAGACATGGTAGATACCTCCCAATCCCTGGGAAACCCGCGAAGCAATCGCCTTGCGGGCAGAGGGGCTGCGGCCGAGAACGGCGATCATCGCCGAGCGGAAATCAGGGAGCTCCTGCTTGCCGATGGTGAGCTTGTTACCCGCAAAATAGAGTTCCCCGAGTGCCTCCGACAAATCCACGGAACAGCGATGAGACGGGGAAGGCTGAGATTCATGATCGGTAGAGAGAGAATCCATCGAAAAATAGAGGAATAGAGAAAAAACCTCTCCACCACTTGGGGAAGGCTCCGAACGTCTGAGTAAATTTAATTCAGACACATCGGCTCCTGCCCCGCACTAAACGGGAAGGTATAGAAGCCGAAGGCAAACGTCTGAATAGACATGTGCAGTCACACTTTACTTCGAATAGTGATGCTGTCAATGTCAGCCTCGTATGGTTTCACTTCCTGATGAGATTCGGCAATTCTGCTCGATGCATGGCCTGAAACTCAATACGAACATCGGACAGCATTTCCTTTTGGATTCTTCTATTCTGGACCGTATTGTCGAGAGTGCAGATATCCTCAAGACCGACACCATCGTGGAAGTCGGACCGGGTATCGGCGTACTCACCCGAAAACTCCTTGAGCGCGCGGGATCTGTCATCGCTATCGAGCTGGATGAGCGCATGATTCCGCTGCTCACGGCATTCATCCACGATGATCCAAAATTGACAATCACTCACGGAAACGCCCTGCATGTCTACATGCCCGAAGCACCTTACAAAGTCGTCGCCAATATCCCCTACCACATTACTTCCCCACTTCTGCGACACCTCTTTCTCGAATCAAAACGCACGCCCACGACTCTTACCCTCCTCATGCAACGGGAAGTCGCCGAGAAAATCTGTGACGCAGAAGATGCCGGCATGCTCACAATTCTCGTTGGACTCTTTGGAACCCCAAAGATCATTGCGCGCGTGCCACCGGAGGCGTTTCTCCCCCCGCCCAAGGTAGACTCGGCAGTCCTGCACATCGCATGCTTTCCAGAGGCGCTCACAGATCGCGAAACCATAGAACAGCTCTTCACATTAACCAAAATCGCATTCGGGCAGAAACGTAAAATGCTCCGCAATACCTTGGGGGCGTTCCATGGGGGAATGGAACGCCTTGCAGCGCTTGGCATAGCGCCAACACGCCGCCCACAGACACTTTCGGTACAGGAATGGATCGCACTCGCACGCGCATGGCCGGATGATCGTGGTGCATGAGACCCTCCCGTCTCGCTGCTACGTTCCTCGGCTGCTTTCTCATTGCAACGTTCCTGCTGCAGTGGTGGCAGCGTGCCACATACCCCGTCGAGCTCTGGATCACTCTGATTCTATTTATCAGCATCGCTATCGTGGGGTTGGTGGCGGACGAGACGCAAACACCCTGCGCTTACCTCTGCGCAATTCTATTCGGCATTTCCTGTTCACTGTTCGCCGTGGCACGCACAACGCATCGGGCTTCGCCTGACACGGTTGACTGGTACGCACGCGGGCAAATGGTCACCCTATACGGCACTATTGTAAGTGAGCCCGATCGCCGTCCGCCTGCCATGCGGTACACGCTCGATGCTTCTCTTCTAACGATAAGCGGTAGCATCGCGTGGAAACCGGTGAGCGGACGCGTGCTCATTACCGATCCCGTCGGCTGGCCCGAAAGATCCTACGGCGATCGTATATCGGCACGGGGACGACTCACACTCCCCGGCACCATCAACGGATTCCGCTACGATCAGTATCTGAGTATCGCGGGCATTCGCGCCGTGATGACACGTTCACACATCGAAACAGTGGAAGAGGGCAGCGGCAATCCGATCTTCAGAGCCCTCTTCTGGCTCAAGCAGCACTTTGAAGCGCGCCTCAACCGGCTCCTGCCCGAACCACACGCATCGCTTGCAGCAGGGCTGCTCACGGGATCACGGCGAGGCATTCCTGCACACCTGAGTGACAGCTTCATGCGCAGCGGCCTCACACACATCGTGGCGATCTCGGGCTTCAACATCACTATTGTGATCGCGCTAATTTCGGGTTTGCTCTTCTGGCTCCCCGTCACCTGGCGCCTACTGCCCGCGGCGGCCGCCATCATCGCCTTCACAGTCTTCGTCGGAGCGAGTGCCTCAGTGGTTCGCGCTGCGATCATGGGAATCCTCGGCCTCTTCGCCATCTCAACGGGCAGACGCGCCAACGTGCGACTCGCCATTCTGTGGACCGCCTTCGTCATGCTGATGTGGAACCCCAAACACTTGTGGTACGACGGAAGCTTTCAGCTCTCGTTCGCCGCGGTGATCGGCCTCAGTGAGCTCTCGCCACTCCTCAAGCCTTATCTCATGCGTCTGCCAAATCTTCTCGGAATGCGCGAAGCACTCGAAGCCACAATTGCCGCACAACTTTCAGCTATGCCGCTCGGCATCCTGCTCTTCGGCAACCTTTCGCTTATCTCTCCTCTCGCAAATATCCTCGTCGCACCTGCTATTCCGCTCGCCATGCTCATCACAGCATTGGCCGCACTCTTCAGCTTTCTATCATTCCCCTTTGGTCAGCTGATCGCGTACGGCGGCTGGGCGATTTTGCAATGGATCATCCTGATCGCACAGTGGTGTGCACGCGTTCCCTTTGCATCACTGCATCTCGAGAATGTGAGTGTCGTGATCATTCTTGCCTACTATGCAGCCCTTATAACAGCCATAGTTGTTCATAGCCGCAAGAATAGAGCCACTCTCGTAACTCAATAATCAAAATAATCATCGCGAACCCCGCACTTGCTGCGGGGTGCCCGCCCGAATGTACCATTCGGTACGGGCGGGGAGCGATACCACTTAAGGGAAAAGAGAGCCCATGAGAGAAAAACCGGCCTGTCGGCCGTAGCCCCGAAGGGCAAAGGCTGAAGGTTTGTCTCTCATGAATTCACAAGTACTCCCACGACCGTAACTTATCCGAGTCATCCATCCACCGATCGCCGATATCCGTGCGGTAGTACATGTTACTGATGATGATGTTCTGGATGCGCGTGTACATCTGCTTCTGCGCCTCACGCATAGTTATACCAGAGCCCGAAACGACAAGTGCTACACCCTCCTGTCCCGTAATCAGCCACTGGTCGTTCTCTTGCTTGAGATCACTGATATGAATGCCATCCGTCATCTTCTTCCTGAAGAACACCACAGCATCTTCTGAGAACGACTCGAACGTCTTAGGGTCATTGAACGGAAAAGGAGGCACCACGATGAGCGCACAAACCTGGTACCCACGCTTTACTTTGATGTCGTTACCATCACCCCTGGCCATCCGCAATAAGAGTTCGCCTATCGGCTCGGTAATACCCTCCTCCTGCAAATTGATGAACGGAAAGCCAAAACGGCAGGTGAACTCGAGCGGGTAAATGCCGTTGCTATTTACAATACAATTGACATCAATATACCCCACATACCCCTCTTCGGCGAGAATCGCCTCGAAGGGACGCAAAGTTGCTTCAAAGATGGGGCTACGAGGTGTCCAGAACATGCTGGTGCCCATCTCACCGGTCGCAACACCCAACTCGCCGGGGAAGAGTCTCTTATGTTCAAAATTGACGCACACAGGATTCATAAATTGCTTACCATTGAAGAACGCACCGGTAGCAACTTCCACTCCCGTCACCCGCCGCTGGAGTTGAAAGACTGAAATGGTATCGCTCCACGTCTTACTGTAAGCGCCAAGAACGCGAATCACGTCACTGCCATCATCTTCGTTCCCCACAAAGAGAAGCTGCTTCAAATTCTGCGCATCACCTGAGGGCTTGACCACATATCGGCCGGGATTTTCCTGCACATACTTGATGCCCTCATCGAACGAATGAAACTCCTGGTAGGGAATGATGCGCACCTTGTTGCGCTTAAGCTCCTCCTGTCCGAACGTGCGGTCATTCTCCAGCCGATCGGTGTAGGGAGTGCCACCAATACAAAGCTTACCTTTCTTGCGAATGGCTTGTGCCTCCTCTCCTTTACCAATGTGGTCGAAGAGAACGATATCGGCCCAGTCGACATGCTTCTTCCAGTCGGTCACCACCTCGACGAATCCCTTGCCCACATCTTGAAACCCCGCCGCCTCGAGACAGAGTCGAACATGGTGACCCTCGCGCGATACCGCCCAAGCAAGACCGGTGGTGGTACCGTCGTACGAGACAAATAGAAACTTCTTCGGCGTGTCAGTCATGTCGCGCGCAGACTATTCGCCTCGAACCATGAGTGCAAGTAAACATTGGCCAAGAAAAGCGGAGTATTTGATTATTGAAAGAGGAATAGCTACTCCTCTTTTTCTTCTATACTACATTCGTGGAATCTCCCTCTGCTCAAAAGGGATGGTGGACAGGTGCAGCGATGGCTGTGCTCGTTGGTCTTCCTTTCCTCGCCTTCGGCCAATCGCTTCTACAAGGCTTCGCTCCTATCGATGATCTCTTTCTCGTTGTGCAGAACCTCACCATACGCGGACCGACACTGGAGCATCTGAAGGCGGCCTTCACCACGTTTGATCCCGAGCTCTACATCCCCCTCACACTCGTCTCCTTCCAGCTCAATTACCTCATCTCCGGTCTCGCACCGTGGAGTTATCACCTCGTGAACATTCTGCTTCATGGCACAAATGCCCTGCTGCTCTTTCTAATCCTTAAAAAAATTACCGGTGCTCCGCGAGCCTCGCTCTTCGCAGCAGCGCTCTTCGTTGTGCATCCTCTGAATACCGAAGCGGTTGTCTGGATTACGGCACGTAAAGATCTGCTCTCGAGCTTCTTCGCCTTTGCCTCGACATTGGCATTCTTAAGGCAGACACGACGAAGCATAATCTTCAGCCTTGCGCTCTTTCTCTGTGCGCTCCTCACCAAAGTTTCGGTCGTGCCACTCCCGGTCGTTTTCCCATTGCTCTTGAGAATCCAGAACGGTACGTGGGAAAAGAAATCATTACGATCTATTATCCCGTTCCTTTTGCTCTCTGGTCTCTTTGTGGGTATCGCCCTCTTCGGAAAAGAGCGCATCGTGCAGACATCTGGGGGAATCGAAACACTCCTGCTTGCTCCCTGGAGCATGTTGTTCCTGATCGGAAAATTCTTCTACCCGAGCAACCTAAGCCCCCTCTACGAAGTGACAAGCTCGATTGGCCTCACCAATCCAATGATCTTCCTTTCCATCCTTGCTTTTGTCGCGTTTTTTGCCTGCCTCATATTTCTCCGCAAAAAATCCCTCACCTTTGCCCTCGCCCTCACCTTCATCCTTCTTTCTCCCACCCTGCTTACCTTCTTCAAGGCAGGAACGATCTTTCTCGCATCTGATCGCTATCTCTATCTGCCAAGCCTTGGATTGCTCCTATTCATTGTGCTGTGTCTTCGGGGCGTGCATACGAAAATGGCACTGCCAAAACCGGTTATCGCAGGAGTCAGTGGCATGCTCATTGCGATCCTGTGCCTACTTTCGATCAAGCAAACGCGACTCTGGAGTTCTGCAGATATACTCTTCACTCATGCGCTCACAGTCACGCCACAATCGATAGTCGCGCGCACCGCACTCGCACAGACCAAGCTCGCTGCCGATCAACCTGAGCAAGCCTTCATGATCCTCAAAGAGGGCCTAGCACAGGGCGATGACATACGCCTGCACCTCATGGCCGGAAATATCTATGCGCACGTAGGACAGGTGACAGATGCACTGGAACAATTCAACACGGCAAAGCAGATGGACCCGATGAATGCCGATGCGTGGTTCTCGATTGGATCAATACAGGAACAAACCGGAAGCACCGATGCGGCGCTGACAAATTACCGCACAGCCGTAGAGCTTGATCCTTCGGACGTTCCGGCTCTCATTGGGATTGGAAGGATCCTCGCCAGCAAAGGCGATCTTCAGGGTGCAGAAGAGAAGTTTCGTGCGGCACTGAAGTGGAACCCCAATTCCGCAGACGCTCACCGCGGCCTCGCACCCGTACTGGCCAAGAGCGGGCGCGTTGATGAGGCCGAGGTTCATCGCAATCTCGCCAACGAACTGTCAGGACTGCGATGAGACATCGCCAATGTCATCCGGCAACAAGTTGCTCTTTCTTTTCTTTATTCCACGTCTTCACCTCCGCTTCACGACGACGTGCTTCAGCGAGTGTTGAAAATTGTTCATGGTAGACAAATTGGATCGGACGACGCGAACGGGTGTACTTGGCGCCCTTACCATCATTGTGGCATTTTTCACGCTCTTTCAAATCCACGCATGAACCCGCATAGAGGGAATCATCGCAGCACCGGGCTAAATAGAAATAGTAGGGCATTGGTATAAGTATAGCTCCTAGGCGAAATTGGCAGAACAGCGCGGTCGTGAGCTTACGACTTTGAGTCTCAGAGGGCGATTTTGAGGGTCGGGCACTTGGGAAAAAGAGGGCACCACGGTCGAGTATTTGCAATGTCGATTTTGACAAAATACATCACCATCCTTTCCATTTAATAACCTCAAAAAGTGTTTGTAGGCAAATGACAAACACTGCCAGCAATGCAATCACATTTGCCTGAGACGTTGTTTGCTTTCCGCGTTTCTCGATTTCAAGCAATGATTTTCGCTGTATTGCAGCCGAGACCAATCTGGATGCCTGCGCTTGCCTCTCGAGCTTACTTTGAGCGCCACCACGATTCTCCGTGGAGTTGTATGCCGCAATTTCCTCTTCAGAAAGGAATATATTTGCTGCACGTGTGAAATTTCCATCAGAGTCCCAAAGAGGCATGATCCTATGCTACCTGAGCATCCGTGGAAGTGTCAGACAAATAGTGCCTCATTTGCTTCTTTAATATTTCCCGACCATTTCCACTTTTCAAAAACTTCTCTCGGCCAAGAGCATCCAATTTTTCGATGTAGGCTTCGGCATACAAAAGTTTCCATGGACCTCTGTGTGCAGTGGAGACGTTCCGATGGTGATTGTGTGCGTCGAGACGCTTTTTGAGATCAGTCGTATAGCCGATGTACCAACCGTGATCACTCAGGCTTTCGAGGACGTAGACAATGTGCATACACCAACAGTACTTGCTTCAAAAGAATTGAGAAGAGTCTTGGGTACAAAAGAATGATCGGCAATGGTTTATTCTGATAGAAAAGAGGCGAAAAGCGTTCCATGCAGCAGTGGAACAGCCGCGTATAGCTCGCTCCGCTCGCACGCGGCACGTATAGCGACGACCATAACTCACTCTTATTTTGAAGAGTTGGCTGTGCCACGTGCGCCGCAGCGCTATACGTGGCAGCCCCGGCGGGAATCGAACCCGCGTTACCAGATTGAAAATCTGGCGTCCTAACCGTTAGACGACGGGGCCGGAAAGGAAAAGAACATTGAGACCTCCGCATCGCTTTCCGCGCTGATGCGCGGCGTTAGACCCGCCTACGCTCCTTGACTTCGTTCGGAGCTTCGGACGGGCAGGCGACGGGGCCATATAGAAAGAACTGTGCAGAAAGGGTATGACAGAGCGCGTTTAAGCGCCAGAGGCATGGTGGCAGAAACATGGAAAAAATGCTATAATGATGAGAGACGTACATCCAATCCTCATGGTCTTCCGCACTCTACGCACAACATTCATTTTGGCCGGTCTCGTCATCCTCGTCTCAACCGTGGGCAACGTACACGGCATTATGAGGGCAAATCTGACGAGTCAGGGATCGATGCTCTCGGGTTTGAACATCAAAGAAATGTCGACCCTGCAAATTCGACAGCACCTCAGCGCACCAGAGCGCACGAAGCGAGATGCTTCGGCCGAAATCGCACTTGGGAGCATGCTTCTGTTGCTCGGTCTGGGATTGCACGCCTACATCAAGCGTAGAACTCCTGACGAGCGTGCCGCCGAAGGCCCTGAGCGAAGTCGAAGGGTAAAGGTACACACAGCCCCTGCGCGCAAGGGACGCGAAACCCGCAAAATAGATCGCTGGTTTTTGTGGATGACAGTAAGGATGTAATAGCACTCACTCGGATCATTCCTCCAAGCCTTGGAACTTTTTTCCTAATCTCCTCTCCCCCCTGGGAGAGGGTACCTGCCCGAACGACCGAAGTAGTCCGGGCGGGCGGGGGGTGAGGGGTTTCCGTATTATCGAAAAAGGCGGCCCCCGTTACGGGTCAACCTCCTCTCGAATTGGAGGAGTGGAACGCTTTAGCAGGAGCCACAGCAGCCTCCTTTTTCACCGCCGAACATACGAGAAGGGGGGAAGAGCTAAGAGAGAACAAGAATAGCACACTGTTTTGGCACTCTCAAGCATAGAGTGCCAATTTCTCCTTGATTTTCGCTCAAAAGATGAGTGCTGCGTTCAGAGTGGGTGCTTCTTTCCCAGATCATCTCTGTGATATTTGCCAAATTCCATGATTTTGCGGGCAATTTCATTTTTGAGCACAGGTCCATCGATACACATACGCATACCTGAGGAATCTACTGCACAGTTACCGCAGAGACCGTAACCACACTTCATGTACCGTTCGAGCGAGAGCTGACAGGCAACCTCGTACTGGGAACAGAGATCGGAAACGGCAACAAGCATGCGTTCCGGACCGCAGGCGAAGACCTGATCCGGTTTCTTTTTTGCCTTGAGTAACTCGGCAAGCAACTCGACGTTATACCCCTTGTGCCCCTGCGACCCATCATCCGTGGCAACGGAGAGCGTTGTACCGGACAAGCCCGAGAATGCATCCAGATAGAGTAAGTGCTCCTTGCTCCGTGCACCAACAATCGCGGTGAGCGTGCAGCCATCCTTAGCTGCTTCGGTTGCAGCGAAGAACATCGGTGCCGCTCCGTAGCCACCCGCGACGAGCGCGAGGTGCTGCTTGGATTTCCACTCGTAATGCGTGCCGAATGGGCCGCGCAGCCCTACCAAATCCCCTTTTTTGAGAGTGGCGAGCTTTTTGGTCGTATCACCGACAGCGAAGAACGTGATCTGCAGCTTTTTGCCATCATCCAGTGCGACACTCATGGGAATTTCATCCACCCTGGGGAGCCACACCATCACGAACTGTCCGGGCTTCGCCCCAAGCGAGACATCGAACGTGAAAGTCTGCACATGTTCTGTTTCTTTCTTCACGCTCGCGATGCGATGTGTAACGGGCAGCCGATTCCCGCAACCGCACGTCATGATGGATGTGACGAAAGAGCCTGATGCATACCGCCAATGAGTTCGGCGATATTCTTCACCCCCTCCGCCTTGCACCAGGAGATCATTTCTTCGGTCACCAGACGAAAGACTTCCGCACCGCGGTATCCGATGGCCGTGCCGATGCCAATGAGCGTGGCACCTGCAAGCAGGAACTCGATGGCGTCTTCACCTGTCATCACACCGCCCGTACCGATGATGGGGAGCTTGCCATCCGTGGCACGGTACACATCGGCAATGCAGCGCACCGCAATGGGCTTGATGGCGGGACCAGACATACCGCCGACTTTATTGGCGAGAATGGGTAGGCGGCTCTTGAGATCGATCGCCATGCCCGGACCAACTGTGTTGATGACGGTAAAACCATCGGCGCCCGCCTCTGCGCAGGCCGAAGCAATGGAACCGATGTCGTCCACATTCGGCGAAAGCTTGATGAAGACCGGAATCTTGCCGCTCACCGCTTTCACGGCCTTCGTTACAGCTGAAGCATCACCTACCGAGCAGGCGAAGGGTTTACCGAATTCATCTTCGACATTGGGGCAGCTGATGTTCACCTCAAGAAAGTCCGGTTTGAGCTTCGCGATCTCTGCGGCAGTCTTTCCGTAGTTTTCGACCGTGTTCGCGATGATGTTCGCAATGAGAGGCACCAGTTTGTCCTTGTTGTAGTCACCGATCTCTTCGCGTGTCTTTTCGATACCGGCATCAGGTACGCCTACAGCATTGAGTGTCCAGTGATCTGTCGAAATGATCGTAGGGTTGGGATGCCCTTTGTGCTCCGAAAGCCACAGAGATTTGGTTGTGATTCCACCCGCTCCACTTTGCGCCACCCGCCGCCAGCTCGATGCCGTGATTCCCCAAATGCCCGACGCGAGAACAGTGGGGTTTTGGAAGGTGACCCCGAGGACCGTCTGGGAGAGGTTCATCGGTCGCCAGTATGCAGGAAGCGACGATCAGGATCCAGCAAAACCCGTACTTCTCTCTAGCGCTCCGGCCGCAGCAGCAGCCAGATTCCGGCGTAGCTTAAGGGGGTGTAGAGCACGCCCATGCCGAACTTGAAGAGCCACCAGGGAATCGCCATAAGCACGATCACCTTGAGCGGATACACACCGATGAAAGCGATAGAAAACCAGATTGTGGTATCAATGAGCTGCCCCCACAGATTCGAGAGGTTGGATCGCAGCCAGAAATACTTGCCTCCGAATTTCGCTTTGAGAAAGAAGAACGAGAAGACGTCCTGATATTCCCCAACGATGAACGCGATCAGCGAGGCGAAGGTGAAGCGTAGGGAGAGACCGAAAATCTGGTTGTAGGCGTCGGGCATGCGGAACTCTGCGGAAGTAGGCATGACGTTACTGAGCGCATTGAAGAGGAGGAAGACCACGAGGCTGAGAAATCCCATTCGCACGAAGGCGCGCGCATGGGCTTTGCCGTAGACCTCGCCCACAACATCCGTCATGAGGAAGACTAATGGAAACGCGAAGATTGCGGTCGAGAGATGCGTGCCGAAGATGAACGGCATGATCTTGATGCCAACGGTATTCGAGACGAAGAGGGCAGTGAGATAGAGCGTGAGCGCGAGGACGATTTTGCGGTCGAAGACAAGGCGCCCAGAAGTCGACGGAGAAACAGGATCCATGGAGCTGTAGGAAGGAAAATAAGTGCGTTATGAGACAGCAGCCTTCATGAACGCTGCGAAGAGCGGATGCGGACGGTGCGGACGGCTCTGGAACTCGGGATGGAACTGCGATCCGAGCATGAAGGGATGACCCTTCACCTCCACGATCTCCATGATCCCCTGCTCCTCCCACTCACCGGAGAACACGAGACCCTTCTCTTCGAGCTTCTTGCGAAGCGCATTGTTGAACTCGTAGCGGTGGCGGTGGCGCTCCGAAATTTCTTTCACGCCATAGGCCTCGAACGCCTTCGTGCCCTCTTTGAGCGTGCACTTGTACGCTCCGAGACGCAGCGTTCCTCCCTTGGACCGGCCGGCATGCTGACCGGGAAGGAAGTGCACCACATACTTCGACTTGGGCAGCTTGCCCGCTTCGTCGAATTCCTCGCTTGTGAGCGCAGGATCTTTGAGCATGGAACGTGCAAACTCAATAGCGAGGATCTGCGAGCCTAAGCAGAGCCCGAGGTACGGCACCTTCTTCACGCGCGCGTAGTGCGCCGCGGCAATCTTGCCTTCGATGCCACGAAGTCCAAAACCTCCCGGAATCACCAATCCCTTGCAGGATTCGAGCTTCTTCCACTCTTCGGCGTGTGCCTTCTGTTCCTCGGCGCTGGCACTCGAGGCAGGCTTTTCGAGTAGTGTGGAATCAACCCAGACGACCTCTGCCTTGTGCCCTGCATGTACTGCGGCCGCCTTGATTGCCTCGATGACGGAGAGATAGGCATCTTCGAGATCCGTGTACTTGCCCACAAGCGCGATCGGCACCGCCTTCTCTGCAGCGGCATAGCGCTCACGACCACGCTCCCACTCAGACATATCGGGCGAGAGCTCGCCAAGCGCGAGTTCCTCACCAATGATGCGCGCGATATTGTACTTCTGAAAATTGAGCGGCACATCGTAGATGGAATTCACCGTGAGTGCCGGAATGACCGCCTCCTCGCGTACATCGCAGAAACGTGCGATCTTTTTAAGGAGCTCCGGCGCGATACGATAGTCCGCGCGCGCCAGAATCATGTCAGGCTGGAGTCCATGACGACGAAGCTCGTTCACAGAGTGCTGTGTGGGCTTGGTCTTGAGTTCTTTGGATCCTTTAAGATATGGCAGCAGCGTGAGGTGTATATGGAGAATCCGCCCAGAACCAAGCTCAGACTTGAGTTGGCGTACAGCTTCGAGAAACGGCGCTCCCTCAATATCGCCAACCGTTCCACCAATTTCGACCATCATAATTTCTGCTTCACTCCCTTCCGCCGCAGCAATAACTCTCTGCTTGATCGTATCAGTGATGTGCGGCACCACCTGAATTGTTCCGCCAAGAAAATCCCCCTTGCGCTCTCTGCCAAGCACATTGAGATACACTTGCCCCGTCGTGACCGAAGAAAGCCGACTCATCGGTTCATCGATGAACCGCTCGTAGTGCCCCAGATCCAGATCCGTTTCTGCACCGTCATCGGTGACGAAGACTTCGCCGTGTTGGAAGGGACTCATCGTACCGGGATCCACATTGAGATACGGATCGAGCTTCTGTACGAACACCTTGTATCCACATGCCTTCATGATCGCTCCGATAGAAGAAGCGGCGATCCCCTTTCCAAGCGAGCTACAGACTCCTCCAGTCACAATGATAAAACGGGTCTCCATGCGCTTCTTCTTAGGGGAAGACTGGGGAGAAACCGGTAGTGGGGAACCTTTCGGTGGAATCATACAAAAAGTGGGCAATCCTTCCGGTGAACGGGGGAGGAGCCCGCCTGATATACTACTCTTTGGCGGTATTTGAGCAAGTACATTAATTCAAAATTACTTGGTTGACCGCGCAGAGAACGTCCATATGATCGCTCTTATGGAAGGGTTCTTTCTCCTTCCAGATACCAAGGGTTCCTAGGCACCGGCTCTCATCAGATTCATCTGATTCACCTCGCCTAGGAACCCTTTCTCAAGAAAATAAAACACCGCCCTTGCGGACGGTGTCTTGGACATCGTGCGAAAATCGCCTTACTGACCACCAGTTGTCAGATGGTTGGCGCGCTCCGTCATTTCGACGAGCGTGCGGCGCGTTACTTTCTGGAACGCAGAGTCAGAACCACCGGTCTGCACCAGTGAGGGAGGCAGAACGAGCATAGACTCGGCATTGTCGATGATACTGCGTCGGCTGGGGCGCTGCCCTTGCGTGCTCTGCATACGTGCACCGCGCAGTGTACTAATACGAGTGGTAATGCGGGAACGCCGCAGGAGAGAACGACCGGTATCATCTTTCATCGCATCCTGACGCTCGCGAAGACGGAGCCCGGTCCGCACTCCCTCTATGGGCACACGCTGTTCAGCCCTAGTCTGAACTTCAAGCAGACGACGCGAGATACGATTAGTCACGGCACCTGCATTCATCCTGGCCATGGCTGGCATCGCTACAGAGAGCAGAATTGCTACGGAAGCGGAGATCGAAATTGCACGTTTCATAGTGACGTATGGAAAAGAATCAAAAGACGATCTCAGCGTACTGGGGGGATACGCCAAGTCAATCGGAAAGGGTGTTGTCTCCTGATCAATGCACAACAACAACACAATTCAACAGACTGGCAAAAAGTAGGTAACAGAATAAAACACGCACGATTACATCAATTTTCTCACCTTCGTCTTCATCCGGCGCGCAGTGCGCTTCGCCTTGCCCGCCGCTTTCTTCGCCACCTTGCGTGCGGTGGAACCTGCTCCCTGAGCAGCATCCGAGGCGGCTTCTTCGGCGCGATTGACAAGTTTCCCCAGCTCTTTTCGTGCAGTTTCGAGTGTATCTTGAGCGTAGATCTTGGCCTTTTTCAAATTCTGCTGCACATCGTCACTCTCGAGGAACTCCTGTGCCTGCGCCGCAATCTTCTTACCGTCACGCTGCAGGTGTTTACCGAGCAATCGTGCAGCGGTTTCTGCATCTTTGGCTTCTGCAAGATCTTTGCGCAACTTCTTGTTGCTGAAGAGATACCCCGCCATTGCGCCGCCAAGTGTGCCGATGAGGAGAGAGAGTTTTTTCATAAACGAGAGAGGGAACCGAAGTACCGAGTATACAGTATGAGTATACAGGATGGCGAGAGATGACACGCAAACACTACCCCAGCACCTTCGTCGTCGGGCGCACTTCTACGTTCCCCGAGCTGCGATCCTTCACTTCGACTCCCCCTGCCTTCAGGCTCTTGAGTGAAACAATGACACGCGTGGGAATACCAAGAAGATCGGCATCGTTGAGCCGTGAACCGACTGATGCATCTATGCGATCATCGAGTAGGCAGGCAACTCCCTTCTCCTGCAACGAACGATAGAGCTCCTGTGCGACAGTGAACGGCTCTTCGTCAGTGTGTTTAGCCAGCGGAACAATGAGAACACGTGCCGGTGCAATGTCTGCCGGCCACACGAGCCCGTCTTTATCGGCAAACGCCTCTGCAATGATACCCATAAGGCGCGAGATACCGATGCCGTAGCATCCCATGAGAATGGGGTGCACCGTGCCTTTCTCATCGGTGTACACGAGCTTGAATGGATCAGAGAACTTCGTGCCCAACTTGAAGATATTGGCAGCTTCGCTGGCACGCTCTTCGCGGAACTCTTTGCCATCAGTCACAGGGCACGTGGTTTTCTTGGGATCGTAGATCTCGTGATTCACCGCAATACGCTTACCCTGCTTCTCGGCTTCGACGCTCACGAAGATGGTATCTTCACCCTGTGGCAGAAGCACTTGGTACTCATGGGAATACGGTGAGAAGGAACCACCGGAGGCGTAGGTGAGGTACGTGCGATCGGCCAGCCCAAGTCGCTCAAAGATCTTGTCGTACGCACCTTGCACTTTTTCGTAGTAACGATCGAGGCAGGCGGCATCAGGATGGAAGGAGTAGAGATCCTTCATGAGGAATTCCTTGCCCCGAAGAATGCCGGATTTTGCTCTCAGCTCATTACGAAACTTCGTCTGAATTTGGTAGCAACCGAAAGGTAAATCGCGATAGGAATGGATGAAGCGTTGCACAAGCGGCACCACGACTTCCTCGTGCGTGGGATTGAGTGCGTACTCCTGCTCCCCGGCGGCCGGTACGTGAAAGAGAGGCTCGAAGGCCTTCTTATCCCACCGGCCGGTCTTCTCCCAATACTCACGTGGAGCGAGCGCCGACATCACGATCTCCTGCCCACCGATGTCATCCATCTCTTCGCGAACGACCTGCTCGATCTTGCGTAGAACCTTGAGGCCCAGCGGAAGAAAGGAATACACACCAGCCATGGTCTTACTGATGTACCCCGCACGCGTGAGTAGCTCCGCATTGACGCTTTTGGCATCGGCTACGGCATCCTTGGAGGTCTTGGTGAAAAGGTGAGAGAGAAGCATAGGAAGACGGAACGGGATCATCTTACACTAGAGAGCTACCTCTAAAAGAAGTCATTAGCTTAACCAAATTCCAATGACCGTCACCACAGCACCAAAGGTAATACCGGCAAATACTTCCGTAAAAGAATGCCCCAAGGTCTCTTTCAGCCTGTGAAAGTGCTGCAGCACATTGAGCACGCGTGCCTGTTCACCCAGTACGGCCCGCACGCCAATGGCGTCGTACCAGACAACGCAGGCGAAGACGACCGCAATTGCGAACTCCACGGAGTCCGCTCCTGTTTTGCGACCGACCACAATGAGGAGTGAAGTGACGAAAGCCGAGTGCGTACTGGGCATGCCACCCTGCTGAAAGAGATGTCTCTGCCCGGTGCCATGGAACTCATCGACAACGTACTTCACGATCTCTGTCAGCACGAGCACGACAAGAGGAATGAGGAAGAGGTACGTGTGCAGAAGATCCGAGAGAGAGGTCATGACGAAGAGTATAGCGTCAAGATGAAGGGACGGGAGATACATTTTTGTGACTGGTTGGCTCGTTACTCGTTACTCGATTGAGCAGAAGGCAAACAAATAACGAGCAACCAGCCAACGAGCAACAGGTACCCCATCCCCAATATTCCAATCCCTCATCCCTAAACAGCAGCTACATCACACACTCCTCGGTACGGACACCACTTACACGCCGAGGCACTGGGTGTTGGCCGATAATCCTTCGCTGTCATGCGCTCGTGAATGAGCTTGATCTGTGTGCGTGCATCTTTGAGCTGAGAAGCTGATCGCATCGTGGCCCGCTCCACTACACCTTCATCAGAGAGAAAGAGCAGAAGAAGCTCGGTGCACGGTTTATCGAAGAGCTGCTCACTTGCGAGGGCATAGAGCGAGAGCTGTAGATCGGCATCGGCCTCCGCTTCTGTACAAGGGGCCGACGTCTTGAAATCCACGATCCGCACGCCCTGCTCAGCCTGTTCAATGCGATCAAGTCTGCCCGTGATCGTCGTGCCATCCACTTCTATCGAAAAACCTTTCTCGACAGCGATGATGTTCTGAGGAGAAGCCACCCACCATCCAAAGAATTGGCGCAGAAGTTCCTCTCCTCTCTTACGCGCAAAATCTGCCTCCAACCGTGTTTTGTACGTATCGAAGACGAAGCAATCGTGCCAGATTTCGAGGAGCTTCTCTTCTGAAAGAGAAGGTTCCTGAGGCACAGCCTGCTCAACGAACAAACCCAGCTGATCCCCCCGCACCCCTTCTTTTTTTTGCTTTCTACGCCCTACGCCCAACTCCCTACCCCCTAATTCCAATTCCCCCCATCGCTTGAGCGCGTTGTGCACACTCCCGCCAAAACTCTCACCTTCCGAAATGCCCCACGGAATTTTTTTGACGTGCGAAAATTCGAACTGACGGGGACACGTGCGATAGCGGCGCAGCTGGGAATACGAGAGGGGCACGACGGCAGTTTACATCATCTCACTGCGAAGGCTCCTTTCCATGATTGATGGCATCGAGATCCTCAAGCAGACGATTGTATGCACCCGAACCGCCATACATATTGCAACAGAATGCCGCAGGGTCTTGCAGATCAGAAAGGCTGCCCAAATCAGCAAGCCATTTCCCCTGCTCCTCATCAAAGGTGATATAAAGATACTTGTTGATCCACGTGCCATACTCCTTCGTGTAGTAATGCCCATTCACATTCGCATTGATTCTGCGCATCAGGGCTTCTCCCGCCTCAATTTTGGGACGATATTTCTCTGACACCTGATCACGCGGTGTAAACCCGTACCCGAGACGCTCCTTATCCTCCGTCGACATGCTCTGCCACGTTGATGCAGGATCCGCCAGCAGGCGCTCGACTTCCCGCTGCGCATCCTGCAGGACCTCCTGGAACTCCCATACGCCCTGATCACGCGGAGCTTTAGCATCAGACATAAGCTGTCGCGTGAGCGTACTGCCCTTTTCTCTAGCCAGTGTTTTCACTTGTTCCATCGCATACATGCGCACGATGCGAGGAGAATCCCCATCGAGTCCGCCCTTGATGTTATCTTCTGCGGAACGCATGCAATAATTGACGTAAGTCTGCTTTGCGTTAGAGAGAACGGTAGAGGCAATCACCTGCTCGACCTGGTGATACTGAGCCTTACGCTGCTGCGGACTCTGCATCGCCAAATACACAGATAAACCTCCATAGAGCTCATCGGTCTGCTTGCGACGCAGATACTTCTGATAGAGCTGTGCCTGCTTCATCAAATCGGTCTCATCGAGAATCTCACCCAATTGCGCTGCGATCCCGCGGGCAGCCGGATCGGTGGAGCGCTGCAATTCTGCACGGCGTTTCTCGAGGACTGGCCTGTCCTTAGCAAGGAGACCTGCGGCTTCGGATTCCTCGAGGAGATCGGTGATATTGCCGTACGATTTGATGGCATGCGCGGCATCCTGACGGCGCGAGAGGATGTACTCTACTTTGGCTTCCACATACCGATCAAGTTCCTGCTGATACTGTTTCACTTCCGTGGGATAGAGATCCCGAGGTTGGCCATCATCTCCTGTGACTACCTCAGGAATAGTGACAGTGGTGGTATGCGCGACGACGGCTCTGATCTTCTTTCGATCAACCTCCTGGATGCGCCGAAAAAGATCTTTAATCTGCTCCTCTCTGCCACCAGAAACCAGTGTGTAGAGTTCGGATCCCTGCTGCCAGACATGCGCTCCAGGAACAGCCAGCGTCCAAAGCGACATATTCGAGAGTTCCCATGCGTGCCCCGTACGCTCGCCAAAACTATACGTGCGGACATCCGTGAGAAGCGCGATGATATCGAATTCCTTGTGCCAATCTTCCGCCGTGCGTTCCTGGGCCTCCTTCCACTTATGTCCTTCGTACGCACCATAGATAACTGCCGAAACCGGAAGCGTTGCAAGAACAAGCGGCAGCGCTACCGTACCACCGACACCCACGATCAGACAGCCACCGGCGATAAACCCTACACCAGAAACACCCAGCTGGGCTGCCTGGTAGTAGTAGCGTTGCTCGGTAAGTCTGATCACCTCCGGACTAACATTCTTCTGCTTCTGCTGATCAATAATCTCAGCCGTTTCGATCATTTCGCACACGGTTCCGAAGATCACAGCCACATCAATGACCACTGGCGCAACCCGACCCGCTCCTTTCAGGACACGCATAACACGGGAAGTCTTCGAGAGTGCACTTACAAGATCACCACCTCCATCAACTACTTTGAGTGCACGAGCAAATCCCTTCTCAGACTGCATGACGCGTCCAAGGAGGGCAGCATGTTCAGGGACATCCGCCGAGGCATTAAGTGTGCGCAAAAGTTTGGCAGGATCATCGACAGAATCCAGATGGCGGAAGAGTATCCGAGCAAATTCCGGCGATTCATCGAGTGCTTTCTGTAGATTGGTATTCAGTGGAACGGTCTTGAGAAGGTTGCGCACTTTGTCGGAAGCCTTGAGGGCATCCAGTCGCTTGGCATTGGCCGCGGCCTGTTCGATTGCCTCACCCACATCTCCGTGCTTATCCACAAAGCGCGCGGCAGCCTCAGGTGAAACGAGTTCATGAGCCGGGGTGGTGGTGCCGGGACCGACAGAACGCGTGCGTCCGGCACCGGGCATACGTTCAGCCTGCGCCGTGCCTGTGCCTGTAGTGCGAGCCGAAGCGGGCTGTGTCTGGGGGCCTCCTGCAGGAGTCGTGCTGCCACTACGTGGACCCTGCGCTGGGTTTCCTGACGGAGAAGTAGGAGCCTTTCCGCCCGGATTTTTCGGGGTAGCAGGACTCGTCTTTGGTCCTGTGGGATGTGGTGAAGGCGCACCTGCGCGAGACCGACACAAGCGCGCAGCATCTTTGTACGCTGCCTCAGCAGCCTCATCCCCTATTGGATCAGAGAGAAACATACGCACTCCAAAGTTTTTGCGGGAGAGTTGCCTCACCCGACTTTTCTTCAGCCTTGCGATAATTGTATCTTTAAGGCTCTTACGAACGGCTGCAATGCTTTCTGCACGATCCGGACGGGACACGTGGAGCTTCGCGGCAACGGTATCGAGCTCATCGAAAGTCGTTGCGGATTCCAGCATACCAACCCACTCCGGACGAATGGCCATGATCTTCTCTCCTTCCGCGGCTCTGGCGAAAATAGAGTTGAGACGACGACCCGCAAAATAGCCCCTGACTGTACCTTGTTCCGACATGAAATTCTTCACGAGTCGCACATCAAGCGCGCCGCGGTAAGCATTGCGCATCCAGAAATATTCAGCAACTCCTGGAGTCATATTCTTAAGCACGGACCACTTTCCACCCAGTTTGAAAACATAGCCACCTCCAACAGCAATCCGCTTCAATCGCGAAAAAGCAACAAACGGCAAAGACAGTAGCCCGGTATCTGCTATCCCTGTGAGAAGGCCGCTCGCATTTTCTGCGGCAACGTTCGACCAGGACTCGCCCTTAAGACGATGAAGCCCCGGAAGTGTTGTGACGACATCAGCGACCGAAGTGAATGGAACAACACAAACGGTTGCCGCATCATCGATGAGATCCGTAAAGAAAAAAGCATTCCCCAACACCATTCCAACAGTTTCAGATCCCCATACATTCCCAAGCTTGTCATGCGCTTCTCTCTGGCGTCGGCGTACGTACCGACCCACACGAGCGAGGAAGTAATTGAGCGCATTCTCCTCACCCGGCTGCATTTCTTCGGCAAGACGCAGAAGTTCATCGCGATCCCGAATGCGGGGATCGGTGCAGAGTTGTTGTTGAGGTTCCTGTGCATGCTGCCAACGCACAATCCCGCCAGAAATATCCAGCGAGATGCCAACTTCCCGAAGAAGCGGTTTCAGTGCTTCAAAAGCACGTTCGGGTCCATCACTCTGCGGCACATCTTTTCCGCGTTCGGCAACAAAAACTTCCTCAAAGGTATCCAATGTTTCCAATGCCTTTTTGAGTTTTATCGGATCGCCTGCCTTCTTCCTCTCGTCCGACCGGCCGGCCTCATCAAAATCTGCCTGAAGCCAGAAGCGCAGACTGTGTATTCCGCACCGGTTCTGATTCTCAATGATCTGCTCATCGGAACCCCCAATGATTCGAGGGATAGCCTCATCCAGTTTCGCAATAAAATCTGTGAGCTGATCCTGCAACCATGGGCCAAAAGTGCCGCTCGACATCGCGAGATTCACCGCGTGATCGCGTAGATCATTAAACACGCCGGAGATCGCCTCAGAAACTCCAAGGACAACAGGCTCCTTCCGCACACATGCCTGACCGAGGGCCTGCAGATTCTCGGGCAGGAATAATTCCTTGCCGGCAGCCACGGAACGCCGGGCGGCCAGAATACCTCCGCCGATTGCAAACAGTGAGAAGAAAGGATGATGCAAGAGCTGCTTAAACCCCCAACTGGCAATAGTTGTGGTGACCTCCACAGCCTTCTTCGCAGCCGAACCCGATCCTTTAAGTATAGGAAGAAGCACTCCAAGTTTGGCTGCAATGAGACCGGCACCGATTACTTCAGCAGGGTGATCTTCGATCCACTTGATTAAGTAGCGGATACCCAGCTCCAACTGCTGTTCGTAGTGCGCAAGGGCAACATCGATGCGTTGATACGTGACTGTGCCTTCTGGCAGCTTCTTTGTTTCGTACTTCTGGCGCATATCTGCAAGAAACTCTGCGTACTGCGGAGTTTCTCCTTTCTCTGCAAATCCAAACAACGCACGAATTTCAGGAAGCGCGGCTGTTTCACCTAATGTGTCGTAACTCTGTTCTGCCCTGTCGTACTCCTCATCACTGATGCCGTACTTTTTGCCCTTTCCCTCAAAACCGAGCCCCGCCTTGATCTTGTGCTCCATCCTCGCCATCCAGTCTTTCGCCTGATCCCACGATCCAAAGTTTTTGCGCATCCATTGCACTCCTTCGTAGATACCCCATCCAGCCAGAGCCATGAGTCCGACTCCTGGAATCCATTTCGCCGCTCTCCAGAAGAGACTCTCTCTTTTGGCTGGTTTCTCACCCTCTTTTTTCTCTGCTTCCCCTTCCTTCTTCTTATCCCCTCTCCACCACTTCCAGAGCTTGTAGATCAGTGCCACTCCTAGTGTGGACCCAACGGCAATCGTCAGAGTCGGATGCTCCTTGGCAAACCCCTTTGTGTGCTCCCACCCCGCCTGCGTTTTCTCTTTCGTCCACTCCCACGCTCCTGCAAGCCCGTTCTTTTCCGTGGTCGCAGCGGGAGCTGAGGGGGTCTGACGCGATGCATTGATGCCGTTCTGCAGCAGACTGATCTTGCGCAGTGTTTCGGCTCTCTCCTTGGCTTGCTCCCTCAGGCGCTGACAGTTCATGTTGATGATGTTGCACTGTTGCTCCGAGAGCGTCTTACTGCGCTCGAGCATGGCCTGATACACAGGAGACTGCTCATCGAGTGTGCCCACCGCTTGTTCCAGTTTTTCAACATCCGGATTGGACTGTAGAAATGTCTCCAAAACGTGTTTTGGAAGCACCTCCACATTCCGACACAAGAGTCGGTGCTCACTGATGGATTCAACGTGCCGATAGGGACGGGGCAGTTTCGTCATACTCATGAACGGGAAAAGAGTGAGTGACCAAATTCTTTGATACCGCGTATCGTTGTGTTGATGCCCCTGCCTACAGCCCCCATTCCACCGACGACGACAGGGTTGATGACACGATCAAAGGATCCGTGCACCCAACGCTGTACGCGTTCGACAGGTGATTGCATCGCCGGATCACGATCGAGTGTGTTGGATTTCATGATGAGAAAATGGATGTAAATAATTATCGGAAATTAACGCGCTTTCTTGCCCCTCATCTTTGCGATATACCCCAACGGCACCGAAACCGGTGCAATGATGCCTTGCGCCATCGTACCCAGAAGACCTGCAGGCGCACTGCCACGAACACGCTGATGCCAACGCCCAAGACCATAGAGTCCTGCGCCAACACCGAGAGGCAGAGCTGCACTCATTGCAAGGCCCGAGAGAACTCCCGCACCTTGAACCGCTCCAAGTGCTGCAAGTCCGGACGGCGCACCGCCCGTCATGCCCGCAACCGTAGAAAGGTTAACGTACGGCACAACCGCCATTGTTGTTGCCGCACCGGCAGCAGCACCTGCCAGAGATCCGGCAACGGGATGCTTAAGTTTCTTTCCGAGATAGTATCCCGCCGCTCCTCCAGCAGCAGGAACGCCGAGTGTGAGCCCCAACATGCTCGCCGAAGGCATAAAGCCTGCAACAGTCGTAGCTGCTACCGGGGAAAGTATGGTAGATCCATACGCGGGCAACACCGACGCGGCAGCGGCCGTTCCGAATGCTGCTGCAGCTGTGCCTTTTACGATTGATTCCCGTGAAACGGCTTCTTTCTGCGAGGCAGGTACGTCAGAGATTTGCAGAACATCAGGAGCGGCGACGGGAACAGGTGTTTCCGAACGCAAAGTAGCTGCCTTAGCAGCAGCTTCCTGCTCCTCCTGCTCGCGCTCTCTTTCCTGAGCGGCATCGTTTGAAGCGGAGAGAAAAGGTGCCAGTTGATCGCGAGCCAATGCTCGGCCCTGCTCGACATCACCATGTTCAGGGAGACCTGTATGAAGTGGAACGCTCTCCGGCTGGGAACCCTCTGGAAGAAATGGTGTGGGTGTGTGCATAGGAAAGAATGTAAGGAATATCAGGACATTTTCTCAAACTTGAATTTTTCTACTGTCACAGATGACTTGCCGCTCCCGAGCGCATCGAGCACCGCGCACAACTTATCCATCTTGAGCGGCTTCTCTTCTGAGTAGTTGCCTTGCCCCTGCTTTGCCCACGGCATGGTCGGCTCTACAGTGAAATGTACGGTGGCGCCCAGCACCAAACCCTCTGATCTCCACTCCGCCTTTGTGAACCGAGGCTGAACTTCGGTTTCGTTGCAGGACTTCACATACGCGATGGTTTTGGAAAGCAATATCCGATCGGTGAAACTCAAGGGACGCAGAACGCGGTAGCGGTACGCACCGATCTGAATCTCGCCGCTCGGTAGAACGGACACGGTGAGACGATTGCCCTTGTACGTGATCTGCTGCGGCGACTCGAGAAAACTCGTGCCGTATGCGGGACCGGTGAGCACCGATGGATTGACGGCTTCAGGGGAAGGAGTGGAAGTTGAAGGAACTGCCTGTGGATTCGCCACGGGAGCACCGACGGCAGTTGCACCGACCGCGGCAGCGGCAGGAGCAGCAGCCGGAACCGTACCAGGAGCAGGAGTTGGTGTGGCTGCAGGAGCTGCGCCGGGAGCAGGAGTGGGCGCAGCTGGCGTCGCCAGCTTCTGCGCAACAACCTGATCGGCCGCCTGTTCCAGCTGCAGTTGCGTCACCTTGAGCGGGATCACACTGCGGTTTGCAGGGTTCTCACGCAGCTTGAGAGCGACCAGCCGGCAGTACTCATCGAACGAGAGTGCTTGCCCCGTCACCGCAATCATCTGAAACTTTTCCATGAACGGCTTCAGCGAGAGCTCTTGCTTGGGATCATTGGGCAAAACCTCGACCTTGAACTTGGCAAAGTTCTTGTAGAGCACGCCGTAGTCCCCCATGACGAAATTGAGGGGTTTCTTGATCCAGTCAGGCAGGTAGTCATCCACCGATGCGGCGAGGGTACCGAACATTTGCGCTGATTTCTCGCGCAACCACGAGAATGCGGTCCCAACGGCCGCGATCGTGGCCGTCAGCCCTTCGACGAATTTTCCCCAGCCCTTTCCGCCCCACTCCTTTGTCCATCCCCAGCCATCCTTCAGCCAGCCTTGCACCGTCTCGGCCCCGTCTTTGAGCTTGTCACCCGTCCACGCCATCCAGCCTTCAGGCTTCTCGGGGGATGGTGCGCTGGGAGCGCTCTCGGAGGGCTTCGGCTGTTCGACAGGCGCAGAAGAAGTTTGTGAAGGTTGCTCTGGTAGACCATTCCTTGCGATTTCGCGCGCAGCTTTCGTTCGCTCTTCCAGAGCCTGCTGCTCTGTTGTAAGACGTTCCTGCGCTTCTCGAGCAATGCGCTGATCATCTGTCTCAATCCGCTCTGCGGATGCAGGAGCAGATTCTATGGGAGAAGAGGGTTGTTTTTTTTGATCTTCGGACATGGAAAGTGGAAGAAAAATTACACAGGAATGCGCTCGAAGCGGAATTCACTACTCGTGTACTGCGCACCATTGGGATTACGCACTACTGCCTCCAAAAAGGCGCGGACATCAGTCATCGCCACAACCTTCGGAGAAAAATATTCAATAGGAGCTGTGTTACTTCCTGTCGCTTTCCCCTCAAACTGGAATCCAGCCTGTGAGAGTTGAGCATTTCTCATTTCCCACCTCAACGAATTGGGATCCGTAATCGCAGTGGGCACCAAACGATACCGTAGAGGGGCAGTCGCCGGACCAACGGAGACGTTCCACTCGCCATTCGGCAGAACCTGAAGGGCAACGGTCTGATTGAGTACCTGCACCTTCGTCGGAGCCGGACCCATAACATTGATTGCGGTCGTCACTGATTCGAGAGGAGACACAAATTCAGGCGCCTGCGCCACCTGCCCGGGGAGCGTTCCCGGCAGCTCCTTGGCGGCTGCTGCCATGGCTCGAAAATCTTCGGCGACGATCTGTGTTTTTGTTCCGTTGGTCTTCTTCCACTCGCGCACAACCTCGTTGTAGTAAACCTCACGCGTGAATGTAGGGCCGCGTGTCTGCGCGAGTACCTTGTACTGCTCGGCTAACATTGTCTGCGCACCTTCGGCAATTTCCGTCTGTGCCTTTGCATTCGCATCCTCTGGGTTGATTACAGAGAGTGTCAGGTTTCCTTTCTTAAGAGCAGAAACGAGTTCCGCGTAATCGGCGCCTGCCATCTCGTTGAGCCACTCAGCAGCCTTTTTGAAGCCGAGCATCGTGAGCGTACTGGCCATGCCGCGGAGCGTTGCAGACCCCATCGATTGAATCTGCTTCATGAATTTCTGCACCATCGCGAACATCTTCTGCATGGCATCGCCCACTCTCTCGAAGGCACCCTTGTTGGTGCCCAAATCATCCTCTTCGGGTGTGCCCGGCTTTGCTCCCTCCGGCTGTTGCATCACCGCAATGCCCTGCTGCAATTTCGCCTCAGGATCGTTGACACTCTGAGAAAGACCTTCGCGATTATCTCTGTTCTCCGTGCGAATCCTCCCTTCATCGAGAGAAGGAGGGGCGGCAGATTCTTGAGGGGCAGCCGGTTGAGTCTCTTGGCCCTCAGGCGCCGCAGAAAGAGGTGTGTTTTCGAGGGGTTTGTAGCTCATGTTTGTTTTGGTGAATTTACTACTATTCTACCACAAAAACCCCATTTCTCACAACAGGCCAAAGCACGCTAGAGTGAGCTTCCGACCCTTATCCTCACCCTATCCCTCCCCCCTCGTATGAACATCCAGCACTTCGAGAAGAACTTCAGTTTTACAGGCCGCGAGCTCCCCACGATTGCGCGCAAAATCGGCAAGATCGCTACCTACTGCAAGCGCGTAAAGGATTCATCATCCTCCATTCGCGTGGAGGTGGAACGACAGGAAACGAAGAAGGAGCGTGATCAGATCATGGTGACCATCACTGTGGAGTTGCCCGAAAAAGTGCTGCGCGCAGAATCACGCAAGCCCGATGTGATCGAAGCACTCGACCGCTGCATCGAGAAACTGGAGCCGCAACTCAAGCGTTACAAAGAGCTGAAAACGGGCAAGACGAAAATGCGAGTAAAATAATGAATCCCCGGTTGCCCTCCCACGAAATCATCATTCTTCAAGCCACTTCACCCGATCAAAACCGGGGAGCACCGTGACCCACGTCTGCCCGGGGGCAAAGAGGAACACCGAGCCCTCATCTGTTTTGAAAACAAAAGAATCGAGGAGATCCTCCTTCTGCCACTCGCCCTGCTGCACCGTACCGCCCGTGAACAGGAGCGCACGTCCGTGCCCACTCACCGGAATCGTCAGGCGGCCCATCTCACCAATGGCGGTAACGGGCATCTCGAGCACCAGCACATTGCGCGGATGGCCCTGGTCTTCCACTGGACCACTTGAGCGTACGTACGCATCTCGCAACCGTGAGTAACGGTAGACGACATCGTGATCCGGATTGTGGAAATTGAGCTTCACGGTGAGCGCCACTGGGTCACCGATAGGGTCGCCGATCGCATAGGG
Organism: Candidatus Peregrinibacteria bacterium; assembly: GCA_043814035.1. Taxonomy (GTDB): domain Bacteria; phylum Patescibacteriota; class Gracilibacteria; order Peribacterales; family Peribacteraceae; genus Peribacter. Next base: position 46,377 of record JBDRKJ010000012.1, read on the forward strand.
CGGCCATGGAGTTTCTATGATGGACGCACCGGGGAGTTTGTTAATTGCAGAACGTCGAATGAAGAGATTGTGCGGTTCGGGAATGTTTTCGTCTCGTTCAGCGCTGCCGTAGTGCGAGAGCAAATCAATCGCCGTGATGTCACCGTTTCGCGCCTTGCCGTACGCCTCGGGGCTCGCGCCCGCATGAATAACAGTCGACACTAGTGGCTGCAGCGCATCGATGAAGTACGGTCGCAGCGATCGCACTGGGCCAATGCGGCCGGGTAGATTATCGGCATCGAACGTCACAGCAAATCGTGAGATGAATCCCTCAACGGGGAATTCCCAAACCATCAGGGCATCATTCATGCCTTCTTGATGCGGCCGTGCTCCCTCATGATTCTCTATCATCACCGCGAGTAGGCGCTTGCGCGGAATATCACTTGGAATCCTAAGCTTCGAGAGAATCGTTGCATCACCACCGATTGCACTCCCAGTTTGACGCTGATGAGGCTGCCATCCTCCCGTCGAAGCAGATGATCCCGGCAAGACCAAACGAACGAGGAACGCACTCACCACACAAACGGCGAGCACCATGCCAACCGCGATACCCAGTGAGCGCACCTGCGCGCGATTATTGAGGAGGAACCTCTGCATGAAACGCAGAAAAAGAAAAGACGCAAGACTATACCATGATCTGCGTTTTCCCTCTTCGAGAAAACGGAGAATTCTCTACGGCAATTCCACAGCAAAATTACTCACCCTTGCCCTTTTTCTCCTTCTTGGCGGCATTGTCTTCGGCAGGTGCCACGGCACCCTCCGCAGCTGGAGCACCCTCTACAGCTGCCTCTTCTCCTTCGGCAGAAACGCCCTCTCCCGCCGCAGCAGATGGAGCTGGTTGAACCTCTTCCTCCTTGCGCTGTTCCTGTGCTGTGACGAGAACGGCATCGGCATCATCCAAGATGGTGACGCCTGACGGCACAACAAGATCTGCAACCTCCACAACATCGTGCACCTGCGCAAGCTTCGTCAACGATACTTCGAGATCGCGTGGTAGATTCATTGGCAGACAGCGCACAGTCACGTGGTTCTGCACGGTGACGATAATTGCGGCAAATTCCTTCGCGGCAAGGGCCTCGCCCGTAAAGCGGATCGGCACCGGTGCCTCAATCTCCTTCTTCAGGTTCACTGCGTAGAAATCCACATGGGTGATGCGGCCCGTGATCGGCTCGAATTGGAGTGCATGAAAGAGAACAGGCACCTTCTTTCCGTCGATATCCAAATCCACGAGGGTGTTCGCACCCGCCTTCATATACGCCTTGGTGAGTTCAATGGATCCACACTGCATTGTGGTGTTCTGCACCTCGTTACCGTAGAGCACGCACGGCACACTGTTCGCCCGACGAATATCGTTGGGCGACTGCTCACTGCGGGCCATTGCTTTGAGTGCAACCATTTCCATAGAAAAGCTGCACGAGAGTACGGGAGGAAGCGAAACCGGTCAACGTCCGCAAAGGGTTTTTTTGGTATTTACACAGGCATTTTGCGCCACTTCCAAAAGTACTTGAGTGCGCTCGCAATGTGGATGCGCCCCGTCTTGCGAAGAAGAAGCGAGAAGAAACCCCCGCCGCTCAAGCGCTGCTTGCGATCGCGCGCCACAATGGAAGAGGTGTACATCACCCGCTTACCTGCAAGGCAGCACCGCCGACACAAGTCCATATCTTCGAAGAAGAGGAAGAATCGTTCATCAAATCCGCCAAGTTGCTCGAATAAATCACGCCGAAAGAACAGGCATGCGCCCACCACCCAATCGACATCACGTAACGGAGGATTCGGTGCATCCGTCTGCAGGTAGCGCCGCAGGCGACCCGGAAAGATGTACTGCAGAAACGTGCGCTTGATACAGACATCGAAAAGAGACGGAAATGCTCGTGCAGACTCACGAACGCGCCCATCGGGGAACGCAAGCTTGGGAGCGAGAATGCCGATGGAGGGATCCTCCTGAAAAATCCGCACCATGCGTTCCAATCCTCCGGGTTCCAATTCATTGTCGGGATTGATGATGAGCAAATATTCCCCACGCGCGTACTGCGCTGCATAGTTATTGCCCCCTCCGTAGCCGCGATTACGGTTGGACTCGAGCAGTCGCACCTGCGGGTGTCGACCGACCTGTCCCCCGAAGCCTTGGCGAAGGGGGAAGCGCGCTCGCAGCGTGCCGATGGAGTCATCTTCGGAATGATTGTCGATGACGAGGATCTCGATGTCCTGCGCAATTGTCTGCTGCAGGAGTGCCTGCACACACTTCACCGCATCTTTCGGTGTCCACGTGGTGACAATAATGGCCGATATGAGGGGCCGTGGGAACATCAAGGACATCGTAGACCGAAAGGAGAAGGGAACGTAGAAAAAAGACAGAGATGGAATAAAGGAAATAAAAGAAACAGAGGAAGTAAAGGAATGCTCCTTGCATGTCTCTTGAGCACAAATCCTCTATTTCTTCTCTTTCCTTTCTATCCTCTATTTCCTCATCTCATGGCATGATAGTCCCGTGCCCAAGAAGAAGAACCCCAAGGAGGCCGAGCTTAAAAAGCGCGTTGCCAAACTGCCAACCAAGCCCGGCGTCTACCGCTGGCTCGATGCCAAAGGCACGGTGCTCTATGTGGGCAAAGCCCTGAATCTGCGCAAGCGCGTGACGAGCTATTTGAACAAGGATGCCGTACTGGGACCGTGGAAACAGTCGCTTATTGCAAAGGCTGTCGATGTTTCGGTGACGGTAACGAGCTCGGAGCTTGAGGCGCTCATTCTTGAAACCAACCTCATCAAGCAAAAGAAGCCCAAATACAACGTGCTTATGAAGGATGACAAGAACTACGTGTACGTGCGCATCAGTTTGCAGGATACCTTTCCTCGCATTGATCTCGTACGCAAGCCATCTGAAGATAAGGCCAAGTACTTTGGCCCGTACGTGAGTGCATTCTCTGTTCGCGAAACGCTTACATTGCTGCGACGTGTGTTCCCCTACCGCACATGCAAGATGTGCATTGAACCCGCGATGGGCAAACTTCCCTCCCCCCGCGGGGGAGGGAGCGAGGGAGAGGGGCTTTCCGTCACCGTCACGCACCGCGACCGCCCCACACCGTGTCTGGATTATCACATCAAGCAATGTTGTGCACCCTGCATTGGATGCGTGACATCAAAGGAGTACCAACACATGGCAACAGAAGGCGTGATCGACTTTCTCAAGGGCAAAACCGACGATGCTCTCGCCCTCCTCAGAGAACAAATGAAAGTCGCCGCGCGCGACCGTAAGTTCGAGCAGGCCGCCAAACTGCGTAACGCGTTGCAGACAATTGAGCGACTTTCCGAAAAACAGATCGTCTCTGACACCACAGGAGAGGATGCCGATATCTTCGGCATCGCAGTGGAAGGAAGCCGCGTGCACGTGGTGCTGCTCAAAGAGCGAAGTGGAAAAGTCATCGACGAATCATCGTTCACACTGCTCGGTCATGCAGAGAGTGACACCGAAGCACTCACGCAGTTTTTACCCCAGTACTACGCGGACGCCCCCGATGTGCCACCACTCCTACTGCTACCAACTGATGTCTCCGACTCAAAGCTCCTTGCACAGTGGCTCACGAAACGTCGCGCCCTTCAACTACGTTCAGGGCGCCCTGAGCGACAAGTCCCGCAGAGCGGGATGAGGAGTCGAACGGGCGGATCGAAAGTTGTCATCCGTGTGCCGGAACGCGGCAAGGGAGGCAAGCTCCTCGCACTCGCCGAAGAGAACGCACACGAGAAGGTGCAGCACTTCGAAACCAAGTGGGAAGCCGCCGCGCGCAATGTGGAGGATGCGCTGAAGGAATTGAAAGTCACCCTCGACCTGCCGACGGCTCCCAAGCGCATCGAAAGCTATGATATTTCGCATTTAAGCGGCACCGAAACAGTGGGGAGCATGTCGGTTTTCGTTGATGGTAAGCCAAAAAACGACCAGTACCGATCGTTCACCCTCCGCACGGTGCGCGAAGGGGAGATCGACGACTATCGGGCACTAAAAGAAGTACTGGGACGCAGGCTCCGCCACCTGACAACGGACTTACGACAGGAACAAAAGGGATGGAAAACGGAAGGCGTCACGTTCGGCAAAGTGCGAAAAGATGAGCACAAGCACATCATGAGCCTTCATAAAGAGCACTATCAGGAAATCAACGATGAAGACATCGACTTTGCCAAGTACCTAGTGGCCCGCCAAGGAAAATCAATCGTCGGATTCTGCCGCATCGTGGAACATACAGGAGGGCATAAAGAGCTCAAGAGTCTCTGGATTCATGATGATTTTCGCGGGCAGAAACTGGGGCAGTTTCTCATAAGAAAAATTCTCTCCATGCAGAAGAAAACAAAGAAGATATTCATCACAGCAAAAACTTCTCTCGTGGAATACTACGGAACCATCGGATTCCGGCCAGCGAATAACCCGCCGCAAATCATCGTCAAAAAACATGAACGGGCAGCGCGGAAGAAAGGAGTACCGACAGGTATCGTCATGGTCTACATCTTCGCAGAACACAAAAAGGATGATGTCTCGTTGACCGCGTATCCCGACCTCCTTCTCATCGACGGCGGCAAAGGGCAACTCAACGCTGCATTGGAAGTCCTCAAGGAACTCGCGCTCTCTATTCCTGTGATCAGCCTCGCCAAACGGGAAGAGGAGGTATTCGCACCAAGGCACCCCAACCCCATCACGTTTGCCAAAGATGCGCCGGCACGATTCCTGCTCATGCGCCTGCGGGACGAAGCCCACCGCTTCGCCAATGCCCACCGCGAAACGCGAGCCAAGAAACGTGCGGTCTTCTCGGTCTTAGACTCTCTCCCCGGTATTGGTCCGCAGACACGCGTGAAGCTACTGAAGAAATTCGGCTCGCTCGAAGCTATTCAGGCAGCGAGCGATAAAGAGCTCCTCAAGATCCTTTCACGATCGCAGCTCACAACGTTGCGAGAACAGCCTTAAGCGGCACCCGGCGCATTCTCCGGCTGATGATCGTACCGCTGGTAGCGCGTGACGACCTCGCTGATCTTGGCTGCCACCTCCTGCGCGCGCGGCACGTAACTCTTGACGATGCGATCGCCACCCAGTCCCTCTTTGAGGTGCACGCTCACGATGCCGAATGGAAAAATGCTCCAGTACTGTGTTTGCACACTCACCCCGCCTACGTTCTCGAGATTGAGTGGTTTGATCTCTTGCCGGAAGATGGAAGTCTGATCGACGAAAATGATCTTGTCGGTGGTGACGAGAATAAAATCGTACGCCCAGTCGATGTATGCCTTGAGCAAATTGAAGAATACGAACACGAACCAGAGCAGAAAGAGAATGCCGACAGTCCACCACGGAGGAGCGCCCCACCATATCGTGCCTCCACCAACCAGCACCATCACAATAGTAATGATCATCTCACGCAGACTTGCGAAGAAAAACGAAAGACCGTGGTAGTACGTCATGAGTATTTCTTGTTCCCCCTCTGAGAGGAACTGCTTCTTGAGTTTCTGAGTATCGGTCTCGAGAGCGAAGATGCGCATGTCGACATTCTATCTCTTTTACGCCAAAACCGCATCAACCGCTTTGCAGCGCCTTCGTCGGATCAGTACACTGCGCGTGCTGGCCTCATCGTCTAACGGTTAGGACACAAGGTTCTCATCCTTGAAATCGGGGTTCGATTCCCCGTGAGGCTACCAATACCCATAATAAAAAGGCTACCGGTGCGGTTCTCCTCGTTCCCGCTTTCATCAAGTTTCTCATGGCTATTGCCCCTGAAGGGGCGTAAGGTGCCTTCTGGATGGCACAGAAGATATCTCTGAGTCCTCCTCTCTATATTTTTTCTCCCCGTTTCATGGCTACAGGTACGATCAAGAAGAAGACAGACAAAGGATTTGGTTTTATTTCGATGGAAGGTTCAGATGACTTGTTCTTCCACAACACTGAGTGCAACGGACAGTTCGACAGTATGCAAGAAGGTCAGGCCGTGCAGTTTGATGTTGAGCAAGGCCAGAAAGGCCCGAAGGCGGTCAGAGTGGTCGCCGCGTAAAGCTGTAATCCAGCATTTCAACTGAGAGCACTTCGGTGCTCTCTTTTGTTATCACGCACTCAATCATCTTGGCGTGAAGAAAAGGATTGCTCTGCCAACAACGAGCACAGGATATAAACTCCTATCACAATAATCACATTCATTCTTCGAAGAATCCTTCGCTCTGCGGATCAAAGTGAAGCTGCACCTCATAATCCTCCATACGCTCAGCATCATTTTCCCACTCAGGTTGCCATCGCGGATGACGATAGATACCCAATACTTCCATGCCTGATACCGTAATGGCATGCACTTTGGTTTCTTCAGGAAAGCTACGCTGATAGTGCTGCCATCGAAAATTATCGAGGATGTATTTGGTGTCGAACTGCTTACGCACGACGAGCCTGCGACGCTGATCCTGTGTAAGGATATTAAGATTCTCCCAGCCTGGACTGCTGGTCACGGCAACCGAGATCAGATCACTCGAATCGTTTTCCAGAATCCATTCGAATCCCCGCCGGAATGAAAGGCCCCAGTAATCCAGCTCAAACCGCCCTTCGATCCAGTTGGATGGAAGAGAGAAGTACGCGTACTGCAGCGGATGATTGCGCACCATCCACATCGCGGAGCCGAGGAAACTCATGACGCAGAGGAGGACGAGGCCACCCCGAAGCGCGAAACGCGTAGAGAACATCCAGAGCATGCGAAGTGCGTAAACGGCTAGCAGAAGGAAGGCAGGATAGATGAAGTAGATGTGTCTCCACTCGTCGAAGAGCGATGCTCCTAGAAAAATGACCATGAAAATCGGCAGGAAAAGCCACAACAGGAACAAAAGCAGATTGCGATGTTCTAAAAGCGCCGAGACTGGCCGTCTGATCATGGAAGCAATAAAGAACACACATCCGAGAACCGCAAGAACTGTATAAAGAAGCGGCGTGGAGATAAAAACGTGAACCGGAACCCAATGCCATGGCAGAGCGCTTGTGATTTCGCCGAAATAAAACCCGCCGGGAGCCTGCTGTTCCCAGAGCATGTTCTGCAGTGCATCGAGAAGATGCTGAACCGGGTGCGCCCACAGGAGCGGCCAGAAGGCTACGGTAGCGAGACTAAGCGCAATGAAGTAGGCCGTGAACAAAGTTGCGGAGCGTTTCCATGTCACGCGCTCTCCCTTCGCGACATTGGCAACCATCTGTAGGCATAGGAACAGGACCGTATACAGAGGAAGGAAGAGAAGACCGACACGAAGCGAAATCACAAGCCCGCACGCGATGCCATGAAACACGGCATGTTTGAAGTCTGGCGTATCGAGGAAGAGAAGAAGCGTGTACATGCTCACCGCAAAGAACGTCATAGCGGGGATGTCTCTGCCGTTGAAGAATGCATGCCCGAACTGGCGCGGGCTTAAGAGGAGCAGAATCATCGCGACGAGCGCCCACGTTCTACTCTTGAATGTGCGTAGGGCGATCGCGTAAATCGCCATGAGCCCGATCCAGAACATCACGAAATTCAGCATGTGGCGCATGATGAAGATGGCTCGGGCGAAGCGCAGCTCCATCACCTCCTGCACAACGGTCTGCACGATTTCAAACCAAGCTCCGTGGTAACGGATGCCGAATTCCGTCGGATATGACTCGCCCTTGAAGACATACTCGTATGCTTCTTCGCCAAGAACAAACATCGCCTTCTCATCCCATGAGATACCGTAGTCCTTCGCAATGAAGAAGCCGCCGACAAGAATGAGAGTGAAAAAGATGTACGCAGCTACGCGCGACGTCACGAGATCGCCGACTCTCCGCCACCGGGAATGGGAACCTTCCACTCCGGCAAGTGTATCCGATCTACTTAGAAGTCCCTATATCAATCAGGCATGTTCAGTAGGCTGTTGTGTCTTCTCCTTTCAGACCACCACTTTGGCATCAAGGATTGTAAGATCGTTCTCTGTGACCAACACGGGATTCAGATCAATCGCACTGATCTGCGGGCACTCCACAGCAAGACGGGAAACAGTGGAAATAAGCTCGGCAAGAGCATCGATGTTCAGCTGCGGCTTGCCACGCAGCCCTAAGAGAAGCTTCCAACTCTTGAGTTGTGTGAGCATGAAGTAGGCCTGATCGGTAGAAACGGGCGACACACGAAAGGCGGTGTCTTTGAAGAGCTCAGTGTAGATCCCCCCAAGCCCAGCCATCACCAGATGTCCGGCAGTCTCATCTTTGAGCGCGCCCACGATAAATTCGCTGCCCGGCGGCAGACTCTGCTGAATGAGCACACCGGCCACACGCGCCTTGGGTGCTTTGGATTTCACACTCTTTGAGATTCGAGTGAATGCCGCGCGCACCTGTGCATCATTTGTGAGGTGCACAGCCACGCCACCCACATCCATCTTGTGCAGGATTTCTTTGGAGCTGACTTTCGCCACCACGGGGTAACCGATGGCATGCGCGATTTTGACGGCAGCATCCGCGGTCTTGGCCACCTGACCCTGCGGCAACGGGATCTTGTAGAGCGTGAGAAGGGAACGCGTGTGCTCTGGATTGAGAAGCCCCTTTCCACCAGCATGCAAAATGCGCTTGGCCTTGGCTGCACGTTTGGCATTCACGGGAATGGCGCGACGCTTGACCGCTGTCGTTTTAGCTCTCCTCAGTGAAGAGAAGATGTGCATGGCGGATTCCGGGCACGAGAAATTGGGAATGTCATGCATGTGGAGCACAGATACAGCCTCGCGGATACTCTCGCCACCCATAAAACAGCCGAGAATGGGGAAGAGCGGATGTCGCTCCTTAATGGCAACGACGGTCTCGGCGATCTCTTTGGCTGGCGTCATGATCTGCGGCGTGACGATGATAAGCGCGCCATCGATGTTCGGATCCTGTGCCACCGCATTCAGTGCGCATTCGTAGCGATCGGCCAGCGCATCACCCAATACGTCGATGGGATTCTTGGCACTCGAAGACGGAGGGAGTGCGGCATGCAGAGCTGATTCATTTTTAGAGGAGAGTGATGGAAGCATGATCCCCTCACGCTCCGCCGCATCGGCAGCAAGAACACCCGGCCCACCGGCATTCGTGACGATGGCAATGCGATCAGAGAGAAGAGGTGGTTGCTGCGAGAGCGTGCGGAGTAAATCGAGGAACTGGCGCGTGGATCGTGCACGCAGAATTCCCGCCTGTTCGCAGATGGCTTCGACTGCCGCATCGGACCCTGCCAGTGCCCCGGTATGGGATGACGCCGCCTGACGACCTTTGTCCGTGATACCGCCCTTGAGCAGCACGATAGACTTCGTGCGCCCGATTCGCTCAGTGAGAGCAAGGAAACGTCGTCCATCCACGATACCCTCAAGATAGAGCCCGATCACCGTCGTCTCTGTATCCTTCTCGCAGATCTCGAGCAGGTCACACTCGTCCATCGTCACCTTATTACCAAGACTGAGGAAGAGTGAAAAACCAAGGCCAATGGTATCGGCACGGTCGATAAAGGCATCACCCAATGCGCCCGACTGGCTGATGAGTGCCACGCCTCCTGCGGGCGGCAGCCGATTGGCAAAGGAAGCATTGAGCCCGATACCCGGACGTATGAACCCGAGCGAATTGGGCCCCACAAGGTACATACGATGTCGCTTCATAATGCGCTTGAGCTCCTCTTCGATCGCACGACCATCGACTCCCACTTCGCGAAATCCGGAACTGATGATGACGAGGGTTTTGACCCCTTTCTTACCGCATTCCTCCGCGATTGCCGGAACGGTTGCCGCAGGAGTGGCGATCACGGCCACATCAACATCACCTGGAATCGCGCTCACCGAAACATAGACCTCATGATCGAGAATCGTTCCGCCTTTTGGATTCACGGCATAGACATTCCCCTTGTAGCCCTGCGTGAGAAGGTTACGCAAAATCAAATGTCCGACTTTGTGCTCATCACTAGAGGCACCGATCACCGCAACCGAGTCAGGACGCAGAAGGGACATTGTGGGGATTGTAGGCGTGTTCGTCGATCCGTTCCATCTCGCGTCAAACTTGCGCCCTTTGGCACTCGGGACATCAAGCCTATACTCACAGTGTTTCTTCTCCCTCTCTTATGTTCGACCTCACCGGAAAAGTCGCCCTCGTTACCGGCGCACAGCGCGGGATGGGACGCGCCGATGCCCTTGCACTGGCAACGCAGGGCGCGACAGTGATCGTGACCGACATCGATCTTAAAACATGTGAATCTGTAGTGAAGGAAATCGAAAAAGCCGGCGGAAAGGCGGCGGCGTTCGCACTGAATGTGACAGAGAAGAAGCAGATTGATGCGGTGTTTGATGCCGTCATCAAACAATTCAAGAGAATCGACATCCTCGTGAACAATGCGGGCATCTTCCGCCCCAAGCCAGCTCTGGAGATGACCGAGGAAGAGTGGCAACAGACGATCGACGTGAACCTGAAGGGATACTTTCTCTGCGCACAGCGCGCCGCAAAAGAGATGGCCAAACAGAAGTACGGCCGCATCATCAACATCGCCTCCATCGCCTGCGGGCAAGTGGGTGCGGGCTTCATAGGCGCCGCACACTATAGCGCTACAAAAGGGGGTGTGATCGGCATGACCGAGACCATGGCCCTCGAATGGGCAACGCTCGGCATCACCGTCAACGCCATCGGTCCGGGAGCGATCGACACACCCATGGTCGCCATGATCAAGGACGACCCTGCCTCCATGAAAGCCATCACCGACCGCGTGCCGATGAAGAGGATGGGAACACCCGAAGAGATCGCCGCAGCGGTAGTGTTCTTGGCCTCGGAAGAGGCAAGTTACGTGACTGGAGCTACGCTCTTTGTGGATGGCGGGTATCTTGCGGCCTGAGGAGAACGACCCGTGCGGAATCTGCTTTGCCTTGCCAGACTTCAAACTTTCGCGAGAATAGAGCGCATGAGCAGCACATCCGCGCAACCCCTCCACACGCCGGACCCCTTTGCAAAGAGTATATGGCACACCATGACGGTGGAAGAAACGGTGGATGCGCTGCACACGCCCGCGCAGAGCGGACTCAGTGAGGCAGAGGCAGAACGCAGGCTCAAAGAATACGGAGTCAATGAGCTCAAGAAAGTAGATGGAATTTCGCCGTGGAAGATTCTCTTCGAGCAAGTAAAGAACGTGCTCATCGTGATCCTGATCATTGCCATCGCCCTCTCGGCAGCACTGGGACATCAAATCGAAGCTATCACCATCGGTGTTATTGTCGTCTTCGCTGTGCTGCTCGGATTCGTTCAGGAATTTCGTGCGGAGCGTGCTATAGAAGCTCTGCGCAAGATGGCCGCGCCTCTCGCCACCGTGCTGCGAGGCGGCGAAGAGAAAGACATTCCCGCGCGCGAAATCGTGCCAGGTGACGTAATTTTTCTGGTAGCGGGCAATCGGGTACCCGCAGACGGACGCGTGATGAAATCGATCAATCTGCACGCCGAAGAAGCACCTCTCACCGGTGAATCCATTCCCGTGGCGAAGGCGATCGAGCCCATGCTCAGCGAAAATCCACCCATCGGTGACCGGCACAATATGCTCTTCGCCGGTACGGCCATTACTTACGGCCGCGGCACGATGGTGGTCACGGCTACCGGCATGCAGACCGAATTCGGCAAGATCGCTCAACTACTCCAAACAGTGAAAGAGAGCTCCACGCCGCTGCAGCGAAACTTGGACGTGGTAGGCAAGCGCCTCGCTCAGTGGGCCTCGGTCATCGTCGTTTTCATCGTCGGGGCCGGTATTGTGCGCGGCCAGCCGATTCTCGACATGGTGATCTTCGGTGTGGCGCTGGCTGTAGCCGTGGTGCCGGAAGCACTGCCCGCCGTCGTGACGATCTCGCTGGCCATCGGCGTGCAGCGCATGGTCAAGCGCAACGCACTCATCCGCCACCTGCCAGCCGTCGAGACATTGGGGAGCACGTCTGTGATCTGCTCCGACAAAACCGGCACGCTCACTCGAGACGAGATGACCGTGCGCCGCATCTGGATGTGGGATGAAACGTACGACGTCACCGGGAGCGGCTATGAACCCAAAGGGGAATTCCAAAAGGACAAACAGCGCATCGATCCGCCTGAGGCACTCCGCGACATGCTGCGTGCCGCCGTGCTCGCTTCGGATACGCGGCTCGTGCGCGGAGAGGGAGGCACGTGGGGTATCAAAGGCGATCCCACCGAGGGATCACTCGTCGTGGTCGCGACCAAAGCCGGCGTGCACAAAGATCAGGAGGATGAACTCGCTCCCCGCAAAGCCGAGATTCCCTTCACATCGGAATCCAAACGGATGGTGACTCTACTTGAGACACCACAAGGTCTCACTGCACACGCAAAAGGTGCTCCCGAAGTGATTGTGGAATCGTGCGGATTCATCCGCATGCCCGAAGGAATAATCCCCTTCACTCCTGATGTGAAAGACAGAGTTCTTACGGCTGCCCGTTCGATGGCCAATGATGCACTGCGTCTGCTGGCAATCGCCACCAAAGAAACCGACGACATTACCGACACAGGAGAGGGCATGATCTTTCTTGGGCTCATCGGCATGATTGATCCTCCGCGCGAAGAGGCGCAAGCAGCTGTGCATCGCTGCGAGGAGGCCGGCATTCGTGTGATAATGATCACAGGTGATCACCCCATCACCGCACAAGCCGTAGCAAAGGAGCTCGGACTTCTGCACAACAACCGCGTGGTCACGGGCCAAGGTCTCGACGCCATGAACGATGTGGAACTGGAATCCAGCATCGGGAGTATCGACGTCTTCGCCCGCGTTTCACCGGCCCACAAGTTGCGAGTCGTCACCGCTCTGCAGAAGCAGGGCCGTATCGTGGCCATGACGGGTGACGGTGTAAATGACGCACCAGCGCTCAAGAAAGCGGATGTGGGTGTGGCCATGGGTATCTCGGGCACCGACGTGAGCCGCGAGGCCGCAGACATGACCCTCACAGATGATAACTTCGCCTCGATCGTGGCAGCGGTAGAGGAGGGGCGTGCCATCTTCGGCAACATCAAGAAGTATCTCATGTACCTGCTCTCTTCGAACATCGGGGAGCTCTTGCTCATGGTTGGCGCGACCCTGCTCGGTATACCCTTGCCCTTGAGCGCCGTGCAGATTCTGTACGTGAACCTGGCAACCGACGGCCTGCCCGCACTCGCACTGGCAGTGGATCCTGCAGAGCGCGACCTCATGCGTCGCCCGCCGCGCGACTCCAAGGGCAGGATTTTCAGTCGCTCCGTAGTGTTTCTCATGCTGCTCGGAGGATTCTGGTCCGCCTGCGCTAACCTCGGCCTCTTCGTGTGGGCCTCCGCGTCGGGCCGACCGCTTGCAGAGGCAATGACCATGACATTCCTCTCGCTCGTGCTCATTCAGTTTTTCAAAGCGTACAACTTCCGCTCTGATCACGACTCCGTGCTGCGTGGGCTCTTCAGTAATCGTTGGCTTAATATTTCCATCTTCTGGGAAATCCTGCTGCTCATCGCCATTGTGTACTGGCCCGTACTACAACATCCCTTCGGCACGTTCGCCGTCACAGGGCGCGACTGGATGATTATCCTGCTCCTTGCGGCGACGGTGATTCCCGTGCTCGAAACCGGTAAGTGGATGATTCGACGTGGTATGTTCGGCCTGCACCTCTGAAGTCACGCTACAGCAAGAGCTGAAAGCCATTGCAATAAAATATGCGCGGCGAAGCGGTGGGTGGCTCCGCCGGGCCCCACCGCTGGCCGAAGGTCCCCGGAGGGAAGCGACACCGCTTAAGGGAAAAGAGAGCTCATGAGAGAAAAACCGTATGGTTTGTCTTTCATGAATCAATCACGCGTGGTGGTATCCGCTCCCTCTCTGAATCTCGCTTGCGCGGTAGAGCTGCTCGAGAACAAGGATGCGCACGAACTCATGTGCCAGCGTGAGCCGTGACAGGGACACAAGGCAATCACTGCGATCCCGCACCACATTAGAAACGCCGTATGCTCCTCCAATGATGAGCGTGAGAGGGGTTCCCAGATCCCGTAGCTTGCCGAGCTCCTGCGCAAGCTCGCCACTGGTCCACTCCTCGCCGCGCTCGTCGAGCAACCAGACAATGCCTTCCCGACGGCTCAGGATTTTTAGCACTGCATCAGACTCCTCTCTCACCTGCCCCTCCGAATCCTTTCGCTTGCTTGCGGCAAGTTCCAAAAGTTCAAACGAGGCGCCACGCGAGAGACGGTCACGGTACGTCGCAATTCCTTCCCGCACCCAGGGCGTCTTGAGTGAGCCGACGCAGAGCAGGGTGATCTTCTGCATGCCACTAAGGTACACGAAAATCCGCAGGCACTATTTGCGCTGCAGCAAGCTCACCGCCTCGATGTGCGCCGTGTGCGGAAAGAGGTCTACTGGCTGTACTGTGCGCAGTTCGTAACCTGCCTTGAGGAACTCGCCTAAGTCACGCGCAAATGTCGCCATGTTGCATGAGACGTACACGATCTTGTCGGGCTTGTGGGCGATCACCGCCTCGCGCGCATCGGGGTGCAGCCCTGCCCGTGGCGGATCCACAACAATGACATTGAATTTGTACTTGGACCCGGGCTTAAGCTGCTCGTTGAGCACCTGTTCGGTGCGCCCACGGTAGAAGCTGATGTTGCCAATGCGATTCTTGCCGGCACTCTTGAGTGCATCTTCGATGGCCGAGGGATGACTCTCGATCCCCACAACCTTCTCACAGAATCGCGAGAGGTACTGGCCGATCGTGCCCATGCCACAGTACGCATCCAGCACCGTATCGCGAGGACTCAAGTCTGCCGCCGCTGCCACAGCCTGATAGAGCTTTTCAGCGCCGAGCGTGTTGGTCTGGAAGAAAGAGAAGGGTGAAATCTCGAACGAGAGGTCGAAAAGTCTCTCGGTAATGGTGGGCTTACCCGTGAGACAGTGAATCTTGGGATTTTCGGGTTTGTCGTTAAGACCCAGATGCTCGACGACGAGCAGAGAGGCTAAGCCCGAACGCCCGCCGAACCGCATGAAGTGCTGAAACAACGGCTCGAGCTCTTTCTTACGTGCATTCACGAGGAAGGCAATCATCTGTTCGCCAGTGTTGATGCCACGCCGCAGTAGCAGAATGCGCAACATGCCGCGGTGTGTTTTGGGATTGTAGACCGGGAGTTTTGTCTCGCGCATGAACCGCTGCACATCGGTGAGTAGAGTCGGTAGTTGCTCGTCGTACAGGTGGCACTCCGAAACCGGCAGAATCGTGGACCATTGACCCGGCAGATGAAACCCGACGGAAGGATTTTCGTCGATGAACTGGCGCCGGCCGTTCTTTTCCTCACTGTGCATGGATTCGAAACCGAACGACATCTCCAACTTGTTGCGGTAGTGAAAGACCTGCGGACTCGGAATAATCTTGAGCACGCGGCCACCGAGTGATGCACGTACAGAAGCATCTGCAGGCGTGAGATGTGAGAGTGTCTCGCGTACAATATCCTCTTTGTACTGAATCTGCTTTATGTACGAAAGCTGCTGCCACACGCACCCACCACAACTGTGACAATGCTGACACTTGGGCATCACTTCATCCTTGGAGCGCTTGAGTACTTTCTCGATTTTGGCCTCAGCGTAGCTGTCACGATTTTTTGTAATCACGATTTCTACCTTCTGCCCGGGTAGCGCGCCCGTCACGAATACAGGAATCTTGTCGACATGGGCGAGCCCTGCGCCGCCGTGCGTGAGCTTTTCGATGCTCACCGTATGTCGCTGGCCGGGCTTCAGTGAAGCCGTTTTGGGAGCGGATCCTGAAGGAACGGAGCCCTCCTGAAGCCCTTCTTGCCCGGGTGTTTGCCCAAGATCTTCTTGTGCGGACATTGTTGACATTACTCCAAAATAGTAGTATAAATAACACCTTTTTACTGCTCTCACGTGCGAGGAAAAACCTTTCTCATTATCGGCATCGCTCTCACGCTTAGCAACGCGTCCGGACCAACCGGAACCATTGCAAGTATAGCACAAGAGCCCTTTGCCGCAAGGCCAGAGGCCGTTGTGCAAGCATTGCCGACCGTCTCACTGCTCCCCCTCCCTGAAGAATCGCACGAGGCGCGTCCCGGTTCACGCATCCTCTCAAAGCAACGCACATGGGAACCCGTGCCCATCATCGTGCAGAAGGCACCCGCAGCCCCGAAGGTATTGCAGCACACGTTCCTCTCCGTAGTGGATCAGCCGGATATTCAGGAACGACATAAGATCATCGCCGATGAAGTATTGCGTCTGCTCCCAACAAGTTGCACGAATCAGCTCAAGAATTTCTACGTTCGCTACGACAAGCCGGAACGCCGAGGGCTGGCCGGTAAGAGCACCATCATTCTTGATGGCACCCTGCCCGACAAGGAGTTTCGCGCCGTACTCATTCATGAAGCTTTAGGGCACGTGTTTGACTTAGGATGCCTCGTTGGTTCGCCGCTTGCGGGGGACAGCATCTTCAAAGACGGAAACGAGCCGATCTTCCGCGACGACCCTAGTCTCTCGTTCTATCGTATCTCGTGGTTCGACAGTACGCATCAGCGAAGCGAGACGCGACCGGAAGATTTCGTGAGTGGCTACTCCACATCGGATCCCTTCGAGGATCTAGCCGAGAGTGCCATCTACTACCTCTTGCAGAACGAGGCATTCACCCAGCGCGCCCTGACAAACTCCGTTCTCGCCTCGAAGTTGAAATGGCTACAGGCATTCCTACCGGTGAATCCGGCCATTGTTGCGACACCCGGTGAAGGATGGGATGGCTCAGTCCCCTGGGATGTCACCAAACTGGCCTACACGTGGAAAAACCCCGCGATTGTCGCGCGACAGTAAGCTACCGGCGATACGCTATTCGCGATAAGCTACGCATGATTCTCTTTTGTATGTCTCGCTCACGCCTCCTTCTTCTACTCTGGCTCCTCTCAGACCTCCTTCTGTTCGTCGGTCTCTATGTCTTAGCGTACTTCATGCGCGTGGGATGGATTCTCTCGACGAACTTTCCGTTCCTCCCCTTTCTCACCACCACCTTACTGGTGGCACCAGTCTGGCTACTCGTGCTGGGTACCACACGGACATTCGCCCTCACAAGGAATCAGAGGACACTACGCAATGCCGCGTACATCGCATACGCCGCTCTTGTGGGAGTGTCGCTGTTCACGCTCGCATTCTACTTCCGCTACAAGACATCATTCCAAGGCGTGAGCAGACTGCTACTGCTCGAAACCTTCTTTCTCACAGCGGGCGGCATCTGGGCATGGCACCTCGTCTTCGATGTATTCAGGAGGATCGCACTGAGAATGTCGCCACCCAGTTTTCCCACACTCATTGTGGGGCTCACACGCGAATCGAAGGCCCTCATCACAGAGCTAAACCGACACCGCAATCCACTCGTGCCAGTGGCCATCTTAGATGGGCAGGGAGCAAAGGAAACAGATGTCGACGGTGTTCCGGTGCTCGGCAAACTCGATCGGCTCGAAGAGACGTTGCAACAGAAGAAGGTCACGCACCTTATTCAATGCAGCAACCTCGAGCAGAGCTTGAATCTCTTAAGCGCTTGCCGGCAGAAAGGCATGACCTACATCCTGCTCCCCTCCGTGCTGGGCATCGTGGAACGCGATGAGCACGTAGAATCTCTCGAGGGCCTGCCAGTCACCGTCGTGCGGCCTTCACATACAGCCTGGCACTCCTTCTTTCTCTAGATCATGCGCGCATTCCTCCTCGCCGGCGGATTTGCTACGCGGCTCTGGCCGCTAACTGAAAAACGTGCCAAGCCGCTGCTGCCTCTTGCAGGTAAACCGCTCATCGATCACCTGCTCGAGCAACTGCCTGCCGATCTGCCCGTGACCGTGAGCATCAATGCTGCATTTCAAGAGAGTTTCGATCACTGGAAGGTGCAGAGTAAGCACATAAACACAGAGATTCTCGTGGAACAGGCACGTAAAGATACCGAGAAACTGGGGGCACTGGGAGCTGTCGCCCAGTGGATCGCTCGCCAGCACATTACCGATGATGTACTCCTGCTCACAGGCGACAACTACTGTGGCTTCTCGATTGCACATTTCTTAGAACAGTACACCTCCGGCACCCCGCTAGTGGCAGCCTACGACATCGGTGATCCGGCACGCGCACAAGGATTCGGAACCATCGTGCCAGATGTAAATGGAACGCACGTCGCCGCATTCGAAGAGAAACCTCCGCATCCTTCAAGCTCGCTCGTGAGCACGGGAGTGTCGATCCTGCCTGCCGCACATCTACCCGTCGTGATGGAGTACGCACAGAAGAAACCCGACAACGTGGGAGGGATCTTCGAGGAATTTCTGCACCGCGGTATTCCTGTAGAATTTCGCGCCTTCACGGAACCATGGTTCGATATCGGTTCGTTTGAAGCGTACCTTGAGGCGACACGCGTGCTCGTGGGCGACCGCGTGCTACTGGGCCACGGCGCTGCGTGCGAAAAAACCACGTCAGAGGGACCTGTTGTTCTGGGTAATCACTCCATGGTGCGCAATGCGACACTGCGCAACGTAATCATGTTCGAGCACTGTACTGTCGAAGACTGTGTGCTCACCGATTGCATCCTCGATGACCACTGTACGCTCAAGGGCATCGATCTCTCGAAACAGATGTTGCGCGAAGGCACGATTCTCGAAAGAAAATAACACCAGACGTGTTTGCGGCAGGGAGTCCGCTTCCCTACACTCTCTCTGCTATGAAGCGCCTCTTTCCGCTTGTACTGCTCACACTCATCCTCACTGGATGCAGCTCTCCGTACGCTTGGATCAGTCAATCCAATAATTCCGTTAATCTTGTGCTCACTTTTGATATAGATGATCCCGTACATCGGACCATTCTGCTCGAAGAGGCCAAGAAAGTGATCGGCCGACGTCTGAGCCGTTTTGAGGATGCGACCCCGTCAGAGATGATGGTGAACAACCAGGAAGACGGTTCGCTACTGCTCTCATTCGATGTGGAGAATGACGAAGCGCGCACAATTCTCGTCGACGAGCTGCTCATGCCCTACTCACTGAAGTTGATGACCGTGAGCACAGGAACCGGTGATCTGTTTGTTGAGGATGTCGGTTGGTTCAACAACACAGCGATCACGCAGAAACAGATTGTATGGACAGAAGGCGACTCAGATCAGGATGGCAAAGGTGTCGTGCGACTCGTCTTCTCCGAAGAGGGCCACGCAATGCTCGGTGAGGTCTTTCGCCAGCATCAAGACGGAAACCTAGGCCTCTTCGTGCGAGACAGACTCATGGCCACTATGCCGATTGATACACAGGAACCGAAGGCAGAGATTATCATTGCCGGTATTCCGGTGCCGGATATGGCTGGTATCTTCGCAGATGATGTGAATGTAGGAACGCACGTTACCTTCTCTCTCCCTTAAGCCCTAATCCTCATCCTCACCCTATAACCATGGAATCCAACCGTCGCATGATCTGGCCCGTCGTCACGGGCATTGTCGCACTTTTTCTCCTCTTTATTGCCCTGCCGGACGGGTGGAAACTCTGGGCTCCGGGATTCTTGCGCGCACCCAGCTTCCACTTCGGCTTAGACCTCATTGGCGGCACGCAGCTCGATTTCCGTATTTCGGAACAGGAAATGAATGACCAGGTTGCTCGTCTAAACGCCGAAATTGAGCTACTCAAGGAACAGGGAGCCGGTTCGGACAAGATCTCCATTCTCGAAAATCAGCTCTATTCCACGCAGCAGCAGCAGGCGAGCGTCGTGGAATCTATCCGTACCGTTCTGGAGCGACGCATCAACGCGCTGGGCGTGAGCGAGGCAGTGATCACACCTTCGTACATCGGCGATGAGCGGCATCTGCTCGTGGAATGCCCAGGTGTCGTAGATACGCAGGAGTGTATTGCCACGGTGGGTAAGACCATTCAGTTGGAATTCAAGGAGGAGTTCACAGAACCGACGGAGGAATTTGAGAGGGATGTGCGCGATCGTGCCGACGCTTCCATGCGTCGCATCACGGTGAGTGGCGCCACGATCGACCTTGTGGGTGAGGACCTCGGCTCCACCCTCGGCGTGGCCTATTCCGACCGGCAGTGGTTCTTTAGAAAAGACCTACCCAAAGGGCTGGAAGACACATGGACGCTATCAGCTGGAAAGGTGATAAAGCGTGAAGGATCAATTACCGTGCCACAGCAGGATGACCAGGGTCAGCCCACGGATACAGAAATTCCTGGCATCTTCTTGGCAGAAGTCGTTGGACCGCGCACACAGACCGGCCGCGTGGTGGTAGAAGCACCTACGGCTTTCGCCATCCTGGCCAAGGAGAAGAAGCTCTCCTACACGCCGCACGCCGACACGCCGCTGGACGCAAAGGTGGAACCCAGCATTATAGGTGCCCTGCAGTCAATGGCGCCGGGAGATCTGCAAACCGTAAGCCTAGGTGAGGACGCCGCATCTCTCCTCTTCCTGCGTCTGCGCACGCCCGGTCAGGAGCAGATGGCCGCGAGCCACATTCTCATCTCCTTCAAGGACGCGACAGCCATGGGTGATGACATCACGCGCACCAAAGCAGAGGCACTCACCCTCGCAAAGGATCTCAAGCAGCAACTCGATAATGGTGCAGACTTCGCTGTGCTGGCAAAGGAATACTCCGATGACGGCACAGGAAAATCAGGAGGAGATCTGGGGACATTTGTTCGTGGAGCAATGGTGGCTCCGTTTGAGCAGGCAGCTTTTATCCTCCCACAAGGCGGTATCAGTGATCCGGTTGAAACGCAGTTCGGTTATCACATTATCCGTGCAGATCGCGCCGCTTCGCGCTCATTCGATGTCGCGTCGTACGATGAACTACGCTTTAGCGGTAGTGGTGCAAAGATGCAGGCAGATACCGCACAGGCTGATCTGCAGGCAGGAGCGGTAATGGAGTACGAAGATGCCATCGCTCTGCGCTCCATTTTCTTCTCATTGCTCCCCACGGGCTGGAAAGACACCACACTAACCGGCAAGCACTTCCGTTCTGCTGGTGTGACTTTGGACAACACATCGAGCCTGCCGATCGTGCAGATCGCTTTCGATGAAGAGGGCGGCAAGCTCTTTCAGGAACTCACGAAGAATAATGTCGGCAAGCGCATCGCAATCTTCGTCGGTGGCGATCTCGTCTCTGCGCCCACTGTGCAGCAGGAAATTATCGGAGGTACCGCCATCATCACTGGCAGCAGTAATTTTGAAGAGGCCCAGAGACTCGCCCAAGATCTGAATACCGGAGCGATTCCGGCGCCCATCTACCTGGCTGGTCAGCATACAATCGAGGCGACGCTCGGTAGCGAAGCTCTGCGCACATCGCTCGAGGCTGCCCTCATCGGCGTCTTTCTACTCATGATCTACATGGTCGTGCTCTATCGTTTCTTAGGGTTACTCGCCAACGTAGCGTTGTCGATGTACGCCATACTCTTCGTCGTCATCCTCAAACTCCCACTCTTCCTCTTCTCAAGCCAACACATCGTACTCACGTTGGCAGGTATGGCTGGTATCATCCTCTCGATCGGTATGGCAGTGGATGCAAACGTGCTCATCTTCGAACGCATCAAGGAGGAACTACGCAAAGGTAAGCTCGTGACAACTGCCGTAGAAGTTGGCTTCAAGCGTGCCTGGCCGAGCATCCGCGACGGTAACGCCTCTACCCTGCTCACCTGCGCCATCCTCTTCATTATTGGTACTTCAATCGTACGAGGATTCTCGGTGACGCTGGGTATGGGTGTGCTTATGTCGATGCTCACAGCCATTACGATCACACGCTGGCTGATCCGTAAAACGGCACATCTTCCGTTCGCAAAGAATACGCGGCTGCTCGTTGGCGTGAAGAACGTACAGCAACCCGCTGCCTAAGCAGCAAGCGCCAAACCATTCTTCTCCGCCTCCAGCTGACGGAATCTTCCAGCACGCACGAGCGAACGATCGTGTGCATCCATCGTCACCGCAGCAAACGAGCGATACTTCTCTGAGAGAAAATCAATGCGCGTCTGCACCGAAACGGCAGCGATTTCACGCACTTCTTCCACCTGCCATGTCTTGGATCCCAAGGTGACGGCATCCGCATCCTCATCAGGCAATTGCTGTGTGTGCTCCTTCTCGTGAGCGAGAATATCTCGCGCCTTCTGGCGATCAACGACGCCATCTTCGTCCGTGATCTTGCGTGGATCAATGCGAATGACATCTGCCCCAAGCTGCGCCTCTCCCGCTGTATCCCCATCGAGCTTCTTGAGTGTGAGAGAGGCACCCTGGAACGCATGTTCAAGATCGTCGGCGGCATGGTCGATCTTATCGGCAGCAACGGAACGATCCTCCGGCGTGGCGAGCTCCAAGGCCATGGCGAGCTCCGAATGCACGGTATCCGTCATGCCCTCGCGAACACGACGAACCTGGTCGGCAAGCTCGGCCCTGAAGGAATCGACTTTTCCCTCCTGTCGCTGCGCAACATCACGGTAGAAAGCCTGTGCGAGTTCCAGAGACGTCATACATCCTCATCGTGACGGAGAAAAAGATCTAGACCAACCGTTTGGATGGCAAAGTGAGTGAGTATGCAGAAAATGGCTTCATACAGCTGAAATTCAAGATCTCCTAAACTCACTTCACACGTTCGTACACCAAGAAAGTGAAGGCAAACTTATGTTTTGTATCCGCTGGATGTTCTTCTCTGCTCACTTCTCGCCACTCCTCCGAAGAAAGATCTGGGAAAAATGTATCTCCATCAAGAGAGGTATCGATTCTTGTGAGATAAATCCTATCGGCAGTCGTTTTCAGGAGCATCCCAAATTCACTCGGTAGTTCAAAATATTGCCTATAGATTTGACCGCCTCCAATAATGAATACTTCTGCGTCTGATCCTACGAATCGCAGTAACGCTTCAGATAATGAGTGTGCGATAGTACATCCTTCTGCTGAATAATCCTGCTGTCCTGTGATGACAATATTTTCCCTGTTCGGAAGTGGCTTGCCAATCGATTCATAAGTTTTCCGACCCATGATGACAGGATGCCCATTCGTGATTTCTTTAAAGCGCTTGAAATCATCCGGGAGATGCCACGGAAGTTGCCCCGCACTGCCAATCACGTTGTTCTTCGAAACAGCAACAATGAGAGATACAATCATAGAAAACAGCTTAAAGCTAAAAGCTAAAAGCTAAAAGCTATTCTATACAGCAATGGGAGCTTTGATAGCGGGCTGCGGATCGTAATTGAGAATCTGAAAATCACCGAACGTGAAACCGAAGATGGAGCGTACATCCGCCTTGAGCTGGAGCTGAGGTAAGGCACGTGGGGTGCGCGTCAGCTGCTCCCGGGCCTGATCGAGATGGTTACTATAGAGATGTAGATCGCCGAACGTGTGCACGAAATCTCCCACCTGTAGGCCTGTAACCTGCGCCACCATGTGCGTGAGTAGGCTGTACGAAGCAATATTGAACGGCACACCGAGAAAGAGATCCGCACTGCGTTGGTACAGCTGACACGAGAGCCTGCCGTTGACGACGTAAAACTGAAAGAGACAGTGGCAGGGAGCCAGCGCCATCTTGCCCTGTCGGACATTTTCTTGTGGGCCGACCAGGCCATCAGGGATGAATTGCGGATTCCACGCCGAAACGATCAGCCTGCGTGAATCGGGATTGCGCTTGATTTCGTCCACTACCCACTGGATCTGATCGACCCCGCTGAAATCGCGCCACTGCTTGCCGTAGAGCGGACCTAAGTCGCCATTCTCATCGGCCCACTCGTCCCAGATGGAGACCCCGTTATCTTTGAGAGAGCGAATATTCGTCTCGCCGCGCAAAAACCACAGAAGCTCATGGATGATAGAACGCGTGTGGAGTTTTTTCGTGGTGAGGAGTGGAAATCCCTCCCCAAGATCGAATCGTAATTGCGCGCCGAAGACCGAAATGGTGCCTGTGCCCGTACGGTCGGACTTTTTGGTTCCGTTCTCGAGTACGTGCCGAAGGAGATCCAAGTACTGACGCATGGGAAGCTATCCTACAAGCTATACACTCTGCGCTACAAGCTATTAGCTGCGTCCCGCATATCGCCAAGCCATCTCAAAAATCTGTTTTTGGGTTTCGGCCACTTCCACGCTCTCGATAATAACGCCAAATACGTGATCAACGGAGCCAAAGGAGCAGATTGCCACCTTGTGATCGTAGATATTGATTTCGTTGGTGAAATCGAAATCCTTGGAGGGAACGAGGCGAATCTCACGAAGGTGTTTGCGATCCTCGCCGTGGACCTTGTGTCCTGCTTCATCGTCAGGAGCAATGCCCCGCAACCGGATTTTCCGGCGTACACGCTCAGTGACGTACTCTTCATCGTAATTTGGCCAAAAATGTCGTACTACTGCGGAGTTTGCAAAGTTGAGAAGGTCGCTTTTGGCCATGAGCGTATCTTCGTACACGCGCCGCACTCCTTCCCAGCCCTCAAAGAAGCGAACAATCGGGCGTCGTCGATCCTTGCCCTGCAGGCTACGCAACTCGGGGAGCACTCGCTGGAGGGCGTCGGCGTTCTTGCGTGCCTCGATCGCCAAATGCTCCGGCGGCACCGGAATGTACCATTTGGCTCTCACTTTGCGAACCACTGTGAGAAGCCCTCGGTGCGCCAGCCCCTCAAGCGCGTTGTACGCGGTAATGCGATTGAGCTTCGTCGCTTTGGCATAGGCAGAAGCGGGAGCTGACCCCAGCGAAAGCCCCGCCAGATAGAGCGCAGATTCCTTCTCATCAAGCCCAATGGAACGCAGTACATGCAGTAGATCGGCCGCCATGGAGAGAGAATATTGATGTTGTAGAAAAAAACAACAGAACAACAAACAAAACACATACAGAAAAACAGCAAACAGTCTTCGTTGGATGCTCCGCGCGCCACCGGGGGTGAAGGGGAAGGCCCTACACCGCACAAGAGCGGTGCGAGCCGACGAGTCCAGCTCCGAATCCTTGTAGGAGCTGACGAGGAGGCATAGGGCCGGGCGGAGTGGGGATTGGCGCGCGGTGCGCTCTCTTTGCTTCTTTCTCTGTCGGGCAGACAGAGAAAGAAGAAGCTTACTTCGCCAAATCCTTCTTCTCCGTCACAAGCGACGACGGGCACATCCGCCTGAACATGCACTTCTCACACTTCCGCCTCTGACCTGTACACACCGCTCTACCATGACTGATAAAGAGCGCATTGATCCTCCCCCACTCCTTGCGCGGAAAAAGTTTCATGAGGTCGCGCTCCACGCGCTCTGGCGTTCTGCCCCGCGAAAGACCAAATCGGCGGGCCACTCTAAAAACATGCGTGTCGACAGCAATGCCTTCGTTCTTTCCAAATGCCCCATGGAGCACGATTGCAGCAGTTTTTCGGCCGACGCCCGGAAGACAAATAAGCTCTTCCATCGTCCAGGGCACTCTCCCGTGATATTTTTTAAGAAGTATGCGACAGAGCTCCTGAATGTATCGGGCTTTCGCACGGAATGTTCCACAAGAATGGACGAGACGTTCGAGCTCCCGACGCGAAAGACTGAGGTAATCGTTCGGAGTACGGCAGCGGGCAAAGAGCACTGGCGTAGTGCGATTCACCTGTGCATCCGTGCAACGCGCAGAGAGAATAGTCGCAATAAGGAGATCGAGAGGCGTGCACCATTTAAGAAAAGATTTCGGTGGACGATAGAGCCTCTTAAGCTCCTGCAGAATACGCTGTGCGGACAAAGTATCGTACACGGCACCAGTATGGAACTGTCAGAGGAATTGAGAAAGCCAACGTCAAGTGAACTCATCTGGTAGCAACGAATCATTCCCCCTATAGTCACGACCCATGCTTCCTGCATTCACTGTTTTCGACGTGGAGACCACCGGCTTAGATCCACGTCAGGGACATAGAATTCTCGAGATTGCCGGAGTACGCGTAGAGGATGGAAAAATCCTTGAGGAACACACATTTTCACAACTCGTGAACCCCGAACGACCCATCCCATGGGAGGCAAAGAAAATCCACCACATCAGCGATGAAGAAGTGTTGACCGCTCCCACGATTGACGCAGTGCTCCCAGAGTTCCTGCGTTTTGCAGGCAATTCTCTGCTGGTTGCCCATAACGCCGAATTCGACATGGGTTTTTTGCTGCGCGAAAAAGAGTGTTGCTGGGGATACATCGAACTGCCCGAGAGCATCTGCACAATGAAGTTGAGTAAATCACTCTTCCCGCACGAGTTTCGGCATAACCTCGATGTGGTCGCCCTGCGGCTAGGCGTTGCACTGCCCGCACAACGACATCGCGCGCTCCCCGATGTGCTCACCACGGCAAGTGCCCTCCTCAAATTGATCGAAATCGGCAAAATCACTTCCCTTGAGGATCTACAAAAGAAGGCTAGCCTGAGACAAATGGTGGCATAAGATTTCATGAGAGACAAACCTACGGTTTTTCTCTCATGGTCTCTCTTTTCCCTTCAATGGTATCGCTCCACCCCGCAGCAAGTGCGGGGTTCGCGATGAATTAATTTTAATCACTTCACAACACACAGAAACGAAACCGGCTGGAAGGGTGGGATGGGAGGGAGGGAAACCCGCAGGTTGCCCTCCCAGCTTGGGTTAGGAGGGTGAGGGGGGTGTCGGGGGGCTGAGGGAACCGAATCTCGCCCGGATGACATCCGGTCGGACGGGCAAGGTTCCCTAAGTCCCCTGACAAAAGAAAGAGATTCTTACATTCTTTAGCGAATGAACTACCGCCAGCTTACGCAGGCGGTGTCATTACAGGGCAAGCTTCGCTTGTCCGGCATCCTCCCTTCCCTGGTGCTCGATGTACTTCTTAATCGTCTGCTCGTTAATGCCAACCGTAGACACGAAATAACCACCTG